>JAEUJZ010000097.1 GCA_016794505.1 Myxococcales bacterium
CTCGTACTCGATCGCCTCGCGAGTGCGCCCCTGCATCTCGGCCGTCAGGCTTAGGTTGTGCAGCAAGTCAGGAAGCTGACTCAGCCCGAACGCCGCCTCGAACTCAACACGCGCCGCCGCATAGTCGCCGGCTCGATAGAACTCGACGCCAAGCTGGAAGTGCTGCGCGGCCGCGTCCTGCTTGTTGAGCACCGCCGGGGCCTCCTTGAGCGTCTGTGCCCCCGCCGGCATCGCCAGCCCAGCCACGCCGATCGCCCCGCACATCAGCCACGGCCGGAGGGTTGAGCGCATCCTTTCCTTATATCACGGCGCTGCCCGACGCCTTACCGCCCCCGCCGACGCCAAACCGACTCTACACCTTCCCGACATCGCCCCGCTCCTCTGCCCCTGTACGCGCATCCCCCAGCTGATGCCCCCTTGACCCACGTATACCGGCGGGATAGCCTCCTGGTCGTCTGGAACCGAGACGATCGGTTAGGCTGCACAAAGCCAACGACAGCCCGCGGAAGCTCGGCGAAGATCTGACGCAGCGCGAGCTCACTCCGCAGCGCGCGGCGTGTGGCACTCGGCGCAGGTGCGGCAGCTTTTGTGGAAGGCCATAATGGGCGCGGGCTCGCGCAGCATGGGCACAGCTGAGCTACACCTCGTCTTTTCTTGTCTTCGGCTACACGAAGACGGGCTGTAACAGTTCCGACTGTGACCAATAGGCATCGGCTCGCGGGTCGGTCACACGAGGGGGGCGAAGCATGGCCAGCAGGCGCTTTGCCATTCCCACGGGTCTGTGCGCGGCACGCAGATAGGCCACGGTGGTCTTGAAGCCTAGCCCGGGGACGAGGCGATGTTCCATAAAGACGCGAGCCCGCTCCTCCGTGCCATGGAGAACAACAAAACACCAAAAATCCGAGTCCGTGAGCTCAGGATAAGGGCTGCGCAGCGTACCACTGGTAAACGGTCCAACGAAGTAGGGTTGGTCGACGCGCTGGAAGGGCTCGCGCTCGTCTTGCAGCATGCGATCAAACGATGCGCGGCGTGTCACTTCCTCGTGACCAAGCTGTGCGGTGCTGGCCCAGAGCGCGCGTTCGTCGTACGCACTGCGAAATCGGAGCAGAGGCCACGGAGCCAAAAGAGCACGACGGGCCAGTTCTGGCTCGGGATACAGTGAGAGCGCGAGGGTTTCGAGGGCTGGCGGCAGATCAGGAAGCAGCGGTTCAGACATGGCGTGATCTCGCACGGGAATGCAAAAAGAAGGCTCGACGCAAGGCGGCCCATCGAGAGCCATCAGCGGGCTCGCAGAATCGCCTCTTGGGGTGAGAGCCCTCCCTGGAGCACGTCGACAAAGAGGGGGAGTGCATCGCGCACCGTTCCGATGGCGGTACGCAGCAGAGTCCGCACCTGCTCGACAGTAAGCCCCTCCTCGCGGGGTAGGCACAGTCGAAAATAGGCGACCGCATTCGTATCATCGAGGCCAAAGCCTGGCATGACCAGTCGGTGATTGATGCGGGCGATGAGGCTCTCAATGGCCGACAGCCGCTCGGCAGGAATGGGATCTCCAATCGGCAGGAGAAGATGCAGGAGCGCGTGCTGTGCATCCCAGTGCAGCCACAGAGCAGTCTTTAGCCAAGGCTCGTCGATGAGAATGCGCAGCTCGGCCTTCCCTGGCTGCACAGCAAGTGGGGCGCCGTCGCTCTGCAGCGCCGCTACCAAGCCTGCGAAGTCGTGGATGACATGGCGACCTGTGGCATTCGGCGAAGGGTTCATCGGAGCATCCATACTGATCGCACTCTTTCGCTTACCACGGCGTGATGGCGTTCCACAGTCGATTCGCACCGCCGCGGATGGCACTCCCGGCGTTCGACAGTCCTTGTCCGGCGGCCCCAAGTGCCCGGCTTGCGGTATTACCGATAGCCTGGGTTGTCGAAGAGATTCCGTCCCACGCCCGACCGAGGGGTTGCTCGAAGCGATTGAGGGCACCGCCTAGACCGCGCTTGGCCCAATCGGTGAATCCGCTGCCATCGGCCAGCTTGCGAGTCAGATAGCTGCCCGCTGTGCCCGCCAGAAATCCAATGCCGGCTCCGACCGCCGTACCAGCCACGGGAATCACCGAGCCAATCGCGGCTCCGGCCGCGGCGCCGGCCAAGCCCGCACCAACCCCCACGCCCGTGTCGACAAGCACGTTGGCGGTGGCTTGGCTGGCCGTCTCTCGCCCCTCCCGATAAGCGCTGGCGTTGTCCCAGGTGGAAAAGGCACCGCTGGTGACAGCGTCGATGATCGCGCCGCCCTTCATTGCTCCACGCAGGCCCCCGCCTAGGCGTGGGGTCAGGACGCGGTCGTTGGCTAGTGCCCCTAGCGATGCGACCCCGCTGTTGCCTGCGGCATGGGCTGCGATGTCACTGACGCTGACATCCTTTCCGTCGACAAAGTGGTCGTACAGATCAGTACCGACCGACATAAGACCCGCCCCGGCCGCCGCATAGCGAGGCGAGCCGGCGCGGCGCGTTCGACCGCTAGAGAGCTCGGCCGGCGTGTGTTCGGGGTGGGCGGGATGCAGCCGGTTTTTGGCAGGGATCGGGGCATGCCCGTCGGGCATCACACCGCGGCCAGTCCCCCCGGTGCCATGCTGACTGACATGCGCAGGGTCTACCTGGGTCGCTCCAGGGGCTCCGTGCGCATCGAAGTCGATATGGTTCCGGTACTGGATCTGAGTGGGATCGGCATTCACAGGAATGGGATTGACCTGATGCCCTCCCGTCGCAGATGGAACCCGCATACCACTCGCGCCCGAGTCGATCACCCCCTGGCCGAGTGCGCGGGTGTGCAGGTAGGGATCTTCGCCCGTGAGCCGTGACAGCCAGGTGCGGGCGATTTCCGGGCGCGTTGTATCGCCCGCCCTTTTGATCCGTAAACAAGTGGTTGACGTAGTCCTGCCAGCGTCCGGTGGGCACAGAACGAATCAGCGGCCCGTCGTAGTCGACGTGTGGGGCAGCCAGGCCAGCGGCATAGGCTCGACTGGCCTGCGTCTGCACCAAGGCTTCTCGGCCCAACGCTCCCGCTGTGCCGGCGACCGTCGCGGGGACGGTAGAGCCACGCGGTGGTTCGGTGTCCTCGCGACCGCGAGCATTCATCATCTCCCAGAACGGCGAGACGTACCCGTGTGCACCTGCGGTCCCGATAGCCGCCTCGGCCCCGTGCGTTTCGCTGCGACTGAACGAGGGCATCGCCGCTGTCGTTGCTTCCTGCTCGCTCATTGCACCCTTACTTGCCCACCAAGAGGGACAAAGAAAATTCACTTCTTGCGAGGATATCGTCAATCGCCTCTGGATCGTTGCGGATCTGACGGCCCTCGGCGATCGTCCCCAGTCGGTATCCGTTAGACTCGGCTCGCGCTTCCCCGTGGACGCTCCTCGATCAGCCAACGCCCATGCTCACGCAAGGCCGCGCGTACCATGGCTGATTAGTTAAGGCATCAGAACTTGATGCCACGCCCCCCGCAACTGTTCATGACGACGTAGATGAGGTCGTTATCCAGAACCGGACTCATCCGCTTTTTGGCAGGACGTTTCGCGTTCACCATCGGGTGAACCGGCCTGGCAAGGAGCCGACGGTCGTCGTTTTTTTCACACCGGAAATTTTGATTCGGATTCCGGTCTCTGCTTTAAGCGAAGCGCTAGAGCCTCCGACGAAGTTGACGCTGTCGTCGATGACGGAGCTGGTCGTGATCTTTGAGGTCGCGGCTCGCTCATGTCCATCCGCGAAAGTGCCGTCTGGTCCTCCCTCCCAAACTCCCTGAAGACCCAGATTCAGACGGAGCTGACTCAGCTCCTCAGTGAGGCTCTGCATGAACTCTGCACCGGTTCTGCCGTCGCATCTGCGTCGCAAAGCAGTGATCTACATCCGCCAGTCCACGGGCCATCAGGTGATGAGCAATCAGGAGAGTCAGCGCCTGCAGCACGACATGAAGCTGCACGCGCTGCGCCTGGGCTGGCCGGAGTCCGCCATCGAGATCGTCGAGGCCGACACCGGCACATCGGCCCAGACCACCGCCGGACGAGCGGGATATCGGAAGCTCCTGTCGGAGCTGGCGCTGGGTGAGATCGGAATCGTCCTAAGTTACGAGAGCACGCGCCTGTCGCGCAACTGCAGCGATTGGTATCCGCTGCTGGATCTATGCGCGATGAATCAGTGCCTCATCGGCGACCGCGACGGTGTGTATGACCCCTCGACGTCGAACGGAAGACTCCTTTTAGGAATGAAAGGAATCGTCTCGGAACTTGAACTTCATACGCTGCGTGGACGATTGAACGCGGGCATGTACAACAAAGCCAAGCGCGGTGAGCTCGCGATGAAGCTTCCCGTGGGATTCATTCGCCTCGACGATGGTGCCGTGGTCAAAGACCCTGACTTGCAAGTGCAAGAGAGCATCGCGCTGGTCTTCCGCCTCTTTCTGGAGCTGCGTCGCTCGGGCAAGGTCGCTCGCCACATGGAGGAGCACGGACTCCTGCTTCCCGCCCGCTCGGTCAGCGAGCATCGACTGCGCTTTGTGGCGCCCTCGGGTGGGTCCATCCGACGCATCCTTCAGAATCCCACGTACACCGGTGCGTATGTCTTTGGCCGCTCGCGCTGGGCCATGCGTACCGACGCCCAACGGCCCGTCTACCGCAGCCAACCGCTGCCGCGCGACGAGTGGAAGGTCGTCCTGAAGCAGCATTTTGACGGCTACATCGATTGGGATACCTTTGAGCGCATTCAGTCCATCCTACAGAACAACTACTCGGCTCACCGTCGACGGTCCGGCCCGGGCGTGGCGCGCGAAGGCATCAACCTCTTGGCGGGCCTGGTGTACTGCGGTCACTGCGGTCGGCAGATGTTTGTGGCCTATGATTCATCGGGGTACTACCGCTGTCGCTGCATCCGCGATCCCGGCGACCCCAAGCTGCATCACGAGTCCTTTCGTAGTGACGTCGTGGACCCCTGTGTAGTGGATTCCTTTTTTGCCGCGATAAGCCCGGTCGAGATGGATTTATACGAAGCGACCTTGCAGCGGACTGTGGAGCAGCAGCAGCACATCCTAGCCGCGCAAGACCGGCAGCTGCAGCGCCTGCGCTACGAAGTCCATCGCGCTCGACGACAGTACGACCTAGCCGACCCCGAAAACCGCTTGGTCGCGCAAGAACTGGAGCGTCGCTGGGAGTCCGCGCTGCAAGCCCTCTCGCAAGCCGAGCAGGCTTACGAGCAGGACCGACAGCGCATGCGAACCGACGCGCAAAAACGGATTCCCCCCGAACTCCGGACACAGATGGGAGCTGCCGGCCAGGCTCTGCCTCGGCTGTGGCCGCAGCTGCCGACCGCGACACGCAAGGAACTCCTGCGCTGCCTCATCGACAAGGTCGTGCTGACGCGCCTGCCCTCGCAGACGCAGCTGCACGTCCGCATCGTATGGCGAGGTGGCGCCGACACCGAAAAGGAACTGTCGGTGCCGACTCCGCTGCATCACGCCAAAGACGAGTACCCAGCGCTGGTCCAGCGCGCCCTGACACTGGTAGACAGCGACCTCAGCGACGTGCAGGTCGCAGAAAAGCTCACCGCGGAAGGCTTCCGCTCCATCAGTCGTCAGCGCGCCTGTGCCGGCACCGTGAGGCGCATCCGCCGCGAAGCCGGCAAGCCCGAAGGCGGTGCCCAAGCCCGCTTGGCCTACCCTATCCGCCTGCTCCATGTCACCGCCACCGCCAAGCGGCTCGGCG
>JAEUJZ010000145.1 GCA_016794505.1 Myxococcales bacterium
TGGACATCCAAACCGACAGAGTGGATAGCGTTCTTCACCGACCGGCTCCTGTCGCCTGTAGCTCTGCGTTGGGTTGGCTCGACGGCGCGCAACGTAACCTACTCCGCTGCGACCGCGAGCCGGTCGGTCCATACTGACTAGCCATACGGCTTATCCCGTCGCTACGACGCTCTGTTGAAGAGCTCGCCATACAATCTGGAGGCGCTTCGGAGTCCAATTTCGGCCTCACTCCGCCGCAGCGTAGACTTTCATACGTCGCGTGTGCGACCAGGCCATGGGATTTTTTTTTAAGAGCTCGCGCCCCATACGCAGCACGCGGTTCTCTTAGCGAAGCTGCACAAGCTCCTGCCGCCCGCTCGGCGACAGATCCGAGCTGCCGGCATACTCGGCGCGCTCCACCCAGTTGCGCAGCGCGCTGCCGGTCAAATCCAGCTCGCGCGCAATCTGCGCCACCGTCTTGCCACTGCTGCGGACCAGACTAACGGCCTCCGCCTTACACTCCGGACTGAACTCCCTTCGGGCCCGTGCGGTCATCGTCTCCTCCTATTCCCTCTGAGAGGCGATGTCCACTAAACCGGAGCAAGTTCACAATCTTGGGGCGCTGCTGAGTCGCCTAGCCTGCCTTTTTGGGCTGGGGTAATACACAGTCAAGGATTAAAAAATTGCTCGGATAATTGAAAGGCTGACTTTGTCCACACTAATTCTCGCGGCCGATCATCTGGGATAATCAATGTAATGGTATCAAATCGGCACGGGTAATTCCTGATGTTCAGATTACAATTTTGTGATAAAAAGCACAACGCCGTTTTAATAATGCGCTGTTGCTTTTTGCTCATAATTGTCAGTATTGGGTCTGCGAATTTTGCATGCCTGCGCGATCGTACCTCAATAAAACACACTGTATCCGCATCAAGGCCAATAATATCAATCTCTCCATGCGGGCCTCGGTAGTTTCTAGACAGCAGCAGAACCCCCTTCTGCCGCAGATAAAGCACGGAAACCTGCTCTGCGTAGCGCCCCATCTCTGATGCACTATGCTTCAAGGCTCTCCCGTCCCTATTTTGTAGGAAACTATGCCTATGCGTCACTCGCGGCCGCTTTGGCAATGCTAGTCGTCCGTTCTTTGATGCGCGCAGCCTTGCCTGAGAGCTGACGCAAATAATAGAGTCGCGCCCGGCGAACATCACCGCGGCTAACTACCTCGACCCGATCAATGCGCGGAGAGTGTGACGGAAATATGCGCTCAACCCCGACGCCATAGCTGATTTTGCGGACTGTAAAGGAGGACCGGGCGCCATGGTGATGCCGCTTGATCACCACACCTTCGAACGCCTGGCTTCTCTCTTTGTCGCCTTCTTTGATGAGAACCCAGACTCGTACCGTATCACCCACTCGAAAAGAGGGCAATGGACTCTTGCGCAGCTGCGCTGTTTCGATGCCTTGAATCGCTGTTACGACGTCACTCATGACTTTGTTCTCCGCAGTTATTCTCGGGCTCCGCTAAAGAGCCTGTCTAGGATGATTCCCACCGCTGTCCGAACCGCTAGGTGGTTATAATCTGAACGGCCTAGAATAGGTGCCAACAAGCCGTCCGCTTTGTCCAGCCACTCGTCCGTGAGACCCCATCCTGTTCCGAAAAGGAGCAAAAGGGGTCTAGACTTCAACTCATCTCGGGTGATTAAGTCTTTCACCGTAATATTGTTGATTCGCGGGCGAGCGCTGGTGGCTACGACAACTGGGGGGGCTTGATGCTTGTCTTGTATCTCGCTGATGACCTCTTCCACGGTTGCAGAAACGCGGACCAAACCCAGTGCTTCGCTTCGTGACTCATTCTGTGTCACACCCTCAGCAGTCTGCCAATGCCCTACGATACGCCGAGTCAGCTCGCGCTGCGCAGACACTGGATGGACCAAATAGTAGCCCTGCAAGCCATAGGTTCGACAGGCCCTAGCAATATCATGAATGTCCAAATTTGTGACTGAAGTTGCCACTACCTTGTGATTTTTGTCGTACACAGGATAGTGAACGAGGGCAAGATACGCATTTCCTCTTATCATCGCTTTTCTTGCTCCCCTTTGCCCACCTCGTCGGCTCTGGCTTCGGCCAGCAGTTGCCGATCCTCAGCGGTCAAACCAAACTGCTGGAAAAGCTCAGGTCTTCGGTCTCGGGTTCGCAACAAAGACATTTGGCGACGCCATCGGCGAATCTCTTCATGGTTTCCGGACAGCAACACCGACGGCACAACATGGCCGGCGAAGTCAAATGGACGCGTATACTGCGGGTACTCAAGCAGGCCTTGCTGAAAGGACTCCTCTTGACAGGAATTCTCATTGTGGAGAACGCCAGGAATCAGACGAGTCACCGCATCAATCAAGGCCATGGCCGGCAATTCGCCTCCAGATAACACAAAGTCCCCAATAGAAACCTCTTCATCTATATAGTGACTGATTCGCTCGTCGACGCCTTCATATCTTCCACAAATTAGTACTATGTGTTGCAATCGAGAAAACTCTTGCACGTGCGATTGTTGCAGCGGCCTCCCCGCTGGCGTTAGTAGAATACGGCGCCCTCGGCCCTGTGATGCGTCTATCGCAGTAAGGGCACGAACAAGCGGTTCGACCAACATAACCATGCCAGAGCCGCCGCCGTAAGGGGTGTCATCTGTACTACGATGCTTGTCCCCAGCATATTCGCGGAGATCAAGAACACTCAAAGTTACCAAGCCTTTTGCAATGGCTCGGCCGGGCATTCCCATGCGCAAAACGGGAGCGAACATATCTGGGAATATAGAAATAACGTCGATTCGTAGTGTCATAATTTACCAATAAATTTAGCCAGCGAGAAGGCCATCTGGAGGATCGGCGGAAATCAAGCCTACCTCTAAATCAACTCCTTTTAGAATTTCAGAGACTGCGGGCAATAGGATCTCTGAACCATCATGGCGTTCAATGCTAAGAAGCCAATTGGAATTAAGACCTAGAACTGCTTTTACGCGGCCTAGATCATCTCCCGCCATGGATTGAACGCGCATACCCACCAGATCGGCAAGATAAACTTCGTTTTCCTCCAATGGCTCAAGTTCGTCTCTGCGAACTAAGAGCTGTGCCGCTCGCCATGTCTCGGCATCGTTGCGGTCGACGAGACCAGTCAGTGAAACCAGATAACAGCCATCAGGTAGGCGGCGCGCTGCCTCGATCTGCCATTCTCGTGGCTGCTGGAGAGCTTGAGCCTCAACCGTGCTTAGTGCTGGCAGGCGCAGCCAGATTCGCCGCGCTTGATCTAAGGCCGTGGAAACGGGATTGTGCAGGCGAATGCGCAGCTCTCCTTGCAACCCATGAGGTCGCAGGACAGTGCCAATCTGAAGGAAGGAGGTCTGCATCGCCGACGAGAAACCCGATGATGCTGGCCAGCAATCGCCTTACCAAGGGTTTGGCTTGTGTGCGATGCTTACCGAGCAGCTGCAAGCGGCTATGCGCTAGCGCGGAATATCTCCAACTCTTGAGGCTAGCTACGCGACAGACGCCTACTACTTCCCTGTCTGTGCCGCTTTGTCTGAAGTCTGCGCAGTCCCTTGGCGCCGTGTGCGATTGATCAGCTGCGCCACTGTTTCGGATGGCTGTGCGCCCTGGCTGAGCCAGTAATCCACGCGGTCCATCTTGAAACGAACTTCGGCCGGACTGCGCGTAGGATCGTAAACGCCGATGTGCTCAATGAATCGCCCGTCACGTGCATTGCGCGAATTCGCGACGACAACCCGATAGAATGGAGCCTTCTTTGCCCCCTGGCGAGCGAGTCGAATCTTTACCGACATGTGTCTTCTGTTCCTGTTCTCTTGGGCTAGCTTCGCTCTCGCTAGAGGCAGGCTTTGATGTCTCTGCGAGCTGTTTGCGTTCTTTGTGTGAGGAGGAATTGACCAGTCTCTGTGGAATCGGGTTCGGCGCTGGCCAATCAAAAACCTGGGAGTACCTCGCGAGTCGGCAAGCCTACTGGCCGTGCTGCTGCCTTGTCAAGGACCTATCCTCCCAAACACCTCTCGCAAGTCCAGACTGAGGTATCACCGGGACGCGCTCGTCGGTCGAACGCACAGCTTGGCTTTTTTGCAGGCATCGACCCGCGAGGGCAGGCCCCGTCCGACGCCATCGAGGCTCTTGTGAGCGTCACCGTTGACGGCTGCCTGCCAAGTTCCTTGCAGCACTACGTCATGCCTGCCGTGGCAGCGCAGATGCGGTCATGCAGCCAACTCTGCACTGGATTCCGCCTCGTCATTCGGCGCCATCGCACCTGGAGCGGGCTGCGTCCCCAGTCGCTCAAGCAGCCGCGCACGCAGACGCTCGGCCTCGCTCGCATGTTCTTGTAGCCAGAGCATGCTGCGTTCTCTGCCCTGCCCCAGGCGTTCCCCGTCGAGGGAATACCAGCCGCCCGACTTTTCGACGAAGCCATGGGTGACGGAAAGATCGAGAAGTTCCCCCATTTGGTTGATGCCCTGGCCGAAGAGAATCTCAAACTCGGCCTCGCGAAATGGCGGTGCCAGCTTGTTCTTCACAACCTTGACCCGCGTGCGCGATCCAACCGCGACGTCCCCTTGTTTCAATTGGCCGCTGCGTCGAATGTCGAGCCGAACCGAAGCATAGAACTTGAGGGCGTTGCCGCCCGTCGTCGTCTCTGGATTGCCAAACGTGACGCCGATCTTCTGACGAAGCTGATTGATGAAGACGACAGCGCAGTTTTGCTTGGCAGCCACGCCGGTCAGCTTGCGCAGGGCCTGGGACATCAGACGCGCCTGAAGACCCATGTGCGGGTCGCCGATCTCTCCATCGATTTCAGCTTTGGGAGTCAAGGCAGCCACCGAGTCGATAACGACCAGCTCCACGGCGCCGGAGCGAACCAGCATGTCGGCAATCTCCAGTGCCTGTTCGCCACAGTCTGGCTGCGAGACCAAGAGTTCTTCCAGTCGGACCCCGAGGCGCTTAGCATACGATGCATCGAATGCATGCTCGGCATCGATGAAACCGCAGACGCCTCCCTGCCGCTGCACTTCGCTTATCGCATGGAGCATGAGGGTGGTCTTGCCCGAGGACTCCGGGCCATAGATCTCAATGACGCGACCTCGGGGCAGTCCGTGAATCCCGAGGGCGGCATCAAGCCCAAGGGATCCGGTTGAGATGACGCCGACATCCACAGATTGGCTGCCATCGAGAGGCATGATGGCCCCCTTGCCAAACTGTTTCTCGACAGCGGCAACCACGCTGCTTAGGGCTTTGATGCGTTCTTTGACTGCTTTGGACATGCTCATGGCTGTGTTCTCCCGACAATGAAAGTTTGCGACGGTGGGGTTATGCGGCGATGGGGCGATCGAGGACACGCAGAGACAGCGCCTCTGCAACATGCGCGGCTTGCACATCTGCGGACTGTGCGAGATCGGCGATGCTTCGTGCGACGCGCAGGACACGGTGGACAGCCCGGCTAGAGAGCACGTGCTGACGGGCGTAGTTGATGAGCAGGCGATCGGTAGCGGCGTCGAGCTTCACGACCTGCGGCAGCTGTTCGGGACGCAAGAGCGCATTGCTGTGATAGGCATCGCCCAGCTGCCGAGCGCGCCGTGCTTGCAGATGGCGAGCCGAAACGACGCGCTCGCCAATGGTCGCAGAGGACTCGCCGACCCGATCGGTATTGAGCAGCGTTCGGTAGTCGACATGGGGAACGTCGACGTGCAGGTCAAAGCGATCCAGCAACGGACCGCTAAGCCGTGCCAGATAACGCGAGACCATGCCGAAGTCGCAGGTGCAGCTACGCAGCGACGACCCTCGAAAGCCACAGGGGCACGGGTTAAATGCGGCGATGAGGGAAAACGACGAGGGATAGGTGACGGCACAGCGGGCCCGCGCGATGTGGATATGGCGCTCTTCGAGGGGCTGGCGCAGGGCCTCTAGCGACGCACGTGAGAACTCGGGCAGCTCATCGAGAAACAGGACACCGTGATGCGCCAAGCTGATCTCGCCGGGCCTTGGATACGAGCCGCCGCCGATCAACCCCACCACCGAGATGTCGTGGTGCGGAGCGCGAAACGGGCGATGGTACAAGAGCTCTGGATCTTTCAGCAGGCCAGCAGCGGAGTAGATCGAGGTGACCTCGATGGCTTCCGCCTCGTTGAGTGGCGGCAAGATCGTCGAGAGCCGACGCGCCAGCATGCTCTTGCCGCTGCCAGGCGGCCCCATGAACAGCAGGTTGTGGCCTCCGGCGGCAGCGATCTCAAGCGCTCGCTTCGGCTGTTCATTGCCGCGGACTTCGGCGAGATCGACGTCGGAAAAGCCATGCACCGGGACAGGTGCAGAGCGCGGCTCGACACGCGGCAGCGGCTGACCCGACTGCAAGAGATCGACGATCTGTCGCAGCGATTCGACACGATAGATGGGCTGTTCTCGAACGACGGCGGCCTCGTAGGCGCAGCTTTCAGGGAGCACCAAGCCGCGAAACCCGGCCCGCCTGGCGAGGAGTGCAACGGGCAGGCTGCCGGCGATACGCCGCACACCCCCGTCGAATCCCAGCTCACCAAGCCACAGCAGCCCGTCGAGCGTGTCGGGAGGCAGGACCTCGAACGCGACGAGCATAGCCAAGGCAATTGGCAGGTCGTACGCGGCTCCGTCTTTGCGGATATCGGCAGGCGCCAAGTTGACGTTAATCCGTCGCGGAGGTAGCGCAAAGCCGGCATTCTCTAGCGCCGCGCGTACCCGCACAGCGCCTTCCTTCACTGCCACGTCGGGCAGGCCCACCACGTTGTATTGCGGTAAGCCATTTGCGACATCGACCTCGATGAGGACGGAATAGGCATCAATGCCAAGAACCCCAGCTGAGTGCGCTTTGCCGAGCACACGAGAGAGCATTGCAGCCCCTGTGCCAGCTATGTTTCCGACGGGAAATCACATCGATGCTCCGCGCCCGTCCGAGATCCGGACAGAAGCTTCCGAAGCCCGGACAGCCAGCGCGAGGCGTCCGGTATTCGGGCACCCTGACTTGTGGGCGGTGGCGAGTACCATGAAGACGTGTCCCGCACTGTTGCCGCAAACCAAGGAGTCGAGGATGAAGACGCACCCCGTGCGGAATAAGCACAGGACTGGCGGTGGCCATCGGTTGGCTTTTCTCGTCGCTGCGCTGGCTCTGCTAACCACTAGCTGTGCGTCGTTTATGCAGCGCGTACACGAATACGGTCGCAGCGCAGCGGCTGGGGTCGGCGAAGAGCTACCAAAGATGAAAGAGCCGCTGAAAAAGATCCTGCGCGAGACGCTGTTGGAAGACGACACGATCAAACAGGTCGCCGCACGCGCATCGGAGGGCGCCTTTGATGCCGTCGGCCGTCGCCTGGCGGATGCCGAGGTGCAGAAGCGCTTGGATGGGCTGGTCTCGCATGTCTTGCAGACGCTGGAACAGCGCGGGTCGGATGCGACGCGGAACCTTTTGCGCAGCGCCGGGCCAGAGCTTCGCGAAGCTCTGCGCAGCGCCGTCTCCGAGACGGTCACCGCCGCAGGTGGCGCGCTGAAAGAGTCGATTGAAAAAGATCTAACCAAGGCGGCAGAACAGCTTGCGAAGTCGACAGCCGAGGCCCTGACGATCGCGCTGGTGCAAGCGCTCGACGGACCGCTGGGGAAGCGCATGGAACAAAGCGCCGGGCAGATGGCGCAACAGATCGTCGGACAAGCCACAAGTGCTCTGCGCGATCCCAACAGCAAGGCCGCTGTCTCGGAATTCACCGAGAGCGCGATGCGTGGCGCCGTGCGCGGAACCCGCGATGCCGTCAGCGAAGGACTTCCCAATCGCCTGCAGAGCGCGCTGGTCGCGACCTTGGTCGTCCTTGGGACCTTGTTCTTCTTGGCGCTCGTCAGTGTTGTGCTGTTGTGGAATCGTTACAAGCTGTCGACCAAGTCGCTGGCGATTATCGCCGAGAAGATCAACCAGCACGACGCCAAGGACCTAAAGCGCGCGATCCACAAAAGTGCGACGGATAACTATGTTGGCCCCTGGCTGAGCACGTTCCTAAAGGCGCGGGGCCTTTAGGCTGCTTTCCCGACGGTGAAATAGCCGAAAACGTGCCGCCTGTGTTAAGAGTGTCTAGCTTCCTCTTGCCTTCGTCTTCCTCTTACCCGGAGCGTAACCATCCATGACGGGAGATCCGCTTCCCGAAAAGCGCCTCGTGCTGCTTGAGCTTCTCAAGGTGGCATGGGTGTATGTGCATCTTGATCCTCGTCGTGAGGGGGTCGTACTGCCCGAGTTTCTGCGCGAGCAGCCACGCTTGGTTCTGCAGTATGGCTACAACATGCCAGTCCCCATGCATGACCTCACAATCGACGAAAAGGGCATCTCTGCCACGCTGTCGTTCCGGCGCTCGCCGCATGCGACGTTCATCCCGTGGTCTGCGGTCTTCGCCATGACCGACGGTGAAAAGCACGGCATGGTGTGGCCGAGTGATGTACCCGCCGACTTGGAGCTTGAAGCCCAGAGCAAGCCGGAAGCACCGCCCCCCGCCCCTGCTCCAGCGACGAAGCCGGGCAAGAAGCCGCGGCCGAGTCATCTGAAGTTGGTCGATTGAGTCATTCTGTTTCGCGAACCAGTCCACTTCACACAGCGAGGTAGTAATGCGCGCTCAAGCGCCTTCTTGGTTGAATCCATCCATCGCCTGCGCCCTTGGCTTGGCTGCAGCGATACACAATGCCGACGCCACAGAGCCAAGCGCCGGCAAGTCCACAGCAGCGCAGGTCGAGCCGAGTACGCAACGAGCCATGCCAGCCGAAGAGGATCCGGGCGCCGGGCAAAAGGCACTGAGCCTGATGGATGCGCTGGAACTGGCGGCAAAGAACAACCGCGATCTGCAAGCGGCGCGTGAGCGCCTGCGTGGCTCATACAGCGATGTCGAGCGCGCGATGGCTGCGCTGCTGCCGACGCTGAATCTGCAAGGCAAGATGACGATCAACGAGCCGGTCGTCAGCCTGACCCTGGACCAAAGCGCGTCGGTGTTCACCACCGCGGTGCAGAGCGCGCAGATCCTGGATCTGCAGGCCGCGTCCGGGACCGCAGGCAGACCCGGTGTGGCCACCAATGCCGTCTTCTCGCTGGTCTGCAACAACGCCAATGACTACTCGGCCACGATTCAGAAGATCTGCGCCGACCGCGGCAAGCAGCTCAGCCAAGCCGAGTCCGAAGAGCAGCTACGCAGTGCCCTGCTCAACAGCAACATCCAGGCGGACATCGTGCCGCGCGTGCAGCTTGATGCGTTCTTGGTTGCCAACGTTCCGCTGATCGCGCCGGCTGCGTATCCCGCGCTCAAAGGCGCACGCTTGAACTACCAAGCGCAAGAGAAGCAGCTCGCGGTGACTTCAACCCAAATCCTGCAGTCGGTAGCCGTCGCCTATTACGCCGCAGCAGGCAACGATGAGCTGGTGGTCGCGCGTCGCCACGCCATCGAAGTTGCGCAAAAAACGCTCGACAACGAAAAGGTGCGGTTTGGGGCTGGCGTGGTGAACCGCGTCTCGGTCACTCGAGCCGAGCTGGCGCTGATCCAAGCCGAGCAGCGCATGCGTGAAGCGCTGGACGGTCGCGCCTCGGCATATCGCACGCTGGCGACGCTGCTCCGCGTGCAAGCTGGCTCGTTCAAAGTGGTCCCGCCGCCTCCGCCGACCGAGGCACAGCTCGCCAGCGCAGACGAGCTGGTCTCGCAAGCCATGGAGCGTCGTCCCGAGCTTCTGGCCAGCCAGCTGCAGCAGCGCGCCCTGGGGCAGCAGTCGTTTTCGCAGCTTCTGCGCTGGGCTCCGTCGCTGTCGCTGTTTGGCAACATCCGCCTGACCAACGCCACAGGGTTTGCAGGCCGCGCGGACAGCTATGCCATTGGCCTGCAGCTCGACTGGCTGCTGTTCGATGGCTTCGCGCGCGATGCCCAGCGCCATGCTTTGGATGCGCAGCGCCGCGATGCCCAGCTACGGATGGATCAGCTGCGCGAGACAATCAGCGATGAAGTGGTCAGCGGCCGACGTAGCGTCGAGACCCGCAAGCGCGGCCTGGTCACTGCCGAGCGCTCGGTGCAGATGGCGCGCGAGACGCTGGAGCTGGTCCGTACGCAGTACCAAGCAGGAACCGCGACGCAGCTCGACCTGCTCAACGCACAAGACACGCTGATCCAAGCTGAGGTCGGCGTTGCGCAGGCCCGCTTCGATCTATCGCTGGCGGTGCTGAACCTGCGTCGATTGACCGGCGAGTCGCTGACCTAGCGCCCCTTGGGCATCTTCAGCAGGTTGGGGCGCGCGGGGTTGACCCAGTTGCGATCCCAGAGCTCGTACAGGTGGCCCAGCAGCGCTTCCCACTGCGCACGCGTGCGCGTCGACGGGAACGGCTCCGGCGGCAGCGGCTTTTCCGAGCTATAGACGATCTCGATACGATTGCCCTCGACGATCTTGCCCAGCCGAAACACTTTCCAGGTGTGGTTGTTGGCAGGATCGACGCGAACCAGCGAGCCCGGCGCTTCAAACGACTGGTTTACCAGGTGCCGACGGATGGCGCGCACGTCGTCGCTGTTGGCGGATCGCACGGCCTGCGCCCAAAGATAGACACCAAAGTACGCGGCCTCCATGGGATCGCTGATGCCGCGATGGTCGCCGTACTTCTGCTTGAAGCGACGCACGAAGTCGCGGTTTTCGGCGCGGTCGATCGACTCAAAATAGTTCCACCCCAAGTAGTCGCCCACCATGTCGATGCCGGCAAACTGCGCAAGCTCGTTTTCGCCCATGCTGAACGAGATCGTCGGCAGGTCTTTGGCGTACACCCCGGCGCCGCGTAGCTCGCGGAAGAAGGCGAGGTTCGAGTCGCCGTTAATGATGTTGAAGATGACGTCCGGCTTGGCCTTGATGATCTGCTTGATGATCGGCTGAAAGTTCGTCTCGGACAGCAGCACGAACTTCTCGCCGACAACGGTAGCCTGGTTGTTGGTCAGCGAGTCCTTGAGCAGCTCGTTGGACATGTGCCCAAGAAGGCCATCGGCGCCGATGAAGAAGATGCGGCGCTTGCCCAGCTTTTCGATCACCCAGCGGACCGCCGGCAAGATCTGCTGGTTGGGCGTGGCCCCGTTGTAAACGATGTTCTGCGAGTCCTCCATGCCCTCGTCGCGCGACGGAAAAACCAGCAGGTGATCGTACTTTTCGACGACGGGCTTCATCTCTTTGCGATTCGAGGGCGTCCAGCCGCCGAAGATGGTCACAACTTTTTCTTGCGTGATCAGGCGCTCGGCTTCGCGAGCAAAGACGCTGTTGTCCGAGCGTCCGTCGACGACGAGCGGCTCGATCTTGCGACCGATCACACCGCCCGCTGCGTTGATCTCTTCGATGGCCATCAGCGTTGCATCGACGATTGGCGCTGCACTAAAGGCCATGGTGCCCGAGCGCGAGTTGAGAATACCGACGCGAAGCGGCGGCGGCGGCGGCTGGGTCGGCGGCTGCTGCGTCGGCGGCGGCACGGCCGGGCCCGTAACCAGCGGCTCTGGCGGACGAACTATTCGCCAGACGACCAAAGCCAAGGTCAAAAGCGCCGCAGCCAAGCCGATGGCCCCCAGGATCAAAGGCAAACGCGAGGGCTGCAGTGTCTGTGAGTAGGCCGGCTTTGCCGATGTGGTCGACGGTGCCATGCCAGGCTGCGGCGTCGACGAAGGAATCGGCGTAGAAGAAGGCGGCGTCCCACCCAGCGGATGACGCACAGCCGTTGCCCCGGTCCCCATGCTGAGGTTGCTCTTGGGCTGCATCGAGCTGATGCTCGGCAGCGAACCCGCACGCATGAACGGCCGCGCACGCATGTTGTGCAGCGACGGCTCATGTGGCACCAGGAAGTGAAACGCGCGGCGGGGCGCCTCTTGCAAGATGGCTTCGAGCGCCTGCCGCATCTCGTCGGCCGTTTGATAGCGATCCTCGGGCGTTTTCGACATCGCCCGCATCAGCACCTGCACCACGGACTCTGGGATCTCGGGCACGATTTCGCGCGGATCCGGCGTCGGAGCCGTGCAGTGCTTGAACATGATCTGCGGCGCCGCCTCGCCTGTGTACGGCGGTCGTCCGGTCAGCAGCGCGAAGTACGTCGCCCCCAGGGAATAGATATCGCTCCGATGGTCGATGGGACTGTCGCTGGCCTGTTCTGGGCTCATGTAAAGCGGCGTTCCAGCGACGACTCCGGTCTGTGTCAGCGCCGCGGCAAATGCCAGATCTTTGACCAGGCCAAAGTCCACCAGCTTGGTGTTCCCCGTCGGAGAACACAGAATATTGTCCGGCTTGATGTCGCGGTGTACCAGCCCCACTTGGTGCGCGGCATACAGCGCAGCACAGCTATCGGCGACCACCTTGGTGGCCTCGGTCCAGTGCAGTGGGCCGCGCTCTTTCACATAGCTCGCCGCCGACGTGGGATTGAGCAGCTCCATGACCATGTAGTAATGGTCCCCTTCCTGCCCAATGTCGTAGATGGCGATGATGTTCGGATGGTTCAGGCGGCCGGCGACTTGGGCCTCGGTGATGAAGCGCTCAATGGCCTTGGGATTTTCCGTCAGCGAATCGGGGAGGAACTTGATGGCGACGCTGCGGCCCAAGATGATGTCTTCGCCCTCATAGACGAGACCCATGCCGCCTTTGCCAATGACCGACTCGACGCGATATTTGCCAAAGGTCTGACCGAGCCGCGGATCGACCTTGCGCACCCACGACGGCTCGTGATGTGGCGAGGGAGGCGTTGCCCCCGGTCCGCTGGTCTCGCCCCGTGCTGGCTGCAGCGGTGGCGTTGCCGGCCCACCGCCGCTGGGTGAACGCGCGCCGCCCACGGCGTCCTGGTCGCGCTCTTCACCACTGCCGCGACCAGCGCCTGGGGGCGGCGTGGTATTCACCGGGTCTGCCATCGTCACCATCATCGAGGAGTCAGGGGCACGGGTCAAGGAGCCCGTGGGAGGCATAACCAAGCCAGCGCAGACCCTCTTCGCCAGCACGGCTCTCGAACGTCTCCAAGAGCGGCTTGTCCAGGGCTGCGGCTCTGTTTGTTCAGCGCTCCACTCCTCGCTCCTTCCTCTGGTGGCACAAAGGATGGGCCGTCAGCTCGCGCCCAACCCACACGTTCCACCCCTGCGACAAGGCTCTACAGCACTCTACATGGGCCGCTGCAGCCAGGTACGAGAAATTGTGCCGCGCAAGCGCTTCTGCTATGGGCAAGTGATGCGACTCGACAATCGCCGCTACTACGACGAGTTCTCAGTCAGCTATGAACGGCACCGCCACAGCGGTTATCACGCCTTTATCGACGACCTAGAGAGCAGCTTGGTCCGTCGCTATGTCACCCCCAACTCGACGGTTCTTGAAGCGGGCTGCGGCACCGGCCTGGTCTTGAGCCGAATTGCCCCTCATGTCAAGCGAGCCGTTGGCGTCGATCTGTCTGGTGGCATGCTGCGGCAAGCGCAGACGCGCAAGCTGCACGTGGTACAGGGCTCGGTGACCGCCTTGCCGTTCGCCGATGCCTCCTTCGATATGGTCTGTTCCTTCAAGGTGCTTGCGCACGTCGAGCAGATTGGCCGCGCAATGTCCGAGCTAGCCCGCGTGCTTCGTCCAGGTGGCTTCCTCTGCACCGAGTTCTACAACACGCGATCGCTGCGCTACTTGATCAAGCGCCTCAAGCAACCGACGCAGATCGCGGCTGCCGACCCGGCGATCCACGATGAGCAGGTATTCACGCGGTATGACTCGCTGGACTCGGTCAAAAGCTACCTGCCCCCGTGCCTGCAGGTCGAGACAGTCTATGGCTTGCGGGTGCTAACGCCGCTTCCCGCGCTGCATAAGGTGCCGGTCGTGGCACCGGTTCTGCAGCAGCTCGAACGCACCGCGGCAGAGCTTCCAGGGCTACGCGGACTGGGCGGCTTCATGCTGGTTGTGGCACGGAAAGCGCCCGGCTAGACCCACCGTCTGCCGAGTCCGCTGGCCTTAGCGGACCAAGAAGCCGGCATCGAAGATGCTGCCGATCGCGCGCAAGATACGACCCCGCAGACCGGTTGGATCGCCCGATCGCCCCTCATCGACCATATAGACCGCTCCCCCTGGCCCCGAGACTGCCGTACGCAGACTGTGCGCCAGCGAGTCCGCCTGCTGCGTGTCGGTCGTCTGCGGTCGAGCCTGCTGCTGATAGGCAGACTGGCCGCTGCGTACGCCGACGCTCACCACATAGCCATCGGGAGGCACGGCCCATCTCTCGGGATTGCACAGGCGCTTGGAATCGCTATCGCAAGGCACCGGCTTGTTCGCTGGGTCAAACAGCACACGCGGCACACGCATGACCAAGTTGCCTAGAGTGCTCTCATAGTGAACACGCCGGACCCCCAGAACCTCGGTGTGATCGCTTGGGAACCGGCAGAAGCCTGAGGTGCAGCTCGGCACGCCGACATACGCCTCTTGCGCCGCGTCGGTGAGAATGCACTGATTCGATGGGCTATCCAGGCTGAGGCTCGACATGAGCTCGTGCTCTCTGCGGATCCACGGATCGCTCGTCGTCTGCAAGTCAAAGCTCTTGCCGCGAACGGTCTCGACCGTGCCGAAGAACGGCAGAGAGACCGAGCCCGCGTAGAGGCCTTGGCAGCTTGGCTGCTTCTCGGCCTCTGGGCTGGCGCTGACGCGATGTGAGATCCAGGCATTCGGATCGGAGGCACAGCGACGCGCATCGCTATCGGGCAGGCTCTGCTGCGGGCCCAGGCGCAGGCGGGGCTCAAAGAAGCGCGCGGCTTTCGCGGAAGGATCACCGACTGCTGGCCGCTGACAGCTACCATCCGCGGCCCGCTTGGTGACCGTGGCGGCCTCGCGATTTCCGCTTGAGCTCGTGCGAACCATCAGGAACGAGTCGCCGGCTCGCACCTCATAGGGCGCCAGATCTGGAAAACAGGCTCTGACGATTCGATCGGCTTCAGCTTGACCGATGGCGGTTCCCGATCGTCCGACGGTGTCGGAGTGAATCAACGGCGCCCGAAGGCAGCGCGGCCCTAGGTTCTTGCCAGCTGCCTTTTCGGCCGCTTCATACGGAGAATGGGCACAGACATAGCCTTGGCCGCAGTCGGTGTTGGCGCTGCACGACAAGATGCAGGCCCGGTCAGCCCCTGGGACCGTGCTCTTGGATGTGATCCGGCAGACGGGCAAGGCAACCTTGGAGCCATCCATCTTCTTGGCAAGCGCATCGTTGCTGCGCCCTGGGCGAAACACCGGATTCTGACAGGGATCGCCCAGGTTCGTGCAGGACTCGCGCTCTAGCTCGGACTCTGGCTCGGCGATCTCGTCGAGCGTGAGGCGATCTCCGATGTCGTCGTTGCCAAGGCTGACTTGCTGCTCAGCGCGGGCGATGCGGTATCGCCTCTCCCACGTTGCGGGCCACGATGTGTCACCAGCGCCCGCCGCGAGGATACTCTGCGATACGCGCCGGCACTCATCCGCCTGGTCGTTGGTCAAGCACAGACCCGGCGTAGTGCCCTGTCCCGGCTCGCGCTGGCAGCGCGTCGTCGAGCCAAGATATGCACAGTCCGCGTCGCTGAGGCAGCCTCGCAAGCGCAGCTTGTCGCCTTGTTCCACGCCATAGCTGCAGTACAGGCCGCTGAGATCCGTCAGCGTTCCATTATTCAAGATGCGACCGCTGTAGCGAGACAGGTTGGGGAGCGTCCCTTCCCATTCGAGGGACCAGGCCTGCGTAGTGACATTGGCCGGATCCGTGAAGTGGACCATGGCCACCGGTCGACGGATGGGCTCGGGCGGCAGGCCTTCGCCGGGGCTGGCAAGGTTCGCCGAGTCCGCCTGCGACTTCAGTGCAACATCACAGATTGGGTCCACCGGCAGGTAGTAGTAGGAAGCGGGCGCCGGAAGCAGCAAGCGCCGCCGTTCTTTGCCCACTTCGTCGATCACCGAACCAAAAAACGAGACGGCTGTGGCGTCGATTCGCGTCGTAAATACGGGCAGACCCACTCCATCGCTGTCGGTCAAGGGCACGCTGATATCCGAGGTTCGACGCGACGCATCTGACTGTGTACTGCGCCCGAAGGCCAGCCTTCGCACGTTCATCAAGCGATCGACCGGTCGGGTCACGATGGCCTGTGTGTACGCCGGCAGGTTATCTAGCTCAGGATTTGGCTGGTACTGGCTTCGCGTGCTCAACAAAGCCAAGCGGTGCAGCGCCCCATAGTCGGGAAAGCAGGCGCGAAACGAAGGCTGAGGACAGGCGTCGGCCAGCTGAACCGCTGTTAGGACGCCGCCGCCGCCCAAGATCCAGGCATAGTCCCCGATCCACTGTCCGGCGATGGTTGGCCGCCACGTGGCTGGATCGGCGTCGGGCACAAATGGACAGCTAGCGGCATCGCGCACGTCACAGCTCGGCAGATCCAGATGCACGAAGCCAACGTCCTTGGCCAAGCCGACCCCAGGCGGCAGGATCCCAGGACCCACAGCCAATGGATTGCGTGGAGTCACGCCATTTGGAAAGCAGCTCAGACGGCGCAGGTTGCTCTGGTTCAGCTCGTCGGGAAGCACGCGCGTGCGATCGCTGGCGTGCTGCTGCAAGAACCGGGGGTCCGGATTGGTCTCGCACTCGACCTCGCGATCGAGATCGACCACACGCACCGAGCCATCAAGCGCCACCACATAAGCGAACTGGCCGGCGACGGTACGCGGTGCGATGCGAATAGATGTCGTGCCACTCTGACCGCCGCGCAGCGACTCTGGCAGGGCCGCAAAATCCAAGCTCAACCGACGGGGACTGCCGCGGAAGTGAGCTCCCGCCGCTGCGGCATTGTCCAAGTCAACGATGGTGAGCGCGCCGCCATAGGCATCCCCCACCAGCAGGCGCGAGGTCTGTGGCTCGATCGCCAAGTGCGTGGGATAGGCCAGCGGCCGGCTACCTCCTCCTGGAGGAATCGTCGCAGGATCCGGCATCAGGCTGGCGCTGTCGTCCCCACCACAGTCGGCTGCACAGTCAAGCTTGGCCAAGTCAGCCGCGGTCAAGATGTACGGCTTGCCTTGCTTGTCGAAACCCAGCGCGTCGAGCACCTGACCACAGCCTGCCTCGGCTCGACAGGCACCACTCGCATCCGAGAGAGCCACCGCGGCAACCACCCCACAGGTTGGATAGGCGACGAGCGCCACGCGCTGTGTACCGGTTGACCACGGGGCAATCTCAAGCCAGCTGGGACGGGCTCGCAGCGTTCGACGCGAACTTCCAGTTCCGGGCAGATACGGCTGCACCGTCTGCGGGCAGGAATCGGCCGTGCAGTCGCGTCCGGGGCAATACTGCCCTGTCTCGTCGCAGATGCTGGCGCGAGCCGAGAGCTCAGCCACGCGCTGCAACGACACGATCGACAGATCGCACGAGCCAGCGTTGGCCGTCACGCCCCAGGCGTTTGCAGAGACACGCGCGCTCGAAGGCCCCGGCTCTGCTGGTGAAAATGTTCGCACATGCGCAGGCAACCGCCCGACGGGCAGGAAGCCGAAGCCAGGCTTGCCTCCGTGCAGACTGCGCAGGACCGCGTTTCTTACCGGACCGGGAGATCGCTGCTGCACCTCGGCGACAGCAAGCTCACCGCGAGCGGTGTTGGCGATCAGCGCCGTCAGCATGCGCCGTGAGCACACCGGATGCTTGGTCTCGCACGGTGCCGTCCCCGCTGCGCAGCAGGGATAGTTCACATCGCGGCCAGTGGCATAGGCGGCCCGTCGTACCGACGACAAATAATTTTCAACCCGCACTCGGCTGGGTTCGTCTTCGCAAGCAGACAGCGGCAGGACCGTTGCCCGCGGTGTCGTCGAGGACGCGAAGTCAACCTGGCCGCAGTACGCCGCAAGGTAGCCCTCGGGATCTGTATCCGGGTTGATTCCCTGGGGCAGGCAGCCATCCACTTCGTAGTCGACGCAGTACAGGGCCATGTCGCTCGGCCGATCGAGTGCCCTGCTGGGCGTCGTAACCGGCGACGGCGAACAGCTGAGCGACGAGCCCAGCACCAGACCGGACACAGCGATCCACACGGCCAAGCGAACGCATCGAACAGAAGGCAGCGAAGGCGGGAGCCGCACTATTGCACCTGCTTGGGAATCGGCAGCCCAATGCGCCCAACCAAGCGGCGATAGCTGGGGCTGCGCGGATCGAGATCGACGACGCCGATCGCGTTGTCGAAAAAGACGCTGACGTACGCACGTGGCCCAAGCCCCGGCTGCGCAGCGCCCAGCGGATGCAGACGCAGGCCAGGCTTGGGCGGACAGATGACCCCCCGCGCTGCGGACTCGACGTCGCTGACATAGGGGTCGGCGCAGGGATCAAGCGCCGCCGACGGATCGTCTTGGCCGAAGTTCAGCGCGATCTTGAACGGACCACGGCCCAGCTGCGTGATGCTCGTCAGCTCGCCGTGATCGACATCCACCTCGGCCAGCTGGCCAGACAGATAGCACGACACGTACAGCACGTTTTGGCGAACGGTCTCGCCCATGAAGCGGCGCGGCACCGAGACAAACGCACTGCGCTCGGGGCCCAGACACAGGTTGACGGTGCCCGTGATCTGGTTCAACGGTACGCCTCGCGCACCCCGTGTGCTGGTATCGAGCGTGACGAGCGCAGGGGGCTGGTAGATGGTTGCAAAGGCGCGGTTGCCTCCTGGCTCAAACTTCAGATCGCGCACGTCCTGATCGAAGACAGGTGAAAACGAGTCACCGACGCGAAAGCTCAGCCCTGGCACAATCAGCGGAGCCGGCGTCGAGGGATTCTTGGCATCGACCTCGCTTGGGCCGTCCAACCGGAATGTGTTGATGGTTCCACGCAGGCGCGAGCTGACATACCAAGGCTGACTCAAGTCGCCAGGAATCCGCGGCACCAGGGCAACGGCCCCCGCTCGGCCAAAACGATCCATGGGGATCAGCGGCGGGTTGGTGACATCCTTCAGCACCGGAGGCACCGGATTCTGCGGATCTTGGCCCAGGTCATAGGCCGAGATCTCGCCCCGCGCGAGATGCGTCGCAATCAGATACTGATACGGTTGACCGCCCGGCACCGTGCCGCCCATGCCATTGCTCTTCATGCACGGGGTGCCGCGCTTGCGGTAGGCTCCGTCCCCAATGCAGCCGCGATCGATCTGGATCTCCATCGGCTCGCTGGGCACGCGCAGGCGCGGCTGGGTCCCCAGCTCTGGCTTCATCGGATCGATCCAGATTTCGTCAGAAGGCGGCGTTCGCTGAACGCGGTGGCTGTCAGCACACAGGTGCAGCGAATACGGCTGCCCCGGCTCATGCCGAACGCTATCGCTCTCTAGATCGCCGCAGCTGACTTGCAGCCCGGCGCTCTCGGTTGGCAAGCGGTTCGGACGAAACGGGCGCTTGATGTCGATAAAGGTGATCGAGGGATCGCCGCGCACGGCCAAGTACAGCCCGCGGCGCAGCGACTCGCCCTTCGAGAGAGCGGACCAGTTTGACGGATCCTCGGCGAGGATCTGCATGCTGGCAGGAAAGAAGCCTACCTTCACCGTCTGGTCCGCGATGATGAAGCGCTGCGATTCGCAGTTCACGATGCGCGTGCGCGCATCTGCGCTGTACGTGGTCTGTTCGTCCTCTAGATCAAACTCGCAGTAGCAGCGATCGTAGTGCGCAGGGGATTTTCCCGTCGCTGCATCGGCTGCATCGGTCGCCTCCACGGTCGTCTGTTTCTCGATCGTTCCTAGATCAGCACAGTCGACGGCGCGGCCACACTCGTCGTCATTGCTGGGCCCGCGTCCATACTTGCGGTAACAGCTGACAGCATGCTCATAGCGCAGCAGATCGATCGAGACCAGCGTCGACCCGCCAAAGGTGCTGTCGGTGTTGGCGTTGGCGACGTAAAGCACGTCTCCCAGCGGATCGATGGCGACGGCCCGCGGAAAAAACAGGCAGTGGGCGGGGGGTTCGGTGCTGGTATCGGCCGACTGCCACGGACGGCAAGCCGGGGCAAGCGGAGCGGGAGGCGTGCAGGCCACAAGACCCAGCCACGCCGCCCCACAAAGTAGAAGGAGCTTATGGATTGGCTTCTTCTTCAAGCAGCTTGGCCCAGTAGATGATTCGGTTGCAGTTCGGGCAGAGTTCGAGAGAGCTGCCGCGCTGCAACACGTTGTAAAGCTGCGGGGGGATATTCATGTTGCAGCCCATGCAGGTGCCGTTTCTTACCGGCACGACTGCCATGCCCCGACGCATGCGAATCGTGCCGTACTTGCGCAGGACATCCGGCTTGACCAGCTTGGCGATCTGATCTCGCGTCGCGCGAATCTCCACCTGCTGTGCCTCTAGCTCACGGAGCTTCTCGGCGATGACTCCGCGCTGCGACTCAACAGCCTGGCGCTCAGCGGTCAGACGGGACTCATGCTCATCGATCTTGTCGCGTTGCTGAGCCAGTGCCGTCGCCAGCTTCTGCACATCTTCTTGTCGACTGTCCATCTGGCGGCGAGTCGTCTCGACCTCGCGCTGCACGGCATTCGCTTCGCGCAGGTTCTTGACCTGGGACAGCTTCGACTTGGCGCGGCTCAGTAGCTGTTCCGCGTCTTTCTGATCGTCTTCCTGCGTCTTCCGAAATGCCTCGGTGTCGAGCAGCTCTTCGCGCTCTTTGGTCAGCAGCTTTTCAAGCTCGCGAAGAGCGAGCTCTGCCGCTCGCAGTTTCTCGGGAAGAGACTTCATGACGCCATCTATCTCTTGCAGACGAGCATCGTGACGCTGAAGCTCTTCGAGCAGCTTGAGTTGGTCGCGCAACGTATGTTCCTCCAGTGCTCGATCGACGTGTGTGCGTTGTCTTTTTGAGGTATCGGTGGGCCCACCTGGACTTGAACCAGGGACCAGCCGGTTATGAGCCGGCCGCTCTAACCAGCTGAGCTATAGGCCCGAGGACATCGACCGCCACCTTGGCGGCTTGCGCGGGATCCTGCGCAGCCCCTTTTATTCTGAACACGTGGCGGTATGGGAGGTTTATGCCCCATTCGGAGGTGCAACGTACCGAATGCGCGTTCGCTTGGCAAGTGCGCGGCTGTGATTTTGTAGGATTACCGGCTGCTCTCGCTGAGACGAGCACGCAAGCTTGTCGGATCTTGAAGCGGCGCGCTGCAGACCGGTCCGTGACAGACATACGCGACGGCTCCAGCCAAGGCGCCTGACGTGCCACGCCTGTGATGATCGAGCCCATCGGGAAGAGGCTGCTCAGGATGACAGACCAGCACGGCATGATCGGGGACATAGCACCCATGTGCCGCAGCGACGAGCGCCTGACCTTGCTCGCCCAACGTCCCTTCGTACGATCGCTTTGGGTCGACGATCACCGTCACAGTCAAGCCATGTCGAAGCAGATCCAGCGCTGCGATCCAGTTCGACAGTCCTACGGGGCCGCGCTGCGCGGCCTGAAGCCCAGCCTGCAAGGTCTGCGAGGCAATCTGCAGGTACCGCTGCCTTCGATCGGCGACGTCTGATCGCTCGCTCTGCCCCTCTTTTTCGAAATCGAACAGCCCAGCGAGGCGTATCAGGTTCATGCAGGCAACGCTGACGCCCGACGGAATCGCGCCGTCATGAAAGCTGACTGGGCGCACCGGCAAGCGCACACCGGCACTCGCCTCGGGGCCCAGGTAAAACAAGCCACGCTCTGGGTCGTAGAAGCGATCGAGCAGAGCGTCCGTGATCTGCATCGCCCGTCGCAGATACCCGAGGTCTTGGCTGGCGAACGCCAGATGAATCAGCCCTTCGGCGAGAAACGCATGATCATCCAGCGTCGCGGGCAGCTTGGCCTGCCCGAGCTTGTATGTGCGCAACAGGCCCCGCGCCTCGTCCCACATGGCCCTCTCGATGAAGTCGGCGATGCGCCGCGCCGACCGGACATAGCGAGGCACCGAGAGCAGACGGCCCGCTTCGGCCAGGCCCGTCATCGCAAGGCCGTTCCATCCCGTCAGGACTTTGTCATCCGTTCCCGGCCAAGTGCGCTCGCTGCGGGCGCGCAAAAGGCGAGAGCGGGCGTCCTGAAGCAGCGCGCGTTCTTCGTCGTTTTCGGGCGAGTGAACCACGTGCAGAATGCTGGCGCCGCCTGGGGCGTGCCCATGTGGATCCTGCCAGTTGCCGCCGGGTTTCACGTCATAGCAGCGGGCAAACAAGCGCGCATGCTCGACGGGCAGGACCGCTTCGATCTGCTCGGGCGTCCAGACGAAAAACTTGCCCTCGACCCCCTCGCTGTCGGCGTCCTGCGCGGCGTATAGGCCGCCTTGGGCGTCGGTAAGCTCGCGCTCCAGCCAAGCGTGCGTCTCGGCGACAACCTCGGCACAGCGGGCCGCCGCCCGAGCCTCACCATGGGCGAGGTGAATCGCATGCGCCTCGGCAAACAGCCGCAGAAGCTGCGCGTTGTCGTAGAGCATCTTTTCAAAGTGCGGCACCAACCACTCAGCATCCGTCGAGTAGCGCGCAAAGCCACCGCCGAGGTGATCGTAGATCCCGCCGGCTGCCATCTTGCCCAGCGTCAGCAACGCAGGCTCGGCCACCTGACGATCGCGGCTGCGACCATAGCCCCGCACAAACAGCGATAGGGCCGTTGGATTGGGAAACTTCGGCGCCCCGCTGAAGCCACCGCGCAGGCGGTCGATGCGTGGACCGAGTCGCTCAAGAGCCTGCTGCAGAACGTCGGTCCTATGCTCTCTGTTCTCATCGTCTGTAAGCCCGAGGACGGCGTTGCCGAGTGCCCCGGACTCTGTGGCCGCGCGTCCCTCGAACTCGCGCAGTGCCTCGACCACCTGTCGCGCCTGTGACTGCAAGCGCTCGCGATCGGTCTTGTAGGCGCTGCGCACAGCGTCCATCACCCGTCGGAACGAAGGTCGGCCATAGGCCTCGTGTGGCGGGAAATACGTGCCGCCATAGAACGGCTCGCCCGTCGGCAGCAAAAACATCGTCAGGGGCCAGCCGCCGCCTTGGCCAAAGAGCTGCAGCGCATGCTGGTACAGCTGATCGACGTCGGGATGCTCTTCGCGATCGACCTTGATGTTGACGAAGTCGCGGTTCATCTGCGCCGCCGTCTCAGCGTCCTCGAAGCTCTCATGGGCCATCACGTGGCACCAGTGACAGGCCGAATAGCCGATCGACAGCAAGATCGGTCGATCCAGACGCTGCGCGAGCGCAAAGGCATCGCCCCCCCAGGGGAGCCAGTCGACAGGATTGTGCATGTGCTGGCGCAGATACGGGCTGGTCTCGTCCTTCAGACGGTTTTCGTGCGGCGGCACTGCGTCAGCGGGCTTGCAATCGGGCATGGAACAACCTCGCATACGACGAAGATACGGCGCTCAGCGCACTCGGCTAGGCCCAGCGCCCCAGCAGATAGGCATAGAGCTCATACGCGCACAGCACCAGCATGCTGACCGCGAGAGCATCCCACAGCACGCGCCGAAGAGGCGTCGGCTGGTCCGCATCGGCATCGATGCGCAGATAGGCGAGCTGCGCGATGAACAACAGCGTGCCATAGCACAGGGATCCGACGCGCAGCATGCGCTCCTTGTCGGCATACGCGAAGTAGCCGCGCAGAGGCGCCCGAGAACAAGACGAGCGCGACCAGACCAACCCACAGCGGGGTGAACAGCAAATACCAGCGCTCGGTGGCCTGCCGCGCTGGCTCGTGCGACGGGGCGTGTGGCGAACGCCTGCCGAGTGCCTCGGGCTTTCGCACACCGGCCGCGGCTGCCATGGACCGCTGCTTCGTCTTTCTGAGCATGCGCGCTACATACCGCGAAGCGGCGCAAACGGCCACGGGCTCGCTGCTGCAAACCGACGGCTTGCAGTGCCTGCGCACGCCTTCCGTCTTCATCCGCCGGGAGGGCGCCCCGCGAATCGGTATCGATCTTTAATGCCCCGCACTTCACATCATTTTGGGTCTTCGTTTTCGCAAACGAGGTCGATATAATAGGACGCTCCTCTACGCGTACCGGCTGAGGGCTAACTGTGGACGTTCGCTCTGATATTTCGTTCCGGGAGAGCCGCGATGAATGACCCGATTTGGGCTGAGCTTTCGCGTATCCGCGACCTCATTGGGCAAGGCCAACATGATGAAGCACTGCAGACAGTCATCGCGCTGCAGCAGACCCTGGAAGGGGTGGCAGGCGCGCAGGCCTTCCTGCTGCGTGGTCTTGCCTTGGCTGGTTTGGGTCAACCCGACCGCGCCGAGCGAAGTTTTCGCACCGCCTATTCGATCGTTCGCTATGCGCCTCCGACAGAGACCTTGGCCCAGCGCATCCTGGGTGAAGCGGCGGAGCGCATCGGTCGAAAAGACGAAGCCATCGCGGCGTATCAAGCCGTGTTGGCCAACAATCCCAACGATGTCACCGCAAAGGCATCGTTAAGCAAGCTACAGCAAGGTAAGTAAGCCGCATTGCCCAAGCGCTGGCCGCTCGTCAGCAGCGAAGCGGCCATCTGCGTCGAGACACGCCTCGAATCAACAGGTTCAGCCAGTCAGCCAACAACCAATGGGGGGATTCTCGTCGAGGTCGATCGATGGCTTCCTTACATAGCCTTCTATGAATATTGCTTGACCTCTGGTGGTAAATGCAGGTACCTGTCGCACATGGATTCACCGGGCACATCAGCGGATCTAGGCGGTCTGTTCCCGTCACCACGCCTCTCAGCGACGAGAGAAAGCGGCATGACAGGTCCCTCCGCGGTCCTGCTGATTGAAGACGATCCGGCCATTATCAACAGCGTGGTCAGCAGCCTTGGTGAAGCCGGCTATCCCGCGCTGATCGCGATGGATGGAGACGAGGCCCGCGCGCTGATCCAGCGACGCTGCGTCGCTGTGGTGATGTTCAGCTGGCGCTTTATTGTTCAGCTCGGCGGCGGCGAGCTCCTGCGCGAGCTTCGGCAGCGCAGTGCATCCCGTCACGTGCCCATGATCGTCTTCTCAGCCAACCACGCCGAGCTGATGGAAGCCACGCAGCATGGCGTGCAGGATTACATCCCCAACCCGCTGCGCGGCGACGACCTGATCCACGTCGTCGAGGAATACGTCAGCTAGGCCCGCCGCCCCGGCTCACGCGCGATATCAAGCGCACAGGCAAGCGTCTACTTGCCGGCTCGCTTCGTCGCAATCGCCAGGCGATGCAGCCCGACGGTCTTGGCTAGCTCCATCACCGAGACCACGCGGCCATGATGGGTCGTCTCGTCGGCCTGGATGATGACTTGGGTATCGGGGTTTTCGGCTTTGGCATCGACCAAGAGCTTTTGTAGCTGACTTGCGTCGACGGCCTGACCGCGCACCACCATCTTCCCGTCGGGCGCCATGGCAATCGTGAGGTCCTTCTTGCTGATCTGAACCTCTTTGGTTGCGCCTTTGGGCAGGTTTACGCGCAGACCACTGCGAGCCCCCGCGTCGGCCATCACCGACGACGTGACCATAAAAATAATCAGCAACACCAAGAAAATGTCGGTGAGCGGGGTGATGTTGATCTCGGCGAAGATGCCTTCTTCGTCTCCGACATCTCCCTCGCCTGGGACCTTGCCTATCGCCATGGCTCTTCCTTGTGATCCATCGTCGGAATGGCTGCGTTACAGGGTCTGTGAGCCTTCGTTCGCTGCCTTGGCGTTGACCTCGGTCTCAGCCATGGCCCCATTCTCTTTGCCCGAAACAGGCGAGCTGTCCGACTCTCTCGCCGAGCCGCGAGGCGTCTCGCCTTTGCCGCGCCCGGACGTTCCGTGCTCGCGCAGAAGCTCGACGAATTCCTCGACGGAAAGCCGCAGCTCAACATTCGTGCGCGACAGCCGAGCCTGGAAGTAGTTGAAGAACAACAAGGCGACGACCGCCACGCCAATACCCACGGCGGTTGAGATCAAGGCCTCGGCAATTCCCGGCCCGACGACCTCGATGCCCGCTTGCTTGCTGCGACCAATGGCCTCGAACGCGGCCATGATGCCGACGACGGTGCCAAACAACCCAACAAATGGAGTGGTGGCGCCGACGGTACCCAAGACCCACAGCGGCCCGCGCATGCCCAGCGCAACCCGCTGACGCTCACGGTCCACGGCGGCCGCCATCACTTCGGGCGAGCTACGCCCCATGCGCTCGAAGCCGACCAGCATGACATCGGCCAGCGGCGACTTGCTGCGCTCGCATGCGACCCGCGCTTCGGCCAAGGCTCCCCGATACAGGCAGCGCTTCACCGACTCGGAAAGGGCGCGCATGCGATCCGTAAAGCTCCACAAATAGATCGCCCGCTCGATGGCCACCGCCAAGGCAACCACCGAGCACAACAGCATGGCAGCGAGGGTAAATCCCCCCGCTTTCAGCAACGACGTGAGGTTGGCAAACATGGACATTGAGAAGCTTACCTCGTATCCGCGCTTTGCGGGATGCGGCTGAACGTACGGACTGCGATCTTGGGGTCCATGGGATGGTTCGCTGCGGCTGCTTCCATCCAGTGCGGTGCCCCACGCACCGGTACGAGCGCAGAAAATAACGATGGGTCAGCCTTGTTGCTTCCACCGCGAAAGCACAAAACGAATCGTGATAAAGTAGACGCGAAGATCTGCCCTGCGGCATCGTGGCTCTATCAGGACGGCAGACTCGACCGCGTCCGCAAGGCCGCCAGGGGTTGGCCAAAAAGCAGAGCAGCACCGCCGCTGTAGAGGTAACGATGTCTGTGCGCCCTCCGGCTCCGCCTAGCGGTGGGTCGGGTTCAAACAATCCAAAGCCAGCACCGCCTCGCCCCGCGCCGCCACCACCACCGCCCCGCGCGCCCAGTGCGGCGGCAGCCAAGCCGTCTTTGGGCACCTTGGCCGGCGATGACGACGACGATCGGCCCCCGCCTCCGAAGCCGATTCGTGCCACCAACCAGTTCAAGGCGGTCTCGCTGACGCCTCCGCCAGCGCCGGCCCCGGCAGCCCCACAGCGCCCTGCATCCAGCGCGCTCTCGGGACGAACCATCGCTGCGCCGCCGCCCCAGCCTGCACCGCCCCCGGCGAGCCCCCCTGGACTTGGCGAATCGACGGTGATGATGGCCACGCCGCCGATTCCGTCCCCCCCTGGAACCGGCGAGGCGACGGTTCAATTCAGCACGGCAAACTTGGGTAGCTATGCTTCTGCCGCCTCGGGCGGCGGCCTTCCCGGCGTGGGAGGCATGCCCACCACCCCGCAGCGTCCAAGCATCGACATCCCAGTCCTTCGCGGTCCGTCGTATGGCGCGCAGGCCGAAGCAACGCGGATGCTCGACATCCCGGTCCGCGCTGCGGCAGCGCCCGTGCCGAACAACGAATCGACGCGGATGATGGACGGAATCAACGTCGCATCCCTGCTGGCCGGAGTCGCCAACCAAGGCGTCGGCGAGTCGACGATGACGACCGAAAAGAGTGGCGTCGTCGACGGGAAGGGCAACCGCAAGAAGCCCGTTTCAGACGTCAAAGCGCGCAGCAAGGCCAAGGTCACGCCGATCGATCCAGGCCGCCTGCTGGTGCAGCAAGAAGCCGCCGAGCAGAAACGCTCGGAAGCGACCATGATGGGCTCGCTCGACAAGTTTCTGCAGCAGCCGAGCGCACCCAAAAGGCCGGGACTCGACGAAGATCTGCCCACGGAAGGCACGATCGTCGGCAAGTTCCTAGGCTTCTTCGGCGCGACGGCCACCGCGGCTGCGGGCCCGGCTGCTCCCGTCGGAAAAGATCCGGTCGAAGAGACGTGGGAAGCCGTGCGCGAAGCGCCGCTGCTCAACGGCCTGAATCCGCAGTTCATCACCGATGCCATCAAGGCTGGCGATCTCAAGCTGGTTCGCTCGGGACGCGACCTGCTGCTCGACACCAACGGCCGGGCGCTGCTGATTATCGAGGGCCAAGCCGCGATGGCTCGCTTTAATGCCGAGGCTCTCGATCGCGAGCGCCGCGCCCAAGCCAGCTACAAAGCCGGCGACAAAAAAGCCGAAAAGCGCGAGATGAAGCGACGCCAGGAAGTCGGGCCGCTCATCCGCATGTGCGAGACCAATCTGGGGCTGTTTACCGAGGGTGATCTGATCACACTCGACACGCGAAGCCCCGATGCGGCCAACGTCGCGGTCTATTCGATCACGCCGGTCCGCCTGCTGAGTGTCTCGATGGGGCGGCTAGAAAGCTGGCGTCGCACGTATCAGTTCTTTGGCGATCGTCTGCGACGAGCCACCGACGCAGCGCGCAGCCGCTTGAACGCCAACACGGGCGCCCGCTCGCTGGTGGCCGACTTCTTTGTTCGCCACGGCTTGTCGGTGGCGATGTCGCTGCGCGTTCGCGAGCTAGACAAGTGCATCGAGTGTTACGAGTGTGAAAAAGCCTGCGAGGCGCGCTACGGCGTCAAGCGCCTTTCGCTCAACGGCAAGGTGCTCGGCGCGCTCGACTTTGTCGACTGCTGTCACACCTGCGTCGACCAGCGCTGCATCGACCCCTGCGCGTATGACGCGATCAAGTTCGACGACGACAAAAAAGAAGTCGTGATCTTGGAAGACGCGTGCATCGGCTGCTCGCTATGCGCGCTCGCGTGCCCGTACGACGCCATCGAGATGCACGATCTCGAAGAAAAGCCGCTGCTGCAGATCCGTCTGCAGAAAGAAAACAAGCTGGGCTACGGCGAGGGCAAGCCGCGCAAGGCCAAGCTACGCCGCATCGCCAGCAAGTGCGACCACTGCGTCAACTACGAGGACCAGGCCTGCATCAGCGCTTGCCCGACCTCGGCGCTGCTTGAGATCCCGCCCGAGGCTGCATTCACCGAGCGCACCGACTCGATGGCCTCGGCCGCCAAGAAGGGCTTCGAGCACTCGGTGATGTTCGACGTCAACGAGATCTTCGATCCCAAGAAGTTTTACAAAGGCCTCTCGGAAGAAGACGACAAGGCCAAGAAGCAAGAGCAGCGCTTCCGCACGGGCTGGCTGTGGCTGATCTCGCTGCTCGGAACGCTTGGCTGCGTCGCTGAGATCGTCCTGCGCAAGGGCTGGCCCGATCTGTCGCTGCTGTTTTATTACCTGACCAAGTACCTGCCTGAGGATCACCCGCTGCACCTCGACCCCGAGACCGCGCTGGCCAACATCGACTTCCGTCCCGGCTCGCCGTTTGCCCTGTGGCTCGGCTACATCGGCACGGTGATCATGTTCTCGTCGATGTTCTATTCCATCCACAAGTGGGTGCCCCAGCTAAAGAGGCTCGGCGGACAGCAGGCGATGTTCGACTATCACGTCTGGGCCGGCACCATCGGCCCGGTGCTCGTCGGTCTGCACACGGCGGCCAAGCTCGACAACTGGGTCTCGCTGGCCATTTACGCCATGCTGGCGACGGTGATCTCGGGTGTTATCGGGCGCTATCTATCAACAGAACTGCCTGATCTGGCTTCGCAAGCATCACTCTTGGTGATGGAATACGAGCGCAAGCTAGCCGATCTGCGCAACCGCCATGCCGGCGTCAACGTCGCGGATCGCTTCTATGCCAGCCTGAAGAAACACTACTCGCGGGTCACCGATCCGAAGCTCTCGGGTGTCGGCTCGGGCTGGATGGCGCTGCGCATGCTGCTCGTCGACGCGATCGTGCGACCGTTCCGGGCTTCGCTTTTGCGCCACCGCTTGTCGGGCATCAAAGACACCAAAGCGCGCACCAAGGTCGCCTTCATCGCGTCCGAGCTTGCGCTGTTCGAGCGCCGCCGCGTCCTTTACCCCAAGATCGAGCCGATGTTCCGCGAATGGAAGATCGTCCACATCCCCTTCGCCATCGCCCTGACCATCCTGTCGGGCATCCACATCGTCATCGAGCTTCTGCGCTAGCCGAAACACCCGACTCTCGATCTCGCGATGCGCTAGCTCAGGCTGGCGGCGCGGCACAGCGGCGGGCAGGCTTCGCCGTTGGGGCGCTCTTCGCGATAGCTCTGCACCGTCGCGGCGAAGTCCACTTTGGTCGCGCCGCTCTTCGTCTCGATCACGCGGATCGAAAAGCGGTCGCCCGGCTGATAGTCCTCTCCAGGCCCCTCAAACACGACGCTCAGCACATAGTCTAAAGACGGCGGCGACGTCGCAGAGCGCAAGCGAGCGCTCGCCTGGATCGGACCGACGAAGCGAACGCCAAACTCGCTGGTATCCAGCACCCGCCAGAAGGCTCCGCTGGCGCAGACCTCGCGATGACAGAGCGTGATCGTATAGCCCACGATCTCGTCGATCTGCGTTACGCGAAGCGGCGTCGTGTACGCGATCTCGCTGTCGCAGCGAGCCTCGCCACACGACGGCACCGAGACGGGATCTTGGGGCAGCGAGATGCCGCCTCCGAAGCCACACGACAGCGATCCGCACAAAACCCAAAGGCCTATGCACTGATGCCGGCCGAGTCGGCGCAACCCCATCGCCTGCGTCATGGCGTGTCCTCGGTCAGACGCACGCTGCGCAGACGCAAGGCGTTGCTGATCACGCACAGCGAGCTAAGGCTCATCGCGGCGCTGGCCAGCATCGGACCCGGCAGCACCCCGAGCAGCGGATACAGCGCCCCGCCCGCGATCGGCACGCCCAGCGCGTTGTACAGAAACGCGAACCACAGATTCTGGCGGATGTTGCCCAGCGTCGCCTGGCTCAATCGACGAGCCCGCAGCACGCCGGCCAGATCACCGCCCAGCAGCACCAGACCCGCTGCGTGCATGGCGACATCCGTGCCGCTGCCCATGGCGATGCCGACATCTGCGACCGACAGCGCCAGCGCATCGTTGATGCCGTCCCCGGCCATCGCGACGCGGTGCCCCTCGGCCTGAAGCCGCTTGACTAGCGCCGCCTTGTCCGTCGGGGACTGACCGCCATGGACCGCTGTGTCCGGCAGATCCAGTTCACGCGCCAGCGCAGCGACGGCGGCCCGGCTGTCCCCGCTGGCCACGACCACACGCAGCCCGGCCCGCGACAGCGCCTTGAGCACTCCGCGCGAGCTGTCTTTCAGCGGATCCTGAAGCGCCAGCACGCCCGAAAGCGCATCCCCCCGAGCCACAAAGACACAGGTGCGCGCCGCCGCCTGCCATGCAGAGACGACGGCCGCAGCCGGCGACAGATCGATCCCTTCGCTCTTTAGGTACTCGGCGCTGCCCATTCGACAGAGCGATCCCTGCACCAGGCCGCGCAGGCCACGGCCCGGCACCGCTTGAACGTCCGTCGCAGGCGTCGACTGCACGCCACGCTCATGGGCCGCCTTCTGAACAGCCCGTGACAGCGGATGCTCGCTGCCGCTGGCCAACGACGCAGCCAGCGACAAAAGCGCCGCCTCAGCGCCGCCTGCACTCGGCTCGCTGGCCACGGAAAAAAGCTCAACCACCTGCGGCTTGCCTTGGGTCAGCGTTCCGGTCTTGTCAAAGACCAGCGTGTCGACGGTCGCCAAGCGCTCTAGGGCTTCGGCGTTGCGCACCAAGACCCCCGCCCGCGCCCCTCGGCCACTGGCCACCGCGATCGACATCGGCGTCGCCAGACCCAGCGCGCAAGGACAGGCCACAATCAGCACCGACACCGCCGAAAAGACCGCCATGCCCAGCCGCCCAAGAGGCATCCCGGATCCAAAGGCCAGCCACGCCAGCGCCGCGATCAGCGCCGCGGCCACGACGGCCGGCACGAAGACCGCCGACGCGCGATCGGCCACGCGCTGGATGGGCGCGCGGCTGCGCTGGGCCTGCGCGACCTGAAGCGCGATCTGCTGCAGCAGCGTCTGGCTGCCGACGCGCAGAGCCTGGACGATCAGGCTGCCGTTGCCGTTCACCGTGCCAGCATGCACGCGATCGCCCGGCCGCCGCGTCGCCGGCATGGGCTCGCCGGTCAGCATCGATTCGTCGAGCGCACTCTCGCCCTGCTCGATGACACCGTCGACGGGTACTTTCTGACCGGGGAGCACGCGCAGGCGATCGCCGGGCACCAGCGCCGCCAGATCGACCTCGTGCTCGCGGCCCTCGGCGTCGATGCGGCGGGCCTGTCGCGGCTGCAGGCCCAAGAGCGCGCGAATCGCGTCGCCAGTCCGCTGCCGCGCCCGTAGCTCAAGCACCTGCCCCAGCAGCACCAGCGTCGTGATCACCGCCGCGGACTCAAAGTAAAGCGGCGCGTGACCGCCAGGTTCCGACGACGCGAGCCGCGCCGACAGCCCCGGTACCAGCAGAAACGCCAGGCTGAACACAAAGGCCGCAAGCGTCCCCAGAAAGATCAGCGTGAACATGTTCAAGTTGCGCGTGCGCAGCGACGCCACGCCGCGCTGCCACAGCGGCCAGCCCGCCCACAGCACCAGCGCCGTCAAGACCGCCTGCAGCGGACCGCTTTCGTGTGCCAAGAAGGCCGGGACCTGCCGGAACAGCGACGGAAACCACATCGGCCCCATGGCCATCGCCAGCACCAGGGCGGCCAGCGGCGCCGACAGCACGAAGCGACGCGTCATGGCGAATAGCTCGGGATCGCTGGACGCGGATCCTTCGGCCAGCGACGGGACCTGCGGCTCTAGGGCCATGCCGCAGACGGGACAGGGAACGGGCTTGGTCTCGCGCACTTCTGGGCACATGGGGCAGACATAGACCGTGCCCTCGGGACCGGCAGTCGACACGCCTGGCGTCGTCGCGCCCGCTACCGCAGCCGATCCGCTGGGCGACGGCGCTGCCGCTGGACTCGGGGCCGCTGGGCGGGCCGGGCGCGGCGGCGGCGGCGACGCAAGATAGTGCTCGGGGTCCGCAGAAAACTTGGCACAGCAGCGCGGATTGCAGAAGTAGTACGTCGTGCCGCGATACGAAAACGTGCCCCCCTTGGGAGCCTGCGTGCTCACCGACATGCCACAGATCGGATCGATCGCCGTCGCTGAACTGGAAACGGAAGCAGCGCCAGCGGACACGGGAACCGCAGGGCTGCCAGAGTGCGTCTCGGAAGACATGGCTCTAACCTAAACACACCCTCGGATGGAGCCCAGCCCAATTCCCATTCCGGCCGCGGACACGTCCCGATGTGCCTGAAGGTCGGCGCCGGTTGCGCGGCGCGCAACGACGCACAAGCGACGCATCCAAGCCCCTGCTTTTGATATCCTGGACAGGAGTTACTCTCTCATGGCGAATCGACCTCCCTCGTCAGGCCAGCCCGGTAGCAAGGGCCCGCGATCCATCGAATCGGTCAGCAAAACAGGGCCCGTCGCCGCCTCGTCCGCGGTGGATGCGGCCCAGGGTGTCGCTGGCGTGGACGCCACAGCCCGCGTCGATGCGGTGACCGCAGCGCCGGCCGTGGCGGCTGCGACAGCGGTGGCGGCGGCGCAGAAAGTGGCGGGCAGCGACCGGGTACAGGCCGTCATCGACAAGCTGCGCCGCGGCACCATGACCCCGACGCAGGCCGTGCAAGAGCTGATCGACGATGTCGTGCAGCGCAGCCTGCCGGGGGCCAGCCCAGACTCGCCCTTGGTCAAGCAGCTTCGGGCGCTCTTGCAGTCGTACGCCCAAGACGACCCGTATCTGGCCAGCCGCATTGAGAGGCTCGACCCGCCATCTAGCCCCGGATCGGGACAATGACGATGCATGCACTCCGTGAGGGCACGCACTCGGCAGTCCGCGCACCGTCGAGATGCAGCCCACCTGAGTCCAGCTTTGGGATGCCGCGACGGCATGCGCGGTTTGGCTGGGGCCTGGTCCTGGGCGCGATTCTCGGCGCGATCCTAGGTAGCCTGCCCGGCCTGGCCAGCGCGGATGCAGCGGCGCCTGCAGGAGGCTCGGCCGCGACGAAAGCGCGGCGTCTGCGGGTGACCATCGCCACGCTGCCCAGCCCCGGTGTCAGCGAAGATGTGCAGGTAGCCATCCAGCGCGAGCTGGGCGAGGGGCTGCGCAAGAACAGCCACCTGGACATGAAGGACCTCGACGTACGCTTGGCCGAGTTCGCGCAAGAGATGCCGTTTGATCAGGTCGAGCTAGCCCGCACGACGCTGCAGAAGGGACGCGAGGCGCTGTTTAAGATGGAGATCGACAGCGCCATCCTGCAGCTAGCCGACGCCGTCGACCAGTTGATTGCCGTCCTGCCGTACATCAAAAAGCAAGAGCTGGCCGACGCCATGATGGCGGTGGCCGTGGCGCAGTTCCAAAAAGGCAAGACACAAGCCATGCAGCAGGCGCTCAGGCGGCTGTTCGTCTGGCGACCAACGTACACGGCGGATCCAACGCAGGTGCCGCCCCAGATGACCGAGGCGGTCGAAGCCGCGCACCACGAAGTCAGCCAGCTTGCGCGAGCCGATCTGCAGGTGTCGTCCGAGCCGAGCGGAGCGCAGGTCTTTGTCGACGGGGACTATATCGGCGTCGCGCCCATTTCAGTGCCGGGCCTGGCGGTTGGCGAGCACTATGTGACGCTCCGAAAGCTGGGCTATAAGCGCGGCCTGCGCGTGGCCCAGGTCAAGGCCAATAGCGGCGCATCAGTCGTCGGCAAATTGATGCGATCCGAAAAGTACTTGCTGGTGGAACAAGCCGTGGTCAAGGTCGCGCCTCAGATGGGAAAGAGCCCCATCGACAGCGTCGTCGACAACCTGCGCGAGACGCTGTTTCTGGATCAGACGCTGTTCGTCCAGCTGCGCAAGCAAGCCGGCGAAGACGTCGAGCTGTCGGCGCACCTGTACGATTTGCGCTCGCGTCAGCTCATCAGCAAGCAGGTCTCGACGGTGAGGGTGCAGGCTGGCGTGCCACAGGCAGGTGTCTTGGCCAGCGTCGCCGAGGAGCTGTACCGAGGCATCGACTATGACGCAGGCCTGCGCGCTCCCGTCGATGCGCCGCCGCCACCACCGGTTGAAGCGCGCCCGCTGTACAAGCGCTGGTGGTTCTGGACCGCCATCGGAGTCATCGCCGCCGGCACGGCTACGGCGGTGGTGATCGCCGCCACGCAGCGCAGCGCGAGCTGTCCAAGTGACCACGTCTGCACCGGCTCGATCGGCCTAGCGCTGTCGTACTGAGCCGGGGGCGCTCTTCTTTGCACGGGGAGCGCTCCCACTCGCTCCGTTGTCGCCGCTTTTTTCACGGGGAGGCGATACCCTTTCAACGAGGAACCCCCCCGCGCGATGGCGGATCGCTCGCCGGGGCGGGGATTCCAGCTTGCGGTGATGCATACAGAGGTATCCCATGTCTGACACCCTAGGTCTTGCTCCGTTTACATCCATACTTGGTGATGTGCTGCGTGCCGATACGCTGGACTTCCGCAGTGCCTGGATCGGCATGGAGCCGACGTTTTCCAACAAAAAGACGCTCAAGCTCTGGCGCAAGAACGCAGCGACGGAGGAGGCCGAGACAGAGTTCTTCTGGCATCGGTACACGCTCGGCATGGAAAAAGCCGTCGCCAAAGCCATGCGCGAAAAATACCGGGACGCGCGCAAGCGAGGCGATGACTGGTGTCTGTTCGACGAGGTCGAGCGCGAGCGCGATCTGGACCAGTGGGGGGCGCCGCGACAGAACCTGCACTTCCGCTGCAAGGGCGACGATCACGTCTTTACGGTGCGCTTTGGGCTCGATCCCGAGACCTATGAATTCAGCATCAAGCCCGTGCCGCTTCTGTGGCTGTACGACGCGCGCTTCGTTCGTTTCCTGCAAGAGATCGTCTGGGACGTCCCGCAAGAGCTTGGCCTGCGCCCATCGATCGCCCACGGCGGCTGCCAGTTTTCGCTGTCGGCCAAGACGTACCTTTCGGGCAGCCTGCTCGCCGACACTCTGTGCGATCGCTTCAACCATCCTGAGCTAGCCTGCTGGATCTTCGATTACCCCAACTGCGATGACCGCAGCCTGCGCGCCACACCCCGCAGGCGCGAGGCCTTCCTGCGCATCTTTGAACAGTACTGGGCGGGCGCCTTCCATCCCCGCGCCATCGGTCAGTTGTGCGTCGAAAATGCCCTCCTTGACTATGGCTTTGGGCCGGCTGCGCAGCCGCCACCGGGGCTGATGTCCGAAGCCGGTCCCGTCGGAAGCCAGGACGAAATCTTTCAGACCAACTTCGCCTTTGCCCGCGCCGTGCGGCTGCTCGCCCAGAACGTCCACCCCGGCTATTGGCAGAGTGCGCATCCTGACTCGCTGGGCTATCGCCCCGATCAGATCATGCGCTACAGCGAGACCAACCTGAACCGCCTGCGCATTCGCGGCGAATACCATGTCAAGAGCGGCGAAGTGCTGCAGAAGGATGCAGTGCCCCCGCTGTCGGCCGCGCTCAACCACACCATGCTGTACGACGAGGCGAGCTTTGAAGTCCGCGCCCAGTACGGCTGCACCAGCGCCCGCGACTTCGTCGAGTCAGCGCTGCTGGAAGTGCATCGCGCGCAGTACCTGCAGCGCCATCCGCAGGTCAAGCCGACGCTGCGCGTGCTGCACGATCCGCTGCTCGCGGACGCGGAACAGACGCTCTTGCGCCTGGGCGCCCACGATCGACTGCAGGCGCTGCGCAGCGAGGCGTACGACTGGAACCGCCAGACCTCGCTAGGCCGCATTCAAAGCGACTTCGTCGAGCCTGAGACGCTGTTCTGGGAAGTCTGGCAGCGCCTGCCCCTGCGCGAGCAAGCGCTGATCGCACGCGAGGCGCTCGGTGGCCTGATCGAGCGGGTCACGCAAGCCGCCACCTGCGATCCCCGCCGCAGCGAGCCCGCCACCACGCCCGTCGAGGCGGCGGCGCTAGATGCCGAAGCCGATCCTATGGAATGGCATCGCCACCGTGTCCACCCCATCCTGTGGCAGGTCCTAAAAGCCGATCCGGCCGTGCTGGCCAGCGACGAAGACGAGCCGCTGCGACGCGAACTGGCTCGCTTTCATGTCGATCCCGATCGCTACCTGACCCGACGCCCGACGTGGAGCCTGCGCAATCTGCCCGAGCCCTGGCAGCCTCCTGCGCAGCGCGGCTAAGCGCGCGGGCGAATCCTGACTGTGGGGTCCGCCGTGGACGGCATGGTGCGCAGAAAAGCGCCTGCTGGCGAGGACCGATTCGGGCATACTGCGGTGGTTTTTCTGACGGAATCGGGCACGCAGACGCGCCGCCCCAACCCCTAGCTGCCCATGGCACCGAAGGACGCACGATGTCAGTGAAAGACGGCCCGCAGACCGGCCACGCCCGCCCGCAGAGCTCTACCGACGCCCTGGTGCGCATCGAAAAGCAGGTGCGCGACATTCCCGACTTTCCCAAGCCCGGCATCCTGTTTAAGGACATCACGCCGATCTTGTCCGATGCCGAGGCTTTCCAGACGACGCTGCAGCTCCTTGAAGAGCGCCTCCGTCCGCTTTCCCCGACGCGCTTGGTCGGCATCGAGTCGCGCGGCTTTCTGTTCGCGGCGCCGCTGGCCGATCGCCTGCGACTGGGCGTTGTCCCGGTGCGCAAGCCCGGCAAGCTGCCGTACCGCGTCCTGCGCGAGGAATACACGCTGGAATACGGCAGCGGTGTGCTCGAAATGCACGAAGACGCCGTCGCTGGACAGCGCGTGGTGATCATCGACGATCTTCTGGCCACTGGAGGAACCGCGGCGGCGGCGGCCCGTCTGTGCCAGCGCTTGGGTGCAGACGTCGTCGGTCACCTGTTCGTCATCGAGCTCGCATTCCTGTCGGGTCGTCGCCTGCTCGGCGATCCGCCCGTCGAAGCGCTGCTCGTCTATCGCTAGGCGGCGGGGAGTCCGCCGGGCATGGAATTCTTTTATTCGCTGACCCCGAGCAAGGTGCTCGACACCGTCGATGCCGCGCTGGGCTCAGGCCGCCGCACGACGGGGCGCTGCCTGACCTTAAACAGCCTGGAAAACCGCGTCTTTGACCTAGAGCTGGAAGACGACTCGCACGTCGTCGCCAAGTTTTATCGGCCAAGCCGCTGGAGCCGCGAGGCGATCCTCGACGAGCACCGCTTTTTGCACGACCTGCAAGCCGCCGAGGTGCCGGCCGTCGCGCCCCTGCCGCTCGTCGATGGCTCGACGCTGGCCAGCACCGACGATGGCATCTTGTTCGCGCTGTTTCCCAAGGTCCGCGGCCGCAGCGAGCAAGAGCTGACCGACGCACAGCTTGAGCACGTCGGGCGCTTCCTGGCGCGCATCCACAGCGTCGGGGCTTCTGCGGCCGCCCCACATCGCCTGCGCCTTACCGTCGAACACTATGGCGAGCCGGCTCTGGCCTCGCTTGTAGACAGCGGCATGATCGACATTCAGCTGCAGTCGCGCTACGCACGCGCCGCGACGGCGATCTTGCGCATTACCAAGCCGCTCTTGCAGGACGGCGAAGCGCTGCGCATCCACGGCGACTGTCACCTGGGCAACCTGCTCTTCCATCACGACGCGCCGCTGTTTCTGGACTTCGATGACATGCTGGTGGGCCCGCCGGTCCAGGACGTGTGGATGGTGGTGCGCGGCCGCGATGCCTATGCGCAGGCCCAGCGCGAGCGCTTGCTGTCGGCATATCAGACGCTGCGCGCCTTCGACCGAGCGAGCCTACGCCTGATCGAGCCGCTGCGCGCCCTGCGCATGCTGCACTTTTCGTCGTGGATCGCCCGTCGCTACGCCGACCCGATCTTCCCGCGCACCTTCCCCGAGTTCACCAGCTATCGCTACTGGCTCGACGAGACCACGGCCCTGGAAGAGCAGCTTGGCCTGATCGCAGCCGGGCCGCCCGCGCAGTAGCCGCGCACGCAGCCACCGATCGAGCCGTTGACGACGGACCCAGGCCGGCTCCTAGCGCGCTGGGCTGGTTGCGGAGGCCACGCCGACTGTCGACCATGCGTCACGCACGGCTTGCTCTGCCTCGGTGCCATACAGATCGCGCGCCGCCCAGCGCATGGCCTGGGCTGCCTCGACAAAGCCTGCCGATCGCACCAGGTAGTGCTGCACCGCCCGCACGACGATCGCCGCGGCCGCGGTCGGGCCGAGTCGCCGAACCAAGCCATATCCCATGGATCCCACGATCCCCGCATTGCGACGAGTGGCCTCGGGATCATCCGTCGAGGCGAAGTCCGCCACGTGCTGCACCTGGCCGCTGCGCTGCGGCTGCGCCAAGTCGGCCAGAACCAACGCCCCGCCCTCGCCTCCTGGCTGCGGCGGCAAAAAGATCTCTTCTCCGACGGTGAAATTGCCCTGCTGCGGGCGCAGGTGCTGTTCGATCAGACAGGCGAGCAGGTTGGCCAGGCCTTCATCGATCGCGGCGGTCTCGCCCCCTTGGGCCAGGTCGGCCTGTCCGCGCATCACGGCGTGGCTGTACTCGTGCGCCACGACGTCGAGCGCCGCCCCCAAAGGGGCCAGCGTGCGGCCATCCCCGTCGGAAAAGAACAGCCGCTCGCCATCAAACAGAGCCCAGGGCGCACTGCGCGCAGGCACGGCAGGATTGCCCGGCGCGCTCGCGGCCTCGCGATAGTGCGTGATGGCGACGATGCCGCGGCCCTTGCCGTCCCAGCCAAAGATCTGGTGCTGCTGAGCGAAGTAATCCCAGACGCTTTTTAGGTGAGCATGGACATCGATCGATAGCCCGCGCGTGCTGCTGCTGCTGTGGCTGTCCCAGCGCTCGTTGTCCAAGCTCTCAACGGTGCGCCCAGGAAAGCGCTCGCCGGGCTGGGTGCGGGTCACACGCTGATCGCCGCGCGTCGGATCCTGCAAAAGATAGCGCTCGCCGCGCTGCGCGATGTCCAGGTCATAGCGCGTGCCCAGCGCCCCGAGCCCCCGGCCGCGCGCCGGCAGCGTCACATCGATTCGAGCCACCAGATCCTCGCGACGCTGCACCTGCCCCAAGTGTGCATCGACAAAGATCGCCTCGCGCCGTGGCCGATCGGCTTCTTGCCCGCTGATCTCGACGCGCCACACCAGACGCAGCGCCCCGTCGAGCAAAAGGTAGTGCAAGCTGGGACTGCGGGCGCTGAGGCTAGCGGGCCCGCCATCGCCAAAGCGAGTGGCTCCCAGGGCTTGCTGCCGGGCGGCCTCCGCAGTCCAGGTGGCTGTCGCAGCCGCGGTACTTCGCCCAGCCAGCCACGGGATCTGCGCGTGCAAGCGCAGCACATGCCCGGTCGGCGCAAGGTGCGCGACGAGCTGACTGTCCCAGATCGGCTGGCCGCCGCGCTCGACGACAAATCGCATGTGCCGCTGCCCAAGCGCGTCGCTCTGCGTCTGGTCGAGCGTCAAGGTATCGCCGGGCAGGAGGCCAAACAGCGGGCGAAAGCGCAGGATCAGCTCGCGAGCTGCGCTGCTTAGGCCGCTGGTGTTCACAAGCTGCGGCGGTCGGCCAAACTCGATGCCGATCGGCGTATTGAGCCGAGGGTGCAGCGCCAGCGCGATCGGCCCCAGGCTGCGCTGCAGGTTCGCCAGGACCTGCTCGCGGACGCGCTCAGGTGAGTCAGCCGGCTCGACAGACTCAGCGGGGCTGCACGCCGACAGGCCCCACAGCAAACAACCGCAGAGCCAAATGAACCAAGGGAAGCGTGTGCATCGGAGCATGCCAGGCTGCCATGCAAGCCCAAGGCCGGACCGCAGGATCCCGCCGCAGCGCGCTGTTCTCGACGAGAACGCTGGCGATCCCGCTCGATCGGGCGCTGTCCGAGCCCCGGACATGCGCACGCACGCTGCCCGGATTTCGGACAAGCCGACCGGACAAATTGGGATATCTTCCGCTCATGAAACGGCTTGCGCGGAATTTGCTCTCGGTCGCTTCGGGTTCGCCAGTTCGTTTGCGCGGACCGGCTGGCGTGGCGAGGCTGCCCTGGCTCTCGCTGTCCTCACTGGCTCTGGCCTCGCTGACCATGCTGGCCTGCGAAGGACCGCCTGTCACGGCGATGCACGCGCTGCCGGGTGGGACGACGGACGCGGCCGACATGGACTTTTTCGCGCTGCCGTTTCCCAGCGATCTGCGCTTGAAGGCCGGGGCCTTCGATCTGGCCAAGCTGCCGGCGCCGGCTGGCCAGCCGGGCAAGTACGCGCGGTTTCTCGACGGGAAAATCGAGGGAGCAGGCACCAGCGCAGCCGTGTACTTCCGCTTTGCCGCAGCGCTGGATGCGGCCACCTTGCCGAAAAGCGGACCCGACAGCGTGCTCGATCGAGCGAGCGCGTTTGTCGTCGATGTGACGCCGGGCTCGCCGACCTTTGGCCAGCGCCACCCCGTGCTGGTGGCATTCCACGCCGAAGAAGGGCAGTTCATCGGCACGAACTGGCTGTCGCTGCGCCCGCTGCCAGGGCTGCCCCTGCGCGAGGCCACGACGTATGCCGCCGTGATCACCCGTCGCGTGCGCGGTGCGGCGGGTGAGCGCGTGCAGGCTGCCGACGATCTGGCGCGGCTGCTTTCGGCGCAGCAACCCAGCGAGGAGCCGTATCGCACGGCCTGGGCCACATACACGACGCTGCGCAATTATCTGGACGGTGCAGCGCTGGCTGGGCAGGTGGTGCAGGCGACGGTGTTTACGACGGGAAAGCCGACGCAGCAGATGCATGCGCTGCGCGAGGCGGTGTACAGCACGCCCGTGCCGAAGCCCGTCGATCTTGCGTATCTGCGAGCGCATGACGGCATGACCCACCTTTTCACCGGGCGCTTTGACTCGCCGAACTTTCAGCAAGGCGAGCCGCCCTACTTCGACGGGGGCGGCAACATCCAGGTCGATGCGGCGGGCACGCCGAAGATCACGCGCACCGAGTCGCTGCGCTTTGCGCTGTCGCTGCCCAATGCCGAGATGCCAGCGAGCGGCTGGCCGGTGATCTTGTATGCCCACGGAACGGGCGGCGACTACATGACGTTCGTGCGCGAAAACCTGGACACGCGCGCCGCGTTTATCGAGCTTCCCGACGGAAAAATCACGCGCATGGCCATGGTCGGCATCGATCAGGTGCTGCACGGGCCACGCGATCCGTCACGCAGCGATCCCGAGATCTCGTTCTTCAACATGCAGAACCTGCAAGCGGCGCGCGACAATGTGAAGCAGGGGGCGGTGGATGACTTTCAGCTTCTGCGCCTGATGGAACACTTCGCCGTCGAGCGAGCCCCCGAGACAGGGCGTCCGATTCGCTTCGATCCGACGCGCATCTATTTCATGGGGCACTCGCAGGGTGGGCTGACCGGGCCGCTGTTCGTCGCGGCTGAGCCGAAGATCAAGGCCGCCGTGCTGTCGGGGGCGGGCTCGGTGCTGATCCTGTCTTTGATCAACAAGCGTGCCCCCACGGATATCGCGGCGCTGGTCGAAGGCCTGCTGATGGAGCCCGCGACGGAAGATCACCCGCTTTTGAACCTGCTTCAGGCGTACTTCGAGTCGGCGGATCCGAACAACTATGGCCCGCTGTTGTTCCAGCGACCGCCGAAGGGATTTGCTCCCAAGCACGTGTTTCAGACGCTGGGCATGGGAGACAACTACACGCCCGTGCCCAACATCGCAGCGTTCGCCCTGGCGATGGGCGTGCAGCCGATCGAGCCGCGTCTGTACGATCTGCAAGGCCTGCCCTTTACCGGCCAGAAGTGGGGCCAAGCGCCGGTCCAGGACAACGCCGCCGACGGCAAGGTCACGGCCGTGCTGCGTCAGTACACGCCGCCGCCCAAGGAAGACGGCCACTTCGTGATCTTCGATCTGTGGAGCGCCCGGCGCGACTGGACGCGCTTCCTCGGCTCGCATGCGATCTCGGGCAAGGCCGTGCTGTATTAGGGTCCGGGAAGCAGCGCGGGGCCGCTGGCAGGGGCGACGGGCTGGAAGCGGCCATCCTGCAGCCGCAGCGTCTGGGATTCGGGGCTGGGGCGCAGGCCGCGCGAGAAGCGCGAGTCTTGATCTCGCTCGCTGATCACCAGCAGGTGTTCGCTGCCGCTCTTGCCAATCGAAAGCGACTCGATACGCCGTCCGACGCGTCGCGGGGGTCGGGCGCGATCTTCGGCGCGATCGGGCCAGCGCTCATACAGCGTGCCGCGATAAAGCAGGGTCGGCGCATTGGGGGTCGCAAGCGAGATCACGTGCAAGAGGTGTTCGCTGCGCGTGCCCTCGGACAAGTCGCTCACCCCGCGGCCCGATGCTGAGGGCTCTTTGCCTTGGACGTCGCTGGCCACAAGCAAGACCGGAACGCGCGGGGCGCTTGCTGCCTGCCACGCGCCTCCGTCGAACCACACCGGTTCCAGTCGCCCGACGCTGCGCAGCGGCGCATCGAGATCCACCAGCACCAGCGGAGCCAAGCGCTCGGCGGCCTGTCCCAGACGCAGGCTGGCCTGGCAGGTGCCAGCGTCGCAGGCGTAATAGACCGACAGCACGGGAAACGTGAAGGCCTGCGTCGCTTGGCGATAGCGCCCCAGGACAAAGCCCGTCACCGCGCCTTTTCCGTCGATGCGGTACGCCTTGGCCTCGACGATCTGCGTCAGCGGCACCGCGAGCGCGTTGGCCAGGTTCTGGCGCAGCGCGTCCGGCGAAAGCGAGGTCGGCGGAACCGCGGCCCACAGCGACGGTGAAAAGCAGAGTGATACCAAGAAAATACGAGAACTTATCTTTACCATTTGAAATAAGAACCTAGGTTCTTGTTTTTACGGGTTGGGAATCCGCTCAGTTCGCCCCGCGCTCACCGCTGTCGAGCACCACCATGCCGTGCAGTCCACCGACGCTGCCATCGCGAACTTCGGCGATGATCTCGCGCCGACCGGGGAAATAGCTGCCGACAAATAGCGCTCGTGTCACCGCGCTGAGTCCCCAGGCCAAGGCCTGCGCTTGCTGACGCGGGACATCGATGGCCAGCAGGCGGTTCTGCGGCCCCAGCACCGCCAAGTCCGTCGACGCCAGAAGGCGGCCATCCGGCATGAGCGCGATCAGACCGACGTTGTAGGCCAGCCGAAGCGGCGCCGGCAGCGGCTGATCGCGCGTGGGATCGATCGGCACCGGCAGAGCGTGCAGCGTGCCGAGCTTGCGGACATTGGCGGCGTGTTCCTTGAAATACAGGTAGCTGCAGTCGAGTGAAAAGCGCGCGTCGCGGCCGCGCTCCATGAAGCGCTGCCCGCTCATCCAGCCGTCGCTGACGCCCAGGCCATAGACGCCTTCGGGCGTGGTGCGATAGTACGTCGCGCGGTTCTGGCAGACGGCGGACACCACGACCCCTTCGCTGCGGCTGACGACGCTGCGCAGCGCGGCCGAGCCTTCGACGGGACGCAGGATCTCGCTGACGCCGTTCAGCATGATGCGCGGCGCGGCGCTGCCATCGATGGGCACTGCCCGCACCTGATAGACCTCGGACGTGGCATTGGGCGAATAGACGATCACCGAGTCGAGCCGTTCCAGCGTCGAGGTCTGCACCTCACACGGCGTCGCATCCAGCACGCGCTGCGGCGCAACCACGCGCAGCGGCTGCCCGACGCGCGGCAACGACAACGCCCGCAGGCCATCCCAGTCGCAGGTGACCAGCTCGTGCCGTTGGCTGTGGATGCCGATCACGTTGCCGATCGTCGAGACGCGATAGCCAATCGGCATCATCTTTTTGGCATCGATGTCGTACACCCACAGGGCGCCGTCGAAGTCCATGCCGATGTACAGCCGATCGACGGTGCGACCCCAGTACATCGCCCCCAGATCGACGGTCTCGTTGCTGTCGATGTACATGGCCAGCGTGTGATAGTCGCCGTCGATGGCAAACAGCACGTCTTCGCGCGCATCGAAAAACTGCGGCCCCTGTTCGTACATCGGGTTGGCTTCGGTGGGCCACGGCAGATCCTTGCGATAGACGCTGCCGTCGGGATAGCGACGGATCACCGGCAAGATCTGGTTGTCGCGGCCCAGGTGCCAAAAGGTAAGCGTCCGCTGACCGCACAAAAGCAGCGGTGGCTTGACGCCGACTTCAAAGCGGTTGGTCTCGGCGCTGCCGACCTGCAGCAGGCTGACGCGGAACACGCCGTCTTTGTCCAGCTGATAAGCGCACAGCGACTGCGCAGGCGTGGACGGCAGCCGCGTGTACTGCGTGTCGACGCGATAGTGCTGCTGCGGCGGCGAGAGCTGGTAGATGTGCAGCGGGCCTTCTAGCTCGGCCATCGGCTCGCTGCCACCAGGGACCAGGATCTCGTCGGGAGCCGAGACAGCAAGCCACGGATCGCCGTCTTTGCCGGCCAGCAAGCGCGAGCTGCGCAGCGAACCAGGGATCAGCTGCAGTTGGCTTGCATCGACGGGCGTCCCCACCACCTGGATATCCAGCGCCGCGGCCCCTTCGCGCAGTGCGCAGCCGGAAAGGGCCAGCATCGCGATCGCGGCCAGCCCGCCCCAGCCGACACGCGGACGAGCCAGCGTCTTGTCTGCAGGTGCCTGCATGTGCTCATCCCCCCTTTTCACTAAAACCCAATTCGCAGTCCGATGGACGGCAAAATCCACGCGAAGCCCACTTCCCGAGGCGGCGGCGCCGAGGCCATGCCCGTCGTGCTGGGCACAAACTCAGGCGTGGTCAGGTAAAACACGCTGCGCGAAAATGTGGCGTTGACCACTTCCAGAAACAGCGCCAGATAGTGCCGGCGAAACTGGAAGTACTTGTCGATGCGCAGATCCAGCTCGAAAAAGTCAGGCAGCCGGATGTTGTTGCGATCCAAGAGCACGTCGTTGCGCTCTTGCGGATTTTCGACGAGGGTCTCGGGCCGACCGCTAGCGAAATACAGACGCGCGCCGACATCGATACGCCAAGGCAAGCGCGCCTGCACGACGACGTTGACGATGTGCGTCTGGTCGTAATCGGCTGGACGCAGGCCACAGGGAAAGCGCCGCTCAGATCGACTGAGGGTATAGGCAACCCAGCCGCTCAGCCGACCGCTGCTGCGCCGCACGAGCGCTTCAAAACCATACGCCTGACCGTCGGTGACACGGACGAGCGTGGCGGCGGCACCGCTAAGGCTTGCCGGCGGTGGCGCAGCACAAGCGCGCGAGCCCAAGGGCGGCAGATCGGTGAAGTTGTCAAAGCGCTGGTAATACGCCGAGAGCTGCGTCGAAAAGCCGGCGGGCAAGCGAAGCTCCTGGCTGATGCTGCCCCCCGTCGCGCGCTGCAGGCCAAGCTGCAGGGCAAAGGTGTCGATGCCAGGCAGAAGCAGCGGAAACATCGGCGGCTGCTGATAGATGCCACCGGACACGCGCAGCTCAAGCCAGCTCTGCGGGCGCAGGCGCAGCGACATGCGCGGATCCAAGCCCAAAAGCGTCACGCCACCCGCGTGATAGGCATCGAAGCGCGCCCCCATCGAGACCTGTACGCGACGGCTCAGAAACTCGCCTTCGCCCTGCACAAACGCGCTGCCGACCAGGCCCACACGCTCGCTGCCGATGTCGCCTAGCTCATCGCGCTTGCCGTCGCTGCCATCGGCGATACTGCGCGCCGGACCTTCCAGGTCATAGACAAACTTCAGCCGCCGCAGACCGACCTCGAAGTTCTCGGCGGTAAAGCGCGACACCTCGCCATCCAGACCGGCGAGAAGACGCAGAAAGCCGACGCGCAGACCGAGCTGCGCCTTGGCGTTTAGGAACAGCTTGTGGACCCCGCGCCCGCTGCGATCTCCGGCGTCGTCATAGCCACCGATCAGCGCGGCCTCGCCGGACAGCGGCCCTTGGTTGCCGCGCGCCCGCACCTGCAGGCGATGAAAGCTGATGCGCGTGCTCTGAGCGGTCACCGGCTCGGTGTCTTCGTTTTCCGAGGCGAGCTCCAGCGTGTCGTGCGCGCCGAGCGCCTGCACCGTCAGAAAGCGCCAGTCCAAGCGCAGCTGATAGTCCCAGTAGTCGAGGGTGATGCGCTTGTCGATGGCGTTTAAGATCGGCCCCGGATAGCCATAGTGTCCCGAGGCTGTGATGCGCACACCGTGCGGCAGCTTGAGCTCAAGCAGACCCGAGACGTCGTACAAGCGCAGCGTGCCGTCGAAGTGCTGGCCATCGCTGCGGGCGCCGCGCGTCTCGGCCGTGACAATACCGCCCGCGGCGCGACCAAAGCGCGCGTCATAGCCGCTGGGATAAAACGCCACTTCATCGACGAGCTCGGCATGCACGACACCACCGCCGACCAGCAGGTGAAAAAGCTGCGGCAGGCGCATGCCGTCCAGGTAATACGCGCTGGTGCCGGGGCTGGCTCCGCGTATCGAAAAAATCGGCAGGCCGGGCAACGGCGCCCCCACGCCGGGCAGAAGCGACAGCACCCGCAGCGGATCGCCCAGCGTGCCGGGCAGCGTGCGCGTCGCCTGACTCTGCAGTGTGAATCGATCGGTCGGAGGCAGACGATCCGCCAGCACTTCGCTGACAAAGCGTCCGCTTGCTCGTTTGGATCGTCGGGGCTGCTTGCCAGGGTTTGCCGCATCTGCCGTCGCCGGGGCCGACGCGCCGTCCGCGTTCGTCGGGGAAGCGTCGCGAGCCACATCCGCCGATGCCGATTCGGCTGCGGCAGCCGTCGCTGCGATCGGACGCTTCGCCGCCGATGGCTCGGACGCTTGCGATGCCCGAGCGCCGGAACCTGCCGCGGGTTCTTGACCCCAGCTTGCGCGCAGCCCGAACAAGCGGCCGGCTGAGGGCCCCAGCCCAAACGCTAAGGCTCCGGCTAGCAGCGCCACGCGTGCGTGTCTCAGATCGGCCACCGAACGAGCATAGGGCGCTGAGCGCGAGCCCGTCTGTGGGACGGCTCACAGTTCGGCACGGTGGCGGCGCGGGAATGAAGGACGGGCTTGGAAGACAGGAGGCCCAGGCGCCAGGTCAGCGTCGGGCTTGCATGGCCTGCTCTGCGCTTGTGTCGACGGGCTACGACAGAATCGCCGGCATCGAATCGGCGGATGACAGGGTCAGCTTGGGCAGCGCTTGTTCTCCGCGGTCGGTTAGCTGACGCAGCCGATTGGCGAGCACGCCGATGATCTTCCCCGACACGTGGGCGCGCTCTTCCACGAAGCGACGGAAGGCGTCGCCGGCAATGGCCAACACCCGCGTGTTGACCCCGGTGACGATGGCCGTGTTGGACCGCAGCGAGCCATCGATCACCGACATCTCGCCGATGCAGTCACCGGGGCCCAGCGTCGTCGCGGTGCGATCGCCGCCGGTCTCGGAATACACCAACTGCACACGGCCCGAGATGATGACAAAGACCTCGTCTCCGACATCGCCCTGCTTGAACAGCACGGTGCCTTCGGGATAGCCACGCTCTTCGGAGGCGCGGGCCAGCACCAGCAGATCTTCCGGTTCAAAGTCGACGAACAGCGGCACGCAGTGCAGAAACAGGATGCGTTCCAAGTTGGTGCAGACGGGGCCCAGGTTGGTCGGCAAGCGCGGCACGGCAAAGCGGCCGGTGACCATGGTGTCGGCTTGCGGGCCCGTGAAGCCGTCGTCGATCTCGGCGCGGGCTTTTTCGTCTTGCGAGGTGCTGCTGGTCGGCTGCGGCTTGACGGCCGGCGCCATATCGATCGACGGAGGCGGAGCCGGCGGTGCAGGTGGAAAGTTCATCATCTGCGGGACAGAGCCACCACCTGGCCCCGCGAAGCCTCCCAGGTTCGGTGGCTGCGGGCCTTTCATTCCGGGACCGCCCATCCCCATCGGCAGGTTCGGCGGCTGCGGGCCTTTCATTCCGGGACCGCCCATCCCCATCGGCAGGTTCGGCGGCTGCGGGCCTTTCATTCCAGGACCGCCCATCCCCATCGGCAGGTTCGGCGGCTGCGGGCCTCCGCCGGGTCCGGCCATGCCCATCGGCAGGTTCGGTGGCTGCGGACCTTTCATGCCAGAAGCCGGCCCCGCCGCCGTGGCTGGGTTGGCTGCCGGCAGCGCCGACGATGCGGCCGCAGACCCTGGGGCGCTCGCGCCTGGCCCAGCGGGTCGACGGGCAGCCCCGCCAGCGTCGCGGGTCATATCATTGATCTGCGTACCCGCCGCCATGCCCCAGCCCGTCGGCAGCGCTTGGATCGCGGCTTCGCGGACCAGCGCGTCTTCGTCGTTCATGCCGGAAAGCAGGCGCTCGATGCTGGCTGGCGACGGCGTCTCGCCGGGCAGGGCCGATGCCAGCATGGCGCCCGCGCGCACAAATGGATCGTGCTCGCTGGCCAGCGCGTCGAGCACGCGCTCTTTCTGCTCGTCATCGATCTGCACGCGCGAGTCGTACGAGGGCACGCGCTCTTCCAGGATCGGCACAACGCGCGCCATCAGCTCGGCATCGCCGGCCGCCAGCAAGGCATCAATGGCCGACGCTCGCGAGACCTTGTCCTGATCGAACAGGCGAGCGCGCTGCGTGCGAATCACGTCGCCCATGCCCATCAACGACAGCACGTCGAGCATGTGATCGACCAAGCGATCCTGCCGCTTGAGCAGCACCAAGGACAAGAACTCCAGCGACGGGCCGATGACGAAGCCGCACAGCGCGCGATACACGGCTCGCAGGTCTTCGATGCGCGCCAGCAGGTCTTCCACCGTCTGGCGATGGCCGCCGCCTTTGCCGGTGATCTCGTCGACGATGCGCTGGTGGGCATCGGGAGCGATGCCGTACTCGCGCCGCAGGTTGTCGATGTCACGCTTGTTGGCGCCGCGCAGAAGCAGCGTGCGCAAGGCCAAGCGATAGCCCTGCTCTTGCAGGCGCTCTTCCGCCGACACTGCGACGTTGGGATCAAACAGCTGACGATCGCTGATCTCAAGCTGCTGCAGCACTTTTTCGTGGTCGGCGTCCGAGATGTTGAACTGCGCTCGCACCTGCTCGATGATGCGAAGCTCGGTGCGGGTGATGACACCTTCGGACATCAGCTCGCGAATCGTATCGGCATAGACGCGCAGGCCGACTTCCTTTTCCTGTTCCTTGCGCTTGATGACATAGAACGCTTCGCGCAAGTCCTCGGGCGGCTTCTCGTCTTTCCACTGCCAGCGCGCCACGAAGCGCTTGGCGAAGCGCTCTTGCACGGCCTCGTCTTCGCGGCGGTGGAAGCGGCGCAGGAAGAACCACGCCGAAAGCGAGATGGACAGAAAGGCCATGACGTACGGACCGACCTGCGTGCCGGCGACGTACAGGCGTCGCCACGTCGGCTGGCCGGCAAAGATATAGAACAAGTTGAAGGCAGAAAACGCGGCCAGTGACAGCGAGTAATGCGTGCCGCGCTCGTCGCCATAGCGCTTGCGCAGGAAGCGCTCTAGCGCAAAGAACAGCCCCCACGAGATCACCGTCGGCACAAGCAGCGAGATATAGACAGCGATGAACTTCGGAACCCACGGCGCAAAGAAAAAGCCCGGACCAAAGAAGTTCTTCCACTCGTTTGGCTCGCGCGTCCAGACGCCGCTGAAGTAGTAATCCCAGGTCCCGCTATAGGTCCAGTACGCCCAATAAAAGGCAAAGACCAAGCCCGGCCAGCCGTACGTCGCCATGCGCCGCGACAGGATGTCCTTCTCTTTCCAGTAGCCCATCTCGACGTCGATGTCGGGGCAGTGGCGCTTGCAGGCCGTACACTTCTTGCACTGCGAGTTCTGCGCCTTGGCGCCGGGGCCCATGCCCGAGGGCTCTAAGTACACTTTTTCGATGAGGCCGATCGGGCAGATGAAGTTGCACCACGTCTTGCCCGTAGCCAGAAGACCCGTGACAAACGCGCCGGCCAAAACCAGCAGCAAAAACAGTCCCAGGAATACGCCGTTTCCGTTGGTGAACAGCAAGCGGATACCGAGGCTGAAGTACATGATGGCGAAGATGACCATGTAGCCCCAGCGCTCGAACCACGGCGGCACGCGGCGCTGCTTGGCGCGGGGAATGCGCGCCCCCAGCTTGGTGAACACCGCGATCGGGCACAGCCGACGCCACACGTAATAGCCAAAGACCACCATGAACATCGGCGCGAACGGCAGCCCCATCGTCCAAAAGACGCGCGTCGCCCGCAGATAGCGGCTGCCCACCGGATCGTCGACATAGCCGTGCGAAAACAGATAGCGAGCCAGCGGCCCATCGAACAGGCCGAGGACCACGATGATCAGATAGATCGCGACAAAGACGCGGCGGACCAGCGGCTCGATCGAGGCTTCTTCACTGCTGCTGGCTGGGCGCGCTTGCGAGGCTTCGGCCGCGACCTTTCCCTGCAGTACGGGTAGCTTGACCAAGAGACTCCCCAAAACACTCTCAGGCAGTGCGATGGTATCACGCGCCGTCGCGCCCGCGGCGCAAAACCTCGATGGAAATTCATAGGCCCAGGCTTTTCAGGACGCGCGCAGGCGCGGTACAATCGCCATACGATGAAAGACATTTATGAAGCCATTGAGCGCATGAGCGCGCAGCTCTCGTACCGACTGGAGCGAGCCGCGCAGAAGAAGGGTTTTGCCGTCCACTACTCTGGCTACAATCTGGCCTCGCCCAGCGGCTCGATCGTGAAGGTGTTTCACACGCTGGTTCACCTGCCGCGCGGCTATGGCGCCAGCTTCATTCCGCGCCATCAACCGGAAGCCGACGGCGCGTCCTGGCACATCGACATCCGACGCAACGACGGCGTCGTGCGCTCGGCCTGGCTGGACGGCCTGACGATGCGCAAATCGCCCGATGGAGAAGAGGAGCCCTGGACGCTCTATTGCCAAGGCGAGCCGCTCTCGGCCGAGCGCATCGCGCACCTTTACACCGAGCTAGAAAAGCCGGGACCCTCGGGCCTGCACCTGGCCATCTCGCGCATGTGGATCATGCGCTTTGGCCGCATGCCCTTTGAGCTGGCACAAGCACTTGAAGGCATCCGCCACGTCGATCACCTGGACTTGATCTATGACGCGCTCTTGGATCAGCGAAAGCGAGCGTTGATTGAAGAGCTGCTGCGCAATCCCCCCGCGCCACACGAGCCGGCACGCCACTTCGCCAGCCTGCCGCGCGACTAAGATCAGCCCCATCGTTCCGTGAACAGCCCTCAGGCTTTCGCAGAAACTATGCGCTCACGCACCCCCCTTAACCTTAGACGTCCAAACTCGATCGACGACGCTGTGCTCATCCGCTTGTGGGCTGATCACAGGTACGCTTAAAGGAGTCCATTGCGCTCTGCCGAGAGTTCCTCGCCTGCGATTCTGCCCGTCTCTACGTCTGCCAGTCTGTTCGCCCAGACGGTGGCCCTGCGCCGTCTGCACCCACTGCGACTTGAGGACAAGCCGCTGTTTGATGAGCACGTGCGCATGGTCGGCGTGCCCTACAGCGACTTTAGCTTCGCCAACAACATCTGCTGGTCCGCCGATCAGCAGTACTTTTATCAGCTCATCGAAGGCTGCTTCTGCTTGTTTGCCCTGCGCGATGGAGCGCTCTCGATGGTCATCCCGCCGCTGGGTCCCGAGGCACAGATCGCGGCGGCCGTACGCGCCGGGCTGCATTTTATGGCCGAATCAAACCCCGATCAAATCGGCGTGATTCGATATGCACATAAATCCATCCTAGATACGATTCGCTTATATTCCATAGATGGCCTTTTGCCTGCTGAATACGAAATTGAAAACGAACGTCCTGATTATATCTATCGCACGATGGACCTGGTGAATCTGCATGGCTCGGGCATGAAGTCCAAGCGCAACGAAATCAACCAGTTCTTGCGCGCCTATCCCCAAGCCAGCCTGCAGCCGCTGACGCCGGCCATGCACGGCGCCGTCCTGCAGCTTTCGCAGCGCTGGGTTGAGCGCCGCACCGAAAACCACGACGAGTACTACGCCGAGCTAGCCCACGAAGAGCTGCGCGCGATCCGCTTTACCCTGGATCACTTCGCCGCGCTCGGCGTGCAGGGCTGCTGCCTGATGGTCGACGACACACTCGAAGGCTTTGCCATCTTTGAGCGGCTGCCACAGGGCGGCGCACACGTCTTGTTTGAAAAAGCCACGCGCACAGAAAAAGGCGCGGCGCAGTTCCTGTTCCGCGAATACTGCCGCCTGCTTCTCGACTGCCGCGAAATCACTACAGGCGATGATCTAAACTTGGATTCCTTGCGACAAAACAAGGAAAGTTATCGTCCCATTCGTCTGGGTGAAAAAATTCGGCTGCGACTTCGTTTATCTTCGTAATTTATTTATTTTATGTTTTTTTGTACACGCACTGCTGCCATGCCATCTGCGTAATAGTTTTCATACTGTCCGCAGGTGACAAACCCGGCCCTGTGAAAGGTCGCGAGCGACGCCGCGTTGTCGCGACGAATCTCGGCGCTCAGTCGATCACAGCCGCGCTGCCGCGCACAGCGCTCGGCCTCGGCCAAAAGCAGCGACGCCACGCCGCGCTTGCGGGCCTGCGCCGCCACCGCGATCGAATAGACGCGCGCCACCTGGGCCCGCCGACGAAACAACAGCACGGCCGAGCCCAGCAGCGCCTGCGGTTCGCCGCCCACAGCCTGCGCATCCAGCACCATGAGAATCCGCGCGCTGTCGCTGGACACCAGCCGACGATAGCTACGCAGCGAGATGCGATCGGCGGCAAAGCAAGACTGCTCTAGCGCATGCAAGCGCAGCGCATCGGCTGGCTGCGCAAACACAAAGGTGGGCGATGGCAGGATGGGCTTCATGGCTCGGACCTGGGCCCGCTGTCGAAACCAAGCCGAGCCGCGGGCGGCGTGACGCTCAAGCGCCGACGAGCTTACTGCAGCCGAGGCTGCAACGATCGCAAAGGACGCGCAGGCGGGTGCTTTTTTGCGCTTCCGATTTCGGGTACCTTCGAAGAATGTCGGCAGTTCAATACGTTGTGTCTGGGTTGATCTCTTTGGTGGTGAGCGCGGGGACGTATCTGGTCATGCACACGGTCATGGCTCCCCCGCCGGAAAAAGTGATCGATGTGCCGCAGATCGTCGGGCTGACCCCGGACCAGGCGCGCGGCCTGGCCGAGCCGCTCGGGCTGTTCTTGGTCATCGACGGGCAGCGCGAGTCGGACAGCGACAAGATCGCGGTCGGCTCGGTGATGGAACAAAGACCGCTTCAGGGCTCGCGCTTGAAAAAAGGCGGCGAGGTGCACGCGACCCTGGCCCTGCCAGTATCGAAGGTCGCGGTGCCAGGCATCGTTGGGCAGCCGCTCGCTGCCGCGCAAAAAGCGCTGGCCGATCTGGGCCTGAAAGCCGGCACGGTCACCGAGGTGCCCAATCCCACGGTCCCCGTCGGTGCCATCATCGCCAGCGAGCCGCCTTCTGGCACGCAGCTACGCAAGGGCGACAGCGTCAGCCTGCAGGTATCCAAGGGCGGAGAACAGGCGCTGGTGCCAAACCTCCGCGGCCGCAGCCTAGGCTCGGCGCGCAAGGCTCTCGAACAGGCAGGCCTGGTGCTCGGCGATGTGCGCAAAGGCTCTGACGACAATGCCGCGGACGGAGCGATCCTCAAGCAAGACCCGGCCCCCGGCGCTGCCGTTGCCAAGGGCGCCAAAGTCGACGTGACCGTCAACGACTAGCCCCCACGCAGGCCCTCGCAAGCCCTCGCAAGCGCGCTGTCGAGCTGCGTTTTCCGCGGCTCGTGGGATATAATTTCCGTCGGATGACAGCGACTAAGAAGGCTTTGCCCTCCCCCGAAGTGACCGATCTGTCGGATGCCGCCACGCTCCTGTACGGCGGTCGCTATGAGCTGCTCGATCTCGTCGGTGCTGGCGGGGCCGGAACCGTCTATCGCGCCCGCGATGTCGAGCTAGATGAAATCGTCGCGCTGAAAGTGCTGCGCAAAGAGCTCTTGGGCAGCGGCTCGATCCTGGAAAACTTTCGCAGCGAAGTGAAGCTCGCCCGCCGCGTCACCCACCGCAACGTCGCCCGCATGTTCGACATCGGTGAACAAGATGGCGAGCGGTTTCTGACGATGGAGTTCGTCGAAGGCGAGATGCTGACGGCCAAGATCAACAGTGGACCCGAAAGCAGCCCGCGTCCTTTGCCCTTGCCGCAGGTCAAGGACATCCTCGACCAGGTCTGCGCGGGCCTGACCGCGGCGCATGCCGTCGGTATCATCCATCGCGATCTCAAGCCGGACAACATCCTTTTGGCCAAGGATGGGCGCGTGGTGATCACCGACTTTGGCATCGCCCGCGCACTAAAAAACGAGGGCGCCCCGCAAAAAGAAGGCGAGTTCGTCGGCACGCCCGAGTACATGTCGCCCGAGCAAGCCGAAGGCAGTCCCGTCGACGTGCGCACCGATATCTATTCGTTGGGTGTCGTGCTGTTCGAGCTGCTGACCGGGACCTTGCCGTTTACCGGTACGAACCCGCTTGTGATCGCCGCCGCGCGCCTGCTGCGGCCGCCGCCCGATCCGCGCAGCAAGCGCCCTGGTCTGCCCGATGCCTTGGCCCAGGTGATCTTGCGCGCCATGGCTCGCCAGCCCGACGAGCGCTTTGCCACGGCAGCGGACGTTGCCCATGCCGTCGAGAATGCGGTGCGCACAGCCACGGGCTCCTTTGATGCGGTGCCGGCCCCGGCGACTGCGCGCATCGCAGGCCCTGCGAGCCCACTGACCTTAAGCGGCCATGTCTCGACGCTAAACGGCCAAAGCGAGAAGCGCGAGAGCACACCCACGCTAAGCGGCGGACTTCTGGCCAGCAGCGATCCATCCAAGCAGCGCAGCATCGCCGTGCTGCCGTTCCGCAACCAAGGACCGCCCGAGGATGCGTATCTAGCAGACGGCCTGACCGACGATCTGATCGATGGCCTGTCGATGGTGCCCAGCTTGCGCGTGCGCAGCCGGGCCGCCGTGAATGCGCAGCTGCGAGCGCTCAGCATAGACGTCCCCAATCCCAGCGAGCTTGGGCATGCCCTGGGGGCGGAGGTGCTGGTCGAGGGCTCGGTGCGCCGGGCTGGACCCGCCTTGCGCATCGCGGCTCGCTTGCTCAATAGCAGCGATGGGACACAGCTCTGGGCGCAGCGCTTCGATCGCCCGGCGGCCGATGCGCTTGCCGTCAGCGACGAAGTGGCGCAGGCGGTCAGCACCGCACTGCACAGCAGCCACGGCCTGCCACAGCGCACCGTGATCAAAGATGCTGACGCCGTCGATTTGTATCTGCGAGCGCGCAGCCTGTATTACCGCGGCGGCATGGACAACCAGAAAGAAGCCGCGACGCTGTACGAGCAGCTTCTGGGCATGCGCCCCAACGATCCGACGCTGCTTTCGGCGTATGCCATGGCACGCGCCAAGCTGTGGTTTTTTGGCATCAGCGGACAAGGCAGCCTGGCGCGGCAGGCAGCAGAAAAAGCCATCGCGGCGGCACCGGATCGTCCCGACGCGCAGCTAGCCATGGCCATGGTCTGCTTCTATCACGGTGACGCCGTCGGAGCGATGCAGCATGCCAAGGCAACCATCGAGCTTTCGCCGAGCAACGCCGAGGCCTTTGATCTGATCGGCCGCATCCTGGCCGAGACCGGGCCCATCGCATCGGCGCTGCGCTATCTCGAACGCGCCTATGAGCTAGACAGCATCGTCGCGCTGCGCTCGATGATGGATCGGGCCCGCATCAAAGCGCTGATCGGCGAGTGGAATGAAGCGGAAACGCTGCTGGAAGAGTCAGTGCGCCTGGGCATCCCCGCGGGAGCGATCTGGATCATCCGCTCGCGCATCACCGGCTGGCGTCCCGATCGTGTGGCCGTCGCCACCAAGCTGCTGCAGCACCCCGAAATTCAAAGCGGTCAGAACCCCCGCGTCCAGGCCCTGCTCCAGCTGATCACGGGGGAAAACCAGGCCGATCTAGATCAGTTTTTCTTTCCCAACTTGGCATCGGAAGAGTCGAGTCCGCGCAGCCGCACGTTCATCTTTCAGCTCAAGACGGAAGCCTGCATGGCGCGAGGGCAGCTTGATGCCGCGGTGCGGGCGCTGGCTCGCTCTGTCGACAACGGACTCTTCGACTGGGTCTGGCTGGATCGCTGCCCGCTGCTTGCGGATCTGCGTCGCGATCTGCGCTTCCAAGCGCTGCGCAAGATCGTCATCGAGCGCGCCACGCGCATCCAAAACGTCCTGCGCGGCTAGCTCGGCAGCGCCCGTCGCAACCCATCCACTGCGTCGGCAGTGCCTGCGAAAGATCCGTGGAACGGTGACGTGCCCCGGTGGCGCGATGGCAGGTCGGTACGCTGCGACCCCGTGAGGCATCACGAATTTGACCCCCGCCGAGCGATGGCGGACACCTGAACGACGATCATGGCCCCTTCCTCTTTTGCCAAAGGCCCGCGTCGCATCGCTGCAGCGGGCCGCTCTCTTGCCTTTGCTGTGCTGGTCTTCGCCGGATCCTGGCAAGGCTGCGACGGTGGCGCTGGCACGCAAGGTCCCAAGACACGGCCGCCACCGCAGGTCATCGTGCAAGCACCGACGGTGCGCGATGTCGCCATCGAAGCCAAGGCGCCGATCGATCTGCGACCGCTGCAAGTGGTCGACATCGGCAGCAAGCAGCTTGGCTATCTGTCGTCGGTGCTGGTCGAGCGCGGCGATCGCGTGCGGCGCGGCCAGCTTGTCGCGCTGGTGCGGCCGAGCGATCTGCCCGATCAGCTGCGGTCAGCACAGAGTGCGCTGGCCCAAGCGCAGGCCGCCCTGAGCCAGGCACGCTCGAACCGGGCCCGACTGGGTGAGCTTGCGCCAAGCGGTGTCGTGTCGATGCAAGAAGTCGAACAGAGCCGTACCGCGCAGAGCCAAGCCGAGGCGCAAGAGGCCACCGCGCAGGCCCAGCTTGCGGCGATCGCTACCCGCCTGGGCGAGACGCGCATCGACTCTCCGATCGACGGCGTGGTGATGAGCCGCCGCCTGGATCCGGGAGCACTGGTGGGCCCGTCGACCGCGGGCATCGTGACCGTGGCGCGCATCGACGTGCTCAAAGCGATCATGCCGGTGCGCGAACGAGACGCACAGAACCTGCAGCTTGGCCAGACCGCGCAGGTGATGCTGGATGCGCGCCCAGGCGAAAGTCACCCGGCGCAGATCGTCCGCATCGCTCCCGGCTTCGATCCTGTGACGCGCACGCTCGACGTCGAGCTTCAGCTGCAAAACGCAGCAGGCACGCTGCGGCCTGGCATGTATGGTCGTGCGGCGCTGCGCACCGATCTGCACCCGCGAGCCGTGGTGGTGCCCGAAGGGGCGGTGTTCAGCGGGCAGAGCAGCGCCCAGCGCGAAGCCAAAGGCGAAGAAGTCCACGGCGATGACAGCGGTCGCTTTGTCTATGTCGTCGACGGGCAGAACCGCGTGCGCAAGCGCCAGGTGACCGTGGGCTATGACGGCGGCAACTGGCTGGAAGTAAAAAAAGGACTCGACGGCCGCGAGCAGATCATCGTCGCTGGAGCCGAGGTTGTCGCCGACGGCATGGAAGTCCGGCCGCTGCGCAATCGCGATGTCTACAGCGGGGCCGCACTGCCGCCCGCAGGCGCCCCCAGCGGTGTCGCAGCCGAGACAAACAAAGAGGCCAAGACACCGGCCAGTCCCGAGAGCAAAGCCCCCGCCGGAGCCGCCCATGTGGCTCACTAGGCTGGCGCTGCGCAACCCCATCCTGATCTTGATGCTGTCGCTGATGACGATCGTCCTGGGCCTGCAAGCGCTGGGGCGGCTGTCTGTCGACCTGTTCCCCAACATCACGATCCCCGTCGTGCGCGTCGTGACGTTTTATACCGGCGCCAGTCCTGAGGCGATCGAGAAGGCGATCACCGTACCGATCGAGCGCGCCGTCGCTGCGGCTCCTGGCATCGAGCGCGTCGAGAGCACGTCAAAGCAGGGCACGTCGATCGTCAGTGCGTGGTTTGGCTACGACACCAACCTGGACAACGCGCAGTTTGAAGTGCAGCAGCGCGTCGCGCAGATCTTGAACACGCTGCCGCCGGGCGTGTCGCAGCCCTATGTGTTGCAGTTCGATATCACCAACATCCCGATCGTCAACGTCAACCTCGCCAGCGATGCGCTGGATGAGCGGCAGCTATACGATCTGGCATACAACGTCATCGAGCCGCAGCTTGAGCGCCTGCCCGGCGTTGCCACGGCTACTCCCGGCGGCGGCAAGCAGCGCGAGATCCTGGTCGACGTCAAGCCGGGTGCCCTGCGCAGCCGCAGCCTGACCTTGCTCGATGTCGTGCGTGCGGTGCGCAGCAGCAACCTGACCCTGCCAAGCGGCAACCTGCGAGCCGGCGATCGCGACTACAACATCTTCACCAACACGCAGATCGCGGTGCCCAGGGCGCTGGAAGACATCGTCGTCGCGCCAGGCGACGTGCTGAGCAGCCAAAGCAACAGCAGCGAGCCCCGTCAGCCGGTGCGCATCGCCGACTTGGCCGATGTGCGCGACACCAGCGCCGAGCAAGTCAACATCGTGCGCGTAAACGGCGTACGCGGCGTGTACCTGCGCATCCTCAAGCAGCCCAAGGCCAACACCATCGCCGTCGTCGACGCCGTCCGCAACGCTCTGCCGACCCTGCGCGGAGTGCCCCCCTCAGTCAAGCTGAACATCTCGTTCGATCAGTCGGCGTACATCCGCGCCGCGGTCAAGTCGCTGGAACACGAAGCCATCCAAGGCGGCGCGCTGGCCATCTTGGTGATCCTGATCTTTCTTCTGAGCTTGCGGGCGACGGCGATCATCGCAGTGGCGATCCCGCTTTCGATCGTCGCGACGTTCATCCTGCTGTACTTTTCGGGGCAGACGCTGAACGTCTTTACGCTGGGTGGCCTGGCGCTGGGCGTGGGTCGCTTGGTCGATGACAGCATCGTCGAGCTTGAGAACATCCACCGCCACCTCGCCGTGAGCCGCTCGCGCACGCAGGCTGTGCTGGATGCCGCACAAGAGGTCGCGATGCCGATCTTGGTTTCGACGATCACGACGATCATCGTGTTCTTTCCTGTGCTGTTTCTGACCGGCGTCGCGCGCAGCCTGTTCATCCCGCTGGCCATGACGATCAGCTTCGCACTGGTCATGAGCTTTTTCGTGTCACGCACGGTGACACCGCTTCTGTGTCTGCGCCTGCTGCAAGCGCAAGGACACGGCCCCAGCGATCCTGCCGATCGCGCGCATCGCCCCTCGTCGTTCATCGCCCGTATTGCCGCGTTTCTCGACGGGATGGATGCCGCGTATGCCCGCGCGCTGACCAGGGTGCTGCGCCATCGTGCGCTGACCATCGTCGGCATCCTTGCGCTCTGCGGCGCCTGCGTACCGCTTTACTTCCGCATCGGCAGCGAGTTCTTCCCTAGCAGCGACGAGAGCCAGATCTCGATCACCCTGCGTACGCCGATCGGCAGCCGCATCGAACGCACAGAACAAGTCGCCGAGCGCGTGGAAGCCATCGTGCGTACGAATCTCTCGAGCGGCTCGGCCAACGACAAGACGCTGCTGCGTACGCTGACCGCCGACTTGGGCCTGCCCGGCGGTCGCACCGCGCTGTTCACCGGCAATACCGGGCCGCACTCGGGCGGCATCCAGATCAACCTCGCCCCGCGCTCAGAGCGCTCGGTCAGCGACGTGGCCGCCACCGACAAGCTGCGCGCCGCGCTGCGCGAAGGCATCCCCGGTGTGCAGGCCTTCTTTTTTACTGGGGGCATCGTCAAGCGCATCCTGAACTTTGGCGCCCCGGCCCCGATCGACGTCGAGATCCTCGGGTACGACCTGGAAGCAAGCGCCGAGTACGCTCGCACCCTACGCGCTCGCCTGCAGCAGCTTAAGGACAGCCGCGGTCGCAGCGTGCTGACGGATGTGCAGATCACGCGCGAAGAAAACTATCCGCAGCTCGACATCATCGTCGATCGTCAGAAGGCCGGCGTCAGCGGCATCACCGTCGAGCAAGTCGCGCAGACCGTGCTGTCTAGCCTATCGGGCAGCACGCAGTTTTCACCCGTGCGCTTCCTCGATCAAAAGAGCGGCAACGAGTACCCGATCAACGTCCGCCTCAGCGAATCGGGACGCAGCGAGACATCGGATCTGAACGACATCTATCTGCGCGGCAGCACGAGCGGTCCGTCGGGATCGCTGATCGCGCTGGGCAGCATCGCCCGCATCGAGCGCAGCGCCGGCCCAGTGCTCATCCCTCGCAAGTACTTGCAGCGCATCGTCGACGTCACCGCCAACGTCGCTGGCACCAGCAGCTTGGGCGAAGCCGCGGCCGCCGTGAAGCGCACCCTCATCGATGTGCCGCCCCCCGATGGCTTTTCAGTGCGCGTCGGAGGCCAAGCCGAAGCACAAGAGCAGGCCTTTTCCGGCCTGACCTGGGCCGCGCTGCTCGCCGTGGTGCTGGTCTATATGGTGCTGGCCTCGCAGTTTAAGTCGCTGCTGTCGCCGCTCATCATCCTGTGCAGCGTGCCGTTGGGCCTGGCCGGCGTGCTCTTGATGCTGTGGGGCACCGGTACGACGCTGTCGGTGAACAGCTTCATGGGCATCATCATGATGGTCGGCATCGTCGTCTCAAACGGCGTCCTGCTCGTCGACTATGCCAACGTGCTGCGCCGTCGCGGGCACGGGCTAGAGCCAGCCACCGTCGAAGCCGGACGCACGCGCCTGCGCCCAATCTTGATGACCACGGTCGCCACCATCGTCGGCCTTTTGCCCATGGCGCTCGGCATCGGCGAAGGCAGCGAGACCAACCTGCCACTCGCCCGCGCCGTCATCGGTGGCCTGACCGTCTCGACGTTCTTTACGCTGTTCTTCATCCCGGCCCTGTACAGCCTGCTCGGCCGCTATAGCTATGTCGGCAGCGATGACGACGACCTCGCCGCTGCAAGCCAAGAGGTCTCAAGCCTGCCCCAGTCGCCCGCAGACAAACCTGCGGAACGCTTCACAAAAACCGTGCTATAGTCTGTTGTCTTTTCGCGTCTGGATCTTCCCAGCCCCTGTGGGATAGCCTGGGCACACACAGTCACCTTGGAGCATTGCTGGTCATGCCGAAGCAAGTCGTTCGCGTTGTCGCTGGCGTCGTGGAGAGGGATGGTCGTTACCTGATCACGCAGCGCCGTGAGACGGCGGTCCTGCCCCTGCAGTGGGAGTTCCCCGGCGGCAAGGTCGAGCAAGGCGAAAAAGACGAAGACGCGCTGCAGCGTGAGCTACGCGAGCGCCTCGACGCGGACTTCGTCATCGGCCGCAAGATCGGCGAAAAGCACCACACCTATGATGGGTACGAGGTCGTCCTGGCCCTGTACGCGGCCAGCCTGGTGCCGGGCGGCAAGATGATGCGCGCCAAGCGCGTGCGCGACTTTCGCTGGGTGGCTTCGTCCGAGTTTGGCCAGTACCAGTTCCCCGACGCCGACCAGCGAACCATGGATCAGCTGCTCGGCATCAAGCGCTGATCGTCTCTGCCCGTCCGCTGTGGCCTGGCCGTCGCCCGCACTTACAGACGGACGCGGACTTCGTAACGGCGGTTCTTGGCTTGCTTGGCGGGGGTGTTGTCGGGCTTGACCAGCGGCTCTTCTGCGCCCTTGCCAACCGACAGGATCTCGCCCGCGGGCACGCCCTTTGCGACGAGCTGCTTGACCATCACCGCCGCCCGTCGCGCCGACAGCTCTTTGTTGTGCGCTGCGTTGCCGCGGGTATCGGTGTGACCCGAGACCTCGAACTTAAAGCCCGAGACACCGGCTGAGGTCAGCGTCTTTTTTGCCTGCAAGATGACGTTGGCCAGCTTCTGCGCCTTGCCGTCACAGCCAGGCTCCAGCTCGTCGCTGTCGCTCTTGAAGCTGCACTGGTTCTTGCGCGCTTCACTGAGCAGCTGATCGTTGACCTTCTTTTCGAGTGGGGCGGTGATCTTTTTGCCGGCGGCGCTCTTGGTCGCTTCGACGGCCTTGTTGCCGACGTTCTTGGCGGCCGCCTGCACCTCGGGGTTGCTGGCGGCGCTCTTTACCGCGTCCATGAAGCCATCGGCGCGGACGCCAAAAATGGGTAGAGCAAAGAAACCGACGAGGGTCAGGGTACACAAGCGGATGCGCATGAAGTTCCTCCGATAGATGGGGTCTTGGCGCCTGCGACCGAGGTCGCTCGGCAGCATGGATATCGACGTGAACGCAGCGCGAAAAGTCTCCGTTCGACGAAGCCCCCCTGCCTATTCTGGAGGAGACCCCGGCCCCTGGTAGAGGAAAAATCAGAGCCTCTGCCACGTGCCAAACAGGCGATCCAGCCAAGGAAACGTGCCGGCATAGTTTCCCCGCCGGCCTTGGTGATCGAGCGCGTGGTGGGTGTGATGAAAGTCCGGCGTGACCACGATGTGCTCAAGTACGCCCCAGCGCAGCGACAGGTTGGCGTGCAGGAGCGCGGTATAGACCCGCCGCAGCAGAACCAGCGACGACAGCGACGACAGCGACGCCCCCAAAAGCAGGCCCGGCAAGGCCACGACAAGCGCATGCAGCAAGAGATCCAGCGGGTGCTGACGCCAGGTCTTTAGCCAGTCCAGCTGGCGCGGCGCGTGGTGCAGCGCGTGAAAGCGCCACAGCCACGGCACCTCGTGCATCCCGCGATGCAGAACGTACGCCAGAAGCTCGGCGCCGAGGAAGCTGGCAAGCAAGCGCCACAGCGACGGAGACGCTGACGGTATCCGCGTCGCAAGAACGGAAACGATCGGCGCCGCCACCACGTTGAGCGTCACCACGCCGGCAACGAGCCAGCCCAGATCGCCCAGCCAAGCTCGTGGGGTAAAGCGCGGGCGCTCGCGCGGCCACAGAAGCTCAAGCGGCCAAAGGATCAGCGCCATCAGGACGACAAAGGCAGCCGTCCGCACGACAAGGTCCATCGGCGTCGGCATGGCCTAGTACCCGTCGTATAGATCCGAGACCAGCGCCAGCCGAGCGCCTTCGAACAGCAGCAGAAGCAGCAGCGCACAGCCCAAAAGCAGCAGCAGGACCAGCGGCCGACGAAATCGCGACGCAGACCGCGGCGAGGCAGGTGCCGACGGATCGAGGAAGTGGTCGGTGGGTACATCGCTGGTGGCAGCAAGAACCAAAAAGGAAGCAGGTCCGCGGGTGTCTGTGTGCATGTCCCAAAAGATGCTCGACGACTCTGCAGGCCGCGTGAACAGGTCATGGAAAGGTCCGGGCAGAGCTGTGCAAATCCCATGCAGAAGGCCGAGCCCGGAAGAAAAACGCGCAGGCAGACGCCCGCGGGCGCCCATGGGCCAAGCGGCCGGAAACGACGTGTTCTGCGTCGCCGAACCGTTGGCAAAGCACTTGCAATCACCTCGCCCCGGAGGTGCCGTATGTCGGGTCGTTTTTCGGTTCAGGGTTCGCTGCTCGCCGATCGCTACAAGCTGGATGAGGTGCTCGGCAAAGGCTCGATGGGCGCGGTGTATCGCGCGATGGATGAGAAGCTGCGCCAGCCCTGCGCGATCAAGCTGCTGCACCACTTGGTCAACGAACAGGACGAGCAGTATGGCCGCTTCGCCACCGAGGCGGCGGCCATCACACAGCTGTTCCATCCCAACATCGTGCAGGTGCGCGAGTTCAGCAAGGACGGAAGCGGCGTGCCGTTTTTGGTGATGGAATTCCTGCGCGGACGCGATCTGTACAGCCTGCTGCAAGATCGCCCTCGTCTGTCGCTGTTGCAGACGCTGGACATCCTGCGCCAAGTCGGCAGCGCGCTGCACTGCGCCCACAGCCAGGGCATCGTGCATCGCGACATCAAGCCCAAGAATGTCTTTCTTTCGCGGCAGACCAACGCCTATGGCGATGACTTTGAAGTGGTCAAGGTCGTCGACTTTGGGCTGTCCAAGTTCATCGGCCGCAAAGCCCGCAACGAGACCGGCCTGGGCACGATCCTCGGCACGCTGGAGTACCTGTCGCCAGAAGCGACGCTGGGTGTGCCGAGCGCCGTCGACTACCGCGCCGATCAGTGGGCTCTGGGCGTCATGGCGTATCGCATGCTGTCGGGTCGGCTGCCCTTTGACCACGACGACCCGGTGCAGCTCTTGGTCTCTGTACGCGAGCGGCCGCCGATCCCGCTGAAGCGCCTAGTCCCCGAGCTGCCCGAGCACATCGATGCCGCGATTCGACGCGCTCTGGCCAAGAAGAAGGAAGACCGCTTTGCCACCGTGCAAGACTTCGTGCGTGCGCTCGATGGCTTGCCTTCGGCTCACTGCGCCATGCAGCCGGCTGCGCCGTCATTGGGTGTGCCGACCCTGATGCTGCCGCACGTGGCCATGCCCGGCACCGTGCTATCCGTGCCGGAGCCCGTGATCTTCGAGGCATCCAAGCGCTTGCGCAGCGCCGTGGCAGTCCTGCCGGCCTCGGCTGTGCCCCTATCGCCAAGCCGCAGCGACGGAGTTCCCAAGGTCGAAGCGGCATCCGAGCCGACCCGCCCACGCGCCATTTCGATCCAAAGGACGCGGACTGCGGCGCGGACCATCCGGCCGTGGCGCGTTGCCGCAGCCCTGGCGCTTGGCTTGGGACTGAGCATCTTCGGATCGCTGTCGGCGCAGCGCCTGCTACGCAGCCCACGATCCGTCCAGACCGCACCGGCCGCGGGTACCGATCGCGGGATCCCGGCATCGGGAACGCTTCCTATCGCGGTGGCCGCGCCGTCCGCAGCCGCAAAACCAGAAGCGCCAGAAGACGCAGCGATGCAGACGGGACCGAGCAAGCCGAGCAGCCCGGCCAAAGCGGCCACGCCCAGCTCGAATCACGGCTCGGCCCCGGCCAAGCGAGGCAAAGCCGCTGCACGCCCCTCGCGCAGCGCCAGCGGACCCAGCGAAGCCCGCTCTTTGGTCAGCGAGCCTGCAAGCGCACTGTCCGCGACGATTGTGCCCGCTCTTCCGCTCACCGCCGCGGCGCTCGACAGCGTCCGTACAGCGACGGACACGCAGCCTGCCTATCAGCCACGCATCTCGATGGTCGACTGAAAAACGGCCCGATCTCGCTACAGCACGCCATCAAATGGATAGGGCTGGCCGATGTAGCAGTCGTCGGCGATGGACTTCATAAGCTCGTCGTCGTTCTGCGTAAAGCGGGCCAGCGTCTCGGTAATGCGGGTGCTGGCGCGCGAGCAAAAGCCGATGCACAAGCGCAGCTCACGCTCGGCGCGATCGAGCTCGCCGCCGGCTTCCGGCATGGCGTGATCGCCGCGGGCATCTTTTTGGTACAGCGCCGCCGAGGCGCGCGACACCGACGCGCACATCGCGTACAGATCGATCACGACATTGGCCACCCGACTCTGCACGTACTGCATCTCGGCGATGAAGCGACCGTGTCGGCGCAGCACGCGATCGACCTCGCGCGTCAGCGATTCGATGGTGTCTTCGATCAGCACGGCTTCGCGCTTCAGCCGCGGATGATGTCGTGCCAAGATCGCGCGTCCGTACGCTGCCGTGCGCACTTTTTCCACCAAGGTCTCGACGACCAAGCCATAGCCACGCAGCGGAAACTTGATGGCATCGGACAGACGCGCAAGCTGCTCGCCGGGTCCGGCCAAGCCGTTTAGCGCGATGTAACAGCGCAGCACTTCGTTGGTGCCACCGGGATACAGCGAGTACAGCCGCGCGTCGCGCAAGAGCCGCTCGTATGGATAGTCATTGGCGTACCCGCAGCCCGCGGCGACCTGGCTGGCATCGGTGGCGGCGCGCCACAGCATCTCGCTGGACAAGACCTTGGCACACGCGGTCTCAAGCGATGTGTCGATGGGGCGCCCCTGGCTGCTGGCGTCGAGCAGACCCGCGGTCAAATAGACCACCGACTCGGCGGCATACAGGTCGACGGCCATGCTGGCGCACTTTTCTTTGATCATGCCGAGCGTGCTCAGCAAGCGGCCGAACTGATGGCGGCTGGTTGCGTGCTGCACCGCCAAGCGCAAGAGCGTGCGCGTCGTCCCCAAGCAGACCGCGGCAAAGGCCAGGCGCCCAAAGTTGATGGTCTCCATCAGCACCTTGAATCCGCCGCCGAGTCCCCCCAGAAGCTGGGCTCCGCTGGCCCGCACCTCTTCGATGTAAAGCGCCGTCGTGCTGCTGCCCCGCACACCCAGCTTGCGCCGCTCACTGCCGACGATGACACCCGGACCTGGGTCGAGCAAAAAGCCCGAGATGCGATCGACTTCCCCCGCGGTGCGCGCGACCTGCGTCTGGGCAAACAGCACGTGAAGCCCGGCCAAGCCACCGTTGGTCACCCACGACTTGCTGCCGTTTAGCAGAAAGCCTTGCCCGTCGGGCTGCGGCTCGGCGCGCATGCGGATCGACGCGGCATCGCTGCCCGCCACCGGCTCGGTCACGGCAAAGCTGGCGATGGTCTCGCCGCTGGCTAGCTTGGGCAGATATCGACGACGCTGGTCGTCGCTACCAAACACAGTCAGCGCCTTGGCCGCCAAGGCTGCGTGCGTGCCCAGCGTCACGGCCAGCGAGCCATCGATGGCGCCCAGCGCATCGAACACCCGGCACGTCGCCCCTGCCCCCAGCCCCAGGCCTCCGTACGCCGTCGGAATGTTCACGCCAAACAGGCCCAACGGACGCAGCCCCGCAAGCACGGACTCGGGAATCCGCTCATCGCGATCGATGGCGTTCGCATCGATCTGCTGCCGCGCAAACTCATGCAGCTGCTCGACAAGCTTGGACGTGCGAGCCTGTTCCTCTCGGTGCAAGCGGGGAAAGGGAAAGATCAGCTCTTCGCGTAGATCGCCGAAGAACAAGCTCTTGCCAAAGCTCGGCAGGTTGCGACTCATGGCTGGCGAGGATACCGCAAACCCCACCGCCGACGCGGCCGATCCCATGCACCGCCGACCCAGCCCATTCGCCACACACGTATCCCCAGCCTGCGCGATGCGGTTTCATCTCGATGCGATTTCATCTCGATGCGATCTGGATATAGTGCCGCGCCATGGCGACACGATTTCCTTGTCAAAGTGGAGAGCGCTCGACGACGAGTGCGGCCGATGCAGCGGTGGCGAGCACGCTGCCGGATGGTGTACCTGCGGCGCCCAGTCGACGGACCGTGCGGGTCAAGAGGGTCGATGCCTGCGAGACGATGGAGGACCTGTTCCTGCACTGCCTGCCGGCGTTCGGCGGCGCTTACCTGCGGCGCATCTACACCATCCTCGATCAGGCGATCGGCGCGGGGTGCCCGCTGACCTTGGCCATCGCCGGACCGGTGACGGTGTCCGGGCAGCACCACACCTGGCTGATCCCGCTGCTTGAGACAGGCTGGGTGGCGTACCTTTCAACCACCGACGCGGTCTGCTATCACGACGGCCACCGCGCGCTGGACGAGCACGGCGGCGAGCCGATTTATGAAGTGCCAATCTTTGGCGATGACGGCGCCCTGCGCGAGTCGGGCACGATCCGCGTCACCGACATGGGCTTCGACGAGCAAGTCCTGATGGATCAGGATCGCTTCCTGACCGCCTGCCTGCTTCGCCCCGAGTTCCAAAAGAAGATGACCGGCACCGAGCTTCGTCATCTTTTGGGTCGCTGCTACGGCGCGCAAGAGGCGAAAAACCAGGTCACGCCCGGCCTGCTTTCGACCTGCGAGCGCTTGGCGATCCCGATCTTGGTGGGCGCTCCGGGCGACGGCAGCGTGTTTCTAAACGCGATGAAGCTGTGGGCGATGCGCAGAGCGGGTCTGCTGCCCAGCGACGGGCCAAGCTTTGATCTGGATGTCGCGGCCGAGGTCTTTGAGTCCTGCGCCTATCACCACTGGGGCCTGTTCGAGCACCCCAGCCACGCCATCGCGACGCTGATCTTGGGCGGCGGCGTGCCCAAGAATTACAACCTGCAGCCCGAGCCCGCGCTGTCGCAGATCTTGGGGCTGGCCGATGTGCGCGGCTATGCCTTTGACGTGCAGATCACCAGCGCCCCGATCACCGATGGCTCGCTGTCGTCATGCCCGCCAGCCGAAGCCGTAACCTGGGGCAAAGTTGATAAGGATTTATACCAACAGACCACCGAGAGCATGCAGGGCGACTACTCGCTGGTCATGCCGTTTCTGATCAAGGCGCTGCTCGACAACCGCGCCCGCTATGTCCGCTGGGCCGAGCGCATGGGCGAAGAGGCGCTGTTTGAAAAGCACCCCAAGGCGCGCGGCTATCTGCGACCGCAGGCCGGATACCGGCTGTTCGAGCGGCGGCAGGCGCTCAGCGAGACGCTGCTCGCAGCGGTCAAGGAAAACAGCGAGTGGCTCAAAGCGACGCTCGGCTATCCACTGGCGATGAAGTAGCGGTGCGATCGTGCGCCTGACGCTTTTGGCCGTCGGCAAGCTGCGCGATCCCTGGGTCGCGGCTGGCTGCGACGAGTACTTGGCCCGCCTGCGCAACCGCTTCACCATCGAGGTGATCGAAGTCAAGCGCGACGCCGATATGCTGCCGCGCCTGCCGCCTCGTCAGCTTGTCTGGGTGCTCGACGAGCGCGGGCAACAGGCAAGCTCGCGCGAGCTCGCCAGCAAGCTCGATCGCGTGCGCCACAGCGGCGGTGCGGGCCTGACTTTGTGCATCGGCGGCCCCGACGGTCATAGCGATGCGCTGCGGGCACGGGCCGATTACCTGCTTTCGCTGTCGCGGCTGACCTTGCCGCACCGCTTGGCGCGCGTGATTCTGCTGGAACAGCTCTACCGCGCGACCTCGATTCTGGCGGGCGAGCCATACCACCGCGACTGAGACAGGCCGCAACGTATCGAGGGTGAGCACTCGTCGAAGTCACGCCCCCCTGGGGTTTCCGCGCTAAAGACGCAGGCCCAGGCCCAGCGCAATGTTCATGCTCGACTGCGGCAGACGCGTCGCAGGCGGCGTCCCCGCCGTACCGTCGATGCCAAAGCGCATCCACAGCCCCAGCGCACGCGGCAGAGCATTGCGCGGCAAGATGTCGATGCCCAGCCGTAGAAATCCCCCAAGCAGCGTCGCCGACAGATCGGCATCTGCGGAATCCCCGCAGCAGCGCCACAGACGACCGGCGCTGGCCCCCAGGCCGATGCGCACCCAGTCGGTCAAGCGAAGCTGAGCCATGGCGTGGCCGCTGGCATCGATGTACATGCCGGAAAGGCCCTCGTCCCGTCCCACGTGCGACAAGAACAGGGCTCGCCCACCGAGAAGAAAGCCCAGGCCGCTCTCGAATTCCAGACCCAGGTTGATCTCGCCGCCGCCGCCGGCCAGATGGAAGCCGGGGTTGCGGTCGTCGGTCCAGGCCGCTCGCCAGGTGCCCACGCCTGCCACATCGAAGGCCAAGTGATCACCGATGTATCGCGCGGCGCTGGCGGCCGCCCCGGCTGCCTCGACGGGCCGGGCCTCGCCGAGGGTCAGGGTCAGTCCGAGGACCAGCAGGGCAAGCCGCAAACGCGCTCGTTTCAGGCGAAGCAAGGCCGTCTCCAGGCTGTGCTACTGCGGCGGCGCGGCAGAGGCCGGAGCCGGGGATGCAGCCGGCGCTTGCGGCACCGTCTGAACACTCATGCCATCACCGGACTCAGGAACACCGGCCTTGCCGGTCCGTGCGTCATAGCTGGCCCCGCTGCAGCGCCCCGCGTCGGGCGGAAAGCGTGGCTCGAACTTGTAGATATTCAGCACAAGCTGCAGGTTGAATTCGCCGACCGCTTGCTCGGGCTCGCGGTCCGTCCAAAAGCGCAGGCCCTGCACCTTCGTCGAGCCACAGGGATCGAACTTGCCGTCGCGCTGCTTGGAAAGAAGCTCGAAATAGTCGGCGGCCAGGTTCTTGGTGCAGGCTTGCTCTCCGTCGGCGCAGCGGAAGCCGAACGTGCGGTACCAGCGCTTGTGGCGCGGGCTGTACTCGCTGATGCGCAAGCGCGGCTCGGCCCCCAGCGTCGGGTTGGCAGCCGTGACGTGATAGCGCACGCGAAACGCCCCGACCGGCAGATCGACATAGATGCAGGACGCTTCGGGAAGCGGTCCGGTCTTGACGAAGGTGCCGACACCCTCGACGGTGATGCGCATGGTGTCGTTGCCCCGGCCGGTGCGGAACTCGTACCGCTTGTGGCCCTCGGGCGGCTGGCTGGTCTCCAGGTCTCCCTCGGGCGAGGTGCCGCGCCCATAGATGTCGACATCGCGACACGTGCAGCGACCGCCGCTGCAGCGTGCCCCCACGCCGGGCAGCGTCGGAATGTCTTCGCGTACGTCGGATGCATCCAACGCCGCCGCCGGCAGCTTGCCACTGCCGCCGTGTCCGCCTCGCTGCTCGGCGTTCGAACCACTGCAGGCCACCAAGCCCGCCGCCACCGCAAAGACCATCGTCAGATTGCGTCCCCAGGCGACGCAGGCCTGTCGCCAAGATCCCGTCAGCATTCGGCTAGCCTAACACAGTCGACTCGGCAGCATCTTGTGGGCTTGGAACCAGGTGATGGCATCGCGAATGGCCGGCTCAAGCGGACCGATGTGATAGCCAAGCTCGCGCTCGGCCTTGGCCGACGTAAACCGGTAGCCGTCGAGGTAGCCATAGCGCACGGTGACGCTGTTGATCTCGGACTCGCGTCCGGTGATCGCCTGGGACAGATCGCCAAGCCAGCCGACGGGCAGGGCCAGCGGACGCGGAATCGCCCACGAAAGCGGCCGCGTCCCCGCGACCTTCGAGATCAGCGCCCAGAGCTCGCGATACGGCAGATTGTGCCCACCCAGGATGTAGCGCTCGCCGCGACGGCCGCGCTGCCAGGCGGCGATCATGCCCCGCGCCACATCGCGCACATCGACGAAGCAGTTGCCGCCCGTCGGTGCCCCCGGTGCAGCCCGACGAATCACCTGGATGATCATGCGGCCCGAGCTAGGTCGCGCGTCATAGGGCCCAAGCAAGTAGCCGGGATTGACGATGACCGCGTCCAGCCCGCGAGCGACTTCGGCGAGCACGACTTCTTCCGCTTGCCGCTTGGTGATCGAGTACGCCTCGTCGACGCCAAAGTCAGCGAAGTTCCAAGGCTTGCTCTCGTCGACGGGCTGGCCATCGGTCGAGATGGCGCAGGTGACCACGGAAGAGCAGTGAACCAAGCGCGGCACCGTTTGGCCTTCGCCCGCGGCGCGAATCGCGGCGATGACGTTGCGCGTACCGTCGACGTTGGTGCGCGTGATATCGGGCGTGGGCCGCCGACGATAGCTGATGGCCGCGGCGCAGTGAAAGACCGCATCGCAGCCAGAAAAGGCCTGGCGCAGACCCTCGCGATCTTCCAGATCGGCGCTGACCCACTCGATAGGGAACTCCGCCAGGTGCTGCACGGCGCTGGTGCCTCGACGGGTACAGCGCACGCGTATGCCCTGCTGCAAAAGCAAAATCGCCACGTTGGCGCCCAAAAGACCCGAGGCTCCGGTGATTGCTACCTGCATGCGCTCGATCGCCTTCCCCTTCGGTGCGTGCATCGTGCAGCGCCGAAGAGACGTGGTTTTATCACAGGGCCGGGAAGGAACGAACGACAGGCAGGCAAGCACGCCGCGGCAGCGCCAACACGTACTAAAACTTAACCTTGACCTTGGTGGGCTTTTTGCCCTTTTTGACTTTGATCTTCTTTTCGCTGGGCTTGCTGCCCGACGAAGAGTCTGCGGGGTTGATGAAGCTCAGGGTGTGCTTGCCAGGGGCCAAGCTCAGGCCGTCGCTGGGGCAGCCTAGGCCCGAGTCGTGTCCGTCGACGAAGATACGCAGCTTGCCCTCGCTCTTGCACTTGACCTGCACCTGGGCCGGGCCCTGGACGTCTTCCGGCAGGTGCGCCGCATCGAGCTTCAGATCCAGCATGCCCGCCGCGGTCACGTCGCGCCGCAAGAGCTTGTGTCCGTCGGCAATCACGACGATCTTGTGCGAGCCCCCAGGCCACTTCAGCGTCTGCGGAGCGGTTCCCTTGTCGACCCCGTCAAAAAGGATGCGTCCGACAGGGCTGGTCGTGATGACAAGCTCGGTGCTTGATGCGTCGTTCGATGTGCCACTCTCGGCCGGGCTGCCGCCGTCACGGGCCGCGGCGCCCGCATCGCCGGCTGTCCCGCTTCCTGTGCCTAGCCCGCTGGCCAGCTTGTACAGAAGCCCCAGTCCGACGAGCAGCAGCCCACCCAGCACCGCAATGAACGCCAGTCGACGCGTTGACTTGACAGGGGCCGCCTCAACCAGCCGGTCGGCTGCAGCCTGTGGCGCGTTATCCAGCGTGGCCGCGGCAGTCGGCACGCTGCCTGCCCCAGATGAGCTCGCGCCCAGCGCCCCTGCGTCGGCGGCCACAACCTCGGCCGGAGCTGTGCTCGACAGGACGCGCGGCTGTGGTTCTGAGATCGGTCCCGCGCGCCGCTTGCCTTCGCCGGGTTCGGCGCTGGCTGTCGCCATCGGCTGCTCGCTGACTGCGGGCGTATTGCTGAGCGCAGCCGCCGCCTGAGCCATCAGATCGGCCGAGTCCGCGGGCTTGGGTTCTGGCGCACTCTTCGGCGGAGCGTTGGGCAGCTTGACCGGGGCCAGCGCCGGGCTTGTTTCGTTCAGCGACAGCGTGTCTGGCTTGTGGCCCCAGCTCTCGGCGTCCTGCGTCTTGAGCGGCAGTGCTGCATCCAACACCTGGCCAACGGGCTGATCAGCCGTCGGTGTCGTGGCGCTGGCTGCTGGGCTTGGGGCGACCCTGGCCTTGGGATTCACCGAGACTGGATTCGATCGACGCTTGGCCGCTGTGCTCGCTCCAGGTGGGTTGCTGCTGGCGCGTCCCACTTGCGCCGCTCGACCGCTGTCTTTTTGCGCGGCGGGGGGCGGCGTCGGTGCAGCGCCTCGCGGAGGCAGCGATGGCGGCTTGCCCGCCGGGGTGCTCTTGGCTTCCTGCTCGGCAGCAGCCGCCTTGTCGACGGGAACCGAGTCACTCTGCGCTGTCAGCCAGTCCATCCCCGAGCGCATTTTGCCCGACTCCCGACCGCGGGGACGCGAGGGCTGGCTGATCTTTTCACCCGTCGCCGCCTCGTGCCCTGCAGGGCCGGCTGCTTCCGATCGGCCGTTCGCTGCGTCGGCAGATGTCCCAGATCCTGCCGGAATCTTGGGGTTCGTAAGCAGCAAAGGACGCGACTGCGGCAGCGGCGTGTCTTCCGTTTCACTGCGCGGCGCCGCTTCCGCTTTCTTGGCAGCGGGAGCCGATGAGCCCGGCTTGCTGATCTCGCGCACAGCTGCCTTGCCCGAGACATCCCCTGGCGACGACAGCCGCATCCGCGCCGAGACCGCCACCTTGTTGTCACCGCTCTTGCCCGGCGGCGGCGGCAGAGGCTCGGCCGAGCTGCGCTCGCTGATCGTCACCGGCTGCGGCACCGTGTCCCCGGCAAGCTGGAACTGCTCGGCGATGCGCCCCAGCGCCTTTTTCACCGTGCCCGGCGCGATCTCGGCATCGGGAAGCGCTGCGATGGCCTGTGCCATCTCGGCCATGGTGGCAAAGCGCTCGCTGCGCGCTGTCGTGCGGGCGCGATCGGCGATCTCACGCAGGGCCGTACCCAACTGCGTCAAGCCACCGGGCGACTGCGTCAGGATTTCCGCCAGGATTGCGCCCAAAGCAAAGATGTCGCTCTCGGGCCCCGCGGGCGAGGCACCGCTTAGCACCTCGGGCGGAACATAGCCAGCCAGCGCCTTGACCGTCGCATCCTGGGTCCACACCGACGAAGGCAGAAGCCCCAATAAGCCCAGCTCAGACACCCGCAGGCTGCCGTCGGGCAGAAGCCAGATCGAAGCCGGCGACAGCAGGCCATGCCACAGCCCGCACGTGTGCGCGTCGGCGAGTAGCTGCGAAAGGGCCCGCGAAAGCGAAAGCGCAACCGCCACCCACAGGCCCTGTGCCTGCTCTTTGTCGACGGTGGACTCAAAGCCGCTGCGCAGCTTGCGCAGGTCGGAAAAGCCTGGAAATTCAAAGACGACAAAGGCCTCCGTGGTGTTGCTCACCGCTTCGAGCAGGCGCAGAAGCCCCTCGTGCTCCAGCTCACCATAGGTCTTTAGCGTCGAAGCCAGCCGCGCCTGCGCCGCCGCATCCTTGCCCAGCGCCGCGGCCAGCTTTTGGATGTAGACCTGGCGCTCGACGCCAACCAGCCCAAAGCGCTTGGCCCGCCAGACCTCGCCGACGGGTCCCGCGCCGAGCCGCTCGACGCAGGTATACCTGCCCAGCGTAAAGGTGCGCGCCACCACGGAGGCCATCTTATCACGGCTAGATTTATTAGTTATTTGGCTTGCTTAATATTTTTTGTCCCTCGGGCTCACCCGTACAAAAGGCCACCCTGTCCCGCTCTAGATTGGTTGGTCTTCTGCACCACGCACCGCGTGCAGCTCGCGCCAGATCTCCCTCGCAGAGCATTTCTCTTGCAGGCAGGGCCGCGACAGTTCTAAAAGGCCAATGATCTCAACGGATTGACCTCGGCTTGCGCCTTACACTCCACCCCGGCTCGCCGAGGCCTGGCTCATCGCTGCTCAACCGTCGCCCACCAATCGAGGAATCACGATGGCAAAGCTCCCCACCCTGATCCACAAGCTGCCTCTGTGGTTGTTTGCCTCTGCTCTGATCACCGCGCCGGCTTGCAACGCCGCCCGTCTCGATACCGGTGACAACGAAGACGACGCGGACATGGGTATGTCCGAGTACCGCCGCGATCTCGCCGGCACCGACTTAAAGAAGCCGCGCGACCGCGATGCCGCCTGCGCCAGCGTCAAGGCCGAGGCCACGCTGGCCAAAAAGCCCGTCGACATCATCTTCGTCATCGACAACTCGGGCAGCATGTCCGACGAGATCCTGGCGGTTCAGAACAACATCAACAAGAACTTCGCTGACATCATCGGCAAAAGTGGCCTCGACTATCGCGTCGTGATGGTCACGCGCCATGGCAAGTACAACGGCTCCTCGAACGCCATCTGCGTCGAAAAGCCGCTGTCGACGGTGGCCTCGTGCGCGACGCCGCCGACCCAGCCTGGTATCAACCCCGGCAAGTTCTATCACTACAGCATCCAGATCGAGAGCACCGACTCGTTCCGTCGCTTGCTCAACTCGTTCGGCGGCTCCGTCAAAGACGAGTTCAACCTGGCGCCGATGGGCTGGTCGCAGTGGGTGCGCAGCGACGCATTCAAGGTGTTCATCGAGATCACCGACGATCGCTCGGACATGACAGCAGCGGCGTTTGAAACCGCGCTGTTCGCGCTGCCCGGCAAGCAGTTTGGTGACGCCACCGACCGCAACTACGTCTGGCACAGCATCATCGGCCTGAAAGAAAACAGCCCCGCAACGAAAGCCTGGCAGCCCGCCGATCCTGTTCAGATGGGGATGTGTAGCGGGAGCGCCGTCTACAGCAACGGCGTCGACTATCAGAACCTGTCGATCGCCACCAAGGGCTTGCGCTTCCCAATCTGCCAGCATGCCAGCTTCGACGCCGTGTTTAACCAAGTCGCGACGGGCGTGATCTCGGGCACCAAGGTCGCCTGCGACTTCCCGCTGCCGATGCCGCCGCCCGGTCAAAAGGTGGACCTCGACTCGGTCACCGTCGACTACACACCGATGGGCATGGGCACACCGATGTCGTTCAAGCAGGTGCCGACGCTGGGGGCCTGCATGCCCAACTCGTTCTATATCAGCGGCGATCGCATCCACATGTGTCCCGAAGCCTGCGCCGTCGTGCAGAAGGACACCAAGGCCAAGGTCGAGGTCCTCTTCGACTGCCTGTCGATCATCGGCTAGATCCTCGGCTCGCTTGCGGGCCAGCACAGGCCCCCGCTCTTCTCGTTTCCCGCCCCGGCTTCCGTCGCAGACACAAATTACACTTGAACTTTTGTTCAGTGCTTAGCAGGATGCGCCCATGCGACGCATTCCTCTTCGAGTGGTCTGTCACGCCGTCTTTCGCAGCGAAGTCATCCCGCTGCACGTCCGTCGCCTGCAGCAGCAAGTCGAGAGCACCTGCGCCGAGCAGGGCGCGCAGCTTGTGGGCTTTTACTGCGACTTCGGACTGCGCAAAGAACACGTGCTCGACTACCCAGCGCTGTTGCACCTGCGCGGCGGTCGTGCCGATGCCTTGCTGATCGTGCGTACGCCGCTGCTTTGCACCAGCCCCAGCCACGACCTGCTGGAATCGCTGTGCCTGCCGCCAGGGCAGCCGATGAGCTGGCTGCCGGTGCCCGAGCTACGCATCCTGGGTCTTTTGCCCAAGGCCATGCGTGTCACCAGCTTCGCGCGACTGCGCGCCGCCGAGCTTGCCTCGCGCGGGTTTCCGCCGCACGCCATTGCTCGCTGGCTGGACAGCGAGGGCTTCGCTCCACCGCAGGCCCGTCGCTTGCGCTGGACCACACACGACATCGCGCTGCTGTTGCGTCCCGCCCCACCCCTTGAAAAGCAGCTCGTGCGCTAGCCGCGTGTCCTGACCCGCGCCGAAGGCGTCACGAGCAGTCAGTGATGGGTGGCTTCGCGGCCTTCGTCGGTCTGAAACGCCATGCGATCGCGAACGTCGGACAGGTAATGGCGCAAGCGGCCAATCACCATGTCGATGGCGACGTAGTTTTCGCCCCCTTCGGGGATGATCAAGTCGGCCCAGCGCTTCGAGGGCTCGACGAACTGCAGGTGCATAGGCCGCACGCTCTTGTAGTACTGCTCGCGCACCGACTGAAAGCTGCGACCGCGGTGCTCGATGTCGCGGCGCACACGGCGCAGCACGCGGATGTCGGCATCGGTGTCGACGAACAGCTTGATGTCCAGAAGCTCACGCAGCTCGCGCTCGACGAACAGCAGGATGCCTTCGACGATGATGAACGGCGCCGGCTCGACGTGACGACGAAGCTGCAGCCGCGCGTGCGTCTTAAAGTCGTACACCGGCATGTCGATCGCCTGCCCCGCTCGCAACGCCCGCAGGTGCTGCACCAACAGCGAAGTCTCAAGCGAGTCGGGATGATCGTAGTTCAGCTGCTCGCGCGCTTGCTGCGACAGATCGGATCGATCGCGGTAATAGCTGTCGTGATCGATGACCGCCACCGTGCCTGCCGGCAGGCCTTCGACGATCTTGGAAGCAACAGTTGACTTGCCTGAGCCGGTTCCGCCAGCCACGCCAATAACCAGGGGACGCACGGGGCGCTTCATACCACAAAGACTACTTCTTGCGGATGATCGTCAGGCCGTCTGCGATCGGCAGCATTGCCACGTCGACCCGCGGGTCGTTGGCCAGCGCGTCGTTTAGGGCCCGCACCGCCTGCAGATCGGGGTCCTGATCGCTTGCGTCGAGTACACGTCCTTCACGCAGGACGTTGTCGACGCACAAGATGCCCCCAGGACGCAGCCTCTGAATGAGCGCCTCGTAATAGTTGCCCTGGTTCTTTTTGTCAGCGTCGATAAAGCCAAAGTCAAAGGGCGGCGCATCCTTGGGCAGAGCAGCCAAGGTATCGAGCGCGGGCGCCAGCTTTAGATCGATCTTGTGGGCGACACCCGCCCGCTGAAAATAGCGACGAGCGATCTGCGTCCACTCGTCGCTGACATCGCAGCAGAGCAAGTGCCCATCGTCCGGCAAGGCGCGGGCGATGCAGATCGCGCTATAGCCCGTGAACGTGCCGATCTCGACGGCCCGCTTGGCCCCGATGGCCCGCACAAGCAGGCTCATAAAGCTGCCCTGAAGCTCGGCGATCTGCATGATCTGCGCCCAGCCCAGCGTCGCGGTCTCGGCCGCAAGATCCGACAGCACGGCATCGCGGCGCGTCGACCGGCTGGTCAAATACTCCTGCAGTGCGGGAGTAATGGGCACGAACTGACCCGACATGGGCGCCTCCTATTCCTCGCGATGGCGGGACTTCTTGCCGGCGGTCCCCCGCTTTGCCCGCGTCTCGCCCCCCGCATCCAGCTCACCAAGGCTGCTCAGCTGCGCCTCTTCCAAGATCGAGCGCGCCAGCCAGGCTCGCATCGCTGGAAGCTCGCTCTTGCGCCAGGTGTCGGCCAAGCGAAGCTGCAAGAACGCCTGAAACGCCGCCTGCAGCATCGCATCGAGCTGATCGAGAAGCTCAATGCGCTCGTTTAGCTGCTCGCTGTCGTCTTCGCTCAGCAGGGCTGGCAGCTTGATCCGTCGCAGATCGAAGCCCTCGGCGCTGACCGCGGCCTGCCAGATCTGCTCGTTGCCGCCATCGCGACCCCGACCACCGCGCAGGAACAGCAGGTCGACCTCGCGCACGGTCAGCCCCCCGGCGACGGCATAGCGCACATCCGGGGTCATGGCCGGCGCCACACCACGCGCTGTGATCTCGCCAGCGCCTTCGCCCAGGGCCTTTAGCACCACGCGCTCGCCGACGACAACGCGGAACTCATCGCACAGGTCGCTCTCGGCGAAAGAGCCACCGCCGTTGTCGTCATCCGAGTGATAGATGAGCCAGGTCAGGAACTCGCGCCCCAGGTAGCGACGGTCTTCCAGATCCAGGCTCAGCGCGGTGCGCGTCCCATCGACGGGGGTCTCGCCACTCTCGGCGATCTGCTCGCGCAGGCTTGGCTCAGCCCCGCGCTTGTGTTTCTCGACATGCATGATGGCGGCTCCTATTCGTCCTCGTCGCCAAGGCCAGCGTGCGGACACGGACGCAGCCCGGTAAAGCCGCCCAGAAGCTCGGTCGTCGGTCGCGCCCGGCTGAGGGCATCGGCCAGCTCGACGGCATCGGCATAGGCCTTGGCCCAGAAGCCGGGACCTTCCAGATCGACGGCGATGTTGAAGGTCTGTGCAAAAAGCTGCAGGAAGGCTTCGTTCATCGCCTTCGAGTGCGAGCTGAAATAGAGCTTCTGATCGTCGAGGTGCCAGATCACGTCCGCGGTGCGCGTCTTGGGTGGCGTTCGCCGTCGCAGATCCAGCGCGATCATCTCTTTCAGCTCGCGCAGGGCTCCGGCCGACAGCGGCTCTTTGCGCTGCGCTTCCAGCTCACGCTGACGCAGCTTCAGCAGCCGCTTGACCTCGGCAGCCGGCGGCTTCAGCACGTCGATGCGCAACGACAGAAGGATGCGCCCGTCGATAAAGAACTTGCTGAAGCTCAAGTCGAGGTCGTTCTCATCGAACAGGCTGCACCAACCGATGGACTTCTCTTCGGCACGACTCGACTCAGGATCGAGAGGCAACAGGGCGTGGGCCCGCACCGCCTTTTCAAATGGTTCGCGAAAGTCCTTGGGCGGCGAGGACAGCACGCGATAGCGCCGCAGCGCCATGCTAGAGGACAGAAATCCCATGGCCGCGGATGATAGGGGGGTGGCGCAGCCCTGGCAAAAAAGCGGCTCACGGCTCGCGCAACAGCCTCGGCAATCCGTCCCGCCCTATGCCCGAGCTGCGCGGTAAATTGTGAACGACACGCGTCAAAATGCCCTGCACCTGGGGCGCTTGCGTCTAAGATCCCTGCATGTCCCGCTCGAACATCCTCAGCTTCTGGCCTGGTCGGATCGAAGCGCCGCGGACCTGGCTGTCGGCCCCGCGCAGCCGGAGGTTGTTTCGCCTGGGTGCCTGGCTCGGCCTGTTTGCCCTGCTGCTGTCGACGACGGCCTGCAGCCTGCGCAAGGTCGCCTATGGCATGGCCAACCGCCTGATCGTCAGCCGACTGTCCGACACGTTTAAGCTCAACGACGGTCAGCGCCAGCAGCTGGTTGCCAAGATCAGCACGCTGCATGCCTGGCATCGCAGCGAAGAGCTGCCGCGCTATGTCGCCCTCATCGACACCTTCCTGCCCAAGCTGGCAAACGGCCTCGAACGCAGCGAGCTAGAGTGGCTGATGCGCGAGGGCAACGCTGCTCTGGAACGCCTGGCTCTGCGCAGTGCCCCAGAGCTGGCCACGGTGCTGGCGGGACTGTCCCCGCAGCAGATCAGTCAGTCGGCCGCCGAGATGAAAAAGGCCGAGCGCGAGCGCTTCGAAAAGTTAGAGATGTCCGAGGAAGACTATGTTCGTCACCGCATGAAGGCCGGACGCAAGAACCTGTCGACCTGGCTCGGCACGTACACGCCGCAGCAGCTAGCCGAGTACGAAAAGTTCGTGCGCAAAAACCGCCCGGAAGAGCAGCGCCGCCGTCGCCGCACGCAGCAGAATCAGCAGGCGCTCCTCGATTCGCTGCGCAACCACCGCGAGGCGCAGACCATAAGCCACATCCTGTCGCGCTGGATGACACGCCAAGAAGTCGAAGAGACGCCCGAGTTCCAGGCCGCCGAGCAGCGCAACAACGCCGAGTACATGGACTTCCTGCTGACCCTCGATCGATCTCTGTCGGCGGCCCAGCGAACCCACCTGATGAACGAGCTGCGCGCGTGGCGCCGTGACTTTGACGAGCTCGCCCGCAGCCGCTGACATTGGCCTAGACCCTCGACCCTACCAGGGCGATACGCTGTCTTTCCCCTCTCGCACCCGTCAAAAATGTCCGCAAAAACCAACAATTCGGCCGCGACGAGCGAACGCGCCGCGGGTTATAATCAGGCTGCTCATGCTGTGAAGTTCGTTCGTACGCCTTCCATAGACCCTATGAGCTCCGTGTCCAGCCAAGCCGCTTCGGCAGCCCATGCGCGTACCGCCGTCGCGGCGAAGTCGGCGTTTATGATCTGCTCGCGCCTGATGCAGAGCGTAAACACCGTCGTACACGGCAAAGCCGACGTCGTTCGACTGGCGGTGGTGGCGCTGGCCGCACGCGGGCATGTGCTGTTTGAAGACATTCCGGGTGTCGGCAAGACGACCATCGCTCGCGCCTTGGCCAAGTCGATCGGCGGCGTCTTCCGGCGCATCCAGTTCACATCCGACCTGCTGCCATCCGATGTTGTGGGCGTCTCGGTGTGGAACGAAGAGACGCGCAGCTTCGAATTCAAGTCAGGGCCGATCTTTGCCAACGTGGTCCTGGCTGACGAGATCAACCGCGCCGCCCCACGCACGCAATCGAGTCTTTTGGAAGCGATGAGCGAGGGCCGCGTCTCGGTCGACCACAGCACCTACACGCTCAAGCAGCCGTTTCTGGTGATGGCGACGCAGAATCCGCTGGAACACTACGGCACGTATCCGCTGCCCGAGTCGCAGATGGATCGCTTCCTGCTGCGCCTGCGCTTGGGCTATCCCTCGCGCTTTGACGAGCGGCGCGTCGTGGTTCGCGGCAGCCAACATGACGCCGTCGAAGAGCTGCAACCGGTGGTGACGCTCGAAGAGATCACGGCGTTGCAAGATACCGTGCATCTGGTGCGCGTCGAAGAGTCGCTCTTGGACTATGCCGAGCGCATCATCGCCGAGACCCGGCGCTCGCCACACTTGCAGCTAGGCGTCAGTCCACGCGGCTTTCAGTCGTGGTACCGCGCCGCCCAAGCCCGCGCCTTAACCGAGGGCCGCGATTACTGCGTGCCCGACGATCTGCGCGAGCTGGTCCTGCCCGCCTTGGCCCATCGCCTGGCCCTGCCCAGCGGTAGCCAAGGAGGCTACAACGACGCCCACGGTGGCAGCCGCGCCGAGGCTGAGCGAATTCTCAGCAACATCCTCGAACGCATCCCGATCCCTTAGATCGCTCGATGGTCGTTCGTCTTTTTTATCGAAGGCCCTCATGTCCAAGTTCGATGACTTTGATCCCAGCTCGTATATGTCGACGCCGCGGCTCGATGTGCCGGGTCTGATCGCTCTTGGGCAGCGCTTGCTTTCCGCTGCGCCCGATGCCCTGCCCGCCACTGCCGAGCGCAGTCGGCAGGTCCTGACCAGCGCGACGCACGCCCTGATGCAAGCCTGGGAAGCTCAGCCGCAGGACGAGCCCAACCACAAGATGCGTCCGATCGACATGGCCGCCGACACTAGCTGGGCCTGCCTAAAGGGCCGGCTGGAGCCCTATGCCTGGCTCGATAGCAGCCGTTTCCCCGACGCCCAGCTTGCCCGCGACTTGCTCACTCGCCTGTTCCCAAGCGGCCTGTCATTTACCCAATTGGAATACGCCGCGCAGTGGACCGAGGCCACCCGTCGCATCAACCTGATCGCCGACGACAACCTGCTGCCTGTCCTGCGTCGCCTGTGTGGTGATCTGTTCGTCGACGAGCTCTTGCACTGGCACGCGGAATACACCCGCATGATCGGCGCCATTGCCGAGCCAGAGCCCGAGGGCAGCCCCAGCCCCTCGCCTGCGCCGCCCTCGCTTTCCCAGCTTCGCCGCCAGCTCTCGCAGGCCATCTTGGCCTGGCAGGTTCAGCTCGTCGCCATGCACCTGACCGGCCACCCCGGCGCTCGCGCCGCCCTGTACCCCACCGACGCCTGCCGCAGCGGACGCTGAGGGACATGCGTATATATCCCGCTGCAGGTCTATACATCCCAGGGATCGTGCAGGGTGCAGCGCTCGACGTCGGGGCTGGGGAAAAAGGCGATCTGGTTTTCGGCGTGGGCGCGTAGCTCGCCGGGAAAATAACCAAGCTCGCGGCGGCAGCGCTCGCGGAACGTCGACAGCGTCGGGTTCGACAGATAAAACGCCTGGCTAAAGACGGGGTTATCAAAGCCGGTGACGACCAAGCCACGGCTGCGCCCGACGCGACGCAGGATGCGACCGGCGTTGCGTAGGTTGGTGGTGGTATGGCGGGCATAAGGCTCGACGAGGACGGCGCTCTCGTCGCAGCCTTCGGAGACCAGATACTCGCGCATCGACAGCGCTTCGTTGATCGGCGTGCCAGCGGGATAGACACAGCCACCGCTGACCAGGATGACCGGCGCGGTTCCATGGCGAAACAGCGCAAGCGCCAAATCCAGCCGCTTCTGCGCCGCCGGCAGATCGCGCACACCCAGCGGTCGCGATGCACCGATCGGCGTAAACCCCGGCACGATCAGCGCATCGAAGGCATAGTCTTCTTCTGAGCTGTCTTCCAGCGTCGACAGCGCCTCTTCGTTGAGCGTCTCTTCGTCGAAGCTCGGGCGGGCCTCGGCCAGATCAAACAACAGCTCGTCATGGCCACTGCCAACCCGTGGCAGGTGTTGGCGCAGGACTTCGTACAGCCCGTCCTCGACGACGTGGCGAAAGACGGCAGGCAGGGTCTCGCTCTGGCGCGCGGCCTGAAGCAGGGCCAGCGTGTGCCGCTCTACCAGCAGGCGCAGAGACTCGCGCTCGCGAAGCTCTTGCAGAAGCAGCGGTAGCTGATCGGCGCACTCGCACAAAAGCGCCTCGACGTGGCCTGAATGGGGGTTGGGATCGGACCCCACCAAGTGCTCAAGCAGCGCATCGGCCGCAACGATTGGATCACTGCCCAACGAAGCCGGCATGTGCCTTCAGAGTATCACCGCGCCCCGTCGGCTGGCGGACTGAAACCACGCCTCAGCGCGGCGTGTACAGATCGATGGGCGCGACGGCGCGATTGCCCTCGCCGACGCCGCCGATCAGCAAGACGTGGTCGGTTTCGAGCCGCACCGCAGCATGGCCAGCGCGGGCTCGCGGCAGCGGGATGGGATCGCCCTGTGGGGTCAGATTGTCGTCGGGGGAAAACAGCTCGCAGTCCGCAAGCGGAGGATAGCTGGGGCCCGGACCAAAGCCGCCGCAGACGAGGATCTCTTTGGGCAGCGCCACCAAGGTCGCGGCATAGCGCGGTGTCTTAAGCAGCGTCGGGCGGGTCTGATACGTCCCCGCAGTGATATCGATCAGCAGAGCCGAACCAAGGACGGTCTTTTGTCCGGGGGTCTCTTCGCTGTAGCCGCCCGCGATCAGCACCTTGCCGCTCGGCAGCGTGGTCGCGACATGGCCGCGCCGCGAGTCCGGCTGGCTCGGCAGCAAGCTCAGCGCCGAAAAGGTGTTCTTGCCCTGGCCTTCGCGGAACAGCTCGACGGTGGGCTTGCCGGCGCTGCGATCGGTGGCCGACAGCCCCCCGAACAAAAGGGCCCCGACGCCATCCCCCAGCGTGACCTGGGTGGCGCTGTGCTCGCTGCGTGCGACGACCAGCGGCCCGCTGCCACCGATGGCTGGCAAGCGCGTGATGCCGACCCGAGCTGAGCTGCCGCTGCCGGACTGGCGCAGACACAGCGTGGCCTGCGCCAAGGTCTGATCGCTGCCTGCCGCTGCGCTGGCGAGGCCTCCGCTGATCAGAAAAAGACTCTCTTTGAGCTCGACCGCCGTTGCGGCATACGCCCCTGGAGCCCCAGGGTCGGCGACCTCGGGCGCGGGAAGCTGCCACAGGGCTGAGGCATCGCTGACCTGCGGATCATACTTATCAGCGACCGTGGGCAGCGCTCCGCTGGCATCGGCCCCGCCCCACAAAATGGCCTGCTGCCCGATGTCACTGTCGGCGCTGGGCAACAGCACGCCTCCTTGGCGCACGACCTTGGGCGTGCCTGCGTCGATCAGCTGATGCAGCACCGGGCTATAGCGCCAAGCTCGCGACATCAGGCCGCCCGTATCTTGGACGCCACCGACGATCAGGGCGCCCAGTCCCGGCTCGGGCAGGCCGCGTCGCCCGCGCAGCGAAGCCGCCGCCAGAGCCTTGCGCCCGACGGGGTTGGTGGTGCTGCCGTTGTCATCGGGAAGCGCGGCCGGCGACATGGTGACACGGCCAGGCCGACCGACATAGACACTGATGCTGGTGTTGTCGCGCGGAAGCTGCAGAAGCGGCGTGCGCCCGCGCCCGACGGCCTGACCCATGGCATCGCGGGCCTCGACCGTGACATACACCCACTTGTCTCGCGGTGGCTCGGATAGCTCTAGCTTGACGTCGAACTTGCCGCCCATCACCGGGGCCAGCGCTTCCTTGGGGGGGAAGTCCATGCCTTGCAGCGTGATCGCCACGGTGCTCGCGCCGGCAAACGGATCGTCCAGCGCACCCGAGCCGGTCAGGATGGTGAGAGACAGTCCCGCGTTGCGCCCACAGCCCGGCCCCGACGCAGAAAGGCAAGCTAGAGCAGCCAGCGGCAGCCAGCGGCTGGTCGAGGCGAAGCGGGAACGGGACGGTCGCAGCGAAGTAAACGGCAAAGACAAGGAGCGCATGCGGCCAGAGGCTTACCGTGTTTCTCGCGAGAGAGCCAGCCCGCAATCGCCCCGCCACCGAGCGCGGCCCACAACAGCCAGCCCGCGGCGAGTCCGCCCGAGTCGTTCGCCGCTCTAGCGGCCCTCTGCGAGGCTCCCAAGGCGTGCGAGCAGGGCCGCGGGATCGCCTGTGACATGCAGGGTCTTTTTGCGCGAGGTCTCGCCGCGCAGCAGGTACACGTGGCTCTTGGCGACACCCAGTCCCTTGGCCAGAAGCTCGCGTACGGCCTCATTGGCAGCCCCCTCGACGGGCGGAGCGCTCACAGCCACGCGCAGGCAGTCGCGCGCTGGCTCAAGCGGCCCCAGAGCGGGGCGTGAAGCCCGCGGCACGACCCATACATCTACTTCGACTCCACCTGCGATGCTGCGAACGAATGCCATGCGATCCTCAGAAAGTCCTGTGTTCTGCGCTGGACTCCTTGCGTATCACTCGATCTCGCCGCGACGCAACGAAGGGTCCATGGCAGACGCCACCACCGCTACGACTGAGTTTGTACTCGGCCTTGACAGAACCGGGGCAGAGCGTTCAAGGTCTCGGCAGACTCAACCATGCGCCGTGCTCTGTCGGGTCTCTTTATCGCTGGCTGTTTTGCTGTCGTGTCGTCCTGGGCGGCCTGGGGCTGCCTGCCTGATCCGCCGATTCGCCTGCCAGACTTGTCTGTCGCTGGCTCCCCTGCCGATGGCGGCGACGGTGGCCTGGCGCGCCTGGATGGTCCGCGCAGCGACTTGGGCACCGCCGGCTGGCAGGCCGAAAGCGGACTGGGGACCATGCAGACCCTACGCGCTGCTTGGGTGGCAGACGCCAGCGCTCGCGAGGTCTTCGTCGTCGGACACGCAGGCGTGATCCTGCATCTAAGCGGCGGCAGTTGGCAGAAAGAAAGCAGTGGTACCGACGCCAACCTGTACGCCGTCGCTGCGCGCACGCCGACCGAGGTCTTCGCCGTCGGAGATCGTGGCGTCATCCTGCGACGCGTGAGCGGCACATGGCAGCGCGAAGGCAGCGAGCTCGCCAGCACGTCGCCCTTGTTTGGCCTGTCCGTACTGCCAAGCGGCGAGGTTATTGCCGTCGGAGACAACGGCTTGATCGCCCGCCGGCAAACCGCTGGGGTGTGGGTCGCTGAGACAGCTCCAGCACTCGCCGGCTTGGCGCTGCGCTCGGTCGCGGGTCCGCGCCTGGATGCCTTGTTCGCCGTCGGCATGAACAGCGCAATCGTGCGACGCGGCCAGCTGGGCTGGGAGCTCGATCCGCTGCCGATCGACGGTGCTGGTCGCGGCAACTATTACGCGGTGGCGACAAACCCAGCGGATAGTGCCCCCGTCGCCGTGGGTGAGTACGGTCTGATCTTGTCGCGTCGTGCCGATCGCTGGCAGGTCGAAAAGCGCATGCCCCCAAGCGGCATGACGGCGCCCCTGCACCTGTATGGCCTGTCCGTGGCCGGAGACGAGCTGTTCGTCGTCGGTGCCGGCGGCTATGTGGCCCGTCGCCTGGCCAGCGGCGGCAGCTGGACCGAAGAAGCAAGCGGCACGCGAGCCGATCTGTTTTCTGTGTCAGGAAGCAGCGTAAGTGGCCTTGTTTCCGTCGGAGAAAACGGCACCTTAGTCCGCAGACAATAGCTGCAAGCGTCCACATTCTGAAAAAGCCCGTGCGCAGCCTAGGCACGATGGATTGCAGCCTCGATCCCCAGCCGACCCACGCCGCCGCGTCGTGGCGCAAAATCAAGTGAAGCCAAGCCCCATGCAGCAGTCAGCCCCCATCCAGCCGCCGTTTCCAATTGTCGCCATCGATGGTCCCGCAGGGGCCGGCAAGTCGACGGTGGCACGCGCGCTCGCCCGTCGGCTCGGCTTTTTTCTTCTGGATACCGGAGCCATCTATCGCAGCTTGGCCCTGCATGCGCAGCGCTGCGGCATCGACGTCAGCGACGGTCCCCGATTGGGTGAGCTAGCGGCGAGCCTGCCGATCCGCTTTGGCCGCGGCCCCGGCCCAGAAGAGGGCAAGGTGTTCCTGGGGTCTGCCGACGTGACCCTGTCCATTCGCTCGCCCGAGATCTCGCAAGCAGCATCGTTTGTCTCGGCCCATCCCGAGGTGCGAGCCGCGCTCTTGGGTCTGCAGCGTCAGCTCGCCCTGACCGGCCCCTGCGTGGCCGAGGGACGCGACGTGGGAACCGTCGTCCTGCCGCATGCACCGATCAAGCTGTTTATGACGGCCTCGCCCGAGGTGCGGGCGCAGCGTCGCTTCGTCGAGCAAAAGGACCGGAACGCAGCGGGTAGCGCCCCGGACTATGCCGCGACCTTGGCCGCGATCAGTGAGCGCGATCACCGCGACTCGACCCGCGCCACAGCCCCGACCCGTCAAGCCGACGACGCGGTGCTGTTCGACACCAGCCACCTATCGCTGGACGAAGTCATCGATCAAGTGGAAGCGCTGTGTCGCAGCACGCTGCAGCTGCCGCCAGTGAGCACGGCCGAACAGGACGCTCCCGGCGCCAGCCGATCACGCGTCAGAGCCGCCAGCGTAGCGACGCCGATTCCGTCGCTATCTGAGACGGTGTCCGCATGCACTGGGAATGCCGAATCGCCCACAGAATCGGATACTTAGAAAAACGCTTGACGCTCCATATTGAAGCAGCATAAGGTTCGCTCCTACTTCCGTGTTGCTCTCTCGGTCCGCCTCAACCTCGCCGGAAAATCCCCGAAAAGTTAGCGCTTGTGCCGCCGCTGATTCTCAGTGCGTGGTCTCGTTTCGTGTGCCTTTCGGTCGGTCTTTCGCTCTGTCTCGCGCTCACGCGGGGTGGGCGGCGCGGTCGAAAGCGGACGATAGAGGCCGATACGAGTAGGTCTCGCCTCGACGGATAGTCGACGGCGGAAGGGAGAATCAGAGAAAGCATGTCCCCAGTTCAAGGAACCTCCTCAGGCTTGCGTCACGGTGGCGCCAACGAAGACGACTTCGCGTTTCTGTTCGAGGAGAGCCTCAAGCGCGAAGACATCAAAGAAGGCGAGATCGTTCGCGGCCGCGTCATCCAGGTCAACAAGGACCACGTAGTCGTCGACATCGGCTACAAGTCTGAAGGCCAGGTGCCGCTTGCTGAGTTCATCGCGGCCGATGGCTCGGTGACCATCAAGGAAGGGGACTCGATCGAGGTCTATCTGGAGGCGCGAGAGAACGAAAACGGACTCTGCGAGCTCTCTAAAGAAAAGGCCGATCGTCTGAAGGTGTGGGACGAGATCTCGGCCGCCTGCGAGCGCGATGAGCTGATCGAAGGCATCATCTCGCAGCGCGTAAAGGGCGGCCTGGCGGTCTCGATTCGCGGGGGCGTCAAGGCGTTCTTGCCGGGGTCGCAGGTGGATCTGCGGCCCGTGCGCAACCTCGATGCCTTCATCGGCAAGAACTACAAGTTCAAGGTCATCAAGTTCAACAAGAAGCGTGGCAACATCGTGCTGTCGCGCCGCGTGCTGCTTGAAAAAGAGCGCGCCGAGCTAAAAGAGCAGACGCTCGAAAAGCTCACCGAAGGCCAGATCGTCGAGGGCATCGTCAAGAACCTCACCGAGTACGGCGCCTTCATCGATCTGGGTGGCATCGACGGACTTCTGCACATCACCGACATGAGCTGGGGCCGGGTCAACCACCCGTCCGAGCTGTTCCAAGTCGGCGATCATGTGCGCGTCAAGGTGCTGAAGTTCAACCACGAGACCGAGCGCGTCAGCTTGGGCCTCAAGCAGATCACCGAGGATCCTTGGCTGCATGCATCCGAGCGCTATACGCCCGGCACAGTCGTCAAGGGCAAGGTTGTCTCGCTCAAGGACTACGGCGCGTTCATCGAGCTGGAAGAAGGCATCGAAGGCCTGGTTCACATCAGCGAGATGTCGTGGACCCGTCGCGTCAAGCACCCGTCCAAGGTGGTGGCAGTCGGTGACACGGTCGAGGCGGTTGTTCTCGATATCGACGTCAAGAACAACCGCATCTCGCTCGGCATGAAGCAGCTTGAGCCGAACCCCTACGAGACGCTGGCCGCCAAGTACCCGTCGGGCACGGTGGTCAAGGGTCGCGTGCGCAACATCGCCGACTTCGGCATCTTCGTCGAAATCGAAGATGGCATCGACGGTCTGGTCCACATCAGCGATATGAGCTGGACCCAGCGCGTCAAGCATCCATCCGAGATGTTCAGCAAGGGCGACGAAGTTGAGGCTTCGGTGCTCAACATCGACATGACCGATGGCGACAAGCCGAAGATCTCGCTGGGCATCAAGCAGCTGATCCCGGATCCATGGGATCGCATCCCCTACGAGTACCCGGTTGGCAAGGTGGTCGCCGCCAAGGTGCAGAAGGTGCTCGACTTCGGCGCGTTTGTTGAGCTTGAGAAGGGCGTCGAGGGCTTGGTTCACGTCTCGGAGATCTCGGAAGAGCGCGTCGAAGATCCACGCAACGTGCTCAAGGCCGGCCAAGACGTGCAGGTCGAAGTCATCTCGCTCGACCCGCAAGAGCGCAAGATCGGCCTTTCGATCAAGGCCGCGCAGCGCAAGGCCGAAGTTTCGGCGGCGCAGGGCTACGCAGGTGGCTCGGACATGGGCGCCAAGCTGGGCGATCTGTTTGCGCAGGCCAAGGACAAGAAGGCCAAGAAGAAGGGCCGCAAGGCACGCGAGGAAGGCGAAGAGGACTACGACGAATAGTCGTCTCGCCAAGGCGGGCAGACCTCGCTTTTGCCCGCTTGCTCGTTCGCTTCTCTCGCTTCGCTCTTTCTGCCGCTCGCCCCGTTTCCCCCGCTGCGTTTCCGCTTCTTCTCAATCAGCCACGACTGTCACGCGCAAGCTGGGCGTCTTCTTGGGCATAGATCCGCCCAAGCTCGACGTAGTGCGCGGCCGATGCGGCGAGCCATTCGATCTCGGCTTCCGATAGCGGACGCTTGACGCGCGCTGGAGCTCCGACCACCAAGTGCCCCGGCGGAACCTTGGTTCCCGGCGTCAAGAGCGAGCCTGCCCCGACGATGCAGTGCTCGCCCACCTCGACCTGATCGAGGATCGTTGCGCCCATGCCGATGATGCACAGGTCGCCAATCGTGCAGCCATGCAACGTCACCGAGTGGCCCACGGTCACGCGACTGCCGACCTGGGTCGCAAAGCGATCGTGCGTAACGTGTACGACCGTGTTGTCTTGAATCGACGTCTCGCTGCCGATGCGAATGTGGAACACGTCCCCGCGGATGACGGCACCGAACCACACGCTCGATCGCGGGCCGATGTGAACATCGCCGATGATCGACGCGTTGGCAGCTACATAGACGCTGGGATCAAGCTGCGGCCGAGTGCCGCGGAAAGGGCGAATCATGTCTGCCCTCATATCACGAAACGCGCAGACGTCAGACCGGGCGCCTTGCTGTTCGTGGCTAGGTCGCAGAGCCCGGAGGGCGCTTGCCGCGCGGTCCACGAAAGCGATCGACGTAGCGGCCCAAGTGCATCTTGATCGTGCTGCCGTCCGCTACGTTGAGTCGCCGCGCTAGAGCAGAGTAGTTGAGCGTCTTGCTGAGCTCATCGATCTGCGACAGATCGCAAGACTGCGCGACAAAGACAGGCTTCAGGTACTTCTCGACGTACTCGTGAAGCTGACCCCAGGACAAGGCGCCATCGCCGTTGTCTTCCAGAAATGCATCGACGGCTGCCACCGTGATGTCCCGCCAGTTTAGCGCGCCGTTGGCTCGCGTCGTTTCGACCGTGCGCGGCCGGCGCGCCGCCAGTTTCTCGCGAGGGACCATGCTGTCTTGCGACGGACCGCGATCGGTACCACGCCCCTGTCGCAGCGCCGCCTCGCAGACGGCTCGGCTGATGCTCTGCGGTTCATTGGTCAAAGGCAGACGTTCGATGAAGTGTTCCAGATCGCGGAAGTTGCCCGGCCATGTGTCGGCCAGCAGAAGCTCCAGAGCGTCATCGGTCAACGCCTCGGACACGCGCAGAGAGCCACCCGGCAAGACTCGGCTCATCAGGAACGCCAAGATGTCTTCGGGGCGCTCGCGCAGCGGCGGGACATGCACCACCGCAGCGGCCAGGCGATACCACAGGTCTTCGCGAAAACGGTTGGTGCGGAAGCTGGGATCGTCGATGGGAACGTTGGTGGCACAGACCACTTGCACATCGGCGCGGCGCGGTCGCGGATCCCCCAGGCGCTGGTATTCGCCACGCGTATCCAAGAACCGCAAAAGAGCACGCTGCACGTCCAACGACATCTCGCCTAGCTCGTCGAGAAACAGCGTGCCTTCGTGCGCAGACTCGACCGCTCCGATGATGTCGCTGACCGCCCCGGTAAAGCTGCCGCGCCGCGCGCCGAAGAGCTGCGCATACAAAAGGTCTTTGTCGAGAAGCGCACAGTTGAGCGCTGCGAATGGACCCTTTTCGCGCTGCGAATAGCGGTGATAGCAGCGAGCCAACAGATCTTTGCCCACGCCCGTCGGCCCAAGCAGGATCAGGCGCTGTCCTCGCGCGGCTGCATCTCCGACGCGCCGCAGCACCTCTCGCAGACCGCGCGATGCCACGATCATTCCATCGCCGCGCCGTTGGTACTGCTCAAAGCGGCGGTTCTGTTCGTGAACGTACGCGCGGATGCGATCCAAGATGGACGCCCACGAAAAGTCCTGCGTGATCGTCTCCATGCCGCGCACTTGCAGCGTGGTGTCGTCCGCCAAAAGAAAGCTGCTCTCGGACTCTTCGGCACGCGTCTGCGTCACGTGGACCAAGCGTGCGCTCACACCCAAGCGGTGCAGCCAGTCCGCCAGCGCATGCACGACCGCTTGACTGAACTGCTTTTCGTTCGTCCAGTCGGCATCTTCGGGCAAAGACAGTCGTGCTTCGGCTTGGATCGGACCGGCCAGATCGGCCGTGACCTCTAGCGCGCCAGACAGTGAGATGCGCTGGCCATCTTGCAGGCGCAGCCAAGATCCATTGCGGCTGCTCAGATCGATCAGCGAGGTCGAATCGGCATCGCCCCAGATGAGCAGATGGTTGCCCGAAACCCGAGGCGACTCGACGCGCAGGGTCTGGACCTGATAGTGACCCAAGTTGGGCAGCGGTGTGCCAGCGGTGACGCGCGCCTGCAGACGTCCAACGTCCGGGGTTCGTCCCACGAGCAGAGCGATGCCCTGGCCTACTTCGCTGGTGATCGGCTCAGCGAGGCCACGCGCGCGAATGCTGATACGAGTCACACGTTACCTTGTACCAAAACCGTCGCCAATCGTGGGGGGAAAACGTGACCGCGCCTTGCTTTCTGCGTGCGCTGCGTGTCTTCGCGGTGTCGGTTGCCTGACTCTGCGCACCCGCCTGCGTGAACCTGTTGCAGAAGATGCCTAGCGCTTGTTCAGCACGAGGCGAGTCAGCGTATCGGCCATGCGCCGCAGCGGAACGACTTCATGCACAGCGCCGGAGCGGATGGCTTCCTGTGGCATACCCGTCATGATCGCCGACTCCGGCGACTCAACGATGACACGGCCACCGGCTGCACGAACGGCTTGGATGCCAGAAACGCCCTCGCCCGACATGCCCGACAGCAGCACCGCAATCACGCGTTCACCCATGGCCGATGCCGCCGACATGAGCATGCGATCGATGGAGGGAGAAGGCGCGCTGCCAAGCCCCATCGGGATATTCAGACTGCCAGAGCCACCCCGCAGCGCATCTGGCGTTTGCGTCGATGACGGCGGCTCGACGATCAAGAACGGTCCCTCGCGGACGATGCACAGCGATGCACCGCCGCTGGCAATCAGGACCTCGCCTTGGGCAATCGCATCGCCGGGAGTCGCAGTGCGCACAGGCCAGTGCGTCGCGCGTCGCAGCCGCTCGGCGAAGGCCTGCGTGTACATGTCAGGCATGTGCTGCGTGATCAAAAAGGTCGCAGGCAGGCGCGTGTCCAAGCCCTGAAGCAGCGTCAGAATCGAAGGCGGCCCACCCGTCGAGGCACCGATGCAGATCAGGCGGGTTGGCAGAAAGCTGTTTTCGGTAGTCAGGCGCGCGGCATACAAGTCATCGCTGGACATGCTACGCGCTGGCAAGCCATCCGATGCGCCACTTGGTGGGGTGCCTGTTGCTCCCGTGCCCTGCGGAATGCCCGGCGACGAAGAAGGATTCAGTCGATGAGCCCGCGTGCGCGCCGCGAGCGTTTCCAGCTTGAGGCTGCGTACCATGCGCAGCTTCTGCAACAAGTCATCGCGAATCGGCTGCAGATCCCCGGCGCCACTTATGCGGGTTGGCTTGGCAACAAACTCCATCGCGCCAAGCTCTAGCGCGCGAAACACGCTCTCGCGCGAAGAGTGACTCGACACCACCACCACAGGCGTCGGTCGCTTCGCCATCAGCAAGCGCAGGAACGTGAAGCCATCGAGCCGTGGCATCTCTAGGTCCAGCAGGATGGCATCGGGATTGACGTTGTGTACCAACATCAACCCTTCGTCGCCGTCCGCTGCTTGGCCCACGATCTCGATGTCACGCGCGCCCTTCAACAAGTCGCTGATCGCCTGCCGAATCGCCGACTGGTCGTCGATAATGATGACTCGCAGCGGTCCCTGAGCTCCGCCTGCTTGGCCCGAAGATCCCCCAGAAGGACCTTGGCGCGTAGGCTGCGGAGTTTGGCTGGGTGGACTCATGGACCGCTCACCCACCTTGCCGGGCGTTGCTTGCGTTGCTTGCATGAACGACAGACGGACTCATCGGGCTCTCTTGCGGCAGACGATAGACCAGCTCGCCAGCGAGTCGATGAAGAACAAATGGTGTCTTTAACTCGTGCAGTGACTCCGAGTGGCCAAGGAACAAGACACCGTCGGGAGCCAGCCGCTGCGCCAAGCTTGCAAGCAGCTGCAGTCGCCGTCCCCGCGCGAAATAGATAAGCAGGTTGCGGCAAAAGATGACGTCGAAGGGCCCGCACAGCTCGCTCGCGTCTTCGGCCGAGCGCGTCCACTCTGGCTCGCGTGCGCTTAGGTTGGCGCGCACAAAGTGCAAGCGGCACTGCCGGCGCAGCTCATCGCGAATCTTGTGGCGGCCATCGGCCTGCTGGCAGAAGTGTTGCTGCAAAATCTCGTCTGAGACTTGGCGAAACGAAGAACGCCCATAGACGCCCTGACGCGCTACATCCAGGGCGCGCTGAGACAGATCGCAGCCGATGACCTGCAGGTCCCAGTCGAAAAACAGTCCGCTCTGACAGAGCGTAATCGCCAAGCTGTACGCTTCTTCGCCGCTGGCGCAGCCCGCTGACAAAAGACGCAGCCGCTTGCTGTGACGACGAGCGTGCGCCAGCTGAGGCAGAAGCTCTTTGCGCAGCGCATCCAACTGATAGCTCTCGCGGAAGAAATACGTCTCACGCGTGGACAGCAGTTCGAATAGCTCGCTCAGCTCGTGATCGCGCTCGCTCTCTGGAATGGCGCTGTTGGTCAGGTAATCGTGATAGTCAAGAAAGCTGCGCAGGCCCAGCGCTTCCACGCGGGGAAGCAAGCGGCGCTCCAGCAGATAGGCGAGCTCGTCGGCGTATTGCAGACCAAAGCGCTCCGCCACCAGATCGCGCAAAAGCGCGAACTCGTGCGGATGCAGGCTGATCGGGCGCGACGGGCCCGCTGCGCCAGAGCCGATGGCAATCACGATGCTTGACCGCTACCTACCGGGGCATCGGCTTCGCGAGCATCAAGCTTGCGAAGGACATCATTGGCCAGCGTGCCAGCTTGTCCACCGCCGCTGGCTAGCTGCTGCAGGCGAGCACGATGTCCCGTGTCGCCCAGCACGCCCAGCGCTTGCGCCGCGGCGCTCGCTGACTGCGCGTTCTTATCGGTGAGCGTCGACACCAGCACCGTTCCCAAGCGATCATGCAACGCAGCCGAGGCCCGCGCCTGCACCAGCGCAGCATGGCGCACAAAGAAACGACAGACGTTGCCACGACTGCGCGGATCGACGCTGGGCAGAATATCGGCCAGGATGCGCAAGGCGGCGTCGCCGGCATCAAGATCGATCAGCGCCTGCGATGCCGTATCGGCCACGCTGCTGTCGCCATCCCCCAACACCAGGACCAGAGGTCGCACGAGCTCTAGCTTGCCGAGCCAGCCCAGCAGCGCAGCGGTGGCTTCGCGCACGGGCGGTGTCGCTTCCATCAGCGCACGCGTCATCGAGCGCACGGTGTTTTCGTCGAGCTTGCGAATCGCATCGACGATCTGCTGACGACCGATGGCCGGCAGCGACTGGTACAAGCGATAGAGCCCCACCAGCGCGGCCTCGCGCGCACCGCGTGCTTTTTCGATCAAGCCTTCGATCAGCGCAGGAATGGCGGCGGCATCTTGCGTATGTCCAAGCGCCGTCATCAGTGCGGGGCGCAGCGTCACTTCTGAAAGCAAAGGCTGCAGCTCAGCCACCGAAAGCTGATCACGCTGCCGGTTGAGCCCATCGAGCGCCGCCAAGACGACGAGTGTATCGGTGCTCTTCAGCGCGTCGCGCAGTACGGGCAGCACTTCTTCGCCGGTAAACGACGCCAGCTGCTCCATCGATGCGATGCGGACGTTGGGATCCTCGTCTTTGAGCGTCTCGCCAAGCGCTGGAATCACGCGCGGATCACCGAACGTACCCAGCACATCGACCAGCACTTTGCGGTGCTCTGGCTTCATGTGCAGATGGCGCAAGAGCGGATCGATGCAGACAGTCCCCAAGCGCATGACGGCTTCGATGACTGCGTTGCGTCGGCCGACGTTATCGGGTTCGCCCATGGCTTCGACGAGCGCTTCCGAAAGAAGCGGCAGGTCGGTCCAGCACAGCACCGAGGCTACGGCTTCCTTGCGGACCTGCCAGTCGTCGTCGCCCATGACGTCGATCAGCACGGCCAGCGCGGCTTTGCGCTCCGCCGGATCAGCGGGCTCTTTGCTGAGCTGTCGCACCGCATCCAGGCGGGCTTCTTCGTCTCCGTCCCGCAGGATCGAGACAATCTCAGCGAGGTGTGCAGCAGGAACGTGATCCGTCATGTCGATGCTCCCTTGGCGCCCTGATTTAGATCGGCCAAGTTGCTCTTCTCGGTGGACGATAAAAGGGCATCCAGCGCCAGCACCATGAGGATGCGTCCTCGGTGGTGGCAGACGCCGGCAAAGAATCGGGCGTACTCGTTCTGGGTAAGTGGCGGCGGTGGCCCAACGGTGTCGCGCGTCACGCGCAGCACATCGGACACGCGATCGACGATCAGTCCGACGTGATTGCGATCGTCGATGGGAACAATCAGGTACTTGCGAGCCCGCATGATGGCGTGATCCGCAAGCTCTTCTTGTGAAAGCGGCGGCACTTCGAAGCGCTTGCGCATGTCGATGACCGGCAGCACTTGTCCGCGCAGCTCAACCACGCCTTCGACGATCTTCGGCGCCTTGGGCACGCGTCGAATGGGCAGCGGGTTGATGATTTCCTTGATGCGCTCGATGCCCAGTGCATATTCCTCGTCGCCAACCTTGAAGCCGCAGAGCTGGACGAGATCGTTCTTGTCCTTGTCGCCCGCGCGATCCTTCGTGGGCGCCAAAATCGGCCGTAGAGGTCTTCGGTCTTGCGACATTAAAACCTCATCGATCCGCCGTGCTCGAACGTCAGCACGCGCAGCAGGTCAAGAAGGATGACGATGCGATATTGCTCGGCCGCCACCAGTCCGGGGCCGTACCGCATCGCAGGCTTAGGCACTTCCTCGCCAGCCAGCTTGATGCGCGAGATGCCGGCGACAAACTCGGACTCGTGACCTGCGAGCACCGTCGGTGGCTCCACGTCAGAATCGTTGATACGAACCACGTGATTGACGCGATCGATGATCAAGCCAAATGGCTCGCGCTCATCTTCGTTGCTGGCTTCGCTCTCTAGCGCGGGACGGCTGACGACCAAGATGCGCGATCGCGTTCCAGCCCCGGGCCCTGGCAAGTGCAGACGCAGCCGCAGATCCAGCACCGGCACCACTTGCCCGCGCACCAAGATGATTCCCGAGACAAAACCGGGCACGCGCGGAACTTCGGTGATCGGCTTGAACTTCGTGATCTCGCGGATGTACTCGATGCTCAGCCCGTACTCTTCGCTGCCGATGTGAAACGTCAGCACATCGGTGTAGCTGCGAACGTCGCTGCCGCTGCGCGTCGGGTTCGCCGCGCGATTGCCGATGGGAGTGCTCGCGAGCTGCGACATCAGGCCGCCTCCCCAGCGCGCGGCATGGCTTCACGCGCCACGGCACGCACATCCAAAACGAGTGCGGTCTGCTGTCCGCCCAACTCGGTGGCTCCCGCGATGCCTGGAATGCCTTTGAGCGCGCGACCCAGCGACTTGATGACGATGTCTTGCTGACCCACCAGATCGTCGACCAAAAGGCCAAGCTGCTGCGCCGCAAGCTTGACCACGACGATGTATCCCTGCGTCGGCTCGGGCTGATCGGCGGGGCGCGACAGCGAAAACATCTCGTCCAGACGAACCAGCGGCAGCGTGCGGTTGCGCAGGATGTACACCTCGCGCCGCTCGACGGTCTTGATCTGGTCGTAGCCGATCATCAGGCTCTCGGTGACCGAGTTCAGCGGGATGGCATAGGTGCGCCCCGCCGTGCGAATCACCAGCGCCTTGATGATCGCCAACGTCGTCGGCAGCGTGATCGTAAAGCGCGTGCCCTGGCCCAGCTCGGTGTACGAGTTGATGGTGCCGTCCATGCGCGTGATCTTGGTCTTGACGACATCCATGCCGACGCCACGGCCGCTGTTCTGATCCGCCACAGCCCGCGTCGAAAGACCGGGCAAAAAGATCAGGTTGATCTGCTCGTCGCGCGACATCGAGCGCGAGGCCTCTTCCGAGATCACGCCTTTTGAAACAGCGCGCTGTACCAAGGTCTTGGTGTCGATGCCGTTGCCGTCGTCGAAGACCTCGATGACAACTTTGTTGCCGCGCTGCTCGGCCGAGATCGCGATGGTGCCGTGATCGGGCTTGCCGCGCGAGCGACGCGTGTCACGATCTTCGATGCCGTGATCGATCGCGTTTCGGATGATGTGCATCATCGGCTCGGACAGCTCTTCGATCATCAGCTTGTCGAGCTTGGTGTCGCCGCCGGTCACGACGAACTGGATCTCTTTGCGTTCCGATTCGCGCGACATCTGGCGCACGACGCGGTGCAGCTTGTCGAAGACCTGCGACAACGGCACCATGCGCACCTCTTGAATGCCGCGCTGCAGATCTTCCAGCTTGCGGTTCAAGCGGCGCAGCTCGTCTTGCAGCTTGCGCGCAAGCTCGGCGTGTACGCGGTCACGACGCAGATCATCGAACACGCCTTGAATGCCGCTGCGGACCAGGGCTAGCTCACCGACGATGTTCATCAAGTGATCCAGCTTGCGGATATCGACGCGAACCGTCTGCGTGAAGTTTTTCTGCGACTGGCTTGTCAGGCTGCGACCACCGCCCTCGTCGCCACCTTCGCCGCCCTCACCGCCGCCCCCGATGCTGCCCCCGATGCTGCCGCGGCTTCCCCCACTTCCGCCGCTGCCGCCCCCGAGCAGCGTCGAGTGCAAGGGATCTGCCGCGGGCACCGGAATCATCGGCAGCGACTTTTCTTGCGAGGAGGCAGGGACGCCAGGGTTGCGACCCACTTCGAAGCGGCCCGTGGCCTCGGGGGCCATGGCGGCTGCTTGCGATCGTCGCGGCACTTGCACGACGTGAAGCGGGCTCGCCCCCAAGGCCGCCGCCACGCCGTTTAGGCTCTGTCCCGAACCAAAGATCAGCTCAACATCCATCAGCTCGGGATTGGTGCTGGAAAGCCCGGCTGGGACGACCGCTATCACTTCCCCGACGGGCTTCAGCGACTCGCGGATGTTGACAAATTCGTCTTCCAGCGACGCAAACGGAACCGATCCGATGATGCGGAACAGGTTGCGCGACTGGCGAATGTTCTCTTTTAGGCGGTGCTCTTCGTACTCGGTCAGGCCGGCGATCAGCGCCGCATCGATCTCGAAGTCGCCATAGGGCGAATCGCTGACCGACGGCGCAGCGGTCATGGCCGCTTTGCGCGCCGCTTCGGGATCGGCCGCGATATTGACGCGGCGAATGAAGTCATCCACCGCCCGACTGCTGACGGCTCCGGAGGCCAAGCCATGAGCGGCGACATCCGCGCAGATCGCTTGGTAGTGATCAATCGACTCGAACAGCAGATCCAGCACCGACGGTGTTAGCTGGACCTTGCCCATGCGCAGCGCGTCGAGCAGGTTTTCCAGGTCGTGCGACAGGTGCATCATGCGGTCGACGCCCGACAGGCCAGACAGGCCCTTTAGCGAGTGAACCGCGCGAAACGCACTGTTGATCAGATCCGGCTCGACGGGCAGACCACCCCCCATCGGATCGTGGCGCTGGCTGGCGTTGTTCATCGCCAGAAGATCGCGATTGAACTGCTCGACGATCTCTTGCGCCTCGGACAAGAACTCCTCGCGGAGCTTATCGCTACCCTGCTCTGCCATCTCGCGTAAGCGAACCTCGCTGGCGCGTTAGCCCCGCTTGGGAGCAGGCTGAACCATCTGCGGAGCGACGTTGACGCCCTTTTCCAAGACCCTGCGCACCAGCGCGACGAGATCCTCGGCCTTGAAGGGCTTAACCAGGTACGCCGTCGCCCCAAGCTGCATGCCACGATCGCGATCGCGCTCGCGGCCGTCCGTGCTGATAATGACGAGCGGCGTGCCGCGGTGCGCCTCTTCCTTGCGCACGTATTTCACAAGCTCAAGCCCGTTGATATCGGGCATGTTGACGTCGGTGACAATCAGGTTGAAGCGCTCCTTGGGTAGGATCTTCAGCGCCTCGAAGCCACTCTTGGCCTCCGTGACCTCGAAGCCCTGGTGTTCTAGGGCGTTCTTCACGAAGGTTCGGATGGTCGCCGAGTCATCGACGACTAACGCGCGAACTGAGGAGACCGTCATAACGCGTAACTATATCACTTTCCGGTCATATTTTGTGTGATTCAAATGACCAAATTACCCATGCCTGGTCCGGGTAGCAGCCGCCGCCAGCGGTCTGGGCGCTGCGCTGTGACCTAGGTCGTTGTCGGCACAAGACCCAGCACCCGCGGGGCGAGGAGTGTTAGGCTTTCGCCATGAAGCTCCTGCGCCATGCCTTGCCGCTATTGACCCTGTCGCTGCTGGCCTGCCCGCCGGGGGGTGATCAGCCGCAGACCACCGGCCCCAAGCCGGACACCGAGTGCCCCAAAGAGCTGGGCACCAAGTGCAAAGTCCTCAAGGACGAGACCGAGAAGCTCACCGTCGAGTACCACGTCCTCGTCGCGCCCGAGACCAAGCACGAAGAAGCCGAAAAGCACCTGCAGGCGATCTATCGCCACCTGATGACGCGCCGCGACACGACGCCGACGCAGCTTTCGGGCTTCTTGTACACGAACGAAGCGCAGTTCAACACGCCGCCGCTTTCCCCGGTGGGCAGCGTGATTCAGAAGCCGGGCGACAAGGCCCCGACCTTTGAAAACAAGATCGCCAAAGAGCTGTGGCAACAGGTCGAAGAGGCGCTCAAGATCGCCGAGCGCGCCGACCGCAAGATGAAGCTCAAGCGCAAGCTGGAATACGTCGCCGAGGCGGACAAGGGCAAGGTCACCGTCACCCTGCCGTTTACCGAGGGCAACAACGACGAGTGGGCCAAGGATCTGTCGTTCAATCAGGTCATGGGCTTCTTCAGCCAGTTCGCCATGGACCTGTTCAACAACATCCCCGATCTGAAGGTCTTCGTGTTTGCCGCGCAGTGGAAAGATCAGTCGGTGGCCAACATCGAGTGCAACCGCGCTGACTTCGGCGCCCTGCACCTGCGCGACATCGAGGAACGCATCGGCCAGATCGGCGGGCGCGCCTATCTGGAGCTGACCGAGGGCAAGACCTCGGACGCCGCCGCCGAGAAGCGCCTGGCCGCGCGCAAAGCCGCCGAGTACCGCAAGATCACCACCTTCCTCAAAGGCAAGGCGATCATCTCGGCTCAGCTCAAGTAATCCCGCCGTCCGTCGCGGCGCCCCCCCGCGAAAAGCGCGCTATGCCTTCTGGATGTGGCTCGGATCCATCCACATCACTTCCCAGTGATGCCCGTCGATATCGTAGAAGCTCCAGCCGTACATAAAGCCCATGTCCATCGGCGGCATCGCCGGACTGCCGCCAGCCGATAGCGCCGTGTTGACTAGCTCGTCGACAGCGGCACGGCTCTCAGCCGAGATGCAAAGCAGGGTCTCGCTGGCGGTGCTGCTGTCACAGATCTGTTTCTTCGTGAAGGTCTGGAAGAACGGCCGCACAAGCCACATCACATACGCCTCTTCGCTGAGGATCATGCAGGTGGCGTTTTCGTCGGTGAACTGCGGGTTAAACGTGAAGCCCAAGCGCTTCCAAAACGCAGTCGTGCGCGGCAGATCGGCAATCGCCAGGTTGACGAACAGCTTGCGTGAGGTCGAAGCCACAGAGGTCATAGGGGTCTCCTTTGTTTGGGGTCTGCGACATAGACCCCAGCGCCGCGCAAAACTCATCGGCCGATGAAAAAAAAGTTAGCGGCTCGGCGGAACCCCGTCGGGGGGCAGGGAAAGAGGCAAGCCAAAGCGCGGAAACAGCACCGCCGTGTCCAGAAAGTGATTCATCGCCGTGATCACAGCGTCTTGCGGGTCTTGTTCGAGCACGATCAGCGACCAGGCGGTAAAGCCAGGTCCCGTCTCGGACCTTCGGTACTGGGCAAAAGCCGGCGAGCCACACGCCGCCACCTTCAGCAAGCGCGAGCCCAGGCAGCCAATGCCCCGCCCGAGCATCCAGGCACGCACGGCCGCTTTGCCGCGCAGCCACAGCGTATAGGGCGGCATCGACAGCGTCACGTCTTCATGCAGAAGCTGCGCAAGCGCATCCATGTCATAGCGCTCAAAGGCGGCCAAATAGTGCTCGACGCGCTGCGCCTGTTCAGTGGACAACGGCTGCGCTGGCGGCGGCTTCACTCCGCAGCGTTCCAGCGTGGCGCGGGCTCGCTGCAGCGCGCTGTTCACCGCCGCGATAGAAAGCTGCAGAGCATCCGCGATCTCAGCGGCCGACAGATCCAGAACATCGCTCAGCAGCAAGGCCGCGCGCTGCCGTGGCGGCAAGTGCTGCAGTGCTGCGACGAAGGCCAAGCGCAGGCTCTGGCGCAGAGCGATGCGCTCGCTGGCATCGCTGTCGCTGGGAATGGCCAGGGAATCAGGAATCGGCTCGACCCAATGCGACGCAGGCAGCGCCGTTAGCTCGTCTGTGATGTCAAACGCCGAATGCACGAGCATGGGACGGCTGCGACGCTTCCGATCCTGCAGCGCATCCAAGCAGACGTGGGTCGCGATGCGCTGAAGCCAGGTGCGCAGCGACGCTCGGCCATCGAAGCCTGCCAGGCCGCGCCACGCGCGCAGCATCGTCTCTTGCACCGCGTCCTCGGCTTCGCTCAGCGAGCCCAGCATGCGATAGCAGTGTCCGGTTAGCGCCGTGCGGTGGGCATGCAGATCGGCCATCGACCCGCGCGCCGCGGGTGGCACTGCAGCGTCCAGCGAACCCAGCGGTATCTGCGGCGAAGACGTCGAGGTACTCATGACGCAGCGATGTAGCACGGCTGGGTCGCGCAGCGCTGCCACTCGATGCGGCTGAGTCCGCCATCAGGTGCGCGGAACAAAGATCTCGGGAAACGCCTCGCGCACGCCCCCGATCATAAACTGCACGGCAATGGCGACGAGCAGAAGGCCCATGACGCGCTCTAAGATGGCGCGGCCGCTGTTGCCTAAGAAGCGATTCACCAGCGATGCGGCCCGCAGCATCAGATACGAAGCGGCCGCCGTGACGACGATCGAAAGCGCCAGAAGCGCCAGCTGCCAGGTCTTTTGCGCTTGCGCCGTCAGCACCATCACCGTCGCGATCGAGCCCGGACCGGCCAAAAGGGGCATGGCCAAGGGCACGATGGCGACATCGGGTTTGGCCGTGGCCTCCATCACTTCTTTGCCGCTGGTGCGCGTGCGAACCGTGACGCTGCGCAGCATGTCGAGCGCGGTCAAAAGCAGCAGGATGCCTCCAGCAATCTTGAACGCTGCCAGCGTCAGCGAAAACAGGCGAAAGATCAGGCCTCCGCCCGCTAAGAACGAAAGCAGAATGGCCGCGGTGATGAGGCAGGCGCGACGCGCCATCTGGCGTCGCTTTTCCTCGCTGTCGCCTTCGGTGATGGTGATGAAGACGGGCACCACGGCGATGGGGTCGACGACGAAAAAGATCGCCGAAAACGCCACCACGGTATAGCTCATCAAGTCGGACAAATGAGCGAAGTGCCCAGACACAGCCATGCGGGCACTTTACCTGGTGCGCGCGGATGGCTTGGGGCCTTTTTCAGCGCGGATTCGGGCTGCGCAGCCGGCGCAGATCGCCGACCCGCAGGGTCAGCTTTTCGGCGTCGAAATACTCAGCCAATGGGATGGCGAACTTGCGGCTCTGGCCCACCAGATCCTTGAAAGCCTGCGGGCCGATCTCGCGGTTCTGCTGCAGGTATTCGACCAAGCGCCCGCGCAGCGCATCCAGCGCTGTTCGCAGAAAGATCAGATCCTTGATCCGCACCAGCGCGCCCGTCCGGCACAGCTCATCGACGGTCTTTTTGACCTCGATGACCGTCGGTATCGGCTGCAGCTTGGCCGCGGTCAGAAGGGGCAGAAGCTCCTCAGCCCGCGGCGGAGCCAAGCCAGCTTGCTCGTACAGCGCGAGGATCTGCTGCCCAAGAGGACTCTGCTTTGCGTCCTGAGTCGGCGCTTGGGTGGCGAGACGCACCAGGTTCCCCGCCAGCACCACCGTTCCCTGCTGCGACAACTTCGTGAGCACGCGCTGCAAGACCGCTGTTCGCGCCGTCCGCGCCCGCGCTTGCAGCTGACTGCGCAGGGTCTCGATGGAAAGGCCGGGGGCCCCTGGATCGCGCTGATGAAACGCGCGTAGGCTGGCCAAGGCCACTTCGCCAAGCTGCTGCAGGACCGCGGCATCGACGAAAATCGCCTCGGCTGCAGCATCCGATCGGCCTTCGCCTTCCGCTGCCGCATGGCACGAAACGACACGAGCGCTTGTGACCAAGTCGGCAAGCGCCTGCTGCAGAAACGGCAGCCCGCCGGGCACGCGCCCATGCAGCTCAGACAGCGTGGTGCCATGCGCTGCGGCATCGACGATGGAAAGCGCTGCTAGCTCGCGCATCGCGGGCAGGCGCGCTGCCGGCTTGCTGCCCGCGTGAAGAATCCGCAGGGCCTCGGCGCGGGCCCGCAAGCGCAGGATCGATGGATCGGCCGCAGACGCGCGGATCGAATCCACAGCGAACGGACGCGTCGCCTTTTGCCCGCGACCCAGCACGCGCAGGACCTGTCCGCCACCCAGCGTCGTCCCATGGTTTCCTTGCGGCGAAAAGCCGCGCAGCACAAAGCGATCCCCTGGCAGTAACACAAGCGGCTGATCGCGTGGTACGCGCAGCTGAGCCAGCGCCCGTCCGCCGGGCACAAGCTCGGCGGTATCGAGCAAGCTCAGCGAGCACAGCCTCTGCGTCGTCGCTGTATGCACAAGCAGCTCGCTGCGTCGCTTGAGCGGGCTGCGCGCCACCGGCAGCAGGTGCAGCTCGACTTCACACAGGCAGCTCGGCGCGATGGACTGCGAGCGGACCAACGTCTGTCCGCGCTCGACGGCATCGCGGGCCACGGCCAGGTTGATAGCGACGCGCTGTCCGGCCTGCGCCTGCTCGACGACCTGACCATGGACATGCAGGCCGCGCACTTTCATGTGCTCGCTGCTGGGTCCACTTCGCGGCAGCGCCGACAGCTCATCTGCGACAGAGATTCGCCCAGACCACAGCGTGCCAGTGACCACGGTGCCAAAGCCGCGCAGCGCGAACACGCGATCGATGGGCAGCCGCAGCAGACCCTCGGCATCGCGCTCTGGCAGGTTGGAAAAAAGCTGCGCCAACGCCGCGTGCAGTGCAGCCATTCCCGCGCCTGTGCGCGCCGAGCACGGCACAATCGGTGCGGCTTCCAGAAACGATCCGCGCAGGGCCTCGCGCAGCTCTAGCTCGGCCACCGCGAGCAGCTCGGCATCGTCGCCCAGCACATCGATCTTGGTCAGCGCCACCACCCCGGCAGAAAGGCCCAGCAGACCGCAGATGTCCAGGTGCTCGCGCGTCTGCGGCATCACGCCTTCGTCGGCAGCCACCACCAGCAGCACGGCGTCCATACCCGCTGCGCCCGCGACCATGGTGCGCACGAAGCGCTCGTGGCCTGGCACATCGATCAGGGCCACGCTGTCTCCGCTGGGCAGGCGCAGCTGAGCAAAGCCCAGCTCAATGGTGATGCCGCGCTCTTTTTCTTCTTTCAGGCGGTCGGTATCGACGCCGGTCAGCGCTTTGACCAGGCTGGTCTTGCCGTGATCGATGTGACCGGCGGTCCCCAGGACCAAGCGATGCATCGGCGCACTGTAGCTGGGGGAATCTGGCTTGCGGCGGGAATGTTGCGGCGGGAATGCAGCGCTAGGAATGCAGCGCAGAACAGGCCGCGCTGCGTGCGTAGGCTAGAGCTGGCCGCAGTCGACAATCTCGACGCGGGCTGCCGTGCGACCGCTGTCGCTGCCGACTTTTTCGACTGCCGTGACGACGTCCAGGCCTTCGACGACCTTGCCGAACACCACGTGCTTGCCATCCAGCCACTGCGTCTTCACGGTGGTGATGAAGAACTGCGAGCCGTTGGTGCCAGGGCCCGCGTTGGCCATGCTGAGCAGACCTGGGCCGGTGTGCTTGAGCTCGAAGTTCTCGTCGGCAAACTTGGCGCCATAGATGCTCTTGCCGCCCGTGCCGTTGTGGTTGGTGAAGTCGCCACCCTGCAGCATGAACTGCGGGATGACGCGGTGGAAGATGCTGCCCTTGTAGCCAAAGCCCTTCTCGCCGGTACACAGCGCGCGGAAGTTCTCAGCGGTCTTCGGAACGATGTCCGAGCGCAGCTCCATCACGATGCGGCCGGCTTTTTTGCCGCCGATGCTGATGTCGAAAAAAACACGGGGGAGGGCAGTGCTCATGGGCAGCTCCTTGCAAAAGTTCGTGTGGTGTTCGTGGACTAACGAGAATCGGTTCTGCGAACAGCGTGTGAGCGAGGTGTGTGGCAGCTCATCGTCGGCGACACAGCCCCTGGGCCAGTCATTTTCCACGGGCTCATAGGACAAAGCAATGGAATCTACGTTGAGCTCAGCCAAGGCAGCCGACAGATCGCCGCTCTGCGACGAGATATCTATCCGTGGTACGCGGCAAGACGCCTGGGCGCGGCAGACAGCGGGGACACCATCCGTGGCCCTTTGCAGAGAGCAGGCAGACCGGCGCTCCGTCGCAGAACTGGCCGTGCCGGCGCGACGTAGCTACGAACTTGCGGCGTACGACGGCATCCAGCGCTCGCTGTAATACAGCTCATACGAAAGCCCCTTTTTCAGCGGCTCGTACCCCTGGACATCGGCGAGCAGCGGCAGGATCTTCCGCGTCGGCATCACGGACAAGAGCTCGTTGGTCCGGGCCACGCGATTCATCCCAGGGCTCAGCCGCATCCAGACCGCGGGCAGGCGCGTCTCGATAAAGCGATCGAAGTCGGCTGGCTGCGGAATCAAGCGCTCCAGCATGCGACGCATCGCCGCGCGAGTGGGCTGGCCGTCGGGGTCGCAGGGATCCGGCGTCGGCAAGTGCCGCAAGATATCCGCTGCCAGCTCGGCCAAGCGCTCGGCCGGAAGTGGATTCGGCTCACTGCTCACAGCCGCTGCCAGCCCAGCGCTCGCGGCGGATGCATCCTCGCGAGCAGCGTGCCGTCGCGATAAATCCACCAGATGAATGCCGGCGTCTTCCGTCGGCTCAGCAAAGAATAGCCGGTCGGGCTGGCAGTCGCTGATGGCTTGTTCCAGTTGAGCCGATGTCGCGTTCCGCACATGGATCAAGAACACGTCGTCCCGTCGGTACTGCGCGTTCACCACACCGCCGAGCCCCTCGCTGGCTAGGCCGCGCGGCGCCAAAATCAGTATGCGCATTCTGCGTATCCCCCACGCGCGTTGCAGGTCCAGACTATCAAAGCGCTCGACCCCTGCGGTGACTTCGCGTCGCACCGTGATGATCCAGCCAGCCCCTGCCATCGCCCGCAGGCCTTGGCTCGCTGCCCTCGTGCCTCTCGACAGAGGCGGCGTGACGGGCCTAGCGTAGCTAGGCATGAGCGATTCACTGGATCTGCGCGCCCGGCTGCGCGAACGGATGAACCGGCCGCAGCGACACCGCTTGCTGCAGGGCTTCCCTGCGGTACCCGCCATGGGACCCGCCGTGCCATCTTTCGATCCGCCCCAGCCAACTGCCCGCTTTGGGGTCGAAGACAGCCTCGGTCTGGTGCGCCGCCTCGACGGTGCGCTCTGTGACCACGAATACATCCATGCAACCGCGTCGCTTTCGCGAGGACGACCGCCGCCGCTTCCCGTTGATCCAGACACAAAAGAGCGGCGCGCACTGGTGGCCCGGATCGAGCAAAACTACACGCAGGCCGAGACCGTCTGGAAGCGCATCGTGGCCCGCGGCGATCTCTCGACGCCGCCCCACTTTTCGATCGATCCGACCCGCGATCTCATCGTCGGCATCATCCCGCACACGCAGTGCGTGCCACGCAAAGAAGGCTGCGGCTTTTGCACCTTCCCGCACGACACCGCCGACCCGCGCGCTCGCCGCGACATGCTCGATGCCGTCTGTGAAGAGATCCGTCATCACGCGCAAAGCGAAGCCCTGGCCGGCCGTCGACTGCACGCGATCTACCTGGGTGGAGGCACCGCCAACCTCAGCCATCCCGAGGAAATCAGCCGCCTCCTGCACACCCTGGCCAGCGGCTTTGACATCGCCGACGCCGAGCTAAGTCTTGAGGGAACACCGCAGCTTTTCGAGCGCCTGCTGTCGTCACACCTGAAAAATCTGGCCCAGCAGAAGACCGCCACGAAGCGCATCAGCATCGGTGTGCAGACCTTTGACGCCGGGTTCCTGCGCAGGATGGGACGCGAAGCGTTTGGCGACGCCGGCACAGTGAAGAAGCTTGTGAAAAAAGCGCGGGCCCTGTCGATCGCGACCTCGGCCGATCTGTTGTTCAACCTGCCGGGTCAGACGCGGGCCCAGATGGATCACGATCTGGACGTCGCCGTGTCTTGCGGCCTCGATCAGATCTGCCTGTACAACCTGGTCCTTTATGAGGGTCTGGGGACGCCCTGGTCCAACGAACCGTCGCTGGTTCAGGCGATGCGGTCCAACGACGAGGCCTGCGACGCCTGGCTGCACCTGCGAGAGCGCCTGCTCGCTGCGGGTTATGTTCAGACGACCTTGACCAACTTTGAGCGAGCGGATGTGCGCGAAAGCCCGCAGCGCTTTCGCTATGAGCTCGCCAGCTTTTCGCCCGAGTCCACCGATGGGCTGGGCATCGGCCCTCTGGGCCTGTCGACCTTTGTCAACCTGCGCGAAAAAAAGGGCCTGAAGCTGCTGCGCAGAAAGGACATCGCGGGCCCGCCGTGGTCGCGACGCGACCTGATGTTCGCCTATGACGATCGCACGCTGCCGCTCTTGTTTCTGACGCGCAGCGTGGCCAAGACCCGGATTGACGGCGGCGTGTGGCGGGCGAGCCAGGGCACAGCGCTGACCGAGGTCTTTGCCGCCCCCATGGCGGCCTGCCGCGACGCCGGTCTGATTCATGACGAAGACGACGGGTTCGCTCTTACGCCCGTCGGTATGTTCTATGCCGATGCCGTGGTCGCGACCTTTGCCGAGGGCTTCCGCGCCGACGGCTCAGGCATTCACACCGCCGAGCTTTTGCGCGAGCGCCCGCGCGCCAGCGACTACATCAGCATGGGCTGAGCACGCGGACTGCGCGGCCGCGTCGGACCGCGGTACACTGCGGCCATGCTGACTCGCTTCTTGCGCCTGCCTCGTCCTGCGGTTCGTTCGTCTCGCTCGCGCTTTTGGTTCTGCGCCTTGCTCGTGCTGCCTGCCTGTCACGAAGCAAAGCGCCCCCACGCGCTGCCCCCGCCCGAGGCTCGCCGCCTGCTGCTCGATCGCAACTGGCTCGATCGCCTGCCGCAGACCCCGCAAGAGCGGTTGCACGTCTTTCGCTTTGTCCCGTCGATGGGCGGCGGCGTCTTCCAAGATCGCACGCTGTACGCCGGCCACTTCGAGCTGTTCCACTTCGACCAAGACGGCCGCACGCTGCACTTCAAGCTGCCGCATACCGGCGAAGACCTGCGCACGCCGTTCTTCATCGAGCCGCTGCACCTGCCCGATGAAGACACGCCGTTTGAGCTGCACCTGCACATCGAAGGCAGCCCGCGCGGCCCCAGCGATTACTACAGCCTGCGCGGCGAGCGCAGCACCGACCTCGACGGCAGCCTGGACCGCGCCCTGTCGCAGCAGCGCTCGCGCTAAGTCGTATTCTTTTTAATAAAATTATTATTGTTAATAATTTTATTATTTATTACATCGTCCCGCGCGAAACCAAAATCAGCGTCTTTTCGTCGGGCTGAACGGCTGCTTGACAGCCGGGATACTTGGCGCGGTTCTCGACGGAAAACACGCTCATTTTGTCGCGTGCATCGCCCTTGGCCGAAAGGCCAACACCGCCGCGATCGGGCTCTGGCGTGGCGCGCTCGCGACTCTCGCGCTCATAGTGACGGACCACGCTGGCCTGCGGCTCGACGGAGGCATACAGGCGCCACTCGATCTCTTGCGGCTTGGGCCCTGCGCCGCGCACGTGCTCCTGACACAAAAGACGCGCACCGGGAAACGCCGAAAACGAGAACCACGATCCGCTCGCTGCGGGGCTTGGCGAAGCGCTGGCTTTGTTCACGGGACCCTCCTCGGGCTTCTGCGCAGGCGGCGGGCCTGTCTCGGCGGACCGCAGCACAAAGGGATAGGTCACGCCCACCGGGCCCCCTTTGGGCGGGGGAAACTGCCAGCGCAGCACGCGGGCAGCGATGCAGGCTTCGACTTCCGGGTTCTTGAGCGTCGAGTCCCGCACCACGCTCGACTCGACGGCGCCCGAGGTTCCGATGCGAAACGCGACCGCGATGCGGCCTTCCAGCGCCGGGTTCTTCGCCAGGCCCTTTTCGTAACAGAAGCGGACCTCGTTCATATGCATGCGAATGACGCGACGGATGACTTCTTTGTCGATGCTGCCCGACGTGATCTCAGGAGCCAGCGAGCGGCCAGCAGGTGCAGCCGGCGACGACGTTCCCGACGATCCGCCCGCCAGTGGATCGTGATCCGGCCGACTCGAAGGCAGGTTTGCCCGCGCCGCGGTCGAGGCCCCCCCAAGCCCCGTGAGCAGCACTGCCACCTGCAGCGTCGCCTGCAGCCATCGCCTGCGGCGAGGTATTCCAGGGCTTCCCATTGTCTGCGTCATCGGCCGGTCCCTTCTGCGGCACAGGGCCGCGCTGTCCTTAGCCTATCGCAGCCGTTTGTCCGACCGTCCATGTTCTGTGCGCAGCGAGCCTGCGCGACGACGCGTGGAAAACCTGGGGACGCTGCGATGCGCCTGCATATAATGCGTCCCATGAAGAAGACCGTCGCCGGAAGCCCGGCTAGCTCGCCCAGCACTCAAAGCCCTGTACCCGCCACCGATGCGGCCGACTCGTCGCCGACCAGCGACGCGCCCCGCTTTCCGCCGCTCGCTTCCGACGAAGTGCCGCTGCTCAAAGAGATGTATCGCCAGATGCTGGTCATCCGGCGCATTGAGGAAGCCTGCGCCAAGGCCTATGCGCAGGGCAAGATGGGCGGCTTCCTGCACCTCGGCATCGGGCAAGAGTCGGTCTGCGTCGGCGCCATCGCCGCGCTGCGCCCAGAGGACTACGTCATCGCGACCTATCGCGAGCACGGCCACTGCATCGCCAAGGCCAACGCCTCGCTCGACGTGTGCAAGGCGGTCATGGCCGAGCTTTTGGGCAAGTCGACGGGCATCAGCAAGGGCTTTGGCGGCTCGATGCACTTGTTTGACGCCAAGACCCGCTTCCTGGGCGGCTATGGCATCGTCGGTGGGCACGTGCCGCTGGCCGCGGGCGTCGCCTATGCCAGCAAGTACCGCAACCTGCCGGAAGTCACGCTGTGCTTCTTCGGTGACGGCAGCGCCAACCAGGGCGCCTTCTTCGAGGGCCTAAGCCTCGCTGGCCTGTGGAAGCTTCCCGTCGTGTTCATTTGCGAAAACAACCAGTACTCGATGGGCACGCCGCTTTACCGCACGCTGGCCGTCGAAGACGTCACCGAGCGCGCCGCCGGCTTTGCCATCTTGCGCGACCGTTTCAGCGGCGACGACGTGCTGGAAGTCCGCCGCCGCATCAGCGCCGCCGTCGAGCGCGCCCGCACCGAGTTCGTCCCCACGCTGATCGAGGTCGAGACCTATCGCTTCCGCGGTCACTCGATCAGCGACCCCGGCAACTACCGCAGCAAGGACGAGATCGAGCAGTGGAAGAAGCGCGACGCCGTCGTCATCGCCCGCGATCGCCTGGTCTCTGCCATCGGAGAAGACGAGATCGTCTCGCTGGAAGCGCACATCAAAGCGCAGGTGCAGGAAGCCGTGCGCTTCGCCGAGCAGTCGCCCGCCGCCAACCCCGCCGACATCTGGACCAGCGTCTACGCCCAGCCCGGCACCGACCCGCGCAAGATGTAGCCCCAGGCCCCTTCCCCCCCTTGGCCCCGCTGGTCGCGCTGCCGCGGTCGGCCTATGCGCAATCGCCGAAGAGATCTATTGCTGAATCTATGACGGATTCGAATCCGTCCATTTGTTGATAAACGTTTGTATTTTATTCACGATTTCAGAGACCTCTCTCCCTTGAACTTCTATGAATCGTTCGTCTTGTTTGGTCAGCGCTCGCCACAGCCCTTCTTTCAGATCGAGCATGGCGTGGACGGCGAACGTCCCCCCGCTCGCGCCGACATCCAGGCGCAGACGATCCACGCGGGCGTGCAGCGATGCGGGCGGCGAAAACAGCGCCCGCACCTGACCGGCAGGCGCATGCGTGGGGTCAAAGTCGGAAAGCGGCCAGCCAAGCTCGTCGGTCAGGGCCTGCAGCAGCGCCCCCATGGGCCGCGCCGGAAACACCCGAACTGTCGACGCTCCCCCGGCATCAATCGCCGACGGAATATCGACGCTGGCGGACACGGCGTGCCAGTGATCCTTGGGGGCGACGGCCAGCGCTGCGGGCAGCGTCAGCGAAAACGCGATCTCGTGCAGGCTGTCGGCGGCAACCAGCCCAGAAAGAGCCAGCCGCCGCTCGATGAGCGTGCTGTGGCGCGTCTGCTTCCGCCCTTCGTCGTCCTCGGTCTCCCAGCAAAGCTGCAGCGCCACGGACAGGCCGCTGGCCTGCTGATCGACCTTGCCCCCCGAGATCTGAATCACGCCCTCGATGGTCTCGCCGGCACAAATGCGGGACGGAGCCGTGATCCGCACCGACATAGCGCCAATGCCCAGCGACGCGCCTAGATTGCCGAGGATCCCCATCGTTCTGTTCCCTTTGTTGATTTTACGATGATATCACTATCGCACAATCATGGGTGCTCGCGCGGGCATTTTTTACCAGTCAATCACCTCGCTCGCGCGGTGCAGGTCTTGGACGGTGTCGATCTCGCGATAGCTGCGTGGGGTGGCGATGCGCAGGGCGTGCAGCGCGACGCCCTGGTCGATGAGGTCGTTGAGCAAATCGGTCAGGTACGCGACCTGAAAGCGCGGCGCCCGGCCATACGGCGCAGCCAGGCCAAGCTCGCTCAGGCGGCGGTGATAGAGCGCGCGAAGCTCGCGGGCAGCTTGGGCGCTGGCCTTCCACAGGCCGGTGAATTCGCCCAGCGCTTGCTCGGGCGGGACGGCGCGCTTGCCGACGCGGGTCACGCGATCGTCGGGGCCCGTGACGGCGCAGAGCTCGGCTTCGGGCACCGGATGATCGCTGCGCCCGTCGTAGGCTTCCGCCCAAAAAGGATCGACGACCAGCGAGAAGTCCCGTCGGTGCGCAGCCAGGGCCTGGGCGACATCGGGCCGGAACAAGATATCGGCGTAGCTGCATAAAAAGCCCTCGCCCATCGACGCTTCGGCGTGCATCAGCGACACAAGGACGTTGTTCGTGCGGAAGTCGGCGTTTTGCACGAACGTGACGCCGGGCTCGTCGGCAAGCGCCTTCTGCAAGACCTCGCCGCGATAGCCGTGGATGACGGTGAAGCGATCGCAGCCAGCGCTGCGCAGCGCGTCCAAGGCGCGACGCACCATGGGGCGGCCCGCGACCTCGACCATGCACTTGGGACGATCGTCGGTGTATGGGCTCAAGCGCGAGCCCATGCCGGCGGCAACAAGAATGGCCTGCATGCCCCGCACTATCCCAAAGCAGCGGCAGGCTGGCCAGTATTCGGCGCCTCGCATCTTGGGGTCTCCTTGGGGGCTTCCTTGAGGGCCTGCTTGGGGGGCCTTCCTTGGGCGTGGGCTGTCCGAAAAGCGCGATATCCTGAAGCTCACATCCATGCACACTTTGAATCTTGAGACGCTGCGTCAGGCCGTACGCCAGGGAGCCCAGCCGCGCTATCGCCTGTTTTATGGTCATACGCCGCGGCCGGATGGGGCGCTGTCCGACGCGGTATTCAGCCAGTTCTGGCCGTGTTCGTTTTCGCTGTACGGCGTGAACTATGCCTGGGCCGAGCAGTGGATGATGGCCAGCAAGGCCCGCCTGTTCGGCGACGGCGAAGCGCTGGCGCGCATCCTGATCGCCACGGCGCCACTCGACTGCAAGCGCATCGGTCGACAGGTGCGCGGCTTTGACGAAGCGCTCTGGCGACAGCACCGCTTCGACATCGTGACCCAAGGAAGCGTCGCCAAGTTTGATCAGGATCCGGCCCTGCGCGCGTACCTTCTGGCCACGTCCGCAGACGTGCTGGTCGAGGCCAGCCCCAGCGACTGCGTCTGGGGCATTCGCCTGGGACGCGAGCACGCCGACGCGCAGAACCCCCTGCGCTGGCGGGGGCAGAACCTCTTGGGCTTCGCCTTGATGCGGGCTCGCGGGATCCTGCGCGGCGAGCTTCCCAAGCCCGAGCTGCCGGCGCTGCTGACCAGCTAGCCGAAGCGCAGCGCGGCCACCACCCTGCCCTGTGCGCTCGGCCACGACGAGCAGAGGCTGTTCTTGCGCCCTCGACGCGGCTACCATGCCGGCATGCACGACGAACCTCGGGATGCGTCCTTCCAAGACTTTGAAGCGTTCTGGCCCCACTTTCTGCGCAGCCATCAGAGCCCGATCGTGCGCTGGTGCCACGTCGCGGCCTTGGGCTGTGGCATCGCGGCGGTCTCATCGGTGCGGCGCGGTCGCGTGGGACGGGCGCTTTTGCTGGGGGGCGCGACGGCGGCGCTGGCCGTGGTCTCGCATGTCGCCGTCGAGGGCAAGGGACCGGAAAACCTGGGCCGTCCGCTGTGGGCGGGCCGCGCGTTTCTGCGGCTGTGCATGCGAACGATCAGCGGACGCATCCACGCCGATCTGGAAGCGCTAGAAGCCGGCTCGACCGCCTCGGAACATCGCTGAGCGCAGGGGGCAAAAGCCAAGCAGCCGCGAGCCGTTTCAGCTAGGGTTTCCCGTCGGAAAATCGGCGGAACTCGCTGGGATCGTGGGCGCAGAATAGCTGCACCTGATTCCCGTGCTGCAGCGCCAGTTGGCGCAGGCGTTCTTGGTTGTGACGGCGCTCTTCACCGTCCACCTGCGCGATGTTCTGAAAGGCGCTGAGCAGCGCGGTACAGCGACGGCCCGTGGCCTCTAGCTCGCCGTGATAGAAGTACGCGTCGCCGCAGTGAAGCAGCCAGCCGGTATCGCCTTTTACGGCGATGGCGCAGTGGCCGCGGCTGTGACCTTGCACCGGCACGATCAAAAGCTCATCGGCAAGTCCGGGGACGTCGGGCAGCGCACGCACGCGGGCAAAGCCGAACCAGGGCTCGCCCCCTTGCAGGCGATGACGCTGCCAGCGCGGCCCGTGTTCCCACAGCGGCTCGCAGTAGCGCGCTTTTTCCATCAGCCCCGACGGACGCATCGCCGCTTGATACTCGTCTTCAAACACGTGGACGGCGGCCTCGGGAAAATCCGACAGACCACCGGCATGGTCAAAGTCGAGGTGGGTCACAAGGACATGGCGCACATCGCGCGGCGAAAAGCCCAGGCGTTCGATCTGCTGCGCGGCGGTCTCGGCCAGATTGAGCGCCGGCCCGAGCATCCACGCCATGCCCGGCGGCATGCACAGCGCCGGATGTTCTATCGCCTTCTTACCCAGGCCCGTGTCGACGAGGATCAGACCGGTGGGCGACTCGATCAGCAGGCAGTGACAGACCAGCATGCCGTGGTCGTTTAGCCGCGTACCGACCAGAGGCGGACAGAACGTGGCGCAGTTCAAGTGGTGGATCTTCATGGGCTGCCATCCTACGACATCGTCCCCTCTCGACGAAAAAAGCAGCGTATGATGGGCCAGCGGTGCGGTCTTCACACCGCGCAAACTCAGCCCGCAGTGGAGCGTTCGCATGTTGCAAAGGAGTTGCATTTGGTTTCGCCATCCCATGGCTCGCACGCGCACTCGCCGCGCACCGCACCTGGCGCCGCTTTTTGTGTGGGTGTTCTTGTGCGCACTGGGCCTTGGCCCATCGTCGGTGTTGGCGCAGCGTGGCAAAGGCAACAAAGGCGGCCCCGAGTCGATCGAAGCAGCGCTGCCCGCGGTGAAAAATGGCCTGGCGATTCCCGATCCGCTTAGGCCCTGGGTGGGCTGGGTGCTGCACGGCGAGGAACAGGTGCTGTGCCCGTTTCTGCACGACAAAGACAGCGATGACGATCGCCGCTGCGCCTGGCCCGCGCGCTTGCAACTGGTCCTGACGGAAAAAGGCGGGCGCTTTACGCAGTCGTGGCGGCTGTACAAGCGCGAGTGGGTGACGCTGCCCGGCAGTCGCAAGGCGTGGCCGCAAGACGTGCGCGTCGACGGAAAGCCGGCGGTGGTCGCGACTCCCAGCGATTCTGATGGCGACGACATCGAAGCGATGCGCGACGACGACAGCGACGAGGACGACGGCGCCGCCCCCAAGGTGCGCCTGCAGCCCGGCGAGCACACGGTCACCGGCACGTTTCTGTGGGACGAGCTACCCGAAGCGTTGAAGGTGCCACCATCGACGGCGCTCTTGAGCTTGAACCTGCGCGGGGCCGCTGTGCCCTTCCCCAGCCGCGATGCACAGGGCCGGCTGTGGCTGCAGCGACAGGCCAACCCCGAAGAAGAAGACGTGCTGGACATGACGGCGCAGCGCCGCGTCAACGACGACATCCCGCTCTTGCTTTCGACGCGGCTTGAGCTGCGCGTATCTGGTAAGAGCCGCGAGGTGCTGCTGGGTCGCGTGCTGCCGGATCAGTTCGTGGCGGTGTCGCTGGAAAGCCCGCTGCCAGCGCGCCTGGAAGCGAGCGGTCGGCTGCGCGTGCAGGTCCGCCCCGGCACGCATGTGCTTTCGCTTTTGGCGCGACACGAAGGCCCGGTCAGCGAGCTAAAGCGCCCGGTTCCCGGTGGACCCTGGCCCGAAAGCGAGGTCTGGGTGTTTGAAGCACAGCCCTCGCTGCGCCAAGTCACCGTCGAAGGAGTGCCGGCGATCGATCCGCAGCAGACCACCTTGCCGGAAGACTGGAAGCGCCTGCCCTGCTATCCCATGGGGCGCAGCGATACGCTCAAGCTCGTCGAGCAGCACCGCGGCGACGCCGAGCGCTTGCCCGATCAGCTCAGCCTCTCGCGCGAGATGTGGCTGGACTTCGATGGCGGCGGCTATACGGTGTCGGACTCGATCACCGGTACGCTCAGCCGCACATGGCGCTTGGAAGTGAACCCGCCGACTGAGCTTGGCCGCGTGGCCATGGATGGCAAGGACCTGTTCATCACGCGCTCGACCGGCGATGGCAGTGGGCGGGCCGGCGTCGAGCTTCGCCAAGGCCGCGTCAACCTGGTCGCTGACAGCCGCTTGCAGAGTCACTTCGGCCAGGTTCCTGCGGTCAGCTGGAACATCGACTTTCACAAGGTGCAGACGCAGCTAAACCTGCCTCCGGGCTGGCGGCTGTTTCACATCACGGGCGCTGACGAAGCCCCCGATACGTGGCTGCGGCACTGGACGCTGCTCGATCTGTTCTTGGTGCTGTTGATCGCGCTTTCGATTGGGCGCCTGTTTGGCCTCGCCTGGGGCGTTCTGGCGCTGCTCGGGCTGGCCTTGTCGCTGCCCGAACAGAACTCGCCGCGCTGGGTGTGGCTGGCCGTGCTGGCCGCCGAGGCCCTGACCCGCGTACTTCCCGAAGGCGCCGTGCGCCTGCGCCCACTGCTGCGGGTGCTGCGCATCGCGACGCTGGTCGGCCTGGCCCTGGCCTTGGTGTCGTTTGCCGCGCAGCAGGTGCGCATCGGTCTGCACCCGGCGCTGGAACGGCAAGACGCGTCGCTGGAAGACGAAGAGACCTGGCTATCGCGCCAGAGCAACCTGCGCAGCGAAACCAACAACATGATGCCGATGACGAAGAGCGCGCCGCCCATGCCGCAGCAGCAAACGATCTTCAACAACGAATCGGCGATAGGCAAGGATTCCGACGACCCACTCGCCGGCTTGATCGGCAATGGTCCCGGTGGCGGAGGCGCCGCGCCCGAGCCTATGAAAGCGCGCGTGCTGAAGGCCAAGCCGATGCTGGAAAAGGACGAGGCGCAAGGCAAGTTCGGCAAGAAGGACTCGTGGAGCTCCAACGCGCAGCGACGCATGTACCAAAAGGAATACGATCCCAACGCCATGGTGCAGACGGGACCGGGCCTGCCGCGCTGGCGCTGGAATCGCGCCGTGCTGCACTTTTCAGGCTCGGTCGAGCGCGCTCAGAAGCTGCGAATCTATCTGATTCCTCCGACGCTGAACTTGTTCTTGCTGCTGGGGCAAGTGGCGCTCTTGTTGCTGTTGTCGCTGCGCATCTCGGGTCTTTTGGGTCGCATCGGCGACCTGTGGCAAGGCGGCTCGTCGCTGCCACCGCGGGTGGGTCCGACGGCGCTGGGCGCGCTGCTGATTTTGTCGGTGTCACTGGCCGCGCCGGCCCGCGCCGAGCTTCCGAGCAAAGAGCTTCTCGATACGCTGCACGATCGCCTGCTGCAGAAGCCAAGCTGCCATCCGCAGTGCGCCAGCAGCTCGCGGCTGCAGCTTGAGATCAAGCGCAACTTCTTGCGCATGCGCTTGGAAGTCAGCGCAGCAGCCGACACCGCGGTCCCGCTTCCTGGATCCGCCGATCAGTGGCTGCCTGAACAGGTGATTCTCGACGGAAAACCCGCCACATCGCTGGCGCGCATGGACGGCGGTCACCTGTGGCTGGCCATCGAAGAAGGCAGCCATCAAGTGATCTTGGAAGGTCGCCTGCCCAGCCGCGACACCGTGCAGATCGCGCTGCCGCTGAAGTCGAGCCGCGTGGAAGCCAAGGCCGAAGACTGGCGGCTCGATGGCCTGCACGAAGACGGCATCGCCGACGACAACCTGCAGCTCAGCCGCAGCGGGCCCGGCAAACCCAAGCCCAAGCCTGCTGCCGGCGAAGAAGGCGAAGAAGGAGACAGCGAAGAAGCCGCGGGCGACGGAGAAGAGAGCACCAGCGACAGCGGCGCCCTGCAGAGCGGAGCCTTGCCGCCGTTTGTCCGCGTCGAGCGCGAGGTCTCTATCGGCCTCGACTGGGCTGTCGATACCCGCGTCGTTCGCCTCGGTCCCACGCAGAGCGCCGTCGTACTGGAAGTGCCGCTTCTGCCCGGTGAGTCCGTGACCTCGTCCGAGATTCGCGTACAGGCCGGCAAGGCACTCATCAACATGGGTCCCGGCGTCTCGGAAGTGGCGTGGAAGTCGCTGCTGCAAGAGAAGCCGCAGATCGAACTGCAAGCGGGCCGCGGCCTGCCCTGGACCGAGATCTGGCGCCTGTCCGTAAGCCCGATCTGGCACGTCGAATGGAACGGCTTGCCCGTCGTGCATCAGCAAGACAGCACGGGCCAGCATCAGCCCGAGTGGCGCCCCTGGCCCGGTGAGTCGGTGCGCATCGCCGTCACCCGTCCCGAGGGCATCGCCGGTCGCACGCTGACCATCGATCACAGCGAGCTTTCGCTGTCGCCAGGCCTGCGCGCCACTGATGCCACGCTCAGCGTACGCTGCCGATCCTCGCGCGGTGGACAGCACACCTTTACCTTGCCGCCGGGCGCCGTGCTGACTTCGGTCAGCATCGACGGAAAAACCCAGCCCCTGCGCTTGGCCGATCGCAAGCTGACCGTGCCGCTTTTGCCCGGCAGTCAGCGGGTGCTGATCAAGTGGCGCGAGCCCCGCGGCATCGGCCTGCGCTACGTCAGCCCCGACGTCGAGCTAGGAGCGCCCAGCGTCAACGCCGAGATCCACATGAACCTCGGCAGCGGTCGCTGGATTCTTTTGTCCGGCGGTCCGCGCCTCGGTCCGGCGGTGCTGTTCTGGAGCTTGCTCGGCGTCGTCTTGCTGACCGCCATTGGCCTCGGTCGCGTCCGCTTCACACCGCTGCGCACGCTGCACTGGGTGCTGCTGGGTATCGGCTTGACGCAGGTGCCTGTGGCCGCCTCGGCGATCTTTGTGGGCTGGCTGCTGATCCTCGGCTTTCGCGCTCGCCATCCCGAGCTTTCGCGCGTCTGGTTCAACCTGCGTCAGCTTCTGATCGTCGGCTGGACCATCGCGGCTCTTGTCGTCTTGGTGACTGCGATCCACGGAGGTCTGCTCGGTCGGCCCGAGATGCAGATCGCCGGCAACGGCAGCTACGACCACCACCTCAAGTGGTTCTCGGATCGCGTCGGCGACAGCAGCGGTGTCTTGGCCCACGCCTGGGTGCTCAGCGTGCCGATCGAGGTGTACCGGCTGGCCATGCTGCTGTGGGCGCTGTGGATCGCAAGCGCCATGCTGCGCTGGCTGCGCTGGGGGTACGAATCGCTGACCACCGGAGGCCTGTGGAAAAAGGCGCCCCCCAAGCCTCCCAAGCCGGCCGCCCCGACGAAGAAACGAAAGAAAACGAACAACGACGACGACAACGACAACGACAACGACAACGACAACGACAACGACAACGATGACGACGCGCAGCCCAAGAACGCTCGCGCTGAATCCGATGAGACCGACGCCGACCACACCGCACGCAGCGACGCGAAGCCCGCTGAAAGCGCCAGTACGCCGATCCTCACCCCCGCCGTCCCGTCGCCTGCCGCAGAGACCGCGACATCCCCGATAGGCCAGCGCGCTGACGCCGCCCCGTCGGCTTCTACGCCTGTCCTGCCTGGCAAGCCGTCAGCGTAGCCCCATCCCTCCCCTTGCCCTCGCTCCGCACCCAAGATTTTTCTTGCCCCCCAACCGCACTTCTTGATAGAAGTGCCGTCCGTTGCACTGCTCGCCCTCAGCGAGCCTTCCAACCAAAGAGTCTCGGGGCTGTAGCTCAGTTGGTAGAGCGCTAGAATCGCACTCTAGAGGCCAGGGGTTCGACTCCCCTCAGCTCCACAAGAAACCCCGTCGGTGACAGACCACCTGACGGGGTTTTTCATTTTCTGCGTTCGGGGGCGAACAATGATTGACCAACGAATCGTTGCCCATGCCTAGCCCTCGAAGGATACGCGCGCCGGCCCCAGGACGAGCTCGGCGTGGCGATGGGTGAGCGCAGCCGCGGTACCCGGAGCGGCATAGCTTTGCAGGGTGGTCGTGCCTGACTCATGGCCGAGTGCCGCCGCCACTTGCGCAAGCGGTACGCCCGAGAGCAAGCCGAGCGTGGCGGCGAAGCCCCGCAGGCTGTGCGCGCAGACGACCGGCACCCCTGAGAGGCGGCAGAGCCGCCGGGTCTGTCGGCGCACCCAGTCCCGCCAATGCGCCCCGCCTTCTTCAGCGGTGAACAGCAGCGCATCGGGCTGGCGGCCACGCACGCGAGCCATCAAATACCCGCGCACTTCCTCCCAGACCGAAACCGGACGCCTCCCCGCTGCCGTTTTCGGGCTGAAAGCGATGGCCTGATTGTCATCCACCCAGAGAATCCGCCCGGCGTCATCCACATCGCGGACGGTACGGCTGACGATTTCGCCGGCTCGGAGGCCCATGAGCAGCGCAAGAAGTACCGCTACCGCGCCATCATCGCCGCGTGCCGCGTGCCGATGACACGTTTCCCGCAGTCGCCGCGCTTCATCAATGCGCAGCTGCGGCTTGCCATGCCGCCGCTTGCCCAGCCCGGCCACATCGAGGAGCGGATTGCTTTTCAGCCAGCGCTGCGGCTTGACACACCAGTTCAGGAAGGTGCGCGCCTCGGCCAGCGTATTGCGGTGGCTGTCTGCCGCCAGCGGCCTGCCGGTTCGCGGCGATACCCGCTCCGTCGCCTGCCGATAGTAGCGGCGGCACTGGCGCGAGGTCAGCGTTCCGAGTTCGACCTCCGGCTCCTCGAAGAATGAGCGCAGCCGCGTCAGGGTTGTCCTGACTGACCCCGACCGGTTGTTCTTCTCGTTGAGCAAGTGGTCCTCGTAGGCTTTGAGCGCGTCCGCAACGGTGCGCCCCATTCGCTTCTTCAAGTCCGCTTCGAGCGCGGCGATGACTTCCAGCGCAGCTGCTTCTGTTTCATAGACTGCCTGAGTCTTTGCGCCTCCTTCGTCGCAAAGGAAGATGCGGTACTTACCGCGCCAGCTGTAGGGTCCAAGAACTCTGCTTCCGTGTCTTCGTCGTGGCATGAGGTTCCCTCGTGCCGCTGCGAAGCGATAGCGGCAGCGACTATATCCCCTCCGATCTGACGCGCAAGCGCTTCAGCCAGCCGGGGGGCCAAAGCATCGACGAGATGCTCAAGCAATTCCTCAACCTCGAATGCTTTCAGCATGGGCATGGCCTATTTCGAGTAGGGCGGCCCAGCTCGCTGGCCACCGACGGACGTATCGGGGAAGTGTCCAAACTCTACGCAGTCCTGCGATAGAGTTTTCTGGCTAACTGACCGTTGCTTCTGACATCGAGCACACGCCTCCTTGTGGTCAGTTCGCCCCACCTATCGAGGGGCCGATCGCCCCGCCTATCGCGGGCGGGGTCATTCACGGGGATTGACTCGCCTCACCGACGGGAGAACTCCCCGGGGGACGCCACCGCCAGTCAAGCGTATTCGGGGTGCTCCGGGCGCCGCGCCTCTCCAGCCTCCCGAACACTAGGTGCCAGGTGGCGTCACCGGCCGCACCACGACGTGCTGATGCGCCATGACGATCGCCCATCCAGCGAGACCGGTGCGCTCGACCAAACTCCGCAAGTGCCGGCAGCGCTCGCTTCCTCCGATCACCACGATCCAGAGCTCGTCGATCAGGTGGGCCGCTCGCGCCTCACCATACTTCATGAGCTTGCTCTCAAGGACGCGCAGCGATTCGGTGGAGCAGTCCACCTCGGCTGCCACGTACCGCACCCGGCTTGCTGATCGGAACTCGGCCAGTCCATCAGGACACAGGTGCAGGGCAGTGAGTCCACGTTCGTGGCCGAGGTCTCCTCCGGCCAGTGACCAGCGAGTCAAGGGAGCCCCGCGCAGCTCGCCGAGCCGCGCGGCGTAAAGCCGCACATCCGTGATCGCCAAGCGATGAGGCACGCTCGCGAGCCGGAGTGGTCCCCCGAGCGCGAGGCGCTCACCAAGTTCACGAGGTACCAGGCTCTGAATCGTTGCGAGTCCCAAGCGCGACAGGCTTATAAGATTCGGTTCGCTACCGCTCGTGAGCGTCAGCTGCACGTACCCTGCATTGAAAAGTGCCCGCACTCGGCGACGAGCGCGATCGGCGTTGGGAAACAGTTCACGCGCCGCCTGGGGCAGAGCGAGGTAGCGGCAGAGCCCGACCAGGGTCATGAGATCGCGGTCACGCTGAGTGAGCGCGACGACCCGCTGCCTATCCACGCGGCTCGTGCGTGGTGCCTTAGCGCACCTCACGAACATTTCCTCCTTCGTAGATGTAGGGGTTGCGCACGCTCGCTCGGCACACCGGGCAGGCCAGAAACGGCGTGGTGGCCTCACAGGCTGGGTTCGGGCATACCCAGCCGCTCCCAGTCCAGCGGAACTGGCAGAGCGTGCATTCGAACGTGCCGAACGCTGAGACCGCATGCCCGCGTGGGCAATGGAGTCCACCTTGGAGGCGCTGCCGCGCCCCGCGGACTTCGCCTGCCAAGCGCACGACTTGGAGTAGTCCGGTCAGGCCCCAGCACAGTCCCTCAAACAGCAGGACTGCGAGGGAGAAGCTCACTTTAAGTAGCCACAGCATGAGGTGCATGGTGTTCAGCCCCACCGCGATGTGGCTGGTGCCGAGAGATCGCCGGTCGGGGCGCTCGACACGGTCGGTGACACTGAGGGCCTTCGCGCACGCGATCGTTCGATGAATGCGGGCGTCAGCTCAGCCAACGTGGCGCGCGGGGTACCATCGAGTCGCACCACGGCATGCTCCGCTGCTGCCTGAAGCTGACGCCCCGCGCGTTGGTGAGCTGCCTCCCAGTCGGCCCTGTCAATCGGACGGCTGGTGAAGCGCTGGCGTTGTCCTGGCTCCAAGAGGAACCACTGGCGATCAGGGAGGTTGCACACTGCCGCTTGGAAGCGCTCCCGCAGAAACTTCGGCCGCTCGCTCGATCCAGGGAGCGGTGCAATCTGCTTGGCCATGAGATCGGCATCCTCAGCCGAGAGACGCCCGACAATACGCAACGCTGCGTTGGCCAGAAGCCCCGCCAGCACGCCTTCGGCGGCACGATTGATGGCTACCGCACTTTGGCCGGCGACAGTCAGCGACAAGTTTCGTGCCCGGCCGGTCGCGAGCAGCGATTCGCTGCGTGCCGCAAGCACGGCCGCGACGGTCTGCACTTCATCAACTACGATGCGCAGGTGATGACCGGTGGTAAACGGCGCGGGGCGTGTCAGCGCATGGTCGATGGCGAGCGCAACAAAGAGCCCCGCCCAGAACGATTGCAACGCCGGCATGCCACCAAACGGCTCGCCCAGATCCACCAAGCAGATGCGCCCAGGAGCGGTCAGCTCCTCGAACTGCACTGCATCCTCCGCCGCCAGCATGCGCTCCAGCGTGGAGGACGCGGCAAACGCGAGCCGCAGACGGGCGGCCACACCAGCGGCGAGTTCATCGCCGAGCTTCGTACTCATCAGAAAACCGCGAGCGCGCTCTGACGTCGAGATACTCGCCAGCCGCTCGAGACCCTGCGGTGTCACCACGGCGTCGTAGGCCAGCAGTACGCTCGCGCGTGGATCGGGAACCGAGAGTGCGCCAAGCAGGAGATGCGTCAGCACATCGATCTGCCGAGCGCCCGCGCTCGCTCCTCCCGAGCGGAGCAGTCCGACCGAGGTAGATACTTCCGCAACGAGGGTGCCGAGTTGCCAGGCGCGGATCTCAAGCGGCGTACCTCCGAGCCAGAGCCGGTTGAGGTTGAACGCGAACGGGCGCGGCGCAAACGGATTCAAGACCACCAGTTGGGCCAATGCGTCAGGCACCAAGGCAGCGAGAGCTTGCTCGATCGCTTGGCGAAAATCGCTCTTGGGGATCAGCACGAAATAGCTGGGGCGCTGCCCCAGAGGAAGACGCAACCCGGAGCGCACCTCCTCGGCCAGCAGCACTGCAAGCAGCGTGCTCTTGCCCGTGCCCGAGCCGGCAAGACAGACCGCATGGCTCGCGCGCTCGATCGAGGGGCTTGGCCAACGTACCGCATCCCCTTCGTCCGTCGTGCCGATCGCCACCCCCTGAGCGTCACCGCCGTCTACCTCGCGAGCCGGCTCACCATCGAGCCCGAAGGCATGCACTAGGCGAGAGAGATCGATCCTCATAGGTCGCGCTCAACGCGCTGTTTGAGGGACTGCGGATGCGCCCCCCACACATGGTTCAATTCCCGTCGGTGGCTCAGGTACCGACAAAAACCAGTGATCCCGACGGCCCCCGCCGCGACTGCCGCCGCGACCACCCCACCGATGACGAGAGCGTTCGGGGTAAGGAGCGGAGCGAAAACACCGCAGAGCGCGGGAAGACACACGGCACAGAGCACGACGCCGACAACGATTTGCTTGGCCCACGTGGTTGCGCCAAACATGACCAGCAGTCCAGCGAGGACGAGGGCAATCGCGAGGAGGCCACCAAGCACGGTTCATGTCCTTTCTCAGCACTGAGGGCGGCGGCGCAGCAAATCCAGCCAACCAGGGAAAGCTGTGCCGCCGCCCGTGCCACACGCGAGGGCGCTGCCAGGAGCACCGACTCCTGCACAGCGGAAACCAACCGATCCGCGTATTACTTCGCCCGCCACGGAGCTGACGGAGCAACACGCGGGAAGAACGAGTCCCCTGACCGCCAGGCTGTCAGCAGCAGGGCTCCGTTCAGCACCAGGAGAACAAGCAGTCCCAGCCGGATCAGATCCGCACGCCGCCAGAGCAGTCCCAGGCTGAGGAGCAAGGCTCCCAGAGCAAAACCAACGAGGGAACTAGCCAAGAGCACCATCGTCTTGCACCTCATCTCGGCGACTGAGCGACCCGGTCGTTGGTGGGCGAGTAGAGCTCTCCTCTAGCGCGTCTAGTCGTCCCCATCGGCAGGGTCGCTCAGTCGCTCGTCAAGAGTGGGTTCGACATCGCAATAGTCGCGGCCTGCGCCCGGGCGATCGCTCGCGTGGCAGCGGCCTCTTCTTCGGCCAGTCGGGCAACACTGCCTTCGTCGAGCTCGGTGCCCCCCTCGACGACAATCCGACCGTCCGTGCGTAGCCGGCACACATGGAAACGCAGCGCGCGACCGGCGATCTCGATCACGGCAAAAGGCTCACCGCGTCGGAGCGGTACCGCGACCTGTTCGACGGTACTGTGGGCCAGAGCCTGAGCGCTCTGAAAGTGCTCACCGCTCTCGACGACAAAGACCGGCATCGAACTGCTGCCCATATCAACGGTCATCTCCAGAGGACTCACCTCGGGTTTGAGACGGGCGACTGACTTGCGCAGGATGCTACTGAGTCGCGCAGCGAGCGCGGCCCTGAGCACTGGCTCTCCCGCCCGCTCGAGGGGGTCGCCCGACGCCCCAAAGAGAGCCTCGCTGCCCCGCGGCAGCGTCAAGGAGCCGATCTCGCGAAACAGGCGAGCCACGATCGGTCGCAAAGCGAGGTCATGGGGTCCGAGGCAGAAGCTCAAGCCGAGCAGTTGCTCCTCGGGCAGCTTGAGCACCAGCGAACCGATTACGGTACTCGATTCGGGAGCATTCTCGATCACCGTGGCGATCGCTTCCCCATGGTCCAGAGCCACGACGATGCACGGGAAGTCCGTGGCCTCGCGCAGCTCGGGGAGCATGTCCTCAACCCGAGCCTCGATCGCCTGGGCCGTAATACCGCGCGTCTTGGCATCGCGGACGAGGGTGAGGGCCGCCCCAGGTTGAGCATCAACAAAGGTCGGCGCAGCACCGATCGCCGACGATGCATTGAACTCCTCGTAGGCACTCAGCCCGAGCCGACTGCCGCGCCCGGCCCCGAAATGAAGCACCGGCGTGGGAGGGCGCTCCTTGGTGGCAACCGCACTTCGTCTGACCTTCATGACTCACTCCTTTCCACCAGAGCCACGATGGGTTCGGGCGGGGATGGTTGGCGAGCACTGACTCTCCGGTGCTCGACGGTATATGCGGCGCGGATCTCGGAGGCCGCGCGGTCGTACGCTTCGCTCGCGGCACCGAACCGCTGGGCGAAGGACACCCCGCCGCGTTGCCGCCGCTCATCACGCTGGATGTCGCGCCGCAGACGCTGGATGTCGCGCTTCATGCGCCGGGCGCGAACATATTTCTCGTACAGAATCTCGCTCAGCCAGGCCGGAAACGCTGTCGCTGTCACCATGATGGCAATCTCGGCATAGAGCCCCAGCCCGTGAGCTTGATCGCCAGCCTCCTCAGCACGGCTGTAGGCGAGAGCGGCGACCACCGCGGCGTACACGAGGCCAAGGCCAGCGGTCGTCATCCGCTGAGCGACGGATGAAGGGTTGCCCCCGAAGGACCGGACCTGACGGGCGACAAACAGGGTCAGCGACAAAAGCCCGAGTCCAAGGGCGCACCCAAACAGAATCTGATCTTTGCCGACGACGCCAATAGCCTTCATTACGCGGCACCCGCCAACGATCTCGATCGCCGTGATCGCCACGAGGACAACGAGCAGCAGCGTCGGCGAGGTCTCTCCCGCGTAAGCGTCTTCACGCCCCCGCAGATCATCCTCCCAATCTCGGCGCGCGAGCGTGGGGCGCATCGCGGCGATCTGCCCAGCATGCCGTAGGTTGGCAGGGTCAACGGCGGGGCGGGGCCCAAGGAGTGCTACGACCAGGTGATCGAGCGAGTTGATGCCGAGAGCAGCATCACGGCGAGCAGCTTGTCGCGCCCGCCAGGTGGCCATGAGAGTCATGGTTTACTCCTTTCGAGCGAGCGCGGCAGGGCCGTCGCCGGCGAGAACAACCGGTCCACTGAGAAACTCCACACGGGTTGCCCCGGCTGATGCCAAGACGCCGCGCCAAGTGGCTCGGACCAGTTGTTCCTGAGCTACACTTTGGCGGCACCGTGGCCCCATCGAGCCGATGTTGACGAACGTCCAGTAGATCCGTGTCGAGCCGAGTGAACCGGGAGGGAGAATGCCCCGGCGTGCGAGTCGCTTAGCCCACGCCTCAGGCGCGGGTGGTGGATCGCACTCAAAGTCGCCCACCAGGGAAACTTCGCGCGCATCAGAAACAATGACCAACTCGGTTGGCAACGTCTTGTCCGGCGGATGGGCGAGCGCGATCTTGGTGAGCGCTTCGGCCAGGGCGGAGCGCCGAGGGTGAACCTCAAGCGCCGGTTCTGCCGCTTTCAGAAACGCGGTCTTGGCTTGTCTGATCCACTGCTCGCGGGCCTGCCCGCGGCTGCGCTCGCGTCCCTCAGGGAGCACGGGGCTGATCTGTTCGCCGAGCGAGCGGGTATCCGCGACGCTCCCGCCGAGCATCCACACCTCGACCGGGTTCCCGCCGACCGTGCTCGCGGCACCAAGCACCACATCTAACGTCTTGGTCAGAGAAACGAGGTCGCAGGGCGCGAGCAGCGTCGAGTCACACAGGATCGTGAACCGGTGGCGAACGACCGGCGGCTCGCACCCACCGACCTCGCACCACGCTGCTTCAATGCTGGTGCGATCGAGTTTCGGCGAGCAGCCGATCGCGAGGATCGCAGACAGCATACTCAGCGCCAGCATGCCGGCCCGCCCTGCTGCGGCAACGAACCAGGCTTGGGCGGGTCGCGCGCGGCCCGCTTGGTTGCTCGGCGGACGAGGTTGACTGCGCTGTGCAGGGGTGTGCTTGTGAAATAGCTTCATTGCGGTTCTCCTTCGTTGGGAACGATCAGGCGCAGCGCTGGCCCTCCTCGAGCCCGCAGCGGCTCTGAGGAAGAGCGCGAGCGCCCCTGGCCGTCCGGTTCGGGAACGAGGGCCAGGCTCGGGGCCGCATCGGGTTTGGCCTGCCTGGCCCTGTCTGCTCGTGAGCAAGGCTCACCGAGCGGTGGTGAGAGGTGCCCAGCGACGTCTTCATCACCGGGCCAGTAGGGAAGTGGCAAGCCTTGTGCTCGGCACTCCGACTGTGCAGCGTGATAATTCAGCATTCTCAGGTCGCGAATTGAGCGCACGACCACGGCTCCTTGGGGCGCAAGCGCCCTGTTGAGGGAAGGACGGTGGCAACGCGGCCTAGCTCTCGGCCTCAGCCGAAATCGCCCTACGCCGCCGTGACCGACGGGCAGCAGGGGGCGCTACTTCCGACGGGGCTTCAGGCGGCGCACCGCGGTAATGGTGCGGTGTTGCATCACCAGTTCCACCCCATGGTGCTCATCAACCAGCACGGCGGAAGGCTGGCCGCTGTCGCGCGCAGAAACGCTCCGGCGCAGGACATTCACCACCTGATTGGTGGTAGCAGGCGACGAGGCCAGCAGGAAAGCGAACAGCTCGAGCGGCGTGATGTGTACCTGCTCGCCCGCTGCCAAGGAGCGTTCAGCGCGTAGCAAGGCCGCGATGCCACGTCGCAAGGAGCGGAAGTGAAGGTCGAGGGCCAGCTCAGCAAACGAGACGATGGCCTCAACCGATAGATGGAAGGGACGGTTCACGGGGGCCGGTCGGCGCATGGTCGATACACCTCGACTAGTGGTGCTGACGCAGAATCGCGCAGCACGGGTTAGGGGCGAGCACGGCTCAGGGATGCCTGGCGCGGCACGAGCAACCGGCGCCACGGTTACTCGTTGGCCATGAGCAGCGCGCTGCCCAAGCCCACCCTGGTTTTCCAGCACGACCAGAACCGGCTGGAGTCGCGGGTGGCAGAAGAGAAGGTCGCCAGATGCCAAAGCGTGTCGCGCTTTTTTTGCGCGGACGTGCTTTGGTCTGCCACTGAGCTACGTTCCCGAGAGCCGCCTGCCGGGAAGACGGAAACCAGCCCGTTCGAAAAGCGGGCGTAGCCGGCGGCGTAGCCGCTTGAGGCGACTGCGGCGAGCATCCGATGCTGGACCATCCTGCTCGTCGCGCAGCAGCTCTGCTACGAACTGCCGATCAGGCCCCGACAGCGAATCGAGTACCTTGGCGATGTCCCGCACCACCATTGCTTCTTCGGGATTCATGACGAAGGCCTGAAACAGAAAGTCTTCTTGGGGCAAAGTCGGTTCTTCGCTAAGCGACGTATCCCGAGCGACGTCGAGAATTCGGCTCCGTCTAATTTCTTCCTTCCCTACGTTCAGGTTTGCACGGGTGAGCCAAGCCGACAAAGGAGCGCTGCTCTCGAAGCGCAGCGGGCGCGCTCGAAGTTGCTTGAAGAGACGAAGAGTCGCCGTGCTGAATGCATCTTCGGCCCAGACCGGACTACCGAAGGTCCGACGGATTCTGGAAAGAACCTGAGCGCGAAGCAGAAAGATCGCAGCGGCGATCTGTTCGTCGGAAAGGGAAGGGCGCAGCTCGGCGCCACTGAGTGATTTGGCACTCATCGGAAGCCCCCGGCGTCAGACGACCTGCCCGGTGACAGGGGAGGCGCTTGACGGATGGCCAGATAAGTATGTATACTAATTTGGTAGTAGGAGCGACTCCCCGTCAGCAAGATGGCACCAGGTGCTGTCTCGCTAACAAGCAGCCGCGCCGTAGACGTGGCCCTGAGCATGGCGATGTCTCCTTCACTGGATCGCGGTGTTTGGGTGCCTTAACTCGGCGACGCTGGAACGTTGCTAGGAGTCAAAGCGCGGTTGCTCTCACTTCATTCTCAAGAATCGTTGGTCTTCTTCGGAACAATCTGCGTCACAATGCAGATTAGTGTTCCGAGGCTATGGCGCCGCTGCGGCGCTATTTTGTTTTACATAGCTCATCGGCACCAGGAACGTCAGGCAACCAGAGAAGCCGATGGCCAGGAAGCTCTACTGCTAGCTGAATAAGGTGTCGAGCAAATTGCCGAAGAATATGGAAGATTTTTGTTGATATTTTTATAATAAACATAAGATAATTCGTTAAATGAGCGTTAAGAGATCGTTGACAGAGGAGTGAAAATTCAGAGAAAGTCCCACCAATGTCGCCGTAGAGTTCGCAATGAAAGAGGTCCAACCTATCGATGTGTTAGTCGTGTGCGAACCGCTGGCGAGCAGAGGACCGGGGAGCGCTCTGACTGAAGGGGAGGATCAGTGCGAGCTGAGTGCGGGGAGGCACCTGGCTCTCCATGTCAGAACTTCTTCAGGTTCCAAGTCCGTGGAATACTGCGTCGTCTGCGATAATCGCCATGGTGATGCTATTAAGGAGTTGGGGCCAAAGTTTCATGCAAACTTAAAGTGTTATGTTTTACTACTACGTTTTGCTATAGAGGAAAGACGAATCCCCAAAAGACTATTGCGTGCTCGAGATTTCTATGGTCTGCGATTTTGGCGAGAACATCCTGGAACTAATGCACAAATGTTATCTCCGCTGTTCAAAGGAATTAAATTCCTTCAAAAGGATGGTTTCTACTACTCAGTACGCGAAGGTTTCACACTAACGATCAAACCACCAGCTGATAGCTACAACGCCATCTACGAGTGGCTGGGGTTGTCGGCTAGGGATTACCCAGACCAAACCGCTCGATCGACGCCGACCCTTGGACAGCACGATGCAGTTCCCTCGAGCCAGCGGGATTTACCTCATGACCTGGCCGAGCCACAGAGAACAGATGCAGCGCATGCAGGTGAAGTTTACGGGCAGGCTTCAGTCTCTGGACAGCTCCACTTCAGACAGACCGGGCTGCAGCGAATCTTCACGGGCAAACTTGCTCCAACTGACCCAGAGGTATTTGGGCGCAAGCGCGAGCTGCGTCTACTGGATGAAGCCTGGGAAGACCCCCGGAGAAACGTGGTCAGCATTACCGACATCGGGGGCGCTGGTAAATCAGCACTCATCAACCGATGGCTAAACGAACGGTCGGATGGGTATGGCGGCGCTACGAATGTTTTGGCTTGGTCGTTCACCAAGCAGGGTGGCCTAGGCAAAGGAGGTACAGCGGAAGACGACTTCTTCCAATATGCTTGGCAGGAGTTTTTCAAGGAAACGTCACCGCTCAGTGCATCTCCCCAGGTGCAGGCAGCACGTCTTGCCGAACGTTTTCAGCAGGAGCGCTCGCTCCTCATTCTGGATGGCGTGGAGTCGCTCCTCGATCGGTACGGCCACTTTTATAATCCGGCGTATGCTGTCTTGCTACAGCAGCTCGCCGTCGATATGAAGGGCGGGCTCTGCATTGTTCTGAGTCGTCCCCCTTTCGATGCTTTGAGGAACCGGGGGAACGAAAGCGTCCTCCGGATTGATTCCCTGGAACTGCCACCGGCTGGCGGGATCGAACTGCTGCGTAACCTCGGCGTCCGCGGCCATGTGGCCAAGCTCGAACAGGCAGTACTTGACTACAAAGGCCACGCGCTGGCTTTAACCCTGCTGGGGACGCTGCTCGTCAGTCAGTTTGACGGGCAGATTCATCATCGCGCCAAGATCAGACTCACCGAAGAGGAACTGCTCCACGGGGACCATGTTCGCGCCATGATACGCAGCCATGACAAGGCGCTTACCGAGCCTGGGCGAGCCCTATTTAGGCTGTTGAGTCTCTACGACCGTCCAGCACCTTGGTCCAGCGTCGTGGCATTAGTTTCTGCGTCGCCCTCCCTCGGTATCACTGATCGGGAACTTGGCACGTTAGTATTCAAATTGCTGCCCACGCGCCTGCTCGTGGACAATCGGTCAGCGCACCGAACGCTGGAACTGCATCCTCTGGTTCGTGATTACTTTAGCGAGGATTTCTCCGAAAAAGACCCGGCTGCTTTTCGGATGGGTCATGGCCTTCTCTTTGATTATTTTTGCGCGACAACTGCAGACCACCCGAAGACCGTTTCTGCCCTACAGCCACTGTATCAAGCAATTTGGCACGGGTGCAAAGCGGGCCGGCATGAGGAAGCATTGAGAGATGTTTTCTTGGCTCGCGTCCGTCGAAATAGTGAACATTACAGCCTGGAGAAATTAGGAGCGGTGGGGTGTGATGTGTCCGCATTGGCTTGTTTCTTCGAACAAGCCTGGACCAAGCCCGCGCACGAGCTTTCAAGCCACCACAAATATATAGTGCTCTCGGAGGCTGGGATTGTCCTCAAGACCACCGGTCGCACGGCTGATGCCGTTGCTGCCACTACGACGGCACTCGCCCTATGTGAAGCAGCACAGGACTGGGGCAATGCAGGCAGTGAACTGTCCGACCTTTCGAGTATAAAACGCCAGAGCAATCTCGCGGAGGCACTCCGACTCATCGAGCTATCGATAGAGTATCGAAGGCGCGGCAACGACACACTGCGGTCATTGGCTACGGCGAGTGGGCGCGCGTTGACCATTCATCTAATGGGGAGAACCAGCGAAGCTGGGATTGAGTTTGAGAGGATCCGAGATAACCTAGTACAGTTAGGCTTGCCAGAAGGGTTGACTGACCCTGCCGCGAAGATTGAGATACCGGTCGGCTGTAGCATTATTGTTTATCGGATATGCCAGCATTGGTTGGATATGGGCCAAGCGCAACGAGCGTTCGACCTTGCGACTCAATGGTTGCCACAGGCTGTGGCCAGAAGAAAGAGGCTGTCCATAGCACTGCAGCACCTTACTCTGGCAAGAGCATCGCAGGGTTTGGGTAATATCCAGGATGCCGGTCAGTATTTTGACCAAGCCATTGAGCACCTGTTTGAATCTGGCCGCGAAGACCAACTTCTCAAAGGATTGCTCTACCGAGCAGAGTATTTCTTATTCTGCGGAGACAGCAAGAAAGCGTACGAAGACATCAAAATGGTCGGACAGTTCCAAGAATTTGAAGACTATGGATTGATCCAATGTGATACGCTATTATTATTGGCTCGCCTCGCTGACCGCGAAGGCAATCATATGCTGGCTCGACGGTATCGCACAGATGCGGCGGATCTCGCAGAGAGGACAGGCTACCTGCTCCGAGAGAATGAGCGCAGCAGAGCAATATGATTTATCGGATAAATTAGCCCAATTAACAACGGTTACGTGCTTCTCACCTTGAGAGAATGCCTCATGAAATGCCGCCATATTAATCAATATACCCTGACAATGCTAAATTCGAGCTATCCTCCCCAAACAGCCGATCCTACGGGATCCGAGAATAGACTCTTATCTGAGCTTCCGACTTGGATGGAATCCGTCGTTTGGAAAAATACAAGCTCACAGAGGGCGGTGCGGCCCGGTCGATTCTGCGGGCACACCAACACCATCGCCTCCGGCGAATTTAGTCTTAACTGCGGAAGGGAGGGGAATTGGTTCTCTGGGCGCGGCGAGCGAGCGGTTGTGCTATAAGGGGCCGTGGACCCAGTTGTCGCAACAAGAATGGCCTCGGAGCTGAAGGGCACCGAGATCAGTGGTTGGCTCATTGAGGACGTAGCGGGCCATGGCAAGTCCGCCATCGTGTTTAGGGCCACCAAGGGCGGCTCCACCGCAGCCGTGAAGGTGTTCGATCCTGATTTGGTTGCCCGCTTCGGGCGCGCAGCGCAGCAAGAGCGCGTATACCGTGAGCGGAAGCTCGTGGGGAAGTATCACCCCAATCTTGTCAGCATTCTCGACGCAGGTTGGGACGATGAAAAGTCTGTTTTCTTCGTTGTCATGGAGTTCGTCGAGGGACAGACCATCGCCGATGTAGTGGCTACGTTACCTCGCGATAAGATCCACCCGTTGATCGCTCAGATTGCCGCTGCCGCGGAGTTCCTCGAGTCGATGACGCTCGCCCATCGTGATATCAAGCCGGAGAATATCGGCATATCGCCCGACCTCTCCACCGCGAAATTGCTAGATTTGGGTGTAGTGCGACCCATCGGACTTGGCAACATCACTGATCAAGGGGACCGCAGGCTGTTCGTCGGCACGCTCCGGTACAGCCCTCCCGAACTTCTTGTTCGCGAAGAGCAGGACACACTGGAGGGCTGGCGTGCCGTCACGTTCTATCAGTTAGGCGGCGTCCTTCATGACATGATCATGCGCCAACCGCTATTTGCGAAGTACGCTGACCCCTACGCTGAACTGGTCGAGGCAGTGCGACGGGAAACGCCTGTTATTGAAGCAACCGATGTTCCTGCAGACCTGCGCCTGCTTGCTGCTAATTGTTTGGTGAAGGACCCAAGCATGCGGCTCGGCTTGGTCTCATGGGAACGACTCAAGGCGCCACCGGCCGACAGGGGAGATGCTCGTGCTGCAGCTGCCCGCATCGCTCAGAGACGGAGGGCTGCATCGCTGGCGTCCGCAACAGTGCGTCATGACAGCGACTCCATTCGCCATTTGCAGGACGAGCTCAGGCGGGAAGTTCGCCGGATCGTGACTGGCATCCTCGATGTTGAGGACACTTTCCCACCGAGGCAGATTGACGAGAGTTCTTCGTCGGCATCTGTCGAGATTGAGTTTGCGGCTTCGGCGTCCTTTTCGTTACCGAACCTCTTGCATGTCACAATTTCTATCGAGGTACTGGACCCTACTTCAATGGTCGTGAAGATAGTCGCTGATAGCTTTGCCGCGAAAGAGTCCGGTTTTGTAGCGGACGGTCCTCGCGCCACAAATACGATTCTGGAGGGCGCGTATGCTGCTGCCGTGCTAGCGGAGCGCCTCAAGGACTACCTGCTCCTTGCCCTTGATTGTGGCCAGCAGCAACCTGCGCTGCCCGATAACGGCAGCGCACATTGGATCCACGTTAGCTGGGGTGAATGATGGCCGATGATTCCTGGTGGCTCGAAGAAGAAGAACTCGATGACGATCAGAAGATCGTCAACGGTCTCGACTTAGACGGCAACTTCCTGGTCCTGGGACCACCTGGTTCCGGGAAGACGAACTTGGTGCTGCTCCGAGCATCGCTGTTCGTAAACTCCCGTTTGCCAAACGTACAGGTCCTCATCTACACGAGTGAACTTAGATCTTTCATCCGCCGCGGCACACATAACTACAACGTGGCGGACGAGAAGATCCAGACCATCATGGGATGGTCTCTCAACCTCCTGCGTGAACACCGCATCAGAACGGATGATTTGCCGGACGGACCTACAAAATTTCAGGAGCGCCGGGAGGAAATCGCCAAGCGACTCCACAGCCTCTTCGATCGCAAGCCGGTGCTGGAGGGACATATAGAGTGTATCCTCGTCGATGAGGTTCAGGACTGCCTTCAAAGTGAAGTGGACCTGTTTATCCGTGCCGCCAAGCACGTCTTCTTCGCAGGGGACTCACGTCAGCAGATCTACGACACAGGAGAAATCGTCGAGTATGTGAAGGGCAAAGTGTCGAAGACCATCACGCTTAAGTACCATTACAGGAACGGCCCCGAGATTTGCAAGACAGCTGACACGATAGGGAAATCCTCCGGTGAGGAACCAACGCTGCCGACGTGCAACTACAAGGAATCGAAGCAGGGAAAGTCCGATTCAAAGTTCATGCCGTGCACTTCCGAAGATGATCAAGCAGCACAGCTGATTGCGCGCCTAACGTTGCAAGTACGGACTTACCCAGGCGAGCTTCTTGGCGTCATTTCCCCACGTAAGCAGGACACAGTTCAGATTCGTGCCGCAATAGAGGCGTCGCCACTGGCTGCCAACTTGCTCCCCGAGGGCGACCTCTCGCCAGACCCAAACCGGACCATTCACGTTTGCAATATGTTCGAAACGAAGGGTCTGGAGTATCGGGCCGCCCACATTACTCACGGTCATAACATATACCGACTGCGCGAGCGGCAGAAGCGAATCGCGTATACTAGTGTCACTCGGGCAAAGACCTCGCTCACGGTCTACTTCGTGGCTAAGCTCCCTCCCTACTTGGAGGAGGCTCGCGAAGTGGTTCAGGGTGGCACCAGGATGCGCGCAAATCCGAGCAGCATATTCCCAGGGAGGAAGAAGTGATTCTCGCGAGGGCATTTTCGCGCACAGAACTCGGCGACCTCCTGAGCGGGCGACTGCGATCATCCGCTGTGCAGCTGGCCGCGCCTACCGAGTTGCTCAATACTAACCTTGAGTTCGCAGCGGCCGTCTGGCCCGGAGACGGAACACAATCCCGTTATGATCTTCCTCGGCTCATAGTCACACACCCTGGCCAGACCGAGCACCTCCTCGCTTGGGCGGTCACGTATTCCCCGGTGATTCGCCCAATAACCGCCTACTGCCGCGTGGTGGGCGTTGACGACTTCGAGGTGCATCTTCGTTCCTGGCGCAAGCCGCGCCTGCTTGGCATTGAGTTGGCGAGCGTCGGCGCAGTGTTGGGCGAACTTCTGTCGGCCGATGTCGCATTTGAGCGCGTGAGTCGGGGCGACATCACCGGAGCGGCCCTTCTGAGTAGTCTGGTGTTCGCTTTGATGCGGGAAGCAGCTCTCTATGACATCCAGCCCCGGGAGGCGAGTGTCGCCAAATCATGGGCACGGGTTCGCAACATCACGCTTCAGCCGAGGAGGAATCTGCAGGCTGAGGACGTAGCCAGTATCGCCATGATCCTACGCTACCTTGCGGAGGGGAACGGCGCTCCATACGGTGTACCGAGCCGAGTCTTCGACTGGTGCCGAAGTGTGATGCGCCGCCGCCCCCTCGGCGATAGCCCGCTTGCGGAGTTTGACGACGTGCTCTTAAGTGGAACTCGCGAGGAACGGGTCATTGCATTCGATCAAATGTCCCGCACTATCGCCACAAGTAATATATCTGCTCTCGAAGGTAGCTTCTTGCTTGGGTATCTGGCGAGCAGTATCCTGCCAGGGTCGATGCGCTATGCAACGCTTCTCCGGCCGTTCATAGATCGGTTCACCACGGCAATGGTCTGGCTTGGAGTATGCGCAGGTTTCAACGAGGACTCCAAGGTAGTTTCGGAGTTCAGCGGAGTCGCAAGGCGGGTGCTCCGAGACCTCCTTGTCCCCGAGGACTTGATCGACTTCCCTCGTTGCGACATCGCGATTGCCGAGTTGGAGATTCTTCTCGGAGGTGATCGACGCGTTGAAGACTTCGTTCGCTCGGTCCCATCTCACCTCACGGTTGAGCTAATCCCGGGGGTGCAGACGTCCGTGAACTGGCCGCCAAAGCGATCGAACACGCCGGTGGAAACGGCGACGCCTGCACCAGTGGTCCCTGCTCCCGTGACTGAATCGGCCTCGGGCCTGGATCGGGGTGCTCTGCTCCGGCAGCTTGAGGGTATACAGAGCCAACTCGAGCAACTCATGCGAAGCGTTGGCGGTTCTTCGGCGCCAGCTGGCGATTCGCAGCGCGAGTTGTTCAGTGCTGGAGCGGCGAAGCGCCCGAGGAAGAAGTAGAGTTGTTGGCTCGCGGACTTCGGTGGGAACGCGCAAGCACTTTGCCTCGTCAACTTCTTCTGACCCGCCCCGAAGTTAGCTCCGATTACTAAGTAAATTATCGTATGGTCGTAGCATGGGAGTCTGGACTTCTGATTCCCAAACTTTCTATGGGTTGCAGCCTGCGTGCTTCTCCTCCGAGGGGGAGAGCCAGCGCAGGGCTGGCTGCGGACTGTCTGCGTTGTGGTTTCGTCGGTATTCGTCGGTTTCTCGTCCTGACCGCCCCCTAGGTGTGCACGGCTTAGAACGAGAATTCTGCTTGAGCCCGGCGCCCCCGACACAGACTCCGGCGGGCACTGCTTCCGCACTAGGCTCTTGCCTCGAGTTCTGACGCTAGAGCGCTGAAACTCGGCTGATTATCGTACAAACCGCTCCAGACGTCTCAAGATGCGTCTGCATACGGTGAATATGTCGGGGGCAAAGTATGAAACCAAGAAAGCGACAAGAAAATAGAACATATGTTTAGTGATTAGAGATAGATAATGCCTTGTTCCGGGAGCGGAACTGAGGCGTTTGCGCATACTCGGAAGGTGTGCTGTTTGGGCTACTGAGCGGGTGCTTGCTCATTTGTCCGCGCAGGTGCTCTGGGGTCGCGGCCAGGTACAGCGCTGTGGTCTTGATGTCTGAGTGCCCCATCATGTTCGACAGCGCGTAGATGTCACAGCCGCCTTCCAGCATGAGCGTCGCGAAGGTGTGACGGAGTTTGTGAGCACTGAACTTCTTACCGAACGCCCGGACGATGAGGGTGATGAGGTTGCGCAGGCCGGTGTCGCTGAGCGGGCCATTGTGCGTCAGGGAAGCAAAGAACTCCGGGCAGGTCTTGCGCAAACGCAGGCGCTCCTCCGCGTAATTCGCGAGGCTCGCGGCCAGTGGCCCGGCGACCGGAATGTAGCGATCTTTGCGCCCCTTGCCCTGGTGGACGAAGAGCGTCAGGTTCTCGATGTTGACGTCGGTGTAGCGCAGATGCAGGAGTTCTTGTTTGCGCAGCCCGGCAAAGATGAACGTGGCGAACAGGGCGTGGTTCCGGCGACGCAAAAACGGGTCATACCAGGGATAGTTGTCGATCAGCTCAAGGAGTCGGAGCGCTTCGTCCCGAGAGAGTCGGGGCGGCAGCTTTTTCTCAAGGCTGGGCCGCTGAATACCGTCGGTCGGATTGTGCGAGAGGAGCCCTGCTCCAACGCACCAGCGAAAGAACACTCTGAGACTCTTGAGGTAGGTGGCGAAGGTGGCGCTTGACCAGTCGTATTCGCTGCGCCCCCGGAAGAAGTAGGAGCGCACCACCTCGGGGGTCACCAGAGCGAGGTCTGTCGTGCCGGTCAGGCGCGTGAACAGTCGCAGATTGCTGCGGTAGCGGACAATCGTTGTCTTGGAATAACCCTTCATATACTCGGCCTCAGCGCAAAATTGTTCGACGAGCGTGGATATAAACATAAAAACTACGGGGTGTTGCCGTAGTCTTGACGCTGGGAAAAATGGCCTAGAGCATATCCCAGGAGGAGCACATCCCTTGGGGATGTGGTTCTGAAAGGCCTTTTTTTGACGGTTTTTGAGAAACCGTCGATGACGTTTTTTGGCTAATTACAGAGAAAATATCGTTATGCTATGTGTGGGTCGGCTGGGGTTCGAACCCAGGACCTTATCCTTAAAAGGGATGAAGTTTGAACCACAACAGTCATTTCTTCTCTTATATTAGCCAAGATTTGGCGCTGCCAGAACTCTTTTCTGAGGCGCTGGCAGGACCAATTCCCACGGCCTTTTTCAAGACTAAACGGCGAACGTTTAATGAGTAAAAATGAGCCTGCCTTACAGCATCGAATCCCAGTGTAGAGCATCGATGCTCTTGCGCATGGTTGGGCTCGGAATCGCGCGCAAGTAGATAAGGGTGGACACGATGCTTTTGTGTCCCATCAGTTTTTGGACGACAGAAACGTCACTTCCGCTGCCGATGAGGTTGACGGCAAAGGTGTGTCGGAGCTGGTGGACGTGGAAGCGGACTCCGGATGCCTGGCGGATGCGCTTGACGAGATGTCGAAGCCCTTGCTCGCTGAGGCGAGCATCGCGCTCGTCGGCGACGAAAAGATACGAGGTCAGGTATCTTTTTTTGCTTCGTTGCTCCAGGTAGTCAGCCAGTCGGCGACAGGCCAGATGGTTTAGCGGGATCGTCCGATACGACTTGGACTTCGAGGTTTGTGCGCCGACACGCAGCTCAGCGCGATCAAGGTCCACATCTCCCGTCCGCAGGTTGAGCAGCTCTCCTTTGCGTAGCCCGGCGTAGAGAAGCACGGTGATCATGGCGACGCTGCGCCTGTGAACGAAGGAGCTGGACCACTCGATAGTGAGGTCAGTGGCAGCCATGATGCGGTCGAGTTGTTCTTTGCGGAGGTACTGCGGCTCATCGTAGACAACCCGCGGCGCAGTTGTCCCAACGAACGGCGATGAGGCAATCAACTGACGCGCCACCAACCACTTGAAGAACGGGTTGAGCTTGGCTCGGTAGGTCGCGATGGTGCTGGTCTTCACGCCACGCTGTGGACGCCCGCGACCGGACGCTCGCTCGCGTGTTTCGAGTTCGCGAAAGAAGTGGGTCAGTGTCGCCGCCGTCAACGATGACAGCGACAGTTTGGGCATGACTGAAGTGAACACCATGAATGCGGCACGGTAGTTGCGCAGCGTTGCAGGTGCGAGTCGCGCGGTGTAGCGGCACTCGGCGATAAACTCTGCGTGGAGTGCATGGAGGGAAGGATGAAGCATAGATGTTCACCCTAGCCCGACAGTGACCGCAGCGTCAGTCTGCCTGCCGCGCAGACTCTCTCTCTGTGCTCGACTTGGCTCGGGCAGAGACACGGCGTTTATTGAGGCGCGCAGTCGTCTGGGTCAGCGCCGCGGCCAACTGCCGCTCTGATGGGAGTGCGGTCCTGTACTCCGCCGCCAGCACCTTGATCGGCCGGGGCAGAGAATTTGCTTAGGTTGCAAGTCGCATAGGCCCGAAATTGCGCTCAAAAAATAGGTCATGAAGGTAGTCATAATCAGTAATACCCGAGAGCACTTCAAGTCGAACATACGCGGAGAAATGCATTTTTTCCTCTTCGCCTAGGTCGTCCATATAGTTGCAAATTATTTGATAGGTATGTCCACCATCGATAATCCCATGCATAATGGGGTCCGTCAATTCGATGGCGACGGCATTATTTCTCTTATCGTAACTAACGCAGGAGGCTGATATCGTAATGCCCCGATTACGATAAAAGAACTCACGAGGTTCCTCGGCAAGTGTTTTCCTGATTACTTGCGAGGCTGAGTCGGAAACGTCTAAGTTTCGCAGTTCCGGCATTCTCCAGATGTCAAATTGATGAAAAACTTCTTTAACCTCGGCCACTATAATATGAATGGACCGTACCGCATCATTAGGATGAGTTGATAGTGTTCTAACACTTTCAGAGGAGAGGCGGATGATTGTTGGCAACATATGGTAATTATGAAATTATGATAGATCACCTAAGGCAGAAGTTTGTCATTATACCATATTCTGAAATTTTGTTAAGTTCGTCGCCCATTACTTGTTGGGCGCAAAGGCGGACAGTTTTCATGCAGTCGCAATCGTGGCATCACCGTTGTTGGGCATCGAAACGTGGTACGGTGCCTTTCAGCCGGCGATTGTCCAGACATCATTTGGACTTTCTCGGCGGCAAGCATGGAACAGCTTGGTTAGCGCTCCGTCCGCTAGGTCGAACGCTCGGTATGCCAAAGCGGCAGTCCAGACACCGTCTGGACTTTTTGTTTTTGCCGCTACGGCGATGGCAACTTCTCAAGCGCAGCCTGCGGAATTGGCATGGCTTCGGCGTACTCCAAGCAGTCGTGACCACCGCCAAGGCACCGTCTCAGAAAGCTTCCTGCGACGCAGCACTCTCCTCCTGCTCCCTGCACGTGGAGCAGAACTCTGCTCGATGTTCCTGATGCAGCGGTACCAGGGCGCCATTCTCAATCGTGAAGGCTTGGTAGTTCTCAGGGGCCGGGGTCAAAAGGAAGAGCACGTTATCAACCTCTGCGAACCGGCAATCCTTGACCATGCCCTCTACTTCCCCAGGCTCAAGTTCTGCCCATGGGTCAAGGTTGGCTACTGTGGTGAAGTAGGCTTTAAGCATTAGATGGATTTGTTCGGATGTGTGATTCATATGATGGAAATTAATAATAAATGCGGTGTCGGGTGTGCTGCGCCATGGTTCAGTCCGCTTTCCCCGGTGGTGCTTCTCCCGTCGAGAACCGCGTGAAATCGACATTTCACGCAATCTCTTCCGACCCAAGCTCAAGGGAAGGGCGCAGGGCCGGCTGGTAAGGAGGGGGTACCGAGCGTGGGCGGTGCGCCTTCCCCTGGAACTTGGGGTAGGGTTTCGGTTCTGCCGACGAGCATGCGGGCCAGGATAGCGTCGATGCTCCACATGGCGGCTCTGAGGGATTGCAGGGTGTGGATGTAGCGCTCTGTTGTGGCCAGAGAATCGTGGTTGAGGAGTCGCTGGATGTCCCACGGCCTTGTGCCAAGCAGCGCATGCACCGTCGCGATGGAGTGCCGCAGGAAGTGCGGCGAGATGCGCCTGTGGATGCCGGCCTCAAAGGCGTACCTCGCGATGAGTCCTTCGATGTGCCGGACACTCAGTCGTGTGCCGCGCTCAGAGAGGAAGACCGCGGAGGCTTCCCGCGTGGGGCGAAAGTCGCGGCGCTGGGCGATGTACTGTTCGAGGGCCTGAGCGGCGAGGGGTGGCAGCGGTAGGAGCAGGTACTTTTTGCGTTTGGCGCGCAGGTTGATGATGTAGCCGCCTTGCGTATCGAGGTGTTCGAGGTTGAGGCGGTTGAGTTCACCAACGCGCAGGGCGCAGTGGAAGGCGACGTGGGCGAGGGCGATGTCGCGCGAGCGGTAGGGTTCGTCGCGGCGCTCGATGGCTCGAATGAGCGCGATGAACTCGGGGATAGTGAGCGGGATTTTTTCCTCGGCGATTGCTTCGACCACTTCAATCGCTCCGGCGGGACTGTCCCTGACGAGCTGCCGCTTCCCGAGGAACCGGTAGAGCGTGCGCACGGCGGCGAGCTTTTGGTTCCACATGAAGGCTGAGCGTTCACCGCTTCTGGTGGCTGCGGCGCTGACGAGGAAGGCGCGGATGTCTTCTTCGCTTGCGCTGCGCAAGCGCTCGGTTTCGTCTCCCATCGCGGTCGGCAGGAAGGCGAGCAAGCTCCTGACCACTTGCCCGTAGCGCTTGCGGGTGTCGTCGCTTCGGCCCCTCTCCAAGCGCAGATAATCGTCGAACGCCGAGAGGATGTTGTTCATAGCTGTGTGAAGCCACCGGGCAAACACGCTGGGAGCTTATGCGCTCCGTTAAGCCTGTCAATGTAATTATACAAGAAATGTCGATTTCACGCAATAGCAAGTGTGGATAACTCATTCCGACAGAACACCCCAGAAAGGAACGCCCACTATGCACAAATCAAACGCGATTTTCTCTCCCTTGTGCTCATACGTCGCAGCCGGATTCGTCCTGCTCGGTATGGGCTGCGGCTCGGCCACCCCTGCCGAGGAGGAATCATTCGCCTCTCAATCCCAGGCGCTCTGGGGCGGCGAGGTGAGCACTGGGTCATTGTCGTCGGACAGTGCGTTCCAGATTCCCTTCTGGTCTGGCAAAGACGGCACGCACAAGGTTCGCGTGTACACCAAAGACAAGTCGTACTGTAAACTGGAAATTGCATTGGCCTGGAAACGCGCCACTGACGCCAGTTACCATGAGTTCAATCGCCAGACGGTTTGGTCGTATGTCGATTCACCCTACGAAGCCGAACTCAGAAGTGGTTCTTCAGATATCGGCTACCAGATTACGGTGATAAACCGGTCTGGGGTAACAACGACGGCGTATTACAAGCTGAATACACCGACGTTCTGAACGGCTAACGCTGTCCAAACGATGGTGCATGGCATGACCTCCTCTTGGCGCGGTGCATCAGTGACCAGCCGACCTATCAGACCTTGCTCGACGCTACAGGCGAGCTGAACTACACCGCTGCCAGCGACCCTCCCGACCCCAAGAATCCGCAGTGCCGCGACAAGTGCAGCCCGTACAGCAGCCTGTGCTGCTGCAAGGGCTGGTGGGTTCTGTGCTGGGATGTTTGCGGGTGTAAGCCGTAGTCACCAGAGTCAAAGCGAGGCGCCGCCATCGTCACCGGCGCCAGCGCAGCACCGCTTGTACTTCTGTCCACTGCCGCAGTAGCAAGGGTCATTGCGGCCCGGCGTCGCCTCACGGCGCACCGGCTGCGGTTTCCCAATGACGGCCTCCTGTGTCTCCAGTATCGCGAGCGTGTCAGCGGACACCCACGGACGACGTAGCTGCCTGAGCGTCTCCTCGGGAAAGTAGAGCTGGTGACCTTCCTGCTTCACCGCATACGGCACTGTGAGCACGGCCAACCGAAATCCATTCAGGCCTGTCAGGCGATAGGTCGCGTTCGCGACCGCCATCGTAGCCACGTCGGGACTGACGACCTGAACAGGCTCCTTGAGCTGAAGCGGCGTGGCTTCTGCATGCGCCTGTTGATGCTCATAGAGGTCATGGGCCAGCCCCAACCACATCAATCCATTCTCCATGCTCATCGCATCGAGGCCGTCGAATGCGGCGCGCAAGATGTCGTGAACCTGCACGGCGTAGCTATCACTCGAATCGGCCAGCAGACGCAGGGGCGCAGCGATGCCCTTCTGAATCTCAGCCCGAGTGCCGGAGCGGCGTGCGGCGATGGCCAGAAGAGTCGTCGCTTCGGCCAGGATGGTCCAGCGGTCATCACGGGCAACGGCATGGCGAAGGCGACGCTTGACCACGCCGAGAATGTCACCGCCCAGCTCGCCCGCGACCCACGCCGCGCGTAGGAGCGCCCCCAAAGTTCCCCCCAGCCAGAGCAGCCCGTTCGCCACCGTGTCATAGACCTCCTCAGCGGGTAGCTCAAGCGCGTTGCCAGCCCGGTGCCTCTCCATAACGGCGAGAAGCGCGCAGTGCCCGAGGAAGAAGTAGTTGGACCAGTACCGGCGCAGCAGCGGCTGGTGGTGTTGCACCAAGCGAGCCGATGGGTGGCGACGCATCACCTGGCGTTGCCTTTCGAGCTGCTTTGCGCTGAACCGAAACAGCGACACCAGGACGTCGCGCAAGAGTGGCTGCCAGTACGACGACGCGACAAACTCCTCGCGGCTCAGGTACCGGCCACGTTCGATGAGGCGTAATAGGAGCTGCCCGGCAGACCCTTTTTCTCCGGTCAGCCGCTCAGCCGCGGCAAACCGCGCCTGCACTTCGCCGCGGCGTTCCAGCAGGGCTTCAAACCGCGAGAAGGACAGCAGATGCGCATCGCGATACGGCTGGTCGCCAGACAAGTTCGTCCGACAGCGGCCGTCCCGCCTGACGATGGTGTGTGCCGGCTTCTCTCCCGGCCCCAGAGCAATGGCCACATCCCGTTCGTCCGCTGGCAGCTTGGCTTCTGCCAGGAGGAAGCGCACGAGTTCGGAATCGTTGTAGAGCAGCATCGCCCGTTCCATCGCCGGGCATGAGAGCCGCTCCACCGTGCGCTGAAGGAAATGCTCATCGTCGAACATGCTGAGTCCACCCCGCCAAGGAGCAGTGTTCAGGATAGCTCGGCCATGCCCAGGCAAACCGCTGGTGATACATCTCTCGCGCTACTCCGCGGTCCGTCGAGAGGACAGGATCTTCTTGGCCTCGTCGCGTACTTCCCGAGGAACGTAGATCCGACTGGTGGTGATAGACATCGTCCTAAGTGCCCGGAACTCACGGTCTCTCTGGATCATAATGGCCGGGCGATCTGGGCGTGTGGTGTCGATGAAGAAGCCGCAATCGTGATCTTTAGTGGACAGGATGTCGCGATCCTGGTTGAAGGGGCACAGATAGTACTCCCTGAATTCCTCTCTTGTGAGCTTCCGGCCTGTACGCGGGCTAACAAGACGTAGTCCTTGTTCGACCAACATCTCGTTGGTCGGCAAGGGGAGTGAACTCTCAGCACGCGGCAACTCAATCGCTTTGAAGAGGTTTCGCTGCAACAGCCTCCATGCGAGATCACAGAGGATGTCATCAGGTTCTCTCGGCGTCTTGGCCACCTCGCTCAGGAAGGACCATAGCAGCACATCGTCCAGTTCCAGTACCTGCTCAGGACCGAGCACATCACCCGCGGCGATCGTGATGATCGAGGCATGACGAGGGAAGCGCCGCTCAAGGTCCTCTCGCCGCTCTCTGGCAAGCCACTTGAGACGTTTGAAGAATAGCCCGAGCATTAACTCGGCGCTCTTCACCGTATGATGGAAGTATACGGTTTCATAGTGCGCGCGGTGGGCTAGAGCGAACTCTTCGATCACCCGGCGCGATTTGCTCAGATCGAAGCCTATCACCACGTTGTCGTTGTAGTAGCCGAGCGTCACACAGGACAGCAGCCACTCCAGATCGTATCGGCCATAGGAGACACCGCACTGGATGGCGTCTCGTAGCAGGAAATCCCCTCGATCGACGTCGATATCACTGGACAGCAGACGGGATAAGTACGGCACGTGGTAGCCGCCACCGAGGAGAGCCTGAATTCGCCTCGGCATGGACTCGTCGTGCTCTTTCAGCCGGTTGTGAAGATCGCCACCAGGCCAAAGCAGCAGTCCCCTGCCTACAATTTCATGCCACTTTAGCTCCTTACAGTCCTCAGAATTCATGCCAAATTGCTCGGCCCATTGGTCGCGCTTGCTGTCAAAGTCCCGTTTGCCGATACACTGATCTTCCCATGTATGCGAGAAGGGACCGTGGCCTAGATCGTGGCACAAGGCGGCGATCGCTAGGTCTCGGATCTCTACCGGCCCCGGATGCATCAGGGGCGGCAAGAACTCCACTGCTGCATCCTGCAACTGACGCCCAAACCGGATCGCCAGATAGGCCGTGCCCAGCGAGTGAGCGTGCCGAGAGTGCTCCGCGCCAGGGTAGACCAACGATGCCAATCCTAGCTGGCTAATGCGGCGGAGGCGCTGGAGTTCGCGGGTCTCCAACAGACGGATGACTGCTGTCTCCATGCCGCGGAACTTCATCAGCCCATGGACAGCATCCTGGACACGTTCGAGCCTCCGCTTGCTCATGGCTGCTGGCCCTCCTTGAGCTCCTGGAGTTGCTGCTGGATGAACGTCCTATTGTCTGCGCTGAGGTGATTGAGGAGTAGCAGTTCACTGAGCCACTGGGCATGCCGTTGACGCGTCAAGAGTGGCAAGTTCCTTAGATTCGGTTTGAATCCGACGCCTGCTTTGCCAGCACGTAGTGCGCGCAGCACCGACAGCATCTCCTTCTGAGAGGCGAGCATGACTGGCGCGGCGGGGAGATCCTCAAGCAGATAGGGAGCGAACTCCTCTTCGCAATATCGGACTACCCCTTCGGAGTCGATGCGCTCGCCAGGATCACGCGCCAGCATCTTCCTTATCAACGGCTCGAGGCGTGGCGGCACCTTGCTCCAACAATCGTGCCTCCAGAAGTCAGTACGCCACAGATTCTCGTCCTTCGCCCGCTGCCGGATCATTTCTCTCACCCGATCGCTGGCCGCATGATCCTCCTTATCGAGCGGCACCTCTTCGCCATCAAGAACCAGCGGGAATCGCTGAGTGAAGAGTCGAAACATGGATGCGCCGAGTGACCAAAGATCGGACTGGTGGCTGCGAGGACTCGATTTGGCGAGCACTTCTGGTGCCCGAGTTCGCACCGTCCCGGCCTCGTCCCTTGCCGGATCAAACTTGTCGAGCTTCTTGCAAACCCCGAAGTCCATCAGGATGAAGCGTTCCCGATCAAGCCCGAGGTTTTCAGGCTTGATGTCCGCGTGGATGTAGCTCTTCCTCTGAAGAAAGCTGAGGGCGCGAGCGATGTGGCAGAGCAGCGTAACGGCCTCATCCATGCCATGGAGAACCCAGCCATTGTGGAGGGGCGTCACCTCACGCTCTACGAGAAATACCTGAGGCGCACTACCGACGACATACGTCTCGACGACATTTGGGTGAGATAGCGATAGCGGATGAGCAACCATCTCTAGCTCTGTCAGCGCGGTCCGATTCTCGTCCTTGTGGTACTTGACGATGACCTCTCGCTGGATCGGCTTCCATATGGCTCGGTAGACTTGCTTCTGTTTCCCCCTGTGACTGAGTGGCGTGGGCTTCTCAAAGTGCAGATAGAAGTCTCTAGATAGCTCGGGGCACTCGCAATCCTGCGTCGCTGTCTCCCCTGCGCTCCCATTCTCTGCGAGGCCTATCGTCATCATCACCTCCCCGTGCGGCAACATGAAGACAAGGCATGGCGCGGTCCCGCCTATGGCCGCGCCATCTAAGCTCCGTGAGAGCGGCCCCAATCAATCGCTCCAACGCGGACATTTTATCTTCTCTCGCTCAACGAAGTCGGGGCAAGAGAAAATGTATGGGTCTCAGTCAGGTGCTGCCGTGCCTGACTGACGAGCCCGTGGCTGTGCGACTAGCCGACACGTAGCGCTCTTGTCTGTGTTCGTTCTGGGGCATCCTCGCCTGTAGAAAACCGGCAGACAAATCTCAGCCTGTGATACAGAACACAAGCTCTTCATCGCGTCACCACGTCATGAAACGCGATCTGCATAACCACCGAAGAAGGCAAACAGGCCGTTTACAAGAGATTAGAAGGTCTTTATGCATCTATCAAACTTAAGGCTGTGGAACTTCAGGCGGTTCGGAAGCAGTATGCCATTCTCCCTCGATACACCGCATCTCGATCTGAGATTGACTCGAGGCTTGAATGCTCTAATTGGCGAAAACGACTCTGGAAAGTCCGCAATTATCGATGCGATCCGGCTTGTCCTAAAAACACATAGCTACGACTGGTCCCGCATTAGCCTTGACGATTTTCACATTGGACAGCATCGACTCAGGATTGAGCTTATTCTTTCTGACATCAAAAATGAGGAAGGAAAGTACTTCACTGAGTTTCTGTCTTGGAAGTCAGTCGGAGGTGATGTCGAGCAATCCCTGCGGCTCATCCTCGATGTACAAAGAAATCCAGCCAATGACCAGATCCTGCCCTACGAAGTACGCGCGGGGGTAGATACCCAGGGAAAACAACTCAGTCCCGAAGCCCGCGAGTACCTAAAGGTGACGTACCTTAAGCCGCTCCGCGATGCCGAGGAGGAACTAGTCGCGCGAAAGAACTCCCGCCTTTCCCAGATCCTCGTTGGGCACGATGCCTTCAAGAACAAAGGGACAACCCACGTTCTGGTGGACCGGTTGACGAACTTCAACAAATCAATCGAAGGCTACTTCGAGGCAAAGGACCACGAGGGAAAGGGCATTGCTGACCAACTCGGGAAAGAGCTAAAGGACAAGATCGACACGTATATTGGTGCACTCTATGAGCCAGGAAGGAAGACCAAGTTCGCTGTGACTGAGCGAGGGCAGATCAAGAGCCTGCTTGAGAAACTGGAACTTTCCATTTGTGGTGAGACACGGCCCGGCCTTGGTACCCTCAATAGGCTATTCATGGCATCCGAGTTGCTGCACTTGAACAAAGGCAACTGGACTGGGCTGCGACTAGGACTGGTCGAAGAACTTGAGGCTCACCTCCACCCCCAAGCGCAGATGCAGGCAATTGAGACCCTCCAAAAGCAGAAGGATGTCCAGCTCATCCTGACTACGCACAGCCCAAATGTCGGTTCGAAGATCAAACTCGAAAATCTTATTATCTGCGATCAGGGCAAGGTTTACCCGATGGGTGCAATGCACACCCAACTGGCACCCGATGACTACGTATTCCTTCAACGCTTCCTGGACATCACGAAGGCAAACCTGTTCTTTGCGAGAGGCGTCATACTGCTCGAGGGTTGGTCGGAAGAACTCCTGATGAACGAACTCGCGAAATTGATCGGCTACGATCTCGTCCAAAAGGGAGTGGCCATTATCAACGTGACTAACCTAGCCTTCATGCGGTACGCTAATATCTTCAAGCGCAACGCGGCACCGCATTTCTCCAAGCGGGTTGCCATCGTCGCGGACGTAGATGTCTCGCCCACGGAGGAGGATGGCTCGGCGCCTGGCGACAAAGCGACGCTGACTCAGACGCAGATGGACAAGGCAACCAAGTACGATGGTCAGTGTGTTAAGTCCTTCATCTCCCCTCAGTGGACGCTCGAATACTGCCTGTATAAATCTGATGCATTCGGTGAGAAGTTCACAGAGATCACCAGGCTCGTGCATAGCGGGTCCGACTGGACTAACTTTGAGGTAACGCTTACGGACAAGTTGACACGCGGGAAGCTCGCCAAGACGGAGATTGCCGCTCGCTTGGCCCAAGCTATTTCGAAAGGAGAAATCGACAAGTTGAAGGTGGAGCGAGATTCGCATGTTGCCTACCTAGTAGAAGCCATCAAATATGCTTGCGGCCAATAACGTCTCCGCTGACGACATTGCCTACGCCGAGCGCATCCTTCTGCCCCCCGGAGAGCTCTTCGACGAGGAACGGATCCGCTTCATAAAGGACATGGGCACATTAGACCTGCAAGCGGTCCCCGGCAGCGGCAAAACGACTGCGCTCCTTGCGAAACTCCTAATCCTGGACCGCCGCCTTCCGTTTAGTGACGGATCGGGTGTCCTGGTAATTTCCCATACAAACGCGGCAATTGACGAGATACGGGATCGGATCGGCGCACATTGTACAAACCTTTTCAGGCATCCGAACTTCGTGGGAACAATCCAGAGTTTCGTAGACGAATTCTTGGCTGTTCCCTTCTACGCAAATAAGTACGGAAGGGTGCCGACGCGTATCGACGATGATATTTACGAACAGAAATTCTCCGATCCGCCATTCGGAATTTCAGGGTTCATCTATCAAGAAAACAAAAATGCTCGCCGATTCTTAATAGCGAACAAGAACAAGAAGATTCGCTGGACCTATGTCGATGGAAAACCCTCTCTATCCGATGGCTACTCGGGTCAAATAATTGAGTTTAAGAAGCCCCGCGCGAGGACCAATCCCGAGAAATACGAGGACTGGACCGACACAGAGAAGAATCGGGTCCGCCAGTGGGTCAACGAATTCAAGCTGGCTATCCTGAAGTCGGGATGTTTATGCTATGATGACGCTTATTTTCTGGCTCGGCTCGCGCTCTCGAAAAATCCTCGGCTCAAACTGCTTCTTCAGAAGCGTTTCTCGCGCGTATTTGTGGACGAGATGCAGGATATGGAGGAACACCAGCACGCGCTGCTGGAAGATATTTTCTACGATGGCGGCGAAAGCACCTCTGCTTACCAACGGATCGGCGACAAAAACCAGTCCATTTTTGACGGCAGGAGGGAATCTAATAATGTATTTTGGCGAGATCGGGAGAAGGTCCTTGAACTGAATGGAAGCTACCGCCTCAGCCCGATTTTAGCTCGAGTCGTCAGCGCGTTCGCTGTCAGCCCGATTCGAATCGAAGGCAGGAAACGAGATCCTGGCGGATCGGACATTTCCATAAAACCGCGCTTCATCGTCTACACCGATTCTACGAAATCCCTGGCGATTCCTTGTTTCGCGTCGCTCATTCGAGATCATTTGGATGATGGACTGATCCCAGAGAGTCCGCGCAACAGGTACAAGGCTGTAGCGTGGGCAACCCAGCCGGACAACAACAAAGTGCGGCTGCCAGATTACTTTCCATCTTACGCTCGGACAGAGCAACAGAAGCGAATTGACCACCCCGACATGGCCAGTTACTTCTCGAGCCAAATCCATGAGAAGTATTCATTCGCACCAATCGAGGCGGCTATCAATAACGCGTTGTTGCGGATTCTCCGGTTGGAAGAGGCTCAGGACACGTCGGGCACCAACTTTACTAAGCGGACCATGCACGAGTTCATCCGGAACGTGCATCCGACCTACTGGGACGAGTACCGTTCCAAAATTCATCGCTGGTGTTTGGGTATTGCTCGTGGCTCTACTGGTGCCGTCCTGGCTGAAATGAGAGAGCACCTGCCAACATTCCTGTCGAAGTTCGACCGTCAGATAAAGAAGTGTCGAGACTTTCTTAGCAGCCCCGGAAGCGGTTCGCAGGGATCAACCGAGACAGCGGTGGCGGTAACAGCGAACATCATGGCATGCCGAGGATTCAACATCGAGGTCGCTACCGTTCACCGGGTGAAGGGAGAAACTCACACCGCGACGCTGTATATGGAGACCTTCTACGAAAAAGGAGGCGGTGGGAACTATGAATCGGAGCGACTGGCGGGACAGTTCAAGGGGCAGCCTGTTGGCTGTACTCCTCACGCCTTCGTACGTCAGTCTGCAAAGATGGTGTACGTTGGCTTTTCGCGCCCAACGCACTTGCTCTGCTTCGCTGTACATGAGAACCGGTTTGCGAAGTTAAGGGACGATATCGACCAGGGCACTTGGGATATGGTGTACCTATAAAGCCAAGCTCCAGACACTTATCCCCACCCCACGCCCCAGTCAGACTGTGGCGATTTTTTGTATTCGGTAGGATAGCCCTCGACGCGAGCGAGAGCGGACAGGCCTGATGGCTTCCCTCTCGTAGCGCGTCGCGGGAGGGCTTGGTGTTTCATGTGCCTCCCGAGGAAGGAGGTGAACATGAACCCCGTGGCAGAAGTCTTCCCATGCGGATTTCTGTCCTGAATCAGTATGACGACAACCAAACAACTGAGCACCGAGTCTCCGGCGTCTCCGCCGCTTGCGCTTCACATCCGTTCGCTTCGGCAGTGGCATGGTGAGCACGGGCTCGAACAGGCGGAGCTGGCGGAGCTGGCCGGCATTTCGCGGCATGCGCTGTACCGGCTTGAGAACTGCCGAGAGCTGCCGCCGATTATCGCGGCGCTCTTCGCCGTGGCGTATGCCCTGGGAGTGGCGCCGGACGCGCTGCTTGACCCGCGTGAACGAGCGCGCATCGAAGCGGCCGTGGCGGCTCGCCGCGAACGTGTCGAGCGGGACGCACCGTATGCAGCGCAGTAATTCTTCGGCCTGGATTCTCGCGGCCTACTACTGGTCGCCGTACCTGGCGATGGCAGTCCTTGACGGCGAGCGCATCGTCGAAAGTGTCTGCCATCGGATACGGGGCGGCGTACGAACCGCAGTGAATCTCGACGCACAATTTCGGGAGCTGGTCCGGGACTACGCGCCCGAGTGCGTTGTGGTGCCGCCGGTCCTGGCGCTCATGAACGCGGCAAGCGCGACACATCTTCCGACCAAGATGCACACCATTCGCGAAGCGAAAGCGAGCCTTATCGGCGACGAGAAAGCGAGCCATCGCGAGTTCTACAAACGGCTCACGGCACGCTACCCGATGCTAGGGCGCCTGCTGCTGCATCCGTCGGGCAAACCGCTCATCGCGAAAGACCGTTCGCGTGGCGCAGTCAGGCTGCTCCCCATCGCTCTTGGCCTTGCCTACCAGACAAGCATCAAGGCCACGAGGGACCGAGGGACAGCTCACGCCTAAAGCCCCCTGCTCCTTTCTCCCGTCTCCCTAATTTCAATTCTTCATTTCTAACCCCTACCACCCCTATGTCTTTTCGACGCTCCCCCTACCGTGAAGGGCTGACCAAAGCGGACAAGCTCCTCGCGATTCTCATGGACCGCGCGGCGCACTCGACGCAAGAGCTGGTCCGCCGCGTCGGCCACGCCTTCGGCGGCGCCATCTTCAAACTGCGCAGTCGCGGTTTCTACATTGCACGGACGCATCATCCGACGAAGCGCTACCAAAGCGAGTACCGCCTTAGCGACGACAAATCTCGCTCCTTGTAGCGTGTTGCCAACGACGAGCAATCTGCAACGCACGACTGAACCAACGACCAACCTCTTCGCTCACCCTCTTCGCCCTATCGGACGAACAGGGGAGCGAGCCAGTCAACGAGCGAACGGCCGCTAAACAACGCGCTAATAGAGCACGCCCGTCGTGGGGCTTCGCCCCCCGACCCGCCCGTTCATCAACCGCTCCGTAACCCGTTTCACACAACCCCCCGCTGCCGCGTTGGGTGTGGAACCGGACGAAGCGGTGAGAACGTGCGG
>JAEUJZ010000003.1 GCA_016794505.1 Myxococcales bacterium
CATCGCGATTTGAAGCCCAGCAACGTCATGTTGCTGCCCAGCCCCAAGCGCGGCTGTGGCTTCCGGGCGATGGTGCTCGACTTCGGCATCGCCAAGCTGGCCGGCGACAACCTGACGAAAAGCGGAACCATCCTGGGGACGCCCACGTACATGTCACCTGAGCAGGCACGCGCCCAGCCAGATCTGATCGGCGCAGCAAGCGATATCTGGTCGCTCGGGCTCATCGCGTTTCAGCTCCTGACCGGACAGGCCTACTGGCAAGCGAGCTCTGTTGCAGAGCTCATCGGTCAGATCCTCTTTGCGTCGATGCAGCCCCCTTCCGCACGCCACTGTCTCTGGCTTTGAGCCAGAAGGCCGCTGAAGTCGGGCTCTCGGAATCTACGCCTTGCCAACGCAAGGAGCGCAGCGCTGGCAACACGCTGCACGCATTGCCTTCTTAGGCACTCCCAAAGGCGCCCGAAAGGCGGGCCGGCCCTCTCCTCGAATACTTCACCGCATCCTTGAACAGCACTCTCTCTGCCAGGCCGTCTTTGCCGCGCTGTAAGCGAGGAGATCGCCGCGCTTCAGGCCAGGGACGTCGCGCGTCGTGTCGCCGGTCTCTAGTCGATGAGCGCGGTGCCCATTGGGTCTGCGGCACTCTTGCGGCTGGCGGCAAACTTGAGGCTAATGTGCTTGGCCAAGACCACGTGCGTGCCATCTCTGACATCCGCCTCTTCTCCGCGGGAGAGGAGGCGGCCATTGACCTCGGTCATCTGCGAAGACACAGAGCGGAGGATGAGGCCTTCCGGCCGGCGTCGCAGTTCGAAGTGCCACCGGCTGACCATGTTCGTCAGACGCTCTTCTGGCAGCTTCAGCACCACGTCATTGGCCTTGACCCCATCCACCTCGGCGATACGGCCGAAGCTGATGGTGTCCAAAGCAGGTAGCTGCAGCTGTTCACCGCTGTTTTCGATCCGCACAAGATCAGGAAAGCGCACGGGGTCCCACCAGAGCAGCTCCATCAGCGCAACTTTGTTCTCGATCCCCTTGAGCTCGACAGGCTCAAGCGAACGGCAGTGCATGCGTAGGGCGCTCGGCAGTTCAGAAAAGACCTGGCGCGAGACACGAATCTCGCCGGGGCGGCTGGATGCCGCGATCCGCGAGCAGAAGTTCACGGCGTCTCCCGTTACTACCTGGGCATCGGCCAGTACGGCTCCGCAGTGGATACCGACGCGAATGGTCAGCTGATGTTCTCGTGGACGGGCGAAGTTGTCCGCGGACATGCGTCGCAGCACGTCCTGCATGCCAAGGCATGCGGCCTCAGCACCTGGAAAACAGATGAAGGCGCCGTCTCCCGCAGTATCGATGATGCGCCCGCCCCGCGTCGACAAGCCGTCTTGCAGCAGATCGAAGTGGCGCTGCTGCAAGCTGTGGCCAGCTTCATTGCCAAAACGCGCGAAGTACGGAGTAGAGCCCACGATGTCAGAAAACACCAACGCCAGTTGGCGCTGGAAGCGCTTGGTAATGGATGCAGACAACGCCGACTGCAGTCGCACGGCCTCCGTCAAGGACAGGGAATCCACGTCGAGCATAACCGGTTTAGATTATCAGCGACGGTGGGCGGTACGCAACACAGGGGTGCCGAGCCGAGCGCGCCACGGGGGCATCACGGGGACATATTGATCGGTGCAAAGCTTAGGGGCACTGGCGAACAGGAATGACGGATCCGGCATAGACCGACACAGTCTGTGACGTGCCACCGGCCACGTTGACGATGTGGTCACCAGGCGGCAGAAAGTACTGTTGGGTCAGCTGGCAGCTTCCCTTTTTCATCACAAAGACCTGAATCAACCCCATGGTCTTGGCGCGCGGATCGCTCTTACGCGCGTCTTTGGTAGCCGTGCCAGCGTTGCCTCCTGCGGTTTTAGACGCGCTCTTGGCTGGCTTGCTCTGTGTCGGCGATGGCGATGGCGATGGCGATAGCGATGGCGATAGCGATGGCGAAGGGGCGGCCGGCTTGGTTTCGGGATCGACAGCCGGTGAACCCACGGTTTTTCCGACCGCCTTATCCGACCGGTTGAGCAAGCTGTGGTGCGGCATCAACAGGTCAGCAACTGACTGGCTGTTCCCTGGGATCGCCACCGGTAGCTTGCTGATGAGCTCTGCCGCCCGCGAGCGCACAATCACGTCTTTGTCGTTGCGCAGCCCGAGCAGGACCAAGCGGAAGGCACTCTGCAGCGTACGCACGAACAGGCTGTAGGCGCATTCTGCGCTCCGGCGGCGCAGGACGTTCGACGCATCCATCGACGAGCGCAACAGCAGATCGAGCGCGATTGCCGGTGGCAGATCCGGCAATAGGTCCACTATGTCTTCCTTTACATTGAGCGCTCGTCCCGCAAATAGACTCAGAAGATCGCCGGGCGGCTCCACGACTTCGCCGAGCTTCAGGAGCGCTCTATATGCCACCAGGCCATCAGGGCCGCCTTCGGATAGCGCGGCGCGCAGCACAGTGACACCATCGCGCAGACCCAGTGCCACCAGACGGCGTGCCGCAGCGAAGCGGACCTGTCGATCGGGATCCTTCAAGGCCGACTGGAGCAGCGATGTGTCCGCCACCAAAAGTTCCACGGTCAAGCGGCGTACCAGTGCATTTGCCGCCCGCAGTCCTTCGTGCAGTGTGTCGATCTGGGTGTGTTCCCCCAAAAGCAGCAGCACGCCAGCGGCCACGATGCGATCGACAGCGGTTCCTCTTGCTAGCAGCCCCTGCAAACGCGCCATGACGTCCGTTGCGACGTTTCGCTCGCCGCGTGATCGCATGGCTGTAGCGACCTTGCCGATGGCTCGCATACCCGCCGTCCGCACCTCTTCATCTGCATCGTCAAGCGCATCGCTGAGGGCATCCAGCGCGGCCCGCACCGTTTTGCGCCCGAGCGCTCGAGCAGCCCCGCCACGCACCTGCTGGTCGTTGTCTTTCAGCGCCAGTCGAAGCGCCGGTATCGTGTCGTCAAGTTCCATATCGCCGAGGAGCATAACGGCCAGCTCGCGCGTGGCACTGCTGTCGCTGGTAAGCGCGGCACGCGCCCAGGTCAGGCTGCGATTGCCATGGGAAGCGACCGTCCCGCTAGCTAGCTGCAGGATTGCCCCGGCTGCAGAGAGTCGAAAGCGGGACGTGACCGCCGCTTCGTCCAAAGTACGCGCCAGCATGCCGGCGGCCGTTGTTTGACCGGAATCGCCCAGACCATCGAAGGCGACCTCACGCAGACGCTCGGGAACCTTGTCGTCTGCACCAACTGCGAGCAGTACCCCATAGCCCTCTGTCTGTCCCAGCGCGGACAAGAGACGCGCCGACAGCAGCTGGTCAGGACCGGCCTGGCCCACCAGCCGCAGGAGCTCACGACGCGCGGCAGGCTCTCCCAACTGCGCCAGGCTAAAGGCCAGCACGGGGGCCACCCTGCCGGCGGAGTGCGCCTCTTGGAACCGCTCTGCGAGCCGCTCCCGCGCAAGTGGATCGCCAGCTCGTGCCAGGGCCGCAAGCACCGGCAGGTTGCGATCTTCGCCTGTGCCATGACCGGTGCCACCCTGCTCCATCAGCTTGTGTAGCAGCGCGGCGCCAGACAGGTCGCCGAATTCTAGGAGCCTCAGTGCCACCTCAGGCTTCGTCGCAGCGTCGCCGTGCTGCAGCAGCGTGCGCAGCGTATCCAGGCCCCTGGGATGGGACAGCTGCGCCAGGGCTGCGGCGATATCCATGCGCACCACCGGGTCCTGCGACTGGTCTAGGACGGCTAGCAGGGCTCGCTGTGACTCGACGGCGCTCATCTCCGCCAGCCCGCGGGCCGCGGCTGCGACCACCGCCGTTCTCGCATCGGCCAGCAGCGGCTCGACGAGCGGGCGATACTCGCTGTCGCGGCTCTTGCTCAGGGCATGCAGCGCCTCCACCTCTTCGCGGCCTTCGTGGGACCTCAGGCTGCGCTTCGCCTGCTGCAGCGCACGCTCGCGAGCCTCGGCCAAGGTTGGCAAGCGCAGCATGCGATAGCCCAGAAATCCTGATAACGCGACGAGGATCGCCAAAGAACCGACTCGCGCAAGCAGGAGTCCGCGGCGTCGACGATGCCCAGTGCCTTTCTGCAGCGATGATGGATCAGGTGCCGTGCTCTGGTGGGTTGCTTCCGTTCGGTCTAGCTGCTCGATGACTTGCGTCAGCCGCGTTTGCACTTCTGTCATCGTCGGCCGCTCGGCTGGCGACAGTGCCAGCATCTGCAGGACCAACGTCGACAGATCTGGTGGCGTGCCATCGCGCAGGCGACTTAGCGACTCAGGTGCTGTCGTGCGCAGACCCAACCACGTATCCTTGTAGGGCCGTCGGCCAGCGATCATTTCGTACAGCATCACGCCGAACGAAAACACGTCCGCCATGCCATCAACCGTCGCGGCGCTAGAGTCCTGTTCGGGCGCCATGTACACTGGTGTGCCCATCGTGGTGCCGGCTGCGGTTTCCGACAGATTGGCCGTGGCTGCAGCCGTCGTCCCGTTGGCTTGGTCGCCATGCACGGACGTGTCACCGACCTTGGCAATGCCAAAGTCCAGCAGCTTGACCCAGTCCTGGCCAGGCCGTACAGGGTCTGGAATGACCATCACGTTCTCGGGCTTCAAGTCCCGATGAATGATTCCTTTTTCATGCGTGGCGCACAGGGCCCGTGCGATCTGCAAAGACCAGCCCAGAACCCGCCGTATGGGATACCGGTCGGGCTGCTTTTGCAGCAGCGTACGCAGGGACTCGCCCTGCAGAAATTCCATGACAATGTACAGCGTGCCGTCGGGCTGCTGTCCGTACTCGAAGATCTCGACGAGGCCCGGATGGCGCACGATGTTGACGGCGCGGGCTTCGTTCAAGAAGCGCGTTGCGAAGTCGGGGCGAGCGGCAAACGAGGGGTGCAGAATCTTGACCGCCGCACGTCTGCCAATCTGCTGGTGTTCGGCTTCGTAGACCACGCCCATGCCGCCGCGACCGATGCGGCGCACGATGCGGAAGTTGCCATACAGCAACCCAGCGTGCTGCAGCGATGACTGGACGGCCGGCGGGGAAGGCACAACATCGCCTTGCTTGTGCGCCGACTCTTCCTTCTCGTGAACAGCAGGGGTCCCATGCTCATCCGCAGTATCATCTGGTGCCAAGGTCGCGGTGTACGGGTCGATGGTCTGAGCGGGTGCCTGATCGGCCGTTGTCTTGTGCAGTGGCGGCAACGTAGCGACAAAGTGCGGTGCCGTGGCGACCGTCGGCCGCTCGGCCGTGACTTTGGCGGTCACCGGGCCGGCTGCCGTTTGGGGATCCTGCTGTGCGTTTCGCTGGGACTCCTGGATTTCCAGGCACAGCGCCTGCATCACGTCCTGCAGCAGGGGCCGCTGCGCCGCATCGGGCAGTAGCATGCGCTGAACCAGCCGAGCGGTATCAGGGCGGATCGCGTTCACAAACAACAACGGACTGGCATCCGAGCTCACCCGCTTCACATCCAAAGGAGTCGGCACTCCACCCTGCAGCAGATAAAGCAGCAGAACGCCCAGCGCATAAACATCGGTGCGCGCGTCGACCGTGGCCGACGCGTCCGGTTGCTGTTCAGCCGCTAGGTAGATGCGCCCCGCATGCGCGACGTTCAGCGACCGCTGCCGGCCCAGTGATTGCATCAACCCAAGCCCGAGCAAACGGACCGACAGGCCGGTCGCTGCTGCTGAGTGCGGTGCGATCAGCACCTGACTTGGGCGCAGCGCTAGGTGGTGAAACCCGGCTTGCTCACCGATGCACAGCAGCCGAGCGATCTCATGGACGATCCGCAGGCTATTTTTGGCCGCCAAGTCTGGCTGACCTTTGACGTAGGCAACCAGGTCTTCAGCTTGGACATACGGCATCATCCAAGCGACGCTACCGTCACGCTGCTGCGTACAGGAAAGCACCGCGACGAAGCCCGGATCGGCCGGCTGTTTCTGCGCTGCCGCCAGCGCTGACAGTCGAGACCTCGCCTGCGGGTCTCCTAGAAATTCTGGACGAATTTCCTTAACCGCTACCTGCGTGCCGTCCGGGCGCTCCTCGATGTGGACGGGCCCCAGCCAGCCGCCTTCTAGCTTCCGTAACGAACGACCTTTGCCAGTATCCATGACATAAGCCACGAACGAGGCACAGAGGCAGGACCCCCGTGACCGCGACTACGCCAACCCAATCATGTTACACGCCTTTGCGCGTCGTGACCGAACCCCCGGCGATGGCAGCAGCAAAAGGGAGCTTGAACCAGATCCGGCTCTGCGCGGTGTTGCCTCGCTCGGGACGGGGACTCGCTCGCAAGCGAGGACTGGGACGCAACGAACAGCACCGCAATCTGCTGTCCCGGAAGTACGCCGCCCTGGGATTCCATGGAGTAAAGCTCGCCAACGGGATGGAATCACCGCGCCTGGTTCAGTGAGATCGAAGCATTGTTGTCATTTAGGCTGACGATGGCCAGATCGGGCTTCATATCGCCGTTGAAATCACCGGCATAGATGGCATTCAGGCTGCAGCCGTAGGTCACGTTTACGGCAAGCGCAAACAGTCCTGTCCCGAAGCCGAACAGAATGCTAATGCTGTTTCCGATTTGATTGGCAGCAGCCACGTCGGGACGGCCATCCCCGTTGTAATCACCAACACTCAGAGCAGCCAGATACGCCCCGACGTCTACGATTTTTGTGCTTGGCAGGAATCCGCCCAGGCCATCTGCCAGGAATATGCTCACGGCCCCATCACTGCTGTTCGCAACAGCAATATCCATTTTTTATCGAGATTGTAATCACTTGCAACGACCGACAGCGGATTGAAGCCTGTGGAGAACTTTTTAGCGGCTCCAAAATTTCCCATTCCATCGCCGGGTAGAATACTGAGATTGTGATCGCGTTGATTGACAACTGCGAGGTCAAGATTGCTGTCTTCAGTAATCTTGGCTGCGACCAAGGAATATGGAGTATCCCCGATCGGATAGTTGCTTCCCATTCCGCTAAAGCTGCCGGTCCCCAAGCCTAGGAGGAGGGTGACGGGACCACCAGCCGCATTGCCAACGGCCAGATCCAGCAGGCCATCACCGCTGAAGTCCGTTCAAAAGCATTAATTCCTCCGGCATGAAAACACATGCCCATACACAGCCCACCAAAACCGCCATCGGCTACGTTCGGGTCAGCACGCAGGAGCAAGCCTCCGATGGTGTCAGTTTGGATGCACAACGCGATAGGCTCACAGCCTATTGCAAGATGAATGGGATCAAGCTAATCGACATAAAAGCCGACGAAGGGATATCTGGTAGCACGTTAGAGAGGCCGGGGTTGCAGGCGGCGATACAGATGCTTCGTCGGGGACGCGCGAACACGCTGCTCGTCGCGAAGTTGGATCGGTTGTCTCGGTCGCTGCGCGACGTCTGCGCGCTCGTCGAGGACTTCTTCTGCGACGACCGCTATCACCTGCTGTCGCTATGCGGCATGGTCAACACGCACTCAGCGGCGGGGCGCATGGTCCTGATGAACCGGGCCAACTACAACCAGTTCGAGAGGGAAGTGATCTCGGAGCGCACGCGCGATGCGCTACAGCACATGATGAAGCAGGGAGTGCGGCTCGGACCCGCCCCTTATGGCTACGAATTCAGCCACGACACCGATGGCAACGGGCGACGACTGTTGGTGCCTCTGGCCGATGAACAGGACGTCCTGTGCAAGATCCGAGGCATGCGCGCCGACGGCTTGAAGCTGCACCAGCTCGCGCGACGCTTGAACGAAATGGGAATCCCAGCTCGACGCGATGGCAGGTGGAGAGCACAGTGCCTGAGCATCCTTCTGCGACGGCAAGGCACAGAGCAGGTCCGCTCTATCCGGCCCACCGGCCCGCGTGTTCCACGACGGCATGATCCCGAATCAGCGAAGGCACGAGCGAAGGAGCTACGTGCCCAAGGGCTGAGCCTCAATCAGATCGGGCAGCGCCTGCACAAAGAGAAGCTGACCCCGCTGCGCGGCGGCATCTGGCACCCGGCGCAGGTCGCGAAGCTGCTGCAAGTGGGGCTGCGTGGCGACAAGGAAGCGGCGTCGAGACGAGCACTAGGAGACCGTTGCCGTAAGCATCTGCGCCGTGCAGGGAGCGCTGAAGTTGGCGCGGAGGAGGGCGGCGAGCTGGCGCAGAGCTGAAACCAGTGTCCGCGCGGCTGCGGTAGCAGGGCCGTGCGGTGATTGCCGCCGCG
>JAEUJZ010000015.1 GCA_016794505.1 Myxococcales bacterium
CGAGCTCTGCGACGCCGCCAACGTCCCGCGCGTCTGTCCCCACAGCCTGCGCGGCCTGCACGCGACCCTCGCGATCGAAGAGGGAGCCTCCGGCGAAGCCGTCGCCCGCGCACTGGGCCACACCCGCTTCGAGATCACCGCGCTCCGCAAACACTTGTCCGCATAGCTCCTCTCTCGTCGCACACCGGACGTGTGGCTGTCCGTGCTGCTCAACGATCCACCACGCCTGCGCTCGTTTGACCCAGCGACGCCGCCCGAGCTTGAGACCATCGTTCACAAGTGGCTTGAGAAGGATCCCAGGCAGCGCTACCAGACGGCGCAGGACTTGGCGGCTGATCTGGGGCGATTTCTCGACGGGCAGCAGATCGCGGCGCGGCCACCTGGCGCTGCGCGAGTACCCCGAGGCGCTGGCCGAGCTAAAGCAGGCGCAGACCGACGGCATCGACAGCCCCGAGCTTCCCTACGCTCTTGGCATCACGCTGGGCAAGCACTTCGAGCAGGCGATGTACGAGGCGCGCCTGGCCGGCGGTGGCGACTGGGCGCAGAAGAAGCTCAAAGAGTTCGAGCCGACGTACCTGCAGCCGGCGCTCTTGGCGCTGGCCCGCGGTCGCGCCGTCAAGCTGGATGCGCCGCAGTATCTGGAAGGCCTAATCGCCTTGTACCGTCGCGACTACTCCGAGGCGCTAAAGCAGGCCGACGCCGCGCTGGCGCAAGCGCCGTGGCTGTACGAGGCATACACGCTGCAAGGCCATGTCCACCTGGAGCAGGCGCTGCAGACGCGCGACCGCGGCCAGTATGAGCAAGCCGAGAAACACTTCACCGCGGCCGTCGCCCGCTATGCCGAAGCCAGCACCATCGGCGCCAGCGACCCCGAAGTCTACGAAGGCCTCGCCGAGGCGTGGGTGCGGCAGGTGGAAATGGTGCGCGACCGCGGGCAGCCGACCGATGCCGCAGATCAGGCCGCGAAGCGGGCCAGCGACAAGATCTCGATTGCCGCACCGGAGAGCATTGCTGGCCCCTTGAAAAAGGCATTTGCCACTCTCCTGCAAGGACGAGTCGAGAGCATTGGTCGTTTCGGTGTTGGCGATAAATTTATTGATAGATGGTTATAATTCCGAATCAGAGATCGAGTTATTGACAAAGAAAGCATCTGCGTTCACAGCATCTTGCCTGTCTATTAATCAAAAATTATGTTTTTGCAGATCGAAGCTTGGTCAGGTCTATGCGCGTGCGGCCTATCGCGCCTATCTTACCGGCTGGGATCCGCAGACATGGCTTCAGCGGGCGGGTGAGAACTTGACGGTCGCGCAGAAGCAGAATGCGGGGCTGGATGCTGAGCAGGGCGCGGCGCTGGCTCACATCGTCGAGGCGAGCGTGCTCGTGCAGGGCAAGCAGGATGCACGGCCGGCGCTTTTGGCAGTGAAGGAGGATCTGGCGCGCTGCTTCCGCATGGCACCGAACGATGCCACGTGCCGGGCGCATGCTGTCGAGGCGGAGTGGGTGACCGCCGACGCGCTGGCGGGCCAGGGCAAGCCGTTTGTCGCCGTGCTGCAGGGGGCGCTGGAAAAAGCGCGGCTTGCGGCCCAGAGTCCCGAAAAGCTGCCCGAGGCGCGCTGGGTGCTGGCAGAGAGCCACCTGCGCCACGCCCGCGCGCTTGCCACGCCCCGCGTCGCTGGCCCAGCCGACAGCAGGCTGCGCGATGCGCACATCGGCGACGGGCTCGCGGCGACCGAGCAGGTCTTTGCCATCAACCCCAACCATGCGCAGGGCCTGGCGACGCAAGGGGCGCTGTACCTTCTGCGGGCGCAGACGACCCGCGAGCGAGCGGCACAGACCCAGGCCGCCCTGGCTGCCGCGCAGGCGCTGGACCGCGCCCTGCAAAACGATCCGCTGCTCTCGCATCGCTATGCACCGCTTTTGGCGCAGGCGCGCTCTCTTGGGGCGAGCCCATAGTCAACCGGCCCCCCTGTCTTCGTCGCCCCTTTGCGACGGTCCTGCGATATGATTCGGCGGACCTGTCCTGTTCGATGCGCGGCATCGGCAGCATGGCGGCTTCTCTATGACCAATCCAGCCCATTTTCCCCCACGTGTGATGTACCAACGCCTCGGTGTCTTGCGTCGCTGTGTCGCGCTGTGGACGCTGGCCTGCTTGTGGCTGGCTGCGCCGGCTGTGGCGATGGCGCAGGCACCTGCCTCGGATGCACCGGCTGCTCCGACAGTGCCCAAGCTGGACCCCAGCCTGTGCCAGATCGAGACGCGCCCCGTCGTCGAGGGGCAGCAGGACAAAGCAGCCAAGAAGAAGGCGCGCGTGCATCTGGCCGCAGCAAGAAAGGCGTACGAGGGCTATCAGTTCGTCGACGCTCTGCGCGAGCTTCGCAGCGCGTACGAGATCGACCCGCAGAACGATGTGCTGTTCAACATCGCCCAGACCTGTCGCGAGGGCGGCGCCGATGCCGAGGCGCTGAAGCTGTACGAGTTCATCGTGCGGCAGAACCCTGACCCGGCGCTCAAGGCCGACTCGGAACGGCACATCGGCACGCTGCGCGGCAAGCTGGCCAAGGCGCTCGACGAAAAGGCGCTCGACCAGATGAAGGGCGAGCACTACGACGTCGCTGCCAAGCTGTGGGATCAGGCTCACAAGCTCGATCCGCAGCCGCTGTTTCTGTTTCGTCAAGGCAACGCGCTGCGTCTGTCCGGCGACAGTGGCGAGGCGCTGGTGGTGTTCGAGCGCTTCGTCGCCACCAACCCCAGCGAAGACATGATGAAAGAGGCGCGCAGCCACATGGCGCGCCTGCGCAGCAAACAGAGCGTCGAGCGCGCCAAGAACCACCTGCGGGCCGAAGAGTACGCGCAGGCCATGGCCGCATGGCAGGCCGCCTACGAGCAGGACCCGCGCGAGCTATACATCTTCGAAATCGCTGACGCTGCGCGCAAGGCCGGGCTCACCAACGAGTCCGTCGCGTCGTATCAGCGCTTCCTGCGCGAGACGCAGCCCACCGATTACGTCGAGCAGCGCCGTCAGGCCGAGGCCCAGCTGCCCGTGCTGCGCAAACAGCTTGAAGCCAAAAAGGCCGCTGAAAAGCCGATCTATAAGCGCTGGTGGTTCTGGACCGCGCTTGGGGCCGGGGTTGCCGTCGCGGTCACTGCCGGTGTGGTCGGGGTCGTGGCCTCTGAGCCGGTGAACTTTCTTAGCGATATCCCTGCAGACCGGCAGCGTCCTTTGAATCCTCCACCGTAGATCGGTGTAGATCGTTGTATTGCTAAATAATAGAATAATAGAGGTTGACTCATGAGTGCTACAAGACTGCAGAAATGGACAATGCAGATTGCATGCGTTGGCGCACTTGGCATGATGGCAACGGTATCATGCGGTGCCAACAATGCCGGAATAGCGTTGTTGGTTCAGAATATTGAAGCTGGGACCATTCGGCTGGAAATTACTCCATTTGTCGGTGACAAAACGTTACCGCGCGAGGAATTTAAGGACATACAAGGTGCTAAAGATTATGTCGCAGGATTTCAACTGCCACGCGCCTATGTTGGTCAAGCTATCTCGTTTCAGGTTAATGCTATAAATGGCAATGAATGTATCGCTCAGACAGTAACTACTGATAAAGTGAATACGGACTCTCTGCGGAGGTACGACGTCAATGCAAAATTGCAAACCTACGGTGGCGATCGAGTAGACAACAATATTTTTGATATTCATGGCTCTAGCGGAAACAATGTCTGGGTCGTCGGTGATAACAAAGAAGTTTCTCGTTGGAATGGCTGCTACTGGCGTTCTGTTCCCGTACCGGTGGAAATTCCGTCTTTCATAAAGATCTTTGTCCCGCCGGCAACCTCGACAAATAGCAGTGTATACGCTGTGTCAATTGATAAAATATATAAATATGATGGCACGAAGTGGGCTTTGGATTACGATCCTAAGTTCGCTAGCTTGCCTGCCGAGGTCAACATGGTCTTCGCAGGAATCAGCGGCAGCTCCGAGAGCGATATCTGGGCGGTAGCCGGAAACAAGCTCGCGCTGTCTGCCACGCAGAACAATAGTGTGGTCCTGCGCCGAAATATGACTGGTTGGAGCAACGATACAAGTGGCGGGTTGCCAGTCGTAGTAGAGAACAAGATAAACGCGATCCATAGTATTAATAAAACCACCATACTAGTTACCGGAATGAATAAGATGTCAGAATGGTTTGCCGCACGCTGGACGGTTGGCACGTGGCGGCTTGACCAATTCACTCCCCGAGTTACTGGAAGCACAGCGGTTTCTATTTGGGGAATGGCGTATGACGACTATTGGCTGGGTGGTACGCCTGCCGTAATTAAACAAATACAGCAATCCGCAACAATTTCGAAACCCGACTATGATATGATATTTGGTGGTGGAACTGGGGTTAATCCAAATTGGCGAACTGCACGAATTAGCGGAGTCGCAAACGATGATTTCTGGGTGCTAGCATTCACGCCTATTCCAATGATAGAATCAAAAGTTATACACTACGTCAGTGGTCAGTGGAAAACAGAAACAGAATTAAGTAAGCTTGCCGCACAATTGACAACGTTCTACGTTGCCAGCAAAGATGATGTGTGGTTTGCTGGGTATGGTGGAGTGCGAATCCACTATGATGGAAAGACATTTACCCGCGCTACGGACAGAAATTAGCGACACAGCCGCGTGGCGTCGCAGGTGCCGCGGGGGGTGCATTGGCCGCAGTACTCGCGGGCGCGGCAGGGGGTGCCGGCGGGGGCGTTGACGGGGGGGCAAGAACGCGAAACGCCGTCGCAGATGTCGTCGAGATCGCAGGCGTTGGCGGGGTTTTTGGGGCGGCAGAGCATGCCGCGGCGCAGCGGGGCGCAGACACCGTCGGGGCCCCCGGTCTGGGCGGCGCGGCAGCCTTGGCAGTCACTGCCGCTGGTGCCGCAGGCGCTGTCGCAGCAGACGCCGTCGCTGCAGAAGCCGCTGTCGCAGTCGAGGGCTCCGCGATCATCGCTGCACGCCGTGCCCAGGGGGAACGGCGTGTACTCGAAGAAATAGGCGGCTCCGACCTCGGGCTGACCACCGAGACCCTTGCCGGGGGCGGCAAGCAGCGCGGTTCGATCAAACAGCGCGACGCTGCGGCCGAGCACATCGCGGTCGGCGACGTCGGATGCCACCAGCTTGTCTTGCAGGCGCCAGGCGTCGGAGCGACGACGGAAGGCGTACACCGCACCGCCGTTCATCTTGATCGACCCGTCGGGCTGCGCGATGTCGGCGTACAGCGCACCGACGAGCAGACGATCGGCTGCGACAGCAACCGACGAGCCAAAGTAGTCATCGCGACGGGCATCGGGGGCGACAAGCTTCTGTCGCGGGGCAAAGCGGTCGCCGCTGCGCTCAAAGACATAGGCGGCACCGGCATTGCCCTTGGACAGGCCACCGGCTCCGTCGGGTAGGTCAGCGAGATAGGCCCCGACGACCGCGACATCGCCATCGAGCGCCACCGAGAAGGCGAACAGATCGCGGGGGGCAGGGTCGTCGGCAACAAGCAGCTGGGTTTCGTTCCAGCGATCGCTGCCGCGCGCAAAGACATACGCGGCGCCAGCGTCGGTGGCGGTGCCACCTGCGGTCGGCACATCGCGGTACATGGCGCCGACCAGAGCGGTCTCGCCGGACAGCGCGACGGCACGGCCGAAAAAGTCGCTGGCGGCTCCGTCGCGGGCTTGCAGCTTGGCGTCGGGGGCATAGCCCGATGCGACGCGGGCATAGACATACGCGGCGCCGACATCCAAGCGGACGGGGGCGGCAGGCGCATCGACATAAGGCGCACCGATCAGCAGCGCATCGCGGGTCATCGACAACGCGAAGCCAAAGGCGTCGTTTTGCGCGGCATCGGGTGCGGTCAGCTTCTGCGTCTGCAGAAAGCCATCGCGGCGCCGCTCAAAGACATAGACAGCGCCGGCATCGACCCGCACGCTGCCCATGGCACCGGGCAAGTCGGCGAACATGGCACCGACGGCGATGGTGTCGCCTTGGCAGGCGACGGCAAAGCCAAACGAGTCACCCGCTGCAGCGTCGCTGGCGGTAAGGGTGGCGGTGAGCGTCCACGCCCCACCGACATGGCTGCGTTCAAAGACATAGGCCGCGCCGGCATCGACCTTGGGGGACGCGGTGCCGCTGGCCGGCAGGTCGGCGTGCCAGGCTCCGACGACAGCCAGGTTGCCGCAGACGGTCGGCGTCAGGCCAAAGTTATCGAAGGCGGCCGGTGCGCCGGGAGCCGTGACGATCTGTGACTCGTTCCATGGGCGGCTGGCGGAAAGGGCGCGCTGGGTGGCCGCCGTCGTCGCCAGAGGATCGGGTGTGTCGAGGCCCCTGGGCACATCGGCGGTGCAGCCCAGCGCGATCGCCAAGCAGGCCAGGGCGACGCCGAGGATCGGTCTTGAGAATCGACGAGACACGCGTAGGAAGGACATGCGCGATCTAAAGCGGCGGTCGCGGCAGGCCCGCGACGACGGGGTTGCGTAGGATGCCGACGCCATCGAGCTCGATCTCGACGACATCGCCAGGGTTCATGTTGCTGACGCCAGCCGGGGTTCCCGTCGATATGACGTCGCCGGGCAGGAGCGTCATGACGTGCGAGATGAACGAGACAAGCTGCACGACGGAAAACACCAGCTCGTCGCCGGCCGTGTCTTGCTGCTGCACGCCGTTTTTTCGCGTGCGCAGGCGGAAGCGCAGCGGGTCGATGTCGGTGGCGATGGCGGGCCCGACGGGGCAGAAGCTGTCAAAGCCCTTGGCTCGCGTGAACTGCCCGTCTTTCTTCTGCAGATCGCGCACCGTGACGTCGTTGAGCGCGGTGTAGCCAAAGATGCCGGCCGCGACGGACTCGGGCGGTGTGCGGTGCAGGCGACGGCCAATGACCACGGCCAGCTCGCCTTCATAATCGACGCGCTCATAGCCGGGCGGGCGGACGATCGGGCGACCGGGAGCGAGCAGCGCCGACGGTGGCTTCATGAACAAGATCGGCTCGTCGGGAACCGGCTTGCCCATTTCTTTGGCATGGTTGCGATAGTTGGATCCGATGGCGACGATCTTCGACGGGGTGACCGGCGGCAAGAGCTCGACGAGGCTTGCGTCGGGATCGGCCTGCCAGGCCTGCGGGTCGTACGGCAGCGTCTCGCCCGTGGGCAGCATGCCGTCGAGGATCGGATTCGCGGCCAGGACCTCCATCACCTGCGGGGCCTCGCGTCGCACGCGTGCAAAGCGCGGATGGGCCACCGACTTCTGCATGAAGCGAACGATGAGCATGCTGTCTTGTTATCACAGTTGGCGGGGCTCTACGCGCACGGGCGTGCGTTGGGTGCGCTCAGCGGGGGCGGGCCGCGTGGGCGCCGCGGGTGGGCAGACATGGCGGTCTTGTGTTCGGCGCTTCCCGGTTATCCTGAGAACATGAAGCCCGACTCGCTGCCTTCGTCGCCCGAGCCCAGCGCGTCGCCCCATCGTGAGATTCTCGACCATGCGGTGCGGTACGAAGGGCAGGGGCTGTCGGTGCAGGGGCTGGAAACGCTGATCGATCGCGAGCGCTCGCGCCAGAACGCGCAGGTCGGTCAGTTGCTGCAACTGCGAGAGCGCAACACCGAGCTGCAGCAGGCGCTCAGCCACGAGCTGCTGCGCTTGCGCGAGCTGACCGAGCAGGTTCTGCCCGACAAAAAAGAGTCGGGCGTGCTGGGTGCGTTGGCGAAGGTGCTGCCGGGTCGTCGTCGCGCGCCGATGCCCCGCGCATCGGTCGAGCAGCTGCTGCGCGAGCAGTACACGGTGTCGGCGCACCGGGTCAAAGAAGCGGCGGAATTCGCCGACCGCCTGCAGGTCTCTGAGCGCGAGCTGTTCGACGAGATCGACGGCATGAACCAGCGCATGATCGAGTCGTCCAAGAACAAAGCGAAAGCGGCGAGCTTCGTGCGCGGGCTGATGGAGTTCCAAGAACAGGCGGCGGTGCAGCTGCGCCGCTTGCCCAGTGACTCGGTCGAGGCGCTGCAGCTGCACGCTGACATCGATCGATCGCGCCGACTTCTGGCCGAGCACGCAACGCAGCTGCAGCTGTTTCACACGGCTGTGGATCGTCTGGGCCTGCTGAAAGACAGCACGCGCATGTTGGTCGATACGGTGGCGGCGCTGCGCGGCGATATCACGCAGTACGTGATGGCAGCGGGCGAAAAGCTGGACTTGGTCTCGCGACAGCTGCGCGCCATTGGCACGGCTGCCGATGCCACGGCCACGCTGATCGAGATGAAGCGCTCGTTGGAAGCGCTCAATGAATCGATGAATCAGACGACGCGCTTTGTCGCCGAGACGCAGCGCTATTTTCGCGAGAACTTGGATCAGCTGGTGGCCAGCTTGGAAATCTATGACCACGAGACGCGAGCCAGCTTGGAAGTGAACTTGGAGCTGTCGCGAGTCGCCGATGGCGCACGGGTCGAGCGCTTGGTGCAGCGGGCGTTGGGTGAAGGCGACGATCCGATGCGTTCGCGTCAACACGCGGCATTGCGCGCACTGCATGCGGGTCGCGATCGGCGCGGGGACGTGACGTGAAGAGCGCGGTCGCGACGCACCGTGGCATGCAGGTGCTGCATGGCGAGCGCGTCGACGCATATGTCGAGCAAGCAGTGGCCTTGCTGCAGGCGGCCAAGCTGTCGGCGCAGTATCCAATCGGCAGCGTGTCGCGCACCAGTCCGCAAGGCGGATCGACGCTGACCGGCTATCTGCGGGCCATGGGATCGCGCCTGCACCGCGGTCTGTATCCGCAGCTGGAAGTCGAGCTGCTCTCGGGTTTTCCCTCGTTCAAAGAGTGGACCCGCGTGCGGACCGATGTCGATTTGTGCGGGCGAGTTCTTGCGGATCTGCCGGCCCCTGAGATCTTGCGCGAGCGTGCAGCACTGGATGCGGCGTATGGCAAGCAGCTGCTCAAGTTCCTGTATTACAGCGAGCTTCTGCAGCTAGGTCTGCCGCCCTTTGAAGGCATGGCGATCCGCCTGCAGCGACGGATGGGTGATGGCGCTGCGCGGTTTCAGCTGGTGCTCGACAAGCTGGATGCAGTGGGCTTGCCGCTGCGCTGCACCGCTGAGATTTCGCAGCAGCGCAGCGCGGATCCGCTGATCACGCTGCGCGGTGATCGCGCCGAAGCCAAGCGCGAGCTTTGGGGCATGCTGTATCGCGTCGTTTCGCTGGATGCTGAGCTTTCGTTCTTGCAGCTGCAGAGCCTGCCCGGCTTGCATGTCCACAGCGTCACCATCGGCACCGTCGGGCCGCTTTGCTGCGGCAGCTTGCAGGATGCGCAGCCGCTTGACTGGCCCGTGTCGCTTTGCTGGCAACCCCATGCCGCGGTGCTGGCCTGCGCCATCGAGACGGTGCAGCGCAGCGAGCAGCCCGAGCTAGATCAAGAGGACGTCTCCGATCGCAACAACGATCCCCTTTCCTCGCTGTGGAAGGACGCGCTTTCGGCGGCGGCGCGCCGTGAGTATGAGCAGGCCCGCACGCGATACCGCTATCGCATCATCAAGGATCGCAAGTTCGTTGCCGACCGCGCGAATGTGGCCGCGTTAAAGGCGCTGTGTACGCAGGCGGGCACGCAGAACTTGGTTTATGTCGTGCCGCCATAGTTCGGCCGGGCTGCGCCCATCGGCGCAGATTCAGCGACGGAGGAAGCGTGGCCGAAAAGCAGAAGAAGACTGAGCGCGCTGCCGATCAGGATGAAGATGCGCTAGAGGCCTTGGTCAACCAGTTCGCCGACCCGATGTCGTTCGTGCGCGAGCTGGTGCAGAACTCGATCGATGCGGGCAGCGTCGAGATCGACGTCTCCTGCGAGTGGAAGCCGACGGCGGGCGAGGTGGGCACGGCGAGCATCCATGTCGATGACTTCGGGCTGGGCATGGATCGCAACATCATCGAGACCAAGCTGACGCGCCTGTTTTCATCGGACAAAGAAGGCGACCTGACCAAGATCGGAAAGTTTGGCATTGGTTTTGTGTCGGTATTTGCCATCGCTCCTGATGCGGTGTGCGTGGACACCGGGCGCGGCGGTGAGAGCTGGCGCGTGCTGTTCCGTCGCGATCGCAGCTTTTCCTTGATTCGCTTGGCGGAGCCAATCGAGGGAACCAAGATCCAGGTCATCAAGCAGATGACCGAGCCCGAGTATCGGGCGCTTTTGCCACGCGTGCGGGGAGCGCTGCACTTTCACTGCAAGCACGTTGATGTGGCGCTGCGCTTTTCCGGCGAGCCGATCACGGAAGCGTTCGATCTGCCCGAGGCCCTGATCAAAGAGCGGGACAAGAGCGATCTGTCCGAGATCGTCATGGGCATCCTGCCGAGTCAGACAAAGCCCATCCTTGGCTTTTACAACCGCGGCTTGACCTTGGTGGAACGACCGAGCGACGTGCCGCACGTCGGATGCAAGATTCAGTCGAGCTATCTGGAACACACGCTGAGCCGCGACAGCGTCGTACAGGATGAAAACTATGCGCGCATCATGTCGCAGCGCGAGCGTCTGTTGCGCGGGCCGTTTCTGCGCACGTTGATGCAGAAGCTGGATGCACTTCTGAAAGAAGGGGCCCCGCCCGATCGCGTGCGGCCGTATCAGGCGAGCTTGGCCGCGCTGGTGATTCGTGGCTGCGCGGCGCCTGCTGACTGCGAGAACTTGGCGGTCGCGACATCGATCACCGGCCTATGTGTGTGTCTGCCAGAGCTGAGCTCGGCGGCTGAGCGCGGCAAGCTGGTGCATGCCCGCGCCCAAACGCCGCTTGTGGATGGCTTGATCAAGGCCGACGGCTGCGTCTGCCCTGCGTGGCAGGCTCCGCTGGTGGCTGCGATGTATCGAGCGGGTTCGGGTCCGTGGGGAGCGTCGGACACGCCGGACGAAGACGCGCAGAACGCGTATGCGATTGAGCAACAGTTCGTGCTGCCGCTGCCGTTTCATACGAGCGATCGAACGCTGAAAAAGCGGATCACGGCCCTGTGCGCGGCGACGCAGAAGCTGCTGCGGAAGAGCAGAGAAAAAGCCGAGAGCGTAGCCATGGCGCAGCTTGGCTACGAAGGATCGAGCGTGCGGGGTGCGCTATCGGTGGTGATGCCGTCCGGTGCGTTTTCGCTAGCGCCTCTTCCGCGTGGGCATGACTCGCTGGATGGGACGCTGGTGATTGATGCCGAGCACAAACAACTGCAGCCCCTCTTGCCGCTGTGTGATCGCGAGCCCGAGCTTGCGGCGTATACCCTGCTCAAGCTGTGTCTGTTCGGGCAGATGACGGCCGAGCGCGACAGCGCGCTTTTGACGGCGGCCATGGAGACGCGATGGCGGCGCATGACCAGCTAGGCCAGGTCGCTCCCGGCGACGGACCTCTCGACGAGTTCTTGGCCACGCTGCAGCAGGGCGGCATCGTCGATGCCGAGGGCGTCTTCACGCTGGATCGCGAAAAAGCGCGCGAAAAGATGCAGCGCTTTCAGCTGACGCAGCCCGCTCGATACATCTTGGAGCTCGTGCAGGCTGCGGTGCTGCGCGGCGCGACGTTCATTCGCTTCGAGATCAGCGCGACCCAGGTCCGCATGATGTGTCCGTGCTCGCCGTTTCTGGTGAAAGACTTCGAGGATCTGTACGAGTCGCTGTTTGCGCGCGGCCGCGGTGGAAAGCGACAGGCGCTGCGCCACTTGGCCTTGGGCGTGTGTACGGCGATGGCGATGAATCCCAAGCAGCTGACCATCAGCGGCGGTGGCGAAAAAGGGGCGTCGCTGCGAATGCGTCCCGGCGAGCGTGACACGTTTGGCAAAGGCGGCAGTGCCGAGCACGGACTGCTGATCGAGATCACGCGCCGCTCGCGCGGGCCTTTCAGCAGCGCCGCGGGCAGCCCGTCGATAGAGCAGCGTGAACGCGAGCTCTTGCTCGACTGCTGCGGTCTGTCGATGGTGCCGATCGAGCTCAACGGCATGCCGATCGCAAGCGGCTATCAGCTGCCCGGCGCGTTGTATTGGCGCCACGTTCAGCAAGGCAGCACTCGCGGGGTGGTTGCCGTCGCCAACACGCCCTCGCCGCTGGATACACCGACCACGCTGCACTTGATGCGCAACTGCATCTCGTTTGAACGCGATACTCCGCCGGGCCTGTTGCCGGGATTTCTAGCGCTGATCGAGTCGCCCTCGTTTCACTTGGACATCTCGCACCAGCGCATCGTACGCAACGATGCATTTTCGCAGGCTCTGGCGCTGGTCGTGGAACAGCAGCTTCAGCTTCTGATCGCGGACTGCGAGCAGATCTGTCGCGGCACCTGGCCCCATCCGGTTCAGCACATGCGTGGCCTGCTCTTGGGTCTGCTCGAACGGCTCGGGTCGCTCGATCCGCTGGCGCGCTGGGCCGGGCTTTCGGGACACTTTCCGCGCGAGGCGCCGCCGCTGTTTCCCGCGCAGGTACCGGGTGCCCACTGGCTGCTGGATGCCATGGTGTTTCCCACCACCGACAAGCGCGTGGCGTCGCTGCGGCACGTACTCGCAGATCGGCAGCGCCAGGGCAGCGTGGCGGTCAGCACGTCCCCCTCCAGCGAGCTTTCCAAGCAGCGGCCGTTGGTTTTGCTGGCGCAGCACGCTCGCGAGCGCGAGATCTGGCGGCGTGTGCTGGCTTCACCGTTGGATGATGCGGGCCCGCGGTTTCACAACCATCCGGCGCGTCTTAACAACATCGAGCGCTGGCGCAAGCGGCGTCAGGAACCCACGCTGCAGTCGTCCAGCAACCTGCTGTCGGTGAAGATGCAGCGGGGCGAGTTTTCTGGCGAGGTCGGCATCGAAATTCCATCGGCAGATTCGCCTTCTGGCGATCAGCCGGCGCAGCTCTGCTTGACCCTTTTGCACCTGGATGGCGTGCTTTCGGTCCACACCCTGCCGAGCCCCGTGCGGGGCTTGCATGCGATCCTGGCGGGCGAGTTCTCACCGACGGATCTATGGGACGGCGCGCGACCGGACGACAAGCTCGCCGCGGCCGTGGACATGTTGTTTCAGACGCTTCCCATGTTGGCCTTGGCGATCGTCAGCGAGCACGGCAGCGCGCTGGGTTTGCATGAGGGGGTGACGTGGCTGCGGCACGCCGTGTGTGGGCTGTTTCTTTTGGCCGAGACAGAGTCGGGTCGGCGCGCCGTGAACGTGCAGCTTGGGCTGCGTGCCGAAACGATCCCTGTGAACCAACGACCGAGCGCGGGGATTCAGCTTCTGCACAGCGAGCCGATGGCGAGCGTGCCCTTGTTCGAATGCGTCACCGGGCGGCTCTTGTCGTTGCATACGCTGCATGAAGAGCTGAAGCGACGCGGGGCGATCGCGATCGTGGCCCGCCGATCCGCGGACGATTCCGAGCTTGTGCAAAAGCGGAAGCACTGGGCCGCGTATCTTTCGAGTCCGCTTATCACCGAGGAGATCTTGTCGCGAGCCGTGCCGAGCTGGGCGTCTACAGCCCAGGGCAAGCCCCGCTGGGTCGTGTGGTTTGACGGCTCGCAAGAGCAGCTAGAAAGCCTGCTGCAGCCGCTGTGGCAGAGGCCCGTTCTTTCGGATGCGCGCCCCGCGCTGAGTGTGCTTTGCGAGCTTCTCGTGGTGCTGAGCGAGCAGGCTGTGCCGTGGCAGGGCGCGGCGTCGCTTGCCGAGGTGTGTTGGCTGACGGTGCCGATTCCCGAGCTGCAGGGTGAGCTCGGCCTGCTTCGCGATGAGCAGCAGCACAGCAGCGATGTCCTTTTGAAAGTGTGGGTGCAGACGGATGGTGAAGCCCCGGCGATGATGCTGTGCGCGCTGCCAGCGGGCGGCATGCTGATAGCGCGAGTGGATCGCCGCGCGCTGCTGAGCCGATCGGCCGCAGAGCACAGCGAGCAAGATCTGGCGACTCTGCGACGGGCGCTACAGCAGGCACTGCTTGGGCTGTGTGATGCGCAAGCCGAGCTGGGCGTGGTGCCGCATGCGCTGTGGCAGCGCTTTTCTCTGCGGCTTGTCACCATGCTGTTTCCTCGGCCTGTCTTTCGCCTGAACTATGACCGCTTGCGCTTCCAGGCCGTGCGCGAAGGCCGCGCGACGCTCGATGCCGATCCAGAACACCGCCGCATCCTATCGCTGAGCCTGCAGCACTCGTTCCCGGTCGTACTGCACACGCTGACGAAGCTTCTTGGCCAGGCGGACGATCAGCCAGTGACGGCGCAAGCGATCGCGCGCTTTCTTGTGCCGCCGACAGACGCAGGTGGGCCCGCTGGGCTGAGCCACGATGCCGTCCTTGCGCACGCGGACACGCCAGTGCCAGAGCTGCCGGGTGCCCTCGATGTTCTGGATCTGTTCTTTCCTGCCGCGGGCTCGTTTGACCAGCGGGCGCTGCAGCCGGCTTCTGCGCTGCTTCGTTTCGCCGTATGTCGAGATCATGCGGGGCGCTCGGTGACGCTTGCCGAGGTTCTTGAGGACGTGCGGCGCCACGGCGATCTGCTGCTCGTACCCGGAAGCATGGATAGCGCCACGGCACAAGCAGTGGGTCGGCTGCTTCTGTGCGTGCAAAACGACGTCGAGGGACTGCAGGTTCTGCACGGTCTGCTGGGTGACTCTCGACTGCGCGCGTTCGATTCCATGGCGATGTCTGATGCCGTTGAGTCGGCCGATCGAGCTGACTCGGCAGACCGCCCCAAGGACCAGGACGAAGACCAGGACGAAGCGGCGCTGCTTGCGAAGGAAAAGAGCCGGGACCCTGTGGGCAGTCCATCGGAGCTGCCTGTGGCACGCGGCTCGGCGCATTCGCTGGATCGAACGGCTGCTGCTGCGGCCGTCGGCTCGGCGGGTATCGAGGTCGGCTCAGCGCCAGACGAAGCGAAGGCTGCGATCGCAGACACCGTCCTGGCCGTGCGTCGTCAGGCTCCGCTGTGGCTGCGCATCACGGATGCTGCTGCGTCGCTGATCGACTCGGTTCGCCGCAGACAGGATCGGCAAGCCGAGCGTGAGGAGCGGCTCCTTTCGGCGCTGCGCAGCGAGCTGCGCTCGATCGTTGGCGACCAGGCCGCGCTGCTGAGCCACGCCAACTTTTCGCACATACACGTGGCGTCGCTGTCCTCGCGACAGGCGGTGGTGTGTACTGACCATCAGACCCTGATCAACCGGCGACATCCCGCGGTAAAGCGGGCCTTGCGCACAGGGGGCAGCGATCCGGTGGCGATTTGGTTTTTGTGCGCCGCGGTCTACACCGCCATCAACGTGTTCTTTTATGAAGTGACCGATGAAAACGAGGCGCAGTTCCTGGCGCTTCTGTGCCGTCGCGCCGAAGCAGTCCTGCAGGACCCAGCGCTGCCGCGCCTCGCGTCCGCGGATCCCTAACGGCGCGCGTGCCGTTATGAGTCGTAGCCGTAGCTGCCGTCGACGACGACCACCACCTGCGTGCGTGGGTAGTACAGCACGAACTTCAGCGCGAACTGATGGCAGTTGTGGCAGGGCTCTTCGGATTCGAACTGCGTGGCCTGGACCGTGGTGTCCCCAGCGAAGCCATCGATCGCCGAGAGCAGGCCGCTTTTGAAGGTCTGCGTCATCAGCAGCGCCGCTCGCGATAACGAGACGCCATAGCGCGGATCGAATGCGCCGCTGCGATCGGTCTCGCGCAGCGCCTCTTCATTGATCTGCTGCACCGTCGGGGTTGGCGTCACGCAGCGCGAGTGGGCAAAGGCCCAGGCTGGCCCGACGCTGCACCACGATCCACCCGTGCGTGGGCAGGCGGCGTGGGCGGCACGTACCGCGGCATCCAGCGGCGACGCATCGCGAGCAACCAGCGACAGGGCCACGGGCGGTCGCGGCACGACGTCGCAGACATCGGCGGTGATGCAGCGCGCGACCTCGCGATAGCTGCCGCAGCTTCCAAGATCCCGTGTCGAGGCGGGCAGGGCAGAAATGCAGTCGTACACCGCGCGGCTGCACGGCGGGGTTGGCCAGGCGGCTGCGGCATCGCCTAGTACTAAGCCGACATCGCGCACGACAAGCGCCATGGCGCCGCTTTGGCTGCTGCGTGCGGTGTTGAAGAACACGCGATCGCTGCTGCTGTCGACAAGCTGTGACAAGCCGGCGAAGTCCCAGTCAAACTGGTATCGCCCGCTGCCGGCGCTGCCGATCGTCGGCTCGACGCCACCGAGCGTGCGAATGACCAGTGGGCTTGGGCTTTGGGCGAGCCCGCGATAGCGCAGGTTGCTGAGCATGTCGCGGAAGTACACCGGGCGCAGCAGAGGCTCGACGGTCACGGGGCCGCTCGTCGGCACGATGCGCGCGAAAAGTCCCAGCTTGCCGCCATAGGTCTTGCCGCTGTGCAAAGACAGGCTCAGAAACAGCGGCAGGCCCGACGCAATGGTGTTGATCTCGTGTCCGTCGCGCAGCGTGATCTCGAAGCTGCGTGGGCCGGTCAGCACGGCGCGGCCAAAGGCGTCATCGGGGACATAGCTTGAGACCGCGCTCAGGTTGGCGCTGGTGCGTCCGCGCAGCGTGACCTGCAGCGTGCCACTGCGCAGGGTTGGCGCGGCTAGCTCGTCGAGCCACAGCGTCAAGCCATCGGCACGCACGCGCACCTCGGCCGCGCTCAGTGCTGAAACGGTCGAGGCGGGCGCAGCCTCTTCGGCGATCGGGGGCGCAGCGGCGCGCTCGTCCGCGGCATCACAGCCGGCGGCGAGCAGCCACGCAAACGCAAGCGAAGACAGAGACGACGAACGACGCATGAGGAACCTCCGTGAAAGACAGGCAGCCCTTTCGCTGCGCGGTTCATCTACCCAGCCGGCGAAGGCGCGTCAAGCGACGACTGCGCGAAACGGATCATTTTAAGATGATTTCTATGTGATATAGAATATTGCAAATTAAATATTTGCGCGAATGACGATAAAAGAATTAATTTAATATATATCATGCTGCGCCCGCACCGCTATGTACTATCGTAGAGCCTGCGATAGAAGCGGCAGGCTGCGGTCATAGCGGTAATTGGTGCTGCGGTGACCGTCGTCGAACTCCTCGTGCAGGACGGCGATTCCGACGGCGCGCAGGCGATCGGCCAGGCAGCGGGCCGTGAAATCCAGGAAATATTCATCGCGCGTTCCGGCATCGAGATAAATCAAGCGCAGGCTAGCGAGCGCGTTGCGATATGGCTCTTCTTGGCAAATCTCGACAGGGTCAAAGCGCAGCCAGCGCGCGAAGACAGCGTCCTCTAATTCGCCTGTGCGCCAGTCAAAGGCCAACGCGAAGCCACACGCCGATCCGGGATCGGGGCTGTATGCGGCGCCGCTGGCCAGCACCGTCATCGGGTCGAAAAGCTCACCGCTGCGCGGCCCCTTGCCGAGCGACAGCCACTTTTTGAGCAGCGCCTCCGGCCCGCCATAGCGTCGGGCGACGCGACAGAACGGCAAGATCATCGGCGGCAGCGTGACGCGCAGAGCGCCATCGCCTGCGTGACTGGCCACTGCGCCGAATACCGACGGGTGGTTCATGGCAAGCCACAGCGCGCCGATGCCGCCTGACGAGCGGCCGATGATGCCGCGGTGCGCTGCTTCCGCCTGCGTGCGATAGCGCCGATCGATGAGAGGCACGATCTCGCGCACGATGTGGTCTTCGTAGCGACCCAAGACGGGAGAGTTCACATACTGGCTGCCCCCGAGCGCCGTAAAGCAGTCCGGCAGGACATAGATGCACTCGGCGAGCGGGGTTTCCAGGCTGCGGTCGGCGTGCAGGCGGGCCAGGCGCTCGTCGAAGGACTCGGCCAGCGGCGAGCGCGTAAGAAGCTGCCAGCCCGTGCTGGCAAACGGCGAAAGGACATAGATCACGGGATAGCGTCGCGACGGGGACTCGTCATAGCTCGGCGGCAAGATCACCGGCACAAGGCGCGTCGTCGGATCGCCGAAGGCATTCCCGGATAGAGCGACGCTTTCGATCGTCTCGTAGACGATGCGACAGGGCCCGGCCTGCGTCGCCAGCAAGGCGGGTGAAAAAGAAGGAGGGCTGGACATCGGCAGCATGAGCAAACCTTTGCGTTCGCGTCGTTGGTCCGCGATCAGGTCACGTGGGTGGCGCCGCAGCGCGCAGCAGTCGATCGCGGATCGCCTGCCACAGATCGTCGGTCTGCGCGCGTCCGTACGGCAGCGGCAGCACGGCGATGCTGGCCAAGCGTGGGGTGACATCGTCCAAGCGGTGCAGCGCGGCGTATAGATCGGCGGCATAGCCCGGCGCGTCGTCCGGCAGGCGCTCGACGACGGCGCAGTGAGCCGAAAGCGCCGGCACATCCAGATGACCCAGCAGCCCGCGCGGCGCCGGCAGTGCCAGCAGCGCGTCTTCGTCGAAGGATGGCAGCAGGGTAAGCGGCGTGCGCGGTGCGTAGTGGCGGCGCTGCTGGCCGGGCGAAGCCGGATCCGATTCGTTGATCGCAAGCGGCGCATCGTCGGAAACAGGGGGCGGTGCGGCAACGGCCAGGCCGCGCTCGGCCAGCGTCTGGCGCAGCAGCAGCAATGGAATGGCGCCGGGGCGCAGCAAGCGCGGCGGTGACGAGGTTAGATCCAAGACCGTCGATTCGATGCCGTGCTGACAGGGGCCTCCGTCGAGGATCAGCGGCACATCAGCGGCGCGCAGGCTGGCCGCGACATGCTCGGCGCGCGTCGGCGAGATCCCCTGCGAGCGATTGGCGCTGGGCGCGGCGAGCGGCAGACCACAAGCGGCAAGCAGCCGCAGCGCGACGGGATGGTGTGGCACGCGCAGCGCCAGCGTCGGGCGACCTGCGCTGACGGCATCGGGCACGCTCGGCGCTCGACGCAGCACCAAGGTCAGCGGACCTGGCCAGAAGCGCTGCGCCAACTGCACCGCTGCATCGGGCCAGTCGGTGACCAAGTCCAAGGCTGCCGCGACCTCGGGGATGTGGACGATGAGCGGGTTAAAGCGCGGTCGTCCTTTGGCGGCATAGATGCGGTCGATGGCTCGCGTCGACAGGGCATTGCCGCCCAGGCCATACACGGTCTCTGTCGGGAAGGCCACGAGCTGATCGGCGTGAAGCAAGCGACTGGCCTGAAGCAGCGCCGCCTCATCTGCGGCCTGGATGCGTGTATCCATCGTCGGTGTACGGCTCGCCGCACGAGGCAAGATCGTCTGAGCCCGAGAGCCTGGCACAGATGCCTCCGCCAGCGCCTAAGGCTGACTGCGTTTTGCCAGCAGCGCCGCCGCTTCTTTGGCGTGGTACGTGAGGATCATGTCCGCGCCAGCCCGACGGATCGACAGCAGAACTTCCAGCATCGCGCGGTCGTGATCCAGCCAGCCTTTTTCGGCAGCGGCCTTGAGCATCGCGTACTCGCCCGACACGTTGTACGCAGCGATCGGCAGATCGCAGTCGTCGCGCACGCGGGCGATGACATCCAGGTACGAAAGCGCGGGCTTGATCATGACTACGTCTGCGCCTTCCCCGACGTCCTGTGTCACCTCGCGCAGGGCTTCGTGGCCGTTGGCGGGATCCATCTGATAGCTCTTGCGGTCGCCAAAGCCAGCGTTGGTGCCTGCCGCCTGACGGAACGGGCCATAAAAACACGATGCGTACTTGGCGGAATAGGCCAGGATACCGATGTGCTCGAAGCCCGCTTCGTCGAGCGCTTCGCGGCAGGCCGTGACGAAGCCGTCCATCATCCCCGATGGCGCGACGAGATCGGCGCCCGCCTTGGCCTGCGATACGACGACACGGGCCAGGTTTTCCAGTGTGGCGTCGTTGTCGACATCGGGCCAGCCGTTGTCCGGCATGACCACACCGCAGTGTCCGTGCGTCGTGTACTCGTCGAAGCAGGCGTCGATAATCACCACCTGCTCGGGACAGGTGCGCTTGATGGCGCGGGCCGCTTGCTGCACCAGGCCGTTGTCATTCCAGGCCTCGCTGCCGACGGCGTCCTTGCGCTTTTCGTCGGGCACACCGAACAGGATGACGCCGGGGATGCCAAGGTCTTGACAGCGCTTGGCTTCCTCGACGGCCTGGTCGACGGAGACCTGATCCTGACCGGGCAGCGACGCGATCGGCCGTCGCGTGTCTTTGCCAGGGCAGACAAACAGCGGATAGATCAGGTTGTCCGTCGACAAAGTGGTCTCGCGCACCATGCGCCGCAGACCTTCGCTGCGCCGCATACGCCGCGGTCGGTATTCGGGAAATTGCATGCGCGATCCTTTGGGAGCGACGTGTGGTCGCGGGGCTAGTTCTTGGTCGGGCCGGGGACTTTGGCGACGGGGCGGCCGCTTGGTATGCCCTCGACGCGGGCTAGGTGCTTGCTGAGCATGGCGTGGAAGACATCGGGCTGATCCCAGTGCGGCCAGTGCTTGCTGCCGTCGAGGTAGTCCCAGGAAAAGTCGGAAAGACCATTGAAGCCCGCCTGGCCCAAGATCGCCTGCACCTGCGCCGGATCGTTTCGGCCCTGCGTCATGATCGGGCTGACGATGGCGTGGACGGGGACTTTGATCTCGGCGATGCGATCGGCCAGATCGTCACGCTCGCAGGCAAAGTCGAGATAGCCCATAAACACCTTGGACTTCACGCGGGTTGCGGCCGCGACGATCTTGTCAAGCTGTCCAGCGTCGCGGGTGCCGGCGCCGAAGAAGTCGCGCAGCGCCTGGGCTTGGTTGCGATCGAGCGAGGCTCGCAGCTTGGCCCGCGCCTCGCGCGAAATTGGATAGGGATCGACCAGCGAGTCGACCATCACCACCGACCGCGCGACCGTCTTGTCGGCGAGTGCGGCATAGCCGGCGATCACGGCCCCCAGGGAGTGCCCGACGAGCGTCGCGGGGGCGAGCTTTTCGTGGGTCACGATCAGCGCCACTTCGCGACCGATGTCGACCAGATCGATGCCCTGCGGCGGGATGGCGGATGCGCCGTGGCCCGGCAGGTCGATCAGCACGACGGTGTGGGTCTTCTCAAGTCGCTGCGCTTCCTCGACCCACGACGAAAGATCGCCCCCCATGCCGTGCAGAAAGACCACAGCCGGACCTTTGCCGATGCGCAGGTAATGGAGCTTGCTGACGGGCGCTCCTTTGCTGCGGCCCTTGCTGGCTTTGGCGTCGCTTGTCCCGGCTGCCCGCTCGGACGTGCCGTCGGCTTTCTTGTGCGACGCGGCCAGCGCGTGATCTGGGGAAAACAGTGCTGCGCCCAGCGCCAGGAAACCCAGCACAGCCCATGTCATGCCTTTAGTCCGTCGGTGAGTTTTCATGGGCGCAGCCTACTCCAGCCGTGGCGTGGATGACATCCCTTTGTGGGGTCTTGTACGTCCAGGCTGAGCGGCCGCTGCGCGTCGCGGTCATCCCGGACGCCGACTTTGCACGCCGGGGCACAGATCGAAGCGGCTAAGGTGGGCGTTCTAAAGGGCTACGCTCGTCGGCCGAGTGGGGGCGCAACACGGACAAAAGGCCACAAGACGAGCGAAAAATAGAGTGATTGCCGCCACGGAACGACTGGCGTATGATTACGACCAGCGGTCTTTAAGCTGGCAACTAGGCGAGGTTCTTAGGCTAGTCAGCAACAACCAGAGCCCTCACGACAGGAACCGCATGTCGCACGCACACAGAAACGCAACACGTCGGTTACTTTCATCTGTCTTTGGAAGTGTTATCGGACTTACTGGCTTAGCGGTGCTCTCTAGCGGCTGTGCTGCATCGAACGCCGTCAAGGGTGGCATCGACAGCGCCAACACGACGGTCAGCGGGACCAAAGGCTCCGTCGACGCGTCGAAGCAGATCGGCACCGACCTCAAGTCAGAAGCCGACAAGGCGCTGGGCAAGGGCGATGGCAAGTCCGGTGGCAGCGGCGAAAAGAAGGAAGACGACGACGGCAAGCGCCTGCAAGCCAAGGTCACCAAGCCGAACCAGCCAGTCAACGACGAGATCAACATGCCAAATGGCGATCTCATGGACTGGAAGTCGTATGACCTAGGCAAGATTCCAGCGCGAGCGTGGGTCACCTTCGAACTGAACTGGGACGAGGGTGGCGTCGAGCTGAACCTGGACATCTACGACCAGACGGGCAAGCAGGTCGTGCAGTCGCCGGGTCGCAGCGGCGTGCCGCAGAAAACAGTCTTGCTGCGCGTCGACACACCGGGCGTCTACTACGCGCGCATCTATGCCTTGGGCAAGGCCGACGCGACGGTCTACACCGTCACGCTGTTGACCAAAAAGGGCGGGCCGTTGGCTGCGCCTGTGGCTGTGCTCGGGAAAGACAAGAAAGACGAAGGCGGCGGGGGCGCTGCGGGCGGGGCGGCGGCCGGTGGCGCTGCGGGTGGCGCGCCTGCCGGTGGGGCGCCTGGGGCGCCGGGTGCGGCTCCTCCGGGCGCGGCTCCGGGCGGCTATCCACCGCCGGGCGCATTCCCTGGTGCGGCTCCGGGCGGCTATCCACCGCCGGGCGCGTTTCCTGGGGCTCCGGGTGGGTATCCACCGCCGGGCGCATATCCTGGGGCTCCACCGCCGGCTGCACCTGCGGCGGCCCCGGCTGCGGCCAAGGAAGAAGGGGGCGGGAACACGATTCCTACCGGCGCCATCCAGGGCAAGATCCTTCAGTCGATTCGTGAAGAGGGCAAGCTGACGCTCTACCTGAACCAGGGCACCAAGGCCAAGGTGCGCGTCGGCATGACGGGCTATATCCTCGTCGGAAGCGACGGTGGCGAGAAGCTAGAAGGTGGCAGCTTCACGATCACCAAAGTGACCGGCGATGCGCAGTCCGTGGCGACGACGAACCTGAGCAAGCCGCTGGGCAAGAACAACCGCTTCTACATCCCCAAGGAAAAGAAGTAGGGCGGCGCGAAGCAGGACAGCGGCCTGTGCCTGAGGCGGGTCGCCATGAAAACGACACTCCTTTTACTCTGAGCTGAGGCGAGAACGAGATGGCGCTGCGTGCGAAACTTCTGCGGATGGTGCTTGCGGCCGTGGTCCTGATTGGCGCAAACGCGGGCTGCCCCAAGAACGTGGGGAACAACAAGCCAGGACCCGATCCCGACACCAACAGTGGCCCGGACGCCAAACGCGGCGGCGCCAAGATGATGTACATCAACAAGCCCGAGACCGATTCGGTCAGCTGGCCGAAGCTGGTGCGCACCAAGTGGAAGCGCCTGGAGATCTCGGTTCCGAGCGTGAACAACACGCTCGACTGCGAGCTTCGCATCGACAACACCGGGGCCGACTTGAACATCGACCTGTTCAACAGCCTCGGCACGCAGATCCAGTTTTCGCCGGGCCCGGCGCCAAACAAGCTGAAGAAGCTGGCGGTGCAGATCGAGGAATTTGGCACGTACTTCGTGCGGGTACAGGCCGCGCAGCCAAAGGATGAGTCGGACTTCACGGTCATCTGCACGTGGGAAGAAAAGGTCGAGAACGTTCCCGTCGAACCGGGGAAGAAGCCCTCGCGTCCGAAGCCCAGCAAGCCGGATCAGGCGCCGGCCAAGGAAGAGACCATCGAAGAAAAGGCCGAAAAGGGCACCGAGGGTCGCATCATCCAGTTCACGCGCGAAGGCGACAAGGCCGTCTTGGTCATCGACAAGGGCAGCAATGCCGGAGTCCGCACGGGGACCGAGGGAACAGTGCTCGCCGGCAAGTCGGGTCGCGAGCCCTTGGCCGGTGGGACGTTCCGCGTGACGAAAGTGCTGGATGATGGCAAGTCCGTCGCTGAATCGAACGTCAAGTCGATCGGCAAGAACAACCGCGCCGTCTTCTTCCTGAAGTAGGCGGCAGGGCCGAAGCGATCCGCGCGGGTCCTGCGTGTTGACTCAGAAACGATAGCGAGCCGGCCCTCTTGCGAGGGCTGGCTTTTTTGGTCTGTTTGACTTGATTCAGGAGAGGCTGCATGTCCACGCCGGGCCAACAAGATCCTCTGGTCGGGAAAGTCCTCGCCGACCGCTTCGAGATCTTGAGTCGTATCGGAGAGGGTGGCACGGGCGTTGTCTACAAAGCCAAGCAGATCACCGTCGATCGCACGGTTGCGATCAAGGTCTTGGGGGCGCACGTCTCGTCGGATCCGACCTGGGTCAAGCGCTTCCACAACGAAGCCCGAGCCGCCGCTCGACTGGATCACCCCAACACGGTGCGCCTGATCGACTTCGGCGAAACGAAAGAGGGCCTGCTGTTCATCGCCATGGAGTTCCTCCATGGCCGCGCGCTGTCCGACGAGATCGTCCGCTTGGGCAAGCTGCCGCCGCAGCGCGTGCTGCGCATCCTTTCACAGGTCTGCCAGTCCCTTCAGGAAGCGCACGGGCAGGGAATCATTCACCGCGACATCAAGCCCGACAACATCTTCCTCGTCGAGATGAAGGGCGGTGGTGACTTCGTCAAGGTGCTCGATTTTTCGGTCGCCAAGATGGAAGACAACGCGCAGCAGACGCGCGCCGGTACAGTGTTTGGCACGCCCGCGTACATGAGCCCCGAGCAAGCGCGCGGGGTCAAGCTCTCGCCTCACTCGGATATCTATGCCTGCGGCATCGTCGCGTACGAGATGCTGACGGGCAAGCCGCCCTTTGAAGCCGCGCTGCCCATGGAAGTCGTCATGATGCACCTGCGGCAAAAACCAGCGCCGCTGGTCGGCTTCCCCGAGCCGGTCGCTCGGCTGGTCATGAAGGCGCTAGAAAAGACACCAGACCGTCGGCAACAGAGCGCCGATGAGATGCACCGTGAGTGCATGCAGGTCTTGGAACAGCTGTATCCCGGTCAGACGCCGAGCACGGGGCTGCCGGCCGTTGATTCGCCGCCCCGTGTCTCGGGCGCTCAGCCAGTCCAGAACGTGGGTGCTGCGAGCGCGGCCGGTCTGCCGCCTGCGGCCGGTCCACCGCCTGCCGGTCCACCGCCTGCCGGTCCACCGCCTGCCGGTCCACCGCCTGCCGGTCCACCGCCTGCCGGCCCGCCGCCTGCCGGCCCGCCGCCTGCCGGTCCACCGCCTGCCGGCCCGCCGCCCATGGCGGCGCCGCCGCCTGCTGGTCCACCCCCGGCGACCGCTGGGCCCGCCACGCCCGAGCAGAAGACCGTCTATGGGCAGGCAGCACCCAACCTGCCGGCATCGCCTGCCGCCGGAGTAGCCAGCCGAACGCAGGCCATCGACGCATCAGGTGGGGGCATCAGCAGCACGGTCTTTATGCCGGGCTCTGCGGGTGGAATGTCGCTATCTCCTGCCGCTCTGGCAGCGCGACAGCAAGCCATGGCTCCCAAGAGAAATGGCCAGGCTGCAAAGCCCAAGCCGCTGTTCTGGGTCGGTTGGACGCTTTTGGGCATCTCGCTGGGCTTGCTGCTGCACGTGCTGTTTACATAGCTAGGCGGGTGGGTCATGAACCTGTTCTTCGGTGAGATTCGCGAGCTAACCCCGGAAGAACGAGCCGCGCACGAGCAGTTCAACGGACGGATCCGCCGCGATGCCGATCCGCGCATCCTGCAACGCATCGAGCGCTGGCTGCAGCCGCGGCTCTTGCCGTCTTCCCAGGTGCCGCAGGCGATTCGCCTGCAGAAGACGCACTTTGACGACGTCCTGCACGACTGGCACGTCGGCTATCTGACGATTCGCGAGGGGGGCGAGGCTCCGCATGAGCTGCGTCAGGATCTGGCGCAGCGCGTGCCGCAGGCGATCCTGCGCGATATCTATCGCCCGGTGCGTCGGCCCACCTTCGTCGAACGCACCGTGCATGACACCGAGCGCGATCCGGCTGGCCAGAGGGCTCTCAGCGAGGCGAAAAAGGGTCTTGTGCGCGAGCCTCTGCCCGAGATCGGGTCCAGCGTGGTGGCGATGGTGACCGAGCAGCGTCGTCGTCGCCGCCTGCTCAGCCGCCGCTGGCTGCCCTATCGTCCCGATGATGCACCGCGCTTCCACACACCGCAGAACATGCCCTTTGGCGAGATCTGGCCCGACGACGAAGATCTTTCGGCCGAGGTGACCCAGGAGCATGCTTCGTCGCGGGCTGCCTTTCTGCGCAAGTGGCAGCTAGACAGCGAAGGCGCGCGGTCAGTCGAAAGCGAGACCGAAGACGACGAGTGATCGCCGTGGCCCGCGCTCGCAAATTGCTTTACCATCGACCGCATGGCTGATCTGCACAGGATGCTTCGGTGGGGGCTGCATGTTGTGGCGATTTCAGGTTTTTGGCTGGCTAGCGCGGGCTGTCCCAAGCCGCCGCCACCGAAGCTGCCGCCCAAGGAAGTTCCCAAAGTCAATCCGCTGATCGACTCGACGGGTGAGCGCCAGGACGTCATCGCCGACGCGGTACAAAACGGCAGCAATCAGGCGCGCATCACGTTTGACTGTGGGCCGCCGCACAGCCAGGGCGTCGAGGGCAAGGGCGTGCTCACCGTCGAAGCATCGAAGTGTGAGTTCAATCGCCAAGAAAAGACGCTGGTGCTCTCGAACGGCTCGGCGGCCGAGTGCCCAACGTTTCTTCTGACGATCACGGACTACAAAGGGCCGGGCACGTACAACACGTCGGCTCTGGGCAAGATCAGCTTGGGCACGGCCAAGCTGCGGCAGCCGATCTGCAAGTGGGAAGGCAGCCTGTGCATGGACTGGAACGGCCCCAGCGGACCGCATCCTGACGCAAGCTGCACCATCGAGGTTGGCCAAGACGGCGGCCTGCAGTACGGCACCAGTGGCGCCACCATCACCGGCACGTTTGTCTGCGACAACTTCGTCAGCCCGTACAAAGGCTGCGCCGGCTCGCCTGCCAAGGCTAGCTGTGTAGTCAGTCGCGCCAGCTTTTCGATCGCGGGCTGCGCGGTCACTGGAAACGCAGCGACTGGCAAGGGCAAGCGTCCACGTTGAGCACGCTTCTCTCGATACCGATGCCGCCTACATCGAGGGTATTGACAGCGCTGGAAAACAGAGCTACTCGCGCCGGGATGCCTCAGCGGCAACGACGAAACAGCACATGGGCTTGTGCCCTGGCTCTGACCGCCCTTTGCGGCTGTCACCGCGGTGGACCCGCGAGCGCCTCGAACGTCGCCCCAGGATCGCTTCTGTCTGACGGCAGGTCGCTGACGCGCAGTGAGGTTTTGCTGCAAGTGGTCGGCGTTCCGCACAGCGAAGTGGCGAGCCGCTTGGGACCGCATCGCATCGAGTCGCTTACTCGTTACACGGTGACGCCGTTGTCGTCGCCCAAGGCGGGGCCTGATGTGACGGCTGGGTTCCGTGCCGAGAGCCCTGTGCAACCGTATGAAAGCGGCGCTGGCTGGGAAAGCGCCCCCGCGACGCTCGAAGAGCAGAGGCTGGTCGAGCAAGACGAGCGAGGCGGGCTGCACCTAAGCAACCAGAACGATCACGGCTATGGCATGGAAGCCGTCGTCGAGGGGCAGCACCTGTACATGCGCCTGGCGCATGCACCCTTTGTGCGCCGCCTGCCTGAAGGAGACGAAGTCGAGCGGCTGCGGGCTGTTGCCTATGAGTCGGGGGCTTCGCTGCTTGAGACGGTCGCCTCGTCGCTGTATTTGAGCCCGCCAAGCGAGACCACGCGCCTGGGGCGACCGGCCTGGGCTGTCGCGCTGTCCCGTCAAGATGGAGTGGCGCCGCGACGAGCCGTCGACGCACCGGGCAAGGCTTGGCGGGGCAGCGTGATCGTCGAGGCCATCGATGGTCAAGCCGTCGTCGATCGTCAGCGTGGCACGCTGCTTGAGCTCAAGCTCAGCGTGCGCTTTCAGGCGCCTCGGGGGCCGGCCCCTCCAGGGACGCCCAGCGTCGAAGGCGAGCGTGTTCAGGTCGAGGCGCAGCACGAGCTTCGCGTCGTGGCTTTGGGCAACAAGGTGGAAGCGATCAAGGTGCCCAGCGAGTGGGTCGATCCGCCGATGCGGCCACGCCCAACCCTAGAAAAACAAGAGCTGCTCAACGGACTGCAAGGAAGTGTCGGTGCTGGCCGACCCTAGCAGTGCTTGGCAGAGGAGGCAGGATCGTGTCTGTCAACGCTCAAAGCGGGGATGCAGCAAGCGAAACCCAAGCCGATTCCGAGACGGCGGAGCATCTGCGTGCGCACCGCGGGGTGATCTTGATGCGCAGCGCGCTGATCGGTGCTGCGACGGCGGCTCCGGCAGTTGGTGATCTGTTGGTGCCGGCGCTGCAGCGCGGACTGATTCACCACGTCGTCGGGCTGTGGCATCTGGACATCGAGGACGGTGCCGTCGAAGAGCTACTGGTCACAAGCACCAAGGCGCAGCGCTTGTCGGCGCTGTCGATCGTCGGTGGGCTCTTGGCCGCGGTGCGCAAGACAGGTCGCCTGCGCCGGCTGTTTATCGGTTTTACCATCTTGCGCGGCCTGGAAGAATCCAGTCGTGCGTTTCACTTGGCGACGGTCTTGGATCACTACTGCGCGCGGCACAGCGTCGGAGCGGTGATCAGCGATCGCGATGCCCGGCGTCTGCGCGAAGCGACCGACCATGCGGTGTCGGCGGCGCAGCGGCAGATTACGGCGTCGCTGCTGCAAAACGTCGTCGAGCACGGCGTTCAGCTTCTGCAGGCCGTACCGAGCTGGGCCTTGGCCAAGATCGGCAGATCACCGACGGGAGCACTGCCTCATCTGGCCGACTTGTCACAGCAGGCTCGTACGCTGTTCCGTGATGTGTCAGCGCAGCGATACATCGCGAGTGTGGTACATAGCTTCGACAAGAAATGGCGCGAGGCCTCGCCGTAGCGCCGAAGCAACGTAGCCGAGAGGTCCCATTGTCAAACGAAACCTCAGCCTCGAAGAAGTCGTCCTCCACTCCTCCCAAGGCGCTAGCGAAGGCGTCGAGCAAGCCCGCAGCAAAGAGCCTGCCGCAGGCAGCCAGATCCGGCACCAGCGCAAGTCCCAGCATCGATCCCGCCGTCGCGGCGCAGCGAGCACAAGCCGATGCGCGCTCGCTCGAAAAAGCGATGTGTGCTGCGCAGGCAGCGATCGACAAAAAGGGACTGGGGCCTGTGCTTCTCGATCTGCGTGAGCAGAAAAGCTACACGGACTACCTGCTCGTCGTCTCGGGCCCAGGGCCGCGTGCCGCCAAGGCGATTGCCGAGAGCGTGTTCGAGACAATGGCCGAGCAGGGCTATCGTTCCGTCGGGGCCGAGGGCGTGCGAGAGGGGCGCTGGGCACTTCTAGACTATGGGGATGTAGTGGTACACGTCTTCGATCACCCTCTGCGTGAGTTTTATGACCTGGAAGGCATGTGGTTCGACGCACCGCGCGTCGAGCTAGAGGTGCCGCCGGATCAGCGCATCGTGCCGGGCGCGATGGCGTATGGCGATACCGCGTCCGAAAGTGCGTACGGCGCAGCGGATTAGCGGAGGGCAGCAGGTGGGGTGAGGGCGGGGGATGCGGCGAGCGACGGCAGGCGGGCTCGCCGCGTAGGTCTTACTTCTTGTGGTTCTTGATGTACGAGATGGCATCGCCGACGGTCTTGATCTGCTCGGTGTCCTCGTCGGGGATCTCCATCTCGAAGGCCTCTTCTAGGGCCAGTACAAGCTCGACGACGGCTAGAGAGTCGGCCTTGAGGTCGTCAATAAAGCTCGACTCGGGCTTGACCTTTTCGGCCGACACTTCGAGCTGACTGCAGATGATCTCTTTGACTTTGGCTTCGATGGACTCGATGGACATTCGGGACTCCTGTTACCAGGGGGTGTTCGAGTGACGAATAGACCTAGAGCATGTAACAAGAGCGCACGCCTGAGGTAAAGCGAGAAGCACGCGCTTGTGGTTGCGATCGCGCAGGCTGCTTCGAGGCGCGCTGGCAAGGGTCGGAACAGTCGGTGGTTGGCTGCGCGGTCAGCCGATCAGTAGGCCGCCGTTTACGCGCAGAACCTGGCCGGTGATGTAGCCCGCTTTCGGCGAGGCCAGGAACGCCACCGCCTCGGCGACATCTTCGGGCTTGCCCGTTCGACCCAGGGGAATCTGCGCCGTTAGCTGCTTGCGCATTTCCTCCGTCAGCGTCGAGCGCGTCATGTCGGTGTCGATGTATCCCGGTGATACCGCGTTCACCGTGATCCCGCGCGAGGCAAGCTCACGCGCCAGAGTTCGCGACAGCCCAAGGAGCCCAGCCTTGGCGCTGGTGTAGCTGACCTGCCCGGCATTGCCGGTCTCGCCGACCACCGACGTAAGGTTGATGATGCGCCCGCTCTCTTTGGCTTTGAGCAAGAGGCGCGACGCCGCTCGACAGAGAAAGAACACCGACGACAGGTTGGTGTTGATCACCCGCATAAAATCGGCGGTCTTGGTGCGCAGCAGCAGTCCATCGACGGCGACAGCGGCGTTGTTCACCAAGACATCCAGGCGACCTTCTTGTTCAGCGATGCTCTTGATTGCGGCGTCAACCGCCGCTTCATCCGCGACATCAAACGGCAGCAAGCGGCCGTTCTGTGGGCCGCCGAGCGAGGCCAGAGTCTCTTCGGCAGCGGCTCGGTTGTTCTGGTAGTTGATGACGACAAACAGGCCATCGCGAGCCAGGGCTTGAGCGATCGCGCGCCCAATGCCGCGTGAGCCACCGGTCACCAGGGCCACTCGTCGGGCAGAAGGAGCACTTTGGGTCTCGGTCATGGGAGGGTCTCCTGAAAAAGCGGAAAAGGGGCGAGCCGGGCTTCTGGCTAGCGTGTGGCCTGTGTGGGGAGCGAGCGCAGCGCCTCCAAGTCGGCGGGCTGGCCAACGGCATAAAGCGGCAGGCCTGGGGTGATGCGCTTGACCATGCCCGACAGCACGCGCCCATGGCCCACCTCGACGACGGCGGTCGCGCCCAGGGCTGCTAGCTTTTGCACGCAGCGCTCCCAGCGCACCGTCCCTGCGACTTGCCGCACCAAGCGGCTGCGCACGGCCTCGCCGCTGTCGTCGCTGCTTGGGTATGGCTCGGCATCAATATTCGCGAGCACCGTGCAGCGCGGCGCAGCGATCGGCACGACGGCAAGCTCGGCTGCCAGGCGATCGGCCGCTGGCTGCATCAGCGCCGAGTGAAACGGGGCGCTCACCGGCAGCAGCTTGACGAGCTTGCTGCCCGCGGCTTTGGCCAGAGCCACCACGCGCTCGACGGCAGGTCGATGCCCCGAGACGACAATCTGCCCGGCGCCGTTTTCGTTGGCAGGCTGGCAGCTTTCATCACCGCTTTGGGCCTGCGCGCAGATCTGCGCCACGCTTTCAGCATCGAGTCCGACGACGGCGGCCATCGCCCCTTTTCCTTCGGGCACGGCTTCTTGCATGAACTGACCGCGCAGGTGAACCAAGCGGACGGCATCGGAAAAGCGCAGCGCACCCGCAACGACCAGCGCCGAGTACTCGCCCAGCGAGTGACCAGCGGCGAGCGTCGGGCGCAGGCCAAGCTCGCGATCCAGCACGGTGGCCGCGGCGATCGAGGTCAGAAGCAGCGCAGGCTGTGTCCACTTGGTGCGCGTTAGCTCGTCCTCGGGACCCTCGAAGCACAAGAGACGTAGCGGATGGGACAGGGCGGCATCGGCTTCGTCGTAAAGCGGGCGCAGATAGGGATAGGCATCGTATAGAGCGCGACCCATTCCGACCTGCTGCGATCCTTGGCCAGGAAAGACAAAGGCGATCATCGCGGGCGATTCTCCGTCGAAAAAGGCTACCAGCGGACCACGGCCGCGCCCCAGGCTAGGCCGGCTCCCAGCGCGCAGAAAAGCAGGCGATCGCCGCGCTTGATGCGGCCAGCGCGCACAGCTTCGTCGAGTGCGATGGGGACCGAAGCAGAGGATGTGTTGCCGTAGCGATCGATGTTGATGTAGAAGCGCTCCATCCCCAGCCCAAGCCGCTGCGCGACGCCTTCGAGGATGCGCAGGTTGGCCTGGTGAGCGACGACCAGATCGATGTCGCCAGGCTTGAGTCCCTGGCTGCTCAACGCGGCCTGGCAAGCGGACGACAGGTTGCGCACGGCATGCGTGAAGATGACCTTGCCCTGCATGTGAATCAGGTGCTTGCCCTCGGCCAAGGTCTGGGCACTGGTCGGATGCAGCGAGCCACCACCGGGAATGCACAGGGCTTCGGCCTGTGTGCCGTCGGCGAACAGGTGAACCGACAGAATGCCACGGCCTTCTTCCTGTTCTTCTTCGCTGGCCAAGGTCAGGACGGCGGCCCCGGCTCCGTCGCCAAATAGGACGCAGGTGGCGCGGTCTTGCCAGTTGACAAAGCCGGATAGAACCTCGACGCCGCACAGCAAGATGCGGCGATACAGACCGCTGCGCAGAAGGCCCTCGGCGACGGCCATGCCATACAAAAAGCCACCGCAGGCCGCGCTGAGATCAAAGGCCGGGCAGCCATGTGCCGCGCCGAGCTTGCGCTGCACAAAGACAGCGCACGACGGCAAGGCCATATCAGCGCTGATCGTGGCGCAGATGACGCAGTCGATGGTCGCTGGATCGACGCCGGCCGCTTCGCAGGCACGCAAGCCCGCTTGAGCGGCCAGATCGGACGCGGCTTCGCCTGGCTTGACGACGTGCCGGGCGCGAATGCCAGTGCGTTCGCGAATCCACGCGTCGGACGTGTCGACCATGCGGCTTAGGTCATCGTTGGTCAGGATGCGCTCGGGGACGGCGCGCCCTGTGCCGAGGATCTTGGCTCGACGGAGCGCGGGCGTACGTTCGGGCGTGTTCATTTCGGCAAGGTTCCGTCTGAGCCAGGCAGAGCGACAGGGCGCTCGCCGGGCTCGTCGTTTGCAGAAGGGACAGCAGCGCGAGAAGCCGCAAGCTGCTCAAAGACAGTGCGATGGGAAGCGACCGCTTGGGTCATGGCCGGCAGCAGACCGGCTGCGACTTGTTCCTCGGCGACTTCGATGGCGCGAGTGATCGCTCGCGGGCCCGAGCGGCCATGGCAGATGATGGCAACGCCATTTACACCCAAAAGAGGGGCGCCGCCACGAGCTTCCACGTCGACGATGCGCTTTAGCTGCAAGAGAGCCGGACGCATCAGCAGCGCGCCCAGCTTGACCAGCCAGGAGCGCATGACCTCGGCCTTCAGCAAGTCGGCGATGAAACGGCCAGCGCCTTCCGCCGTTTTCAGCAGGACATTGCCCGTAAAACCGTCGGTGACAACGACATCCAGGCCCTGCACGGTGGCCGGTTCCGTTGACAACGCATGGGTTCGTAAGGGGCCTTGGCTGGGGGCCGCGCGCTTGATGCCTTGGAAGATATCGCGACCCTCGACGAAGCCGGCATAGTCGAACTGGTAGGAATCGGCGTGGCTGAGGATGTGATGGGCGTCCCGCAATAGAGCGGTGCCCTTGCTGGCCTCTTCACCATTGGCGAGCAGACCGACGCGCGGCCGGGCCCTCGGCGTTAGCTCGCGAATGCGGGCGTAGGTCGCGCCCAAGACGGCAAACTGCGCCAGCGTGATCGGCTTGCAATCGATGTTGGCTCCGGTGTCCAGGACGACACACTGACCAACGCGCGGGGCACTGGCGATACCGGTGGGTTCCAGCGTCGGCAGCGTGACGGCGATACCAGGGCGATCGAGGCCTTTGATACGGCCGAGGATGAACAGGCCGCAGGCCAGCATCGCACCGGAGTTTCCCGCCGAGACGACGGCTTGCGCCTCGCCTCGCTTGACCATCTCGAAGGCGACGCGCATGGAGGCATCGCGCTTCTTTCGTACGGCCTGCCCAGGGTGGTCATCCATCGTGATGACCTGCGAGCAGTGGCGCACAGAGACATCGTGCTCGGTTCCCCCGATCCGATGAAGCTCCTGCCGAATCCGCGCCTCGTCCCCGAGCAGGACGACCTTGGTTCCTCGCGCACGCGCAGCGGCAACCGCCCCAGCGACTTCTGGGCCGGGGGCGTTGTCTCCGCCCATTGCATCAAGCGCGATGGTTACCGGGGCCACGGATGGCGGGCTGCAGCGTTCCCTTTAGCTGTTTTGTTCTTCGGCTTCGGCAGCCTGCGCTTTCGGTGGCACCACGACGCGTCCGGTCTTGGCGGGGCCATACCAGCCGCAGGCATCGCAGGCACGGTGCGGCACGCGCGTCGCTCCGCAGTTCGGGCAAGCGCTGCGCGCTGGCGGAGCCATCTTCATCCACTGCGCCCGGCGGCTATCACGACGAGCACTCGACTGTCTACGTTTTTGAACGGCCATGTTCCAAAGCTCCTCAATGCATCGGCGCGGCCAGCGCCGCTGTGTTTGGGGTGTTAAATGCTCAGCTTGGCAGCTTGATATCGCGCAGCGCAGCAAAGGGGGAAAGCGTCGGCCCAGCTTGGCAGGAGCAGCTCAATTGATTGCGATCGATCCCGCAAGATGGGCACAGACCCTGGCAGTCCTCTTTGCACAGCACGGCCATCGGAATGCTCAGGATGATCTGCTCACGCAGAAGCGGCCACAGATCGACGACCTCGCCGTTGTGATGCGCATAGTCCAGATCATCTTCGTCCAGATCTTCGTCGCTGCCATCGGTGCTCTCGACGACCGTATCCGTCTCGGGAACGTAGATGCTGTGAACGCGGTGGGCAAGATCAATCACAGCGGGTTCCAAGCAGCGCTGGCAGGAAAGCAGCAGGCGACCGCGCAGCCAGCCGTCGCACAGCACCGTCGATTTGACCTTGCTCAGTCGCACATCGAGCTGTAGCGACGAGGCATCGAGGCTGGCGTCGATGCCGAGCAGCGCGTCGGCAACAAAAGCCGGTGACAAAGACATGTCGATGTCTTTGTCCCGGCTGTCCAAGTCCTTGATGCGGTATTCGAGCGCGAGCATAGGCTGCCGACGACGGTGCCATCGGCAGCGGGCAACGGGGAAGTCGCTTCCTGCCCGCAGTGCCGGTAGGCGGTGTCGGAGTGATCCGATTAGCGCTTGCTGAACTGGAAGCGAGCACGCGCGCCGCGCTGACCGTACTTCTTTCGCTCTTTCACGCGCGGGTCGCGGGTCACGTAGCCAGCCGACTTCAGCGGCGGACGGTACCCGGCATTGATCTTCATCAAGGCGCGGGTGATCCCCAACTTGATGGCATCCGCCTGGCCGGACAGTCCACCGCCCGCCACGTTGGCGTACACGTCATAGTTGGCCGTTTGGCCCGTCAGTTCTAGAGGCTGCCGCAGGACCATCTTCGAGGTGGCACGACCGAAATAGTTATCGATGGTGCGCTGGTTGATGGTCACTTTGCCCGATCCGGGCATCAGCCACACACGGGCGACCGCCTGCTTGCGGCGCCCCGTGGCATAGGTGGAGTTTCGTTCGACCTTGGCCATTTTGAATTCTCTCGATCTGGCGATAGGGCTCGCGGTTCACTGGTGCGCGCGTTAGCCGCGCATCGTCAGAAGCTTCTGAGCAGCAGGCTGCTGGGCCGTATGCGGATGCTCAGCACCGGGATAGACCTTCAGCTTCTTGATAATGCGGCGCCCGAGCGGGCCCTTCGGCAGCATGCCCCACACCGCACGGCGAATCACCTCATCGGGATGCTTGGCGAGCATCTCTTTGGCCGGGCGCTTCTTCATGCCGCCCAGATAGAGGCTGTGGTCGTAATAAATCTTGTCTTCGAGCTTGTTGCCCGAGAGAGCCACCTTTTGAGCGTTGAGGACGACAACGAAGTCGCCGCAGTCAACGTTGGGCGTAAACGTGGGCTTGTGCTTGCCGCGCAGCAGGTGGGCGATCTGCGTCGCCGCTCGCCCGAGGTTCAAGCCGGACACATCCACGATGTGCCAGCGGCGATCCGCCTGGGCGCGCTCGTGAGTGGTCTGTTGCGTGCGTTTGATCAGTGTGGGCATGCCGGTATTCCGCTAGAGAGTGCAGGTAAAGAGACGACTTAGGTATCGGAATGAGTTTGTGATGTCAAGATCCTATTGTGGCTAGGGCTGGCAGAAGGTCAGCGAGGCCGTCTTGCCCGGCCGGATCTCTAGGCTTCCGGTCTTGCAGCCGGTTCCTGCGCTGCATGGGGTCGGTCCGCTTGTTGAGCAGGGTGCGATACAACGCCTGCTCGTGGCGCCGATCGCCACAGCACAGCGACCGCTTTGGCAGTCCTTGTCTTCCACGCACAGTGCGCCGGGAAGCATGCTTCCCAGCGGACGCTGACAGCGCTTGACAAACGCGGTCTGACGCGCATCAGGAAGCAGAATGCAGAGCTCTCCTGCTGGGCAGTCCATCCCCGAGCCATCGCCCACGCAGGGCCTGCGGCTGCCGACATCTGGCCAGCAAGACGCCGTCGCATCGTAGGTTGCGCTGGCTTCCCCTGCTGTGCCGCTGGTCAGAAACCACGTCGAGTCCGCATAGCAACGTCGGCCAGCCACGCAGTCGGTGTCTTGACTGCAGATGCCGTAGCAGACCGGCGGCTGCGTATTCATCAGGCAAAGACCGCTCCTGCACTCGGTGGGAAGAACGCAGGCCGAGCCTGCGCCTCGCTTGCCGGGGTTCGTCGCGGGGCCGCAGCCCGGCGCGATTCGTGTGCTGTCGTCGAGCGAGCTATATGGGTTGCAGATGACGTCGGACGTCGAGCAGTCTGCATCACGACGGCACGGAAGAGGGGGGATCAGGCAGGTCTTGATCTTGCCTGAGACCCCTCGCACCCGGGTGATCTGCGGTCGGCATAGCTCGGGTTCGCCGCCAGGGCCTGCTGGGCAGTCACTGTCTGTTCCACATCCGCCAACGCACAGGGCTTGATCGCTGCAGATGCCGGATGCGCATTCGTGGTGTGAGCGGCATGCCTGACCAGGCAATCGGCCCCGGCCAGGCGTACAGACGAGCTCAAGGCTATCCTCGCCGGCAGACGGCTGAGGAGCGCATGTCTCGTCGCTGGCGGGGCAGCTCATGCGCGAGCTGCACGAGCGAGCGGGCACGCAACTCTGCAGCATGCCGCGCTGACCATCGGTGCGATAGCTCGCCATGCGGCAGGCAAAGCCCGGCCGACAGTCCGTCGCACTGCGACAGGCAGCAAAGCAGAAGGTGCCTTGGCACAGCCCAGTTGCGCAGTCTGAGTCCTTTGTGCAGGGCCCGCCGGGATGGGTCGCTCCTGGGGACCACAGGCAAACGGTGCGAAGCTGCGTGGGGCGGTCCGCATCGACGATGGCCTGGCAGGTAGTCCCGCTGGGCTCGCAGTCTCGGTCGCTTTGACAAGCAGCAGGAGTTAAGGTGCAGCTTTGTACCCAACTCGGTGGTGCGTCCGTGCTGCTCCCCGGTAGAGCGAGCGGAACGCGACCGCAGATCACTGCTTCGCGACCGTGACAGTCTGTCTTGCTGGTGGCTGGGGTGCAGGCGGCGTAACAGACACCGCTGCGCAGGCACAAGCCACTCTGACACTCTGCATTCTGTCGACAGCGGGCACCTCCCTCAGATGGGCCCAGCGGAGATGCACAGACGGACACCAGCTTGCCACTGGCCACGGTCAGTCGACACACCGAGGGAGCCGCGCAGTCAATATCCCGCAGGCAGCTTCGGGTCGCCAGAGCGGGTGAGCAGGCTCCTCCTGCGCAAAGCTCACCGATGCGACAGTCGCTGTCTTGACCACATGCCGAACCCGACAAAGGGACACAGGTTCGCGTGATCAAGTCACACTCTTGCCCGTGCGGGCAGTCCTCGTTTTTCGGGCTGCCTCCATCTGCTGGGGGCCGACTCATGCCAGCCAGCGGATCGCACAAGATGGCTGGTTGCTGGCATGTACTTGTCAAGTGATCGCAGTGAGCCGGTGCAAGGCAATCTCCGTCGCTGGTGCATCGCTGCCGGCAAGCGACCAGCAGCGATCCCGGAGGACAGCGCAGACCGCGATCATCGCGGCTGCAGCCAAAAGAAACCAGAGCCAGGGCAAGGACACCCAAGGTGTGCAATAGCCGTCGCCGTGAACCGTCAAGATACGAGCCGCGGTGCATTCGATCGGGAACCATATCTCAGCGGCTTTGATTCGGTCCAGCGAGGTGGATGGGAGGTGGGCGTGCTGATCCTGAGAACAGCGCGGCCTGAAGCCAGGGGGCCTCGGGGCCAAGCGCTCCAGGATGCTGTCGAGGCGTCGACGAACGACCTCTGTGCGTCACCGCTTTACCTGAGGAGAGCCGATTTGATAGGCTGAAACCATCGCGATGCAGCCGATCTCACTGAAGCGTGCCTCGATCGCCTGGGTTGCTCTGTGGACAGCTACGATGGCTGCCGGCTGCGCGGCATCGCGCACGGTCCCGCTGTCGGCTGGCCAGCCCACGACAGAGCACGACTTGGCCAACCGGCAGCTGCAAGCGCCTCTTGAACAGCACCGCTGCAGGGCTGCTGTGTACCCAACGGCGCGGGCTGATTGGCGAATCGTGCGAGTACGATCCTTGGCTGGACGCGGCCCGAATTTCACGACTGCCCTCGAGGCTCTCTGTCGCGAAGCCGACGGGCAGAAGGTAGCGGCTGTCGTCGACATCTACTTCTGGCGAGCTCCGGGGGGATGGTCGCCGAACTATGAGCTTCGTGGTACCGCAGTGAGCTTTGAAGAGGGATTTGTCGCGCCCGACCCGCCGCAATGGGACACGATCCGCCCGCCTGAGATGCCGAAGAACCTCGATGAGGAACCTCCTCCTGCCGGCGAAGCAGGAAAGAAGTCATCAGCTCGCCAGCATGGCCGCAGGGGCTAGGCGGTACTGAGCCGCTTCACGATTGCCCTCCTCGGTCAGAGCCTGTGTGGCCATGCATCCGCGTGACGAAGCTCCGTCGCTGCAGGCTTGTCCGCGCTGTCCGTTACCCGTGGCAATCGACAGAGGCCTTCTACGTTGCATGGCCCTGCGCACAAGATTCAGTCCAAAAAATGTCGTCTTGGTTGAGATTGGCAAGACACAAGCGCGACCCTGTGCAGAACGGATGTTGTGCGGATAAAGCCCATCGTTCCGTCGGGAAAGAGCGGAACTGAAAAAATTTTCCAAAAAACTTATTGACTCCCACCGCGTGCCGATTTAGATCCCTTGTCACCTGAAGCGCCGGTGTGGCAACGCAAAACCCGGTCCCAACCGGGAATATATTGCGTTGTCACATTTCGTGTCAGATGCAGGCCGTTGAAAACTGAATAGAAGGGAAGAGGGAAACAGAAGTAGCAAATACCCCTGAAGAACTTTGAGTGAGCAAGTCTCACCGAGGTTATTCCAGGCAAATCTCACCTTAATTGGAGAGTTTGATCCTGGCTCA
>JAEUJZ010000016.1 GCA_016794505.1 Myxococcales bacterium
TGCAGAGCGAGGCGCAAGAAGCCACCGGAGCGTGGACGGAGGAACGGCAATGGCAACAGGCGAAGGCGGGCGTAGATCGTCGCGGGCGAGCTGATGGCGAAGAAGCGGTCCTTGCGATCGCGGCCGATGTGCCCGGCGAAGGTTGTTCCGATTTCTGCGAGATCGAGGAATGTGATCGAAAGTCGCGCGTGGCCTTGAACATCGACGAAGGAGCGATCCTTGTCGGTGCGCAGGGAAGAGAGGGCAGTGAGGTGCAGACCGATTTCGCCGATGCGGGTGCAAGGGGCGATGAAGCCGCAGGGGGCGCCGGGTTGTAGGGGGTGGCTTGCGGCCGAGGGAATGGACTGCGCTGTAGCTGATCGCGGCCAGGGAGCTAGGCCCAGCAGGATGGCGAGGATGTAGAGGGCAAAGGGAAGACGGGAATCAGCAGAAGAGGACATGGGAGGCTCCGGCGGACAGAAAAAGGAACTGACAGAGAAGGAAGAAGAGGGGGGGAAGATATCGAGCGAGTCGGTGGCGAGCAAGGGCTGCTTTTGTGGGGGCGCGGCCTCGCGCGGAGGGGCGCTTGACAGCGCCGGGGGATGCGAGAGGAAAACCGCGAAAGGTTTTCCTCTCGCGCTCACCTTTCCTTGCGGCGAAGGCTGTGAAGTGCGCAGGTGGCCTTAAGCCATGGGCTACCCCCCTACCCCCCCTTCGCAAGCGAAGGGGGGCATTTGAAGCATGGGGGCAAGACGCGGATATGGGCGATGAGATGGGGACACGCGAGACGGGCTGCAGGACTTCGGGGCGCATGCCCTGGGACGAGAAGTTGCGAAAAAGGAACCCCCTCTTCCGGGCGCGGAAGAGGGGGCTGGGGGGAGATGGGCGGGAAGTTTCGTAAAAAGGAAGGAACTAGGGATGGGAGAGCGCGAGAGGGAAACCGGACGGTTTCTCTCTCACATCCCCCGGCAGCGGGAGGCTGCCCGCACAACCCGACAGCCGAGGCTGTTCGATAAACGGCTTGAAGCGCCCATCAACCCACACTCCCCACGCTCCGCGATCTCGGTTGAAAGGAACGCCGCACCCAGCTTGACGCAGGCCCCGAGCCCACAGCACAGGCAGGGTTCCTTCACACCAGCACCTGGCTCCACAGCCGCGGCAACCGGACACACTGTGACCAAGGCTCGACCTGCTGCAACGAAAGCTCGGCACGCCGTACCCACGGCTCGGCACGCCGTACCCGCGGCTCGGCACGCCGTACCCGCGGCTCGGCACGCCGTACCCGCGGCTCGGCACGCCGTACCCACGGCTCGGCACGCCGTACCCGCGGCTCGGCACGCCGTGACGAAGGCTGCGCACGGCGGGACGGCGGCTGCGTACGGCGGGACGGCGGCTGCGTACGGCGGGACGGCGGCTGCGTACGGCGAAATCGGACGGGTTTGTGGATGATTCGGTGGATGGGCCCTTGCGCTTGTCATTTTCGAACCTATGTTGCGGGGGCTGATATCCGGGCATGCCCTCATCCGGGGGGCCCCGAGGTTCAGCGTGACCCGATCGAGAAAGGATGTTTGCGATGAGCCGATTTCTTCCGCGCAGTGACTCGGACCTGGCGAGCTGGCTTGTGACCTACCGCACGCAGCTTGCGACGCATGGCAAGACGGTTGGGCTGGATGCCACCGCGATCAAAGAACAGCAGGGCCTGTGCGAGGCGCTGGGTCAGTCGATCGCCGACGACGAAAAGGCCTATGCCGACTGGCGAGCGGCGGTGGCGCGGACGGCTGAGCTCAAGGCGGCCAGCCTCAAGCAGATCCTCGCGCGCATCGAGCAGATTCGCGTGCATCCGGCCTGCAGCGACGAGATCCAGGCGGCGCTGGGCATCGTGAACCCAACGCCGCAGCCCGTCGCCCTGGGCGAGCTCAAGATCCCAGTGTCGCTGGCCGCGCTGCCCGGCCGCGTCGTCGTGACCTGGCGCAAGGGGCCGCTCGACGGCGTCAATGTCTATGGCCAGCGCGGCGTCGAGTCCCACTGGCTGCTTCTTGGCCGCGACAACCGCCCGCCCTTCGACGACCTGCGCCCCCTGGAACGCCCCGGCCAGCCCGAGCAGCGCCGCTACCGCGTCGTCGGAGTCCTCGACGACCGCGAAGTCACCCCACCCAGCGACGTCGTCCAAATCACCGTCGCCGACTAACCCCCAAAGCCCCGGCCGCCCCCGCCATATCCCCCGCGCCACCCTGCCCCCTGCCGCGCCGCGCCGCCCATGCCCCGCTTCCCCAGCGAGGCCGGGCCGCAGCGGACCCAGAAGAACAGGGCGCGCTAGAAGTTCGTCGCCAAGATGCCGGCGATGACATCGGCCTCCGGCAATCTCATCTCGACCGCTTCGCCATGCGCTCGGCGCAGGAGCCCCTCAGCCTCCACCCGGTCGCCCTCCTTATTCCGCCGCACGAGCCCGAGGGCGATGTTGGTCTCACACACCAGGATTTCTCGGCGAGCCTTAAGTGCTCGATAGACGGGAAGCACCTCCTCGCGAAGGAGGCGCAGGGCTTCGTCGAGCTGACCGCGGGCCTGATAGATGTCGGCGATCTGGCCCATCGTCACGGCGCGCGAGCGGATGTCGCCGAGCGTTTCGTAGACGGGAAGTGCCTCCTGTTTGCGGATGCGCAGGGCCTCGTCGAGCTGGCCGCGGGCCTCATAGATGTCGGCGATCTTTCCCATCGTCACGGCGCGTCCTCGAACATCCCCCAACTTCTCGCGGATGGGGATGTTCTCCTGATAGATGCGCAGGGCCTCGTCGAGCTGACCGCGGGTCTGATAGATGTCGGCGATCTGGCCCATCGTCACGGCGCGCGAGCGGATGTCGCCGAGCGTTTCGAAGACGGGAAGTTGCTCCTCTTTGCGGATGCGCAGGGCCTCGTCGAGCTGGCCGCGGGCCTGATAGATGTCGGCGAGTTGGCCCAGTGCTATTGCGTGGGCGGCTTGGTCCCCGCTTGCCTTCGCCAGATCGCGGCCCTCCTGGGCGCTGGCCAGGGCGGCGTCCAGTTGGCCGGACTTGTGCTGCATTTCGCTGAGGAGCTTGAGGAGGGGGATGCGCTCATCTGGGGTCTGCGCCACGGTCAGGCCGCGCTGGCACAGGGCGCCCCAGGTGGCATAGGGGCCACGGATGCAGGCATAGACAAAGCCGATGCGTGCGGTCTCGGCGGCTTCGCTGGCGGGCTGCGCTTCGAGCCAGTGCAAGAGTGCGGGCTCGTCGGCTTGAATGGCGCGCCAGTACTCGGCTTGCTGGTGGCTTGCGGCGCCCAGCCTCTGGGGCAGGCGGGTGAGGAACCAGGTGCGCAGGGCGGTCAGGCCTCCGTCGGGAGGGGGCGGGGATGCGCGGCGCAGGGTGGCGGCGACCAGCGGGTGCAGGTGCCAGCGCACGCTGTCTGCGGATTCTGTGCGCTCGACGAGCGAATAGCCGCGCGCCCGCACCAGCAACCGCTCGCTGCTGCTCTCGCCCAGGCCGAGCAGCGCAACGGTCAGGCTCTCGCCGACGCCCGCCGCGGGGCCATGGGCCAGGCCGGCAAGCGCTGGGGTGACCTGTTCCCGCGACAGCTCGGGGTCGCCGTCTGCGTCGACGGCTCGTTCGAGGGCTTGCAGCGAGGACAGGATGCTGCGGCGCAAGAGATCGCGGCTGCGCTCGCCGGGGTCAGCGGCACGGCTGTCGAGCACCCGCTGCTCGATGTCGGCGAGCAGTGATTCAAGCCGCAGTCCTTGCGTTAGCCGACCGGCGGCGAGATGCACGGCCAGCGGCAGGGCGCCGAGCTTCTCGACGATCCGGCGATGTTGCGCGGCCTCGCTCGCGGTGCGCGGCGCGCGGAACTCGCGGGACAGTTGATCGAGCGCATCGTCGATGGGCAGCGGCGGTACGGGCAGTCGCGCCCAGCGCAGGCTCGGCGACAGACCGACGTCCGTTTGACGCGCGCTGACCAGCACGGCGCAGCCCGCAAGCTGCCTCACCAGGTCCACGACCGCGGTGGCCTGTGCTTCGGTGTCGACGTTTTCGATGTGCAGAAGCGTCCGTGGCTGGCGCAGTCGGGCGACGACGGCCGACGCCTGCAGGGCCAGCGGCGCATCCAGCCGCAGCCGGGCCGCAAGCTCGACGAGCAGGCTGTCCGGCGTCGGCTGGGTCGACGGAGACAGCGATACGATCAGATAGCCACCGGGAAACGCGGCGCGATTTTCGCCATAGAACTGGTCGCACAGGTACGACTTGCCGACGCCGGCCATGCCCTGCAGGGCGCAGACGGCGATCGGTCGCGGCTCGGCGTGTGGGTCGCAGAGCTGAGCCTTGAGCCAGTCGAGCTCAGCCCGCCGCCCCACGAACACGCCCGTCGGTCGACCGAGCTGCAGCGGGTCGTCGCCCCCAGGGACGGCAGGCCCTCGTCGATCCGCGCTCGTCGCGTCCATGGGCGCAGTCTATCCGCGCAGCGGGTGCGCTGGGTCGACATTTATTGCGACGGTGGCGCGGCGGCAGGAGGGGGTGGTTGGGGCGGGTCGCTGGGGCGGGTCGCTGGGGCGGGTCGCTGGGGCGGGTGGTTGGGGCGGGTCGCTGGGGCCGGTCGCTGGGTGGCGATCCGTCGGGGAGAGCGAGGAGCCTCAGCCCGCCTCCAGCCGATGGGTGTGGATGGATTGGAGCCTGGCCTAGGCTCCTTTTGTCACAAAGACGGGCTACTGTACGCCCTCTGCCTTGACTTCCCGGATGGCATCGAAAACGATGAGCACTATGCGCACAATTCTCTGCAAGCCGCGGCAGTGGCTCCTCGGGCCGCTCGGTGGGCTGGGACTGCTGGGGACGATGTTTGCCCTGGGCGTGCCCAGTGGCTGTACCGAGGTCGTGGTGGGGGATCTCACCAACAAGCCCGACGCTGGCAAGGACGGGGGCGCCGACATGCGCGACGGCAGCATGCCGCCCACGCCCATCGGCTGGCGCTGGGAGAGCCCGCGGCCCCAGGGCAACAACCTGCGTGCGCTTTGGGGCAGCCCTGGCGAGACCGCAGCCGGCGACGAGCTCTACGCGGCCGGCGAGAGCGGCACCGTCGTGGTCGGCGGCAGCACGGGCTGGCAGATCCAGCGCAGCTCAAGCTTTGATGCGCGCACCATCCTGGGGATCCATGGCCAGGGCAGCGGGGCGCAGGCAACGGTCGTGGCCGTGGGGCTGTATGACCTGGGGCTGCGACGGCAGAACAACACGTGGACCGACCTGAACCCCATCTTGGGTACGGGCGACGGCAACCTGAACGCCATCTGGGCCACGGCCAGCCCCGGCGAGTACTTCGTCGTCGGCACAACGGGCCGGATCTATGCCGTACGCAACCATGGCAGCAGCTTCACGCGCGAGGGCATGGGGGTGACGCCCGATACCTTGTTTGCGCTCGCGGGCGTGGCTGGCTCTGGCGGCATCAGCTCGGCCGAGGTCTATGCAGTCGGTGGCAACGGCCGCATCGTGCATCGCCAGGGCGGCACCTGGACCGTCGAGGCGGATACGCTGATTGCCCAGTCGCTCAACGCGGTCTGGGTGGGCGATGGCGCCACGACGGGACAGGTCTTTGCCGGCGGCGACAGCGGCGTCTTTGTCGTCCGCAAGAGCGGCACGTGGTCGACCGAAGTCACGCCGACGACTGCGCAGATCACCGGCCTGTGGGGCAGCGGCGATGAGCTGTATGCCGTCGGTGCGGCGGGCACGATCCTGCAGCGCAAGGGCGGCGTGTGGAAGCAAGAAGCCGTGGGCATGACCAACGAGCTGTTGTCGGCGGTCTGGGGCAGCTCGCGCGGCGGGCAGAACACGGTGTATGCCATCGGCAACGCTGGCACCATCTTGCGCCGCAGCGGCAGCAACTGGGAGTCGCTTTCGACGCGCGTGACCGCGGCCAGCTTGTCTTCAGTCTGGGCCCGCAGCTCGCAAGAGATCTACGCCGTCGGCAACGATGGCTTGGTCCTGCGCCGCAGCGGCGCCCCCGACAGCGGCACGTGGGCCCAGGTCGCGCAAGGCATGGTGATGGCTCAGCTAAACGGCGTCTTCGGCTATGCCGCCAGCCAAAGTGCCGAGCCCGATGTCTATGCCGTCGGCGGTCAAGGAAGCATCCTGCGAAAGAATCCGGCAGGCATGTGGGCCGTCGAGGGCGTGCTGCTGACCTCGGAAGAGCTGACCAGCGTCTGGGTCGGCGCGGACAGCGTCTGGGTGGTCGGTCGCAACGGTCGCATCGGCAAAAAGATCGGGGCCGGCGCATGGATGCCCGACTCGGGGCCAGCCGGCATGCCCACCACCGAGACGCTGCTTACCGTCTGGGGCTTTGGCCAGGGGGCCTCGCAGGTCACCTATGTCGCGGGCACCAATGGCTTCTTGATGCGACGGGCGGGGGGCGTCTGGTCGCAGGAAGCCATCGGCCTGACGACGCAAGACGTGGTGGCGGTGTTTGGCCCGAATGAGGACAGCCTGTTTGCCCTCGGCCGCAAGGGCGCGGTCCTGCGTCGGAACGGCGGCAGCTGGGCGTCGTCACCGATCTCGCAGCTCTCGGGCAGCGCCGCGGGAATCGCCGGCAGCCTGAACCCCACGACCGGCGAGATGTGGATCGCCGGCACGCGCGGCACCATCCTGCGGCAAATGGGCAGCTCGTGGCAGAGCGAGCCGACGCTGACCACGCAGCCGTTTTCCGGCTTGGCCGTCGCTGGCAGCAATGACATTTACGTCGTCGGACCCAGCGGCTTGATCCTGCACAAGTTCTAGGGGGCCGGCATGACGTCGCGCACGATTCTGCTGACCGGCGCGAGCCGCGGCCTGGGGCGGGCCATGGCCGAGCGCTTGCTGGGAAACGGGCATTCGCTTCTGCTCGCGGCCCGCTCGCGCGAAAAGGCCGAGGCGGTCTGTGCGACGCTGCGGGCGCAGGATCCCGCGTCGCGCGTCGAGCCTGTGGTGATCGAGCTGGCCTCGCTGGCTTCGATTCGCGACTTCGCCGGCAGCATGTCGGATCGGCCGATCGATGTCCTTTATCACTGCGCCGGCATCATGCAGCAGAGCCGGCAGCGCCGTACCACCGTCGACGGCTTTGAAGAGACGCTCGGCGTCAATGTGCTGGCTCCGATGCTGCTTACCAACCTGCTTTTGCCCAACCTGCGCCGCGGAAAGAGTCCGCGCATCGTCTGTGTCGGATCGCGCATGCATCGACCGGGTCTGCGCGGACCGGATCCGCACTTTGACTTCGAGGATCCCGATCTGCAGCGCAGCTATCAGCACGATCTGGCCTACAAGAATTCCAAGCTCGCGCTCCTGTGGTTTGTCTATGAGCTGGCCCGTCGCTTGCCCGCACACAGCATCGGTGTGCATGCCATCTGCCCAGGCTTTGTGCCGCGGACGGCGGCGGACAGCGTGCAGGGCCTGATGCGCTTCTTCATGCTCTATGTGCTGCGCTGGATGCCGTTTGCGACCTCGGTCGAGACCGCGGCCAAGAACCTCGTCGACGTGGCGATCCGCCCAGAGCTCGACGGGAAGACCGCGACGTATTGGGAAGACGGCCGCTGCGTGGAGTCCAGCGTCGAGTCCCGCGATGCTGAGCGCGCCCGCCGCTTCTTCGACTGGGCCAGTCAGCGCCTGGGCCTTTCAAGCTGGTAGCTGTTTCTGCCCGCGCCCGTTCCAGCGCGCGACAAGACATTTGCCTTGGCCGGCGGAATCACGCGATGATCGCCAGTCATGACGCAGTGCTTTCGCAGAACGGGCAGAGCGCAGGTGCAGCCAGGGACGGCCCAGCTGATCGCGCTTGGACTGATGGTGTGGCCGGCGCTTGGCCTGGCGCAGCAGCGACCGCAGGGCGCTGTGCCCGCGGCGGGTCCGGTGGTGCAGACGCCCGCTCCGCAGGTGGTGCCGCGCTGGCAGCCTGACTTGACGCCCCCGGCTGCGACGGCGGCTCCAAGCGCACCGCTTCCTTTGGCTCCGGCGGCGCAGCAGCCAACGACGCCTGCGATGCCGGCCGCCGAGCCGCCGATTCAGCCAGCCCCGACGGAACCGGCCGCGGTGCCCGTCGTCCCCGTCGTCCCTGGCCCCGAAGCGAAGCCGCAAGAGCCGGCAAGTCCGCTTCTTTCCGGTGCGGGCGAGGCGCTGCCCAAGCCGCCACCCATCCGACCCATCTTTATCTCGAAGGCGGTCCCTCGCGCCCTGTTCCTGACGTTTGGCTGGACGTATACGCCTGCGAATTCGCTGCCGTTGAACCGGACGCCCGGCGACATGAAGCCGCAGACGCTCAACGGCCTGAACATCGACGGCGCGCTGCTGTGGCAGGTGCGTGGGTTTGATGGCGTGTCCTGGCCGGCTTGGATCGGCTTTATGCCCAGCTTTTATTACCTGTTTGGCGACAGCGGGCAGCGCGACTTTTTGGGCATGGGCTACGGCATCTACGTCAAGCACGCGCTGTGGCCGCGCGAGCGCTTCCGTCTGTTCTTTGCCTATGGCTTGGGGGCGACGCAGGTCTGGGTGCGCGACGTCGACAGCCGCGGCATCGGCCACCTGACGCGCTTGGCGGTGGGCATGGACGTCCACTTGCGCAAGTGGCTGCAGCTGACGTTCGAGTTCTCGTACCGCTTTTACAACCTGCCGATGCTCAAGCTCGCCGCGACCGATGCCTCGGGATATGACTTCCACAGCTTGAACCTGCAGGCTGGCCTGTGGTTTGGGCGCTAGTCAGTATGAACCGACCGGCTCCTGTCGCTTGTAGCTCTGCGTTGGGTTCTGCTCAACGGCGCGCAACGTAACCTACTGCGCTGCGACCGTCAGCCGGTCGGTCCATACTGACTAGGCCCGCGACGGTGGGCTGGGCGCTGCGTCTTTGGCTAGGCGGCGCTCGATGACCTTGCGATGCACCCCCAGCAGACGGGCTGCGGCGCTCTTGTTTCCGTCGGTAAGTACCAGCGCTTCCTGCACGATGGCGTCTTCGATGGCGGCCAGCTTGTCGGGCGCATCGATGCGCAAGATGGCCCGCGCAAGCTGAGTCAGCGACGGGGTTTCTGCCAGAGGCAGCGCCTGGGTCTCGTGGCTTTCGAGGCGGTCCTGACGGATCGGCTGCGGTGGTGCCGTGGCGCTCAAGATGGCCGGCGGCAAGTGCTCGGTCTCGACGATGGGCTCGCTGACCACGGCGGCGGCGTAGTCCATGGCATTGCGTAGCTCGCGCACGTTGCCTGGCCAGGCATAGCGCAGCAAGCGCTCAAGCGCCGCCGGAGCCAAGAGCAGCGGCTCGCGTCCCAGCTTGGCGCTGGCCTGGGCCAAAAAGGCCCGCGCCAAGATCGGCAGCTCACGCGGTCGCTCGCGCAGCGGAGGCAGCACGATGACGGCGCTGGCCAAGCGGAAGTACAGGTCTTGCCGGAAGCGACCGCTTTTGACTTCGGCGTCCAGGTGGCGATTGGTGGCCGCGACGATGCGAATATCGACGGGTCGCTCGCGCGTATCGCCGACGCGCACCAGGCGCTTGTTCTCAAGCACGCGCAGCAGCTTGGCCTGCAGGCTCAGCGGCAGCTCGCCGACCTCGTCGAGAAACACCGTGCCGCCATGCCCCGCTTCCAGAAGTCCCACTTTGGTTGCCACGGCCCCGCTGAAGGCGCCGCGCTCATGACCAAACAGCTCGCTCTCGGCCAGGCTCTCGGGCAGGGCGGCGCAGTTGATCGAAACCAGGCGCTTGTCTCGTCGAGACGAGCGGCTGTGTAAGACCTGAGCTGCCAGCTCTTTGCCTGTGCCGGTCTCGCCGTGGATCAGCACGGGCAGCTCGCTGACGGCCAGCCGTTCCAGCAGCGCGTACAGGCGCAGCATCGCGGCGTCCGCAAGCAGGATCTCGTGCTCGCCAACGCGCAGACGGGTGACGGCGCTGCTCGCCGTGCGAACCTGCAGGGCAGGGGCGCTGTCGGCTGCGGCATGCGCGCCGCTGAGCAGGCTGGCGCTGTCCTGACCGTCGTCGGGAAAACAGGCAACGCCCGCCCGCGCACCCGGAGTAAGGGTCGCCATGCGCTGCAGCAGCACCTGCGCCAAGGCCACCGCCTGCGCTGCGATGCTCTCGGGCAAGAGCAGCACCAGGCGGCGCTCGCCGTCCTGCGCTACGCAGTCCATCGAGCGAAGGCTGGGCGAGAGCTGCGCCGCAACCTGTGCCAAATGGCTGGCCACCTCGGCTAGGCCAGTCAGATCGACGACGACAAGCGACAGCGTGCGATATCCGGTCTGCGCGCGATCGAGCTCTTCTTCCAGGCGCTCGCGCAGGGGGGCGATGCTGTCGTGAATCGGACGCAAAAGCGCTGCGGGTTGGCGACGGCGATACAGCAGCACGACATCGCAGATGGCGATGGTGTCCCCTGGCTGCAGCAGGCGCGGGCTTGCGATGCGCTCGCCGTTGACACGCGTGCCGTTGTAGCTGCCTAGGTCGGTCAAGACAGGCCCCTTGGGCCCCATCGACAGGCGCGCATGCAGGCGAGACGACGACGGATCGCGCAAGCGGATCTGCGTGTCAGGCGCTCGCCCGATCAGAAGCTCCCCGGTGGCGGGCAGCTCGAAGATCGACGACGAGTCCACTTCGACGATCAGCAGGTGGTCACCGCTTTGGCTGGCTGGGGCTGCGACGGGTCCGGTGGGCTGCGCGGGCTGCGCGCTGGTCACGCGGGCGCGGTGCAGGGTTAAGGTGGCGGCTGCCTGACTCGGCGAGGCCGGGTGTTCAGACGTGGCAGGCGATTCCACCGTCGAGCCAGTCGAAGGCGATGCAGGCATGGGCCCAGCGTACCAACTGCCGGCATGGGCTAGCGCATGAAATCGAGCACGCGCTGCGACAGGGGGCTGTCGGCCTGGGTCAGCTCGCGGATCACGCCAAAGTGACTGCCGCGCGCCAGAAGCAGCCACTGCACCGGCACGCTCTTGCCTTCGAGGGCGCCTTTGAAGCGTCGCGACTGCTCGACATCGACAAGCTCGTCGTGCTGCGAGTGAACCAAGAGCCATGGCCGGCGGTGGGCCATGCTCATGTGCTGCGGTGAGGCCGAGCGCCAGGCGGTCTCGTCGCCTCCGAACGCCACCTGCAGAAAGTCGACGCGATAGCTGGGAAAGCGACGCACGAGCTCAGGCAGGTCATAGATGCCTTCCAGTCCGATGAAGCCGCGGATCATATCGGCCCGCTCGCCGACTGCGGACAGCAGGCTGGGGTCATACGCCAAGAGCGCTGCGATGTGTGCTCCGGCCGAGTGGCCCGCGACGAAGACTCGGCCTTTGTCAAAGCCAAGCTCGCCGGCATGCTTGCGCAGCCACGACAGCGCCGCGGCTGCATCTTGCGCATGGGCCGGATGCCGCACGCCGCCTTCACCGGACAGGCGATAGTTGACGATGGCCACCATGACGCCGCGTCGTGCCCAGGCTTCACCCAGGTCGGCATACTGACGCTTGTCGCCGCTGACCCAGGCGCCGCCGTGGATGTACACAAGCAGCGGGGGCACCCCTTCGGCGCTGGGGGCTGGAGGCTTGGCGGCCAGCGCCGCGCGGCCCGGCAGATACAGATCCAAGCTGCGCTGCGCGTCGAACGAAAGCGGGCTGCCGCTGCCATAGGGCACATCCAAGCGCACCTGCGGCGCGGCAAGCGACGAGACACGGGTATCGGCTCGGGCCCAGCCTGGCGGTCCACCGCCCAAAAAGACCCAGGCACTGACGACGAGACGCCACAGAAGGGAGGAGAATCGGGAAGCCTGCGACACCATCGCTCTGCCATCGTAGCGCGGATCCCAGGGGGCAGGACAGAGGCGATGTGCGGAACCTGCCGTGGCGGCGCGAATTCTTGCCGAGCCGCCGGGCCGAGCGAACGCCCGTCTGCTAGGCCGTTTGGCTCATGCGCTCGCGCTGGCGCTCGCCGCGGATCATGCCGCCTTTGCTGCCAATGGTCGCCATGTGCTTGCGGTTCTGGCTGATCGACATGCCGCCTTTGCGGCCGGCGTTGCGCGCTTCTTCCGATGTGAATTCGTGGGCATTGCCGCACTCGTGAGCGGCTTTGCCCCCAGCGCTGGCGATCTCACGGCGACGATCTTGATCCAGGGCAGCAAAGCCGCGGGCCCGCACCGGTCGATCGATAAGAGGCAGCGGTGCAGCCATGGCAACTGGCAGCGGTGCAGCCGTGGAAGTAGGCAGCGCCGCGTCGAGACCCAGAGGCGACGCGACGACAGCGGGGGGGCCAGCGGGGATCCTATGTAGCTTGCTATCGAACATTGCGGGCTCCTTTATGGGGTTGTGTCTGCGGACTGAACGCGGAGATCGTATGCTTTCATGCAGCTATGCCGTTTAGCGATCGGTACGCTGCTATCGCGTATGCGCGTGTGAGCCTGACTGCTCTCTCGTTGATTTCGCGATTGGCATATTCCTTCTGCCCCCTTCACCGTATGAAGTGCTCGACTGCGTCGGATGTGCATGCCAACCTGCGACTATTCATCGAACAGCTCACCCCAGCCAGTCAAGATGGATCTGTAAGATAATGATAAAAAATACAGGTAATAATGATCCATAATTACCTGAGATTCTTTATCAAACTATTCGCTTTAACTTCCTGTGAAGTCGCTCAATAACAAGGCGAATGATCGCAGCGTTTGACTGTGTTTACTCATGAGAGCGGGCCTCTGCACACGCTCGCAAATCGCTGGTACGCGCAATCTCCGTCGAGGCGGCCTTGTCCTGAGGGCACAAAGGGGCGGCATGGGCGCTTGAATCAGGCCGCGGCCGGCACCATCGCGATCTCAGCTTTACCTGTAACTGCCCAGTCGCGCGGCCGAATGAACAGGTAAAGACAGGCAAGCTCAGCCGTGCCGAGTGCGTGGGAACCCTGCAGCCCGCCCAGGACGGACCCGTGGGGCGCAAGGCAAAGCCGGTACACGAAGCAGCGGGATGGGGCAGGGTCCCGGTGCCGACGAAGCGGATGCCGACGAGGCGGATGCCGACGAAGCGGATGCCGACGAGGCGGATGCCGACGAAGCGGATGCCGACGAAGCCGCTGCAGCGGAGGAAGGTATAGACGAGGCCGGGGTAGACGAGGCGGATGCCGACGAGGAAGGTGGAGACGAAGAAAGGCGGCGCGACCAGCGCGCCGACGGGAGAGCTAGTCGCGCGAGGTCAGGCTGAGCAGGAGGCGCAGCGCGCTGACGAAGATGTTGAACAGCGCCGCGAACAGCATCAAGGCGCCGCGGATCGGGCTGTCAAAGCTGGGATCGGTCAGCACCTCGCTGGTGGCATAGATCAGCGTCAGCACACCGAAGATCGCGATCCCGATGCTGATGACGATTCCCAGGAACGTCATGTGCAGCAAGAGCGAGTTCAGAAGGATCGCGACGATGAGGCTAAAGAAGATGCCGGTCAAAAGGCCCGAGGGCGCGTTGAAGCGCTCTTTGGTGAACAGGATGTAGCCGGTCACCGACAGGAAGGCGGCAGCGGTGATGGCTCCGGCGGCGATGATGAGCTGGGGCGCCACCATGCGCGCCAGGAACAAAAGCGGCGAGATCGCCAAGCCCGAAAGGAAGCCATCGGCGCCCAGCGCCAGCAGGCCCAGCATCGGGTGGCGATTGGCGGCCCACAGCGCGATGCGCGGGACCGCGTTGATGACCACCATCGAAATCAAGAAGGCGAGGATGGGCGACTTGTAAAAGAACAGCATCAGCGTCGGAGAGCTGCTGCCCATATAGCCTCCGACGAGCGCGCTGACCAGGCTGATGCTGAGCAGCGCATAGGTCTGCTTGGCCACGGCGGCCTGCCGTTCATCCAAGGGAATCGAGCCAAAGAGCTTATCGGTCGCATTCATGACGGACATGGTGAAACCTCTCCTCCGACCGCGGTCGGTACATGGGATGGGTGACTGGATACAGGGCCTGGGTCGATCCTAGTACTGTTTCGCGATGGCCAGGAGATCGACTCTCAACAGACAGCGTGGCCCTGGTCTTTTGTTCGGCTTAACCGGCAAGCTGAGGCCGGTATTCCTCGTGCGCAAGCCCGGCTCTAGCCCTCCTTCGCCTCGGGTTCCGGGGTGGCTTCGGGGGGGCGACGAGCCAGGATGAAGTAATGACCGATGGACTCGCCGTGCTTGGTGGCGTGACCGATGACTACATCGCGCGACACGCGTCGGCAATAGTCCTGCATGTCTTTGTAGACAAAGTGCGAGAGGCCGCGGGCATTTGGCTTCACAGCGGGCCAGATCTCGGGCACGTCTTTTGGGTCCGGCAGCTTGGTGTAATCGATGACGATCTCGTCGCCGGCTGGCAGCACGGTGAAAAAGCCGGGGCCGGTAAAGGCGCGCATCGTCTGCTCGTTGTAGCCAATGACCGCGCCGTCTTGCGTGCGGGCAAAGCGCTTCTCGAACAGGCGGAACATCAGAAGGTCGTTGCGGCCGGCGAAGATCACCTGCTGTCCGACGGGGGTTCCTTCGGGAACCATGTCTTTTAGGGTCAGCGTTGCACCCTCGCAGCGCTCGTACAGCGCCGGCATCAGCTTGCCCGGCACGCTCTGCGCGTCGCGCACGCGCGCTTCGGGGTCAAGGCCATCCAAGTATGCGGCCAGCGCAGCGACATCGGCTCCGGCGCTGATCAGCGCGGCCAAGGTCTGCGGCTGGGTTTCTTCAGACGAGGTGGTGACAGCCTGGCTCATGGGTCCTCCCAAGGACACCGGAACATTTTACTACTCTACGGTCACCGACTTGGCCAAGTTGCGAGGCTGGTCGACATCGGTGCCCTTGATGTCCGCCACATGATAGGCAAATAGCTGCAGCGGCACGACGGTGATCAGCGGCAAAAGCAGCGAAGGCGCCCGCGGAACCTCGATGACTTCATCGGCCAGCCGGCGCAGCGCGGCATCGCCCCGCGTCGCGATCGCGATCACTTGTCCGCCGCGCGCCTTCACTTCCGACAGGTTCGACAGCACCTTTTCGTACCCGTGCTCTTCTGGGGCCAGCACGATGATCGGTGTCCCTTCGTCGATGAGCGCGATCGGCCCGTGCTTCATCTCGCCTGCGGCATAGCCCTCGGCGTGGATGTACGAGATCTCTTTGAGCTTGAGCGCGCCTTCGAGCGCGATGGGAAACTGCGGTCCGCGACCCAGATACAGCACGTCCTGCGAGTGAGCGAAGCGACGCGCCAGAGCCTGCACCTGCGCTGCGGTCTCGACGGCTTCACCAATCTTGGCCGGTACCGAAAGAAGCTCATGCACAAGGTCGGCGGCGGCGGCATCGCCCAGCGCCCCGGTGCGTCGTCCCAGATGCACGGCCAAGAGGAACAGGGCCGCAAGCTGTGTCGTAAACGCCTTCGTCGACGCAACGCCGATCTCGGGCCCGGCGTGCGTGTACAGCGCGTGGTGCGATGCGCGCGGGATCGACGAGTCGACAACGTTGGCGATCGACAGCGTCTGTGCCCCGCGCTGCCGCGCCTCTTTCACCGCGGCCAGCGTATCGGCGGTCTCGCCCGACTGCGACACCGACACCGCCAGATCGCCGGGCAGCACCACCGGATCGCGATAGCGGAACTCGGATGCCAGATCGACCTCGACCGGCAGGCGCGACAGGCGCTCGATCATGTACTTGCCAACCAGCGCCGCGTGATACGAGGTGCCGCAGGCCAAAAGCAGGATGCGTCGCACCTTGCAGTCGACATCCAGGCCCGGCTTTCCTAGCGCGATACCGTCGAGCAGCGCGTCGGGAGCCTGATGCACCAAGCGCCCCCGCAGCGTGTCGGTCACGGCCCGCGGCTGCTCGTGGATCTCTTTGAGCATGAAGTGCTTGAAGCCCGCTTTTTCCGCCGCAACCAGCGACCAGGTGATCGTGCGCGGCGGTCGCTGTGTCGTCGTGCGCTCGTTGCCGTCGAGATCGATGATGCGCACACCGTCGCTGCGCACCTGCGCGATATCGCCCTCTTCCAGAAACACGACGCGGCGCGTGTGCTCCAGCACGGCCGGCACATCCGATGCGATGAAGTTTTCCCCTTGGCCCAGGCCCAGCACCAGCGGCGATGCATTCTTGGCGCAGACGATCTCTTCCGGTGTGTCGATCGACAAGACGACGATGGCATAGGCGCCTTCGATGCGGTGCAGCGCTCGTCGCGTCGCTTGCAGCAGTCGATCGTTGCGCTGCGCCACCGAGCGCGGCGTCTGTGCCGACGGGGCAGGCAGCGGATCGCGCTGCAGCTCTTCCCAGATCAGGTGGGCGATGATCTCGGTGTCGGTCTCGGACTGAAACTCGTGCCCGCGAGCGGCCAGCGTCTGCTTGATCTCCAGATAGTTTTCGATGATGCCGTTGTGGACGACGGCCACGCCTTTGTAGCAGTGCGGGTGCGCGTTCTCGTCGGAAGGGCGACCATGGGTGGCCCAGCGCGTATGGCCGATGCCGACGTGACCTTGCGGGGGCTCGCGAGCGACCAGGGTCTCTAGCTCGCCCAGCTTGCCGCGGCAGCGCAGGATCTTCAGTTCCTTGGGGGCGCCATCTTTTCCTGGCTCGATCACGGCAACCCCCGCCGAGTCATAGCCGCGATACTCAAGCCGCTTGAGCCCGCCGATCAGCAAGCTCGTCGACTGTTTTGGACCGATGTATCCAATGATTCCGCACATGGGGTCGCATCTTGCCTTGGGCTCCCCGCTGGTCGCCACCCCTTTTGTCGAAGGCCCGCGCCCAAGCGACGGCACAGGCGTCAAAAGCCCGCGTCCATCGCCCCGTGGGCGCGCAGCTTTGTGGCAGGATGCCGCCTATGCCTGCCTCGGAAAAACAGGGGACCGCCGACGTGCCACCGTGGGCACAGGCACCGGCACAGATCCTGGCGCAGCTTCAGACGCGCGAAAGCGGTCTCGACGATGAACAGGCGCAGGCTCGCTGGCAGCGGCAAAAAGTAAAGGCCCCACGACGCGCATCGCTTGTGCGTCTGCTCGCCGCGCAGGTCAAGAGTCCGCTGGTGCTCATGCTGCTCGCCGCGGCCTTGCTGAGCATCGTGGTGCGCGAAACCACCGACGCGCTGGTCATCCTGAGCATCGTCTTTCTCAGCACTGCGCTGGGCTTTACACAAGAGCATGGAGCGACGCGCGCCGTCGAAAAGCTGCTTTCGCTGGTGGTCACCAAGTCGTGCGTGCTGCGCGCGGGTCGCGAAATCCACGTGCCGACTGATCACGTCGTGCCCGGCGACATCGTGCTGTTTAGCGCTGGCTCGCTCGTCCCAGGCGACTGTCGCATCATCCAGGCCCGCGATCTGCACGCGGACGAAGCCGCGCTGACCGGAGAGACCTTTCCCGTCGAAAAAGAGGTCGAAGCGGTCGCTTCTAGCGCGCCGCTTGCGGCCCGGCGATCGATGCTGTTTGCGGGCACGCATGTGGTAAGCGGCACCGCGCAAGCCGTGGTCGTGCGGATGGGGGACGACACCGAGCTAGGCCAGATTGCTCGCCGGCTCGATCGCGCGCCGCCTCCGTCGGACTTTGAGCGCGGCGTCGAGCGCTTCGGCCTGATGATCGCGCAGGTGACCTCGGTCTTGGCGCTTTTGATCCTGGCTGGAAACCTGGCGCTGCAGCGACCGTGGCTGCAGAGCTTTCTGTTTTCGCTGGCCTTGGCCGTGGGCCTAGTGCCTGAGCTTCTGCCGGCCATTGTCTCGGTCAACTTGTCGCGCGGCGCTCGTCGCATGGCCGCGGCGCAGGTCATCGTCAAGCGCCTGTCGTCCATCGAAGACTTCGGTGCCATCGATGTGCTGTGTACCGACAAGACCGGCACGCTGACCGAAGGCTGCGTCCAGCTTGAGCGCGCCGTCGGACCCAGCGGAAAACCCAGCGCGGCGGTATTGCGCGCGGCCGTGCTCAACGCGCGCTTTGAAAGCGGCCTAGAAAACCCAATCGACGAAGCGCTGCGCCGTGCCCAGGATCGCTGTCCACCGGGAAGCGAGCGCAAGCTCGACGAAGTGCCTTATGACTTCGTGCGCAAGCGCTTGAGCGTGCTGGTCGAAGACGGTCCACAGCGTGTGCTTTTCACCAAGGGCGCGATGGCGCAGATGATGGATATCTGCACGCATGCGCTCGATGACGAGGGGCAGCTGCGACCGCTTTCCGCGCTGCGCGCGACGATCGACGCGACGTTTGCGGATCTGTCGCTCGCTGGGCTGCGCTGCCTGGGCGTGGCACAAAAGATCCTGAGCGACGGCGCAGGCGCTCTGCAGCCAGTGCGCGCGGTCGACGAAAAAGACATGGTCTTTCTGGGCTTTGTCGCCTTCCTCGATCCGCCCAAGGCCGGCGTGCGCGAGACGATTGCCGAGCTGCACCGCTTGGGTGTGCGCCTGAAAATGATCACGGGCGACAACGCCGCCGTTGCGGCCACGGTTGCAGAGCGCGTCGGCATCGCTGCACCGACGGTGCTGACCGGCAAAGAGCTGCACGAGACCAGCGATGAAGCCCTGGCCCGTCGCGCGCAAGCCGTCGATGTTTTTGCTGAGATCGATCCCAATCAGAAAGAGCGAATCATCCTTGCGCTGCGGCGGGCCGGGCACGTCGTCGGCTATCTGGGCGATGGCATCAACGACGCGCCGGCCTTGCATGCGGCGCACGTCGGAATCTCGGTCGACAGCGCCGTGGATGTCGCCAAAGAGGCCGCGCAGATCGTCCTTTTGCAGAACAACTTGGCGGTGCTGATCGACGGAGTGCGTCTGGGGCGCGCGACTCTGGAGAACACGCTGAAGTACATTCACATCACCGCCAGCGCCAACTTCGGCAACATGCTGTCGATGGCGGTGGCTGGAATGTTCCTGCCCTTTCTGCCGCTTCTGCCCAAGCAGATCCTGCTCAACAACCTGCTTTCCGATCTGCCGGCGATGACGATTGGCGGCGATCGCGTTGATGCTGCGCAGCTCGCGACGGCACGACGCTGGGATGCGCGCGAGATTCGCCGCTTCATGATGCTCTTTGGCACGATCAGCTCGCTGTTCGATCTGGCGACGTTTGGGCTCTTGCGGCTGCTTAAGACCTCGGCCGCGCTGTTTCAGTCAAGCTGGTTCGTCGAGTCGCTCTTGACCGAGGTCGTGATCCTGCTGGTGATGCGCACACGCGGTCCGCTGTGGCGCAGCCAGCCGTCGCTGCCGCTCTTGCTCGCGGTGCTCGGCGTATCCGCTGCCGCCATTGCGCTGCCCTATCTGCCGGGGGCGTTTGCGCTGGGGCTGGTGCCGATCCCCGCGTCGCTGCTGCTGCTCTTGCTGACGATCACGCTGGCCTATGCGCTGGTGTCCGAGCTCTTTAAGCGCCGCTTCTTTGCAGCCAAACCCGCGACCGATGCTGCGGGATAGATCGCGACGTTCGCGCGCGTTTGGCCCGCGCTTCTACTCTTTGCGGGGATGCACGCGCACCGATCGCACGCGACGAGGCGAAGCGTCGATGATCTCTAGCTCGGTGCCATCGCTGGCGGTCAGTCGCGCGCCCTGCGCCGGGATCTCGTGCGCCAGCGAGATGCACAGACCCGCGATGGTGTGCCACTGCTCGCTCTCGGGCAGCTCGATCTTGAGGGCGCGGTTGACTTCGCGCACGGCTGCGGTGCCTTGCACCAACGCCGTCCCGCTGGCCTCGCGCTGGATGTTGTTGGCGACGGCGTCCTGCTCGCTGAAGATCTTGCCGACCAGCTCTTCCACCAAGTCTTCGATGGTGATCAAGCCCAGCATGCCGCCCTGTTCATCGACGACGACCGCGATCGATCCGCGCTGCTGCTGCATGTCATGCATCAGATCCAAGGCCCGCACGCTGCCGGGTACAAAGCGGATCGGTCGCATGAATTTCTCGACGGCAAATGGCTCGCCTCGTAGTGCCGGCACGATGAGGTCTTTGGTCGCGACATAGCCCACGACGTTGTCTGCCGTGCCCTCATAAACGGGGATGCGCGTGTGGACGTGCGCCGACAGCGCCCGCTGCAGCTGATCGGCGCTGGCATCCCGCGGGATGGCGACGACGCGTACGCGTGGCACCATCACCGACGCGACAGACAGCTCGCGAAAGTCGATGGCGCGGGCTGCTAGCTCGCCGGCTCGCGGATCCAGGGCGCCGGTCTTGGCGGCTTCTTCCACCATCTCGCGCAGCTCATCGGGGGACAGGCGCGTCTCAGTAAAGCTGGTCTTGTCGCCAAACAGCCGCAGCACCAAGTTCGATGTCGAGGTCAGGACCCAAATAAAGGGGCGTGCGACATACGACAGACCCAAGAGCAGCGGGCCCATGAACATCGCGTACCCCTCGTTCGAGCGCAGGGCCAGCGACTTGGGCACTAGCTCGCCCAACACCAGCGACAGGAACGAGATCGTACCGACGACCAGGGCAAAGCCGATCTGCTTGGCATAGGGGGCCAGCAGGGCCGAGTGCGACACTACGCGAGCCAAGCGCTCGGCAAAGACATCGCCTCCAAATGCCGCGGCGGCTGCCCCGATCACCGTGATGGCGCTCTGCACCGTCGCCAAGAAGCGCTCGGGCTGATCGCGCAGCGCCTGCACGGCACGGGCCCGCGCGTGTCCTTCATCGATTAGCTCGCGCAGGCGGGTCTTGCGCAGCGAGATGACTGCCAGCTCAGCCCCGGAAAACAGGCCGTTGGCGACGATCAGCGAAAGGATAATGATCGCCTCGAACATGGCGGATTCACTTCGCCTTTTCTGTCGCTGCGTGTGGGCCTCGATGCCCGGTGACGATCACCGAGACACCCCCTTTAGGCCCAATCACCACGCCGCGCCGTCGTGCGACCGGCGGAATCGCTGAAGCCAGGCGCAGGTCGACACGCGACACCAACGTGGCAAGCACCACCGTCATCTCAAACAGCGCGAACGAGACACCCAAGCAGCGACGGTGTCCACCGCCAAACGGCAGCCATTCATAGGTCGGAACCTTGCGCTCAAGAAAGCGCTCGGGGCGGAACTGATGTGGCTCGGACCAGATGCGCGGATTTTCGTGTACGAGCAGCGGACTGGGCCCGACGATGGTGCCGGCCGGCAGATCCCAGCCGGCGATGCGCAGATCGCGCTGCAGCGAGCGCACCACCAGCGGCAACAGGGTGTCAAAGCGCATGGCTTCGCGAATCACCGCGTCGGTGTACCGCAGCTTCGCAACGTCCTTGGCTTGCAGCGGGCCGCCTGCGGTGACGTCTTGTACTTCGGCACGAAGCTGGGTTAGGACCGCCGGCCGTTCCAGCACGCGCTGCAGCAGCCAGGCCAAGCTGACCGCGCTCGTCTCGTGTCCGGCGAGAAGCAGCGTGATCATCTCGTCGAGCAGCTCTTGATCTTGCATCGGTGAGCCGTCTTCATGCCGGGCATCGACCAGCAACGACAGGACATCGCTGCGTCCGACGGTGCCGTGCTTGCGGCGGTGCTGGATCTCGGCGAGCAGCAGGTGATCGATCTCGACGCGCGCCTCGGTCACAGAGCGCAGCGGCAGCACCTTTGAGATCGCCCGCTTCCACGTCGGCGCACCGTCTTCCATGCCAAACGTCAAGATGCGTCGCAGGCGATCGCCGGGCAGGGCCAGCATCGCGGCAAACAGCGCTGGATGCGTCACGTCGCCGACAAGCTGCACCATCAACTGACGCAGGCGCTGCAATCGGGCTGCGTCGTCGACGCCGAACACGGTACGCAGGATCACATCAAGGGTGATGCCGGCCATGTGCGGCTGAATCGCAAAGGGCGTTCCGATCGGCCAGGCGTCGATGGTGTTCTCGCTGATCTCGCGCATGATGTCGCCATAGGCCTGCATGCGCTCGCCGTGGAACGGCGGCACAAGCAGGCGCCGCTCGCGCAAGTGACGCGGACCGTCGAGAAGCAAGAGCGAATTCTTGCCAACTACGCCCTCGATCAAGCGGTTGCCTTCGCCTGCGTACAGGTCGTCGGGGCTGCCGGTGAAGACCTCGCGCACGGCATCGGGATCCGCCAGGACCACCACGGGCGGATGACTGAGCACGCGCATCGTGAATGCATCGCCATGCTGCGCGTGAAGCTCACGCAGAAACACATGCGGCTCGGCGGCATAGCGCCAGTGCTGGACGAACACAGGCGATGAACTGCCAGGGGGAAGACGCGGGCTTGCGACCATCGTAGTGGGATCAGTCTATCGCATCGCGGCCATGCCTCAGGGTCCGATGATTGCAGGTGATTGCCAGCGATTGCGAGCCGCGGTGCTGGACCCGGCGTAGCGAAATTGGGAAACTGCCGGCGAACTTCGCGCAGGGAACCGTCATGCCTGAACACAAGACGCCGCATGATCCCGCTGTCACAAGGGCCGCTCTGCCTCGCATTACCGACGAGCCGTTTGCCGTTCGCAGCGGCGAGGAGCTCGATACAAGTCGCTTGCGTGCCTATCTTGCGCAGGCGCTCGATAGCTCGGCGCTGCCGCCTTCCGCTGCGTCGAATCCGACAGAGAATACCGGCGACCCAGAGCTGCAGGTGCAGCAGTTTCCCGGCGGCTATTCCAACCTGACGTACCTGATCACGTTTCGCGGCCAACAGTACGTCCTGCGACGACCACCGTTTGGATCCAAGGTCAAGACGGCGCATGACATGGGTCGGGAATACCGAATCCTGTCGGCGCTGCATCCGATCTATCGCTATGCGCCGCGGCCGGTCTGTTTCTGTGAAGACGAAACGATCGTGGGGGCCAAGTTCTATCTGATGGAGCGCATCCGCGGCGTCATCCTGCGTCGCAAAGTGCCGGCCAGCTTGGACTTGTCGCCGGAAAAAATGCACACGCTGTGCGAGACCTTTGTCGACACGCTGGTTGAGCTTCATGCGCTCGATTATCAGCGCGCCGGACTCGCGGATCTCGGCCGACCCGAGGGCTATGTCGAGCGCCAAGTAAGCGGCTGGAGCAAGCGCTATCGCGACGCGCAGACCGATGAGGTCCCAGCACTTGAGGCCTGCATGCGCTGGCTTTCGGCGCGCATCCCAAGCTCGCCTGCGGCCACGCTGATCCACAACGACTTCAAGTTCGACAACCTGATCCTCGACGAAGCGAAGCCGACGCGGGTGATTGGGCTTTTGGACTGGGAAATGGCGACAGTTGGCGACCCGCTGATGGATCTTGGTACAGCGCTTTGTTACTGGGTCGATCCCGAAGATCCGCCGGCCCTGCACATGGCGAGCTTTGGCCCGACGACCCGCCCCGGCTGCCTGAACCGTCGCCAGATCGCCGAGCGCTATGCCCTGCGCTCGGGACGCGATGTGTCGAACATCCTTTTCTATTACTGCTTCGGGCTGTTCAAGACCGCGGTGGTGGTGCAGCAGATCTATTTCCGCTATCGCCAGGGCCTGACCAGCGACGCGCGCTTTGCCGGGCTGGGCGAGATGGCGCGTGTCCTTGGCGAGCAAGCCATGGCCAGCACCGAGCGAGGTTCGATCTAATCGGCGCGGCACGTTGGCTCGGCGAGCGGGCACGGGAACATTGAGCCCGCGCACATCGTCTGACGCGATACAATGACCGCGGGGAGGTGTTCGTGAAGAGACACACGATCAAGTCGCTGATCGCCGTGGCGCTCACCATGACGCTGGGTGATGCCAACGCCAAGCCACCGGCTGGGCAGGTCTTCTGTCAGACCTACGCCAACTCACCGCAGTGCATGGGGCAGCAACCCTCGTGCGGTCTTTGTCACGTCGCCCCGCCGCAGCGCAACGCATTCGGTGCCGCCATCGAGATGAACCTGGCCGCCGGTACGCCGCGTCCGCTGTCGGATGCCGCGTTCACCGCTGCGCTGCCGAGTGCGCTGGTTGCGGCCGAGGGCCTCGATTCAGATGGCGATGGCGTCAGCAACCGCGACGAGATCCTGCAAGGCACGCTGCCCGCGGATGCCAACAGCAAGCCCGGCAGCACCGCTTGCCAGGGCGGTGACAACCCGCAGTATTCCATCTGCAAATACGATCTGCGGTACGCCTATCGCAAGGCGCTGCTCGACTTCTGCGGCGCTTCGCCGACCTATCCGCAGGTGCGCAGCTTCGTCGATCTGCCCAGCGATGATGCACGGCGGGCGTTCATCGATGCCGAGATCGATCGCTGCACCAGCACCGAATTTTGGCGCGGAAAAAACGGCCAGCTGTGGAAGGTTGCGCATCCCAAGATTCGCCCGGTCGGTTCGCTGAAGGCGGGCGAAGATCCAGGGGGCGTGCAGTTCGCCGATTACTACGATGACTACGCACTGTTTGCGTACGCGCAGACCGACGATCACGACGCTCGCGAGGTCTTGACCGCAGACTTTTTTGTCCGCCGGGATGTCAACCCAACGCGCTACACCAAGGTTGCGACCTTGCCTTCGCAGTTCGTCGATCCAGCGCGTCGCGCCGGCAACATGACCAGCTCGTGGACGCTCGGCTACTTCGTCATGTTTACGGCCCTGCCACGCAACGCGGCATCGCAGATGTATCGCGCGTATCTGGGCCTGGATATCGCCAAGCAAGAAGGCCTGTTCAGCGTCGCCAACGAGCCACAAGACTACGACGCCAAGGGCGTGACCGCGACGGCCTGCGCAGCCTGCCATGCCACGCTTGATCCGCTGACCTATCCCTATCGCAACTACAACGGCGTGTCGGTGCCGCAGTTTCAGTTTCGCTATGTGCCAAACCGGCTCGAAGTGTTCTTTCCCAACGCTGCCCCGCGCATCACGCAGACGCCCGAGCGCGGTGTCCTGTTTGGGCAGACGGTGAACAACTTGCGCGAGTGGGCAACGGTGGCGGCGAACAGCGAGGCCTTTGCGATCTCGACGGCGAAGGACTACTGGAAGCTGCTCATCGGGCACGAGCCGCAGCCAGAAGAAAACGCCGAGTTCGTGGCCACTTGGCAGCGCTTCAAGACCGAGCATCAGTACCGCGTGCAGAAGCTCTTGCACGACATCGTCAAGACGGAGGCCTATGGTGCGCCGTAGACATCTTCAGCTTGGGTTTCTGTTGTCCGTGCTTGCGGGTCTGTCGAGCTCGTGTTCGAGCAACAACCCGAGCATGGAACCACAGCCGGCCGCGTCGTCGGCCCGCGGCAACCTGCGCTTCAAAGGGCCTGAGCGCCTGAACGCCGACGTCGCTGCCGCTCTTGAGCTTCCCGCCACCGAGGTCTGCAAAGAGCTGGGCCTGTATCCGTGCGCGACCGCGGTCCACAACGTCGCGCTGGGCGGAGTCGAGCCCTACGGCGCGGGACTGTACGAAGCATCGGGGATCACCTCGGCAACGACGCCCCTTGTGGTCGATCGCATCATGTGGTCGGCCTGTACCAAGCGCGTCGATCTCGACCTGGCCAACCTGGGTGCAGCCACGATCTTCCGCGGCCTGCCGCTTGCGGGGGCCAAGCTCAATAATCCCGACGGGGAAGAAGTGCGCGCAGCCATCACGCAGCTTGTGCAGCGGGCGCTTCTGCGCGAGCCGTCCGAGCTAGAGCTTGGCCGGTATGTCCAGCTGGCCCGCGACATCGAAGCCACGGGCAATGCGACCCCGGCGCGGGCGTGGATGCAGTCGGTCTGCTTCGCGGTCCTGTCGTCCGCAGAAGCCGTTTTCTACTAGGGGGCTGGCCATGTCGCTTACGAGCAACGGACGACTCAATCGACGCGAAGTGTTAAAGGCACTGTCGCTGGCGGCAGCTGGCTCGACCTCGCTTTCGCCCTTTTTGTTTGGCTGTCGCCAAGCGCAGGAGACACCCGAGCGGATCGAGGCGACCGGCGGACGCAAAAGCGAGCTTGCTACGCCGCCCAAGTTCCTCATCGTCATTGGCGCGGCCGGCGGAGCCAGCATCGTCGACAGCTTCCTGGCTGTGCGCGCCACCGAGGCCGGTGCCAACGCCGCCAAGATCAACAGCTTTCCCGATGCATCGGTGCAGGCCGTGGCCGGCAGTACGCTGCGCGCGGTGCGTTATTCCGCCAGCAAGCTGGGCAGCATCGCGATTCCCGTGAACACCGATCAGCTTGCCTTTGTGCAGAAGTACAAAGACGACATGCTGGTCGCGACCAGCGTCGGAACCTCGGTCAATCACACCATCGCGCAGAAGCGATCGATCACCGGCAATGGCGCGTGGAAGGGTCGCACGCTGCAAGAGTGCGTGGCGATGCAGTGGGGCCAGGGCATGCCGCTGCCCAACGTAAACATGGCGATCGGGGGCTATGGCGAGCGCGGCACCGATGTCACCTTGCCGCCCTCGGTCTATCCCGAGACGGTGACCAACCCCAGCCTGTGGCCGCTGGGCCTCGACGGCAAGCGCGGTATTGCCGGCGCGCCAGCCGCCGATGTCATTGCCCTGGCCCGTGCTGCCCGCAACGAAGTCGATGGGCAGAGCGTGTTCGGCAAGACCTTCGCCAACGCGAAAGCGCTGGTTCGCTTTCGGGCGCAGCGCGAAGCCGGGCAGGGGCTGGAAACCCAGGATCTGATCACGCGGCTCAACGTGCTGCCTGATCTGCCGCCGCAGGTTCCGCTCTCGCAGTACGGCTTGGCCTCGTCTCCCGACGGAGCCAAGGTGCGCGCGGTGTTTCCCGATTTTTTCAACGACCCGTATCAAGGTCAGGCGGCCTTGGCCTTTTTGCTGCTGAAGTATCGCGTGTCGGCAGCGGTCACCATGGGCCCGGACTTCAACGTCAAGCTGGGCGGCAGCGCGGGGCTTTACAACCCGCCTTTGGCCTTTGACTTCAGCCACAACGATCACCGCGGCTCGCAGGCGTTCATGTGGCAGCGCATCTTATCCACCGTCGACAAGCTGATCACACTGCTCAAGTCCGAGCCGTTTGATGCCGGCACGGGCGAGAGCCTGTGGGATCGCACGCTGATCTATGTCGCCACTGACTTCGGTCGCACGCGCAATCGGCCCGACAACGCCATCGAGTTCGGCAGCGGCCATGATCTGAACAACGGCTTCTTGCTGATCTCGCCGATGGTCAAAGGCAACACGATCCTCGGCGGCGTTGATGTGAACAGCGCGCTGACGTTTGGCTTTGATGCGCGCACGGGCGCACCCCAGCCCGGCAAGCAGAGCAGCAATGAAGCCGACATCTTTTCCGGCGTGCTGACGGCGATGGGGGCGGATCTTTCGGGCAGCGGTCTACCCGATGCCAGCGCCTTCAAAGCCTGATCGCGCCGCCGGCACTGCCAGACCTAGCGGGGCTTGCGCTTGATCAGGACGCGCCAGCTTTCGCGCTTCAGGATGCGGTGCATTTCTTTCAGCTCATCGAAGATCTGAATATCGTGGCTGAATCCTCCCAGCGTGCCGCGGCCGTTTTCGTACAGCCACAGCAAGGCCTGGCTGTCGCTGCGAACGCGCTCACCCAGCTGGGCCGTTGCGCGCACCAGCGACTCGATACGCTGCAGATCGGCCTTGCGCGCCAATACAGCAGCTTGCAGATCTTGCACCCGCGATTGCAGCGCCTCTAGCTGTCCAGCCAGGCGCGAAAGCTCGGCCACAAGCGGCTTGCCCCGTTCGTAAAGACCGCGCAGACGCTCGGGGGCTGTCTCGGCCTGCGCGGCCTGCAGCGTGTCACGCAGACCCACGATGCCGCGCCGCGCTCGTTCGATGTGCAGCGCCAAGCGCAGCAGCTCTGCGGTGGGCATGGTCTCGCGCACGTGGCTGGCCAGCGACGAAAGTGCGCCACCGAATTCATGCCAGTCTGGCGACAGATCCTTCGCTTCAGCCAGTGCGGCTTCCAGGCTGCGATAGACGCGCACAAGCAAGAGGCTCATCTCAACCGGATCGACTCCACGCAGATGATCGCCCTCTTTCACCGCTTCGCCGGGTGCCTCACCATTCCACGGTGGCCCCACTTCCAGCTGCGCTTCGGTGAGCAGCGTCGGGTTCACGGTGACGACGGTTGAGTTGCGTCGAACGCGCTCGCGAAACTGGCGCAGCAAGCGCACTTCGATGTCGATACGCGGCGTGCTTCCCGTCGAGCGATCGGTCTCTTCGCGCCGCCCGCGAATCGCCACCACTTCGCCGATCTGTTCGCCGGCCAAGCGCAGCGGCGCACCCGCATGCAGCGTACCGACACGCGTGACATCGACGTGCAGGGTCAGCGAATCCCCCAGCGAACGCTCGGCCGTCAGGATGGCAAACCCAGCGAAAAATAGCAGCACTGCAGTCATGCCAAAGCCCAGACCCAGGCGCAGCCGCTCGCTGCTCTCGGCGTCGTCGAAAGGCGGTCCCAGGCTCATGGCGATTTCCCCCGCGCGCTATTCGCGCCAGAAGAACTTCCACGGGTTGCGCTTCAGGTCGCGCGTCAGCTCTTTCAGATCGTCGTACACCTGCGGATCGACGAGCAGCGGACCGATCGAGCCTTTGCCCTTGCGCAGGTCCTGCGTGATCGCAGCGGCGTCACTGGCCAGCGCTTGCGCCTTGCTGGAAAGGGCCAAGAGCTCATCGAGAGCGCGCAGGACTTTCTTCTTTTCTTCTGGCCCCAGCATCGCTGCCACATCGCCGATGCCATCGAGCGCTCGTCGCGTCTTTTGAATCAGCGGCCCCACATCGGTGCGCACGGCTGTGCTGATGGCCTCGATGTTGGCCAGCGTCTTGCGCAGCTCTTCTGCGTCGCCAAGTCCGCGATCGAGCTTGGCCACCAGATCCGCGCTCTCGCTGGTTAAGCGATCGAGATCGCCAAGCAGCTTCTTGATCTCTTCGCGATTTTCGCCCAGTAGCTGATCCAGGCTGCGTGCCACCTTGGCACCTGAGCGCAGCAGATCGCGGAAGACCTCTTTGTCCTCTCGCAGAAGGCTGGTCACCGCATCGAGAAACTCGTACAGCCGAGCGATGATCAGGTCGGTGCGCGGCGGATCGATGCCGCGCACCACCGCCTCGGGCTGAAGCTCTGGCTTTTCGTACGAGCCCGGTGCGATCTCTAGATACTGTTCGCCCAGCACGCCCTGCGTGTTGACGAAGAACTCGGCATCTTGGTGAATCGCCGCCTTCGCCCGCTGCTCGATGCGCACAACCAAGCGCACCTGCACGCGCCGCCCAACCTGCGGGTCAAGCTGCCCGCCCATGAAGCGGACTTCTTCGACCTTGCCGACGCGAATCCCCGAGATCTTCACCGGGGCTCCGCTGTGGATGTTTCCCGAGAAGTCATAGTCGACATACACGCGAAACCCCGGCGCGAACGACAAGCCGCCCAAAAGGGCCACGAACGCGATCAGCACACCGAGGGACACTACCACCAGCGCGCCAACTTTCAGCTCTAGGGCCTTCATATCGGGCCGAATCTATCACAAGGACTGCCTACTTCGGGACCTGGCCAGATTGCACCGCTGTGCCGCCGGCTTCGCGATATCGTGCAGACATGAACCAATCGCTTGCCGCAGCCTTCTGTGCAGGTGCTACGCGTCGCATTTTTCCGTCGCTGTATGCGCTGTTCTTTCTGCTGCTAACCGGCCCAGCCTGTGGTGGCGCGGGAAGCGCGGACCTGCCCGATGCGATGCCGCGGAATGCCGGCATTCCCCCGGTCGAGGGCCCGCCTGGAACAGCGCAGCTTGTCGGCAGCGCAGCCGAGCTTTCGCCCACCGCCGAGCATCTGCAGCTGACCCTGGTTGATGTCGGTCAAGGCGATGGCATGGTGCTGACGTTTCCCGACGGAACAGCGGCCGCCATCGATGGCGGCCCGGATCGCTTCGCGGCGTACCGCGACTTCATCAGCGCGGCGGTCAAAGGCGGCATGCGACTTGAAACCGTGCTCTTGTCACACGGCCACTCTGACCACTACACCGGCCTAACCACCGCGATCGACTGGCTGCCCAAAGACTGTGGCGCACGGGTCTTTGATCCGGGCTATGACCGCCCCGATGTGCCCGGCTATCAGAGCTTCAAAGGCGCCGCGGGCTGTCGCTATCGCGCGTTTGGCAAGGGGATGAGCCTGGCCTTGTATCCGTCGGTGCGCATCGAGGTGTTGAGCGTCACCGACATGCCGTTCCCGATGGCCGACAGCACGGGCATCAACAACACATCAGCCATCACCTACGTCCGCTTCGGACGCTTCGCGCTCCTTCTGATGGGCGACGCCGAGACCGAGGCCGAGCGCAGCCTGTGGAACGCTCGCAAGGACAGCCTGCGCGCCAACGTGCTCAAGCTTGGCCACCACGGTAGCTGCAACGCGTCGGCGACCAGCTTGCTTGGCTCGGTGGCGGCCGACTATGCGCTGATCGGCGTCGCCCGCCCCAACGACTTTGGGCATCCGCACTGTCAGACCATCAACAAGCTGCAAGCGCGCGGCATGCACTGGCTGCGCACCGACTCAAACGGCACGATCACCGTCGAGACCGATGGTGAAAAGTACGCCGTCCGCTTCGCCATGGGCAGCCCCGATGACACGCGCTGCCCGCGCCCCTGCTCCTCTGCAGTCGACTTCTAAGCGGTCTGCGCCGCCGTCTGCGCGTGCTGCGCCACGATCTCAGGATCACAGCAGTCCAGCCGAACGTCTTTGGGACCTAGCCACAGAAGATCCCCGATCACGGCATTCCAGCCGGCATACAGCCAAGCCCGCAGAGCATCGACCGGCCCGACGCGCAGCCTCGCTGCATAGCGCGTAAAACCAGCCAGATCTTTGAACTGATCCATGCCGATCATCAGGTTCGGATTGTCGAGCAAGTTGGCCGGAATCGGCCGCGCGGGCAGATAAGGATCCTGGCGAATCGCGCGCACTTCATGGATCAACCGCGCGTGGTACGAGCCGTCTTCGATCAGCGAGCTCAGAGCCCGCTGGTGCGGGTGATTTCCGTCGAGGATCGCCTGCGCTTGGCGCTCCATCTCTTCTTCGCCTTGCGGGTGCGCACGCAGCAGCACGACGTCATAGATCGGGTGCCGATGAAACGTCTGCAGCACGTGGTGGATGATCGCATCGCGCGGCGAAAACAGCCCTACCGGGTCGAGCATGGTCGCCGGTCCCGACAGAAAACGACGCACGTTGTGAAAGACCCACGGAATGCCTTGGCTACGATAAAAGACCTTTGTCTCTTCCGCGGCGGCCAGCATCATCTGGTCCCGCGCGGCCACAAGTAGCTGACTGTTGGTGGGCAGCTCTTGGATGTGGCCTAGCTGGCGCAGGCGAGCCAGTCGGCTGCGCACCAAGCTTGGGCGAAAGAACGCCAAGACCAGCGAGACAAGCTGCACCAGCTTGTCCCAGTTCTGGCGCGGTCCGCCGATCACATCCAGCAACAGGCGCAGCGACGAGCGACCCAGCCAAGCCGGGCGCGTCGCGTGCTGACGATCGGCCATTTGGGCGGACGAAGCCGACGACACGGTCTGCGAAGGAGCCTGCATCTTGCCCGCATGGTTGCGCCATTTCGCCGTCACTTCAAGACGCAGCCGCAGCAGCGCTCACCACAACGCGGCTTGATGCAGCCGCCGAGCGACGAAATCACTCGGGGTGCTACGAGGCCAAGACCAGCAGCGGCGCGGCGGTCTCAAGCTCGAAGTCCCGCACCCGTGCCACGATGCGCGTGTCCGAAAACAGCGTGGGAAGCTCTACACGCACGCTGGCCCGCCCGCCCAGCACGTCGAGCTCGACGTCCCCCCCGCTGATCGGGCGCTCGCTGTCGGGTGCATAAAGCTGCAGAAGCAGCGTGCGCTGCGGCAGATCTTCGCCGCACAAGATGATCTCAACCGCCTCGCCCGATCGCGCGACCCCCTGTCGGAAATACAGCCGCGCTTCGTCTTGCCAGTCGACCGCCGCAAAGCGTAGACCCCCTGGCTTTTTCGGCGACAGGTACTTTTTGGCCGCTGGCGCGTCGCAGGCCGAGCGAAAGACCGCTTCCAAGCGCGCCGCCGTGATCCGTCCCACTTTGCCGTCGCGTCGTAGGCCCTGCGCCCGCTGAAATTCCAGCACGGCCGCAGTGGTCTTCGCGCCGATTTTTCCGTCGACCTTGCCAACATCTGCCTTGAGCCAACCCACCAGATGCAGCAGCTTCAAGCGCCGCTGAATCGTCTTTGGCGATAGCTCGGGTCGCGCCGTAGGCTCTGTCTTTCCGTCGACACTGGGCTGGGTCTCGGGCTGGATGCGATCGCGCAAGATCCCCTGTCCTGGTTGATCCTCACCCATGGCGAAGAGCGGGATCTGCGAAGGATCGATGCCATGGAAGCGCGCGACCGAGACGCGACGCACGCGCTTCGGCAACGACTTCGCCGGGCAGCGCAGGTGCGGCAGCGGCTTGCCTGCCACTTCATCATCCCAGGTCACCCACGCGCCTTCTCGCACATAGGCTTCGTCGTCGACAAAGAGCGGCGTTTTAAGGGCGCTATACGCCCCATCTTTGCGACCAATGAAGCCTCCCGCTCCGCGTGATGTGCCACCCACCGAGATGCCACCACCATCGCCACCGTTGCTCATGCTGCCGTTTGACGAGACGTACTGAAATGCATCGACCTCACCGCGCTCGTTCAAGTGAACGTCCCAGCAGAACACCGCGTGGCCGCCGCCGTTCATCCAGTCGATGTGTACGGCATCGCCGCGTCGCATCTGCGTGGGCTCGACGGCATAGCCCATGTTGAAAAAGACAATCGGACGCGGCCACTCGTTCACCGAAAGGCTCATGCCATAGCGCGCCATCAGATCTTGATGATGGCGATGCTTGGGGTTCAGCACGCTATTGGCGGCGTGTGAAAACACGATCGGCAGCGGTCGCCCGTCAGCCAAGACCGGCGCATAGGGATCTTCTTGCGCGCTGCTGTACAGCATCGCTGTGGCCTGCGTCACAAACGGCGAACACGTCGTGCCGCGACCGACTGAGCGACCGCAGCGACGGCTATCTGCCCAATGAATCTGCACCAGCCAGGTGCTCGCTGGGACCGCGCTGCTCGTGCGGTAGCCCTCGATGTTTAGCTCGCGAAGTCGTTCCCACGTCCACAGCAGCCGCTCGAAGCGCGCGGGCGAAGGCGTGGGATAAAGCGGACTGGGGGCAAGAGATCGCAAAGAAGAACTCGCCATGGACCCATCACCACCTGCAAAGAGAAAGGAGTGAGCCGCGCATCAGATCAGCACGCGATACGCGGCCGAGTCGGCATCGAGATCGGCTTGGCTCAACGTGTGAATCGGGACCTGCTTTCCTGCCGCCCAAAGGACATAGGCGCCTGGTCCGCAGTCTTCGATCAAAAGCTCGCCGCGCTCGTCGCTCGTCACGCTGCGTGGCTCGGGCATGCCATCACCGCGGATCTCAACGGTCACGCCCGGCAGCGGCTGCAGATCGCGATCGACAAGCTGCACGAAGATCATCACCTGATCTTCCAAGGACACATCCATGGGCGAGCGCTCTTCATCTAGCTCGCCGCTCTCGGCCCGCCACTCGTCTTCGCTGACGACCTCTTCGTTGGGATCTTCGTGGTTCGTTGAGATGTGCGAGTCACGCTCTGACATCGGATCCTCTGCTCTGGGTGTCGACGGAATGAAGCGAGAGGCCTTATTCCGCCGGCTTCACACGAAACATTGCGTCGGTGAACAGCGATACCAAGCGCGCGACCCCTTCGGGGGACTCGCTGCGCCGAAAGATCATCTTGATATCCATCACGTTCGCATCCCGCCGCGCCGCCGCATCTGGACTGACGGGAGCCGGCTGGATCTCAAACGACAGCCGATCCAAGCTGCGCCGCTCTGCACCGCTGGCCTCTCCAAACCTCTCGGAGTCCATGGCAAACGAGTGCGCACGGGCCTTGCGCTGGCTGCGTGTGGCGCGAGAACCAGCGTCCGCCGTCGCGCCAGATCCCGTCTCAGCCGACGACGCAGCGGCCGCAGCAGAAGAAGGCGAAGCACCCTGCGCGTTTTGCGCATCGAGCGCAGCCGAAGAGGTCGACGAAACCTGCGTCGTCTGTGTCGTCTGCGTCGTCTGCGCATCCGGTGCAGCGGCAGAAGCCTGATCGGTCGGCGCATCCGGCGCATCCGGCGGTGCAACAAAGATGTGTGGCTCGGCCCGCCGCGCCTTGACGACTGGTTCGCCCGCTTCGCTGTCGACCGGATCGACGGCTGTGATCTCGCTGGCCGGCGTCAAGCTGGTGATGCGCACAGCCAGCGAGACTTCCATCTGCTCCAAAAGCAGGTTGGCAGGTGGCGTCAGCGCCAGCTTGGGCACGTCGATGACACCAGCCCCACCGGGCAGACGCACGCGCCGACACAGCGGATTGCCCTCCGCATCGAAGTACAGATCCAGCGTCTTTTGCGTGTGCAGATACGCGGCCATCGCCGTCTCGTTGACGACGTACTGCAGACCACGCGCCAGATCCGCAAGCCCCATGTTCTGGGGCATCTGGCCCCCTGGAATCTGCGGTAGCGTGAAGCTATCCCCGCCTTTTAGGTCTTTGTGTGGGTTGGATGCGCTGGAATCCGAAGGCTGGCTCATGAAGGCACCAAGGCAAGCGGGGTTTCGCGACTAGCTGGTTGGCTTATCTGGCGTCGCAGCGGGTGTGGGCGCCGTCGCTGAAGCGGGCAGTGCCGTCTTGGGAACGATCTCGCCGACCAGCGCATCGACGACGCGATGGAACGCCTCGGGCATGGGCTGACGACTGGCTTCCATGCGCACGGTATAGCGAGCGCTGGTATCGGTCTTGCGCGTCTGCTCGCTCTTGCTGCTCAGCGAGCCTTTCAGCTTCAGCGACACCGGGCCATAGCCCAGGCTCAGATCACCGCCAAGCTCTTTGCTTTGGCCGCTGGTATCTGACTCGCCGGCATCGACGCGAACATCGAAGTCGACAGTCAGTCGATCGACACCGAACGAGGGCAGGGGCAGGACCGCGATCAACGGCAGCTCGATCGTTCGCTGCGACTGCGCGCCCGTGCTGTCCTGCTGCGCGAAGCGAAACTGCACCGTGCTGACCGAGCCGTCCTTGTTGCGCCCGACCTTGTCGACGAACTGCTGCAGCGTGCTGCACGCGGTGTTGTGCGCCTCAATGGCCGCCACAAGCGGGGCCGCGAACACTTCGCGCAGTGGCAAGCTGGCCAGGACTCGGCTGACCACCGGAGTTGTGACAGGTTCCTTCTCGGACATCAGATCCCCCTATGACTGTCGCTGCAGGAAGCTAGGCAGACTGCGACAGAGAAATCTTATCGCTTCAAGCGCGCGTATCAAAAGGAAATCTGGGCCGAGATCGAGGTGCGGAGTGTGCGAAGCGCTCGCGAAGCGATTACGACGTGGGCGCCGCCTGCTGGCGCTGCGCATTGGCGGCAAATGCCTCGCGGGCATAGCTGGCCAGACCTGGCTGATAGCGATCGATGTTTGCAGTGAAGCGCGCATCGTGAACGTACATCTCGCCCAGGCCTTGATGCATGTGCGGTGGGCATGGGTAAAACCACCGCTCAATGTGCAGGCGATGCTGCTCGGCCAAGTCCATCGCCGCCTGGCTCGTCGCGTTCGTTCCGGCCTGCGCCAGCTTGGCCAGCGCCGTGAACACCGCGTCGCCTTCGGCTTTGATCTGCTGCCATTGCTCTTTGCCGTACTTTTTGGTGCGTGCCATCGACTCGCGATAGGCATCGCTCTGCCCCCAGCGCTCGCGGGCTTCGTCTTGGTATGCGGCGGGGTTGAAGTCTCCAAACACGGCGAAGCGTTCTTCGTTGCTCATGGTCTTACCCTCCTCTCGTGCCGTAAGTGCTGCCTCGACAGCAGCGATCAGAGAACGAATGCGCGTGGCCTTTTCGAGCAAGAGCTTCCGCTGCATGCGCAGCGCCTCGGTCACATCGAACGCCGGATCGGCGAGCATGCGCTGGATCTCGTCGAGCGGAAAGTCCAGCTCGCGAAAGAACAGCACCTGCTGCAGCCGCTCTAGATCGCTCGCTGAATACAAGCGGTATCCGGCGTGGCTGCGCCCCGACGGGCAACACAGCCCGATCTCGTCGTAGTGATGCAAGGTGCGCACGCTGACATGCGCCAGACGAGCTACTTCACTCACTTTCAAGGCCATGCGTCATTCACCTCCGCCCTTAGGAATCGGGCCTCACGCAGCGTGAGGGTCAAGCGGGTTTGAAAAAAAGTTTGGGTCGGCCGTTTGGCTGGCTTATGAGCATCCGCATGATCACAAAAACCGAAACCGTCAGTCGCCGCGATTCTGCATCGCACGCTGCAACGATACGCCGCGGTGCCGCGCTCGGGCCGCTGCTTTTCTGCGGGCTGCTCTCGCTTGGCTGCGGCGGCACCCCACACGATCACGGCGGAAGCTGCGCGCAAGAGACGCGCGCCGAGGTCTATATGGCTGGCCTGGAAAAGACCGGCAAGCAAGGCGCGCTGGTGTTTCGCTTGCTCGACAGCCAGCCTGGTCCGCCGCAAAAAGGCGACAACACCTTTACGCTGGCCATCAAGAACAGCGCGGGTGTACCGCAGTCCGCGGCAACGATCGCCGTGACGCCGTTTATGCCGGATCACGGGCACGGCTCGCCGATCAAAGCCGAGGTCAGCGAGCTAGCCTCGCCCGCTGGAAGTGGTCAGTACCGCGCCAGCCCCGTCAACCTGTTCATGCCCGGCCTGTGGCAGATCACCGTCTCGGCGCAGGCGAGCGGCGGCGTCAGCGACTCGGCCGTCTTCGCTTTCTGCATCGAGGGCTGAAGCCAACGCCCGCTTGCCCAAGCGGACCAAGCGCGGCTGTGCATCCGAGTTGCGCAGCGTGTCGAAGTAGTACTTGCGAAACTGCAGCGTCGGCTTGTCGGTTGCCACCGAGCGCTCGTTCGCAGGCGGAGGAATCTCAGCAGGCTGCGAGGACTCGACGATCGCTTGGTCCTGCAGCGCGATGCGCGCATTCAGCCAGTTGTCGATCGGGCCGCTGGGCAGCCAGCGCAGAAAGTCACGCGTCGTAAGCAGGATCATGCGCGTCTCGTTTTCGGCTGCCGGCACGCAGGCCACGTGCAAGCGCAGGCGCTTTCCGGGAATGGGAATGGTCAGCATCATGCGATTCGGGCGCGTGAAGTCGAGCTGAGCGCCACCATCGATGCCGTCCACCGTCGAGCGAATCTGGCCGCCATGCTCGCTCGGCGTCCACTCGATGCGCATCTGCGAGTCTGAACGCATGCGCTTCCTTAGATCGCGGCCGATCGTCGTTCTGTGTACGAACGGCAGGTGCGGCATGTCGAGCATGTTTTCCATGGCCCGCGTCCAGTGAGCCCGCCAGTGCTGGATGGCGATGAAGCGCACAAAGTCCGGTGAATGCAGCGATTCGTCGAGGACCGGCTCATGCGGGGCCTGCACGCCGGGCGCGGTATAGATCCACAGAAGTCCGCCGAGCTCGCGCACGGGCAGCGCCGTCGCCGAAAGCGTCTCGCAGCGCGCCTGGGGATTGAACGGCACGTGTGTACAGCGGCCGTCGCGTCCGAAGCGCCAGCCATGGAACGGACACTCGATGCGCCCTTGTCCATCGATCTGCCCCAGCGACAGGGCAACTCCGCGATGTGGACAGCGATCCAGAAGCGCCGCAGCCTGCCCCGCTTCGTCGCGAAACAGCACAACGCGCTCGCCAGCCACGACCAGCGATAGAGGACGACGGCGCAGACGCGCTGCTCGCTCAACCGGCGTCCAGACCTGGGCAAACCCATGAAACATGGCCCATGCTCCATTTGTTGTTCGGACTGGTCTATATTATATCCACAAACGGTCCGTCTTGTGCTCTGCGATCTGCGCGTATTACTTGAACAGATGTCTTGATATTCTAGTACATGAAACTAATCTATTTCATATGCCTCGCCCATCGGGTCGCCGCAACGCCGACTACGACGCCACGCGCGCCGCGCTGCTCTCGCGGCTGTATGACGCGCTGCTCAAAGCAGATGGGGTTCGCCTGAGCTTTCGCCAGATGTCAGATGCCGCAGGTGTCAGCCCGACGACGCTGCGCCACTATTTCCAAAGTCGTGAGCAGGTCATCACTGAAGTGCTGGCGCTGTCGCATCGCGCGGGCTTGCCGTACCTGCACGCTGCCGCCACGCAGCCCACGCAGGCGCTGCGCCCGTCGCTGCGCTGGTTCCTCGACTTTGTCGTGCAAGGCTGGCGAGCCGGGGTTGGTGCCGTGCATGGCCTGGGCCTGACCGAAGGCATCGGGCACAGCGCTCTGGGCCCGGCGTATCTGCGCGAGATCTTGGAACCTTCGCTGCAAGCCGCCGAGACCCGCCTGGCCCGCCACATTGCAAATGGCGAGCTTTCCCCCTGCGATGTGCGCCATGCCGCGATCGAGCTGATCGGCCCCTTGCTTCTGGCCCTTTTGCATCAAGACTCGCTCGGGGGAACGCGCTGCCGCCTGCTCGACATCGCGGCCTTTTGCGAAGAACACCTCGATCGCTTCCAGCGCGCCTTTGCCACCCCGGCTTCGCCGCCAAAAGGGTCCTCCAAGCGACGCGCGGTGTAACGACATCGCCCGCACCTGCATCGGATGTGTATGCGTTTTTTTTCACCGCCCAGACCGCGTCGACGGCGACAATCCAGGATGCTGTCTCCCAGCCGATCCTGCGAACCGCTCGGCGGTCTGGCCCGTATCTAGTCACAGCGATCCCAGCGATATTTGGCGCGACTGAATCGCGCCCAAGGAGCCTGCTTATGACCGTGCGTACGCAAAAAAGGGCGCCCCGCGCGCTGATCGTTCCTGCGCTGATCTCGGCGGCTGTGCCTGCGCTGTTGCTGTCGCTGGCCTGCGCACAAAAAGGCGGCAGCGCGCCAACCCCAAGCAAGCCCGCTGCCAGCCGACCCGCCAAGCCCGCCGTCGCCGAGCGCGGTGAAGCCATCTTCGCGGGGGGCTGCTTCTGGTGCGTCGAGACCGCGTTTGAAGGGCTGCCTGGCGTCAGCGCTGTGATCTCGGGCTACACAGGGGGCCAAAAAAAGAATCCGGCGTACGAAGAGGTCTCGTCTGGCGGCACGGGCCACGCCGAAGCCGTGCGCGTGGTCTTTGACCCCACGCAGATCAGCTATGCCAAGCTGCTTGAGATCTTCTGGCACAACATCGATCCGCTCGATGCGCGCGGGCAGTTCTGCGACAAAGGCTCGCAGTACCGCTCGGGCATCTTCTATCTCGACGAAGCGCAGAAGAAAGCGGCCGAGGCATCAAAGGCTGCGATCGAAGCGCAAAAGCGCCTGCCCGGCCCCATCGTCACCGAGATCACGGCTGCGGGTCCCTTCTATCCCGCCGAGGAATATCACCAGGACTTCTACAAGAAGAAGCCCGAGCGCTATTCCAGCTATCGCCTGGGCTGCGGGCGCGACCGTCGCCTGCACGAGCTATGGGGCAAAGACGCCGGTACGCCTGCGCACTAATCGCCCGTCACCAGCACGCCGTTGACGTCGATGGGTAGCTGCTGCAGGTGCCAGTTGCCGCGGGCGATCTCGTGGGCCAGGCAGGCGGTGCGGTACGTCGTCTTGTGCAAGATCTCGCGGCGGTGCGTGGCCAGCCAGCGGTGGCGCGCCTGGACATAGTCGCGGACCCAGGCTCGCTCGTTGCCGCCAAGGATGGGTGGCTCTTCCAGAAAGGTCTCGCGAATCGTCCACAAGATCGATCCGCTGTGGATGTACGAGTCATAGACAACCAGCGCCGAAAGCGGCAGCACCAAGCGGTTCTCGTCGACCCACGCCATCGCCGGCTGGAAGTAGCGCTCGTCGAAAAACGCGTCCTGCACGCTGCGCATGACGGCATCGTCGCGACCCGCCGCACGCAGCAGATCTTTGAAGGCGTCGTCATCGACCAGCGGCTCGACACCGATGCGCGCGACGTACGGTGCAAGGGCCGCGGCATACAGACCACCGGCCACGACATAGCGCTCGATCAGATCGCGCAGCTTGCTGAATTCGGTGGTCTGCGAGCGGCCGTACGTGATCTGCTGCGCGTCGTCGGGACCGTCGCGATAGATCGAGATGCAGGCATAGTCCCCGGTGGGCGTGCCGGTCTCGAACACGTTGACGACCCGATCGATGATGCGGCGCTGCTGCGGATCTAGCTGCATGGCTTAGCTCTCGTGTGGGCGGCTCGCTGCGACGGTCGCAGTCGTCGAGGCCAGAAGTCGCTTCCAGTAAATCAGCTCGGTGATGCCAGCATGGACGAAGTCCGGCAGAGCGCCGACGCGGGCATAGCCAGCCCGCTCATAAAAGCGCTGCGCGCCCTGGTTGAAGTCCGAGGTCAAAAGAAACAGATCCGAGTGGCGCATGCGCACCGAATCCTCGACGGCAGCCAGCAAGCGCGACCCGACACCACGACCGTTTTCACCGGGGCGCAAAGCAATCAGGCGCAGGTAGCCACCGCGTCCAAAGTGTCCGCTTCCGCGCTCGCTGCCGACAAGCACGCGCGCAAAGCCAAGCAGGGATCGACGATCCGCGGCGTCCTCGGCCAGCCACAGCTCTTCACTGTTTGCGGGCGCTGCGGCGTCGGAATGCAGCCGCGCTAACCCCGCCAGATCTTCGCCCAGCCGGCCGCTTTGAACACCGTATCGCTGAAGCAGCGGCAGCGCCGCGACCGCTTGCGCCAGCAGGCGCAGGGCATCGACATCTGCTGCCGCAGCGCGTCGCACACACAGCCCAGACGCAGTGGCTTCGTTCATCGTGGGACCCGCGGACGAATGTGGACCGCCGTCGGATCCGGCGGGCAGTAGTGCTCGCAAAGACCACAGCCGGTACAGGCCTCGGTGATGCGCGGCCGGCCCTCGGCATCCAGCGCGATCGCGCCCTGTACCGGGCAAAAGCTGACGCAGGCCGAGCACGGTGTGCCCTGATACGGCAGACAGCGCGCTTTGTCGATGATGGCCCGCCCCATGTGAACTTCCTGCGGGCTGGTCAGTCGACGCAGCGTGCCGCTGGGGCAGACCGTCGTACACAAAAGGCCACCACACATCACGCAGGGAGCCTCGCGCGGGATGATGAACGGTGTCCCGACGCCGGCAGCATAGCCGCGCGGGATGGCGCGGATGGCGCGACGCGGACAGATGTCGATGCAGGCGCCGCAGCGAATGCAGCTATCGGCGATGCGATCCTCATCGATGGCGCCGGGTGGTCGCAGCGGTAGCTCGTCGGCTTTGGCGGCCGACAGCGACTTGCGAAACATGCCAAACAGATCACGCCGACTCAGCCTCTCACCCATGCGCTGCGGGCTCCCCCTCATAGGTTCCAGGGCAGGCCAGGCGCGGTCCGCGGATCGACGAAGGACGCGGATTGACGATCTCTTTGCTCGTGCCTGGCAGTAGCATGCCGGGGTGCCTATGCCTTTCCGTTCGTGCGCTGCTGCGGCAGCGGTACATCGATCGATATCACAGCCCGGCCCGGCGTGTGGCAGCGCTGTTGGGTGTGTGTCTCTGCTGGCGCTGCTTGTGGCGGCCTGCGGGGGCGGATCCCCGGCCGAAGTCAGCGTGCTGTGGCGTCTTTCCGACGGTCGCTCGTGCGTCGACACGTCCCTGGTGCGCACCGTGGCCGAGGTCGAAGGTCAGACCCCACGCATGACGTACGAGAGCCGCTGCAGCGAGCGCAGCGATCTGAACCGCATCGCCGTCCCGCGTGTGCTGCCCGGTGCCCGCATCGTGCTACGCGGCGAGACGTTGAGTCAGACAGCGGTCTATCGCGGCCTGCTGCAGGTCCCAAACCCCGTGCCGCCCATCCTGGATGCCGAGCTGTATCCGACGGGCGGCGACTAACAACACGCGCCGACAAGAGCCCGCGACCGTTTTCCTGACCGGCGCCATGTTGGCCGCCGCACAATATGGAAATGTCGCCCCCGATCGATTCCCAGTCGCCCATGCGCAGTCCTCAGGCTGTGGGACGCGTGGACCTGACCCTCTATCTGGCCCTACTCGCTAGCCATGCCGTCTACGGTGGCCTGGCGATCTATCTTGCGTCGATCGCTCAGCCCGATGCGCCGCGCAACCCAGGCTTGGCGATCCCGTTTGTGTTCATCGCGCTGGCCACGGCTGGCGCTGCAGTCGCCGTCGACTCGTTGGGCTTTCGCGATGCGCAGATCGATCGCTGGCTCGATGCCGGAAAGCAGCAGGCCCTCGCTCGCGATGCGCTTGCACAAGCCGTCCGTCAGCGCGCTCTGTCGACGAGTATTGTGCGCTGGGCCATCGCGGCGATGCCGTCGCAGATCGGTCTTGTCGCGGTGCTGCTGGGCAGCTTGCCACTGTCGCAGGCGCTGCTCTTGGTGGCGCTGGGCGCGCTGACCCACGTGTCGTGCCGGCCCAAGATGACCGCCACCATCGCGCGCATCGACGAAAAGCTCCCGAAAACGAGCTAGGAGCCGCAGGCGAGCGGCCTAGAACGATCCTGGAGCAAAGTACGCTTCGCGCAGGCGCTCGCTGTACGCGACCAAGTTGGCTTTGCTCTTCATCTGCGACTGCAAGCGGCCTGCGATAGGCGTCGCCAGCACGCTCCACACAAACGGGAAGACCGATGCGTCGATGCTGCGCGGCTCGCTGCCTAAGAAGTACGGGCGCTCGCCCGCAAGCTCAGCCAGCGAGTCGATCAGACCGACGCCGATCTCTTCGACTTCTTCGATGCTGTGGCGGCCCATGCCCTGCCGATAGGCGGTCTGCACCACCTGCTTGCGGATCATGTTCATGACGAACGGTGTGGCAAAGCCGGGCACACCGGACTTCTTGATCGTCTGGCCAAACGCTGGGCTGATGACCTTCCAGCCGCGCTCGTCGACCCAACGCGCGACCAACATCACGAAATAGAAGTGTTCTTCCATCATCGACTTGACCGCGGTGGCCAGCGCGCGATCGCGTGCCGATAGCCCCACGTCGAGGTCTTTGTACGTCTTGCGCAGGTGTTCGATGATGAACGACGAGTCCGCGATGGTGCGCCCGCCATCGTCGATATACGGCAGCTTGCCCTTGGGCGCCTTTCGCGAGTCACCGGCCAAGAGCGTGTGCTCAATGCCGGCAAGCCGCAGGTACGTCAGCACCTTGACGACAAATGGGCTGGCATCGGGCAGACCAAACGACGGACTAAAACCATAGACCTTGACGGACGGCATGCGCGCAGCCTGCCAAACATCCGCCCGTGCCAGCAACAGCTTCCTGCGGTGCGCGTCGACGAGAACTGGCTGAGCTCGCTGTATTTTTGGGCCGGCTGCAACTTTTCGGCATGCTGCCGCCATCTATAAGGGTCAGACAGATGAGTCGTCGGCTTGGTGAACAGACAGCCCCTGCGGCGGCCGACGGTGTGAATGAACGGATGACGCACAAGGAGACCCCAGGTGAGCGGCTTTGCCGCCTACTTTCGCCGCTGCACACTGCCGTGCGCGCCACGGCTCGGAGGCTGTGTCAAAGCCCGGCGGACGGCGATGATCTGCTGCACGAAGCGGTGCTGCGAGCGCTGGCGCGCATCGATCAGCTGCGCGATGAAGCGCGCTTTCGCCCCTGGTTTTATGCCGTGCTGCTGTCGGTGCATCGCCAGCGCAGCCGCGTCGCCTTCTGGCGTCGCTTCGTCCCTTTTCTTCCCATGCACGGATCTATGCACAGCCGTACGCATGACGACGATCGCTTGCACGCGGAACCCAGCGCGGCCTGGCTTGCATCCGGCTGGCCGAGCGCGCTCGATGAAGAGACGCGCACGCGAGCGATCCGCGTCAGCACCGCACTGCAGCGGCTGCCCGTTGAGCAGCGCGAAGCGATCGTGCTCTTTGAAGTCGAAGGCTTTGCGATCGATGAGATCGCCGAGCTGCAGCGAGCCTCGCAGAGCGCAGTGAAGTCTCGCCTGGCACGCGCGCGGCAACGCCTGCGCGAACACTACCAAGCGCAGTGTCAAACCGAGGACGCCAGCGAGCGCAACGCCGACGTCGATGCGAAATCTCACACCCCGCTGTGGCTGCCCCGCCGCGGTGTGGGCTCGTAACGAAAACGGACGCGGGGAGCACTTCCACGATGGCGACACACTCTCGGCATCCAGCGAATGAACCAAACAAGCGCGGGCAGAGCGATGCGCAGCTAGCCGACGATCTTGCGGCGCTGACGCAGGCCACCGAGCAAGCGATGCCACCGTGGTCGCTTGTGCAGGCTGCGATCGCTCGCGCGGCGGCCCACGCGACGAACCCTGAACAAGGCCACCCCGGCGACTCACGAAAAGGAGCGACGATCATGCAGAAGATCCAGGCAAGCTTGGCAACCCGTACGCGACCTCGCACCCTGCTGGGTGCGGCCGGTTCGTTGGCCTTGGTTGGCGCAGTGTTGTTGTGGCCGATTCGCTATGAGCGAACCGTGGGACATACCGTAAAGCTCGACGTGCAGCTTGCAGCGGGAACCAGCCCGACGGATCCCGCATCGCCGCTTGCGCCGCGGGTCTTGGCCAAGCAGATGAAGGCAGCGCTGCACGCCGACAGCGTCCGCGTCGAGCTGTCGCAAGACGCGGGGCAGACGCAGATCCGCTTCACCGCGCGGCTTGCCACGCGCTCGCGCAGCGAGGTCGATGCGCGGACCCAGACGCTTCTGCGCGAGCTAGAGCGACAGCTTGAAAGCGCGCCGCAGCGTCCGCAGCTTGCCGCGCAGGTCAGCGAGTGGCGCGAGCAAGTCAGCGGGCGCGTGTATGCCATGGCGCTCGATCGCCTGATCCAGGTGCGCGTCGACACCAGCGGCAAGACCGATGCCGAGGTCAAAGCCGAGGTTGAAAATCAGCTGCGGGCGCAGGGCATCGCATCGCCCACAGTTCAGTTTGAGCGACACGGCGATGCGAAGCAGCTTCGCATCGAGGCCGACACGGGAGATCGCGCCTTTGCGGTGGTGCGCAAGACCCAAGGCGATGGCCCGGTGGTCGAAGTCACAGTCGGCGATATCGACACCAAGCGCGAGCCGGGCATGACCGACGATCAACTGAAGGACAAGATCGTGCGCCAGCTGACTGCAAAGGGCATGTCTGGCACGGTCACGGTGCATGGCGATCAGGTCGAGATCCGTGCGCATCGCGACGTCGCTCCGTAACATCCGCAGGCCCTGCGCAGCGTCGCACCGATTCAGCCAGCGACAACCGTACATGCAAGGTACTTGCATTTCGATCTGCACGCCCTCTGCGGCATTGCCCGCGTGTCCAGCAATCGCAGCGTCGATCGCCACTGTGAAGTTTGATACACTTTGGCACTACCATGCAGACTCCTTTTCGCCTTGCTCCGTCCTCTGGGTACGTCGCTCTCGCTTTGTCGGGGCGTATGGGCTCGCTGTCGCTCGTACGGTCTTCTGCCGTCGGTCTTGTGCTCATCGTCGTGAGCCTGCTCTCGTCGTGTAATGGCGGCTCTTCGACCGCGGGAAGCTGCCGCACGGTCCTCAACTGCAAAGACGATGCAGCGCCGATCTGCGATGCCACCTCGCTAGCGTGCCGAACCTGCCAGATGGGGATCGATGACGTCGCCTGTCGCAACCGCAACCCCGCGACGCCGCTGTGTGGTCCAGCCGGCCGCTGCGTCGGTTGCATGAGCAATAGCGACTGCACGGATCTGCGGGCTCCCGTCTGTGGCGCCAGCAAGGCCTGCGGGCCGTGCCAGCGCTCGTCCGACTGCGTCAGCGGCATCTGTAGCGCTGACGGCAGCTGTGCCCCCGCCAGCGATGTTCTTTATGTGAACAACAAGGCGGTCTGCTCAGCAGCGCCACGCGGCAGCAAAGACGATCCGTTCTGTTCGATCAAAGACGCGGTCGATGCCGCAGTGGCGATGAACAAGAGCTACATCAGCGTCGAAGCGACCGGGACGCCCTATGCCGCACTGACCGTCACCGCAACCAGCACAAACGGCCTGCGCATCGTCGGATCCGGGGCCGCAGCCGGCGCAGGCGTGCCGGTGCGCAGCAGTGGCACCGATGCCGCCCTTCGCGTGGACGCCACCGGCAGCAGCAGCTTGAAGTTGACGGTGAGCGGCCTCGATCTGGAATCGGTCTCGGGCAACGCAGTCGAGTGCATCGGCAACGCGGCGCTTTCGATCGAAGGCAGCCGCCTGCACAACAGCCTAGAAGGCATCTTGGTCAGCGCATGCAAGCTGACCGTCGACGGCACGCGCATCTATTTGAACCGCCGCAACGGCATCAGCCTGAGCAACGTCAGCGAGTACAACATCCAGAACACGATGATCTGGCGCAACGATGTCTCGGGCATTGCGCTGGCCAACAGCCAAGGCGTGCTGCGCTTCTTGACGATCTATTCAAACGGCACGGCCTCGGGCGATCGCTCGCCGGGCATCGACTGCGGATCCGGCAACAACCTCGTCGAGCACAGCCTGGTGTTCAGCAACATCTCGGGCTTGTCGCCTGAGCTGATCAACCTGCAGCTTGTGGGTTGCATGACCAGCGGCGTGCTCACCAACGACAGTCGCAACGGCACATATCGCCAGATGGTGCCGGACTTCCTGAGCGCCTCGGGATCGGATGCCAGCCGCTTTGATCTGCGCTTGAAAGCGGAAAGCACAGGAAATGGCGAGTGCTGCATCGACAAGGTGCCGCAGGGCACCTATATCAACCACGATGTCGACGGAAACAAGCGACCGCAGGGCGCTGGCTACGACATCGGCGCGCACGAAGCCCGCTAGTCGCGCGGCGCTTTTTCTTTCGGCCTTGTGCCGCTGCCATGGTCATCGCGTGGGGATGCAAAGACGCGGCCTCGGCACAGCGTGGGATGTGACTTTTTTCTGCGCAGCAGCGACAGAAATCACTACATTGCGCGCCCATGTCTGCGACCGAAAACCGCTCGACGATCTTGGGACCGAGCGGCCCGATTCCGTACACGCGTGATGCACAGGGCTATCCAACAATCGAGGCGCGCGACTTTGCCGAGGGTGCATTCGCGCGCGGCTACCTGCATGCCAGCGATCGCCTAATCCAAGTGCGGCTGAGCTTGGCCTTTGCGGCGGGTCAGGCGCTGTCGATCCTCGGCGATGTCCCCTTGGCGCGAGCCATCGATCGTTCGGCGCATCTGCATGCTCTGTGTGCCGGTCTCGACGAGCAGGTCGAGCGGCTGTCGCCCGATGCTCGCTCGATGGTCGATGCGTACTGCGCTGGCTTCAACGCCGGCACCAAGGCGCGCGGCTGGCCGCTGATCCTGCGCTTGATCGGCATCAAGCCCGTCGACTATCGCCCGCAGGACATGCTGGCGCTGTTTCGCATGCTGTGCTGGTTCGGTCTGTCGTCGCTGCAGGAGTGGCCTGAAGCCGTGCTGGCGCAGCTTGTCGCAAAAGGCGCAAAGCCCGCGCTGTTTGATCTTCTGCTCGGCGATGCCATGCAGCCAGGCGAGCTATCGGCCCTGCCCTCGCTGACCTGGCCCGATGAGCACGATCCATTCGCCAAGCCCGTGGTGGGTGCGGCCTTTGGGGGATCGAATGCCATCGTGGTTTCCAAGGCGAGATCGAAGACTGGCGGCGCTCTTTTGTGTGCTGATCCGCACCTGGAAGTGGGACGCATTCCGCCGCTCTTATATGCCTCGCACACCGTATTTCCCGACGGAAACTATCTGCAGGGCATGGAAGTTCCGGGCTTGGCCTGGCCGAGCTTTGGCCGCACGCCGCGCGTCGGCTGGACGTACACCTATGCCCACGTCGATGTCATGGACACGTACGCCCTGCGCTGCCGCCGCGGCGAGTGCTTCGACGGCGAGACGTGGCAGAAGCTGTCGCGCCGCGAGGTCGAAGTGCGCGTGCGCGGCAAGCCGAGCGAGCGCTGGGTGTTCTTCGATGCCGAGATCGGCACCACCTTTGGCCCAGCCGATGGCGATGGCGAAGTCACGCTTCCCGCCATTCGCTGGTGTGGTCTGCGCGACACGGCCGGCGACTTCAACGCGCTGCGCCGAACGCTGGATGCGCAGAACATCGATGAGCTTCTGCAGGCACAGAAGAAAATTCTTGGCCTGTCGCTGTTTGCGCTGATGGCCGATGCCGATGGCCGCGTCGGCTGGGTGCTGACCGGCCGCATGGACGAGCGTCCCGAGCACGCGGGCGGCGTCTTGCCGAGAGCTCCGCATGGTGTCCCAGTTCCCGTCGCAGATGACGCGCGACCGCGCAGCCTGGACCCGCAGGAAGGCTTCATCGTCAGCGCCAACGAGCGCAAAGATGGACCGCTGGGTGAGCGCTGGGTGCCCCTGCCCGAGCCGCGCTATCGCCACGAGCGCTTGAGCGAGCTTGTGTACGGTCAGATCGATCGCGCAGGTCGGATCAGCCCAGAAGATCTGTCGCGCTTTGTGCATGACGCGGTCGATGCTGGTGCGCGGCGCTTGGTGCCGATCTGGGCGCCCCACTTGCCCCAGGATCCGCGCGCCGAGCGCCTGGTGCGCTGGGCCACGGCGCAGCCCGGCCAAGGCAGCGAACACTATGACAACCTGGCCCTGTTTGAAGCGCTGCATCGCGCCGTCTGTCGCGAGCTGATCGCTCACCGCTCCGACGCGGACGAAGCGAACCGACTGGTCGACGCGCTAAATGCGGTCTTCCTGTTTCATCACCACCTGGATGAAGCGCTGGCGCTGCAGCGACGGCAGCAGGTATCGGAAGAAGAGCTGGCCGCCGCGCTGAACAAGGCCTGGCCCAGCGCCTTGGCGGCGCTTACACATCGCGACGCGCGTCGCCCCATCACCGAGCCACACCTGCACATGTTGTTTGCCGGCAAGCTGCCGGGCTTTCTGGGCTTCGACGAACCAGCGATGCCGTTTGTCGGCGGCGCCACTACGCCCGCGCAGTGTCGCGTGCTGACGCTGATCGGTCAGCGCGCGATCTTTGGATCGGCGGCGCGATACATCTGCGATCTATCGCAGCCGGGTGGCTGGTACTCACTGCCGGGCGGTGCATCCGAGCGGCGCTTCGGTCCAGGGTATCGCCGCGGCATCACCGACTGGGCCCAGGGCCAGTACGCGCCGCTTGGTCCCGCCGCGGCGTCGATCAACCCCAGCCACGCCAAGACTCCACGCAGCGATGCGTGAGCCAAATCGCACGGTGCGCAATCGCACGCCGCACGGCCGCGGCGTATCTCTGCAGTCCGGCTTGCCTTCGCAGTTTTCGCATCGGGCGACGGAGATCGGCGATACCCTGCCTGAATGCGCCGATGGCTGACGCCGCTCGTTCTTCCTTTTGCGATCTCTAGCTGCACGGGTGAAGGGCTCAGTGCCCAGGTGCAGCACTTCGATCCACCCAGCTCGACGATCCTTCCTGCTCAGGGATCGTTGGTGCGCGTCATCAACCTCGATGACGAGCCCACGATCTGTTACACCACCGACGGCAACACGCCGATGTGGAACGGCGGCCAGTGTGCGAACACGCTGGATGCAAGTCGCCAGATCGCGGTGCCCAACTGCGGCTTCAACGTGGTGCGCGTCGCTTGGTCCAGCGGCAGCGATGAAGCGACGTACAAAGTCGAAAGCGAGGCCTGCAGCTCAAGCTGCGCGCCGGTCGTGCCGTGGCCCAATCAAGAGCTGGTGACGGCCATCGCCAAGTGGACCGACGAGATCAAATGCACCCTGAACAACTGTCAGAACCCCGGCGGCCCCGGTAACTGGTCAGGCATGTGCGACTCGGGGCGCGTCGACTGGAATGTCAGCTTGAACGGACTGCGCGCCATCAGCGCCTTCACATACGACGCTTGCGCGCACGCGGTGACGATCGACGTCGAAGAAAACGGCGTCAAGATGCCGCGCAAGATCAACCTGGTGGTCACCGGCAAGCTGGTGCAAGACACCGACTTCAACGGCAATGGCAACGAAGGCGGCACGGTCACCATTTCAGGCGACTTCACGGGCAGCGCCACATCGCGCATCGCCCTTGCCAACAAGCAGCGGGCCGGTGGCAGCTTTGATGCGGCCTGCACGGCCGATCCATTTGCCGGGAAAGAGTGCGCGCCAGGTGGCGCCGCGATCGCCTATGACTTCCCAAACTGGAGCTGTCGCGGCGGCATCTGCCCAGTGGCCAAGGCCGGCACGTGCAAGCCTCCCGACGTCGACACAGACGGCATCCCCGATGCGTCCGACAACTGCCCAAAGATCGGCAACACCGATCAGGCGGATCTCGATCGCGATGGGGTGGGTGATGCGTGCGACACCGATCCAGCGTTTGTCGTCATGCGCTTTAAGGTCGGCAACCGCTGCCTGACCTTGGGCAACAAGGCCGTGGAATCAACCAGTACCTGCGAGCCCGCTGATGCCAAGCAGCAGTGGCGCATGGCTGTCGATGGAACCGCGTTTGGCTTTCGCAACCTCGGCAATAACGAGTGCCTCAGTCAGTCGGGCGGGCTCATCGGCCCATGGACCGTGATCACCGCTCCATGCGATGGCAGCGACAAGCAGCGCTGGAAGTTGGAAGCGTATACGCAAGGCGGCAGCGACCCCAAGTTCCCGCTGCGCATGCACAACGTCGCCGACAACTTCTGCATCTACACCGACTTGACGGGCTTGGTGTACGGCACCGTGGCCAACTGCGGCCTCGCCGGCACCGAGTCGAACCGCAAGGTCGGCCTGTATTACGGCGGCGCCTTCGATCGGCCGCCGCATCAGCCGTAAGCGCGACGCGGGGCGGATGCATCGCGCGGGCGCGTACTAGGACTTGCTTGAAAACAACAGCAGCTCGGCTGCGTCCGGGCCGATGTTAAACACGCTGGCGCCGCTGGGAATCAGCGTGCGCGGTCCAGCGCCTTCGATCTGTCCACGGCGGGACACACTGACGTAGCCCGCGAGGATCATGCCGGGACCTGTGAGGTCACAGCGCTCTCCAGTGGACAAGCGCAGCAGCTGGCATCCCAGCGCTGTGCCGCCAAGCGTCTCGCCCAAATCGGCGCCGCTTTGAGCCGTGGGCAGCGGGGGCAGGGCAGGCGGCGTGCTGGTTCCTTGCGGGCCGCCTTGGGGTGTCGATGCAGCGGCATCGCGCAGGCGCAGCGGAGGCAGACTGCCGGTCTGCTCGCAGGCATCGATCTGGGCTTCGCCTTCGCGATAGGTCGGGTACGACAGCGCGAGCTTGAGCTCGCGCTTGAGGCGTGCGTTGTTCAGCCGCCGGCCGCGAATGACTTGCCCTGCTCCAACGAGGTGCGAATCGACGCTCGGGGGCACGGGCAGCTTCATGTGATCGGACAGCCAGGTCACGTATTCCAGCTGCGGGCAGGGATGATCATCGCCGACGACATACGTTGAAAGCACCGAGCCGCTGCTCAGCGCGTGATCGGCTGAAGCGCGGATGACACGCACCAAGTCATCGATAAAGATGCGCGAAAAATAGTAGCGTCCCCCGTCGAAGAGTCGGTACTGACCGCTGCGGATGCGCTGCCGCACGCCGCGCGCTGGCAAGTGTGAAGCGAGCGCTGGGCCATAGATGGCAGCCAAGCGAAGAACGACCGTGCGCAGGCCGCTTTGCGCGATGCTGGCCACCGCCGCTTCGTCTGCGAGCCGCGTCGCTGCCTCGGGATCGCTGGGGGCTGTCGAGCTGTCTTCGTCGACCCAGTCCGAGTTGCTGTTGCCTTCACTGCGGCCGTATACCGCACTGCTGCCCAGATAGATAAAGGCCCGCGCATGCACGCGCAGCGCAGCGGATGCGGCCCGACGTACGGCTTCGCCTTGCGGCATCCCGATGACGCCGGGAATCGAGTACACGACGATGGGCTGATCCAGACCCAACATCGCAGGACCAAATTGGTGCGAGCGCGAGGCCTCCAAGTAATGCACCTGGGCGCCCTGCGCATGCAGCGGCTCTAACAGCGTGGTTCGACGCGCGCAGACACGCACCTGCGCACCGTCGGCAAGAAGCGACTGCGCCAGCCGTGTCCCGACATAGCCACAGCCCAGGATGACGAACGGAGGAATGGTCTGTTGCACGAAGAATGTTCCGACGGTATTGCGAGGTTTGTACGCCGCATGCCGCAGCGAAATGGCGCGGCAGTCTGGGGGTACAGCAGACTAAGACTGTCGCACGCGACCCATCGCTGCCAAGAGGCCAGCGTGGTGGGGATCGAGCTCCAGGCCGCGCTCGTACATGCCGATGGCCTTGGGACCTTCGCCGATCTTTTCGTGGATCTCACCAAGGGCCAGATAGACATCGGCGCGCGTCATGCCGATCTGTGGATCCAGGTTCTGCAGCAGCATCGAGCGATAGATGCGCCGTGCCTGTTCCCAGTCACGCGCCGCCATGTACAAGCGACCCAGGGCGATCAGCGTCTGCAGGTGACCGGCATCGATGGCGTAAGCGGCCTTGTACTGTTCCAGGGCTCGCGTGACATCGTGCTGCTGTTCTGCGATGGCTCCCAGCCGGAAGTGGATGCGTGCCACATCTTTGCTGCGGCGCCCCTTGCCGGCTCGCTCGACCAGCGCACGATACAGCGGCAGCGCGTCCTTCAGGCGACCCGCGGCGTAGTACAGCTCGGCCAGCGGCTCGACGACCTGCATGTCGTCGTGCGCAAGCTGATAGGCGCGCTCTAGCACCGGCAGCGCGTGCTCTGGGGACTTCAGCTCGTTGGCGTACAGGCGGCCTAGCTCGACGAGCACCTCTTTCTGTTTCAGCGGATCCAGACCCTGCATCCGCTCGGCACGAACAGCCAAAAGGGACGCCACGCGATGGAAGTCGCCGCGGGCTCGGGCGCGCTTCTCAAGCGCTTCGGCTACTTCGGCATTGCTGGGATCGACTTCCAGCGCCCGCTCGTAATACGGCTCGGCTGCGGCGTCGCCCATGCGCTCGCCTTCCATGCGGCCCAGGCGGTAGTAAAGCTCCGCCATCTCGGGGCCACTGCGCGCGAGCTTGACCGCTTTTTCCAGCGTCGCTTTGCAGCGCACCCAGTCGTGCTGCGATTCATAGATGTGAGCAAGAGACATCAAGGCGCGCAGGTTGTTGCTGTCGCGTTCAAGCACGCGCTCAAGCAGCTTCTTGGCCTGCTCGGGCGCCATCACCTTGCTTTCCCAGATGTCGGCAGCCCGCAGGTACAGCGCGATCTCTTCGTCTGTCTTGCCAGCCTTAGCCGACGCTTCGGCGTTGCGCACCAGCACTTCGACCAAGTCGTACCACTTCTCGCTCTGCTCCAGCAGGCGCTCTAGCTCGCGCTGCACCTCGGCATCGCCGGGGGCAAGCTCGCTCCACTGCTGCAGATATCCGATCGCGTCATCGGTCGAGCGCAGCTTTTCATGAGCCAAGGCGACCAGCTTGCGCAGGACACCCACGCGCTCGCGCACGCTCTGCACTGCCTTGAGGCGACGGGTCAGCACTTCCTGCACCTGTTGCCAAGACTGCTGCCTGCTGTACAAGCCTTCCAGTGCCGAGAGTGCGAGCAGCGAGTTGGGCTGCATATCGAGCAGCTCGCGGTAGGTCGCGATGGCGTCCTGCGCGCGATCGAGTTCTTCCGCTTGGATCTGACCGATGCGGCCCAGCTTCTGCGTCTTTACGGCCATGCTGCTGGTGTGCCGCACCTGCACGCGCAGGATGCCGACCAGTTCTTCAAAGCGGCGAGCTCGCTCGAACAGATCGGCCAGCGCTTCCAAGGCCTGCGTGTCGCCCTCGTTGATATCGAGGATCTTTTTCCAGGCTTCGATGGCCTTGAACTCGTCAGCAAGCGGGCCTTCGTACAGCTTGGCCGCTTCGGCCAAGGCCTCGCGCTTCTTGCGCGTGTCGCTTTCGACTTGCGAGCGCTTGATCAGAATCTCGGCGAGCAGCACCGAGTCACTGCGCTGCCGATAGATCCGCTCAAGAGCCGACAGCGCGTCTTGATTCTCGCTGTCTTGATCGAGCACGGTCTGGTAACGCGTCTCGGCACGTTGGTCGTCGGAAAGGCGCTCCCAAATGCGCGCGGCGCGCAGGCCCAGATCGCGGTTCAGCTCGGCAGTCAAGCGGCGACCGCTGTCGCTAGATCTCTCGGTGAACACCAGGCTGGTGAGCACCTCTTCCAGCTTGCTGGCAGCATCGCTGTCACGGCCGCAGGCGCTGGCCAGTCGCTCCATCTCATCGGCCAGCCGCATGTCTTCTGGCATCTCGATAAAGGCGCGGGCAACGGCGTCGAATGCGCGTGAAGGATCAGAAATTTCCTTCTCGGCAATCTGCGCGATGCGTTCCAACAGACCGGCGCGCTCGGCCTTGCCAGTCGTCGAGCCAACGCGGACTTCCAGCAGATCAAGTAGCTTGTTGAAGTCGCGCTCTTGCTCAGCCAGAGGTTCCAGAATTTCCAGAGCGGCCAGCGCATGTGCGGGCGAAGCAATCAGCCGCTCCATGGAATCGCGAGCGCCCATGTGCTGCGAGTTGCGCTCGATGGCTCGTTTGAACGCTGACAGCGCGCCATCCAGGTCGTACAGCACGTTGGATCGCAGCTCACCCAAGCGGAACAAGAATTCGGCCTGGGCTTCTGCATCGGAAGCGACTTCCGATTCGCGCTCTAGGATCTCGGACAGCTCGTTGGTGGCACCGCTTCGCGACAGCAAGCGATCGAGCGCGGCGAGCGCCACCATCTCATCACCTGGCAGCTCGCGCACACGGCGGTAATGAGCGATGGCTCTGTTCTCGTTCTTGAGCTTGTCTTCGTAGAGCGCAGCGAGCTTCAGCGCGAAGCTGCGCTGCACTTCGGGATCGTGCGCGCTCAAAAGACGCGTCTCAAAGAGCGCGGCCAGCTCGGCAAACGTGCGACGCAGAGCAGCCAGTCGCTCCAGTTCGCGCAGCGCTTCGCTGTCCTGTGCATCTTCGGACAGCACGCGTCCCCAGGTAGCAAAGGCCTGCGCTGTGTCGCGCACGCCGCTTTCATAAAGTCCGGCGATCTGCGAGAGCAGCTGCCGCCGAGAGCTGGTGTCCGCCTCGCCAGTCAAACGCAGCTCTAGCAAGTCGATGAGAGGTTTCCACTGCTCTTCGCGACGGTACAGCGGCTCTAGCACGGCAGCGGCTGCATCGCGAGTCTCAGGCACCAGAACCAAGCGCTCCAGAGCCTGGCGCGCGTCGTTCTGGAACTGGGCTATGCGCAGCCGGCCGGCGTTGAACATCGTCGACAGCTCGACCTGCGCGGCGGACATCCAGTCCGCGACATCCTGCTCGGCAGGCAGCTCGCCTTCGATGATTTCTTGATAGCGGCGAATTGCAGCTTCGATCTCTCCGAGTTTTTCTTCGGTGACGCGCGCGGCCTTCAGCTTGATCTGCGTCCGCTCGGCGCTATCCGTGCTGTCGTCCTTCAGCTTGGCGAGCTGATCGAGGGTCTCTAAGTGATCCGCCCACTGGCCTTCACGCTCATACAGCAAGGACAGCGCTGCGATGGCTTCGATGTCACTTGAGTTGGCATCGATGGCGCTCTTGTATGCGCCCATTGCTTCGGACGTGTCGCCGAGCTTTTCGTCATAGACGCGAGCCATGGCGAAGCGCAGCGGTCGCCGCGCGGTCTCGCTCTTGGCGAGCTCGATCTGTTGCGTGTACACCCAGCACAGGTCGCGCCATGCTTCGCGCGCCTGGTACAGAGCGGCCAGAGCCTCCAGCGCTGTCTCGTCACGCTCATCCAACTGCAGCACTTGTCGCCACGTCGCGATGGCCTTTTCTGGCTGCGCCAGATCAGCTTCGTACAAGCGAGCAGCGCGGAACAGCAGGTTCTTCTGCTCCTCGGCATCGTGAGACAGCGTGAAGCGCTTCTCTAGCACGCTGACTAGATCGGCCGAGCGCTTCTCGGCTGCCAGCAGGCGTTCCAAGCTCTTCCAAGCGGCCTCGTCTTCATCGTGGACCGCGGTCACCTTGCGCCAGGCATCGATGGCTTTGCTGCGATCGCCCAAGTGCGTGTCATAGATGCCGGCGGTGCGGGCATACACACGGGCCGCAAGCTCGTTGTCGTACGAGCTCTCGACGCCTTGCTCTAGCAGGCCAACCAGCTTGGTCCACTCACCGAGCGCAGCGCTCAAACGGGCCAGCTCTTCATAGAGCGGCTTCTCGCGATCCTCGCCTTCACCGGACTCTTCATTCCAGGCGCGAGCTAGAGCGGAGAACGCAGCTTCCAAGTTCTGCCCGCGCGTCTCTTCCAATCGTGAGATCTCGCGCAGCAGCTCGACGCGGCGCGCCTTGTCATCCACGAACAGCAAGTGGACTTCATAGACACCGGTCAGCTTGGCCCATGAGTCGCTGGCCTTGTAGATCGGCTCCAAGATCTGCGCGATGCGGAAGCGCAGCGTGTGGCGCTCGCCCAGGCCCGACAGCAGGCGTTCAAGGGCACCAACCGCCGTGGTGTTGCTGCCATCGCGCTGCAGAACTTCTTCATAGCAGTCGATGGATCGGTTCAAGTCAGACAGCTGCTGCTCATACAGCTCGCCCAAGCGAAGCTTGAGCGCGGTCCAGGTGTCTTTCTGCTGCGTGCGCTCGGCTTTTTCGATGCGGCGCATCAACAGCTCGGACAGGTCTTGCCAGCGCGATAGATCGCCATACAGACGATCCAACTGTAGCGTCGCGTCCTCATCATCGGAGTCGAGATCGAGGATCTCGCGATAGGTGCGGATGGCCGCCGGCAGCTCGTAGAGTCGCTCTTCTTCGAGTCGGCTGATCTTGAACAAGAGCTGCTTCTTGCGGCCATCGTTCAGTGTCTGCGTGACCGCGTCGCGATAGACGGCCAGAAGATCGCTCCAACACTCGGCTCGCGTCAGCATCGATTCCAGCGGCTGGAAGGCAGCCATATCTTCGCTGTCTGCAACCAGCAAGCGGCGATAGCACTCTTTGGCTTCGTCGACTTTGTTGAGCCGCTGATCATAGATCTCGGCCGTGGTACGCAGAACGTCGACGGTGGTGCCGTCGGTCTCGCGCGTCTCATCGAGGAAGCTCTGGTACACCGATGCCAGCTCACCCCAGTTGCCGAGCTGCCCGGACAGGCGTGCCAGCTGCTCGCGCGTCCACGCATCGGCTGGCTGCTCACGGAAGACCTTGGAATACCAAGAGAAGGCCGACTGCAGATCCAAGAGCTTGGTCTCGTACAGACCGGCGATGGCCTTGCTGTACTCGATGCGCTGCATCGAGTCGCTGGCGTTCTCTAGATGAATCTCATAGGTGCGGATGAGCTTCTGCCAGTCGCCCAGCAGCTCATACACCGGCTTCAGGACAGCGGCCGCCGTAGCTTTCAGATCGAGATCGTCGAGGAAGCGCTCAAGCGCCGTGATCGACGAAGCGTGGCGCGGGTCAACGGCGATGGCTTGACGATAGTTTTCGACGGCGCGCTCGGGGCTACCGAGAGCACTTTCAAACAGAGAACCCAGGCGGTAGCGCAGATCGACAATCTCGGCATCACCACCGGCATAGCGCAGGCGGCGTTCCAGCAAGTCAGCGAGATCCGCCCAGCGGCGGCCGTTTTTGTACAGGCGCTCTAGGCCCGATGCTGCTTCGCGATCGTCGGGGAACAGCTGCAGAACGGCTTCCAAGGCAGCAATCGCCTCGTCTGCCCGGCCCAGCTCGCGCTCGCAGAGATCGGCCGCCGACAGCAGATAGTGACGACGCTCGGCATCGTCGCGGCGATCGCTGCGCATGGCCAGCTCGGCGCGGCGGTTGAAGATCTCAAGCAGCTGCTCGAACTCTTTGCCTTCGCCGTAGATCCTTTCCAGCGCTTCAAGAGCCACCAGGTGCTCAGAAGAGGAATCGAGGACGCGGCGATAGTAATCACGCGCCGTGTCACGATCACCCAGACCATATGACTCTTTGGCCACGGTCAGGAACACACGCTCTTGCACCGTGGTGTCGAGGATCTGATCGCCAAGTTCGCGATACAGCGCCACCAGCTCTTTGCGGGCGGCGGTGCGCTGAACCTGCGCTTCGATCAGATCCAACAGCTCGGGCAGGACGGGCTCGCCAACCGCCAGACGCGCTGCACGGGCCAGAGCATCCAGCGCCGCGGCCGACTCGCTGAGATCGTTCTTAAGCTCGGCCACCCGCTTCAGTCGACTGATGCGGTCCTGCAGGTCGGGCAGATAGGTCGCGAACAACTCGCTCATGCGCACGAGCGCCGGGCGATCCGCTAGCAGCTGATAGATCGGCTCCAGCACTTCGGCAGCGCGCAGGCGCAGTGTGTCGTTGTCGAGCATGCGCTCTAGGCCGGCTCGCGCCGTCGCATCGCGCGGCTCTTCGACCAGGATCTCGCGATAGGCATCGAGCGCGGCATCGCTGCGACGCAGGGCCCCCTCTAGCAGCTTGGCCATGCGCGTCCGCAGTGCGACACGCTCGGGCACTGCGCTCGTCAACGGCAAGCGGCGCTCCAGGATCTCTAGCAGATCGGAGTGCTGTTCAGCTTCATCGTACAGGCGAGCCAGAGCATCCAGAGTGGGCAGATCATCGGCCCGCTCATCAAGGATGACGTGGTACGCCGTGATCGCTTCATCGCGGTCCCCGATCGACTTTTCGATCACCTGCGCGATGCGCCACAAAAGATCGCGGCGAGTCAGGCTGTCGCTGGCTAGCTCGACGCGGCGGCGCAGGATCTCGATGAGATCACGCCACTGCTTTTGTGCCGTGTGGATCTGCTCCAGTGCATCGAGTGCGCGCGTCTCTTGCGCGTCGTTTTCAAGAATCTCGCGATAGGTTGCAACCGCAGCCGACGCATCTCGCAGCAAGCTCTGCTCGATCTCGCCGATGCGGAACAGCAGGTCTTTGCGCTCGCTGCCTGATGTCCATTCGACCTGCTTGCGCAGCACATCGATCAGGTCGCGCCAGTGCCCCGCCTGTTCGTACAGACGTGCGAGCGCGATCGCTGCCGGTCGCGCTGTATCCAGGGACGTTGGATCCAGATCCAGCAGGCGTTTCCAGGCATCGCGGGCCCGCTCGGAATCCTTGAGCTGGGCATCGTATAGCTCAGCCGCGCGACGCAGAAGTTCGCCGCGCAAGGCTAGGTTGTCTTCATCGGCCGCGCGGAACGCTTCTTCCCAGGCGGCAGCCAGATCTTCAAAGCGAGAAAGCGAGGCCGCGATGCGCTCGACATTTTCGCGATTCTGCACGTCCGCCGGATCCAGGCGCAGCGCTTCGCGGTACGCAGCCAGGGCTGCATCCGGTTGCTTCAGCTTCGATTCGCTGATCTGCGCAATGCGACCCAGCAAGGCCGACGCTTCGGGGCTGCGCTCGCTCGGCAGCGCTTCCCGCTGGACGCGCAGCACGAACGCCAGCTTGTCCCACTGCGCATCTTGATCGAACAGCGGCTCCAGTGTGCGGGCGATGCGCTGGCGCAGGCCACCATGGCCCATCAGGGCTTCCAGTGCGCGTCGCGCACCACGGTGCTGCGGCTGTTCCGACAGCGCTTCTTCCAGCAGTTCACACGCACCATCGGGATCGTCCAAGCGCAGGGCGTGCAGCTCACCACGACGGAAACGAAGCTGAGCACGCTCGCTGCTTGCATCGATGTGCGGCACCGCGCGAGCCAAAAGCTCGTCGAGATCGCGCCAGCGCTCGGCCGATGTGTGCAGACGCTCCAGCGCTTTGAATGCGCGAGCGTTGGATGGATCAAGCTCCAAGATCTCGGCGTAGTCGCGCGCGGCGGCTTCTTCGTCTTCCAGCACGCCTTCATCGAGATCGCAGATCTGGAACAGCAGGTCTTTGCGCTCGCTTGCCTCCACGGCCAGATCTTTGCGGCGTTCGAGCAGGCGGCGCAGCTCTTTGAAGCGCTCTTCGCCGCGATAGATCTGCTCCAGCGCTCGCGCCGCGCCCTCGTGCGCTTCGTCGCGTTCCAGGACACGGACATACGCCTTTTCTGCATCAGAGCTCTGATGCAGATAGGTATCGAACAGCTGGCCGAGTTCCCATGCGAGGTCGCGAGCCAGCGCGTGATCACCCGCGATCGACGCGCGCTCTTCTGCGTCCGCAAGTACCTTGGTCAGCGGCTCAAAGCGATCCAGCGACTCGGCCAGCTCGATCAGCTCGCGACGATTGTCTTGATCGAACGGGATGCGCTCAAACAGGCGTGCTGCAAAGCGATAGGCTCCGGGGTTGTCACCCAGTCGACGAGCCAGAGCGGACAGGCGTCGCAGCAGCTCTAGCTCTTCATTGGAATCGACGGTTGCGCCCAGGACGATTTCGAGAGCATTGCTGAGCTTGCGCGGCTCGTCTCCACGCTCGTATGCCGGCACCAGCAGACGAGCCACTTCGACGCGCACGGGGCCCTTGCTGTTGTTCAGGAAGCGCTCCAAGGCCACCAGCGTTGGGCGGTGTGTCGGCGCTAACTGCAACACTTGGCGATAGCGCTCCAGCGCTTTTTCCGGCTGCGCCAAGTGATGCGCGTACAGCTCGCCGAGCTGGAAGCTGATCATGATCAGCGTCTCGGCATCGCGCTCGGATCGATCGCCGCGTTCGTTGGCTTGCTGCGTGCCTTCCAGCTGCTGTAGCTGGCGTTCGAGTACTTCGGCCAGCGACTCGGAATCACCGGACTGCGTATAGATTTTTTCTAGCGCCCGCAGGGCCCGCATCGTCGTTCCCATCGACGAGACGGTCGCGGACTCGGCCAAGATGCGGCGGTAGTTGGCTGCCGCGGCATTGCGGTCGTTGAGCTTGTTTTCTTCGACCGTAGCCATCTTGAACAGAACATCGACGCGAGCGGCTGAGTCGGCAGCCGATTCCAAGCGCTTGCGATAGATGCCGATCAAGTCGCTGTGTCGATCTTGCAGCTGGAAGATCTGTTCCAGTGCGCTGAGCGCCTCGTCATCCAGAGGAATGCGCTGCAGCACTTGTTCCCAGTAACCGCGCGCATCATCCAGCTTGTGCAGCTTGTTCTGCGACCACTGCGCCAAGCTGCGCAGGCGCGCCAGCTTGTGTGGGTTTACCGCCGGGGCTGTTGCGTCGTCCAGCGTCGGCAGCTGCCGTGCATAGATCGCGACGAGCTCGGTCCAGGTATCGGCTTCACCCGCCAAGCGCAGCAGTTCTTTTTCCAGCGCGACACGAGCAGGCGAATCGATCGCTTCGCGTTCGCGCAGAGCGTACGCACGCGCTGACCACTGAAAGGCCAGCTGCTTCGACGACAGCTTCTGTTCGGCCAGCTCGGCGATGCGCGCCATCAGGCTCAGGCGCTCGCCCTCTTCCTTGGCGTGCGATAGCTGGATCTCGAACATCGACAGCAGGCGGGGCCACTTTTCGCTCTGCTGATAAATCGGGACCAGCGACTGTGCGGCAGCCAGATGGTGCGGCTCGACCAGCAGGATGCGCTCATAGGCTTTCTGCCCGCGCTCGACGCTGGCCAGCTCCGTGCGCCCGACGCGGGCAGCTCGCAGGTATAGCTCGATGCGCGTCTCGGCTTTGTCGGCGCGCTCGGCCAGGCTCAGCAGCACTTCGTACAGCTCATCCCACTGGCCCTGCTGGCCATAGAGCTTCTCTAGCTCCTCGTACTGGCCCGCCTGGCCGTACAGCTCGCGCAGCGTGCGCATCGCTTTCTGATGGCTTGGCATCAGGCGGACGATCTCGCGATAGACCTCGACGGCCTGTGGCGCCGCGTTCAGCTTTTCAGCGAGCAGTGTGCCCACGCGTTCGAGCAGCGCAATCTGCCCTTTGACATCCTTGGTGCGCGATTTCTGACGGCTGAGTACTTCGATCAGCGGTAGGAAGCGCTTCTCTTTTTCGTACAGACCGGCCAGCGATGAGAGTGCCGCCTCGTCGCCTTCGTCGAGTTCGAGCAGGCGGTTCCAGATGGCGATTGATTCCAGGTTGTCGGCCAAGCGCTCTTGCGCCAGCTTGGCGAGCTCGATCAGCTTGTTGCGTCGCTGAGCCAGGAAGTCGGCTGGCGATGACGCGCGCTCTGGATGCGCTTCCAGCACATCCAATTGGCGGCGTTCCAGATCCAAAAGAGGTCGCCAGGATCGGCGCTTGTTGTAGATATCGCGCAGCCGCGCCACCGTGTCGGCATCGTCGGGATCGATGGCGTACAGGTCTTCCAGCGGTCGCACCGCTTGGTTGTGGTTGCTGAACTTGTCGATCCACAGCTGGGCCACGCGCTTGAGCAGACGCGCCTGCTCGCCACGCGCGGCGTTCGCGCCACCTGGGAATGCGGCCAGCGCCACCGATCCCGTCGAGCCAGGGGCTGACTTGGCCCACTCGCCAAGCAGATCGGCCTTGCGCTGAAGCACGCCGATCAGGTCGTTCCAGCGGCTCATCGCTTCGTACTTCTGGGCCAGCGCGTCGAGGGAGCCCAGGTGATCCGGCTTGAGCTGCAGGATCGAGTTGTACGTGTTGATGACCATCGCATCGAGCTTCAAGCGGTCGCGATAGATGGTCACGACCTCTAGCAAGCGCTCGATGCGCTGATCGAGCTGCGCGGCATCGTCCTTCGAAAGCGCCTCGGCCTGCTCTTTGAGCATTTCGAGCAGCGCGTTCCACTTTTCGGTCTTGGTGTACAGGCGCTTGAGTGCGGCGCCCGCTTCTGGATGGCCGGGCTGCAGCTTGAGCACCGACTTCCAGATGTCGATCGCCTTGTCGAATCCGCCGGGCGTGCCCTCGGCGATCTGCGCCATCTCGATGCCCAAGGACAAGCGGCGGCCGGCATCGTGTTCGACTTTCTGCGCTTGCGTCAGGATCTGCAGCAGCTTGGTGCTGTCGTCGGCGCTGGGCTTTCCGCCCCGACCGCCATGGAAGGCGCGATAGAAGTCGAGCATCTCGCCATGCGCAGACTCGACCTTGCGCACGCGCTTGTAGTACTCGTCGGCTTGCTCGAAGTTTTTGAGCTTGTGCCAGTACAGGCGGCCGATCTCAAGCAGCGTCTGCAGCTCGCCGTCGGTGCGCTGTCGCGCCTTGAGCGCCTGTTCGTGCAGCTTGATCAGCGAGTTCCAGTCTTGCCGGTCGCTGTACAGCTTGATCAGCGCCGACAGAGCCCGCGCATTGGCCGGGTCGATGTTCAGCGCTTTCTTGTGCGCTTCGACCGCTGCCTCGGGATTGCTGAGCTCTTTGATGTACAGGTCGGCCAAGCCCAAGAGCGCCGCGATGCGCTCTTCCTTCGTCGCTGCGTTGTCGGCGCGCTGCTCATAGACCTTGATCAGGTCAGGCCAGCGCTTGCTGCTGCGCATCAGCCGCTCTAGGTGCTGCGATGCGCGACGGTTGCGCGGCTCGACGGACAGCGCCTTGAACCAGTACTGCTCGGCATCGCTGCTGCCCGGACTGTACTTGGCGAAAAGCTCACCGACCTTGGTGTAAAGCTCGGTGGTCAACTGACGCGCCGTCGAGGCCTTGGCGTCGTCGAGGTGTTTCTTGACGACCTTTTGCCAGTTCTCGCGCAGGCCCTCCAGATCGGTCAGCGCGTCCTGGGCATCTTCCGAGTCGTCCTGCAGCTTCAGCGCCGCGCGCAGGGCTCCTTCGGCTTCGGCGTCGCGCAAGAGCTCATCGGCGAGCACTTTGGCTTTTTCGACGAGCAGCGAGACCTGATCGGGCGCTGAAAACAGGCTGCTGCTGAGCAGCGCGTCGGCGCCAGTGAGCCACAGCTCAAACTCCCCACGCTCGCGGCAGCGCTTCAGAAAATCCGAAAGCGCGCTGCGCGCTGCGGTCGCTGGCTCCCCCCCTGTTTGCGCGGCCGTTTGCGCCAACGTGGCGATGCGCGCATCGGTCAAAGAAGGGTCGGCTTCGAGTGCCGCCAGAGCCTGCACGATATCTGTCATGTGTACGGACCTCGGGCTGGAGGGTCTTTATAGCAGGCATGATTTTAGTCTTCTAAATCACGAATTTTCAAGCGTTACAAAAGACTTGTGCGCGGTCGCGGGAAGCGGCTCTCCGCGACGCCAAAAGCCGTCGTGTCAGCGAGGATTTAGGGGATCACCCAGGCACACAGGCCAGGGCCGGAAGGCAGGAAATGCGAGGAAATTGGTTGGGCCAATCGAGGATATGGCTAAGCAATCGGTCGCTGCGTGGGGCCGAGGGCAAACCACGGGCGGAACAGAAACGTCGCGTGGTGGGCAAGCAAGCGGGCGGCGGGGTCCTGGTTGAAGAACTCGGACAGCAAGCCATAAAGCTCGGCGTGGAACAGGCGCATTCGCACCGAGTCTTGGAAGAAGCTCTCGACCGCGACGGCGAAAAGCTCGGCATCGCTCTTTAGGCCATAGGGGTTGAGGATCGACTTGCCTTCAAGCAGGCGCTCGCGCTCGCTGGCCAGGCGCTCGTGCCAGCGTCCAGCGACGATCGGGCCGACCAACCCCGGCAAGCCACCGGCCCGGCCTTCCGAGCCGATGAAATCGATGACGTGTGCGAACTCATGCAGGCCAACATGCGGCAAGGCCGGCGAGTCAAGCACCGTGGCCAGCGAGCGGGAGAGCGGACCACTTTCCGGGCTGACCGTCGGGAAGCTGCGCTCTAAGGCATCGAGCGAGAGCAGGATCGGCCCGTGCGCATGCACCATACCGATGGCGTGTGGGCTGTTCGGGGCCGAGTGCGGCCACAGGGTATAGGTCTCTTCGGCGAAGGCGGTGGGATAGATCACGATGTCGCGCGCCGTCGGCAGGCGCCACTCGGGCCGACCGACGAGCAGCATGGCGGCGCTGGACGCGACCAGCAGGCGCTGTTCATCGCTGACATCGGTGCGGACTTCGGGGCGCTCTGCGGTCAACATGCCTTCTTCGCGCGTGCCTCCCAGGGCATAGATGCGCTGCTCGCCGAGAAACACCTGGATCTCTCGCTCGAAGCGCTCTTGCTCTTCGGTCGTCAGAAGCGAGTAGTACGGCACGCGGCGCCACAGGACCTCGCGCCACTCGCCGGGGAAGGGAGCGGTGATCAGGCTCAATCGTCGTCGCTCACGCTGACTGGCCAGGTAGTAATAGGCCACGCCGAGGACGATCCCGAGCAGGGCCAGCCAGCGCGGGGCGTTGGGAATCGCGGCCAGCGCCACCATGCCGCAGACCGTGACCAGAACCGCCAGCAAGCGGTACTCGCGCAGATCGCGCGAGCCGATGCGCTCTTCGTCAAAGATCTCGCTGACTGCTTCAGGAACTCGCTTGGGCAGCGCGCCTAGCCAGCGGAACATGCGTGGACCAAACCAACCCGGCACACGCGCCACCCCCGCTCGTGGCCGCCCGTGTGCTTCGTGTATCGACGACATAGGCCAGAATGTAAGGCGGCGCTTCTGGCGCGGCAACCCACGCGCCCATGAATCCTGGCAACCCCGGCTAACTCCCCAGCTTGCGCGGGGCTGAGCCGATCACGCGGACCCTAGCCAAGCCTCCTAGGGGGTGCCTGCGGTCGGCTGCTTGCGCTGGTACTTGTTGACGGCCGCGTTGTGCTCTTCGAACGTCACCGAGAACTGATGCGTTCCGTCGTTGCGCGACACGAAGTACAGGTACGGCGTGGCGTCGGGCTTCAGCACGGCGGCCAAGGCCGCGCGACCGGGATTGCAGATCGGACCCGGCGGCAAGCCCTCGTGCGTGTACGTGTTGTAGGGGTTGTCGGGATCGTCGAGATGGATGCGGCGAATGCGTCCCGTGAACTGCTGGCAGGCAGCACTGCGCTGCGCTGGGATCGTGCAGCCATAGATAATCGTCGGGTCCGTCTCAAGTCGATGCGGCTTGAAGGTCGGCAGGTGCAGGCGGTTTAGGAACACGCCGGCAATACGCGGTCGCTCTTCGCCGCGCGCTGTCTCTTTTTCGACGAGGCTGGCCATGATGACGATCTCGCGGTCGCCGAAGTGGTACTGGCGATTGAGGATGCGCAGCCCCTCGAAGAACTGCGCTTTTAGCTCACCGAGCACGCGCTGTGAGCGCTTGACCAGCGTTGGCAAGACCCGTGCGCAAGGGACTCCCGGCGGAAAGCGATACGTGTCAGGAAACAGGTAGCCTTCGAGCGTCGGGCCGTTTACGCCCAGCGACAGGGCATAGCTGGCATCGCGCATCAGCCGCTCGGCTTCGCTGGCCTTGCAGATGCCGGCGTCTTCGAGGAGCTTGGCGACTTCCAGCATGTTCTTGCCCTCTGGAATCGTCACCGGTACCTCGGGCTCTCGCGCGCCGGACAGCAGCACTTCCAAGACCTGCTTGGGCGTCATGCTGGCCGATAGCGTATAGGCGCCGGCTCGAATCTTCTGGGCGACGCCCCGCTCGTTGGCATAGAAGCGGAACCACTCGGGGTGGTGGATAAGCTGCTTGTCCGCGAGCATGCGCGAGATCTCGGCCAGGCTCATGCCCTTGGCGATGACCACCTTGACGTCGCGCGGGCCAGCGCTGGGGCCGGCCCGGTCGGGATAACGCAGGACTTGGACCGCGAAGTACCCCACTGTTCCCAGGAAGCCCGAGACGACTAGAAAGACGAGGACCGCCGCTGCGATCTGACCCCCGCGCCCGCGCGCTGGGCGAGCGCCGCTGCGACGAATCTCGCTTCCCGCTGGGCTCTTGCCGCCGCCTTTGGTTCTCTCGCCGCTCACGAGGCACTCTCTTCGTCCACGACGGGTGAGCTTGCCGGTGCGGCTCGGCGTTGCTCATCCAGCCAGGCCTGCAGGATCACCGCAGCGGCCAGCTTGTCGATGACCTGTTTGCGCCGCGCTCGGCTCATGTCTGCGGCCAGCAGGTGTTCTTCCGCCTCGACGGTCGAGAAGCTCTCGTCCTGATAAGCGACCTGCAACCCCGACGCGGCGAGCGCATCCCCGAATACCCGCACACGCTGCGCACGCTTGCCCTCGTTGCCTTGGCAGTCATAGGGCAGGCCCACCACCACATCCTGCGTCTGGTACGTGCGACACAGCGCCGAAACCTGTCCGACATCGGCCCGTGTCCCTTGCCGCGCCAGCGTGCGGACGGCATGGGCACACAGCCTTAGCTCGTCGCTCACCGCGACGCCGATGGTCTTGGATCCAACGTCCAGCCCGAGCACACGCACACCCGGACCATGGCACTGGCATTCCCTAGGGTCAATTTTTTGCCGGCTCGGGCTATGACTCGCCCATGCACAGCCTGGCTTCCCTGTCCGATGCGACTGCAGCCCCCCTTGATTTCGACGCTGAGCTTGCGGCCGGTACCGACGAGCGATACCGCGACGCCGCCTTATACGACCTGGAATACGGCAGGCGACATCACGATGTTGCCTGGTACCGCAAGCTTGCCCACGACGTTGCAGATGGGGCCACGGATGCAGAAAGCCCCCTGCGTGTCGTCGAGCTTGGCTGTGGCAGCGGTCGGTTGCTGGTTCCGCTGGCTCGGGATGGTCACTGGGTCTGCGGCATCGACCGCAACGAGTCCATGCTGCGCGCTTGCCAGAAGCGTCTCTGTTCTCTGAACGCGCACGCGCGCACGCGCGTTCACATTCTACAGAGTGATTTTCGCGAGATTCCGCTCGCTGGCCGCTTTCGCCTCATCCTCTGCCCGTTCAACGCCTTTATGCACCTGTACTCGCGCGAGGATGTGGAGCGCTGCTTGTCCGAGGTCCGTCGCTTGCTCGCGCCCGACGGGGTGTTCGCGCTGGACGTCTTCCATCCCGATCCAGTCTGGTTGGCTCGCAGTCCGATGCGTCGCTTTGGCCGCGCCCGCATCCGTCACCCTCGTACCGGTGAGCGCCTGATCCAGACCACCAGCCACGTCTATGACCCACAGACCCAGATGGCCTGGATTCGTTTCTATTATGAAGCGGACTCTCAGACGGAACCGCCTACGCGCGCGTTCGAGCTGGGACGGGAAGTGGCAGGTGGAGCCACGTTGGGCCCACATGCGGCGCGAGGTACACGCGTCGTTCGCCTCGCGCAGCGCCTGTTTTTCCCGGCCGAGCTAGAGGCGCTTCTGCACTACAACGGCTTTGCCATCACGTATCGCGCTGGCGGCTTCGATGGTTCTCCTCTGTGCCCCGTCAGCAGCGAGCAGGTGATCTGCGCCCGCATCCGCTAAAGAAAATCTCGTCGAGACCGCGAAAACGGGCCAATTTTCGCAATAGCGACGGGAAAACGCAGAAATTCGACGGAAAAATTCTTCGAGAGAGCAGGCATTTTCAGCGCGAATCGGGGGCAAAAAATGGCGTTGATCGACCTCCTCGGGGGCTCCACGGGAAAAATTTTGCTAAAAAAGTGAAGTTTTCCACGCAAAAGCGATTGACACGCTCGTCGGGGCTCACTTAGTGTCAGGTTCAACCAACCCCCTTCGAGTTGGAGGACACAGAAATGGCTGAGAAAGTTTGCAAGCTTGGTGTGAAGCGTGAACCCGGTTTCCTGTACTTCCTGCGCGGCAGCGACGTGTGGAAGACGCCGATGAAGCGCGCTGGCGCGGCGGCGGTTGCTGGCAAGGCCGAGAAGGTACAGGCCGGTAACTTCGCTCGCGAGGAAGGCTTCCTGTACTTCCTCGACGCTCAGGGCGACATCTCGCGCGCCAAGCGCGCCGTTGGCGGCCAGAAGCGCAAGAAGCCGAAGACGGAAAAGAAGGCTCCCGCCAAGAAGGCTGCGAAGCCGGCTGCCAAGAAGGCCGCCCCGGCGAAGAAGGCCGCTCCCGCGAAGAAGGCCGCTCCTGCGAAGAAGGCCCCCGCGAAGAAGGCCCCCGCCAAGAAGCCTGCGAAGAAGAAGTAGTTCAGTCTGCGGTGCGTATGCGCCGCAGCGAACAAGAAAGGCCGACTCTCCTCGGAGAGCCGGCCTTTTTGCTTTGGAACAAGGACTCGTTGGGGCGGTCGCGGGCTCGTCTGAGCCTGCGACTAGGGGACGCGGGGCGCTCGCGCCTCGATAAAGTCGACGATGCGCTCCTCGAAGCGCTGGTTGTACAGGCGGTTCGCAGCCTGGACTCCCGTCGGGGAGGTGACGTTGACCTCAGTCAGGTGGTCGTCGATGACGTCGATGCCGACCAGGTGCAAGCCTTCCTGACGCAGACGGGGCTTCAGGCGCTCGCAGATGGCGCGCTCGCGTGGGGTTAGCTCGGTCGGACGTGCTGTGCCGCCCAGCGCTAGGTTGCTGCGAAGCTCGTTTTCCGCCGGGATGCGCAGCAGCGCGGTCAGCGGCTCGCCGTCCAGAAGCAGGATGCGCTTGTCGCCCTTGGCTTTCACGTCGAGCTTGCGCTGTGCCATGACCCAGCGCTTGCCATGGTGAGTCATCGTCTCAAGGATGGCGCCCGTGTTGGCGTCGCTCTGCCGCACGTGGAACACCGAAAGCCCGGCGTACCCGTCGAGAGGCTTGACGATCATCTCGCCCCCCTGTTCCGCCATAAATGCCTTCAGTTCATCCATGCGATGCGTCACTACCGTCGGTGCGATCAGGTCGGGGTAGTGGAAGATAAACAGCTTTTCGTTGGCTTCGCGCAGGCCGCGTGGGTCGTTCAGCAGCAGCGTCTTGTGGCGGGCCAGCTCTAGAAGCAGCGTCGCTGTGTGATACGTGACGTCGTACGGTGGATCCTTGCGCATGAGCACCGCATGAAAGTCCGAAAGTGGGCGGCTCTGCGGCTCGGGTGCGGCCGTCAGTGCGGGCGCCTGCTCGCGGCTAGCTGCAAGGATCGTGTGGACGTGGGCACCGACGACGTCTTGGCGCAGCCACAGGCTGTGGATTTCAGCAAAGAAGGCCTCGTGTCCACGGCGCAACAGTGCGTCGATGATGGCGACCGAGGTATCGCTCTTGGGGCGCAGCGTTTGGGGCGGATCAAGAAGAACAAGGACTCGCATGATTTCATCGTACTTGGGAAAGAGGGGGCACCGACTGGCAATCTAGCCGGCGTGCGTACCTGACGCGAAAGTGGCGCCAAGCGGGCTATGGCTCAGAAGCGGGAGGGCCTGGGCGATGGGGGCAGTCGAGTCTCGGAATTGGCCGCCGCATGTACCAGTGCAAAGAAGGCCGCCTGCGCCTGCGCGAGCTCGCGTGGGCGAATTTTGTCGACGGTATCGCCCGCTGTGTGGTGCCACTCGAAGTACTCTGAGACATCTTGGGCCACGCCGACCACCGGGACATGTTCCGCTTGAAGTGGCAGCAGATCCGCACCCCATTCGTCGGTCATGCCGACTTCGTTGGGAACCAAGGTGGCAAACGGTGACAGCCAAGACTGCACGAGCTTTTGCGCCGGCTCACCCCCGGTCACGCGATAGCCAAAGGGGGCCCCCGCACCGGAATCGGCCTCCATGGCGGCGACGTGCTTGGCGAGCTCGCTCTTGTGCGCCGCGGCATAGGCGCGAGCACCCGAGAGCCCAAGCTCTTCGTTCATGAACAACACGACGCGGACCGTACGCCGCGGTGCCTGTGTCGAATCCGTGCGCGCGGCGTGCGCCATTCGTCGTGCCGTGTCCAAGACGATGCCGCAGCCCGCCCCGTCATCGAGCGCGCCGGTTCCCAGATCCCACGAGTCCAGGTGCGCTCCAAGAAGCACGATTTCATCCGGCTGGCTGCGTCCAGGCACTTCACCGATGACATTCCATGAGTCGACTTCTCCGTCGAGTCGCGCACCCAGGCGTAGGCGGACACGCACGCTTTCGCCGGACTGCAGGCGGCGATGCAAGAGCTCGGCGTCCTCGGCAGAGACCGCCACGGCTGGGATGCGCGGGGTGCCGTCTTCGTAGCGCATGGCGCCCGTATGCGGCTGCCGATGAAAGCCGGTTCCCGTCGAGCGCACCAGGGCGGCCACAGCGCCCTGCTTGGCTGCCCGCACGGCCCCCCGACCCCGCAGCGCCACGACATCGGCATAGCCCTGAAAGTCGCGGCTGCGCACCATCTCTTTGTTGAACAGCACGATGCGACCGCGCACCTTTTCGCCTAGCTTGGCCAGCGACTCGAACGAGTCGACCTCGATGACTTCGGCCTCGATGGGCGTGATGGCATCGCTGCCGGGTGTGCGCGTACCGACGGACCCACCGAGCGTTGCGATGCGCAGTGGCTGCACGCTCTCACCGAGAAGCTCGGCCGACTCTTCTCCGCGCAGCCAGCGAGGAACGCGCACCGGCTCTTTGCGCACGTTGGAAAGCCCGGCTTTTTGCATCGCTGCGACGGCCCAACTCACGGCAAGCTCGGCGCCTTTTGAACCAGCCAGTCGCGCCCCGACGCGGTCTGCAAGATCGCGCGTGTACTGCAGGGCACCGACGGTATCACTCGGCTGCTTGAGGATTTCGCTCAACTGCTGCCGGCCCGTCGGATCCGTCGCTGAAAGGACAGACACGCTCGCGGCCATGGGAAGTGGTGCCGCTGGGGCCAGCGCCTGCGCCCCAAGCAGCAGCCCGGCCAGGGCCATAAACGAGCGCATTCCTCGACGGGGAAGGCCCTTGCGGTGGACGATTCGTTTCGGCGTACACATGGTCGGGCACTATACGCTAGGCGGGCCTTGCACAAGCAGACGCTGCGCCAGGCCGGCATAGATGGCGTAGCGACCCACGCGATGCAGGATGCGCTGGGCCATGGCATCGGCTTCTTTTGTGCGGAACCGCAGGGGGGCGCTGGCTCGTCGACCGCGCGTGCCGAGCGCTTGCCACGTGCGCAGGCTGTCGATGTCGAGATACGGCTCGCTGTGGCAGCCAAGAAGTGGATACAGCAGGGCACAGGCACGGTCGCCAAAGCCCGGTAGACGAGCGAGAAATCCCGAGACACGCAGCTGCCATTCGAGCTCGGCATCGACGGTGGTAAGTATGCAGCCTTCGGCATCCGCATCGTCTTGCGCATCGCTGAGCAGCTGCACAAATCCGCTCGGCAGCCGTCGCAGCGAGTCGGGATAGAAGCGGCCGTCCGAGCAAGTCTGCACCAGCGCACAGACGGTCTTGGCCACGGGCAAAGAGAGCTTGAGCTTCTTTGCGAGCTGCGCGGGCGTTGCCTTCGCCATGGCCTCTGGCGTTGGAAATCCTCGACGATTTAGCGTGGTCGGGGGCCCGAAGTGTTGGCAGAGGCGGGCACAGACCTCGGCGTGCTGTGAATCCGGCAGGCGGGCGCGCAGCAGGCACTTGAGCAGATCTTCAAACACCCCCGGCGAACGCAGGCTGCGCCCGGCTTCGACCTGCGCCACCCAACGCAGCTGGGCATCGATCTGGCACATCGCGTAAAACAGCGACAGATCTTCGTCGAGACCTAGCACCGCTTCGATCTGCTGCTTCAGCGCTGCCAGCGGCGAGTCTGCGCGTTCCTTGCTCTTGCGCTGTGCGGTCTTCTTCTCAACCGGCAGGCCATAGACCAGAAGCGGCTGGCCCGCCGCGGCTTGGCAGACCAGGATCTCGACGGCGGCAGCTGCGTCGCTGAGGTCGTGTGGCGGCGGATACACCACAAACTGCAGGGCACGCTTCTCGGCATCAAAGACCACGGGCGGCAACGGCGGTGCGGGCGATCTCTCGACGAAGCGGCGCAGGCAGAAGCCAGCGGGCACGGCCAGAAGCTCGGGATCACCTGGCGATGGCGGCGCGGTAACCGGGCGTCGGGCCGCGGAGGCAGGCTGAAAAGACAAGCTCATGGCCGACGCTATACCACGTCTGCGACCGGCGGAAACGGCGCTGCTTGGTCGGCGGGGTAATGCGTGTATATTTCGCGCCTGCCCAATCTCGGGCCATGGCAAAGCGATGACCACACCTCTGGGGCCAGAATTTGTCGACGAGATTTCTCGCCGCCGTGACTTTTCTGTCGCGCGCATGGCGGCGCTGCGCGAAACGTTGGCCACCCTGCCTGAGGTGCGCGACATCCCCGAGCTGTGTATCTATGTCACGGGCTCCTATGGGCGCGGCGACGCAACGCCCTCGTCGGATGTCGACATCTTCTTTCTGCGCCTGGGACACAGCAGCGAGAGGGCCCTGTCGCGCGTCGACAAGACGCTGGCTGACGCCGCGATCATCAAGGCCTGCCGCGCCATCGGCTTTCCTGACTTCACGCAAGGCGGCATCTACCTCGACATCCACTACGTCGGCGACATGCAAAAGACGCTGGGCAGTCGCGAAGATGACTATCGCAACCACTTCACGGCGCGCATGCTGCTTCTTCTCGAAAGTGTCTGCGTCTTTAATCCGCCGATTTACGAAGCGGTCATCCGCGACATTTTGCAGACGTACTTTCGCGACTTCGCCGATCACGCCGAGACCTTTCGTCCGGTGTTCCTGCTCAACGATCTTTTGCGGTACTGGAAGACGATGTGCCTGAACTATGAGGCGCGTCGCACCGGCAAGACCGAGGCCAGCGACAAGGTGTATGAGCTGGCGAAGAATTTCCGTCTGAAATACAGCCGGCTTCTGATCTGCTTTTCGATGATCGCGCCGCTGGTCGCCGCAGCCCCAGGGATCACGATCGACGACGTGTCGCGCTTGGTGCATCGCACGCCGACCGAGCGCCTGCGCGAAGTGGCCGAGCGCCGCGACGCCGTGGCACGTCGCATCCTGGATCGCTTGCTGGCCGAGTACGCGTGGTTTCTTTCGCAGACAGCCGACAAAGAGGCGCTGCTGGCCCGCTTCGCAGATCGCGGCGAACGGCAAGCGGCCTTTGCCCGCGCTGCGACCTTTGGCGACCTGATGTACTCGTTCGTCAACAGCGTCAAGCACGACGAAGCAGCGATGCGCTATCTGCTGGTCTGAACCATGGCCGGGCCGCCGCGCATGCGCGTGTTCTATGTCGTCTATCCCGAAGATCCAGCGCTGTGCGCGTGGCTGAACTTGCTGCGGGTGTTGGCCAATCCGCACGAAAAAGAGCCAGCGCATGTCACGGTGCGGGGCCCGTATCGACAGCGCTATCGCTTGCCACAGGCAGCGACGGGGGTGCGTGGCTCGACGGTACATGTGCCGGGCGCGGACGCGTTTCTTGGGGACAAGCAGTCGACGGTGATTTTGCGCTGTCAGGCTGAACAGCTACGCGCGCTGTGGCGCAAGCCTGACTATCCCAGCTTCACGCCTCACCTGACGCTGTGCGATGGCCTGCCCCGCGCCCTGTCAGAAGAGATCTTGGACGTGGCGCGCACCATTCCGCCGTTTTCGTTTCGCGTCGGTGATCTGGTGCCGATTTTCACCAAGCCAAAGCAGACGGCATTGGGCCTTTTGTCAGCCATCGATGATGCGCTTCTGGCCGAGATCGCAGGGCAGCGCTTGCATGCCGAAGCGCTGCTGCGCATGGCCACACGAGAGCGCTTGGCGCTGCTGCGCTGCGTCGTATCGCGACTGCCCACAGACGCCGCGTCCATGGCGGAAGCCCACCCCCAAACTGCAGAGAGAGAACACTTGGGATGAACCACGAAATGAACAAGACCACCGAGAGTCAACCAGCCAGACTTAGCTTCCGTCCCCGCGGTCCGGCACTGGGCCTTTTGTGCGGGCTAGCCCTTCTGTGCGTGCCGCTTTCGGCGCGACCTGCTCCAGCCGACGATCAAGCCTTTGTTGCGCTGATGGTCACGCTGACGAGCGAATACGCCAAGCGCTATCCCATCGAAGCGACAGAGCTTGGCATTCACAGCTATGACGGCGAGATCGACGACGTGTCTCCCGCTGGTATCGCGGCCGAGCTGGCTTGGCTGCGCGACTGGCAGGCGCGCTTGGCGGCGATTCCACTGGCGAGCCTGTCGACGGAAAACCGCTTTGATCTAGAGCTAGCCCGGCATGCCGTCGGTTCGCGCCTGTACCTGCGTAGCGAGGCGCAGGATCATCGCCGTCGACCGGGAACGTATCTGCGCATGGTGGCGGGCAGTGTGAACGCGCTGATCAAGCGCTCGTTCGCGCCTGCGCAACAGCGCCTGCGCTTGGTGCAAGCACGCTTGGCCAAGCTACCGAGTGCGCTGCAGGCGGCGGAAAAAAATCTCGATGCGAGCGCGCCCCTTTCGCAGGTGGCGATCGACATCACGCTGTCGGATCTGGATGCCACGGCGCGCTTTCTTTCCGATGACGTGCCCCTGGCATTTCCTGAAGTGAAAGATGCCGCGCTGCAACAAGAGCTACGGCAAGCCAGCAGCACCGTGGCGCAGGCGCTGCGGCGCTTTGGCGACTTTCTGAAGCAGCGGCGCAAGACGGCGAGTCCGGCCTTTTCATTGGGCAGCGAGGCATACAAAAAGCGCCTGTGGGCCGTCGAGATGATCGATGAGCCGCTGCCTCAGCTTTTGTCGCGGGCCGAGTCCGAGATCGCCCGCCTGCAGCGCGAGTTTCGTGCGACGGCCGGAAAGATCGACAGCAAGAAAGACGCGGCCGCGGTGCAGCTTGACATGTTGAAGGATCACCCAAGCGGTGACCGCGTGATCGCCGAGACCAGCGCGCGTCTGTCCGGCCAGCAGAAGTTCCTGATCGATCGCCGCATCGTAACGCTGCCTTCGCCGGTCTTGCCGCTGGTGCGCGAGACGCCGCCGTTTATGCGCGCAACAACCTTGGCCTCGATGGACACACCGGGACCGTACGACTCGGCCAAGGAAGCGTATTACTACGTCACGCTGCCCAACCCGACGTGGACGAAAGAGCAGGCCGAGGACTTTCTGCGCGGTGCGCACAGCCGGCCGATCATCGAAGTCACCGCGATTCATGAAGCATTTCCCGGACACTATCTGCAGCACCTGTGGGAAGGACGGCTTAGCAAGGCGCGTCAGCTATTTGGGGTGATGAGCAACATCGAAGGCTGGGCACACTACACCGAGCAGATGATGCTCGACGAGGGCTATGGCAATGGCGACCCGACGCTGCGCTTGGCGCAGATTCAAGATGCGCTGCTGCGGGCCGGTCGTTTCGTCGCTGCGCTGCGCATGCACACCGATGCCGCGGGGCCAGGCAGTGCGGCGTGGACCGTCGAGCAAGCCACGGACTATTTCCAGAAGCAGGCGCTGCAGACGCGCAAAGTGTCCGAGATGGAAGCGCTGCGCGGCACGCAGGATCCGCTGTACATGGTCTACACCTGGGGCAAGCTGGAAATCCTGCGCTTGCGCGACGAGGTGAAGGCAGCGCGCGGGGCGGGCTTTGCGCTCAAGGGCTTTCACGACGATCTGCTGAGCTATGGGCGGGCGCCGTTTCGTCTGATTCGGCCTCTGGTGGTGAAGAAGTAGCCTGGCTATCCGCGCCCCTCGCGTCGCTGGCGAGGGCTGCCATCGACCGCGCGCAAGAGCAGCCACCACAGCCAACCCAGAAGCGCCAGCACGCTAATGCATCCGACGACCCCGATGCGTACCAGGTGCCGACCCAGATCGTTTACTGGCTTGATTACGTCGCGATAGGGCTCTTGCACGATGACCACCCAGCCGGTGTCGCGACCTCGCACCACGACGGGCTCCATCGCCGCAAGCCACTGCCCGCCGCTTTCGGGGCTTAGCGGGTCGACATAGCCGACGAAGGTCAGCGGGTGCAGGGCGCGACTGTCGCCCAACACGAGTGCTCGCTGCGCATCGTCCAAGCGCTGCAGCACGTCGCCGCCGACGCGAGGCCGTGGCACATGCGAGGCGGTTAGCTGCTGCGAGAGCGCGTCCGACAGCAGTGGATGCTGCAGGATCAGGCCCCGCTGACCGGGTAGATCTTCGCGGCTATCGACAAGTGCTGCGACCTGCCGCGCACCTTGGCGTTCGCCGGGATTCAGCTCGCCAAAGTGACCCAAGCGCACGGTCATGCCCAATACGCCGACGACTTCTGGGGGACCGCTTTCAGATGGCTCGCTCCACACGGGGACCGAGAATGCGACGATGCGATTGCCGCTGGCTTGGCTATCGAACACGGCCGAGCGATGCGGGGCGCGAATGGGCGAGATTTCGCCACGACTGCCCAGCGCGTCCGTCTTGCTCGGCAGATCGCGTCCGTGCCCATGGAAGTAGTCGCGGAACGACCAGTTCTTTCCCACCGTCGGCGAAAACGGCACGCGGGCCCACTGCAGACCGTGGTGGTCGGCCAGAAACCAGCTCGTCGCGCCCAGGCTGTGATAGCGGTGTTCCTGCCGCTCAAGCCACTCTTGCAGCACGGTCTGCAGCTCACGTCTTCGCCCGGCGCCGTATTGCGCTTCGATTTCGGATCGCGGATCGGCGGATGCGCTGTGAGTTTGTGGTTGGCCTAGCTCGATGAGCACATCGCGCATCACCGGATCGTTGGCCGATGCTTCCAGGGCGCTCCAGCGCCGCTCGACTTCACGCCCGGCGGTCTCAGCGACGAAGCGCGCGGCGAAGCGGGTGCTCTCAAGAGCGCGCTGGATGATCGCTTTTTGCGAGCTACCCAGCGCGGTGCGCCATGTCTGACCCCCGATCAGCGCAACCACCAGCATGAGAAGCGAAAACCCAACCGCGCCTATGATCATCACCGGACGCTTGGCGCGCTGCTGCTCTAGGTTTTTCAGCGCGTCGAGGATGGCTTGCGCGCTGCTAGGACGCGCGTCGGCATCCAGGCTTAGGCAGTCGCAGATCAGCGTTCGCAAGCCAGCATCGAGTCGCGAACAGCGACGGCGTAGCTCTAGCTCGGGCGACGGCGCAGCGCGCAGAATCTGACGATACAGCGCCAGTCGATCGGGCAGCGTGGCGTTTTCCGCGATCAGCCTGCGGGCATCTTTGCTTCGATACGGCGGGCGGCCGGTGAGCATGGCGTACGTCATCGCTCCCAGCGCATAGACATCCCAGCGGGCGTCGGGCACCGCGGCCAGATCGGCTTGTTCGGGCGCCATGTAAAAGAACGTGCCAAGCGATGGCTGCTGCTCACTCGTCAAGCGAGATTGACCAAAATCACACAGCCGCGGACGCAGGTCGCTGTCCAGAAGCACATTGGCTGGCTTCAGGTCGCAGTGCAGAATTCCCACGCTGTGCGCCTGGGCCAGCGCTCGCGCGATCGCCTTCAGCACGCGTGTGGCGTCTGCCTCGGATAACGGGCCTTGGCGCAGGCGATCCTCCAGCGAGCCGCGCTCTAGATATTCCATCACGTAGTACGGCGGCGAGGCATGCCAGCCCACTTCAATGAGCTGGACGATTTCTCGCGACGTGTACAGCACGGCGAGCTTTTCGACTTCGCGTCGCAAAAAGCCGAAGTCGAGCCCCGGCGCATGCGAGTAGAACTTGATGGCGACGAGCTTGCCGGTGTTCTCTTGCTCGGCGAGCCACACCGTGCCGAACGCACCATGACCCAGCGAGCGCAGCAAGCGATAGCCAGGGACAGAGCCAGGCGGAGGCTGCAGCTCGGCCGAGTCGCTGCTGGCATCAGCGCTGGACACGGACGGTCGGCTGTGCGATGCAGCCGCCGACAACAGCCCCATCGGTGCAGGCGCTGCCTGGGTGGCCGCGAGCGCAGCCTGCTCAGTCAGCTCAAGTGCGGGGGAATCGGTGGGGCACACCAGATGTGGTGAATCGGTTGTCGCAAGCGACTGCGGTAGAGCCGCCGGCATGGTGTGCTCAAGCGCCACATCCTCGTTGTTTGGCTGTACCGCAGTCGGGTTCTCTGACTGGCCGGTTCGCACACGTGCTGGCGTCACCATGACCAAGCCGGCACCATAACATAGCTAGCCAACTGCCTCTGGCCGCCGGGGTGCGGGGGCCTGGTGCCGAGCCGTGCTCATGCTGCGCCGACGTCACTGGGGCAAGACCTCTGCGCTCGACGAGCGTACGAGGGGCAGCGCGTGCGATATTCGGACGTTGACTCCGCGAAACCCGCAGCGTCCAATTTACCTACCCGTAGAAGGAGTTTGTTGATGTCGAGTGTGCTGCCGTCGTTCCAGAGGATGGCTGAGGCGTCGCCTCTGCCCATGGTGATCTGGGATGAGTCCGGCGCGATCTACGAGGCGAACGAGGCGTTCTATCAGCTGCTCGGAATGACCGCGAGTGTGCCGACGAAGTTGAACTATTGGGAGCTCACCCCCGTTCTGCAAAAACAGCTGGAGATCAACCACCTGCTGAGTCGCGAACACGAGCCGTATGAAAAAGAGCTGTGTACGCCAAGTGGCAAGCAGCGCTCGGTTCGCGTCGATGGATTTACGCTAGAGCGCAGCGATGAGCGCATGCTATTCGCCGCCATCTTGCGTCCGCTGAGCCGGCGAACTAGCGCAAACAGCGACGGTGGCATATCGGCTTCAAGCGACGATGGGCTGGCGCCTCTGTCCAGCGTGTCGACCGATGAGCAAGGCGAACGCGAGCGCGTGCTGCGCAGACAGAACGAGCTCTTGTTTCGTTTGGCGCGCAGCCCCATCGTCAGCTCGGGGGATTTTGTTGCCGCGGCGCGCGACATCACCGAGGTGGCGGCGCGCGGTCTGCAGGTCAGTCGTGCCTCGATTTGGATCTTCGATCAGCCGCGCAAGCGCATCGTCTGCCAGATGCTGTACGAGCTAACGGCGGGCAAACATGACGATCGCTTCGTCGGGATGACCCTGCTGGCCAGCGAATACCCCGCGTATTTTCGCGCGCTGAGTGAAGAGCGAACTGTGGTCGCAGACGATGCCCGCCGTCATCCAGCCACGCAGGAATTCTGCGAGAGCTATCTGGAACCGCAGGGCATCGTTTCGATGCTGGAAGCGCCGCTGCTGCACAAAGGCGAGCTGGTCGGCGTGCTTTGTCATGAGCACTGCGGTGAGCAGCGGAGCTGGACGCAGGACGACGTCAGCTTTGCGACGCACTTGGCCGATCTGGTCGAGCGCGCCATGGAAGCCGTCGATCGCACCGTTGTCGAGCGCGCTTTGCATCAGCTCAACCGCGAGCTGGAACAGCGCATCGATGATCGAGCTCGCCAGCTAGAAGAAGCGACCGAGCTTGTGCTGCGCTTGCAGAAGGAACGCACCGAGGCGCAGATGGCCGCTGGCTTTGCGCAAGAGATGCAGAACGCTCTGCGCTCGGCCCGTACGGTCATCAACAAAGTGATGGGGCGGGGCAGCGACGACGATCCAGAGAGCAGCGAGCCGGCGACGCAGCTGCGCACGCTCTTGCAAGAGATCTATCAGCGGCTGGCAGAGCGCTTGGATCAGTCGACGATTGAGCAGTTCAGCGTGGCCATGCAGCACGCCGAGGTGCTCAGCGAGGCATTCACGGCGCTGCTGCGTCCCGTCGAGCAGGCGCTCAAGATCACGCGCGAGATCAGCGAGTATTCGCTGATCGGGCGGGCGCGTCCTGGCCATGAAGTCTGCGTGATGATTCCGCTCATCCAGTCGATCTATGAAGAGCTGCAGCCCATCATTGAACAGAACCAGATCCGCATGATCTTCGACTTGCATGGGCCGCTGCAGCTATACGGCGCAGAGCTTCACTACCGCGCGGCGATTCGCAACTTGCTGGCCAATGCCTGCGAAGCCCTGGCCGAGCTGAGCGACGATCGGCAGCGACGGATTTTTTTCCGCTACTACTCGGTGCCGGCCGGGGCCTTGATCAGCGTCGAGGACAACGGCGATGGCATCCAGGACGAGACGCGGCAGCGCCTGTTCGAGCCGTTCTATAGCACCAAGGGGCGCAGCCACACCGGGCTGGGTCTGCCGATCGTGCGCAAGGTCGCCAATCTGTACGACGGACAGCTCGACATTGACAGCCGGCCGGGCGAGGGCACGCGAGCGCGCATCTTGCTGCCGCTCAAGCAAGTGGCGCCTGTGTACTAAGCGCGCGGCCTAGGGCCAAAATCAGCGACGGAACGTGACCAGAAGCGGCGCGTGATCAGAGGGCTTTTCGCCCTTGCGCGCTTCGCGATCGACGCGGGCCGCAAGGCAGCGATCGCGCAGCGGCGCCGTGCAGAACAGGTGGTCAATGCGCAGCCCCAGGTTCTTGGGAAAGGCCAGCTGACGATAGTCCCAGTACGTGTAGATCTTTGCGCTTGGCTCGACGTGGCGCAGCGAGTCGAACAGCCCAAAAGCCACGATGTCGGCCAGCGCCTTGCGGGCGTCTTCGTGGCAGATCACGGTGTCGCGCCAGCCCGCTGGGTCATAGACATCGTTGTCATCGGGGGCGATGTTGTAGTCGCCGCCCAACAGCAGCGGCTCCGTCGGAGAAAAGTGTCGCTTGAGGTGCTCGCGAAAGCGCCGCAGCCAGCGCAGCTTATAGGCGTACTTGTCCGAGTCGATGCTCTGCCCGTTGGGCACGTACACCGATGCCACCCGCAGCCCCAAGCCGGGAATGCGAGCGGAAATCAGCCGCGCTTCGGCATCGCTGTCGCCGTCATCCATGCCACAGGCGATGTCGGTGGGGGCTCCATGCTCGCTGCGCGACAGGATGGCCACGCCGTTGTACGTCTTTTGCCCAAACGCGACCGCGTGATAACCCAGGGCTTGTAGCTCAAGCAGCGGGAAGTCCGCCGTCTGCATCTTGAGCTCTTGTAGGCAGACGACGTCAGGACGGTGACGGGAAAGCCACGGCTGCACGCGATCCATGCGCGCCCGCAGCGAGTTGACATTCCACGTCGCGACGACGAATTCGGAAGGAGAAGAGGAGGAGGGGGGCGCCGTCGGCTCGGCCTGAGCGGGAGCCGACGGCGTGGTGGGAGTCGTCACGGGATCAGCGGCAGATGCCGGGGCCCATGGCCATCGACATGAATGCGTCGGCGCACATGCCCATCGAGCAGGCAGGCATGCCGCCCTGCACGCAGAGCTGACGGCACTTGCGATCGAGCGTGTCGCACTGATAGCCGTCCGTACACTCGTTGATATAGGTGCAGGACGTTCCCGGCATCTTGGGCATCGCGACGCTGGCGTAGCAGAGTGCGCCCTTGAAGGCGTCGCCGCTCGCCGGCCCGTTGTAGAACACGCACTGCCGCTTGACGCCCATCGGCTTGTCGGCGCAGGTGCCGGTACCGACGGTGCAGGTGGCCTGGCAGTTGCCCTTGTCTTCGTACGCGCCGCGGATGCAGCCGCCAGCCTTCATCGTGCCCGGCTCGGTGCAGGTGCCCATGGGGCTCTTGGGATCGCAGTCATAGATCGTGTCGGGGAAGCAGACGCCCCCGGCGACGAACGAGCAGGCATAGCCCGGCTTGCGGCAGGTCGTCGCGTTGTTGCAGGCTGCCAAGCAGTACTTCGCCGCGCCAATGCTGACGCAGCGAGCGCCAGCGCCACAGTCGGTGTCGGCGCTACAAGCCGACGTGCAGTAGCCATTCGGCGTCGGAGGAGCCATGGGGTTGTCGAGCACGTTGGTCTTCCAACACTTCGGCGTCGTGCCGCCCATGCAGCCGCTGTCGGCCGTGCAGGGATCACCGATGCGTCCCATTGGGCCGGCCATATCGCCCGGCATCGACATATCCATCGGCGGCGTTGCCATATCACGTGGCGTCGTCATGTCGCGCGGCGGGTCGGTCATGTCGACGGGCGGCATCACCATGTCGCGCGGCGGGTCGGTCATATCGCGCGGCGGGTTGGTCATGTCGCGTGGCGGGTCGGTCATGTCGACGGGCGGCATCACCATGTCGCGCGGTGGGTCGGTCATGTCGCGCGGCGGGTCGGTCATGTCGCGCGGCGGGTCGGTCATATCGCGCGGCGGGTCGGTCATATCGCGCGGCGGATTCGCCATGTCGACGGGAACGCAGCCTGGATCCGTGGCCGGATTGCACATCGCCATGTCACGCGGGTTCGCCATGTCGTCCATGGGCGACGTCATGTCAGGCGGGCTTGCCATGTCCTTGCACGGCTCGTGGTGGCCACAGCCCGTGACGAAATAGAGGGCCGAGCCAGCCATGCTCAGCAGCACGAATCTTCCGAAGCGATTGCTCATACACGACTCCTTTGGCGGGACCCTACCACAGGGGGTGCGCATGTGTGCAGAAAACGCACGCCCAGCGGCCGACTGCGCTAGGATGCGCCCAGCTTTCGCCAAACCAGGGAGTCACCCATGTCTGTCCGTCGTTCGCTTCTGCTCTCGCTGTCTGCTGTCACTGCCTCGGCGCTGCTCGGTTTTGCCTCGGCCGGCTGCAGCTCGGGCGAGCCCTGCCCGGACCCCGGACCCGCCATGACCGTCGACATGGCGCCGCTGGCCCCGCGCTGCGAGCTGCCCTTCGATGTTCGCGCCATCGACACGGTCTCGAAGGGCGCAGTCCTTGTCACCGACGATCCCAGCATGGCCGGCGTCTATGTTGCAGAGGTTGACGCCACGGCCGGTGGCGCCAGCAACTACGGCACAAACCCGTTTGTGTATCTGGACTTGATCGGCCGCAAAAAGGTCGAGATCGACGACGTCACAGCGCGCCGCAGCCGCGACTGGGACATCGCGTTTAAGCGCTGGCAAATCAAGCTCAACAGCGGGGACTCGGGGCCGGGCGGCGTCACGATCAGCCGCGTCGAAAACAAGACCCTGCCCGACGTCAAGACCGCGCCCACCGGCACCTATGCCGAAGACATTTATTTCAACGAGAAGTGCGAGATCCAGCTCGACCCGATAAACGGCCTGGGAACGGTTGTATCGGATTGGTACGGCTATGAAGCGGGCACCAACCGCCTGGTCCCCAAGACCGAGGTCTGGGTGCTCAAGCGTCGCGACGGCAAGGGGCATATCAAGCTGCAGCTTCTACAGTACTACAAAGGCATGTTCGGCGGGAACTTCACGCTGACTTGGAGCTACCTGCCATGAAAGGCGGCGTCGGGTTTCTGCGCTGGGGTCTGGTCGCACTGTCGCTGGGCACCTTGCCCTGGGTTGGCTGCGGCAGCGAAGCGATGTCAGCGGACGAGAACCGCGTCGAAAGCCGGCGCCAGCTGATTCGCCCCACCGATGGAACGGGCTGGAATGGCAACGGCTATGGCATCCCCGCCACGTTCTACGATCCGCCCGGCGGACACTTCCGCGTGTATTACGTCGAAAGCGGCGACAATGCCGTCGACCTGAAGGATGAAGCGCCGAAAAATGGCGTGCCTGACTTTGTCGAGCTCGTCGGTGCATCGGCGGAAACGACGTATGCCAGCACGATTGGCCAGCGCGGCTTTCGTGCGCCGCTCGACGACAGCATCTATCACGACCGGCCTGACTACGGCGGTGATGGGCGCTTTGATATCTATCTGCGCCTTTCAGGGGCTGGCAGCGACGGCTATCGCGTGACCGAGGTCTGCACCGACGGCACGCCTACGACGGGCGGTGGGGCCCCTGGACGCTGCGCCGGCTATTTCGTGATGAATCCCGGATTCAAGGGCAGCCACTATCCCAGCGAGCGCGATGGCGTCGAAGTGCTGACCAGCCACGAGCTTTTTCACAGCGTGCAGGATGCGTACAACGCCGGCCAGTGGCGGACCTGGACCGAGGGCACTGCCGTCTGGAACGAGCTTCAGGTCTTCCCTGGCAGCGCCGGCACATGGAAGGACTATCTGGGCTTTGTGCCCGGCTTCTTCCGCGAGCCCGAGCGACCCTTGGATCAGAGCATGGGGGCAGGCGCGGCAGCAGCCTATGCCTATGGTGCGGCGGTATGGGTCGAGTACCTGTCCGAGCGCTTCGGCCCCGCGATCATCCGCGAGATCTGGGAGCGCCTTGAGCAGCCTGTCGGTGGCAGCGCGCCGCATTTTCTGGACGCCACCGAGGCCGTTCTTGCGCTTCGCGGTAGCACCCTGAAGCAGGCCTGGGTCGAGTTCACTGGCTGGAACCTGCTGACCCGCGAGCGGGCGACGGGCGGACCGGGATACAACCGGGCCAGTGAGTACCCCTCGATACGCTTCGAGAGCGAGCTTTCGCAGGCCGACAGTGTCACGGTCAAAGAATTCTATGGCCTGTCGGCGCGCTATTACCGCCTGCCGGTTCAGGCAGCGACGACGGTCTATGTGTCGCGCATCGATCCGCTGGGCGACGATGCATCGGCTCTTTGGGGCTTGGTCGTCGATAGCAAGGGGGTACCGCGGTCGGCACTGCAGGCGCTGTCACCGAACCAAGGCATCGCTCTGGCCGCAGGCGACGCGCTGCTGGTCGTGCTGACAGCGCGCGAGCGCGGGGCCAAGGCGCGTCGCATCGAGCTTAGGACCTCGACGACGGCCCCCGTCTTGCCGCCGGCTGATCCGCCTGCGAACGATCCATCGGCAGCGATGGGCGGCTGCGTGCTGGCCTCGCGCTCGTCGCAGCGTCCGCCTTGGCTGGGCATGCTTGGCTTGGCCTTGTGCGTGGCTGGGCTGTCCGTGCGCACACGTCGCCGTCGAGCCTGACGGCAGCACCAGTCAGAGCCGGTCTTTTGTTCAGCGGGGCGGGGGCGCCTCGATCTTCGCTGCCTCGATCTTCGCTGCACGGCCCACGGTCGCGATCGGATACGCTGAACCGGGTGTCTTGTGCATCCGCCTGTCGTCTGCGTACTGAGGTGCGGCCGGGGCTCTCAGCGAGGGACCCGCACGCGCCAAGCGGATCCAGGAAGGCGGACTTCGGCACGCATCCTTTCACCTTTTTCATATCAGGAGGCTCCTTTGTCACAGCACGGCAACAAATCAAGGGATGTGCAGCCGGTTGCCCCGGCGATCGCGGCTTCTATGTCTGACTTTTCGGGCGATTCGCGGACGGCACAGACGGCGGACAAGCCTTCTCGACGAGAAGCTCTGCTGGCTGCGACGGGCGCAGCGGCCGGATCGGTCCTGGTCGGCTGTGGAGGCAGCATGCCACCGTCGGGACAGTGTATGGGCGAGCCGCCGAAGACCGCACTGATCGTGACGGCCAAAGACCAAGTGGATCTCGACCGCGACAAGTACTTTCAGATCAACGGCGGCTATGTCTGGGTGATCAAGGATGAAAAGGGCTATATGGCCCTCGATACTCGCTGCCAGCACGCCGGCTGTCCGACGGCGTTTGAGACGACCAAGGACGGCTTCGTCTGCGGCTGCCATGGATCGCGCTATTTCCTCGACGGCAGCATCAAGAAGGGACCGACGACCAAGCCGCTGCCGCTTTTGTCCATGTGCCGACGAGCTAGTGACAACGCGCTGGCCGTCGATCTCGACACCGTGGTGCCCAATCGCGATGAGCGCGTGACTTAGCCAACGCCTTCTCGCTACTGTGCGGGCCATCGGCGCTGCGGCGAGCGCGTGCTTCGCCTCTGCCGGGCAGGCCGTCGAACCCCGATTCAGTCTTGGTCATGCAGCCTCCGCGTGAATCTTCATCGAGCTTTTTCGTGGTGCCGAAAGCGGCGCGCTTGCGCTGGCTGGTGTACTTGCGCTGGCTGGCGCTGTCCGCCGTGGCCTTGGGCCTCGCCGTGTCCCAGGTGGCGCAGCTTGACTGGGTAGCGCCGTGGCCCATCGCTGTCGCGCTCGTCGGTGGACTGCTGTACAACCTGGCCTTCCTGTGGCGCGTCCGCCGCTTAGAAGAGCCGCTTCCAACGCAGATCACCGCGGACACCTGGTCCTGGCCAGCCAAGGAATCGATCGATCGCGAGCTGGAACTACAGGCCTTGGCCGATGTCGGTGCGCTGACGCTGCTTCTCGCGGCGAGCGGCGGCCTGCAGAACCCGATCAGCATCTTTTATGGCTTCCACGTGGTGCTGGGAGCGATGCTGGGGGACCGTCGGGGGGCGCTGCTTGCGGCCAGCATGGCGAGCTTGGGGATCGCGGTGCTGGCTCTGGCGCAGCGAAGCGGACTTCTGCTGTCGCAGGCTCTGCACAGCCCGCCGCTTTGGCTGACGGCGGGGACCGCGCTTTTGTCGGTCATTTGCTTGGCGTATTTCGCAGTCAGCGTGCTGCGCTTCGTCGAGCGCGAGCAGGGCCGGGCCGGGCGCAACTATGAGCTTTTGCTCAGCGCCCTCGATCGCCTGCAGGTCGGGCTTGAGCTGGTCTCGGCCGACGGGCGCGTGCTTCTGGCCAATCAGCGAGCGGCGACGTTGCGTCCCAGTCCGACGGCGACTGGACGCTGGCTGCCTCCGTCGGGGCTGACCAGCGCTGTGCCCAAGCAGCCAGGGGACAGCGCCCGCTTTGCCCACACCGAAGGGAACGAGACGCGCATCATCGAGCTTCTGATGCTGAGCGGAGGCGGGGGGCGCGGGCCGGAAGTGCGCGCGTACCTGTATGCCGATCGCACCGAGTCCACCGTCGACGAACAGCGAGCGATCATGCTGGAACGCTTGGCCAGCCTGGGCCGCGCCATGCAAGAGGTTGCGCACGAGCTGAATACGCCGCTGGCCAGCATCCAGACGCTGGCGGTCGATCTGTCCCATTCGTTGGCCGTACACCCCATATCCCAGACCGCAAGCGGTCCCGACATGGCCGAGTCCGTGACGTTGATCGTCGACGAAGCACGGCGCTGTCAGGCGATCTCGCGCGAGCTCTTGTCCACGGCGCGCTTGGGCTCGACCAGCCCGGTGCGGACCAACTTGGGCGACGTGGTGCGGCGTGCCACGCGGCTTACGTATGGCAAGCGGCGCGGGCTGGTGCGGCTGCATGGCGATCTTGAATTGGCCTGTGTCACCGACGGGGATCGCTTGCTGCAAATCCTGGTCAACGTGCTGCAGAATGCGAGCGATGCTTCAGAAAATCCGGTCGATGTGACGCTGGCCCGCGTCGAGCAAGGGGGGCGAGCGCAGGCTGCGATCGAAGTCCGCGACCACGGGCCAGGCTTGCCGCCGCAGGTGGCGGCTCGGCTGTTTGTGCCTTTCGTCAGCACCAAGCCACCAGGGCAGGGAACGGGGCTGGGGCTTTACACCTGCGCTCGCCTGGCACAGCAGCTGCGCGGCGAGCTATCCGTCGAAAACGTCCGCGGCAGCGAGGCAGGTGTGGAGGGGGGCGTGCGAGTGCGCCTGCGGCTGCCTCTTGACTCGCAAGACAGCGGCGGAGAGGCTAGCTCGGACAGTGAGCGAGCTCCGCTCTCGCAGCCAGCGGTGTCTTCGTGCTCGTAAAGATGTGACCATGACGGTGCCTCCTCCAGACGGTCTTGGCGATGGTGAGACGACGGACAGCGCCGATCGCTCGGCGCGTGATGCCGGGCGGCGGGTGCTGTTGGTCGACGACGATCCGACGTTTTGTCGGGCCATGGGCAAGGCGCTGGCGCGCAAGGGCTTCGTCGTGCGCGAGCTGCACAACGGCAGCGCGGCCATCGCGGTCTTGTCGAGCGAAGTCCCCGAGGCCGATGTTGTGGTGTTGGATCTGCAGATGCCGGATGTATCGGGAATGCAGGTTCTCAAGCGCACGCCGCGCAGACACTGCCCGGTGGTGGTCTTGACCGGCCATGGCACGGTGCCCGATGCCGTCGAGGCCATGCGGCTGGGGGCCTTTTCGTTTCTGCTAAAGCCCATCGACGCCGACGAGCTGGTGCCCGTGCTGCTGCAGGCCATGGGCGGTGCGCCGCTGTCGCAAGAACACGCGCTGATCGGCGACAGTCCAGCCCTGAACGTGCTGCGCGAGGTTTTGGAGAGCTGTGCCCTGGTCGCGGATCCTGTCCTGCTTTATGGCGAGACAGGGACCGGCAAGGAAGTCGCGGCCCGCTATCTACACGGGCGATCGCGACGCGCCAGCCAGCCGCTTCTGGCGATCAATCTGGCCTGCTTGCCGCGTGAGCTCGTCGAGAGCGAGCTGTTCGGACATGCCCGCGGGGCGTTTACCGGCGCCGACCGTCGCAAGCGCGGCCTGTTTGCTGAGGCTGGGCAGGGCACGCTGTTTCTGGACGAGATCAGCGAGCTGCCGCTGGAACTTCAGCCCAAGCTGCTGCGGGCACTGGAGACGCGGACCTTTCGCCCCGTCGGAGAGACGCGCGAGCAGCCGATGCAAGCACGCCTGGTCTGCGCCACCAATTGCGACCTGCGGACGCTGGCCAAGCGCGGGCAGTTTCGCGAAGATCTGTACTATCGCTTGGCGGTGCTACCCGTCGAGCTACCGCCTCTGCGCAGCCGCATCGAAGACATCGTGCCGATCGCGGAATATTGGCTGTCGCGGATCGCAGGGCTCGCTTCCCCCGCTTCACTGCCGGCTGCGTCATTGCCTGAGCGCCCACTGGGTCAGCCAGTCAAGCTAACCGAGGACGCGCGGCAGGCTCTTCGCGAGCACGATTATCCCGGCAACGTGCGTGAGCTTGTGAACGTGGTGCGTCGCATCGCGCTGTTTGCCCGCAACGGAGTGGCAGACGGGGGGCTGGTGCGGCGGATGTTGGCGGAGGATCCGTTTCGGACCCTGCGCCCCGATCGCGGTCGCGATGCAGCGCAACCGGCAGTCGGCCTGAGCGCTCCGTGGACTGAGCGGCTGCGCGGTCGTGGCCAAGGCGATGCCGAGCGCAGCGATTCTGTGCTTGTCAGCGAAAAGCCAACTTTGATAGGCTCTGCCGCCGCGCAGGCACCGCTGTCTTTGCGTGAGCTGGAAATTCAGCATATCGAGCGGCTTCTGCGAGAGCACAAGAACATCACCACCGTGGCCAAGCTTCTTGAAATAGATCGCCGGACGCTGCAGCGAAAGCTGCGCAGCCTGGGCATTGACTGGCGGGACGAGGGATGACCGAGAGTGTGATCTCCCGCCCCGGGCAGTGCAGACAGCCGGTGACTCTGAAGAGCGACGGCCAAGGTGATGAAGAAGCGATGACAGGTGCGGCAAATTGCCGCGGCAAGTTGCCGCAGAGGCCTGCGATTAGCGCAGCTTTTGCGTGGATGACTGCGCGAATGCCGAGGAGCACGCCCTTTGCGGGGAGCGTTCCAAGGTGACGGCACTGATGTTGCAAATGAGGCGTTCTCAAAATGACGACGCAGCCCGTTAGTGAACCACGATTTGTGTTCCCGCCGTGGACGAACCTGTTGCCAGCCGTATCGCTGGTGGCGGTCGTCGGTGGCCTGGTCGGGGCCATTGCCGGTATGTGGTACTACTTCTCGCCCAAGCACACCGACGTGGGCTACCAACCCGAGCAGCCCGTGCCATACAGCCACAAGCTGCACGCGGGCGATCTGGGCATCGACTGCCGCTACTGTCACGTCGGGGTCGAGCGCTCGCCGGTAGCTACGGTTCCGCCGACGCAGGTCTGCATGAACTGCCACACGCAGATCAAGAAGGACTCGCCGCTTTTGGGAGCCGTGCGCAAGAGCTGGGAAGACGGCTCGCCCGTGCGCTGGAAGCGGGTCCACAAGCTTGGCGACTATGTCTATTTCGATCACAGCCGCCACGTCACCCGCGGTGTTGGCTGTGCTGAGTGCCACGGTCGCGTCGACGAGATGATCGTGGTCAAGCAGGTCGAGCCGCTGTCGATGGGCTGGTGCTTGGAGTGCCACCGCGACCCCGGATCGCGCCTGCGGGATCCGCAGAAAGACCGCATCACCGACATGAACTGGCTTCCGCCGGGCGTGAAATGGGAAGACGGCGACGCAGCGATCGCTGCCAAGCGCGCCGAGTACGGCAAAGCGCTCGTCGAGCGTGACCACATCGCCCCGCCGACCGAATGTTCCAGGTGCCACCGATGAAGCGAACACCGACTCAGTGGTCTGCACCCGATGCATACGACAAGGTGCATCTGCGCAGCCTCGATCAGTTAGCCGATACGCCTGAGTTCCGCGACTTCCTGCACCGCGAGTTCCCCGAGGGAGCGTCCGAGCTGAGCAGCCCGCTGAGCCGTCGCTCATTTATGACCCTCATGGGGGCCTCGGTGGGCTTGGCCGGCTTGGCTGGCTGTCGGCGACCGGAAGAGACGATCCTGCCGTATACCAAGGCACCCGCGCCCGAGCAGATGGTCGTGGGGTTGCCGACGTACTACGCCACGGCGATGAACCTTGGCTCGTCGGTCCACGGCCTGCTCGTCGAGAGTAATGAAGGCCGTCCCACGAAGATCGAGGGTAATCCAAAGCACCCGACAACCGGGGGGGCCAGCAGCGTCTTTGTGCAGGCTTCGCTGCTTGACATGTATGACCCGCATCGCTCGGCGGGTCCGATGCGCGCGGGCAAGGATCGCGAAGATCTGCCCGCGGCGGCGCCTGCTGCGACGGAAGGTCACGGCGGACATGGCACCCCGGCGGCTCCGGCTGCGCGCATGTTTTCCGAAGTCGACATTGAGTCCTTCCTGTCGCAGCGTCGCAACGAGTACGGGCCGCAGGCGGGCGCTGGGCTGTATGTCCTGTCCGGCGCTCTGGTCTCGCCGACGCTGCTCGCCTTGCGCGAGCGCATGAAGACCGAGCTACCCAAGGCGCGCTGGCTGACCTGGGAACCGGTCTGCGAAGACAACATCTACGCTGGCAGCCGCTTGGCGTTCGGGACCGATGTCTCGACGCACTTGCACCTGGGCAAGGCGGACGTGGTGCTGTCGCTAGGAGCCGACCCGCTGGGAACCGACCCGGACGCCGTGCGACTCAGTCGTGACTTTGCATCGCGTCGCCGACCCGAGAAGGCCAGCGACGAGATGAGCCGCCTGTATGTGGTCGAAGCAGGCTGGTCGATCACCGGGACCAACGCCGACCATCGCCTGCGCCTGAAGCCGACCGAGGTTTCGCAGTTTGCCGGGGCGCTCGCGGCTGAGCTTGCCAAGCGAGGTGTCGCTCTTCCCGCCGCCGTCGTGGGCGCGCTGCCCAAGAGCACCCCGAGCGCCATCGATGCCAAGTTCCTGGCCGCGGTGGCCGACGACATCAAGAGCCGCGGTGCTCGCGTGGCTGTGGTCGTGGGGCGTGACCTGCCCAAGGAAGTGCATGCCCTGGTGCATGCGCTGCACGCCGCGTTGGGTGCGGTCGGCACCACGGTGACGTACACGCCGGCCGTCGACGCAGGGCGTCCGCTGGATCGCGAAAGCTTGGCCGAGCTGGGTGCGGCGCTCGACAAGGGCGAGGCGAAGACCCTGGTCGTGCTGGGAGGCAACCCGGCGTATGACCTGCCGGTGGACTTCCGCTTTGCCGAGCGTCTGCAGAACAGCAAAGCCGCGCTGGTCCACTTGGGCCTGCATCGCGACGAGACGGCGCATCTGGCCGGGCTTCACATTCAGCGAGCGCACTTCCTTGAGGCCTGGGGCGATGTGCGGGGCCGCGATGGTGTGGCGAGCATCGTGCAGCCGTTGATCGCGCCCTTGTTTCACGGCTGGTCTGATATTGAGCTGATCTCGTTTCTGCTGACCGGCCGTCGGCAAAAAGGCTACGAGCTGGTGCGAGAAACGTGGCGTGGGATGCCCCTGTGGCAGCCTGCGCCGCCGCCGCCGGTTCCGGTCGACGGAGCTGGGGCTGCGCCTGCGGGCGCTGCGCCGCCATCCGCTGCTTCGGCGGCGGCACCCGCGATGGCAGTGGGCACGGCTGCACCGGCTGCTGATGCGGCTGCGCCTCCGCCAGGGGTACCGACGAATCCGGTGCTGTTCTTCGAGCGCTTCTGGCGCAAGGCTCTGCGCGAAGGCGTCATCGAAAAGACCGCGTTCGCCCCGGTGACGCCAGAGCTGAAAGTAGCGGAGCTAGCGACGGCGATCCCGGCTCTTTCGACGTTGGTCGCCAAGCCGTTCGAGATCCAGTTTGCGGCCTGCAGCAAGCTGTGGGACGGCCGGTACAGCAACAATGGCTGGCTGCAAGAGCTGCCAGATCCCATCACCAAGCTGGTCTGGGACAACGCAGCGCTGTTGTCGATGGAGACAGCCCAGAAGCTGGGCGTCGAAAAAGACGACATGGTGCGCATCACCGTGCGCGGCAAGACCGTGGATGCCGCGGTCTATGTGCAGCCGGGCATGGCCAGCGATACCGTCGTCTTGGCGCTGGGCTATGGCCGAAAGCAGGTGGGCTACATTGGCCAGGGCGCGGGCTTCAACGCGTACGCGCTGCGCCACGGCGAAGCGCTAGGCCATGACGAGGCGACGCTAAGCAAGCTGAACACCAAGTACACCGACCCGCGAGACGAGTGGTTCGGTGATGCGGTGAAGATCACGGGCTTGGTCTCGACGCAGGATCACTTCACGCTGGAAGGCCGACCGCTGGTGCGCGAGGCGTCGCTGACGCGCTTCCGACACCATCCCGAGTTCGCCAAGCACGCCGTCCACCACAAGCCGCTGATCGCTCTGTGGGATGACCCCGAAGAGCTCAAGCAGGGCCAGCAGTGGGGTATGACGATCGACCTGTCAGCCTGCACGGGGTGCGGGACCTGCACGGTCGCCTGCCAAGCCGAAAATAACATTCCGATCGTCGGCAAGGCGCAGGTTCGCAAGGGCCGCGAGATGCACTGGATTCGCATCGACCGGTACTTCTCGTTCGGCAAGACGGCGCTCGGTCACAACGACCTCAACGACAACAACACCGAGGTCACGCACCAGCCCGTTGGTTGCCAGCACTGCGAGCACGCCCCGTGTGAGAACGTCTGCCCGGTGGCGGCGACGATGCACAGCTCCGACGGCATCAACGACATGGTGTACAACCGCTGTGTCGGTACGCGCTACTGCCTGAACAACTGTCCGTGGAAGGTCCGTCGCTTCAACTTCCTGGACTTCCGCCGCGACATGGAATTTTCGCCGTTTGGCGGCGAGACGCCGGAAGTCGCCAAGCTGCGCTTCAACCCCGACGTCACCGTTCGTTCGCGCGGTGTCATTGAAAAATGCACCTACTGCGTTCAGCGCATCCGCGGTGCGCAGCGCGATGCGCAGCTAAAGACCGGCAGCCGCAATCTGGCCGACGGAAGTGTGGTGGCCGCCTGCCAGCAGGCTTGTCCCGCGCAGGCCATCGCGTTCGGCGACATCAACGACAAGAACAGCCGTGTCGCGCATGAAAAGGCCAGCCCGCGCAGCTACGAGATGCTGGCAGAGCTAAACGCTCGGCCGCGGACGTCGTACCTGGCGCGCATTCGCAATCCCAATCCGGCGCTGGAAGCCGAAAAGCCCGAAGAGTCGCATGGTGCGCCGGGCGGTCACGGCGGGGCCGAGGCGACGGGCGCTGGTCATGGCGGCGCCGGCCACGGTGGCGCCGAGCATCCGGCAGCCCCGGCCGCGCACGGTGCTGAGCACAACCCGACCCATGCTGGAGGCAGCCACTAATGAGTGCTGACAGCCGCGCAGGCTCGGCCATCTTGGAGCCCGAGCCGCTACTCGAAAACAACCCGTCGCTGCACTCCATTACCGAGGCGATCTGCGCCCCGGCGGAGCTGCCCGTCGAAAAGACGCCCATCGGCTGGATCATCTCGTTCATGCTGGCGCTCGGCCTGCTGGGGGTCTTTGGCCTCTCGGTCGGGATGCTCCTGTACAAGGGCATCGGCATCTGGGGGAACAATCAGCCCGTCGGCTGGGCCTGGGACATCACCAACTTTGTGTGGTGGATCGGCATCGGCCACGCCGGCACTCTGATTTCGGCCATCTTGTTCTTGTTCAAGCAGAAGTGGCGTACGTCGATCAACCGCTTCGCCGAAGCGATGACGATCTTCGCCGTCGTCTGCGCCTTGCAGTTCCCGATCATCCACACCGGTCGTCCGTGGCTGGCCGTGTACTGGCTGCTGCCGCTGCCGAACCAGATGTCGATGTGGCCGAACTTCCGCTCGCCGCTGATGTGGGACGTGTTCGCGGTCTCGACCTACGGCTTGGTGTCGCTTCTGTTCTGGTACGTCGGTCTGATTCCCGACTTGGCGACGCTGCGCGACCGCGCCAAGGGCAAGGTTCGCCAGGTTCTGTACGGCGTGTTCGCCATGGGCTGGCGCGGCTCGAACCGTCACTGGCAGCACTACGAAAAGGCCTACCTGATCCTCGCGGGTCTATCGACGCCGCTGGTCTTGTCGGTTCACTCGGTCGTGTCCTTCGACTTCGCGACCTCGGTTCTGCCCGGCTGGCACGCCACCATCTTCCCGCCGTACTTCGTCGCTGGCGCCGTGTTTTCAGGCTTCGGCTTGGTCATGACGTTGATGGTGCTAGCGCGTGAGTTCTATGGCCTGAAGCACCTGGTGACCCTGCGCGTTCTTGAGAACATGAACAAGATCATGCTCGTCACCGGCACCATGGTCGGCTACGCGTACGGCATGGAGTTCTTCATCGCCTACTACGGCGGGAACCCCTATGAGCTGTTCACGTTTAAGAACCGCGCCTTCGGTCCGTACTGGTGGGCGTACTGGTCGATGCTGACCTGCAACGTCATCTCGCCGCAGCTGTTCTGGTTCCGCGCCATTCGGCGGTCGGTCCCGGCGATGTTCGTGATCTCGATCTTTGTCAACATCGGCATGTGGTTCGAGCGCTTCGTCATCATCGTGACCTCGCTGCACCGCGACTTCACGCCAAGCGCGTGGGGGTACTTCCGCCCGACGCTGTTCGATATCGGCACCTATGCTGGAACGATGGGCTTGTTCTTCACGCTGTTCCTGCTGTTCCTGCGCTTCCTGCCGATGATCGCGATCTCGGAAATCAAGGGTGTGTCGCCGTATGCCGACCCGCACGGAAAGCACGGTCACGACCACGACCACGAGCATGAGAAGGAGAGTCACTGATGTCCGCTGTGACGCATGCACGTAGTGACGCCGCCGATCATGCAGTCGAAGGCAGAGTCTTCGGCATGGTCGGCGAGTTCGACACGCCGCACGACATCCTAGAGGCGGTCAAGGCCGTGCGCGCCGCCGGCTTTACCTGCATCGATACCCACACGCCGTTTCCGATTCACGGCATGGACGCTGCGATGGGTCTGCGCCCGTCGATCTTGCCGTTCATGGTCCTTGCGGGCGGCTTGACCGGAACGGTCAGCGCATTCGCTTTGCAGTGGTGGATGAACGCGTTTGACTACCCGTTTCGCATCGCGGGCAAGGCGTACTTTTCGTACCAAGCGTACGTGCCGATCTGCTTTGAGCTGACGGTGCTTCTGTCGGCATTTACGACCGTCTTCGGTCTGTTTGCGCTGTGCCGACTGCCGCGCCCGTATCACGCGCTGTTCACGCACCCGCGCTTCGCTCGCATCACGGACGATGCCTTCATGATCTCGATCGAAGCCAGCGATCCCAGCTGGGACGAGGCCAAGGCGCGCGAAGTCTTGGCCAAGGCCGGGGGCAAAGAGATCACGCTCATTCGGGATTTGGAGCCCTAAGGCCCATGATGGTCCGCCACTTCCACTTCACGATGAAACAGCCTCTGCTATGGGCGCTGTCCCTGGCTTTGCCGTTTGCCATGGGCTGCCGTGGCAACCCCAGCGAAAGTCCGCCGCTGCACTGGCAGCGTCAGATGTTTACGCAGGACAAGGGCAAGGCGCAGCGCGAGAACACGTTCTTCAACGACGGCCGTTCGATGCGGCCCCTCGTCGAAGGCACGGTGACAGTCGATGCGCCGCTTGAGCTTGGGCCGTACGAAACCGGCAAAGACGAGGGTGGTAACTTCGTCGCCAAGTGGCCCAGTGAAGTCAGCGTCTCGGCCGAGTTCGTGGCACGCGGGCAGGATCGCTACAACATCTACTGCGCTCCTTGCCACGATCGCACCGGCAGCGGCAATGGCGTGGTCGCGCAGCGCGCCAACAAGTTGGGCCGCTGGCAGCCGACGTCGTACTTCGATGAGCGCATCATGACGATGCCCGTCGGACAGCTTTTCGACACGATCACCAACGGCGCACGCACGATGCCCGGCTACGCGTATCAGGTTCCAATCCGTGATCGCTGGGCCATCGTCTCGTACGTGCGGGCCTTGCAGAAGAGCCAGCGCGCCACGCTGGCAGACGTTCCAGAGAGCCAGAGGACGGGGTTGAAATGAGCGCCACCGAACGCATCATCGCGGACGCACGACTGCAGCTTTTGCCGTCGGATGCGAACCGTTACGCCACCATCTTCGGGATCGTGGGCCTGGCTGGGTTGGGGTATACGGCGCTTGGCTTCTTCAACGAAGCCGACAAGGCCGATGCTCTGATGTCGTATCTGGTTGCCTACGTCTATGGCGCCACCATCTTGGTCGGCTGCATGTTCTTCGGAACGCTGCAGCACTTGGTCGGTGCTCGCTGGAGCACGACGCTGCGTCGCCTGGCCGAGAGCGTCGGCGCAGTGACCCCGCTTCTGGCTGTGCTGTTCCTGCCGCTGCTTTGGGGCATGGGCACCATCTGGTCGTGGGCCAACGGCAGGCCGCAGCCAGCGGACGTCTTGGCCAAGGTTGGCTACCTGAACACGCAGTTCTTTGTTATTCGCGCGGTGATCTATCTGGTGGTCTGGGCGGTCATCGGCACGTGGTTCTATCGCAAGTCGGTCGAGCAAGACAAAACCGGCGATCCGCTGCTCACCAAGTCGATGCGCAAGGCCAGCTCGGTGGCCGTGATCCTGTTCGGCTTCACGATCAGCTTTGCTGGCTTTGACTGGGTGATGTCGCTGGATCCGACGTGGCCGTCGACGATGTTCGGCGTCTACACGTTCGCCGGCAGCATGATTAGCTCGCTCAGCACGATCGCGCTGGCCGCTCACTTGCTGCAGCGCTCGGGGTACCTCAAGGGCGTGATTACCGTCGAGAACTATCACGACCTGGGCAAGCTGATGTTCGGCTTCATCGTGTTCTGGGCGTACATCGCGTACTCGCAGTACATGCTGATCTGGTACGCCAACATCCCGGAAGAGACCGCCTGGTACCGCACTCGCTGGGAAAACGGCTGGTCGACGCCAGCGACGGCATTGTGCATTCTGCACTTCACGGTGCCGTTCTTCGCCATGCTGTCGCGCACGGCCAAGCGCAACGCCTTGGCGATGATGTCGGTCGCCGTGCTGATCTTGGTCATGCACTATGTCGACCTGTTCTGGGTCATCATGCCGGTGCGCCGTCCCAGCTTTGAAGTGACGGTGCGCGACATCACCGCGCTGGTGGGCATCGCGGGCCTGTGCTTGGCGGGAATCTTTAACCGCTTGGGCGCGGCGGCGCTGATCCCGGTCAAGGATCCCTACGTTCACTCGTCGCTGGAGTACGACAATGGCTGATCACAGCAACACCCACGGCCAGGGCGACGCGCACGGCCATGGTGAAGTCGCCGTCGAAGAATCGACGCTGTCGAACACCGGAATCCTGACGTTCTGTGTGCTGACGGCGATTGTGTTCTTTGGCTCGGCGATGGCCCTGCCAGGGCTGTTTTATCGCTATACCGACAGCGTGCGGCGCGAGATGACCGTCGCGGGTCCTTCCCCCGAGCTAGCCAAGCTTCGCGCGCAAGAAGACAAGCGCCTGGGTGGCTATGGCTTCGTCGATAAAGAGAAGCAGATCGTTCACATCCCGATCGATGTCGCGATGCAGAAGGTGGTCGAGGAAGCCAAGAAATGAACCCGACGACCCTCGCACTCCTTTGCGGTCTGACGGCCCTTGCGGCGTATTACGCCGGGATGGGTACGTCTGCCGCCGATCAGCCGCTGCCGCCCGAGCTGCGCGGCATCGCGATCGAGGAGCGCCTGGGTCAGTCGCTTGCCTTGGATGTGCCGTTTCTCGATCACACCGGGGCGCAGGTCAAGCTGGCCGACTACTTCCAGGCGAAGCGGCCAGTCATCTTGGTGCTGAACTACTACAGCTGTCCGACGCTGTGCTCGCTGGTCTTGAACGGCCTTCTCGACGGCATGCGCGGGCTCGAATTCTTGGTCGGCAAGGAATATCAGCTTGTCTCGGTCTCGATCGATCCGCGCGAAAAACCCGAGCTGGCCAAGAGCAAGCGCGCGGCCTATCTGACCGCGCTGGGAGCCGAGCGCGCGACGGCGATGACCGATCGCGACTGGCCGTTTCTGACCGGAACCGAGCAGAACGCAAGCGCCATCGCCCAGGCAGCCGGCTTTCACTATCGCTACGACGCAGCGACCAACCAGTACGCGCACGCCGCCGGCATCTTCGTGTTGACGCCAGACGGTCGCATCTCGCGCGTGCTGTACGGCATTCAGTTTCCGGCTCGCGATCTGCGCTTGGCGCTGGTCGAAGCCTCGCAAGGCGGTATCGGCAGCCCGGTCGATCGCCTGCTCTTGCTTTGTTACCACTACGACCCGCAGACCCGTCGCTACGGTCTGACTCCAATGGGCCTTATGCGCATTGGCGGAGTGCTCACGGTCGTAGTTCTGGGCATGTATCTTCTGTCGGCGTGGCGTCGTGAGCGTCGCGCCTCGGTGAGTGGATGATGGACCAGAGCACCTCTACGTTGACGATGTTACCGACGCAGGCCTCGACGATCGCGCCGGGGTATGACCTCTTGTTCTGGGTCATCACCTATATGTGCGTGTTCTTTTTCGTCCTGATCATCGGTGCCGGCACTTACTTCGTGTTCAAGTACCGCTATCGCGGCGGCGAGCACAGGGTCGACACCAACCACACGCACAACACCACGCTAGAGATCGCGTGGAGTGTGGTGCCGCTGTTCTTGTGTATCGGGCTCTTTGCCTGGGGCTTTAAGCTCTACCTCGATTTCGCGATCCCGCCGAAGGACGCCATCGAGATTCGCGTCACCGGCCAGAAGTGGGCGTGGAACTTCGAGTACGACAACGGCGCCGCCAGCGCCAAAGAGTTCGCGGTGCCGCTGAACAAGCCGGTGAAGCTGATCATGACGTCGCGCGACGTGCTGCACAGCTTCTTCGTCCCGTCGTTCCGCACCAAGATGGATGTGGTGCCGGGGCGGTACACCACGATGTGGTTCCAGGCGACGCAGGTCGGGCCGCAGCAGGTGTTCTGCACCGAGTACTGCGGCACCAGCCACAGCGACATGCTGGCCAAGGTCCTGGTCCTGCCCGAGAAGGAATACGAAGACTGGCTTGAGAAGCACCGCGACGATCCGAACGCCACGCCAGCCGACAAGGGCAAAAAGATCTTCAACGGCAAGGGCGGCTGCAATGCCTGTCACGCCGTCGCTGCAGACCAGGCGATTCCCGTCATCGGTCCCAAGCTGTGGCAGCTCTTTGGCCGCGCCGAAAAGATGGCCGATGGCGCGCAGCTCACAGTGGACGAGAACTACATCCGCGAGTCCATCGAGTATCCCAACAAGCAGACCGTCGCCGGCTTCGCCGCGGGCGCTATGCCGACGTTCAAGGGCGTGCTCTCCGACAAGGAGATCAGCGACCTCATCGCGTACCTCAAGACCTTGAAGTAACCGAGGCCGGAACATGACCCAGTACAGTCCCAAATCTGCCCAAGGCGATCGGCCCGCGTCGCCGTCCTTTTATAAGGCAGCGCGCGGCATCGGATCGTGGCTTTACACGCTGGATCACAAGCGCATCGGCATCATGTACCTGGTGTTCGTGCTGGCGGCGTTCCTGTTGGGTGGAGTCTTCGCCCTTCTGGTTCGCACCGAGCTGCTGACGCCGGGCAAGACCATCGTCGACGCCAACACGTACAACCGACTGTTTACGCTGCACGGCGTGGTGATGGTGTTTCTCGTCATCATTCCCTCGATCCCGGCCAGCCTTGGGAACTTGATCCTGCCGCTGCAGCTTGGCGCCAAGGACGTCGCGTTCCCGCGGCTCAACTTGGCGAGCTTTTACATCTATCTGATTGGCGCATGCTTCGCGCTGTACTCGCTGGTAAACGGCGCGGTCGATACCGGCTGGACGTTCTACACGCCGTACTCAAACACCACCGACACCAGCGTCATCTCGATGGTGCTCGCGGCCTTCATCCTTGGCTTCTCGTCGATCTTTACCGGCCTGAACTTCATCGCCACCACGCACTCGCTGCGAGCGCCGGGCATGACCTTCTTCCGCATGCCGCTGTTTGTCTGGGCGCTTTATGCCACCAGCGTGATTCAGATCCTGGCGACGCCGGTCCTGGCCATCACGCTCTTGCTCTTGCTTGCCGAGCGTGTGCTGAAGGTCGGCATCTTCGATCCAGCGATGGGCGGCGACGCGGTGCTGTTCCAGCACTTCTTCTGGTTCTATAGCCACCCAGCCGTGTACATCATGATCGTCCCCGGCTTCGGTGTGGTCAGCGAGCTCATCACCACGTTTTCGCGCAAGCCGATCTTTGGGTACCGCGCCATCGCCATGTCGTCGATCGGCATCGCCATCATCGGCTTTTTGGTCTGGGGTCACCACATGTTCACGGCCGGCCAGTCCGAGATCGCCGGCATGATCTTTTCGTTCCTGACCTTCTTGGTCGCGATTCCGACGGCGATCAAGGTGCTGAACTGGACGGCGACGATGTACCGCGGCTCGATCGTGCTGCGCACGCCGATGTGGTACGCGATTGGCTTCCTGTACCTGTTCACTGTGGGCGGCTTGACCGGCATGTATCTGGCGACGGCAGGCACGGATGTTCACCTGCACGACACCTACTTCGTCGTGGCTCACTTCCACTTCGTGATGATGGGCGGCACGATGTTCGCGTTCCTTGGCGGACTGCACTACTGGTGGCCGAAGATCACCGGCCGCATGTACAACGAAACCCTCGGCAGCTTCGCGTGTCTGGTCGCGTTCATCGGCTTCAACATGACGTTCCTCACGCAGTTTGTCCTCGGTGCGCAGGGCATGCCGCGTCGCTATTACAACTACCTTGACCAGTTCCAGCCGCTGCACGCGTTCTCGTCGGTTGGTTCCTATGTCCTGGGCCTGGGCTTCCTGCTGTCGGCGGTCTGCCTGTTGGGCACGCTGTTCAAAAAGTCCGACGCGCCGGACAACCCATGGGAAGGCACGACGCTGGAATGGCAGACGGCGTCACCACCGCCCCTGGAAAACTTCCACGATCAGCCCGCCGTCAACGCCGGGCCGTACGACCGCTAAGCGGCAGGAGAAGGCTTCACCATGGCGATAATGGGTCGCGAGTACCACCACGCTCACCACTTCCCCTCGGCGCGTGCCGAAGCAGACGCCGCCAAGCTGGGGATGTGGACCTTCCTGGCCACGGAAGTCCTGATGTTCAGCGGCTTGTTCATGGCCTATACCGCGTATCGCAGCACGCACGCCGAGATGTTCAAGGCGGCGCATCAGCTCTTGGACTGGCGGCTTGGCGGTCTGAACACACTGGTGCTGATTCTGTCGTCGCTGACCATGGCACTTGGGGTTCGCTCGGCGCAGCAGAACAAGCGCGAGCAGAGCGCGTTTTATCTGGTCGTCACGCTGCTCTGTGCCGGAGCCTTCCTCGTCGTCAAGTACTTCGAGTACACGCACAAGATCCACCTGGGCCTTCTGCCGGGCGGCTACTACACGTACAACGGGCCCGAGTTCGCGGGCATCGACTCGCCGCACATCTTCTTCGGCATTTACTTCCTGCTGACGGGTCTTCACGGCTTCCACGTTCTGTTCGGCATGATTGCCATCACGTGGATCCTTCTGCGCACGACGCGCGGCGACTTCAGCTCGAAGTACTACACGCCCGTCGAGCTTGTCGGACTGTACTGGCACTTGGTCGACTTGATCTGGATCTATCTTTTCCCGCTGCTCTATCTGGTGGGCTAGAGCGAGGACACAGCGATGACGCAGGCAAACGCGACGCACTCTTCAAATCACGGCGACGGCCACGGGGACGAGCCGCACGTCCTGCCCATGCAGGTCTATCTGGGGGTCTGGGCGGCGTTGGTCTTTCTGACCATCGTCACGGTGGCGGTCTCGCGCTTCGATTTTGGCTCTGCCAATACCTTCGTGGCGCTGTTGGTGGCGACGATCAAAGGCGCGCTGGTGGTGCTGTACTTCATGCACCTGCGCTACGACAACAAGCTGTACTTGATCATCCTTCTCGCGAGCTTGTTGTTCGTCAGCATCTTCTTTACTCCGACGCTGATCGATCTGCACACGCGCGACGCGCTGGATCCGATCAAGGGTCGCACGATGTACAAGCTGTCGACGTCCAAGGCCAAGTCGCAGGACGCAGCACCGGCCCCTGCTGCGCACTAAAGCGTGCTGGGCCTTGGCCCAAGGCTTCCTCGAATTGGCCTAAGCCCGTCTCAGCAGACCTAGTGAGAGCGCTCGGGGGAATGCGGTGTATGACGCGCCGCCTCGCGCCCGGCAGCGCCTGACAGATCGGTCTGTTCCGGTCGGTGGCGAAAGCGCTGGCGCAGTGTCTTGCGCAGTGCCGCCTCGGCTTCGCTGGTCGAGCGTGCCGTTTCTTCCAGCACGGTATCCGCGATCAGATCTCCCAGCACTGGAGCGAACTTGAAGGCATGGCCGGAATCTCCGGCGGCCACAATCAAGCCAGGCCGTGTTTCATGGTGGGCGATCCACAGGTGTTGATCGGCCGTATCGCAGTACAGACAGACGCGCGTAGAAACGATCGGCGCGTCGGCGAGATCCGCAAAGGTCTGCTGCAAGAACTCGCGCAGCGAGGCGGTTTCGAACTCGGTGACGCGGCGCTCCGGTGACTCGGGGTGCAGGGCGCGGCCGCTGCTGTGGCGGGCGATCTTGATGACGCCCTCGCGGTGCAGCGGAAAGCCGTAATAGCCGGTCCCTGAGATATCGGCGCCAAAGCAGGGAAAGCGACTCGCATCAAACAGCGCCCGAACATCCTTGCTGGGCTGCAGCTGGAACACCGGCATGCCCACCGCGCGCATGCACAAGGCAAGCTCTGGCACGAGGAAGCGCGTCCACGCTCCGACCGCTAGCACGACGTAGTCAGCGGTCAAGATGCTGCTGTCCATGGTGACCACGCCGCAGACGCGCGTACCGGACTCCAGCAGGCGCTTGCAGCGGTGGCCTTCGCCGATGCGCAGCGTGACCCCTTCGGCAGAGGCCCAGCGCAGAAGCGTGCTGATCACACGCCCTGATTCGGCATAGCCGCCCTCGGGATTGTAATAGCCGTGGCCATAGCGGTCGGCGTTCCAAGCTGGAAAGCGTCGTCGGATATCGCTGGCCGAGAGCAGCTCAGGCTGGTGCCCGCGGCTGCGCATCAGGTGATAGCTCTCGTACTCGAAGCCGCCTTTTTGCAGCGGTCCGCGCGACAGATACAGCTGACCGGTCTCATGGAACAGCGGCGGTTCGCCACCAGCCTTTGCGATCCGCTGATTCCAATCCCGCCAGCCGACCAAGGCCTGTTCCATCCAGGCCATGTATTCGACGTCGGGGCCATAGTCCAAGCGGATCGCCTTGCTGATGTCCGTTGATGCGGCAAGCGGGTGGGGAACTGGGCCGGTGTCGAGCAAGGTTACCGCCGCACCCCGCTTCGCCAGGGCGCGTGCGGCAGAGAGCCCAAAGACACCTGCGCCGACGACAAGAACAGTCGCGGATGGGGTCCTGACGCGCATAGGGCGGCAGCATCGCCCGGTCGCCTGCAGATCGCAAGGCTTGAAGTGTGAATCGGCGCCGCGGTATGGGTTTGCCGCCTTTGAAACCAAGCCGAGGGGACTCTCATGACGCTCGCCCATTCGTCGTCGCCTTCCGATTTGGCCCTGTCGAGTGTTGCTGCCGATTGCCAGCACACGACGGTCGCCTACGCCCCCTGTGAGATCGCGCACCGCTATGGCTCGAATGTTCACATTCTGCGCGACCCGCTGGCGTTGGCCATGCTCGGCAAGCTGTGCCAAAAGGGCGTTGTCCAGCCCGAGGTGAACCGCCTGTTGGTCGAGCTGTATCGCGTCCTTGCGCACGCGGTGATCGCCGCCGAGTTTCCGCGTCACCAGGCGACGATCGACACCCGCATGATCGACGTCGTACCGCAGGGCCGGTGGCGAGGCGAGCTGACTTCACAGAACACCTCGGCCGTCGTGGTGGCCTTGGCTCGTGCGGGGCTTCTGCCGTCGCAGGTGATCTATGACTTCCTAAACCAAGTGCTCGATCCGGCGGGCGTGCGTCAGGATCACTTGGCCCTTGGCCGCACCATCGACGTACAAGGGCATGTCACGGGCGCGGGTCTTTATGCCTCGAAGATCGGCGGCACGGTCGATGGCGCAATGATGCTGATCCCCGATCCCATGGGCGCGACGGGCTCGACGGTGAGTCGGGTCCTAAACCACTACGCCAAAGAAGTACAAGGCACGCCGCGCAAGGTCTTGGCGGTTCACCTGATCGTCACGCCCGAGTACCTGCGCCACGTCACCGCGCATCATCCCGAGGTCCTGGTCTATGCCCTGCGCCTGGATCGCGGCCTGTCTGATCCCGATGTGCTTGCCACCATTCCGGGCACACACCCCGAGCGCGAGCGCGGGCTGACCGATCACGACTACATCGTCCCCGGCGGCGGAGGCCTGGGCGAGGTCATCAACAACTCATTTGTCTAGCTAGAAGGAAGCCATGGCCGCGACTGAGTCTTCAAAGACCCCGCAGTTAGTCACGCTGTTTTCTGCCGAGCAGATCGCGGTGCGCACCGCCGAGCTTGGCGAGCAGATTGCCCGCGACTACCACGGGAAAGACATCCTGCTTTTGGGCGTGCTCAAGGGCAGCTTTGTGTTCTTCGCCGATCTGGCTCGCCAGATCTTCGTGGCGCAGAAGCGCTTGGGTCTGCGCGTGGGCACCGTCAGCACGGAATTTTTGGCCCTGCAGAGCTATGGCGATGCGACGACGACCTCGGGGGTCGTGCAGATCACCGCCGATCTGACGCGCCCCGTCGAGGGCAAGAACCTGCTGATTGTCGAAGACATCGTCGACACGGGGCTGACGATGCGCTACCTGCTCGACAACCTGGCAACCCGCCGGCCCGCTTCGATCAAGCTGTGCTCGCTCTTGCACAAGCCCGCGCGCACGCAGCAGAAGGTGCCGATCGACTACCTCGGCTTTACCATCGAGGATCTGTTTGTCGTGGGATACGGTCTCGACTATGCGCAGCGCTTTCGCGACATGCCGGACATCGCAGTGCTGAACCAGCCCGAGCCGGCGGCCTAGGCTGGCCGCCTAGGTTGGCCGCCTAGGTTGGCTAGAGCACTTGCCAGTTGGTGCTCAGCGGGCCGAAGCCGACGCCGATTCGTCCGCTGCCCGGCAGGTTCACAAACACCGTGCCTTCGCCCGATACCGGGATGATCAGCGACGGTCGCCCGCGCTGAAGCTGCGACTGCACAAGCTGCGGAACCACTTTCTGAATGACGCGCAGCGCTTGATCGATGCCCAAGCCGAAGTTCAGGTTCAGCACGACGTTCCCGCGGGCCGCGATCTGCGACTTGCGCAGCTCGCCACTGATCGCAGCTCCGACGAGACCGGCGATCAGTCCGGGCACCGCCGCCACGAAGTCGCGCATGGTGCGAATGGTTGGCTGATTCGAGGTACAGGCGCCCGGCTTGGGCTGCCCGTTGCACGTCGGATCCTGCGCGCCGCACATCGAGACGCAGACCGCGCCCAGGCTCTCGGTGCCGGGCTGCCCTTGAAACATCTTCATGGCCAAGAGCACGTCGAGCGCGGGGATCGGCACGTTGTTGGGGTTCTGGACCGTCACCGTCGTCGCAAACTCGAACACGAGCTGCTCGCGTGGCGGCGGGGGTCCGATGACCACGGCGCAGCCCATGCGGGCGATGGGATCGGTGATGACCTGCGGACAGTAATACGCGCCGAGCGCCATCATGCTGGGCGCGCGAGCCAGTCGTAGCGGTGTGGCATTGACGTTGGGCGCGATCAGGTTGGCCACGCCTTGTGCTCCACCACTCATGAACTGGTTGAGCAAGGCACAGCCGGGCGCCGTCGAGATGACTAGGGTCAGCAGGGCCAAGCGCAGGCCCGCAAAGAGCCAGGGCTTTGCCCACACAGTCGAGTGAGAAACCACGGGAGCGCTCCTTCGCATCTGCATATCCAGCATGGAAGCGATCTTAGGAGCCTTGCGCCCAGCGCGGCGAAAAAATCGCAGGCCGCGCGAGCGGACGTCCGAGCCACCCGCGGACGGCTGCTAATTCTTGTCGCTTGCTGGGCTGGGCGAAGCCGGGGACTCGGGCCGGCGGGTTTGCTGGATGCGCTGCGTCGTCAAGGCCATGCCGATCAGCACCAAGGCCGCGCCGACATAGCCGCGGGGCTGAAGCTGGGCTTCGCGCAGCAGCACATCCAGCGCCAGCGAAAGCAGCGGCTGCACCAGGCCCAGCGTCGACAGAACCGAAAGATCCAACCACCGCAGCAGCCACATATAGACCGACCAGGCCAGCACGCTGCCGACGATGGTCAAGTAGGCAAAGGCCAGATGGACCTTGAGCGGCGCCGATAAAAAGCGCGTGAAGGACTCCTGCCGCGCCAGGCTGAGCACGAACAAGATCAGCGACGTGTAGAACAAGAAGTACGTCGTGCTGACCAGCGTCGGCAGGTTGCTGGTATAGCGCTTGAGCAGCGCGCCATAAAGCGGCCAGATCAGCACCGAGGCCATGCCGGCCAGCAGCATGGCTTGAAACTGCTCGCGGCCACTGCGCAGGCCGTCCCAGAAGATTGCTCCGACGCCACAGACGCCGATGGCCAAGCCAAACAGGCGATGCCAGCGCAGTGGCTCGACCCCCAGCAGGCGCGCGGCCAAGAGCGTAAACAGCGGGCTGGCTGCACAGACGATGGCCGTGGTGCCTCCCGAAAGAGTCTGCTCGGCGCTGTAGATGCAGCCATAGCCCAGTCCGTTCAGTCCACCGGCCGCCAAGATGCCCAGGTGTGCCCGCCGATCGGGCAGTACCGAGGCCAGCGGCTGACCGCGCCGTCGCTGTACAGCGACACAGGCCACGCCCATGATCAGCGTCGCCAAAAGAAAGCGCAGCGCAGCGCCAAAAAACGGCGGGTATCCGAGCAAGCAGATCCGAATGGCCTGCCACGTCGTCGACCACACCAGGCAGCAAAAGACGTATGCCAGCGCGAGCACTGCGGCCTAGGGTACGGCCAAGGTAGTGAAAGATCCACCTTCGTGGCGAGGTCGCGATCCGGCTTGTATCGATTGCCTGGGCCGTGGCCGAAACAGGGCGCCGCGACCTAGCCAGGGAACCAAGTCCAGGCGTGTTGATATGGACGCACCTGGACTCCTCGTCGACGTGATACGATGACGTCAGCATCATGGTCGACCAAAAGATCGGCCGATACAAGATCCTGCGCCTGATCGGCAAAGGTGGAATGGGCGTCGTCTATGAGGCGGCTGATGAAGAGATCCATCGCCGAGCTGCGATCAAGGTCCTGCACGCCCAGTACTCGGCCAATGCCGAGATGGCCGCTCGCTTTTTGAACGAGGCCAGAGCGGTCAACATCATCCAGCACCCGAGCCTGGTTTCGGCCTTCGAGTTCGGCAAGCTCCCGGACGGCAGCGCCTACATGGTCATGGAATACCTGGATGGCGAGACGCTGCGTCAGCGCTTGCAGCGGCAAGGATCGCTGGGAGCGGACGCCATCCGCATCGCTCGCCAGATCGCGTCCGCCTTGGTCGCTGCCCACAGCAAGCACATCGTGCATCGCGACCTGAAGCCAGCGAACATCATGATCGTTTCCGATCCCGACATGGTGGGGGGCGAGCGGGTCAAGGTGCTCGACTTCGGGATCGCCAAGCTTGCCGACTCGGGCACGAGCGGGCAGCCCAGCACTCGGACCGGCGCTCTTTTGGGCTCGCCCGGCTACATGTCGCCCGAGCAGTGCCGAAATGTCAGCAATGTCGACGAGCGCAGCGATGTCTACGCGCTTGGCGTCATCTTGTACGAAATGCTCGCTGGGCAGCCCCCCTTCGTGGCCGAGAGCGACGCTGAGATCCTCGCCTTGCATCTGTATGCATCGCCGCCACCGCTCCACGAAGCCAACCCCGAATTCGATCCAGCCCTCTCAAGCTTCGTCCAGCGCATGCTGGCCAAACAGCCTGAGGCACGGCCGGCGACGGGAGAGGTGTTGCAGTTTTTGAACGAACAGGCGGGGTTTCCGGCGGCCATGTCGATGCAGGTGCCGGTGGTCTCAGCGGCGCAGGCCGGCAAGCGCTTGTCGGGAGCGCTGCCCATGGCGATACCCGGCGCAATTTCCGACCGAGAGACCAGCCCCGGCACACTGACGCGGGCAACGGGAGCGAGCCAGCGCCGTCGCCTAAGCACGCTGGGTCTGCTCGCGTTTGCCGGCGCCGCCATCCTGGGTACGGTGGCGCTTTTGTACCTGCGCAGCGGGCGCGCCCCGATGCCGGGTGGGGGCGCGGAAACCACGACGGCTCCGACGCTGGTTCGCTGGCAGATCAGCAGCGCGCCGAGCGGTGCCACGGTCGTTCGCAGCCGCGACGGTCAGGTCTTGGGCAAGACACCCCTGTCCTTGGAACAGCCGCGGGCGGAAGGGCGCGAGGCGCTGCTGCTGCAGCTATCGGGCTACCAAGAAAGCAGCGTTGAGATGGAGCTCAACACATCGCGCGATCTGCGCGTCACGCTGTCGGCGTTGCCGACGCCCAATGCGACGGGTTCGGACGCAGCTGAAGACAAGGATCGCGCTCGCGGCAAGAAAGACAGCGGCCACAAAGAAAGCGGCAAGAAAGACAGCGCCAAAGGCAAGCCCCGCCGAGGATCCAAGGTGACGCAGAATGCAGACATCGAGCTCATCAAGTAAACGCTTCCTGGTTGGGCTGTGCCTGCTTCTGTGTGCTTGGTGCGTTGCACTGCCACGGGTTGCCCATGGTGCGGAAGAGAGCCGCGACTTTCAAGAGCACTATCAGCGAGCGATGACGCTGTACAAGCTGGGCTTGTTTCGACAGTCCGCCAAAGAGTTTATCGTCGCGTACGCGCTGAATCCTCTGCCGCGCTTGCTTTACAACCTGGGACAGCTTCTGCGGCGCATCGGTGAGTACAAAGAGGCGGCAGAAGCCTATGAGCTGTACCTGCGCACCGAGGCCGAGCTTGCCCCCGAGCGCAAGCAGGAGGTCGAGCGCTATCTGACCGCGCTGCGCACCGAGACCCAAGTCGCGGCGCGGGCGCCCACGCTGATCTCAGATAGCGAGCGCGCCAGCAAGGCCGGCGCCGACGAGCCGATCCTTTTGACGTTGCCGCCAGCCGCTGAAGCCAAGGCCGGCCGCTTCATGTTCAATGTCGCGTTGGGACTGAGCTTTCCCATCTTCATCGCGAATCTGACGAGCAACAACCTAAGCAATGCGCTACCGCTCGGCTTTACGGTGCGACCGGATTTCGGCGTTGCAGTGACGGGGAATCGCAACGGGTACTTGATCTTCTCTCCGTCTTTTACGCTGGGGAATTCATACAGTCTGATGTTCCCCGTCGGCTTTCAGTACGACATTCCCGTCGTTGTGCGGGGCTTGTTCTTCTTCTTCCGCGCGACGGCGGGCTATGGCTTGTCGATCAAAAAAGAGACCACGACCACCACAACCGGCACGGTCGAGACGACGAACATTGTTCACTATGGTGCCGTCGAGCCCGAGGCAGGCATCAAGTACGTGCTGGCCAAGCGCGTCAACCTGATCTTTGAGCCCGTCGCCGTCCCCATCTTTTTCAACGACGGGGTCATCGCGGGCGGCTATCGGTTGCTGTTCAGCGCTGGCTACAACTTCTAGTCGGGTCGATCTCAGCGACGCAACAGGCAGTTCCACAGCGTGAAGGCCAGCGCGGCCGAGAGAATATTGATCCAAAGCCCCATGCGTGCGCGCTGCTTCTGTCGACGATCGAGCAGGAAATAGAACAGGCAGGCGGACAGATAGCCGCCCAGGTGGGCCGGATGATCGACGCTGGCTCCGTGGCCTGCGGACTGCGCCAGGTGGCTGGCTGCGCTGCTGGCTGTGGCCCGCCAAAGCGACAGCACATCCGCGGCCATGGCCAGCCAGCCAACGACGAACAGCGGCAGCGGTATCAGCGACTCGAACGTGATCGAAAGCGGCTGCAAGAGCACGCCCAGCGCGACCAGGCCGGCCACTGCGCCAGATGCTCCCAGCGTTGGCAGTTGACCGCCACTTAGCGACGGCCACAAGAGCTGTGCGCTCAGCGAGACGTTGGTTGAGACGAAGGCCGCAAGCGCATACGCGGCCAGCACGCGCCACGAGCCCAAGTGGCGCTCGACGACGCGGCCAAAGACAAACAGCGCCAGCATATTGCCCAGAAGATGCGCTGCACTGCCATGCGCAAACACGTGCAGAAAGACCTGTTGCCATCGCCCGTGCGCGAGATCACTTGGGTGAAGGGCGAACAGGCGCAGCAATTCCACGTCGGAAGCACCGCGGGCGCGGGCCCAAAGCTCGGCTGAAAAGACGGCCAGGTTCAGCACGATCAGCGTCGCGGTCATGCGTGCGGCGGTGGCAAAGCTCGCAAGCCGTGCCAGCGGTCGCAGTCCATCGCTGAGCCGGGCCCGCCCGAGCAAGAGCCACAGAAGCCACAGCGGCCAGCGCGCAAGATCGCCGAGCAGCCCCCACAAAAGGGCCGACTCGCTGGGGACGTTTGGCTGTGAGGCATGCGTGGCCCGTTGCGTCATCCCGTCGCTGGGACGCACCGAGGCCATCGAAGAGGAAACCGCCCGTCGCGGCATAGCTGCCGATGTTGTGCGTTGGGCCGATGGCAGGCAACTTTTCCGCACGGGATCGGCGCGGCCAGTCGGCGCTTTAGTCAGCGCATCGGGCCATCAGATGCAGCCCGTCAGATAGCGCAGCAGAAAGCCCAGCGACATGCTCGCCATGTTGACCAGAAACGAGATGGGCAAGGCCCCGCGCAGGCGCACGGCCCACAAGATCATCGCCTCGCTGCCGACGGCGAAGACCTCGGCGGCGATCACCATGGCTGTGTAGTGATCGTAGGGGTCGATGAGCCGCGGAAAGCCAAACCACACCACGGGGTGGCTCAGCAGGCTGCAGAGGAACGCGACCGCGATGCGAAACGACAGCGGCAGCGCAGGGCGAGGGGCCTGATTGGGCGCACGCGTTCGCAGATACGACGAGCTTTGCGCAAGAGTGAACAGCGGCACTTCGACAAGCTGGGTGAAGATGAACGCGCGCACCCAGCCTGCCACTTCAGCGGGATCCATCGGGGTGTCCGAATCTAGTGTCCGCCATCGCCGCCTGGGATCGGCGACAGCGACGATGGAACGGGCTCACCGCGGCGATGGAGAAGCTCTTGCACGACGTACGCAGCGACTTGCGAGGGCTTGGTGCCGGGGCCAAAGCCGGCATCGAAGCCAAGCTCGCGGGCCAGCTTGTTGTCGATGCGAGGTCCACCGAGAAGAAGCAGCGTGTCGCGCAGGCCTTGCCGCCGCATCAGGTCGACAAGCTGTCGACTGTTTTCGATGTGTACATCGCGCTGCGTGATGATCTGCGAGACCAAGATCGCGTCCGCCGATAGCTCGCGCGACTTGCTGATCAGCACGACGTTGTCGACTTGCGCTCCTAGGTTGTGCGCGTCGATCCAGGGGTACGCTTCCAAGCCTTTGTCTCCGGCGTAGCCCTTCATGTTCAAGATGGCGTCGATGCCGACCGTGTGCGCGTCAGAGCCGGTGCAGGCTCCGACGATGACCAGGCGCCGCTTGAGGCGCTCTTTGATCAGCGTGTTGATCTCTTTGACGCTCCACGTCGGGGTCTTGATCTCGGGCACTTCGATGTCGGCGAAGTCGATGACCACCGACGTCGCGCCATAGACGACAAAGAAGCTGAAGTCGTGCCCGGCCGGCTGCATGGTGGCGATGACAGGGTTCGACACGCCCAGCTTTTCGACATAGCGGCGGGCTGCCTCGCGTGCTTTGTCCGACGCCGGCACCGGCAACGTAAACGACAGCTGAATGCGCCCATCATCGCGGCGATCGCCATAGGGACGGATGGGCTGCGGAGTCTTCGAGACGACACTCATCGTTTTTTAGCCTATCAAGACGTTCCCCAGACCAGCAATGACTGGACGTGTGCGGTCGCAGCGCGCGGGCGCTTGCGCCGCCGGTTGCCCCGCCTTGAGCAGCCGCGTTCCCCACGGTGCTCGCCCGCGTCTTGCCAGTCCCTGCAGGATTAATAGATGAAAAAGAATTTGTGGTTTCTAAAACGTAATTTTTTCAAATAGATGGCTGGAGCTTGCGGATCCATGCGTGATACGATCGCACCGGGATGGTCGATTTCCCGCGGAAAGGTCAGACATGGGATCGTCAGCAGCACGCCTTGCGCTGTGGCTCAGCCTATTGACCCTTGCCTGTGCGGCATCGTGTAATCGCAGTACCGACGGCTCAGACGGCACGCTGGTCCTGACGCTGTCCAGCGAATCGCTGGCGGTCACGGTCGGTGAGTCCGTCGATGTCGTCATCACGTTGAAGGCCAATGCGGCGCTCTCCGCACCCGTTGTGATGTCGGTCAAGGGTCCGGCGGATCAGGCTCTGCCAACGGGGATTCAGGCGACGTTTGATCCGATGGCGGCGACTCCGGCCCCGGATCGGCCGGCCAATTCGCGGCTGCGCTTGGTGGTGGGGCCGACGGCTGTTGACGATGAGTACACGCTGGTCGTGCGCGCCAAGGGGCAGCGACCAGGGGAAGATGCCAGTGGGACGCTGCGCTTGACGATTACTGGCATGGCGACGTCGTGGAAGCGATCGATCGTCACGCCGGGGACGGAACAGATCGCGGCGCTGGCCAGCGATTACAGCGGCGGGGTCTATGCAGCTCTGTACACCGACGGGGCCCTGGCCGGTGGCCAGAACCAAGGCGCGCTCGACGGATACGTCTTGCACTATCGCAACAATGGCGCCGTCTCGTTTGTGCAGCGGTTCGGCACCATGTCCGCCGACATCGTCGCGGGGCTGGCGTCTGATCGAGCGGGAAATGTCTATGTGGCTGGCTATACCTATGGCTCGTTTCCAGGGCAGCTTCCGGCAGGCAAGGCCGATGGCTTTGTCGCCAAGCTGGGCAGCGACGGCGGACTGGTGTGGTTGACGCAGCTTGGCACCGCCGAGATCGATCAGCTAACCAGCGTGGTGGTCGACGCAGATGGCGCGGTCTATGCCGCCGGCCAGACCGAGGGCGCATTCCCAGGGCACACCAACGCAGGCCTCAGTGATGTCGTTGTCGTAAAGCTGCGCCCCGACGGCAGCCAAGAGTGGATCAGACAGTTTGGCACCGATCAGAAAGATCGCACCGATGGCGTCCCCGACGATCGCAGCGTCGCTTTGAGCCTGGATGCGGCGGGCGATGTCTATGTGGCTGGCAGCACCCAGGGCAGCTTTGCCGGCGAGAGCTCGGCCGGCTTGGGCGATGCGTTTGTGACGCGACTCGACAACACCGGAAAACAGATCTGGCTGCGCCAGCTTGGCAGCGTTGGCAACGACGCCTTTTTGAGCCTGGGCCCAAACCCCGTGGGCGGTGTGCTTGCCGTGGGCTGGGCGCGCGGCCCCATCGCCGGTCAGGTGCAGATGGGGGGCCAGGATGCGCTGCTGGTCGCCTTTCGTCCCGACGGAAGTCGTCAGTTCGTTCGCCAGATCGGCACCAGCTATGCCGACAGCTTCGAGTCGCTGTACGTCACCGACAGCAATATCTACGCGATCGGCTCGACGCGCGGCGCGTTCCCAGGGCAGTCGCTGGCCGGTGTACAGGACGCGTTCTTGATGCGGCTGGGCCTGGACGGCTCGACGATCTGGCTGCGTCAGCTTGGCACGCCGCTTTTCGATCGCGGGACTGCCATCGCCATGTCAGACGGCCTGCTGCACATCGCCGGCACGACCTTTGGCAGCTTCGATCCCGAGACGATGGCCATGGGCAGCGACGGCTTTCTGCACCAGTATCCGCGCGAGTAGCCCCGCGAGCCGCCTCGGCCTGGCCTCTCCTCGTCTTTTCGCTAGCGACCCGTGATGCGCTGCGTGGTGGTGGCGATGATCTGGTGCGCCTCGGCAGTGGACAGACCCAGACGCTGCGCCAATGCGATGACGCTCTGCCTCTCCATGTGCTCGTAGTCGCGGTCCGAAAAGGCCATGACCACGGCGTGCGTCAGCGCCATGCGGCGCTCTGCCGGAGACAGGGCAGAGACGTCCAAGGCGCTCAGATCATGGACGGTGCGCGGTCGCTCTGCATAGGCTCTCAGCTCGGATTTTTCCGTCGGAGAAAGGTCCGCAGCAGCGAGGATGCCTTCCAGCGCTCGACGCTCGGAGTCCTTCAACACGCCGTCGGCCCACGCCACGCAGATGGCGGCCTTTAGAACCGCCGCATTCCGCTCAGACATAGTTCGAATTGTATTCCAATCCAGCGATGCTCTGGCGATGCGCGGGTGATGCAAGGTCACAGACCTTGGAATCTAACCCTCACGTAAGGGGAAGAATTAGGGCTTGACGGCGTTAGGGACCGCGGCCGATACTTCCTCGAAACCTCACGCACACGTAAGGGTTGGATTTGAAGTCACCGCAGGACATCCGGCAAGACCTCAGCGAGCCATCGCCCGATTCATCGGTCGTCAGCGACGGTGTTGGCGAGACATCCGGCGACGCTTCGGGGTCACAGAAGCTGCTGCGCATCGGCCAGCTTGCCGAGCGCTGCGGCAAGACCGTGCGCGCCCTGCACCTATACGAAGAGCTCGGCCTGCTGCGGCCGGTGCTGCGCTCGAAAGGCGGGTTTCGCCTGTATTCCGCCAACGCCATCGAGCGCGTGCAGTGGATCAGTCGTCTGCAGGAAGCCGACGTCTCGCTGGGCGAGATCCAGGTGCTGTTGCGACGGCTAGAGGAAGAGCGCATCGGCGCTGCGGCGATGATGCGCTTGCGCGATCTCCTGTCGGCCAAGCTGGTCGAGGTGCGCGAGCAGCAGCGAAAGCTCTCGCAGCTTGCGCAGGACTTGGCGGCGGGCCTGCACTATCTGGACGGGTGCCGCGTCTGCGAGCCCGAGCACCTGACCAGCGAGTGTACCGACTGCAAGATTCACGGACACGACGGTAACCAGCCGCTCATGGTGGCTGGCGTACACACCACCTAAGCCTCGGCGGCAAGGAGCCACAATGGCGGTCACGCTTCCCATCTTCATGGACTATCACTCGACGACTCCGGTCGACCCGCGGGCCGTCGAAGCCATGGTCCCGTTCTTTACGACCTATTTCGGCAATGCCGCCAGCCGCAATCACTCGTTTGGCTGGGCGGCCGAGAAGGCCTGCGACGACGCGCGTGAACAGGTGGCGGCGCTGATCGGTGCCTCGGGCAAAGAGATCATCTGGACCTCGGGTGCGACCGAGTCGAACAACCTGGCGATCAAGGGAGCCGCGCGCTTTTATAAAGATCGCGGCAACCACATCATCACGACGCAGGTCGAGCACAAGTCGGTGCTGGATTCCTGCAAGCGCCTCGAAAACGAGGGCTTTCAGGTGAGCTATTTGCCCGTCGAGGCCGACGGTCGACTGTCCCCCGAGCGGCTGCGCGCAGCGATGACCGACCAGACCATCTTGGTGTCGATCATGCTGGCCAATAACGAGATCGGCACGGTGAACGATCTGCCGACGCTGGGCGCCGTCGTCAAAGAGCGGGGCGCGCTGTTCCACACCGATGCCGTGCAGGGCGTAGGCAAGGTGCCGTTCGACGTCGACAGCAGTCACGTCGATCTGTTGGCGATAACCGGGCACAAGATCTATGGCCCCAAGGGCGTCGGTGCGCTGTACATTCGCCGCAAGCCGCGCGTGCGCATCGAGCAGCAGATGGACGGCGGCGGGCATGAGCGCGGCATGCGATCGGGAACGCTCAACGTCCCTGGCATCGTCGGCTTTGGCAAGGCCTGCGAGATCATGCGCCAGGAAGGCGCGCAAGAATCCGAGCGCATCGCTCGTCTGCGCGACCGTCTGAAGGAGCGCATCCAGTCGCGGCTGCCCGAGGTCTATGTCAACGGCTCGCTAGTCCATCGCCTGCCGGGAAACCTGAACTTGAGCTTTGCCTTCGTCGAAGGCGAGGGTCTGCTGATGGCGCTCAAAGATGTCGCGCTGTCGTCGGGATCGGCCTGTACATCGGCCTCGCTAGAGCCGTCGTATGTGCTGCGCGCCTTGGGGATTGGCGAAGAGCTCGCGCATACCTCGATCCGCTTTGGCCTGGGCCGCTGGACGACCGAGGAAGAGGTCGACTTCGTCGCCGATCTGGTCGTCGACAAGGTCCGTCGCCTGCGCGAAATGTCGCCCCTTTGGGAGATGCACCAAGACGGCGTGGATCTAAAGAGCATCGAATGGACGGCGGCGCACTAGCGCGATCCTCGTCGCTAGGACGCATCACGCCTGAACAACCCAGAGCAAGACACACGAGAAAAAACCATGGCGTACAGCGAAAAAGTCGTGGACCACTATGAGCACCCGCGCAACGTTGGCAGCCTCGACAAGAACGATCCCAGCGTCGGCACAGGCTTGGTTGGGGCTCCGGCCTGCGGCGATGTGATGAAGCTGCAGCTCAAGATCGATGACACCGGCATCATTCAGGATGCGCGCTTTAAGACCTTTGGCTGCGGATCGGCGATCGCTAGCTCGTCGCTGGTAACCGAGTGGGTCAAGGGCATGTCGATCGACGAGGCCGAAAAGATCCAAAACGCGGCCATCGCCGAAGAGCTGAACTTGCCGCCGGTCAAGATCCACTGCTCGGTGCTGGCCGAAGACGCGATCAAGGCCGCCATCGCCGACTACCGGAAAAAGCGTGATGCAGCCAAGCAGTAAAGCAGGAGAGACCATGTCCATCACCGCGACCCCCAAGGCCATCGCCGAGGTCAAGCGCCTCTCGCAGAAGCGCGAGAGCGAAGGCAAGGGCACGCCGCAGGGCCTGCGCATCGGCATCCGTGGTGGCGGCTGCACCGGCTTTGCGTATCTGTTCGAGTGGGCCGATGCGGCGCCGAGCAGCGCGGACAAGGTCTTTGAATTCGACGGTGGTGTGAAGCTCTTCGTGGATCCCAAGTCCTATGTGTTTCTCGACGGGACCGAGCTTGATTTCGTGACCAGCATCATGGGCTATGGCTTCAAGTTCAATAACCCCAATACCAAGGGCTCGTGCGGCTGCGGTGAGAGCGTTCAGTTCTGATGCCGACGGCTCGCAATCACTTTGAGGTGCTCGGCTTTCCGCCGACGTACTTCATCGATCGCGCCGAGCTTGAAGCGCGCTATCGCGAGGGGCAGCGACACAGTCATCCCGATCGCTTCAGTCGCGCTCCAGCGTCCGAGAGGGCCCAGGTGCTGCAACGTGCGACGGATCTCAACGATGCCTATCGTGTGCTGAAGAGCGACGTGCGGCGCGCCGAGTACTTGCTTTCTCTGCGTGGCATCGATCTGTCGGAAGAAGCCGAGCAGGCGGGTGGAAAAAAACGAGCGCTCGATCCGCTGTTTCTTTCCGATGTGCTGGAGCTTCGCGAAGAGCTACAGGAAGCGCGCCTGCACAACGACGGTGCGCGCATCGCCAGCATGGGTGCCGATATTCGGGCCCGCATGGCGCAGGAAACGCAGCGCGTAGCGGCGGGATTTTCCCGTCTGAGTGCTGCGGCAAAAGACGATGCCGCAGCGCTGGATGCGCTGGCTGATGCTCTGCTGAAGCTGCGTTACTACCAGCGCTTTCTCGACGACATGACCGCCCACGAAGAGGCCACGGCCTAGCCGAGCGCCCGCTGCGTAATCCCAAGGAATTCCGATGAGCTTGTTACAGATCGCCGAGCCCGGCGAGTCGCCGGTCAAAGCGGCCTGCAAAGGACGCGTGGTTGGCATTGATCTTGGCACCACGCACTCGCTGGTTGCGGTCGTGGAGGACGCAAGCCCGCGCTGCTTGGCCGTCGATGCGCAAGGTGGGCGCTTGCTGCCGTCGATCGTCAGCTATCCGCCAAGCGGGCCACCGCTTGTCGGCGAGCCAGCGCGAGCGCGGGCGGCCAGCCATCCACACGACACGATCGCATCGGTGAAGCGCATGATGGGGCGCAGCCCCGACGAGATTGCGGCGCAGCAGAGCCACGGACGCTTTCTGCAATACCGCTTGGCGCCGAGCGATCCCAAGAGCCCAGGAGTCGTCCGCTTGAGCGTCGCAGAGGCTCGGCGCGCGGTGACTCCTGTCGAGGTCAGCGCCGAGATCCTGCGCTGGCTGCGCCTTTGCGCCGAAGAACAGCTATCGACAGCGCCGGGTGGTGTGGATGAAGACGACAGCATCCTCGACGGCGTCGTCATCACGGTGCCTGCCTATTTCGACGATGCGCAGCGCCAGGCCACCAAAGATGCGGGGCGCTTGGCTGGACTGAATGTCCTGCGACTGCTCAACGAGCCGACGGCCGCTGCGCTGGCCTATGGCCTGGATCAGAAAAAGGAAGGCAAGTTCGCGGTCTATGACCTGGGCGGTGGCACCTTCGACATCTCGATTCTGGATCTGCACGACGGCATCTTCACCGTGATGTCGACGGCGGGGGACACGGCGCTGGGCGGCGATGACATGGATCAGGCACTGGCCGATCTGCTCATCGATGGGCGCAGCGACGGAGCCGCGCTGCGTCTGGCGCTGCAGCAGGATCCGGGACAGTCGCGCGTGCTTTTGGCCATGGCACGCCAGATCAAGCACGAACTTACGGAGAGCGAACAGGCCACAGCGACGTTACCGAACGGCGCGCGGGTCGCGGTCACACGAGCCCAATTCGAAGCGGCGATTGCGCCCATCGTGCAGCGTACGGCGGCTTCCTGTCGGCGAGCGCTGAAAGATGCCGAGCTATCGCCGACGGATCTCGATGGCGTGGTGCTGGTCGGTGGCGCGACGCGGGTGCCGGCTGTGCGGGCCTTTGTCGCGCAGATCTTCGGCCAGCCGCCGTTGTGCGATCTCGATCCCGATCAGGTGGTGGCGCTGGGGGCGGCGGTGCAAGCCGACATCCTGCAAAACGCGCGCACCGATGCCCTGCTCATCGATGTGACGCCGCTGTCGCTGGGGCTTGAGCTGATGGGCGGCATCGTCGAAAAGATCATCCCACGCAACAGCCGCATACCGACCGGCGCGCGGCAGGTGTTCACGACCTATGCCGATGGGCAGACCGGCTTTGATCTGCACGTCGTGCAGGGCGAGCGCGAGACCGCGCAGGAGTGCCGATCGCTGGCCCGCTTCAAGCTGACCGGCATTCCACGCATGGCCGCGGGCATGGCGCGCTTGGAAGTCAGCTTTGTGATCGACGAAAACGGCCTGCTCGCGGTCGCGGCGCGTGAGCTGACATCGGGTCGTGAAGCGCACATTACGGTGAAGCCAAGCTATGGCCTGAGCGACGAGCAGGTGGAAAAGATGCTGCTCGACAGCTTCGAACACGGCGAGTCGGATCTGCGGCAGCGCTTGCTGATCACGCAGCGCGTTGAGGCCGAGCGAATTTTGACGGCGCTGCAGGGAGCGCTAGCGCGCGATGGACACCTGCTGAACGAGGCAGAGAGACAGGCCATCGAGACGGCTCAGGCTGCGCTCGTGACGGCGCGCCAAGGCAGCGATCATCGACGCATCGCGGATGCCATCGCGGCGCTGGATGTGGCCAGCAAGAGCTTCGCACAGCGACGCATGGATCAGAGCCTGAACCAGGCGGTGTCGGGTCGCGCGGTCAGCGAGATCGAAGCGGCGGTGGAGCATGCACACGACATCGAAGGCGCACACGCTGCGTTGCCGAGCCATGCGCAGCCGATCGACCCCAGCGACGCTCGCATCCGCGACCTAGGAGGCCAGCGCTAGCTGGGGAGGGACAGGCATGCCCACAATTACCTTCGTCAACGACTTCAGCGACGGGCCGGACCAGATCCAGCGCCCGAAGTCCATCGAGGTTGCAGCTGGCACATCGATTCTGGAAGCGGCGAAAAAGATCCACGCGCAGGTTGGCTATGCCTGCGGTGGCGTCTGTGCCTGCTCGACGTGTCATGTGTATGTGAGAAAAGGCCAGCGCTCGCTGAGCCCGCAGAAAGACAAAGAGGAAGACATCCTCGACAAAGCGTTCGATGTGCGCGCTAGCTCGCGCCTCGGCTGTCAGGCGCGCATCGTTTCGGGCGCCAGCGAAGACATCGAGGTCGAGATCACGCGCGAGAGTCGCAAAGCCTATTTCGACGAGCATCCCGACGAGAGGCACTGAGTCAGGGCTCGACTTCGGCAGAGCCGGTGCGGCACGCCTGAGCGCGGCGGGGTCGAGGTGACGGCTGCTGGGTTGGTCTGCTGGCGGTTGGCGGTTTTGGCGGCGCGCACTGGACTGTTGCTTCACGACACAGCCTCAAAGTAGAGTCCCGGTCCATGCGCACACTGTCCTGCTCTTCGTCCCTTGCCACATCATCGGTCCTGTGCCTGCCGGTCTTGGTGCTATCCCTGGCTGGCTGCCCCTCGGAAAAAGTGAGTCCTCCCGTGAACAACAACTCGTCGAACTCGCAAGCCAGTACACAGGCTGCCACGCCGGCTGCCACGCAGGCGGCAAGCCCCGCGGCGGATGCGCCAGACCCCAATGACCTTCCCGCACCGTCGGATGTGGCGGCGGCTCCGGCCGATGCGGAAGCGCGGCCCTCGGGGCTGAAGAGCAAAGTGCTGCAGAAGGGCACCGGCACCGAGCACCCAGCGGCCGAAGACACGGTCAAGGTCCACTACACCGGCTGGATGACGAACGGCAAGATGTTCGACAGCAGCGTCAAGCGCGGCATGCCGGCAGAGTTTCCGCTAAATGGCGTGATCGCCGGCTGGACCGAAGGCGTACAGCTCATGGTCGTCGGTGAGAAGCGTCGCTTCTGGATCCCCGGCAACATGGCGTATGGCGATGTGGCGCGCCGTCCTGGCATGCCGTTTGGCACGCTGGTCTTTGATGTCGAGCTGCTCGGCATCAAGAGCGCGCCGAAGCCGATTCCGGCTCCCAGCGACGTGGCGGCAGCCCCGAAAGAGGCGAAGAAGACGGCCTCGGGCCTCGCGTACAAAGTGCTGCAGAAGGGCACGGGCAGCAAGCACCCGGCGGCGACCAGCCAAGTCTCGGTGCATTACACCGGCTGGACGACCGACGGGAAGATGTTTGACAGCTCGGTGATGCGCGGCGAGCCGACGAGCTTCCCGCTGGATCACGTCATCAAGGGCTGGACGGAAGGCGTGCAGCTCATGGTCGAGGGGGAAAAGACGCGCTTCTGGATCCCCGCGAACCTGGCGTACGGCGAAAACCCACGCCCCGGAGCCCCGCGCGGCATGCTGGTGTTCGACGTCGAGCTGCTGAAGATCATGAACTAGCGCGGCGGCCGGCCGGGCTTGGCGGGCGGCGCGTGGCTGGGCCGAATGCAGGCTCTCGCCAATCGGGATTGACTTCCAGGGCTTGGCCGCAGTACTTGCAGGCCCATGCACTCGCTGTCTGACTCGCGCACCAAGCGCTTGCTTGATCTGGTTGTGTTGCTGCTCGACGCGCGACGGCCCATTTCACTGTCCGAGCTGCGCGAGCAGTTCAGCGAATACCGCACGACCAAGCCCGAAGCGGGGGCCCGCGCGTTCGAGCGCGACAAGGCCACGCTGCTTGAGATGGGCGTACCGCTGCGCTTCGTGACGCCCGAAGACGACGCCGAGGCTCCGTTGGAGGGCGGCTATCTGATCGATCGTCAGCGCTATCGCTTGCCCGAGATCAACCTGACCGCAGATGAAGTGGCAGTGTTGGTGACGACGGCGGCGGCGGCGCGCAGTCAGAATGAGTTTCCCTATCGCCACGCTGCCGAGATGGCGATGCGCAAGCTGATGTTCGATCTATCGGGCTTGTCGAGTAAGCCGCGGCGGCGGGTGAGGCAGGTGGCGCCACAAGCGCCCTCGGGGAACGAAGTCGTGCTGCACCTGCCGACGGTGTATCGCACAGGTGCCTTGAGCGAGCATCTAGAGCAGATCCAAGACGCGGTCCACCTGCGCAAGCGCGTGACCTTTGAGTACGACGCGCAGCGTCCGGGCTCGCATGCTCCGGTGCCGTTTGCGGCGGGGGCGAGCCCACCCGCAGCGAGCAGCAGCGGCGATGGACTGCCCGGTGACAGCGACGGTGAGCTGACCGCAGCGACCGCAGGAGAGCCACGCACGGTCGATCCGTATGGCTTGGTCTATCGCCAAGGGGCGTGGCTGCTCGTCGGGTTCTGTCATCGCGCGCAGGCCATTCGGCGCTTTCGCGTCGACCGCATCCTGAAGCTCTCGGTGGCACCCAAGCCCCGCACGCCGGACTTTGAAGTGCCCAAGGACTTTTCGCTGCATGAGCAAGGCGCGATCTCGCCCTGGCGATTCGAACGCGAGCCGCCGCTTGCGGCGACGCTTTGGGTCAGCGAAGACACGCCCTGGGTGGTGGATGAAGACTTCGGGCCGGCGCAGCGCAAAAAAGGCGAGCATCACGGCAAGGCCGGTACCGTCGTCGAGTTTGACTGTCGCAACCCGGACTACGTCGTAAGTCGTGTGCTGTCGGCAGCGGGCAGCTTGTGTCTTTTGTCCCCACCGGTATTGCGGCAGCGCATCAGCGAGGCTGCGGCGACCCTTGCTCGGCGCAATGCCGAGCACAGCTCGTCGGCGAGCGCCGCTGCGACGTTGACTTCGGTGTCGGCTTAGGAATCGCCATGGAAAACAACGGTCGTCTGCGTCGCTTGCTGTATCTGGTCCCGGCGGTTCTCGCGCGGCAGGGCATTCCACTTTCCGAGCTCGCGCGCGAGCTGGACATCGACGAGGCCACGCTGCGCGAAGACATCGATCTTCTGTCGATGGTGGGCCCGCCGGCTGGTGGCCCTGATGAGTTCCTGCTGATCTCGATCGACGATGAAGATGGCTGTGTATACGCCGACTTGCCGCAGGGGCTGACGCGGCCGTTGCGCTTGACGGCCGCCGAGGCATTTTCGCTGAGCTTGGGCCTGCGTGCGCTGTCGGGTTCGGGACTGCGCCCGTACGAAGATGCGGTGGCGCGGCTTCTGGCCAAGATTCGCGCGGCCCTCGGGGAAGCCTCGCCCGAGCTTCTGAAGCTTGAGCGCGAGTCGGTGATCGAGACCGAAGATCACCACCGCTTGGCCATCCTGAGTGATCTGCATCAGGCCGTCACGGCGCGACGGGCTCTGCAGATGGTCTATCACTCGGCATCGCGCGGGGCGACTGAGCTGCGAGGGGTCGACCCGTATGCGCTCTTGAATCATCGCGGGGTCTGGTATCTGGTCGGTCGCTGCCATCGCCACAATGAGCCGCGCCTGTTTAAGGTCGAGCGCATTGCCAAGGTGACGCCGATCGCCGACGAGAACGCGTCCCCCTTCGTCGTGCAGCCTGGCTTTGACGTCGAAAAGTTCCGCCGTGACCACCTGTTTGTCCCGGAATCGGCGCATCCGCGCATTCACCTGCGCTTTGATTCCTCGCTGGCCTATGACGTACGGACGCGCTTTGATCCGGCGCGCGTGACCGCGCATCGCAGTGGCGGCTTTGAAGTGGTGATCGAAAATCCGCTGTCGGACTGGCTGGTGAACTGGGTGCTCAGCTTTGGCGCGGGCGTGGAAGTGCTGGAACCGACGGAGCTACGGCGAGCCGTGTCTGAACGGGCCCGCCAGATCGAGCTTTTGCACGGCGATCGTCCCGCGGCCTAGCGGGCGCAGCCACGGCCGGCGCCGCGGGCAGACGGGGGCTCTTGGTGGGGGCTAGCTTGCTAGGATGGACTGCGAGCCACGACGGAGGTCCGCATGTCCTGCCTGCTGCGTCTGCACATTACCGGCGTCGGTGACGCATTCACTGAGCGCTATCACAACGCCAGCTTTTGCATCGAAGAGCCTCAGTCGGGCCTGCGCCTGCAGGTTGACTGCCCGCCGGCTTTCCCGCGTGTGCTTGCGGACTATCGGCGGCACCGTGCCCAGCAAGACCAGGTCGGGGCGAATCTGGGGATCGACACCATCGATCACCTGCTGATCACCCACTTGCACGGCGATCACTGCGGCGGTACCGAGGCGTACTTGTACATGCGGCGCTTCCTGCTCGGTCGCAAGCCGACATTGCTTGGAGCGCCGCAGGTGCTGGATGCGCTGTGGCCCACTCGCCTTTCCGGCGGGATGGAACGTCTGCTTTTAAGCGCGCCAAGCTGGGACGCGGCGGGTCTTTCGCAACGCACCGCGGCGCGGGCTTCCGCACAGGGCGACGTCTCGTCGGATTCAGGTGAGGGCGAGGCGCAGGACGCGCTGCAGGATCAGGCCGCGCTGCAGGATCAGGCCGCGCTGCAGGATCCCGGCGGGCCGCTGGTCAGCCTCGGTCTGCTTGACTATTGCGAGCGTACCGATCTGCACCGCGGAGTCACCCAGCTTGGCCCCCTGCGCATCGAGCGTCGCTTCACGCGTCACCATATTCCGACGACGGCGATTCGCGTGTCGCTGGCCGGTCGCAAGCGACCGCTTTTTGGGTACAGCGCCGACACGGCGTTTGATCCCGACCTGATCGACTGGTTGGCCGAGGCTGACTGGGTGATCCACGAGACGAACTATGGAACGCACACGCCGCTTTCCAGTCTGCTGCTTCTGCCCGCCGGGCTAAAAGCCCGCATGCGCCTGATCCACTACCCCGATGCACTGGAGCCAGAAGAAAGTCCGATTACGTGTTTACGTGAGGGGGACGTGGTCGAGCTTTTCTAGCGCGCTCGCCTGAGTCTCTGATTTGAAATTTTTTTGTATCGGCAAGCACCTGAAACTCTGCCTATAATCCTGCCAGTCACCTCTACCCGAGCCATGCGAACTCGAACCCTTGGCCCTGTATTGAGCGTCGGCCTGCTCCTTGTTGGGAGCGGTGCGCTTGCTGAACCCTATCGCGGTAAAGAGCCTGCGCAGTCTGCGCCTTCCGAGGAACAGCTACCCAGGCTGCGGCCCGTGCTGCGCGGTGTGCTGTACCGCTCGGGGACACCCAGCGAGGAAGCGCTGAACTATCTGTGCGAGTCCGGCTGGAAGCGCGTCTATTCCCTGTACGGGGAGTTCACGACGCAGCTTGGCCCGCGCAACGTCAACATGCTGCGGCACGGGCGCGACCAAAGGCAGTGTACGGCCCCCGCCGGTCCCCGGCAGATCGAGTGGCGTCCTGCTCCGTCGAGCCGCATGCGCAACCTGCCGACGATCTTTCAAGACGTCATCGACAGCATTCGCAACCCGGCAAAGGGACCGGTGCTGGTTCACTGCTGGAACGGTCTGCACTATGCCGGCATGGTCTCGGCGCTGGCGCTGCGGCAGTTCTGTGGTCTGTCGCCGCAGCAGGCCGAAGCGTACTGGCGCGCGAATGCCAACCGCGGCGCCAACTATCCGCTGATCATTGCCAACCTATACAGTTTCAAGCCGCTGCCGGGCATGACGCTGACTCCAGAAGAGCAGCAGGCGTACTGTCCGAATCTCAGCAAGAGCTATCTGGTTACGCCCGAGGCCTTTGCTCCGATCGATGGGCGCTCTGCGACGGTGGCCAGCAATGTCCCCGTGCCCGCACTGGTGCCGCTGCGGACCTCGCCTTCGGCGTATGGAACCGCCGACGGAGATCCGCGCGGCTATCTGCCGGGTCCGATGGGCCAGCCGGGGGCAGATCCAGCGGTCGGGGATGTCTCGGCCCGCGTGCCGGCTACCACGCCGATGGCTTCACCCAGGCAGAGTTCGTCGCCGGCCTCGCGCGAGGCCACCCGGCCCTCGGCTCCGGCCAAGGGCTAGGTCCGCGTCCCCTACATTCGTGACCCCATCTCGATGCCTATCCAGCTTCGTCTGCGTCGTTGTCCATCGGTCCCATACCAACCGGCATGCTGCCTCGTCGCGTCTAGCAGCCAAGGCCGTCTAGGCAGGGGCCCTGGGTCACAAACGTATGGGACGCGAACCTAGGGTGGTGATGACGGGAAGCGCCCTGCTTTTGTCCGTCATCGGTCTCTTGCTGGGTCTTCTGCCGCTTTGGCCAAGTGGCTCAGCCGTGGCCGTGTTGCTTGCGGCACTGGGGTTTCTTCCGGCGCTGAGCGGGCTGTTTTTGGCCTTGGCGAACCGTAGCCAGGCACTGCGTCTTGGGCTGCGCTTGGGGTGGGCCACCGGTACCTTGGTTCTGTCGGTGGCTGCGACGCTGCTCTGCACGGTCTGGCTGCTTGCTCTGGTCGTCGTGTGGCGCACACCGCAGGGGCGCACGCCGCGGGGCCCGCTGCCCTCGCCGCAGACCGTCGAACGCCTGCCATCGACGCGTACCCCGGTGCCACAGCGTGCCTGTGCCACCATGCCCGTGCTGCCTCGCTTTGCTGACTTCGAGTACACTGGCCCTACTTCTTCCCTTGGGTAAGGCCGCCATGCAGCGCTCGTTCATGCACGACCCAGACTGGTTCACCGTCGTCGGAGGACCGCCGCCCGCCGATGTCTTTGTCCGCGAGCTATTCCTTGCGGTGGCGGTGCTGGTTGTGACCCTGGTCTGTGGCCTGCTGATGCCGCCGCCATGGCGTTTTTTTCACGTGCTCGGAGCACCGGCCGTCGCGGCGGCGACCTTCTTGGCTCTGCGTCAGACCTGGCGGCGCAGCCAGCAGGTGCGGGTGCTGGGGAGCGTGCTCGAACACCGCGATGGCGCACGCATGGTTCGCGTGGCGCTGACGCGCGCGGTCTTGTCGACGGCGGCCGATCCCACTGGGCTCTTGATCTTGATCCTGGACGACGGCACCAGCCATGTCAGCGTGGCTCGTCGGGCAGAAGATCACGAGCTCTCAGACTTGCCGCCCATCGCCGGGCCTTATCTGGAGCTGGAACCGGAAGACTTCGAGGCCGTGCGGATTGCGGCCCAGCGTACGTACGCCCAAGCCTGATCTTCATGTGCGCTCGGGCGCTCTTGTGCCGCCTCGCAGGAGCCGCCACATCGCGGTCCACACCCGCAGCCAAAAAGGTGTCATCATTGGGCGTGGGGAATGCCAGTGTGTGTCGACGTATCGTCGACCGCCCGTTCAGCATTCACACATCGCTATCGCAAGACAACAAGGAGTGGCCATGAGCGACCCGATGCGCCCAAGGAAGGCTGTGTTCACCCATGGGGCACAGCGAGTCGAATCCGGTCGACGACAACGCTTTGTCGCAGGCGCTGTGCTGTCGGTGATGTGTTTGGCCGAGCTGCCGACGGTACAGGCCACACCGTCCGAACCGATTGACCCCGCGACGATCCTGACGACTGAGCGGCCGAGGCAAGGCCAGTGCGTCGAGGAAGTCCGCATGCAGCGTCGCATTGGCCTTGGGATCGCGGGCGCGTCGATCTTTGGCGGCACATACATGATCAGCGTCTTCGCGGGCACCTTGGGAGCATCGTACATGTACATCCCCATCGTCGGCCCCGTCATCCAAGCGGTCCAAGATCGCAGCAATTCCGGCTTCACGTACTTGGCCGTTCTCGACGGACTGGCCCAGGCTGGAGGCCTCGCCATGATGATTGCTGGCTTTGCGACCAAGACGCGAACCCTGGTGTATCGCGACACGCAAGTGAGCCTTGCGCCCTACGCCGGTCCGGGCGGTGCAGGCCTGTTTGCCGTGGGGAGGTTCTAGCCATGCGTCCGCAACTCACGCAGAAATCCGCGCATTTCCTGGTCGCGTTCGGCTGCGCGATTTCGCTGCCCAGCGTGGCGTTTGCGCAGGCGGCACCGATGGAGACAGCGGCCCCTGTGCTTGCGAATCCGCCCGCGACAGTCGACCCAGCATACGCGGGCAGCCCGGCTCCGCTTCCTCCGGCTCCGATGGCCCCTGGGATGATGCCGCAGCCGACGGTGGCTCCTTACCGCGTTGACCCCATGGCTCCGGTGCGATTCGAGATGCGCCGCCGTGTCGGCCTGGCCATCCTCGGTGGATCCATCTTTGGAGGCATCTATCTGGCGAGCACGATCGTCGCGTCGTTCTTCGACGACAAGAGCCTCGCGATTCCCGTCGTCGGCCCCTTTATCCAGATGGGGACATTGGCTTCGAGTCCCAGCGCGTCGTCCTATTCGCCCGTTCAGTTTGCTCTGCTCATGAACGGCCTCGCTCAGTCGGCTGGTGTGGCACTGCTGATTGTGGGCTTGGTCGCCAAGGAAAAAGTCGCGCTGTATCGACCCAACTTCTGCATCTCGCCGTACACCGCTCAAGCCGGCGGCGGCCTCGTCGCTAGCGGTCGCTTCTAGCCCTACTTTGCGCAGAGCTTGCGGCTGCCGAGCGCGTGAGTTGAGACCCGCGTCGCTCAAGTCCACGGGACCCCAGGACCCCACGAACACGCGCTTAATCTGAGCAGGTCGCCGTCTGAACCACTGCGGATCCTCGCGCGAGAAGGTTGACAGTCGCGACGGGGCGGGTTAAACCCCTGGCTCCTTGCAAGGAGCGGTCTGATGTCCCCTGACAAGTGCTCTGCCCCGTCTGTGCGGCAGGGCCGCTGTCTCATTCAATCGTGGCAAACTCAGCAGCCTCGGCTGCTGCCTCCAACACGCGGTGACACCCGGCGAAAATGGGGCGGCCTTCGCGTCGGCTGGTTTGCCGGCTGGCTTTCAACCCTGTCGCTTGTTCTGCTGGCTTCCCCCTCGCAGGCCGAGGTTGTGACGCTGGCCGATAACACGCAGGTCATGGGCAAGCTGACGCACTATTACGATGGCGTCATCGTGCTTGAGACGACCGGCGGCCAGAAGCTGGAGCTGCCGCGTGAGAAGGTTCGGCAGATCGTCTTTCAGCTGCCGCCCGCCCGCGCCGAGTTTTCGACGCCAGAAAAGACCTTTGATCGCTGGCGCACGTCGATGCTAAAGGGCGAGTCCGGCAAGGCGATTGACTGCTACGCCCTGATGTATCAGGGCATGGTCGGCCAGCAGCTTGCGCAGTCACCGGATCAGTTCAAGCAGGCGCAGAAGGATCTCGAAGGCGTCCAGTTTTCGTTCTTGTCGACGTCCTACCAAAAGCAGGGAGAGCAGCGCCTGGCAACACTGAAGGTTCGCCGCACCAAGGGGGACAATGTGCAGACGGATGACATCCACTTGGTGCTGGAGAACGGCGAGTGGAAGATGACACCGTAGCGAGCCTCCTGCGACGGAGAGTATCCGCTGCAGGGCTGCTTGCTGGGCGAATGGGCACCTGGATGAACACCGCATGCCTGCGGGCGCTGGCCTGTTGTTTGGCCGTGCTGTGGACGGGTCTTGGGTCGGCGCAGGCGGCGTCACCGATCTCCATTTCGCCGTTTCATAGCGACCGCTCTACGCCTGCGACGTCGACGGGGGCTGCTGCCAAGTCGGGTGGTCTGCCGCCGCTGCCGCTCTTTGCCCAGGCTGTGCCCGGCCCATCTTCCCCGGCATCGGGATCTCCTGATCCCATGGCTCCCGTTGGAGACGCGCCGGCTGTGCCCTTTGCAACGCCGCCTCCGGGCGCGCTCGACGGCGAAGACGAGGACGACGGAAGCGCCGGAAAGAAACAGACCAAGAAAGAGACCGTCGTCGAGTGCGACAACGATTCGCAGTGTCCGGCGCAGAGCGTCTGTGCGCGCCATGTCTGCAAGTCTGTGCAGCGCATGACGTCGGGCATTGTCTATTTCCATCAGCCGGGACCGATTGGCTTCCGTCTGGTGCTGCCGTTTTATTACAGCTTCTGGCGACCCCAGCGCAGCACGCGTGTGCTGATGCCGCTGTTTGTCGATCGCAAGAACCACGAGGAAGGGACCCGCGACACCTGGGTCTTTCCGACGTATCAATATCGCCGTACACCGACCGAGCGAAGCCACCGGCTGTGGCCCCTGTTCTTTTATTCCGACTACGGCAAAGGCGAACAGGGAGGCAAGGCGGTCGGCATCATGCCGTTTTTCTATACGCAGCGGCGCGGCGCGGTGACCACCTCGTTGATTCCGCCGCTGTTGTTTTTCGAGCGTCGAGACGAGGCGACGGGGTCACAGGACACAGTCTTCCTGCCGACGCTGCTCTTTTATCATCAGCGACCCAAGACGGCCCTCGGGCTGTTTCTTGGCTTGGGGTACTACTACCGCGACAGCGAAGGAGCCGAAGAGAAGGTCCGCGGCGGATATTTCCCCTTGGTCTGGTATCGCCGCAACGGTCCTGTGCATACGACCGCGGTGCTGCCGCTGTTCTTCGAGGGCGGCAACAGCGAGACAGGATCGCGCTATGCCGCGCTGCTGCCACTGTTCTTTTACCGTCGCTGGGAAGACAAGTCGCAGCTGACGATTACCCCGCTGGGTGGCCAGTACCACGATGGACCCGCGGCTGAGACGACGACACTCTGGCTGGCGCCGATCCTGTTCCGACGCGACACGCCGGCCTCGCAGCTTACGGTCGTGCCGCCTGTGGCCGCTTGGTGGCGGAACAAGCAGACCGGGCACTCGGCGGGCTATGCGGGACTGTATTTCTTTTCGCGCGATGACCGTGGGCGCAGCGAGGGTGTGGTTCCGCTGTTCTTTCGTTTCGAGGACGATGTTGAGCGAGCCGCAACCTATGTGTTGCCGCCGCTGCTGGCTGCATTCCATCGCTCACCCCGGCTGCGTATGGGCTTTGTTGGGCCCGCGTATGGCTGGTCGACTCCGGCGACGGCGACGCAGGCCGCTGCCTCGGGTGGAGGCCTGTTGCCGCTTGTGTCTTGGGCCACCGGCAGCAAGCCGCACTTCGTCTTGTTGCCGCCTGTCGTCCTGTACTTCGGCGATCGCGGCCAGGGCCGCTATCACTTCAACCTGGGCCCCGTATTTTATCGCTATACGACCAAGGGACCGGAAGCCGGCTATGACGCAGGCGTCTTTCCCTTGCTGTTTGTCAGCCGGCACGGCGCCCGACGCACACAGGCGCTGCTGCCGCTGTTCTATCACCACAGCGAGCCGGGTCTTGAGCGTGTGGTGGTGGGTCCTGCGTACTACCAGCGCCGCTGTCCGAAGTTCTTTGGCGATCCGCAAGCCGCGGTGCATGGCGGTGTGGCGCCGCTTCTATTCTGGAAGCGCAGCGCCGAGAGCAGCTACACGGTGGTGTTGCCGCTCTTTGCCGAGTGGCGTCGGCACCGCGAGACGCAGACGGGCACCGTCGACACGCAGTCCTGGCTGGCCGGCCCGATGTTCTTCCACCAAGTGCGCGAGCACGCGCGGCTGCCGGGCGCGATGGCTGTGCCTGCGTCTGCCGGTGCTGAACGGCCCGCGGAAAACGCGACGGTGCGGACGACGTTCGGCATCTTGCCGCTGCTTTACACGCACCGCTCGCCCGAGCGCACGTTGGTCGTCGGCCCCGGCTTCGGGTACAGCCGCACGGCCGAGCGCAAGACGCTTCTCATCGGCCCGTATGTCGAGACGGTGGGCAACCCCGGCAAGGCGGATCAGTCGCTGTCACGCGCCTTGTTTCCGCTGTACTACTTCCACTGCAGTCCGGGCCGCCGGGCGTTGGTGCTGTTCCCGCTGTACGCTCAGGTTCGCGAAGGAGACACCTCGTTCCGCTCGGTACTGTGGCTGTACTACGGCGTGCAGCGCGGCGAGCTTTCCGCTCACGCCGTGTTGCCGCTGTTCTATTCGATTCGCGCCCCCAGCCGCAGCACGACTGTCTTTTTGCCGTTCTTCCACCACCGCGACGACAAAAAAGGCGAGCTCGCCTTTGGCGCGTTCCCGCTGTTCGGTTATGGCCGCGATGTTACCCAGACGCTCGTGGCCACGCCGCTTGGCTTCTATCACCACGACCAAGTCAAAGACCGCATCCGCAGTGCGTTCTTGACGTTTTATGCCGATATCGAGCGCACGCGCAGCGACGTCGGCATGTTCCCCTTGTTCTTTGCGACGCGGCGCGGCACAGCGCGGGCGGCGTTTGTGTTGCCGTTCTTCTATGACTCGCGCGATCCGTCGACGGACCGCTCGTTTACGCTGCTGGGCCCGCTGTTCTTTGGTCACAAAGAGCGCGCGACCTATGGCGGATTCCTGCCGCTGGTCTATGGCAAAAACGACGGCGATGGCGGCTTCAGCACGATGGTGTTTCCGCTGTTTTACGCCTCGCACAAGCCGCTGGGCAGCACCTGGCTGATCACGCCGCTCTTTGGCTTTGGCTCGGCTGCGGCAGGCTTCCGCTTCTATCTTGGTCCGCTGTACGTGCGGCGCGATGCAGTGCAGCGCACGGTGGCTTTGTTCCCGCTGTTCTACGACGGCCTCGACGTCCTCAAGCAGGACCGCACGACCTTCCTGTTGCCGCTGTTCTATCGCGGTGCTTCGGCCGAGCGCAGCCTGACCATGGCGACGCCGCTCTTTTGGCACTACCGCACGCTGGCCTCGCGCACGACACTGCTCTTCCCGCTCGTGCTCGATGTGAACAATTACTATCGCAGCCGCACGACGGCGGTGGGCGCTGTGATTCCGTTTGTCGTGCGTCACCGCGACGAGCTGCAAGATACGACGACCTGGCTGGTGCCTCCGCTTCTGACCTATTACAAGCGGGCTGCGCTGCCAGGAGGCAACGCGCAGAGCGTGTCCTTCGTGCAGTTCCCGCTGTTGTTCCACTTCAAGCAGCCGGATCGACAGACCACTGTGCTGTTCCCGCTGGTCTATTACGTCAAGCGCCCAGCGACGACAACGGTCGTGGCGCTGCCGCTGTTTGGCTATCGCCGCGATGAGCACAACAACCGCTCCCTGCTGCTCTTGCCGCTGTTTACGTGGGCGCGCAATGGAGGCGATGGCAGCCGCGAGCGCGTCGTGTTCCCGCTGTTCTGGCACTTTAGCTCGCCAGAGCCGGCACGCTCGACGACGGTGTTGTTCCCGTTCTGGCTGAACGTGCGTCGCCCCAACGTGACCGTCAGCGTGTTGTTCCCATTTGGCGCGCACTGGCGGACTGCCAAGGGGCATTCGACGATCGTCCTCAACACCTATATCCACCGCGGCACGGGCGAGTACCGCGGTGCCTGGAGCTTCCACTTCTGGCCGCTGTTCAACGTCGGCCGTCCGAGGCCGCAGGACATCGAGTGGAGCGTGCTGTACGGCTTGGTCGGTTACTCGCGCGAGGGCATCCACCGCACGCTGCGCTTGCTGTGGGGCATCATCGTCCCGCTTGAGCCGGCCGGCACGCAGTCGGCTTGGTACGGCGCCACGGTGCGCATGGCCAGCGAGTAGTCATGTCCAGCGAGACCCCCGCGGCGGCTTCATTTTCCGCATCGACGGATGTGGCTCTGCACCTCGCTGATGTCCTGATCGCTGGCTGCATCGACCGTCCGCTTGCGTCGCTGTTGCCGGTCGAGCTTGTCGCGCGACTGGCGCACGACTTCGCCTTGGCCCTGCTGCGTGATCCGCAGGCCGATGCGCGCCTGGTGAAGCTGTACACGCAGCTTCAAGCGGGTCTGCTTCGGCTGCCCCGTCTGCGCGCGGCCGTTCCGCCGGACCTCGTGCTGTTGGCCAAAGAGCTTCTGCGCCTGCCACATACGCCGGATCGGGCTCTGTTGGTGGCGCTGCTGTCGCGCCCGCCGTTTCGTCGCCTCAACCGCGAGCTGATGACCGGCACGCTCGTTGACTACAGTCGTCGCATTCGATCGACGCTGTCGGATCCAAATGCTGGCCGCAACCTGGGCATGCTCGGTCGACTTGCGACGCAGGCCGTTCAGAAAGGCACCGCGGCTGTGGGGGCCGTTGCCGGAGGCGTCGCCTCGGTCGTCACCGATGAGCTGGAGCGGCAGATGCAGCGTCGGGCGGGTGAGTTCGCCGAAGGCGCCGTCGACGAGCTGGTGGGGCGCCTGGCGACGACGCTGACCGATCCAACACGGGCCGCCGAGCACGTCGAGCTTAAGCTCTCGCTGCTCGACTTTGCGCTCGATCTGCCGGGAGAGACCGTCGCCGCCGAGCTAGCCCGTGTGCAGCCGGCCACTGTGGTTGTGCCTCTGCGCGCTGCGCTTCTGCGCTGGCTAGATCGGCCCCAGGCAACCGAGGATCTCGTCGCTGCGCTGCGCTGGCTGTACGTACAAGATGTGGGCCTGCCAGGCGGCGAAGCACGCGCCTTTGGCGATCGCAGCGTGGCCGAGATCGTCGGGAGCACCGAGCTTCTGGCCGCCGTCCAGTCGGCCTTGCGCACGCTGGTTGCGCAGCTGATCCGGCCCAGCGTGGCATCCGGCGCGCTGCGGCAGGCCTTGTCATCGAGCTAGCGGTCGAAACGGATGGGCGTAGGCGGGCTCTCTCGATGCGAGAGAGCGGTCGTCAGCCGGTCGGACTTAGCGCGTGCTGGATACGCGGCGGCGACGGAAAAGCAGAAGAGCGCTGGCGCCAACAAGCAGTCCCAGCGAGGTCGAGACGCCCGGCGTCGCAGAGCGCGGTCCACCCAGCGAGCAGCCCCCCATGCCGAGCGCGCGGCGGATCGCGTCGGTGTTGTCGACGACCACCTCGGGCTCGCCCACTTCGCGCAGGATTTGAATCTGCTCGCTGTACGGCGCATCGACCGTAGCGAACTCGGCGTTGTTCACTTGATCGATCGTGAACTGACGGCGCAGACCCGAAGCCAGCTCTAGCGTCGCCGACGTGTATCGCTGCTGCGAAAAGAAGCCGCCGCAGTGATACGTCAGCGTCGCCACGTGATCGTTCGAGTAGTTCGGTAGGCTGGGGTTGTAGCTGAACACCGGATCGCGGTTCATGTCTTCCGGCGACAGCGTCGAGTACAGGCGGGTCAACGTCGGGTGCTGGTTGAACAGCCCCGCTGCTTCAAGCGTCGGGTCGGCAATCTTGGCCTTTAGCTCGTCGCGCAGGGCCAGCGTCTGATTTGGGAAGTCGGCCAGCTTGGCCTCGATGTCGGCGTACTTGCCGGGGTTTCGCGCGCGGTCGCCTTCGATGTACGAGCGGAACGACTGATAGTACGTGCTCAAGCTCACGCCTTGGCTGGCCAGGGCGGCAGGCAGCGGCAGGACGCGCGACAGGATCGCCGTAAGCTGGCTGTTCACCGCGAACATGTTCAGCGTCTGCTCGACGAAGGCCACCGGGTTGGTGGTGGTCGCCAGGCTGGGCAGCGCATTGAAGCGGCCCGAGCGATCCAGCACGCCGCGCATCACCGACGAGACGCCTGCGTACTCGGTGACAAAGGCGTGCTTGCCATCGGCTTCGCCCACCGCCTTGATGATCACGTCGTTGTAGTTGCGTCCGCCGTTTAGCCAGTTGATCTGCGCTTCGTTGACGACGGTATGGAAATAGTTGCGAGGAATCGCGCGCCCGGCGCCGAGCATCCACACTTGAACGCCCATGTTGGGCGTGGCTGCCACCGACGTGAGGATGATCGGAATCATCGGCAAGTCCGACTTGTAGCGCAGCACCACCGGCTGCAAGTCGCCCTCTGAGAGCCCCGCCTTGAGCTTGAGCGCCAAGAAGAACGCACCCGCGCGGATGTACGGCGCGACGACGGTGTCGGTGCCCGAGGGAACGAAGTACTTGTTGTCCTTCAGCCAGTTGAACATCAGGTCTTTGCTGTCGGCGCGCAGCACGGCAGCCTCGTACGGACCGATGCTCTCTTTGAAGACCAAGGGGGACGGGGCTTGCGGGGGCTGCGAGCCTGTCCCGGCCGCGGCTTGGTCTTCGGATGCCGATGCACCAAAGGCCGCATTGCGCGAGATGCCACTGCCGCACTGCTCAAAGACGCGGTTCAGGCGGTACTTGGGCTGTGTCGTCGACGTGAGCTGCGTAAAGAGCTCGTCGACGCCCAGGTCGATGCCTTCACCGCCGTCGCGCTTGTGCGGCACGTCGGGCAGCGGCAGCAACCAGCCGAAGTCACCCGGCTTGCCTTGGTACTGGATCTGGATGTGCGCCGTCACCTCGCCGTCTTTGTGGGCAAACAGGATGCGCTCGCCCGCTTGCACGACGGGCACCGATGGATCGACGGGCGCGAAGCAGCCACAGGCTGCAGCAGGCGGCGGCGTCGATAGCCCCGCGGCATACCCACAAAGGGCCAGGCCCCCGGTTAGAAGCAGCACGCGGCTCGGATGCGAGCGACGACGAAAGGCGGCTTGGAACGACGACATGGATGGACTCCTTTTCTGCGAAGCAGTCAGCAATGGGGGCGAAACAAAGCAGCCCATATGCCACCGCGCCTTTCGCTGTCCAGCGTCGAATGCGTCCCGGCAGGGGTCCTGCGCGGACCGCAAAACTCTGAGGCAAGACTCAGATTTCTGAGGCCAACGATCGCGCCCCCGGAACAACGCAGGCTCCGGCGGCTCCAATCGTCTCGCCAGCACGACCGCGACCCAGGCAAGCGCGGGCGGGACCGAGAGGGACCGAGAGGGACCGAGAGGGACCGAGAGGGACCGAGAGGGCAGGGCGATTGACTTCGCTCTCGGACTCTGAAAGCAATAGCCGCACTGTCGAGGAGGGTGCCTGCGTGTCGCGTATTGCCTTGATGCCGGAAGAGCTCGCTAATCAGATCGCTGCGGGCGAGGTGGTCGAGCGTCCGGCCTCTGTCGTCAAAGAGCTGGTCGAAAACTCGCTGGATGCCGGCGCAGCACGCATCGATGTCGACATCGAGGGCGGCGGCCTGTCCTTGGTCCGCGTCACCGACGACGGCGGCGGCATGAGCCCGCAGGATGCCGAGCTGTGTCTGTTGCGCCATGCCACGTCGAAGCTGCGCTCGGCCGATGATCTGTTTCATCTGGAAACCATGGGCTTTCGCGGCGAGGCTCTGGCCTCGATTGCGTCGGTGTCGCGGCTGAGCCTGACTACGCGAGCCGAAGAAGCGCTGGCCGGCTATCGCATCCTGATCGAAAGCGGCCAGAAGACCAGCCCCAGTCGCGAGGTCGGTGCGCCCGTCGGTACTCAGTTCGAAGTGCGGGACCTGTTCTTCAATGTGCCGGCGCGCCTGAAGTTCATGAAGAGCGAGTCGACCGAGACCAGTCACATCGCCGAGACGCTGCTGCGGCTTTCGCTGGCCTTTCCCGGTGTTCACTTCCGCCTGCGGCAAAAGGGCAAAGTCACGCTCGATCTGCCGCCGCACAAAAGCGGGCTTGAGCGCTCGCGGGCCGCGCTGTCGGCGCGTGGCAAGGTCATCGGCCCGCCGCTTTTGTATGAAGGCCACGCAGCGGTCACCGGCATCGAAATCGAGGCGCATGTCGGTGCGCCCAGCGACAGCACAGCCGTGCCGCGCAACGTGTTTTTGCTGGTGAACCGTCGCTTCGTGCGCGATCGATCGCTTCTGCACGCGGCGCTCGCTGGCTATGGCGAGCTGCTGGAAAAAGGACGCTATCCGCTGCTGGTCTTGCACCTGCGCTTGGATCCCAGCAGCGTCGACGTCAACGTTCACCCGCAGAAGCTGGAAGTGCGACTGCAGCAGGCCGATGCGGTGTACAGCGTGGTGCGTGAAGCCGTGCGCAGCGTCTGTTCGCAGGCTCCGTGGCTGCGTGGCGTCCGCGCGGAAGAGCCCGCCCAAGCCATCGTCGCCGCAGCGGGTGGACGGGTCTATACCGTCGGAACTTCGCTGCCCATGGCCGCCGAGCCACGCCCGACGTATGGTGCGTCTGTGCCGTCCGCAGCGACGGCAGGACCGGCCGCGCCGCCCAGCGTAGTCGCGCGCCCTGACCACGATGTCAGCCCAGGTGCAGTCAGCAGGAGCGATTCGCGCGGTCGCAGCGTCGAACATCAGCTGCCGCTTTCCGCGTTCGCTCCGTCGTCGGGGCTGGCCGAGCATCGAGCGCGCTTGCGCCAAGCCGTGCAGCTCTATGCGCCCACGCTCGGCGACACGACGGACGAAGCGGCTGCCGGGCCGGGCGACGATCTGCAGCCAGCTTCGACGGCCGTCGATCCCCACGCTTCGGGCTCTGCCGCCGGCCCAGACACCGCGAGCGCGGCTGAAGAGGGCGACCAGTCCGTCGCTCCGCTGCCGTTTCTGCGCTTGGCCGATTCGACGTACTTGGGTCAACTGTATCGCACGTACCTTTTGTGCGAGCAGGGCGACGAGCTCTTGCTGATCGACCAGCACGCAGCGCATGAGCGCGTGGTCTTTGAGCGCCTGCGGGCCGCGCACAAGCAAGCCTCGCTGCAAGCGCAGCGTCTGTTGTTTCCGACGAGCCTTGAATTCGATCCGCGCCGCGCGGCGCTGGTCGGCGAGTTTTCGGCGGAGCTATCGCGCATGGGCTTTGAGCTTATGCCGTTCGGCGGGCGCAGCTTTGCGCTTTCGGCCGCACCGGACTTGGGCAGCTATGGTCGCGGTGCGTCCAGTCTGCGCGATCCCGAGGCCCTTTTGCGTCAAGTGCTCGACGAGCTGGAAGAACACGGCCGCAGCGAGGCAGTGGCTGCGCGCACGGATCTGTTGCTGGCCACCATGGCTTGCCATTCCGCGGTGCGGGCGGGCGATGTGCTCGATGAAGCCAAGGTGCGGGCGCTGCTCTCGGCGATGGACGAAGTGCATTACAGCCCGTACTGCCCGCACGGTCGCCCCGTCTTGGTGCGCCTGTCGCGCGCCGAGCTAGAGCGTCGCTTCGGCCGCGCCTAGCGTCCCGTCTCCGACGTTCGATCGCAGAGCAAGGGCTTGCCTGTCGTCCGGCTGGACGTATCGTCGTCGCCGCACCACCTATAGCCCGCCGCCCTGCGCACAGCCGCCCGTCTCACCGAAAACGCGTCAGCGCCTCCCGCGCCGCCCCGCCCCGACTCTTGGCGCAGCCTAAGGCCCCGTCGATCTACCTCACCGAGCCCCTCAGCGAGCCAGCCTGAGCTGCGGTGGATGTCGCAAGGCCCGGCGTCTGTCCCTGTGGCCTGACCCCTGCCGCGAGACCACGTGATCTGACGACCGGCTCCCTGCGTACTCCCAAGAACCCCAGGCTGCCAAAAATGGGGCAATTCTTTGCCCTTGTTTGGTGCTTGCCACCCATGGCACTTAACGGTGTAGCACAGACTAAATCCTCGCCCAAAAGATGGCTAACAAGGGTTATTCCCATGGCGCGTGCGAAGAGTAAGCGTATTCCTGATGCAGTGCGTGAGCAGAGGCAGCGCGAAGCGAAAGCGCTCATTGCACAAGCAGTAGAGGCTAATTATCAAGAATTGGGCAAGTTGATCTCTATTGCGCGAGAGTCGCAGAAATTATCAAGGAGAGTCGTTTCAGAAATAGCGGGCATTTCGGAAGGCACGTTGAAGAATTTAGAAAAAGGTCTGCTGAAATCTTGTTCATGGGATACATTGAATCGCATAAGGATGGTTCTTAATTTGCAAATATGGCCATATGGAGACATTATTCATCCATCCTTAATTAGGAAAACCATCACGTTGAATGGATATAGACCTCATTTAAGATCGGAGATTGCCATTCATAATTTGGATAGAGAATTACCCAGATTAGATTATTACGAACTGCATTCAACGAACGTAAGCATTGACGCGTATCAGACTGCTAACGCATCTCCGTGTTACGGTGCTTGCCATATTAGTGCGATAACCTCCCTTTGTAAAATTGTACAAAACATTCCAAAGACTCTCCGATTTCATAAGGCGCAAATTATATGCCTAACAATTGGGCATGGTTGGGGAGAAGTTGCGTTGGTAAATTATCTATTGCAGGCAGATGAGTATTTGATGGTTGAACTTGTTCTTGTGTCAGAGAGTGAATATCTGCTTTATTATGGCGAAAAAGCCATTTCTGATCATATACCAGATGAATACAAAAATCGATTACAAGTAGTATCCATGATCAGTAGTCATGAAACATTCGTGCGTTTGTTTCATACGCATGCATATCGGCCAGGTCAAAGGATATTTTGCCTGTTTGGTACTTTGATGAATATTGAACATGGCGAGGCACTGATGAGAGATTTATGTAGTAAGCTGGCGCCAGGTGACTTATTGTGCTTTGATATCAATGTCGCTGCGCAGCCGGCAAGAATCTACGACGATGATGCTCGACTATGTCAGGGAAAACTGCCACGAGAATTCATTGCCACTGTTGAACAAAGTTTGCAAATTTCATTGCAATCGCTGCAACCGGGCAGAGCTATTGATTCGTTCGAATGGGAATATAGTATCAGTGATCCATATGATAAATATACCAATAGCATGCAGTCATATAGTGTTCATGTTAGTTCTATTATCCATGAGAAAAATATTGCACCACGGAAAATATCTTGCCTGCGTATTCATCGCCATGATCCAAATATTATCATAAATATGTTTAAGAAATTTCACATGCGCATTATTGAAGATGTTTCCTCAGAGAGAAGCGGCGATCTTAATTATCAGTTTCAAAGCTTCCTATTTGCGAAATTATAATATTATAATAATCGATCGGATTGTTGCCGCATTGCATGCAATGCGCTAATTATCAGCAAGATGGCTGATGCCAACAAAGGAGGAACCCATGTCCTACAACCGTGTTGTTTGTGGTGTGATGAGCATGTTGCTGCTGGGGGTCATGAGCGTGGGTAATGCGGGGGCGGATGAAACAGGTGAGTCTCGGACGGCTGACCCGCATGAGATACTGGGGCAACTGGCGCAGCAACCTCGGGACACACGCGCTGGCCTTGACGCCACCGCTCTTAACGGCAAGCTGCTTCGGATGCCAGAGAGCCCGCATATCTATCTTGTGCTCGATGGCGTGATTCGTCGAATCGCGAGCCCGGCCATTCTTGCTCACTTGTTCCGTACGTCCTGTACCATCTATGAGAATCCGTTCACGGCCTTGCTTACAGAAGGGCTGCCTATTACAGAGGCATATTTACTGATGGGCACACCCTCTGGAGAGTTGAATCTGTTTGTTGATGACAAGAAGCGCTATATCGGGAGCATGGCACTTGTCAATAAGTACTGCTTTGATACCGATCAAGCGCTCAGATTGCCCGATTCGATTCTTCGCTTGATCCCAAAGGGGCTACCGGTTCCCTAATCCTCGTCTGCTCGTCACCCCGATTCGGGCAAATGCCCCCCCGGCCCGCATGGGCCTTGCGCAGTGAGTCGGGGCCGCATGCAGCACGGCATGTTTCGCTGGCTGCGGTATTGCCCGGCCGTTCGTCCTGCCTCTTGGTTTTTCCCGTCTGGTTGTGAGTGGCGCACTGCAGCAGCCTTGTTTGGCTGCTCGACTGCGTGTTCTGCGCGCCGCTGGTGAGCGGCAGTCCTGGCTTGACAACGTGGCGGGCGATCGGCTTCATTGAAAATGAAATTGATTTTCATTTTCCACCAAGCGACCGCTTCAACCCATGCCTAGCCCAGGAGTCCGCCATGCGCCGTGTCTTCGCCAAGACCGCTCTTATCGCGCTCGTAAGTGCCTGCTCACCGTCAGAACAGACCGATCAGTCGCAGCAGGCAAGCTGCACGCTTCCGACCCTGCCAAGCAGCTATGAAAGTCCCCAGTACGACAGCAACACCGTGATCGAGCGTGACCTCCGCACGCGCCTAAAGGCGTTTCTGCAGCCCATGCGTGATGCGGAAGCCAGCCTCAGCGTGAAGCCGACGCAGGCCGACTTGAGCGCGCTGTACGCCGCGGGCAGCCCCAGCCTGCGCTCGCTGACGGGAAGCTACTACCAGGTCCAAGTCGATGCTCTGATTGCGGCCTTTGCCGCGGCGGCTGGGAACACGTGGGCACCCAGCTCACCGCCCAGTGGACCGGGCGGCAAGTACGGCGCGTACCTGTTTGCGGCCGACGGCACGGATCTGCGCCAGGCCATCGAAAAAGGGCTGTATGGCGCGGCGCTTTATCGTCACGGCCTGGACTTGATGGCGGCACCGATCCGCGAGGCCACCGTCGACCGCTTGATTGCCGTCTTTGGCGCGCATCCCAGCTTTCCCGGCGACACGGCGGCGGCGCAGAACCCCGATGAATTCGCAGCCGCCTATGCCAAGCGCCGCGACAAGCGCGACGCGCAGAGTCCAGGCATGTATCTGCGATTCAAAAACGCCGCGATTCGGGCCCGTGCTGCGATCGTCGCAGGGGAGGCCTGTCATGCACAGCGCGATGAAGCGCTGCGCATCCTGCGCAACGAATGGGAACGCGCGCTGGCGGCGACGACGATCTTTTACTTTCACGATGCGATCAAGAAGCTTAGTGCGACGTCCCCGACGGCAACCGATGCGGCCGCCGCGCTGCACGGCTATGGCGAGGGCGTTGGTTTTCTGCACGGCTTCTACGATCTGCCGAAAGACGCGCGCATCATCAGCGATGCGCAGATCGACGACTTCCTTTCGCTGGTCGGCGCTCCGCGCGGCGGCAGCGTCAGCTCGTATCGTTTCGTGACGGACACGGCCAGCGAGCTACCCAAGCTGACCCTGGCCATCCAGCGCATCGCGGCGATCTATGGCTTCACCGCGGCACAGATCGAGGACTTCAAGACCAACTTCTAGGAGGCGGTACGATGTCTTCGTTTCACGAGATCTGGCTTGCCCTGCTGCAGCCGTTTCTTGCGCTGTTCGATCCCAGCAAGCGCGTGTTCATTCCGTTCCTGCTCGGCTCGCTGGTGGTGGCGCTGTGGGCAAATTACCGTCGAGGGCGGTATCCTGCATGGCGGCGTGCGCTGTTTCCTCGCGCGGTGTATCTGCATCCATCGGCGCTTGTGGATTACCGGCTGCTGTTCGTGAAAGCGCTGGTGCGCGTGTTGCTGCTTGCACCGCTTTTTGTCTCGACCCTTTCGGTCACCGCGGCCGTGGCAGCGCTCTTGCGTGAACATCTCGGCGTTGCCTCGCCCACGTCGCTGTCAGCGCTCAGCGCTGGGGCTCTTTACACGCTTTCGGCGTTTCTGTTCGATGACTGGAGCCGCTATGCCCTGCACCGCGTCATGCACCGCGTGCCGTTTCTGTGGGAGCTACACAAAGTGCATCACTCAGCCGAGGTGCTGACCCCGCTTACGCTGTATCGCACGCACCCGATCGAGAGCCTGCTCAACTCGCTGCGCGGCTCGCTTTCGCTGGGCCTGGTGAGCGGCGTGTTTGTCTGGGGCTTCGGCGGACACGTGCAGGGCTGGCAGATTTTCGGCGTCGACGCGATCGGCTTTGTCTGGAGCTTGCTCGGCGCCAACCTGCGTCACTCACACGTCTGGATCTCGTACGGCGCGCGGTGGGAGCGGCTGCTCTTGAGCCCCGCGCAGCATCAGATCCATCACAGCGAAAACGCCGCGCATCGCGATCGAAACTTCGGCACCGTGCTCTCGCTGTGGGACTGGCTGGGCGGATCGCTGTACGTCACGGGGGCGCCCGAGGATCTGCGCTTTGGGCTGGGCCCTGAGCAGAGTGCGCGATACCGCAGCGTCGCTTCGCTGCTGCTTTCGCCGCTTTCCTCTTCGCTGTGCGCTGCACGAGTCATGGCGAATCGCCCGCGGCTTCTGCGTGCTTCTGCGCTTGCTGCGGTGCTGTTGCTTAGTTGCGACGTCGGTACGCGCTTCGATCGCGCGCCGCTTCTGCGCGGCTTTGCCGAGTGTGCCGTCACGACGTATCGCGAAGTCAGCGACGCGGCCAACCTGCTGCAGGTCGCAGTCAAGGCGCTGGCCGAGGCTCCAAGCGCGTCGACACAAGACGCGGCTCGGGTGGCTTGGCAGCAAGCCATCGATCGCGTGCAGCAGGCCGAGCTTTTGCAGTTTGGTCCTGCGGCCAAGGCACCCAGCCCCGGTGCGCAAGGGCTGCGCTCGGCGATCTATAGCTGGCCGGATGTCAACCGCTGCCTGATTGAGCAGCAGCTTGTACACAGGACCTATCAGAGCGATCTGTTCGCTGCGACGCCGGAAAACACGCGCGGACTTTCGGCGCTGGAATACCTGCTGTTTTATGACGGCCGCGAAAACGCCTGTGATGTCGGCGCTGACATCAATGCCAGTGGCACGTGGGCAGCGCTGTCCGATGACGAACTAGCTCGACGCAAGCGCGCATATGCTCAGGCCGCCGCGCAGGATGTTGCCGCGCGAGCGCAGACCCTGCTTGCGACATGGGAAAGCGGAGGCTTCGCTGCGCAGCTCGGCAGCTCGGGGCAGGGCAGTACGATCTTTCCATCGCAGCAAGCCGGCCTGAGCGCCGTCGCTGAGGGCCTGTTCTATCTGGATGAGACCGTCAAAGATCGCAAGCTGGCGGTGCCGCTGGGACTGCGCGACTGCCCGCAGGCAAGCTGCCCTGCCGCGACGGAATCACCATGGGCGAAGCGAAGCATTCCGCACCTGCGCAACAACCTGCTCGGCTTTCGTCGACTGTTCTTGGGGTGCGGGCCGCAAGGTGAAGGCCTGGGCTTCGATGATCTGATGAACGCGGCCGGGGCTGCCGAGCTAGGCAGTCGCATGACCGCGGATCTGAACGCGGCGCTGCTCCGCATCGATGCGCTAAAGAGCCCAGACCTCGCGACCGCCGTCACGCACGAGCGCGACGCGGTGCTGGGCATCTATGACGCGATCAAGCGCATCACCGATGCGCTCAAGTCTGACTTCACCGTTGTCTTACAGATCAATCCCCCCAAGCGGGTCGAAGGCGACAATGACTAGCCTGCGCGTTGTCCTTTCTAGCGGCGGTGCCGGCTTGGCGATCGTCGCCCTGCTTGCCGCCACAGCAAGCGCTGATTCCTCGTCGGCACAGGGTGATTCAAAGCCGGACAGCAGCAGCGCATTTCAGACCGTGATTCGGTCCACGCGCGGCCTGGAAAAAGTGCCGGGCAGCGTGGCCCAGATCAGTCGCGAAGATCTGCGCCAACTGGCACCGCAGAGCGTTAGCGATGCCCTGCGCACGGTCTCGGGCGTCCACATCGTTTCAGAAGATGGCATGGGGCTGCGTGTCAACATCGGCATCCGCGGGCTCGATCCCAACCGCAGCCGCAAGGTGTTGGTCCTCGAAGACGGAGTCCCGACGGCACTCAATCCCTATGGCGTGCCCGAGATGTATTACACGCCGGCCATCGAGCGAGTTGCGAGCATTGACGTCGTAAAGGGCAGCGGCCAGATCCTGTGGGGACCGCAGACGGTGGGCGGCGTCATCAACTACATCACGCCCGAGGCTCCAGCGGGCGTGGGGGCGTCGGCGCACGTGCGCTATGGCTCGTTCCAGTACGTGCTGGCGCAGCTTATGGCCGGGGGGACGCACGGGCCGGTCGGCTGGCGAGTCGATGCGCTGCATCGTCGCTTTGATGGCCCACGACGCCTGGATCTTGCGCTGACGGATGTCACCGCGAAGCTGCGCGTGCAGCTTGGGCAGGGCTCTGTGCTGCGCGTGAAGCTCAGCTTCTATGACGAAAGCTCGCGCGCGACGTACCTGGGCCTGACCTCGCCACAGTTTGCGCTGGACCCAACGATCAGTGTGGCGATGCACGATCGCTTCCAAATCCAGCGCTACGCAGTAAGTGCGTTGCACTCACTGCGCATCCGTGAAGGCATGTCGGTGCAGACGCTGGTGTATGCCTATCAGACGCAGCGCGAGTGGCGACGACAAGAGTTTGATCGGCGTGATGGCGGTCTTTCCTATGAACGCATCTGCGACCGCACGGGCCACTGCGGCAGCCCGAACGACGAAGCGCTGCGGCCCGACAACGACGGCGGATCGATCTTCTTCCGCCAAGAGTCAGTGATTCGTAACCGCAGCTATCAAGTCGCAGGCATCGAGCCGCGCCTAAGCTGGCAGTGGTCCGCAGGCACGGTGCTGCGCGGCGAGCTTACGGCGCTGGTTCGTTTGCACTATGAACGAGCGCGCGAACAGATCCTGCAGACGCAGTTTCCCAGTGCTTCATCGGGTGAAATTCTCGACGACGAGAGCCGCTATGGAGTCGCGCTGGCAACGGCTGTGCAGCATCGCTTTTCGCTGTGGGATCGCCTGCACATCACGCCCGGCGTTCGCGTCGAGACGTACATGAGTCACCGCCAGATCCTGCGGATGCGCAGCAGTCTTTCCGATGGCACCACGGTGGTGCGCGATGTCGATGTGCAGGGACGTTCGCTCAACCAAGCGCTGATCCCAGGGCTGGGTGTTTCGACGCGAGTGTGGCGACCGTTGACGCTGTTTGCCGGTGTACATCGCGGCTATTCACCGCCCCGCTCAAAGGATGCGGTGTCGACGAGCGGCCAGAACCTGCAGCTGGATGCCGAGCTTTCGTGGAACTTCGAACTGGGGGCGCGCATCTCGCGGCAGTCGTGGCTTGCGGTTGAGACCGCGGGCTTTGTGATGGACTTTGAAAACCAGATCCTGCCGCCCAGCGAAGCAGCCGGCGCCGTCTCGGGAACTACCTTTAACTCGGGCCGCAGTCGTCACGCCGGGATCGAGTGGCACAGCACCTTTGATCTGCTGGATCTGCTGGGCAGCCGCTCTGTCAACCTGCCGCTTTCCATCGGCTATACCTTCCTGCCGCTCGCGGCCTTTGTCGGCGGTCTTTCAGACGGAGGAAGGCTGCCGTATGCCCCGCCGCATCTTTTGAACGCGCAGCTACGCATGCAGCATAGGATTGGGATTTCGGCGCAGGTGAACGTCAGCTTTGTCGCCGCGCAGCTTGCGGATCGCGATGGCACGATCGCGCCATCGGTAGACGGCTTGCTGGGTGAAATTCCCAGCTACACCACGGTGGATGCACGCCTGGCCTATAGCCATCAACGCAGCGGCTTGAGTGTCTATATCGCGGGCAAGAACCTGACGGCGCAGACGTACATCGCAAGTCGTGCCCCCGCCGGCATTCAGCCCGCCGGCTTTCTGCAAGTCTTCGGCGGCCTAGAGTGGGCGTGGCCTGGCTCGCGCAGCTAGGCCGCGAAGCTTTATTGAGAATGGAGCGGTCGTGGGCGCAGCGCTTGAACGAAATGGGCAGTCTGCGGCTCGTGAAAGCCTTTGAGCAAGGCCGCTTCACTGGCGCTGACCACCAGATCGTCGCCGATGGCTTGGCGCGCCGCGTCCGATACGAGGATCTCTTCGGCGCCCGCGCGGCTGCCCAGGCGTGAGGCCAGGTTGACGACCGAGCCGACCGGCGTCCGCTCACGACGGAGGTCCGAGCCGATTTCGCCGAGGAGGATCTGGCCGAAGCTGATGCCCATGCCGATGTGTACGGGGCACTGAAAGACGGCGTCGCGGTTTAGCTGCTCGACGGCCGCGCGAATGTCCAAGGCGGCAGCGACTGCGCGCCGGGCGGCGTCTTCTTCGTAAAACAGCGCCAGCACCGCGTCGCCCATGAACTTGTCGATCACGCCCCCGTGCTGCTCGATGATCTCGGCTTGGCGACTCAAGTAATGATTCAACATCTGCACAATTTTTTCGTCCGAGCTTTCCACCGAAAGCGCGGTGTAGCCGCGGATGTCCGAGAAAAAAACCGCGCCCGATCGCCGCTCAGACAACGTCGAGTGGCCGCGCAGCGCACGCCGCGCGATGGCTTCGATGGTGTGCTTGGGCAGGTACTTGAGCATCTGATAGCGCTCGGCCAGCGTCGCCGCCATGTGATTGATCTGCGTCGCCATCAGTCCCAGCTCATCGCCGCGATCGAGCTCGATGCGATACCCAAAGTTCTGCTTTTCTAGCTCTTTGATCCCGATGCGGATCTTGCGCAGCGCACGCCCCACGCTGTGTGCCAGAGCAAAGCTGACGGCGGCCACCAGAGCCAAGCCGATCAGCGAGACCAGCGTGATCGTGCGAGCCGTCTTGGCCACTGCCTGCAGAAATTCATCGACGGTGTAGTCGACTTCGAGGATGCCGGCGATCTGACCCTGGCGATCGAAGATCGGCGCATAGGCCGAGACCCAGGTGCCATGCGCATCGCGGTACAAGCGTGTGTGCATCGCAGTTCGCTGTGTGAGCACCTTCATCAGCAACGACACATTCTCGGGCACGACGTGGTACGCATCGCCGACGAATGGACGCTCGTGCAGCATCACGGCGAAGCGCAGCTCGTGTTCGCTGACGGGATGAAACGTATAGATCTGATCGAAGCGCAGATAGTTGGCAGAGCGCACGCGTTCCAGGTAGTCGCGAATGCGCTTGAACTCAGGCGTCTGCGCGTCGGCATTGCTGCGGATTCGACGGTGGTCGTCGCCGTCGATCGACAGCGCAGCCGTGGCGGCGATGCGGTCGAGGGCAAGGCCAAACCGCTCCTCTTCTGCTTGATATTCCAAGCGGTAGCTGATCAGCGCGAAATAGGCGATGGTCAGCGCCACGGACAGGACACCCAGCCCGACGATCTGCACAAAGAGACTGGGGCGAAGGCATAGCCTGCGTCGCTGCGGAGAGACCATACCCTTCAAGTATCCGCGGGAACCGGCGCGTTACGCAATGCATGGCGAAAAGCGCGCTGCGTCGCCGCCGCGCCGCACGATGCCGACCTTTTAGGAACGCGAGACGATGCGCGCAGGCCCCAAGTGCTGCGCGAGTTCATCGCTAGCCAGGGCAACGCGAGCGGCGTCTTTTCCTTCCAGCGTCAGGCGCACGCGATGGTGGTCGGCCGCGGGTTCCATGCGTGGGTAGCTGCCCAGCGCAACATCCGGGAAGCGAGCGGCGATATCGTCGAGGATGTGCGCGATCTCACCTTCTTCGCTGCGGACCAGGATCTGATGCAAGGTGAACGGCGATTCGCGGAAGCGCTCGCGAATGGCCAGGAACTTGCGCCGAAAGATCTCGGGGATGCCGGGCAAGACGTGGACGTTGCGAACGCACAGCACGGGCCACTTGAGATCACCGCCGGAAAGAAGCTGAGTTCCTGCGGGCACATCGGCCATGCGCAGGTTGCGGGCCAGAAGCTCGCGTCGCGTGGCCTCGGCTTCGTCCGTCGAGCCTTCCGCTTTGGGCAGGCTCTGATAGTACGCAGTCAGCAGAGCGGCAAGATCAGGGTGACGCTGCATCGGCAGGTTGAATGCCTGCGCTACGCCGACGATGGTGACGTCATCATGGGTTGGCCCGACGCCGCCGGATGTGAACACTGCGTCGTAGCGACTCGAAAATCGCGCCACGGTCTCGGCAATGGTGGCGGTGTGATCGGCGATCACCGCGATCTCGCACAGGCGCATGCCCAGTCCGCGTAGCTCGCTGATCAGAAACGGCGTGTTGGTATCGGCAACCTTGCCGGAGAGGATCTCGTCCCCGATGACAATGAGCCCCGCGGTAGCCATGCGGGGAGGATATCAGCCGCGACGTCCGCCGGGGAAGCTTCCACTTGTGCTGCCTGGGGCCGAGACGGGGCTGAAGTTGCCGCTGCTGCTCGCCTGAGTGGTACTGCCGACGGTGCCTAGCTCTGCCTCAAACGGCTTCAGGCGCTTGCGTAGATCGGCGAGACGACGCAGAAGATCCAGGTTTTCGCTGCGGAAGTCGGCCAGGAACTTGCGCTCGCGGCGACGGGCAAGCTGGGCTGAAAACAGCTCGGGCAGCCGATCGGCCAGCTGCTTGGCTTCATAGAACTCGGGCAGCAAGGGGACCAGCTTGTTGTTGTCGGTGCGACCGTCCATGCGCTCGACTTGGCCAGGGCGACGACCAACCGGGGGCGACCACAGAAGGTACATGCCCTCGGGCGCTTGCGCAGACAGGTTGCGCACCAGCATGCCACCCGACAGATCGGGAAGAGCCTCTTTGATCAGCGCGATATCGAATGAGCGACCTGATGTGGTGTCGAGCGCCGAGCCACCGCTGGTCACTGTCGTCACGACATAGGTCTTGGGCAGCATCGTTGACAGCGAGCGCGACAACCAACCGTCTTCTTCCACGATCAAGATCTGCGCGATCTCTTCCGGCGTCGGTGCGCTCGGCGGTGGCTGCGATGGTGGTCCCGCGCTCTTGTCTTTTCCCGGCGGCTGCGGTGGCTTGCTTCCCGATGGCGCGACCGGCGCTGCAGCAGGGCGCTGACTGAGCTGCCAGCGCAGCTCACCGATGCGACGTGCGGAATCAGTGAGCTTTAGGAACAGCTCTTCGTTCATGCGCGCCGAGTCCGCGAGCAGGCTCTGCCGCTCAATCTTGCTCTGGGCCTGCGCACGCAGCGATAGGATGCGCGGCCCGATGTAGCCCAGCTGGTCGCGATCCTTGACGATGACGTCGCAGGCCCCTTGGCGAATAGCGATGACGGCCCGCTCAAAGCTCGCGTGAGCGATCAGTGCAACGACCTCAGTCAACGGCTGCTGTCGGCGCAGCGTGGCGATAAAAGCCAGCGCAGCGGTCTGCTCCAACGAGTCGAGATCGACAAGTGCTGCAGCAAAGGTATTGCGCTGCACTGCTCCGCGCGCTGCCTCAAGATCACTGACGAGGATCGAGCTGACATCGACCTCGTGCAGGCGTGATCGCAGATCGGCCTGCAGTCGCTGATCGGCGGCGGCAATGAGCACGAGATCCACAGACGTCACCGAACTCCCAGACGCAGACTGCATCTAGTTACATGTATCACGTTCAGGCGAGAGGCTGACGCTCAGATCGCGAGCTTTTTGGCAATCTGAGCCAGGCCTTCGGTGTTGTGGATGTGGGCGAGCTGGCTCAGCAGGTAGTCTTTGACCTCGGCTTCCAGCGTCGACAGCTCGCTGGTGAGGCCGAGTGCGTCGGCGTAGGAGCGCACCAGCTTGCTTTCTTGCTCGCTGACCTGTCCGTCGGCAAACGCCATCAGAAGAGCGGTCTTCAAGAACACCTGACGCAGAGGTGCGCTGTCGAGGACTCCGGCCAGCTCCTCACCGGTTATCGGGGCGCTGCGCTCCAGCGTCGCCAGCGCTTGGACGCTGCCACCGGCATCGGCCCAGAACGAACCCACCAGGGCGGCTTCGCGCTCGTGCAGGCCATCTGAGTGGGCGATGGCAAACAAGCCACGGGCGATGGCTTCGGCGTGGTTTTTCTCGACGTTGATCTCAGCAAAGAAGTTCATCACAGGCTCCTTCGTTGTGCGCGCAGGATTCGTTTGCGGTCGTCATTATCGCCTAGATCCGACCGTGATCTTCAGAAGCTGCAGGCGCTGCTGCAGATCCGAGATCGGCAGGTCGGCGTACTTCGCGGGCAGCATGCGGCGGTTGCTGGCTTCAAACACGGCCAGAAGCTCCATCAGCTCCAGCATCTCGATATCGCGCGAGGGCAGGTAGTCGCGGACGGCACGCGTCAGATCGTCGGCACTGACCGCGGCCTGCTCGGCGCGCTGGCTGGCATAGTCACTGCTTAGCAACACCACGGCTTCGATGTCTGCGTTCGACATGCCGACAATCGGCTCTAGCACGCCGCGATGTTCGGGGAAGCGCAGCTCGCTTTGTACTTTGTTCTTGCGAAGCTGAGCCGAAAGGACCGTCTCGACCTCTACCGGTGTCTGTGGATAGAAGAATGGGATCTTGCGATCCAGGCGTCCCGCTCGCTTCAGGTCGATATCGACCTTGTCCGGGCGGTTGGTCATCAGCACAAAGAGCACGCGACCGCGGTTTGTGGTGTCGGACATGAACTCTTTGATGCGGGCGATGACGCGGCTGTTGGTGCCGCCATCTTCGTCGCCCTGGTTGCCGAATGCGCGGTCACACTCGTCGATGATGACCATGACCTGACCGATGGCCTGCACCACTTGCAGGATGCGCTCTAGATTGCCTTCGGTGGCGCCGACCCACTTGCTGCGGAAGTTCTTGAACTTGATCGCGGTCAGGCCGGACTCTTTAGCGAAGGCCTCAGCGACGAAGGTCTTGCCGGTGCCCATCGGTCCGGTAAACAGCAGGCCCATCGGCACGCGGTTGCGACGACCCTCGCGAATGTTCTTGGCAATCTGCGTTAGGTCTTTTTTCACTTCGTCCATACCGCCGACGACTTCAAAGCCGTGCTTGGGTTCGACGAATTCGATCAAGCTGTAACACTCGCGCTCGATGATCTCGCGCTTTCTGGCTGCGATGAGGCGCAACACTTCGCGGCGGGCGTCTCCGTCGCTGCTTGGCGTCGCAGGGCCTTCCGGCGCGATCAGGCGGCGGATCTCGCTTTTGGGCATGCCGCGCGTGATCTGCGCCAGCTTGCTTGCGCGCTCCAGAGCCGGAGGTCCTCCGCCAAGCAGCTCGGTGATGTATTTGGTGCGCTCGACTTCGTCATCGGTGCCGGGATCGCTCGGCGCCAAGATGCCCTTGATCTGGATCGTCTTTAGACCCGCCGTCACTTCGGTCATGATCTCGACGTCATCGGGCGGCATGTCGGGGCGTATTTGGCGCAGCAGCGCAGAGCGTTCGGCGTTGCCTGGAATCGGCACTTGCACCGTCGCTACGCGTGGGTTGGCGACGAGCTTGGGATGCAGCTCAGACAGGTTTTCTACGAGCAAGAAGATCACGCTGTCGTTCTTGTCGATGGCCGGCAGTGTCGACCAACGCTGTAGCGTCACCACCGTTGCGCGATCGTCGACCGTTGAGAAGCTGGTCTCGCCCGCCGGGGCCACCGTGTCGGCGTACTCGATCACCACGGCAACGCCGTTTTGCGTCAACAGCAGGCGTTCCAAGAGCGGCAGCACCTTGGCTGGCTCTTTCGCAAGCAGCAGATCTTCGAAGCCGCTTGGGATCTTGCCACGCACAAACTTCACGCCGGTCGACACGTTGTACAGCGCGACCAGGCTCTTCTTTTCTAAGAGGACTTTGTACAGAAACTCGGGGCATGAAAGCAGGCGCTCTTCGCCGCTGCGCTTGTCGATGCTGCCGTCAGGATCGTCGAGGATCAGGTCGTGAACATTGCCGTGCAGAACGAACTGCGAAGACTCACCGCGCAGGTACCGCCGACGGATCTCATCGGCCCAGCTCGGCAGGCGGTTGCTTTGGGCAAGAGGCATGGTGCTCATGTGCCGGTTCTCCACTTCAAAAAGAAAAACAGCAGGCGTGCGGCCTGCTCGTCGTACCTAGCGGCTGAGCGTCTGTCCCATTCCGACGAAGACGCTCTCGGTTTCTTTGGCCGCTTCTCGCACGGCGGCCACACCCTCGCGCAGGTTGTCCAAACGGTCACCCAGCTGGTGTGCTTCGTTCATCGATACGATCTCATCCGCGAGCAGGCTGAACGTATTTTCGATGAGATCCATCTGGCCACGCGCCGTCTGCAGACTGCGGCGCAGTTCTTTGTAGCGGTCTTTGCGCTGCAGCAGCACAGACAGATTCTTCTGTGCCACCGTGCGACGCTCGTCACCGACCGGGAGCTTTTCGACCTGAAGCTGATAGCGGCGAATATCGGCTTCTATCTCTTCCAGCTTGAAGGTATCGAGGTAGCGGTCGTAGCGCGTCGCCAGCGTCGCCAGTTCAAGAAAATCATCGACGACTTCGTCGAGCTTGCCGAAGTCCGCCGACAGAAGGTCTACCGAAAAGCTGGGGTTGTCCTGGGCCAGCTTCTGAATCTTCATCTGCGTATCGCGCAACGTCAGGGCACGAACCTTTTCTGCATCGGGAAGTGCCGCGAACTTCGCCGCTTGTCGTTTCTTCTGCGCGGCGACTTGTTCTGATTCCCAGATCTTGTCCCAGATGTTGCGCCGCAAGAGCTTCGAGTCGGGAGCAAACAACATCCACAGCGCCTCACCCGCCGCCGCCAAGACCCCCAGCCACCACTGGCCCGTCGCGGCTGCTGCGACCCCGGCCCCGGCCAGCAGCGACAGGTTGTATGGGTTGACGAAGGCATAGCGGTAATACGGCGGCGTCTCTTTCGCGAGCTTGCCTGCAGGACCCGCGCTGCGACGGGCCAGGCTGTTCATCAAGCTGCTGTCTTTCATGTCCGCCATGGGATGTCTCTACTTCCCTGTCGCCGATGTCGTCGGGGCTGGCGGGGTTTGATCTTTGACCGGCGTCACTGTTGGTGCGTACAGAAGCTGCAACAGTCGCTCTTCCGCCTCACGGAACTGCGGGCTGGCCTTCAGCGAAAGTGAACGCTCCTCGAATCCTGGGATATCCATGCGATGCAGGATGCGCGCGGGTCTGCGCGAGAGCACATAGACCGTGTCCGCCAGATACACCGCCTCTGACACGTCGTGGGTGACGAACAAGATGGTGTTGTCTTCGCGATGCGAGATGTCGATGAGCATGCCCTGCATTTCCCAGCGCGTCTGCGGATCAAGCGCGCCGAACGGCTCGTCCATCAACAGCAGGGCAGGGCGATTGATCAGCGTGCGAGCGATGGCGACGCGCTGCTTCATGCCGCCCGAGAGCTCTTTGGGATAGGAGCGCGCGAACTGCAGCAGGCCAACGCGTTCCAGGATCTTGTGTGCTTGCGCGCGGCGCTCTTCTTTCGGCACGCCGCGCAGACGCAGGCCGTATTCGACATTTTCCTGCACGGTCAGCCAGCCGAAGGACGTGTACTGCTGGAACACCATGCCGCGATCGGCGCCGGGGCCCGTCACAGGATGTCCCTCGATCAGGACCTGGCCACGCGTCGGAGGCAGGAGGCCCGCGACGGTCTTTAGGATGGTCGATTTGCCGCAACCCGAGGGGCCCAGGAATACAACGATCTCACCTTTGCCGGGCTTGTCGGGGATATCAAACGAGACGCCGCGGACGGCTTCAACATCGTCGCCTCCGCGACCACGATACGTGACGTGCAGATCGCTGACCTGTAGCTTCAGCGCGCCGCTTGCCGTCGCAGCCGGAGCGGCTGTGGCGGGCGGGCTGGCAGAGCCAGAGCTTGCTGGAGTGCTGATGGCATCAGCCATGGCTGCCCTCTCGCCAAGGGAAAAACAGACGCGACAGCGCACGCAGCAGCGCGTCGGTGCCAAGGCCGATCACGCCGATGATGATGACGCCTGCGAACATCTCGGCGGTCTTCAGTCGATCGCCCGCCAGCTTGATCAGGTATCCCAGGCCGCGTGTGGTGTTCACGAACTCAGCCAGGATCACGTACGTCCATGCGATGGCGTTCATCACGCGGAACGAATCGAAGACATCGGGCAGCGCCGCGGGCACCAGCACCGACAAGATGACCTGCGTGCGGCTTGCACCCAGCGTGCGCGCGGTCTGTACAAGCTCTTCGGGCACGGCGCGAATCGCGCTGACCACAACCGGCAGCAGATACACAAAGACGCCCAAGAACAAGAACGAGATCTTCTGTTTTTCGCCGATGCCAAACCACAGGATCGTCAGCGGAATGAACGCCGAAATCGGCATGTAGCGCAGCGGCGCCATGATCGGCTCGACGACGCGGTTGATGGGTTCATATGCGCCCATCAAGATGCCGAGCGGCAGCGCGATCACCGCGGCCAACGCGAACGAAAGCACGATGCGCATCGTCGAGACAATGGCCGCATCAAACAGCACGCGCTCGCCCGTGAACAAGTCGCGGATGAGCACGCGCAGGACTTCCATAGGCGAAGGCAGAAACAGCGCACCGATCAGCGGCTTGGGCCCGCTGGTCAGCGCCAGCCACAGCGCCAGCAATAGAAGCGGTGTCGCAAGCCCCAGTCCTAGCTGATAGCTCGACGGCAGCGGCTTGCGCAGCGACCAGATTGGCTCGCGCGAGCGCAGAGGCGCTGCTGCTTTCGATGGATTCGCTACCGGTTGCGCTTCTGCCATGCCTTTCCTCGGGGGCCACGCTGATGCGGCCGGCACAGCGGCCGGCACGATGCGTTGATCGGCGCCGCCTACTGCACGTTCAAGATGACCTTGATGTCCGTGCGGCGGTTTTGCTGCCGGCCGGCTTCCGTGGAGTTTGGCGCCACCGGGTGTTCTGAGCCGTGGCCGACCGTCTGGAAGCGCTTCTCGTCGAGCTTGAAGTTCTTGATCAAGTAGTCCTTCACCGAATCGGCGCGGCGCTGCGAAAGCGTGCGGTTGGCCGATCGCGAGCCCGTGGCATCGGTGTTGCCCTCGATGCGCAGGTAGGTGTTGCCAAACGCGATCATGGTCTCGCCCAACTGATCGAGGACGAAGTGCGAGCCGCTCATGATCTCGTCACTGCCCGGCGTGAAATAGATGCTGAGCGACTTGTTGACGATGGCGCGCTCTTTGGCCGGATCGACCTTCTTTTTGGGATCGAACTTGAACTCTTCGACGACTTTCTGGCCAGGATAGGCATCGGCCAGCGCTGCGACAAAGCGCGTGTCGACATAGTCCTTGGCCTCGACGACCTTGCTGATCACGCCCTGCTTGCGCCAGACGATAAACGCGGTGTTGAACAAGATGTCGAACTGCGAGCGGTTGCCATCCAAGCCAAAGAACAGCGCGTTGTCCGCGAATGCCGTCAGCTTCAGACCCGACAGCATGCCCGAGACGTCGTCTTCGCTGAGCTTGAGCGCTTTGCCGACGATCTGATAGGCCTGCGCTGGATCTTTGGCGATGCTGTCGATGCCGTCGAACCAGCCGTGTACGAAGTTCATCAGCGTGGTCGGGGCCTGCTCGATGATCTCGGGCTTGGCGACCAAGCAATCGGCGATGACGTTGGTGGCGGCAGCGGTCGAGACCAGCACATGCGCTTCATCGGCTCGCGCTTTCACCGCACCCGACAGATCCGGCTCCCACGTAACGGCGGCATCCACGTTCTTGCTCTTGAACGCCGCCGCGGCCAGCGGCGCTTCGGCGGTGATGACCAGGTTCTTTTCGATCTCGGCCTTGTCCGCGGGGGTAAGGCCCGACTGCGACAGCATGTAAAGAAGCAGCCAGTGCGACGGCGTAAAGCGCGTCGTCGCGATCTTTTTGCCCTTGAGATCCTCGATGCTCTTGATGCTCTGCAGCGAGACAATGCCGTCACCGCCGCGCGACCAGTCCTGCTGCAGGATGGCCTTGCCGCTCTTGCCTTGCTCGGCCAGGGCTGACGCCTCGCGCGACCACGAGTCGACGGTGTCCCACATGATGTCAATGTCGCCCTTGATGAACGCCGCCAGCTTGGCCTGCGGATCTTCGAGCAGCTTGAACTCGACATCGAGTCCGTACTTGCTCATGTAGATCGATCCCTTGTCGCCACCAGCGAGGCCCATGTTGGCGACGATGCCGGGCGCGTGTCCGGCCCAGGTGTTGATGCCGACGACCAGCTTGCGTGGCAGCTTGCCGCCACCGACCTGCGCCTTGTTGATGCCCGTGACGCCTTGGCGACCGGCTTCACGCGCGGCACCGATGGCCGCGAAGTCGTCTTTGCTGATGCCGCTTCCCGCAGTGCCGGGCTTGTCGGTTTTGTCGCCGGGGCCGGGGCCAGAAGGGGCGGGCCCGGTACCGCTGCCCGCGTTGGCCCATTCCTTGAGCTGATCGCGCTTGGTGTACAGGACAAAGCCGACGACGCCGAGGATGACGAGGGTGATAAAGACTTTGGCAAACGGTGTGAGCTTCATGATGGGAACCTTGGTCCGGGAATCAGGGCACAGTCAGGCGACCCGGTGCAGCCTCTTTCGCGGCATCGCCAGAAGCAGAACCACGCTCTTCGCTGTTTCGCGAGGCGGTCCGCAGCCGGGTACACAAAGCCATGGCTACCGCGCGCCACAACAGTGGATCGCGGCGGCGCTGCGTCGATACCGTGCTTACATCGACTTTCCTGCCGCCTGCTTGGCGGCGCGTGCGGCCTTCAGCGATGCAAGCTGCTGACGCGCCGTGACATCGCCTGAGCTCTGCCGCAGTGCCTTGAGCTTGCCGTCGAGATCGGTCTCGCCAAGCTCTTTGTTGAGGTTGGCTTGCGCGATCTGCGTCTTGATGTGCGTGCGCACATTGTCGAGCGCCTTGACCTCGGCGTCGACGGACAGCCCTTCCAGCTGTTCCTGAATCCGCATGCGCGCCTGCGCCGAGTGCATCTTGGCCAGCATCGTTTCTTTTTCGGCTTTGAGCTTCTTGATCTCGCTCTGCACCGACATCAGAGACGACTTGGCGCTGTCGGCATCCTTGACCGCGACGTCTAGCTCAGCCCGAAGCTCGTTGACCTGCGCTTCCAGCGAGTTTTTCTTCTGGATCAGCACGACGGCCAGGTCGTCTTGGTTGGTCTCCATGGCAGCGTTGAGATCGCTTTCAACCTGCGCCAGATCTTTCTGCGCCGCGGCGAGCTGTTCCGAGATCTCTTCCCGACGACGAATGATGGCTGCCGTCGCCTTCTTCAGGGATGTGTACTTCTCGACCATCCCGTTGATGGCGTTTTCGTACGCGATCTCGGGATGCTCTTTCTCGACGTCCGAGATCCAGAGATTGACAAAGCCGGTCCACAGGTTGGCGAGACGCGAAAAGAAGGACATTTCAGGTTGCTCCTTTGGTCGCCAGTCGGCGATTCCAACTGCGATGGAAAGTCGGTGGCACGAACCTTATTTTTCAGGGCTGTCTGAGCGCAGCTTGACCGAGGTCTGCTGCACGCGCTCGACGGCCTCGCTGCCGAAGAATTCAAGGATGCCCTGCAGGCGGGCGTTCTGCCGGCTGACGGCAAAGACCAGCCCTTGCTGCAGGCTGCGCTGCTCGTTCATCTGCTGCTGAATGCGCGCCGCTTCTTTTTCTAGCTCGGCTAGGCGACGACTGCCGTCTTGCAAGAGCAGCTTGGTCTCTTTGTCCTCTTGCTCTTGGTGGCGCAAGAACGCGGCTTGGTGCAAGAGCGCGGACTCGACGATCTGATCGACCGCGATTCCGAATGCCGAAAGAGACGCTGCGACGATCTGCCGCTTGAGCGCTACCGGCGTATCGCTGGGCAGCGTGTGCAAAAGGCTCAGGGTCTTTTCGACGCGATCTTGGTCTTCGTTGGACAGCCCGGCTTTGCGCAGCACCGTGGCGACGTCGATGTCGATCTGCGGCACTTGCTGTGGCGAATCGGGCGACGCGGCCGGTGGCGCGGGATCGGCGGCGGCTTGGCTGCTCGCGGGCGGTGATGGATCGACCGCGGCAGACTTGCCGGCGGCAGGCGGGCGCGTCGAGCGCGACTTGCCACCATCCCCTTTGGCATAGCGGGCGATCAGATCATCCACCACGGCGGCTTCGCTTGCGGCCGCGGATCCCGTCGCATCAGTCGGTGTCGAGGAGGTCGCAGCAGACGGTTCAGCGTCCCCTTCTTCACGTACGACAAACAGCTCCAGAAGGGCGTCACCAAAGCCTTTCTTCTTTTCCGCCAAGCAAACCTCCGCCATCAGGCTACTGCGTTGGCCAAACGTGGGTCAAGCAACCGCAGTCGTCGGGGTCTGTGGGACGGGATCGGGATCGCGACGCAGGAACAGCCATAGGCCAAAGACAAACAGCGGGATCGAGATGATCTGCGAGGTCGAAAGAAATCCCCACAGCACCCCACGCTCATCGTTGCGGAACACTTCGCACAGCGAGCGCACGATGGCGTAGCCGATCAGCATGGCACCGATGACTTCGCCCTCTTTCCGACGGCGCGGACGGACGTAGTAGTACGTGAAGGCGAACAGCGCCAAGCAGCCGATCGATTCGTATAGCTGCGTCGGATGCACGGGGATCATCGGGGCGCTCGCCTGGATGAGGTGTGCGTCGTACTGCGCTCGCCACGGGCTGCTGCCGATGGGAAAGCGGATACCGACGGGGCTGGACGTCTCTTTGCCGTAGCAGCAGCCGTTGAAGTAACAGCCCAGACGACCGAAGAACAGACCAACCAAGATCGGCGGCGCAGCGAGATCGGCGATGCGCCACCAGCGCAGCTTGTGTCGACGCGTGAAGTAAAAGGCATAGCCAGTCGCCAGCAAGAAGCCGCCGTAGTACGCGAGGCCGCCGCGCCACAGCTTGGCCCAGGCCAGGCAGTCGCGCGGGGGGTAACAGACGCCTCGCGCCGTGTCGCACAGGTAGTCATAGCCGCACTGCTTGGCATCGGTGCAGTGGCGGACCAGAGCATCGATGGCCGGCACCTGCGTCGGGTCGATGCACAGGTTCACATAGTCCATGAAGTGTCCGTCGGCGATCACGTGCAAGATGCGCGAACCGGCGACGCCGAAGATCGTCATGTACAGGTTGATGTCGAGAATCTCGTCGGGATCAAGGTCCAACTTGCGCGCCTCGCGGATGGTGATCAGCGCGGCGATGGCCAGGCCCAGCGTCAGAAACGTGAAGTAGGCGGGAAAGGTGATCTCTCCGAGGAGAGGCAGGACAAACTTAAACAGGATGGGCTTCACGGCGTGCGCACTATAGCCCGGTCGCTGCCGTCTGCTTCACGATTCGTGGCGCCGCTCAAGCGGGGACCCAGCGGCGACCTGGCCTGGGCGACGTCGGGGCTGCTATTCGTCGCTGCGCGTCGCGCTGCGGTGGCTGCCCAGGTGGCCGCCGATCCAGCGATGCGCCAGCAGCAAGCCCAGGGGCGAGACCATGGCGATCAGGCCGTACACCAGCCACATGAACTCGGTGTTCTGTGGGCCTTCCGCCGGGCAGTAGTGGGCGAGAAACCAGCCCGAGTACATGCCGGTGACCACCTTGGTCAAGAACCAAGGGAACTGACCGATGCCCATGTACTGCGCGGTCTTGCCGGGCGGCGCGATTTCGGCGATGTACTGCAGGAAGCGGGGCTGCCACAGCGCCTCGCCCAGCGACGTCAAGAGCAAGTTGAGCAAGAGCAGCGTCGGGCTAGGTCCCAGCGCCAGCAAGAACGTTGGAATGGCCATCACGGTCGTGCCGATGACCATCATGCGATACACGTTGGCTCGGGCGGTTACGGCCGTGACGATCGGCGTCAAGACAAAGATCAGAAGCGGGCTCAGTCCAGAAAAGAACTCGAAGTTCTGGCTGACCAAGGGCGTGCTGCGATAGGCGCGCTCGATGTACAGCGGCAGCGTCAGCCAGGCATGCGCGAACAGCGTCTGCACCGGCACGACAATGAAGATAAAGAACGTAAATGGGCCATTGCGCAGAGGGTGCTCGGCCAGCCAGCGACGGATGCGGCTGAACAAAGGCGGCTCTGGAGTGTCGGCCAGGTCATTGCGGGCGGCGGCTAGGCTGCGGGCGACGACAGCCGAGACATCGTGCGATGCGGAATCGCTGCGCTTGCGCAGGCCCAACGCAGCGGCGAGCACACCCACGATGCTGAGCGCAGCATAGATCCACAGCACGCCTGTGATGCCGTTTGGCGGCAGGAGCTTTTCACTGAAGTGCCGAACGCGCGGCGAGAGCAGGCCCGAGGCGAACGCGCCGAGGTTGGTGAACGAATAGATGAGTGCGAAGCCCAGCGCCGTGGTCTTTTCGTCGGTGTAGTGCTTCACAGCGGCGTACAGCGTCGGCTGGAAGGTTCCGTAGCCAATGATGACGCACAGCATGCCGGCCGCGACGATCCAGTGCAGCGGGCTCCACGGCCCCGGCGATAGATGCAGCGTTTCGCCCAAAGCGATCAGCGTGCGCCCGACGATCATGGTCAGCAGCCCGAACAAGAGCGCGCGACGGATGCCCCAGCGGTCACCCAAGCCGCCGAGCAGGAACATCATGCCGGTGATGCCACCGGAAAACAGCGCCACCATCTGACCGGCGTGGACGTCGCCGAGCGCGACGTTTTCCGACAAGAACTTGGTCATGACGGTGAGCGTGCCGAAGTAGATCACGCCCTCCATGAAGGCTGGGACGTTGATGCCCCACTTCAGCGCCGACGGAGAGCCGGAAAAATCGCGGAACGGCTGCATGAGCTCGTGCAGGGCCTGCGCCACCGACGATGGCTTGCCTTTGGGAGGGTCGCCTGACGTTCCCGCATTCGGCGGTGTCTTGGGCTTGGCGCCACTCATCTCTGCACCCCTGTCTCCGTCGAGAACAGCAGCTTCACCGACGGAAGGCTAGCGCGCGTCTGGAGCCGCAGGCGCTTCCTTGGGGTGCCTTGCAAGGTTGAGGTCATCATTTCGCATTATTACGCGAGCCCATAGCCTTCGACTAGCCGCTGAATGCGAAGAGTTTCGCCAGATCACACGCGCAGGCGACCTCAACAGCTTGTGGGGTGAGCGCTCTGCCTACGGCTTCTGCTGTGCTTCGACCTGTTCACCGAGGCGGTCGGCCAAGGCCTCCAGGGCCGGACGGGCAAAGGTCGCGTTGAAGATGTGCGGCGCGTGTAGCTGGGGCAACGGCAGCGACTCGTGGAGCACCTTGATGTAGTGCTCGTTGAGCGCTGAGCGCTGTCGCTGCAGACTGGCTGCGCGCAAGACCGCGGGCAGCGCATCTTCGAGGGCCTCAGCTGGAGTCGGAGACACGATGCCAGTAGCCGCCGGGGCCGCCAGTAGCTCGTCGAGAGCCAGCGAGTTCACGCCACTTTTGAAGCGGGGCGGATACAGCCGGTTGACCACCACCGAGCCCAGGTGGATGCCCAGGGCGCGCAGCCCCGCCGAGAGCTGGACCGTTTCAGACACAGGCAGGTCTTCGGCCAAGGTCACGAGCACCGCCTGTGTGCGCACCGGGTCGGTGAGCAGCGACAGGCAGTCGCGCGCCGGGCCAGTCAGCGGTCCTTCCGGCACGGTGTCGCAGATGACCTTGGGAATCGCCAGCAGGGTCAGCACATGCCCCGTCGCGGGTCCGTCGAGAATCACCAGATCGAAGCGCGGGCGGCCAGAGACCATCTCGGTCGTGTGGAACCAGGCCTTGCCCAGCATCGAATAGTCGTACAGGCCGGGGATGGCCCGCAGGAACGCGCGGACGACGTCGCGCTCGAAGACCTGGCGATACAAAAACGCTGAGCGCAGGACCATGACACCGTACTCGCGCAGCGAGGCTTCAGGGGTCATGTTGACGCCCCACACGTTGGTGTCGATGGGCTGCACTTCCGAGAAGTTGTGCGAGACACCAAACAAGCGAGGCAGGCGGTCCTTCGACTTCACTTGGGCCAGCAATACGCGCTTGCCTCGGCGGGCCGCCGAAAGCGCCAGAGCGCACGCCACCGTTGTTCTGCCAACCCCGCCTTTGCCGGCGACGATCAGCAGCCGGCGATCGAACAGGGTAGGGTGACTCGGCCGTTCCTGCGGCATTCGTACCGTCGCACGCTATCGCGCTCCCTCGGTCCCTGTCAACGCTCGGCTTCTCGTGGCGGCGACGTCTTTGCCGTGCCGAGGGCTGGCTTGCGCAGACCCGGTCGACCGTGAGGGCAGCTTCGGGTGCAGACGGCCACGCAGCGACGGAAGTCGCTAGATTCAAGAGTTTTTGCTGCTTCTAGATTACAAAAACTATCTGATAGAAAATTCCGGTGTATGATCGGCTTCCAACTTGGCGGCCGATACGGTTTAGGAGAACAAGGAAATGCAGTTCACATTTCCAACTGATGCTCAAGAGCTTGCAACGCTGCGGGTGGACGCCTGCGCGCTGATTCTCTTTGAAGGAGAACAGAGCGATAGCCCGGTACTGAGAGCGCTGGATCATGCCCTCTCTAACGTCCTGTCTTCCGTGCTGGAAGAGGAGCAGTTTACCGGAAAGAAAAATCAGTCATTTACATTACATACACACGGCAAGGTAGGTACGAGCCGAGTGCTGGTCCTGGGGGCTGGGAAGCGCAAGGATTTCCAGCTTAATGATGTTCGCTTCCTTACGGCTCGCGCAGTCCGAATGGCCAATCCAACCCGCGTGCGCAGCATGGGTATCGTGCTTCCTGCGCTGGATTCCGATGCCGCAGAGCGCGTTGGCCAGTTCGTAAGCGAAGGGGCTCTTCTGGCCTCGTATCAATTTGACAAGTACCTGACTGGAGAGCGCAAGAAGCCGGTGCTTCTGCAGGATGTTCTGTTGCTGCCCGCGGTGCCAGGGGCGGTACCGACGGCAGCATCGGCGAGCCTGGCGAGCGCGAGCCACAGCGAGGCGTTTCAGCGCGGCGTGACGCGAGGTCGGGCGGTGGCGCAGGGCGTGGCCTTGGCTCGCGATCTGGTAAATGAGGGCGCCAATCAGATGACGCCGCGTCATCTGGCCACCCTCGCCGATCAGCTCGCCCGAGAGCGCGGCCTTGAGCTCTCGGTCTTGGGTCCCCAAGAGTGCCGCGAGCTGGGCATGAATCTCTTTCTGGCTGTGGCACAGGGCTCTAGCGAGGAGCCACGCTTTATTCACCTGACGTATCGCCCCAAAGAGACGCCGCGTCGTCGGGTCGTCTTGATTGGCAAGTCGGTGACCTTCGATTCGGGTGGGCTTTCCATAAAGACCGTCGAAGGCATGCTGGACATGAAGATGGACATGGGTGGCGGCGGCGCTGTCTTGGGGGCGATGTCGGCGCTGAGCCAGATCGGCTGCGTCGACGAAGTCCACGTCTTGTGTGCCGCGACCGAAAACATGCCCGGAGGCGCGGCCTACAAGCTGGGCGATGTGCTGCGCGGTCTGAATGGAAAGACCGTCGAGATCAACAACACCGACGCCGAGGGACGCCTGACCCTGGCCGATGCGCTGAGTTATGCAGTGGACCGCATCAAGCCGGATGTCATCCTGGATTTTGCGACGCTGACCGGCGCTTGCGAAGTGGCCCTGGGGTCGCACACCGCCGGCCTGATGAGCACCAACCAAGACGCCGCCAACGCGCTTCTGGGCGCCGCCCGCGCAGCCGGCGAAGACATGTGGCAGCTTCCGCTGCCTGAACGTCTGGGCGAGGTGCTCAAGAGCGATATCGCCGACATCAAGCAGTGTGGCGATCGCAAAGGCGGCTGCATTACCGCAGCGCTGTTTCTCAAGGAATTCGTCGGAGACACGCCGTGGGTTCACGTCGACATGGCCGGCCCCGTCAAAGCCACGCAGGAGTGGGGGCATCACGGCAAGGGCGCGACGGGATTCGGGGTTGCCTCGATCGTGGAATTCCTGCTATCCCGCAGCTAAGCGCCCACCGCCACGGGCTCTGACGATATAATCCGCAAGTCGTCTCATCGAACGTCAGGAGATCGGCATGAGCCTGCCCGCAACCTCGTCTTGCAAGTCCGTACTGGCGTCGCTGTTCTTGGCAGCGGCGCTGTCGTTTACATCTGGCTGCTATCACGTCCACGTCGTTGTTCCCAATACCGCTCCGACGGATTTTCATCGCCAGTGGGTCAATGGCTGGCTGTGGGGCGCCGTCGGTGGAGGCGTCGACACAGCGCGCTTCTGCGGTGGTCGCCCGCTGGCCCGCATCAGCACGCATCGCTCCTTGGGCAACATGTTTCTGTCCTGGCTGACCTTTGGCATCTATACGCCTTCGACGGTGACGGTTGCCTGCGGTGGCGGTTCTGGCTATGTCGCGCCCTCGGGGTACCCGCAGCCTGGGTATGTGCCGCCACAGCCTCAGCCGTATTACCCGGCGCCGCAGCCGCAGCCGCCTGGCTACTACCAGCCGGCACCGCCGCCGCGGCCGGTGTACCCGGCACCGCGTGCATATTAAGTCGCAGCGGTCTTTGATTTCGCCGTAACACCGACCGTGCCGCGTCGCAGAGGCTCGTGGGGGGCCTGCGTTGATCTCAACGCTCAGGAGCTATTGCATGTCGTTTTCGCGCTGCTCTTTGGTTCGCTATCTCGCCGCCTGTTCCCTGCTATTTTTTTGCGCGTGTCCAACGGGGGGACCGACAGGCAAGGCACCCCTTGCCAAGGATCCCAAAAGCGGGCCAAGCGAGGCCGTGGCGCTGGGCAAAAAGCCAGTCGTCCCGGCGCGGCCTGCTGAAAACGCGCCATCTGCCAGCCGGCGCTTGGCGGGGGATGCAGCGGGAGCCGCGACGCTGACCGAGCGCGTGCAGAGTTACTTCGCGGGCAACGTCGGTCGACGTATCTATGTCCAGCTCGACAAGCCGCTGTACAAGCCCGGCGAGACGGTCTGGGTTCGCACCTGGGACTTGCTTGCGCGCAGTCTTTCTGCTGCTCCGGCCTCGGTCGAAGGCATCCATGTCGAGCTGATCAGCCCGCGCGGCGCCGTGGTCGCCAAAAAGCGCGTGCAGCAAAAAGACGGCATGGCCCAGACCGACTTCGAACTGGCCGAAGGCGTCGACGGCGGTGAGTACACGCTGCGCGCCACCAGCTTCGATGGTCAGCGCGGCGAGCGTCCGCTAATCGTTTCGACCTATGAAGCGCCGCGCCTAAAGATGAAGCTGGAGTTTGTCCGCAAGGCCTACGGCCCTGGCGACGAAGTGACGGCGACCATCGAGGTCAAGCGCGCCACTGGAGAGCCGCTGCGCAACCATCCGCTCAGCGGCTTGGTGCGCCTGGACGGTCAGGATCTGCCGCGCGTGGCGCTATCGACCAATGCAAGCGGCGAAGGCTTGGTTCGTTTCACGCTGCCCGGACAGATCGAGGTCGGCGATGGCTTGCTGACCGTGCTGGCCGACGACGGAGGCCTGACTGAGTCCGTGGCCAAGCGCGTTCCGATCATCGTGCGCAAGCTGGCGTTTTCGCTGTTTCCCGAAGGCGGTCAGCTGGTCGAGGGCCTGCCGGGTCGCGTGTACTTTGAAGCCAAGACGCCTCTGGGCAAGCCCGCCGATGTCAGCGGCCGCATCGTCGACGATCATGGCGCTCTGGTTGCTCGCTTCGAGAGCGTGCGCGATGGTCTGGGGCGCGTTGACTTCACTCCAGCGACGGGCCGCAGCTATCACGCCGAGATCGACAAGCCGGTTGGCGTGAGCGAGTACTACGCTCTGCCGCTTTCGTCGCGCGAGGGCTGCGTGCTGCGCAGCTTCGATGATCTAGACGGCGAAATTCCGGCGCTGCGCGTCGCCGTGCGCTGCAGCGAGTCACGCAAGGTGTTGGTGGTCGGGATGCTGCGTGAAAACCTGCTCGATGCGGCGGCCGTACAGGTACCGCGCAGCGATGCCGCGATTGTCTATCTGCAGCCACAGGCCAAGGTGGGTCAAGGCTACGACAGCGGCGACAAGATGGCACGCGCGCAGGGCATCGCCCGCGTCACGGTGTTCGACGACAAGATGAACCCCCTGGCCGAGCGACTGATCTATCGCAACCGCCGCAACCGCCTGCAGGTTCAAGTCGAGCCGCACAAGAAGAGCTACTCGCCGCGTGACCAGGTCACGCTATCGCTCACCACGCGCGACAGTCAGGGCCAGGTCCAGCCTGCAACCTTGGCGCTGTCGGTCGTCGACGACACCGTGCTGTCCTTCGCCGACGACAAGACCGGCCACATGCTGTCCCGTCTGTACCTAGAACCCGAGCTCCCCGGCAAGATCGAAGAACCGAACTTCTACTTCGACCTAACGGAAGAGAAGTCGGCCTTGGCGATGGATCTGCTGATGGGGACGCGGGGGTATCGCCGGTTTGAGTGGATGCAGATTTTGGCGCTACCGAGCCCGACGACGACGGTCGCTCCGGCGGTGGTTCAAGGGGGCGACTTCGCGGGCCTGCGCAAACCTGGAGCAGCCCCAGCGACGCCGATGGCTCCACCGCCACCTCCTGCCGTGGTGCCAGCGGAACCTGCCGCGCCGATGGAGAAGCAGCAGGTAGCCAAAGCGCTGCCCAACAAAGCACCGCACGGGCAGGCGATGCCAGCTCTGCCGCGCGTGGCGGCGGGCAAGCGTGAGCTAGCCGCAGCGAAGCCCATGCCGGCCGCGATGGCTCCCCCGATGGCCGAAGTTGCCGTCGACGCCAAGCTTGCGAAAGAGGCGGAGGCCATGCCGAACATGGGCAAGAAGCGCGCGTTTGTCGGTGGAGGTGGCGAAGAAGCCAAGCGAGCCCGCGCCGCACGGATCCTGCGCGATGAGGCCGGCTTTGGCATCGAGGATCGCGATGACGATGAGGCGCCGCGTGGCGAGCCGATGCCCGTCGAAGCGACGTGGGCTCCGGTGCGCGTCTTTCCAGCGCCGACCTATGCCGGCGATTACAGCGGTCCGCGCACCGACTTTCGCGAAACCATCGCCTGGCTGCCTGAGGTCCATACCGGAAAAGATGGCACAGCGACGGTGACGTTCTATCTGTCGGATGCGGTGACGTCGTTCCGCGTGATCTCAGAGGGTGCAGGTGGCGGGGCCGCTGGTCGGGATGAGACGGTGCTGAAGTCCAACCTGCCATTCAGCATGGCGGTCAAGCTGCCGACCGAGGTCAGCGCGGAAGACAAGATCCGCCTGCCGCTTGTGCTGAGCAACGAGCGCGACAAGCCACAGACAATTGAGCTAGAGGCGCGCTTTGGTGAGCTACTGGTGTTGGAAAAGCCGGTTGCGCGCACGGGAGGCACCGTCGCGGCCAACGCACGCGAGGCACTGTTCTATCCGCTTGCGGTGAGCGGCAAGCAAGGCAAGACCGAGGTTCGTTTTGCCGCAAGTGCAGCGGGTCTGCGCGACGAGTTTGTGCGTGAGCTTCGCGTCACGCCACTGGGCTTTCCGCAGCAGATCAGCAAGAGCGGTCAGGTGCAAGGCAGCCTGCAGCACGAAGTCGACTTGGGCGCCGCCATGCCAGGGACGATCGATGGCACGCTGAAGCTGTATCCCTCGCCTGTGGCGACGATGATTTCGGGCTTGGACGGTATGCTGCAGCAGCCCAGCGGTTGTTTTGAACAGACCTCGTCGACCAACTATCCGAACGTGATGATCCTGCGCTACCTCAAGCAGCAGAACATCCAAGACCCGCGCATCATGGAGCGCGCCGCCAAGCTGATCGACGATGGCTACAAGCGGCTGGTGTCGTTCGAGACGAAAGAGAAGGGCTATGAGTGGTTCGGCGGCCTGCCCGCGCACGAGGCGCTGACCGCGTACGGCCTGCTGGAATTCCTCGACATGAAAGAAATTTCCGATGTCGATGGCGAGATGGTGACCCGCACCATGACGTGGCTGTCGACGCGTCGCGATGGCAAGGGCGGTTACAAGCGCGATCCCAAGGCGCTCGACAGCTTTGGCGGAGCCTCACCGGAAGTGACCAACGCATACATCACGTACAGCTTGACCGAGGCAAAGCAGAGCGGGCTCGACGCCGAGATCGAGGCGAGCGCTCGCTTGGCCAGCGAGACGCGCGATGCGTATCTGCTGTCACTGGTCAGCAACACGCTGCTCAATGCGGGGCGGGCGCAGGCCGGGCGTGATGCCGCCAAGCGCTTGGCTGAGCTCCAGGATGCCGACGGTGGCTTCACCAAGGCCGATCACAGCATCACGCGCTCGACGGGCAGCAACCTGCATGTCGAGACAACAGCGCTGGCCATAATGGCGCTGCTCAAGGCAGGTGGCTTCGACGATCCGGTTCGTAAGGCGGTGGAATGGCTGACCAGTCATCGCGGTGGCTTTGGCGCCTGGGGCGCGACGCAGGCGACGGTGCTGGCGCTCAAGGCCATGACGGCGTACGCCACCGCGGCATCCCGCATGGCCAGCGATGGCTCGGTGACGCTCTTGGTAAACGGCGCGCGAGTGGCGACGCTTTCGTACGAGGCAGGTCACCGCGAGCCGCTGGTCTTCGACAGCCTGGGTCAGCACCTGAAGCCGGGGAAGAACACGCTAGAGATCCAGTCGACCAGCCAGGGCCCGCTGCCGTTTTCGCTGGGCATCGAGTACCGCGCGCTGACCCCTGCCACCAGCCCCGAAGCCAAGGTCGATCTGCAGACCACGCTGGAACGGCAGCAGGTACGCATGGGCGAGTCGGTGCGGCTCAATGTGACGCTGACCAACAAGACGGCAGGAGGCCTGCCGATGACGCTGGCCCGCGTCGGGATTCCCGGTGGCCTAAGCTTCCAGACCTGGCAGCTAAAAGAGCTTCGCGAAAAGGGCGCGATCGCGTTCTACGAGACGCAGGCGCGACAGGTGATCCTGTACCTGCGTGAGCTCAAGCCGAGCGAAGTCGTCAAGCTGCCGATTGACCTGTTGGCGACGGTGCCGGGGACCTATCGCGCGCCGGCTAGCACCGCGTACCTGTATTACAGCGACGACCACAAGACCTGGACCGACGGCACCCGCATCAGCATCGAACCCTAGGGCTGGCGAGCGAGCGGCGCTCTTGCCGCGCCTGCGCTGGCCCAAATCCGTGCAAGCGGTGCGCAGATTTTTTTCGTCGCTGCAGCCGGTCCCTTCTACAATTCGCTCTCCGTTTGCTGCCCTCGCAACCGCCATCCTCGGAGACAACGCATGCGCAAGGTCCTGGCCCTGGTCTTTTGTTTGAGCATCCTGTTTATCGCCACCCGCGCTATCTTGGCCGAGCAGGCCAAGCGGGCCAGCCCACACGAGCAAGTGTCCGCGGTCCTCGACGGAAAAAAGGTCACGATCGAGTACGGTCGGCCGCTTATGAAAGGTCGCAAGATCTTCGGCAAGCTGGTTCCCTTTGGCGAAGTCTGGCGCACGGGCGCGGATGAGGCGACGACGCTTTCCAGCGAAGCAAACCTGAACATCGGCGGACTGAAAGTGCCCAAGGGCACGTATTCGCTGTTCACGCTGCCTGGGGAAAAAGAGTGGACGCTGATCGTCAACAAGAACGCCAAGCAGTGGGGCGCCTATAGCTATGACGCGAAGCAGGATCTGGGACGCACCAAGCTTGCGGTTCGCGCAATCCCGACGCCGGTTGAGCAGTTCACGATCACGCTGGATGCGCAGGGCAAAAAAGGCACGCTGAAGATGTCTTGGGAACAGACCGAGGCCAGCGTGGCCGTGACCGTGGAATAGCCGCAGGTCGTATAGACGGCAGGCAGACCGTCAGATGCCGAAGCGCAGCGAGACGCGCGGTCCGACGGTCAGATAGATCGGGATGCGCGCCAAGTCGGTCAGAAAAGCGTGATAGCGAAGGGCGATGCCGACCGAAATGCGGCGCGTGATCAGATAGTCCGCGCCCAAGCCCAGTGATGCGCCGACGTTGAGCGCGTGCTCGATGGCCGGGGTCTTTTGGTTGCCGCTGGGGTTGGTGCTGCGGTACAGGCCGAGCACGCCGATGTTTGCCTCGAAAAACGGCACGATGCGCACGACATCCAGCGCATAGACCACGCCGGCTGAGGCATGCCAGCTTGCGAGCTCGCCCCCCGGATCGCCTTTCATCGACGCATCCTCGGGCTCGATGGGTGACAGCGGATGCGCCGTCGCGCCCGCCAGAAGCTGCACACCAACGGCGTCGGTGATGCCGTACGAGACATGCAGGCTGGCGCCCCCGCCTGAGGCCTGGCGATTTTCCAGATAGGTCAGGCCGTATTGCGGCTGCAGGCCCAGCGTGAATTCGCGCTGCTCGGCCCAGGCGGTCTGCGCGGTCAAAAGGACCCCTACAGACCCCAGCAGCAGACGCACAGACGAAGCAGTCAGCAGAGCAAGTCGGAAACCCATCGGCCGCTACTGCGTACCACGCTCTGCCTCGCCGCGCAGCCAAAACCTCTGCGACGGATACGCAAAATCGCGCGAGGTTTGTGCTGGGGCTTGCTTGTCAGGAATGGCTCTGCGCACTCTGTCTGGGTGAAGCGAGCGAACACGTCGTCGACTGCGCCGCGACCCCTGCGGGTGGGCTTGGTCAGCTCGGTCGGGGGGCACTTAAAAGAGCTGCTGGAGCTGCTGCCGCTGCTTGTGCGCTGCGATGTCTTCTTGGTGCTCAACGACGAGGCGCCGTGGCTGTCGTCCGAGTCGCTGCCCGCTCAGCCGGTGCTGCGTCGCTATCGCATCGTGCATGCCGAGCGCGATCTGCGGCAGCTCATCAACCTGGGCGAGGCCGCGCACCTGCTTCTGCGCGAGCGCCCGGATCTGCTGATCTCGACGGGTGCCTCGCCGGCTGTGCCGTTTTTCTGGTTGGGGCGGGCGCTGGGCATTCGCACGCTGTTCATCGAAGACTTCAACTTGGTCGAACAGCCCTCGCTGACGGCGCGCTTGGTGTATCCGCTGGCGCATGACTTTTTTGTGCAGTGGCCCCAGCTTCTCTCGCAGCTTCCGCGTGCCCGCTATGCTGGGCCGCTGTTTGTGCCAGCGCCTGCCGATTCTGCGACGGCAACCACGCCTCGTTCCAAGACCGTCTTTGATGCGCCGCGGCTGTTTGTCGCCTTGGGCACCAGCGATCGGCCGATGACGCGCCTGCTTCGCTGGCTGGATGAGCTGATCGAAAAAGGAGAGCTCGCCGGGCCCGTCTTGCTACAAGGTGCCATCGGTGAATACCAGCCTCGTCACGTTCGCTGCGTGCCCATGCTGCCCGAGCCTGCGCTGATCGAATCCCTGCGTCACGCGCAGCGCGTCCTTTGTCACGGTGGCTGTGGCGTACTGGGCACCTGTATGAAGCTTGGGCGCCGACCGATCGCCATTCCGCGACGGGCCGACCTGGGCGAAGCGATCAACGATCACCAGATCATGCTGTGCCGAGCGCTGTCGGACCAAGGCCTGGCCACGCTGTGTCAGACCCAAGCGGATCTGCAAGCGGCGCTGGCCCAGCCCGAGAGTCCACCCAGCCCGCCGAGTGTCGAGCCCGCGGTAGGTTCAGCGCAGGGATCGCTGCATGCGGCAGTGGCGCAGATCTTGTCGACGCTGGCCCTGGAAAAAGCGCGTCGCCCAACGTAGGCCATCGGCGGCACCGTCGATCGTTGAAGGCGGTCGCGCGGACTCGCTTTGCGTCGGGGGAGTGCGGCCCACCTTACGAGGCGTTGGGCGTAGTGGGCACGCTGCTGGAGTCTGTCGAGCTTGCCGCAATCGGGCTCACGGCGGGCATGTCGGCTTCGTCTGCGGTCTCGCGGACCTTTGGGATCAGCGGCGCATGGAACGCGCGGCTGAGCAGCGTATAGTCATGCGCGGCCACGGCCATGACGATGCGATCGGGGACCTCTTCCAGCGGAAGATCCAGGCGCTTGAAGTCTTGGCTGTAGCGGTACTTGGCTTTGCCTTTTTCGACGAAGCCCTCGATGCGCATCAGCGTCTCGGTGCGAATCTGTTCGCGCCCGATCGAGCCGTAGCCTTCGATGATCGGCAGATCCTCGCGGCCTGCTCGGTGAACCATCTTCAGCAACAGATCGAAGCTGCTGTTGATGCGCTGGACCCGCACGCGCATGCCATCCCCGCTTATGACATCGCGCAGCGAGACATTGGCCGTCTCGTACCACGAGATGCGGGGCAGGGGATGGCCGGGCGAATCCGTGAGGCGCTCGTTGAATGCCCGCACCGCGGTACGCAGTCCCTCGACGATCTCTAGGTACTTGATCACGACGGCCTGTGACAGGACGGTGTGTCGCTGCGCGAAGTCAACGTCGAGCTGAGCCAGGTGCTTGGCCGCTGCCGTCTCGCTGTCGGCGATGTTCAGCAAGCGGGCGCGCATGGATGCTGAGTTGTCACTGTCTTCGCCGGGCGGGTAGGCCGCCGAGGTCGAGGGCGGGACCAAGGTGCCGGGCGGAACGATCACAGACACCGGTCGCGAAGTGGATACCGAGAGTCCTTGGGGCCGAGGCGGAGACGGCTGGCTGCTGCCGTCCTCTGCACTGCCCCCCGCAGGTGCATCGAGATTGGCCATGGCAGCAGTATAAAGGAAAAACCTCGGTCGCAGACGGTCGACGACCACCGGCACTCTCCGTCGACGAAGGCGCGCCAAGAAGCGGTCTGGGCCGCGCGATATGCGGCACCGTGCGGGGCACGCCGGGACCGCTTTTGGCTGCGTCCGGGCGGATCCACACAGCCGCTTCTTTACAGGGCAAAAAAACAGCGCGTAGGATGCCTGCCATGGCGCCCTCTGAGCTTGCAGCCCTTCTGGTTGGCGAGACTTCGCGCATCGAGTGGAAGCAGAGCAGCGATGCGAGCTATCTGTTGCCTGCGGTCTGCGCCTTGGCCAACGATCTGGAAGGCTGCGGGCAGCCGGGGTACCTGCTGATCGGCGTCGACAAGCACGGCCATCCCGTCGGAGCGACCGATGACCGCAAGTAGCCGCTTCCTGCAAGTGGCCAAGCCACGGACGAGGCACTGCAGAAGCCGTCGAGCCGCATCTTGTCGACCAAGCTTTGGCCGCATCCGTCGATCGATCTGTCGGCGCACGCTGTGAATGGGCAGACCGTGATCGTCATCACCGTGCAGCCGGCCGAGGTTCCCCCGGAAGTGAAGGTCGATGGCGTGGCCTGGGTTCGCGTCGGAACGACGACTCGTCGTGCCAGCGATGCCGATCTGCAGCGCCTGCGCGAGCGTCGCCCGCTGGCGCGGCAGCCCTTTGATCTGCGTCCGGTCCCCGGTGCGGGCCTGGATGACTTGGCCATGTTGGATCTGCGTCCGCGCTATCTGATCGAGCGCGATGAAGCCGAAGATCCTGACTTGTTTCCGTCGCTGTCGCGCTGGCTGGTGCAGCGCGGCTTTGGCCATGAGGTACAAGGCGCCTTCGTGCCCAATGCCGCGGCGCTCTTGGTCTATGGCACCAGCCCGCAGCGCTTTCTTCCAGGGGCGACCATCGAGCTGGTTCACTACGCCGGCAGCGACGTCGACTCGCAGGTCCTGTTTCGCAAGACGATCCAAGGCACCGTGCCCGAGCAGCTTGAGGTGCTGAAAGTTCAGCTGGGCGCGCTCAACACCGCGCGGCCGGTGGTCTCGTCGGGGATTCAGATCGGTTATCGCGATCAGTACCCCGAAAAAGCGCTGTATGAGCTGGCGCGCAACCTGGTGCAGCACCGCGCGTACGAAGGCACCCATTCCCCGGCGCGCATCGAGTGGTATGCCGATCACGTCGAGTTTTTAAACCCCGGCGGTCCCTTTGGCCGCGCCAGCGAGGGCGAGTTCGGGGACCACTCGGACTATCGCAACCCGACGCTGACGCAGCTTCTGGTCGACAGCCACTATGTCGAGAGGCTGGGCCGCGGCGTGCGTCTGGTGCGAGCGCAGCTTGAAAAGAACGGCAACCCACCGCTGCAGGTCGAGAGCAATGGCTTTACGCGGGTGCTGGTCTTTGCGTCGGGAACGCGGGGTGCGGCATGAAGTCGCTGACCTTCTTTAACCACAAGGGCGGCGTCGGCAAGACCACGCTGACCGCGCATGTCGCGCACATGCTGGCGCAGCTTGGCGTGCGCGTCGTCGTCCTCGACTATGACCCGCAGTGCAATGTCAGCTTGGCTCTCTTGGGGGTGCGGCGCCTGTCCGAGATCCAAGAGGCTGCAGAGGAAGAGGGGCGGACCGTCGCAGCCTGCCTGTCCGATCAAGGAGGCCTGGGACATGCTGGCCCCCAACTTTTTTGCGCACAGGGTCTTGGGCATGAAGCAGGCCGACTTCGATGCAAAGACGGCCATCCGCGTCGGAACAGACCCGCACTGCCTGGCCCAGGTGCCGCTGTTTCCCAGCTTGGTCGGCTTGGCGCAGTTCAATTCCAAGCCCATGTTCGCGCTGACGCAGGCCGACGCTGTGTATGGGAACCAGAGCTATGAGGTTGCGAAGTGCAAGCGGGTGTTCGAGCAGCTCGCCAAAGAGCTCTGTCGCCGCCTGCAGGTGCCGCTGCCGATACTCCCATAAAATATATGGGATGAATGTTTGCTGCAAATTAATTGTCAATTAAGTTACGGATTTTGTCTGATTGTCGATTTGATCTAGGCAGCCAACGGAAGAACATCGCGTTGCGGCCGAGCCTATCTGGCTGAGCCTGTGGCGTGACAGCCCGGTGGCAGCCACAGCGATGCCCTCATGGCGCCTGCGCTATACATTCCGTGGACGTAGGGATCCCAGGGGCTCGGGATGCGCCCCGGCCTGCGATCTCTCGACGGTGCCTGTGTCTCTAGGGGGAAGTAAGAAATAAGTCTTGCACCGTATGAGGCATCTCTTGGATAATTACCGTGCCGCACGTCTCGCATACCAACATCGCTGCATGCTTAAAGGGGACATATGAAGGGCGCACACGTCACGACGGTGATTCTGCATTTTGCCCATAGCCCATTCAGACCGTATTGGACACATAATCCAAATATAGATATGATTCATCAAAGTCCTAGCTTTGATGCTGGAACTGTGCGATCCCGCAATTCCAATTTGGTTGCCGTACCACCAGCGCAGCGAAATCAATATGCACAATACCCAGCTACTATAAAGGTAAATCAAGTAAAGGTATTTAATTTAGTAAATGAATTGATTTATTTTACTCGAACCGCCGATTATGATTGGGCTAAGTTAGCAAAAGTGAAACGATGCTGTGAAACGAGGACGCAGATTATGATCTGCATTCACGGATATGAGCGTGATACCGACAACAGCTATGTGCGGCGAGGCCGGAATGAATATGCCAGAGAAGATCCCATTCATTTTCGCGCCTTGGCGTACTTTATTCACCATCTGACCGTCGATCGAGAGACGCCGCTGAACATCTTACTTTCAAGATGCTATGGGGCCCGCTCGAGAAATTATTTAAAGAACCACGAGAACTTGGCCCAACTGACGCCGGATGATCTGAAATCCTCGTTTGCTTATAAATTCGCCGATGCACTTGTGCGCAAGAAACGCGGGCTGCAGCTGCGATTGACAGCACGGACCGGTGCATTGGCGTTCAACTATGAAACCGGTGAATCTCTGGTTCAATCCGAAGATGCGATTCTGGCGGTACATGAATTCAGAAGATTACGGGACGAAATCGCGGAAATCGAAGATACGAACATACATGAAAGAAGCATAAGCGATTTTATGGACCTGAAGGCGCGATTTGCCGTTGTACGAAGAAGGGCAGACCACACTCCGACGCGAAGAAAGTATGGCAAATTGGTATATGAATTTAATGGCCAAGATGTCGTTGGGGAGTTTGGCGTCAAAATTACAAATAAATACCCACAGCAGACGCTATTGCGTGAGTAATCCATGCCTGAGTTCGCGAATAGAGGGGACGCGAACCTAGCAGCGCGTTGAAAAGTCAGCGAGGAGGCCAAAGCGCAAGGCGGAGGAGCGGAGCGTCCGTCGGTACAAACAGGGTGCTGAATTCCGTCGGAGTGGCGCGGGGTTGCAGAAGGTCGGGAACGGGGCGGGAACTGCGGGAATGGGGGTGATTCTCACCGGGGCACCTGCATTTTGGCGCGGATCGGGGTGAGGTGGAAGAGTGGCTGCACGCGGCTGCGCTGGGGCCATGTCTTACTGGGAACAGAAGGCGGCGGCCGACCGAGAGGGACACTAGCTGGGCGGGCGAATGCGGTGCAAGCGGGACGGAAGGCGCTGAGGCGCGACTGCCGGATTAGCTCGCACGTGTGGGCGACCGAACGGGATCCGACAGGATGCGAGGCGGTGAGGCGATAGAAAATGCGGACTTTCGAGCGCGGACTTGCGATCGCGGGCAGCGGACATGCGGTCGCGGACAGCGGACTTGCGATCGCCAACATGCGCTCGCGACCGGTCGGGAGGGAATGGGCGATGGCAGGAGGCAACGCCAGTCAGATGGCCGCAGACCGACCAAGCAAGCGGAAGTCGGCTTAGGCCTTGGTGGGGCCGCCGCGAAGCTGGGTGATCAGGGCGTGAAGGAGTGGCGGGGTAAGCTGGCTGCGGAGGGTCTCGGCGAGGCGGGAGACGGCGCTTGCTGGATCGGCCAACTCAACAGAGCCGCTGGCTGCGGTGGTCAGCGCGCTGAGGACGGCTTCGACTTGGGTGTTGTGAAGCTGGGTGGGGTCGGCGTAGTGACGGGCGGTGACGCTGAAGCTGGCGTGACCAAGGGCAGCGGCGACGGCTTGGCTGGCGACACCTTGGCGCAGGGCCAGCGTCGCGTGCAGCCCGCGCAGGCTGTGCGGGCAGACGACGGGGACGGCGGCGTGGCGGCAGACGCGCTCGACCTCGCGGACCAGATAGCCGGTCAGGCGGGGCTTGCCGTCGTCGCGCGAGCCGAACAGGTACGCGTCGGCGGGCATTCCGTCGGCGAGTGCGCGCAGGTGCGGGCGCAGGAAGTCGGGGATGGTGGGGCGTCGGCGGGCATTTCGCGTCTTGCCGTCGGAAATCAGCAGCACCGATGCGCCTTCGTCAAGGTCGCGGACGCGACGGGCCAGCACCTCGCTGGACCGCAGGCCCAGCGCAAGCTGCAGCGCGACCGCCACCGAGCCGCGCTGCCCCTGGGATGCCAGCGCCAGCGCCGAGTCCAAGAACCGCCGCGCTTCATCCGCCGTAAGCTGCACCTTGCCGCTTCCGATCTTCGACGGGCCGCGCAGCTTGGCAAAGGGATTCTGCGACAGGTAGCCGCGCTCGACACAGAAGGTGCCAAAGCGCCGCGCCGCTTTCAGCACGAAGGCCAGCGTTGCCGCACTCTGCTTGCGACCGGTGCGACTCGCGCGCTCGCCCGCCCGGCGATAGCAGTCCGATGCAAGCTCGGCGGTCAGTGACCTTAGCGCCGCGCTCGTCGGCAAAAGCATCATCAGGCGCCGGTGGGTGTCGGCGGCGGTCTGCGGCAGGTTGCCGCGTTCATGCACCAGCGCATCGCGGTATTCGTCGAGCGCATCGCCGATCGTCCGCGTCTGCGTGTCGGCAATCTGCCCAAGCAGCCGAGCCTTGGCCGCATCGGCCGCATCCAGCGTCGGGAACTTCAGCGACTTGCGGCTTCCGTCGGTGACCAGGATGATGCGGTAGCCGTCGGGCTCGGCATAGGGGCCATGCACGCGCGGCGGACGCTTCTTCACCGCGTGATCATCGCCCAACGACACGCCGTCGGGCAAGGCTCGTCTCTGTCGCTTGGATCTTCGGCGGCGCGACAGCGAATCGGCCAGCCGCAGGATCGGGCGCGTCGCTGGATCTGTCGTTGTCGGCCTGTTCATCGCCGGCCTCTGCTGGTGCCCGACGAATGCTTCGCTGCATCGATTCGAGAACCCGGCTTCGCTGCACCCTCCGTCGCTGCTTGGCCCGCTGCGCCCGCCGGTTCTCGCAGGGGCGGACGGCGAATATGCAGCCTGCCGTCGATGGGATTCGCATCCAGCCGCACGTTCAGCGATCCGTCGGAGTTCACAAACGCCTTGCCCACCGACATCCAGAACGGTGCACGGCCAGGGTGATTTACGATGACGTAGACCGCCAGCCAGCGAGGGGAATCGCGCGAATCGTCAAGCGTCGACGGGGGAATCGACGGGGGAATCGATGCGGCGTTCGTGGCCGGAATGTTGCTGTCATCCGATGCAGACGTGGGTGGATTCATGGGCGGGTTCCTGGATCCATGCAGCGACGGGGCACAGCGCTTGACTGCGCGGCCTCATCGCTTGAAAAGTCCTCGACGCCGCGCAGCAGCTCGCACAGGCGCAGCGCCAGATCTCGATCGCGGACCACGTGCGGCGTGGTCTGGTTTGGGACGACCGCAGCGACGAAGCGCTTGGGATCGCGGCGACGCAGCGCATATTCGTCCAGCGCATCGCGCGTGACCTTGCGCAGTCGATCCGCAACGACATCTTCAATCGACAGATACAGCCCGTCTTCGCCGGGCATCGGCAGCAACAGCGCTCCACACAGTACGCGCAGCGTCGTTGATTCGGGCCGGCGCACCTTGCCGCGTTCCAGGTTGCGGATCGTCGCAGCGGAAAGGCCCGTCTGCTGCGCCACGTCTTGCCGCGAATGACCCAGGACCTCGCGCCGTCGACGCAGGACCATCGAGCCCCAACGCATCCAGTGATCGTCGTGCATGGGCTTGCGCATCCGTCGCATGGCTCGCATCACTCGACTACGCCGCAGCATCGGGATAGCGCAGGTCGACGATCTCGATTCGCTGCATCAGCGACGATCCACAGCGCGGGCAGCGCCGAACCTCATGCAGCGCGCCGGCGCAAAACCAGTAGTCATCGACCGGCAGCGCCCGCCACGTAGCGAGGTCCTGCTTCAGCACGGAATGGCTCTGCTCGCTGCAAGGGGGATTGGGCGGCGAGGCTGGCAGCGCAGCGACGGCAGAGACGTGAGAGATCGATTCGGCGTGAGCGGACATGGCAAGGCCCTCCAAGACAGCGCGTAGACCCTCCCCAACCCCTGGCTGGACAGCGTTGGGACGGGCGTGCGAAGGTCCGCGGGTTCAATGCGGTCGTGCTGACGACCGCTCAATAAGACGTAGACATATTGTCCATCTTCTAGAGAGTCAACATAAAAATGAAGATCAGCGGAAGGCAGTTGGCTGCTGCACGCACCCTGCTTGGTTGGAGCCAAGACCGTCTCGCTGAGGCTGCGGACTTGTCGCGGCAGGCGCTTCTGCGATGGGAAAACGATCAGACTATTCCGCAAGCAGCGACCATCCAGCGCGTCGTCCAGGTGATCGAAGCGGCTGGTGTCGAATTCACCAACGGTGACCAGCCGGGCGTTCGGTTCAAGAAGCGACCTGCCGAGCCCGAGCGCATCGCGGACTAACGATGGCCTGCTAAACGGGGTGGGGCTGGCCGAGGGAAACGCGCCGGTCGATGCGCAAGCCGGCGAGAGAGCACGCGATGTGGCGCACGCGATCTCACTGGTCTTGCAGCCGAACGCGGCGCTTTTGGCTGGCGCGAAAAGGACGAAGTCCAGCGCGAGATGCGACGCACCATCAAGCGCCTGCTACCGACTGAGATCTTCGCGAAAGACGGCTATGAGCGCATCGCCGAAGCCATCGTCAGCTTGCTCAAACCGCAGCGGCGCGCATACGAAGTGATGTCAGCTCGGCGAGAACAGAGCATCGATGATTCGGGCACGGCCATTGTCTGCGGGCACATCGCCGAGGCGGGCTACCCGGATCTACGCGCGTGTCGCAATGAGCCCGTGGTCGACGAAGACAGCGGCTGGCAGTTCACCTGTGGCGCCAGCGGCCACACAGACGAGACGGGCCAGGTCTGGTCGTTGAGCGAGGAGATCTCGCACGACGATTTGCTAGTGGATGTGATCGGGCTGCCCGCGGGATCTTCGGTTGTGCGCACTCGGCTGAGCTCGCCGTGGGAGCGTGGGCCGTAGATCGAGCATTGTCTGGCTCATCTGGATGCTAGCGGTCTTGGGGAACGGTGATTTTCCACCTGAAGATGACGGCAGCATCAGCCTACGTTCGCACCTGCCCGACACCGACCGACGAATCCTGGGCCTGCACCCCGCCCAGTGCATCCCGACGCCGCACGACGGCCACTGCAAGGATCTGACCCGACACCGAACCCACGTATTTCGCGGCGGAACGTAACCGCCGGCTACCCAGATCTGCGAGGTCTCGAGCGGCCTGTTCCGTCTCGCTGTCGGCGGCTACGGTAGCTTACGCAGCGCAGCATCTAGCCGCTGGGCAACGGGGTCTGCGGGGTGGATTGCAAGGGCTCGCGTCGTCGCGGCACGGCCACGGGCAAGCCACTTGTCCATCGAACCGCCACGCGCTCGCTGCGCGGTGGCTAAGGTGAGGCAGGCTTCGGCGAGAGCGATGTGCGCCCTTCTGTCGTCGGGATTTCGGCGGATTGCTTCGCCCAGTGCGGGCAGCGCCGTGTCCACTATCGGGGCCGCGGTCCTGCGAAAGCGCGCTTCCAGCAGCGCACCTTCGGCCAGCAGGCGGTGAAGCGCGGCGCGGCCAGGATTCGTCGCCAGCCCAGTGCGGAGGGTTTGTCGTGCGGTGGCCAGGCTCGGCAGCGGGGAGCGCCCCTGTCCGGCCAGCCACTCGGCCTCTTCATGCAAGAGGCTCGCGAGCAAGAGATACCCTTCATCGTCGGAAGGATTCCGCTGTAACCCGCGCGCCAGGCTAGCGCGAGCAGCGGCGAAGTCCGCCCCGGCTGCCAGTTGCTGCGTCAGGCTGTGTCGCGCCGCTAGGCCCAGCACACGTCCCAGGATCAGGTGCCCATCGGGCCAGTCCTCTTGCATCGAAATCGCACGCTGTGCGAGCAAACGAGCTTCCCGCAGAGAGGAGGTAGGGTCGAGGTCTTGCGCCAGATCACGTCCCTGCAGCATGCCGCTCGGCGGCTGTGCCGCGTAGGGCCGAGGGGGCCAGCAGCTTGAACAGGACGGGGAAGGCAATCGACAGCATGATGCCAACCAGCACCAGGCTGGCCTGCGTCGATGCGGAGATCAGATCGAGCGTGCGCCCGATCGCCGCGATGGCGACCACCAAGGTCAGCGGAGCGGACAGCAGACAGCCGGTTGCCAGGCGTTCACGCAGGCCGAAACCAACGGGCGCGATCAAAAGCGCGGGGACCAGCTTGCACAGGCCCGCTGTGCCCACCAACACTGCGGCTTGCAGCACGGCACTGCGATCCAAAGCCGAGGCATCGAAGCGAACACCGACGACAACAAAGAAGATGGGAATGAATAGCCCGTTGCCAAGGGCCGCGATCTTCCCTTCCAGGACCTCTTTTTGACGCAGGACGATGGCGACCAGCATGCCGCCCAGGAATGCGCCCAAGATGGGCTCGACTCCGGCCAGGGCAGAGATGGCGACGAACGTCAGCATGATCAGAAGACCGACGCGAACGCCAAGCTCGGCCACGTCATGGTGCTGGATAAGCCGATGGAATCTCTCGGGAAACCACCAGACCAAGGCACGCACAAAGCGGATGACCAGGGCACACACAAACAACAGCACGACGATCTTCCCGATGCGCACGGCGGTGTGAAGCGACAAGCCACCATGATGGGCAAGCTCCACACCGGTGACGGCCAGGATGACGAAGAACTCGCCGATCGACGCAGTCAGCATGATGTGGCGCCCCAGTCGCTGGCCGGCGTGGCCGGTCTCTTTGAGCGTCGCCAAGGGCAGTCCAACAGAGATTGCGGAAACCACCAGTGCGGACACCGAGCCGAGCCGCAGCAGCCGAGCGGCCAGCGTCGTGCAAACGGCCACACCCACGATCACAAGCAGAGGTCGTAGCAAGGACCGCAGCCCGGCGCTTCGAATGGAGTCGAAGTCGATCTCCATCCCGGCCATGAACATCAGGACCAGAAAGCCAAAGTGAGCCAGGAAGCCAACCATGGCGGTGTCCTGCAGAACGCCGAAGCCAGCGGGCCCCAAGACGATACCGGCCAAGATCAGAAGCACAGCGGTTGGTATGCGCAACCGGATCGCCGCGACCGGGCCCAGCACTGCTACCGCCAGCAGGATCAGCAGCGACTGCAGCACTGGTTCGCCGTGCGGCATCAGCCTTTGACTCCTGCGGCCCGCGTATAGACCAAGCACGAACACGATGCCGACAGCATGCGCAGCGCGACATCGGGCGATGTGAAGCTATCGCGCGTTGTTTGGCGTCGAGCCACGACACAAAGATCGTCTTTGCGAAGCATGCGATGAAGCTCGCGCACGGGGTTTCCTTCCAGCTGGACTTCCTCGACCCGCAGCCCGTACAGCTGACTCCGTCGAATGATCTCTCTCACAAAGCGTTCGTCCTGCTTGTCGCGTGCCTCTAGAAACGACGGAAGGGCCACGCGCACCAAGCAGAACGGCAGCTGCAGCATGCGCGAAAGGTCGATGGCAGCGTCGGCCAGGGGCAAGTCCGTGATGCCAGGCTGCAGCGGCAGCACGATGCGCGCGTAGCTCTGCCTGCCGCTTGCGAAAAGCACCGGGCAAGCCACTTCGTTGCACAGCTGGCCCGCCAGACCGGGGCGACCAAAGAGGCGATCGAACACGCCTCGCCGTGGCTTGGCCGTGACCAGGACACCGGGTCGCACCTGTCGAATCTGCGCCCGATGCTGCACAAAGTTGTCCCCTTCCAGGGGGAGATCTTCCAGCGTGCGTGTCAGGTGGCGCGGTGACTGCACGGACGCAGCGATAGGCTGAGCGTCAACGGTCTTCTGAGCATGCTTTAGACCAACGCCCAAACGAACGCAGGCCTGCGCCCGCGTGCGATGCAGTAGCTGCAGAGCTTCGCCATCAACGGCAGCGACATCGCGCGTGCTGGCCGGCAGATACGCCAGGATCGTGTTGCCGTGACGCAGCGGAAACTGTGGAACGCCGATTCGTAGCTGCTCTGCGACGTGCGAAAGGATGTCGGGTTCGCCGATCAGCAGCACGCGGTCTTCTGCTGCGATGGCGGTCTCGCCCGTTGGAATCACCAGATCGCCATGGCGATAGATCGCGGCGATGCGCCAGCCTTCGGCTTGTAGCTGCGACAGCGGCACCCCAATCGCTGGCGAGCTGGGCAGCACGACAAACTCGATGATCTCGCCGCGGCCTTGGCCAACCGCGGATGCGACGACCAGGCCGTCATAGCGCAGGGCCTGCTCGACCATGTTGCCCAGGATCTGTGCGCGGACGATGGCGCGAACGCCGAGCGCTTCATACTCTGCCGCGCGGGCTGGATCGTGGACGATGCCCACGATCGGGTTGAACTGCAGCTCGCGCGCCAAGCGACAGATTTCCAGGTTTCTGCGGTCGTCGCCGGTCGCCGCCACCAGGGCCACCGCTTGCCGCAGATCACCGCGCGCTTCTTCCAAGACAAAGCGCGATGTGGCGTCCCCTTGCTTCTTGCCGACGGCGTGGCCGCTGTTGCTGGGCGTCGCTGGATCCTTGGCGTTCGCCGCGTTGACCACCAGTTCATCCAGCGCAGACTGCGACGTATCGAGCACCAGCACCGGTGCCAAGTACAGCACGCGATCGAGAATCGACTCGATCATCCGGCTGGCCCCGGCAAAGACGATGCGGTCAAGCATTGGCATTGTGTGTCCAGATGGGCAGGGTGAAAGGGCCGCAAACCGACGATGTGGATGCACTTGAGCGCACGGCTACACAGGCTCCACGGGCGGGCCGCTCGACGCAGAAGCAATTTCCTCTCGGCTCTCTGGTCTACCCACCCTTCGCAGCAAGATCGGCAGCGTCAGCAGCATCAGCAGCGTCGATGACAAGATGCCGCCGATGACCACGGTGGCCAGCGGTCGCTGCACCTCGGCGCCCGCGCGGGTCGAGATCGCCATCGGCAGAAAGCCGATCGCAGCGACCAGCGCCGTCGTCAAGATCGGGCGCAGGCTGGATGTCGTGGCGGCGCGCAGGGCCTGGCCCAGCGATGCGCCTTGCGCCAGGTGCCGTCGAAGCTCGGACGCCATGACCACGCCGTTTAGGACGGCGACGCCGCACAGCGCGATAAAGCCGACCGCCGCCGGGATCGAAAACGGCAGGCCGCGCAGGCGCAGCGCGAAGATGCCACCGACGATGCCCAGCGGCACGCAGGCAAACACGGCCGCGGCGTAGCCCAGGTCCCCGAACATCAGAAACAGCATGCCGAAGATGATGACTAGCGCGATCGGCACGACCAGAAGCAGGCGGTTCTTGGCGCGCGTGAAGTTTTCAAACTGGCCGCCCCATTCCAGGTGATAGCCATGCGGCACCTGCACCGTGGACTCGACGCGAGCACGGGCTTCGTGGACGTAGCTGACCAGATCGCGACCGCGAATGTTGGCTTCGACCAGCACGCGGCGCTCCAGCGACTCGCGGTTGATGACGGCGGGGCCTTCGATCTCTTGGATCTCGGCCACCTGCGCCAAGGGCACCAAGTGACCGTCTTCGCTGCCGACCAGCACTTCGCCGAAGGACTCTGGCGTTAGCTGGGCCGGCGGCAAGAGCAGCTTCAGCGGAAAGCGCCGCGGTCCTTCAAACACCTGCCCGGCGACGAGCCCCACGCGCGAGGCCTGCACGGTATCCAGGATCTCGGTGGCGGGAATGGCATAGCGCGACACTCGCTTGCGATCGACCTTGACGTTGAGCAGCGGCAAGCCCAGCACGCGCTGCACGCGCAGATCGCCGGTGCCTGGCACCGTTCGCAAGATCGCGCCGATGCGATCGGCCAGCGCTTTGGAAGTCGACAGATCGTTGCCGAACACCTTGACCACCACGTCGGCGCGCGATCCCGACAAGAGCTGATTGACGCGATCTTCGATCGGCTGCGATACCGAAACGAACGTCGCTGGCACTTCTTTTTCGACGGCGTCTTTGATCTTTTCGCCCAGGTCGTCGAGGTCGTGCGCGCTGGTCCAGGTCTCCTTTTCAGCCAGCTTGACCATGACCTCGCTCTCGTCTGGGCCCACCGGATCCACTGCCACCTCAGCACGGCCGGTACGCGAGACGACGGACTGCACCTCAGGAAAGCGGGACAGTACGTCTTCCACTTGCGTGCCCAAGCGCTGCGCTTCGCTGATCGAGATGGACGGCAGGCGCTTGATGTCCAGCGCAAGTTCGCCTTCATCGAGACGCGGGACAAATTCGGCACCCAGGCCCAAGGAGGCCAGCCCGGTCAGCCCGAACAGGATCGCGCTGGCCATGAGCACGCGCTTGGGATGTTGCAGCACGATCGCCAGATGACGCTGATACAGGCGCCCAAGCCGCCCCCAGATGCCGCCGGCCTCATGCCCATGCCCATGTCCATGTCCATGCCCGTCCTCGCCGCTGTTCTCCGTTGAGCCATGGCCCCCGCCGCCGGGCCGCAGCACCACCGAAGCCAAGGCCGGAAACACGGTCAGCGTAAACAACAGAGCGCCGAACAAGGCCAGCGCCACCGTGATCGCCATCGGCTTGAACATGCGCCCTTCGACGCCTTCCAGGGCCATCAGCGGCAGGTACACCATCAGGATGATGGCGACGGCAAAGGTGACGGCGCGCGCGCTTTGCCCCATGGACTTGGCGATGGCGGTTGGCACTTGATCGCGGGCGTCTTTGGGCAGCGCGGCCAGGCTGACGATCGCCGCTTCCAGCATGACGATCGATCCATCGACCAGCAGACCGAAATCGATGGCGCCCAGCGACATTAGGTTTCCGACCACGCCCAGGCGCACCATGCCGATGACGGCGACGCCCATCGAAAGCGGAATGGCCAGCGCCGCGATCAGGCTGCCACGCAGCGTGCCCAGCGTCAGGAACAAGACCAGCACGACCAGGGCGGCGCCTTCGCCCAAGTTGATGAACACGGTCTTGAGCATGCGGTCGATAAACTCGGCGCGGTCGTAGTAGGGTGCGATGCGCACGCCCGCCGGCAGATCGCGGCCAATTTCATCGAGCTTCTTTTTGACGTTGTGTACGACCTGGCGCGAGTTCTGACCGATCAACATCATCACGGTGCCGGCGACGATTTCGCCCTTGCCGTGCTTGGTGACGACGCCGAAGCGCAGGGCCGGTCCCAGCTTGACGCTGCCCAGCTGCTTCAGCAGAACCGGTGTGCCATCGGTGTCGCTTTTGATCACGGTGTTGCCGATGTCGCGCAGATCGCGGTACTGCGCTTCGCCGCGGATGACGTAGGACTCGCGGTTCTTTTCGATGTAGCCGCCGCCGATGTTGGCGCTGCTCGATCGCAGGACGTTGTAGATGGTGCCCAGGGTCAGGCGGTATTCGGCCAGGCGCTTGGGCTCGATGACCACTTGGTATTCCTTGGCCTCGCCGCCCATGGCGTTGACTTCGATGACGCCGGGCACCGATCGCAGGCGACGCGCGACTTCCCAGTCCAGCAGCGTGCGCAGCTCCATCGGGCTGTGTTTGCCGTCGGTGGATTCCAGATAGAACTCATAGATCTCGCCCAGGCCGGTCGACACCGGGGCAAGCTCGGGCCGACCGTACATCGGGTTGATGTCGGCTTCGGCGTTCTTCAGGCGTTCGTTGACCAGCTGACGGCAGAACCAGACATCGCGATCGTCGTCGAAGATGACGGTGACGGCCGACACCGCGGTGCGGCTGACGCTGCGGATCTCGGTGACGCCGGGCAGGCCGTTCATGGCCATCTCGATGGGATGGGTCAGGTACTGCTCAACCTCAGCAGGCGAAAGGCCAGGGGCGCTGGTGATGATCGATACCTGCACGTTGGTGACGTCGGGAACCGCATCGATCGACAGGCGACGCAGGGCCAGGCCGGACACGATCGCGATGCTGGCGGCCAGCACCAAGACCACGCCGCGCCGACGCACGCAGGCGGCGACAAGGCGTTCCAGCAGGCTCAAGCGCGCGCTTGATTCGTGGGCGTTTGGAGGTTGCGTTGCTTGTGTTTGTTGGCTCATCGCTCACCTCAGAAGTTCGCTTTTGAGCAGGAATCCACCGTCGACCGCGACCTTTTCGCCAGCCGACAGTCCGCTGCGCACTTCGACCTGTGTGCCACCGGATGCACCCAGCTCGACCGTGCGCTTGGTGAAGCCGCCCGGTTCTTGCACGAAGACCAGCGGCTTGCCTTCCACCGTCAGCACCGACTTGCGCGGCACCGCCAGCACTTGGTTGATGACGCGGCTGGGATCGCCGTGCAGCGTCGCGGTGACGAACTGACCGGGGCGGAACAGGCCTTCGTGGTTGTCGAATTCGATGCGGACGGGCGCGGTGCGCGTCTTTTCATCGATGACATGCCCAACGTAGGCGACGCGTGCGGGGAAGCTCTTGCCGGGATAGACCTCGGTGCGGATCTCGGCCCGCTGATCGGCGTGGACGTAGGGCAGATCTTTTTCAAACAGATCCAGCTGGACCCACAGCTGGCTTAAGTTGGCGACGGAAAACGCGTCGGTGGCTGGCTGCACCGACTGCCCCAGCGAGATGCTGCGCGTGATGATCGTCCCATCGATCGGGCTGTACAAAGGCACGATGCCGGCCCGGTCTTCGTTGATCTGTTTGATGTCGACTTGGCGCAGACCCAAGGCGCGCAGGCGCTGTGTCGCGGCGGCTAGCTGCGCTTGTTCGGTGATGGCGGCTGCCTCGGCTAGCTCGCGCTCGCGCTCCGACGACACCTTGCGCTCGGCAAGCTCGCGTTCGCGCCGCAGGTTAGCCTGCGCAGCCAGCGATGTCGCGCGCGCCGTCAGATACGCGGCCTGCGCTTGCCCGACTTCCGAGCTCTCAAGCTCGGCCAACACTTGGCCGGCCCGCACCGCTTCACCGACCTGCGCTTTGATCGACACGATGCGTCCGGCGATCAGCGGCCCGATCTGCGCGTGATAGTTGGGTGCCAGATCGACGGAGCCGACCACTTCGACATCGCGGGCCAGGCGCTGCAGCCGTACCTCGACCACTTCGATCTGGTTCTTGCGCAGGGCATCGGGCGACAGCGAAACGGCCGGCGATGATCCACTTTTTCCGTCGCTGTCGTTTTTGGACTTGGCGACTTCGGCGGCCCCTTTGGTTGCGGGGTCGGTCGCGCTGCCTCCGCGCGGGATCAGAAGTCCAAGGCCGATGCCGGCCCCGGCTACCAGGACAAAGGGCAGAAAACGGACCAGCTTGTTTGCGGTAGTCATGGCGTACCTCGGGGAGCGGCCGGTGCAGGCGCCGCCGCAGGAGTCTGTGTGAAGAGGGACTCGCCCAGCGCGCGTTCCAAGCCGATGGCCGACAGCCAAAGCTGTTCCAGCATCAGCAGGTAGCGGATGCGCACTTCCGCCTGTTCGCGCAGAGCGGTGATGACGCGGAACAGATCGAACTTGCCGGCCTGCCAGCCGCGACGCAGCAGATCGACATTGCGCTCGGCCGGCGGCACGGCATCGCGCAGAAACGCATCGACCTGGCTGCGACGAAGCTGAAGCGTCGCGACGGCCTGCCCAACCTCGGCGGCGATGCGATTCAGAAGCAGGCGCTGTTCGGCGATGCGGTTCTGTTCGGCGGCGCGGACCTGCGACAGACCGCCTTGGTTGCGATTCCACAGCGGCAGCGAAAGTCCGACGGTACCGCCGATAAAGACCTGCCCATCCAGATCCTTTTGCCAGTCAAAGGACAGCACGGGATTGGGCACGATCTCGCGCAATAGGCGACGGTTTTCGGCGCGCAGCGCATCCTTCTGCTTGTAGATCGCGCGCAGATCGGCGCGGGCGGCATACGCACGCTCGACCAAGTCGACCCGATCCAGCATCGTTGGCAGGCTGCGCGGCATGGCGCCCAGCTCTTGACTGCTGAGCACAAGCGCCGTCGTCGGAGGGATCGCGGTCAGCATGCGAAGCTCGGCCAGGCGCTGCTCGCGTTCGACTTCGATGTCGCGGCGCTCGCCGACCACGCGGCCGACTTCGATCTGCGCCAGGTTGCCTTCGATCTCACCCGATGCGCCCAGCCGCATGCGGGTCTGCGCCGATTCCAAAAGCTGGCGCGATATGGCCTCGCGCTCGACGGCCACTTGCACGCGCTGGGCGGACAGCAGGCACTGCACATACAGGCCTTTGATCTGGGCTTCGGTGCTGCGGCGCGCGTACTCGACTTGGTCGCGCTGCGCGGCGCTGGCGGCGGCCACGGCGTCCATTCGCGTCCAGCGCTGACCGGCGATCTCCAGCGTCTGTTCGACGTGAAGCTGCCACTGTAGCGCCGACAGCGTCGATCCATCGGGCTGGCGTTCGCTGCGCGGACCCAACAGGAACGTGGTGTAGGGATTGGCGGGAAACCACAGCGCAGCACCGGCGCGACGGGCATCGATGCTGCGCACTTCGTTCTGGGCGCGCACCAGATCGGGCGAAGCGCTCTGCGCGCGCGACAGCGCATCGGCCAGGCTTAGCGACAGGCTGGCAGTTTGAGCCGCTGGGTCAGACCCTTCCGCCGCGCCGGTTGGGCTTGGCAGCCACAAGACGATGACGAGTAGAAGTCCAGCGAAGCACCGTGTCGGCCCGCGGCGTCCGATGCACGTGTGGCTGAGCGGCAAGAACCTCAATGCAGCACCTCCTGTTGGGAGATCCTGCAAGGAAGATGCCGTGGCCAAGCGAGGAGAACCGAGGCACGCTACTCAGTATGAGCGGATATATTGAATATTCCCATATTTCTCATTGATATTTTGCTAGCGACGATATGTGAGCGATGGCTATGGTGGATTGAAAGGAGGTAAGCATGAGCGCCCTTTCGAACAACACGGTCCAACGTCAACCAGCGCAACCCTCGTCTATCGTTGAAAACCGTCGGCGTGTCCTGTTTGCCTGCTGCGACGAAAACTGGCCTGCATCGGCATTGCTGCGCGCACACGTGTTTGCCGAACAGCTACGGGACGAGCTGTTCGTGCTGCAGGTTCAATCTCAGCCAAGGGCAACATGGCGCTTCCGACACACGAAAGCTCCACTCGCGAGTCTGGCCAAGCTTGAGGCGTTAGAGAAGAGTCACGCCGCTCTTCTAAAACGGTGTGCAGGCATTCTTTGGCCTGGCCTGCCGAACTCGCGCTTCCGAACGACCGAGGGAGACTTCGTCGAGACAACGGTGATGGTGGCTGCCGAGCTAGGAGCTGAGCTGATCGTGCTGCCGCCCCTGCCGCGAAACGGGGGCGATGCAGCCGCGCAAGTCGCGCATGCCGCCCGTGTTCCCGTGCTGGTGGCGCGGCCGGGTCGCAGCCAGAACACGGTCGTCGCAGCGACCAACCTGCGCGATTCTCGCTATCCCGTGCTGCGGCACGCTCGATCGGTCAGCAGCATGCTGCAAGCGGATCTGATCCTGGTCCACAATGTCGAGCCGGCGATGATGATACCGACACCCGAGGTTGCGACGCTGTGGCTTGATGCGATGCCACGGACCGATGTCGCGGCCCAAACCCAACGCCTGGCGACGGTGGCGGAGTCGATGCCCCACTGTGTTGGGGCGGTGGTCAAGTACGAAGCCAACACAGCGCAGGCGATTCTGGAAGCCTCTCGATCTTGCGATGCAGACTTGATTGTGGTCGGGGTTGCACGTCGCTACAGCCGCTGGGAGCGTCTGCTGCGCAAGAGCGTAGCGGCACGCGTCGCGGACCACGCATATCGCAGCGTGCTGCTGTTTCCCATAGGGCCGCCATCCAGCGAGTCCGTGGTGATGGTTGGTGCCTAGATTGTGTGTGGACCCGCTCGGAGCCGCCTAGACCTGCGGTGGCTCCCCAGGCACGCTGGAGTCGTGACGCGACCGCCCGATTGGCACGAACAGCACCGAGCGCTGCGCTCGCAGCAGAATCGGCAGGGCAGTCCCATGCGGCGCTTGGTCTGCAGGCTTGATTCCAACGACCAGCAAGCCGGCCTTGAGCTGGTCGGCTGCGCTTAGCACGCCTTCGGCGTTGTTTCGCTCACGAGTGATGACGACGTCGCTAATGGCGGCAGCGCTTTCAAGCCACTCGCGGCTGCGCACCGCAAGTACATCGGCCAGCTCAGGAGACAGCGGCATCCCGATGCGTTCCGCAAGCTGGGAACCGGTCTCGTCGATGTTGTGAACCAACATGATCTGACTGCCCAGAGCCGCAGCCATCTGCCAAGCGGAACGCAGCACCGGGAGAGCCGGGTCCGAGCAGTCCGTCGCGGCCATGACCAGCGGACTGCTGCTTCCGTGACCGACAAACAGCATCGGTCGCGCGCAGCGCCGCAGGAGCGCCTGCGCCAAGGCGGCCTGCGTAGCACCGCAAAACGCTGGCAAGGCGCCCGCTACCACTAGCTCGACGCCTGGCTGGGCTGCCTCGCGCAGAATCCCATCGACCCCTTGCTCGACCGCAGCCTCGCAGGGAGCATCGGAGACGGCCGGCTCTGCTTGAGGGAAGTAGGCCACACGAACCCGAAGTCCTGCGGCTTGCGCAATTCGTTCCGCCCAGTCCATGGCTTCGCGTGAAGCGCCTTCCTGCTGGCTAGCCACCAAGACCACGTGTCGTTTCTCAATCGCAGATGCATCCGCCATAGCTCGCAAGGCCCAGCGCTCTTCGAGTTCTCCTTCGGCTCGAAGGTCGACTTCTGAATCCTGCTTCATGACATCCCCCCGTTCTTGCGGTTGCTCACAGGCAGAGACTGCCAACTCGGATGCATGACTGCGCTGCACCCAGAGAGGAGAGTACTGCCATCCAATAGATGGGCGAGTTCAAAATAAGTGAATGTCGTGTTGGAATAACAGATAGATTGGGCTCTGCATGGAATGGCTGAACTACCACCACCTGTATTACTTCTGGGTCACCACGCGCGAGGGAGGACTGACCAAAGGGGCAGCCAAGCTGCGCCTGACACACTCGACGCTGAGCACTCAACTTCACACGTTGGAGGAGTTCCTTGGAGCCGAGCTATTTCAAAGGCAAGGTCGCGTACTGGTGCTCACTCCGTTCGGCGTTGATGTCGCACGCTACGCCGATGACATCTTCAACGCCGGTTCCGAGCTGATCGAGATGGCCCGCGGCCGCACCACCAAGCTACGCAGTGTGTTGCGCGTCGGTGTGGTGGCGGCGCTGCCCAAGACGCTGGCCTATCGCCTGCTTCAACCAGCGCTGTCGGTCAGTGAGCAAGGACCGGTCATCGTCCATCAAGACAGCTATGAGCGTCTGCTCGATGATCTGGGTTTGAGTCGGCTGCACCTGGTGTTGGCAGATCAACCACCGCCTGAAGGTCTAGGAACCCGCACCTTCGGGCATCTGCTTGGCGAGAGCGAGATCCTGATCTACGGAACGCGTCGTCTGGCGAGCCGGTTCCGCAAGGCTTTTCCACAGTCATTGGCCAATGCACCCATGTTGTTGCCCTCATCGGGCAGTAGCCTGCGACGACTGTTAGAGCGCTGGTTGACCGAGAAGAACGTACACGTGCAGGTGACCGGCGAGTTCGATGATGCCGGCTTGATGCGCGCGTTCGGTGCCAACGGCCATGGGCTCTTTCCCGTCCGCGCGGCGCTTGCTGCGGAAGTAGAGGATGCGCACGGTGCCGTTCCGGTCGGCACAGTGGACGGCGTGCGTGAGCGGTACTATGCCGTTTCAACTGAGCGACGAGTCCGCCATCCGGCGATGGCTGCGCTTTTGCAGAATGCTCGGCAGCACCTGCTGCCTGCGGAGCCGCACCGTCGTCGATCCCGCACCACGGGTCGCTTGCGCCGCCATGCGTCGAAGTAGTCAGCCCGCCAGTCTGCTGACACGCCCGTCGGTTGTCAGCCGCCACGAGCAAGCGAAGCGCTGACCGCGAATGCGACTGGCCTCTCTCCCCGTGTCGGGATCACTGGTGGCGAGCCGTTCAATATATTGGGGAAATCGATTGAATCCGTTGAATTTTTGTAAATTTCAATAGAACTCGCACTCGCTAAGCTGAGCTTCACGGCTCTGGGCACGATCGTTGTTCCCAGGCCAAGGTGCCAGGGACCTCCAGCCCCGCATTCGTATGCCAGGTCGGTGTTTTCTGTCTGCTGACTCTGGCTCGCCGGCTGCCCCCGCCTCGCCACCACCGATTTCGTTGGAGGCTCAACATGCTTGGAACCTATCTGAATTGGCACTGGCTGCTGGTCCCTCTCGCTCTCCTCACTCTGTGGTCGGTCAGTTATCTGCTAAGCCGCCTGTGTCAGCGTCTGCTGCTGCACCTGACTTCGCGAACCAAAAGTGCATGGGACGAGGAGTTGGTTGGCCGGCTGGGTACCCCGCTGTCCTGCGCGTGGATGTTGCTTCCGACCCACGCGGTCCTGTTGTGGCTGAAGCTGCCCAGCCCGATCCTTTCGACCGTGCATCGCATGTGGCGGGTCGGCCTGCTCTTCGTGCTGTTCTGGGCGCTCAGTCGCAGCATGGATGTGCTGTTGCAGGCGGTGTCTGACTCGGTGTGGCTGCGGTCTCACCCAGCCCTTCGGTCCTTCCTTCCGGTCGTGCGGCGTGTGGCCACGGTTGCTCTGTGGGGGCTGGCATTGGTCGCGCTTCTGTCGGAGCTTGGCTACCCCGTCGCCAGCTTGATCGCCGGCTTGGGCATCGGAGGCTTGGCAATCGCCCTGGCTGCGCAGAAGACTGTGGAGAACTTATTCGGTGCGTTTTCGATCGCCGCGGATCAGCCGTTCGTCGAAGGCGACTTCGTAAAGGTCGAGGACTTCGTCGGCACCGTAGAATCGATCGGCCTGCGCTCGACGAAGATTCGCACGCTCGATCGAACCCTGATCACGCTGCCAAACGGCAGGCTGGCCGAGATGCGCCTGGAGTCCTATGCCGCTCGCGATCGTCTTCGGCTGGCATGCACGCTGGGATTGGTATACGCGACGACTGGTGATCAGATGCGAACCGTCCTGCTTGGCTGCGAGCAGGTGCTTCGCGAGCACCCCAAGATCTGGCCCGAGACGGTCGTTGTGCGCTTCAAAGAGCTCGGCGAGTCTTCGCTGAACATCGAAGTCATGGCTTGGTTCCAGACCGCAGACTGGGCCGAGTTTCAACTCATCCGCCAGGATGTGCTGCTGCAGTTCATGGATGTGGTCGCGCAAGCCGGAAGCGCGTTTGCGTTCCCGAGCCGTACCCTATACATCGCGTAGCCCGAGCGTTCCCGGCGACCGCTTCGACCAGAGAACCCGGCACGCATACCGCCCTGCTTGTGTCATCGCGCGCTTGACATCCCCGTGACGCCGGGTGCTTGTGAAGTGATGCCAGCTGTCGAATCAGGCCCGGCCTTTCTCTTCACCGGCGAGTTTGCGTCGAAGGACATGGAGCTGTCCTATCTTGCGGCCAGCGCCGAAGAACGGACGCGTCGCGCGCGGAGCATCGCTCTCGTTAGCTGCGCGGTGAGCCTTCTTTACATCGTCATCGACTGCGAGACCTTGCCAAGCCCGACCGGCTTCTTCTCTCTTGCGGCCCTGCGCATCCTCGCAGCCCTTGGTCTGGGTGGGCTTTGGCTGTACTTGCGTCGCCAGCGGTCACCTGTCGCTCTCAGCCGCGCAGTGTTTTTCGGCGTCTTCTACTTCAATGCCTGCTTCGTCATCATCTACGCGATCTACAACGCTTATGGACTTACGGACAGTGCCTTCGCTCGATGGATCTGGGTCGCGGTGCTGATCATCGCGTCGTACGCGTACCTGCCGCTGCGTGTCACCCATGCTTTCATCTGCGCCATCTTCTTGGCTGTGGCTTGCTCGGCGCTTGATCTCTGGTCAGGCGCCTTTACCGTCCGGACGGTGGGCAGGGTCATCATGGCTCAGCTGGTGGTCAATTTCCTGGGCCTGTTGTTTGCGCGCACCCTCAACCGATCGAGCAGGCGCGAGTACGCGCTCTTGCACTCGCTGTTTCCTAACGACATCGTGCGTCGCTTGAAGCAAGGGGCGCTGCAAGCGGAGCACTTTGAAGAAGCGAGCGTCCTGTTTGCCGACATTGTCGGCTTTACCGAACTATCAGCGGCACTCGGTCCGGACCGGCTCGTTCACCTTCTGGACGAGCTGTTTCAGCAGTTCGACAGCCTGGTGGAATGCCACGGCGCCGAGAAGATCAAGACCATCGGCGACTGCTACATGGTTGCGGCGGGGGTGCCGATGCGACGCGCCGATCATGCGCAAGTCCTCGCTAGGCTTGCGCTTGCCCTGAACGATCTGGTCGAGCGTGAGACCTTCGCTGGCTACTCGATCAAACTACGGACCGGCATTCACTCGGGTCCGCTCTTCGCGGGTGTCATCGGGCGCAGCCGACAGCTCTATGACTTGTGGGGAGACACCGTGAATACGGCAAGCCGCATGGAGTCGCACGGCACGCCAGGTGAGGTGCAGCTATCCGAAGCGACCGCCAAGCTGCTCGATGAGAAATTTGTGCTCGAGGATCGCGGTGAGACCTTCGTTAAGGGCAAGGGGCTGATGCGTGTGTACCGTCTTCGCGGTCAGCGGAACGGAGCCTCCTCGCAACGCTAGGCCGCGTTGCTGTGTGCGATGAGCAGGAAGGAACCGAGGCCCTTGACCGCAGAGCACGATGAGCGATGGAGAGAGACATCGCCGCGAAGGTCTTGGGCTGGAGCATGGGAATGTATTGGAGCGGGCGGGGCACTTCGTCACAGGTTGGCAAAATGCCACAACGAACCTGTCACTTCGTCGATGATTCAATGGCCCGTGCAATGGTTGGCTCTTGCGATGCGCTTTGAATCGCTCGCCAGGCAAGCCACGCGGAAGCCGCGCTGAGCAACGCCAAGCCGAACAGCCACGCCGGTCGGTAGGGCAGCCACGTTGGGGCAGGTGCCTGCACCAGCAGGCTGCCCAGCAGGGTCAGCAGCGCAAACACGCACAAGCTGCCATGCACCGTCGCCCAGACTCCGCGCACGAGATCCTTCGAGGCGGTATGTGGGGACTCGCCGAGCGAGCGCGCAACCGGGCCCCAGAAGCCTGGCGGTCGCACGCGCAGATAGAACGCTTGTAGCTCCGGCGAAATCTCGGGCGGCCAGCGCAGTGCCACGGCAATCGCAGCAAAGGCGGTAAGGAGCGTCATGATCAGCATTCGCATCGGATCGCTGGGCACGCGCCAGAGCAGGAGCGGCGCAGCCACAAGCGACGCTGCGATGGCGGCTAGCTCCGACGCTGCGCTCATGCGCCACCACAGCCAACGGAGCAGCAGAGGCACGCCCATGCCAGCGCCCAATAGCAGGCTTGCCGACCAGGCAGACTGAATCGACTTGAGCTGACTCAGCACGATCAGCGAGAGAGCAAGAATGAGAAGATTGCTGCCGCGAGCAACCCAGACCAAGGCGCGCTCTGACGGAGCGTGCTTGCGCCACAACTCGCAGTACAGGCGCTTGTACAGGTCGTTGGCGAAGTAGGAAGCGCCCCAGTTGAGGTGCGTGTCGAGCGTCGAGGCCAGCGCCGCCAGCATGCCGGTGAGCAGGAGGCCGCGGGCTCCGCTAGGAAGAAAGCGGACGATGCCTTCGACGTATGTGGCTTCGCGCTGCGCGGTGAGCGAGGTCACATCCCCACTGGTCATCGGCAACAGAACCAGCAGCCCGAGCCCGATGGGCAGCCACAGAAGAGAGCGCAGCAGGACCTGCGTGGCGACGAAGAGCAACGCGGCGCTACGCGCATCGCGGTCGCTCTTGCAGGCCATGGTGCGCTGCGCCAGGTAGCCGGTGCCATCGCTGTTCATCTGTGCGAACCACTGGATGGCGAGCATGCCCAGCACGGCCAGCGATGCGTCGGCTGCTCCGTCGGGAGTGAAGGCCAGAAGCTGCGCGGCCCGCGGGGCACCATAGAGCGCATCAAGCTGCTGTCGCAGCGCCCCGAGTCCGCCCACTTGCCACACCACTGCGATGGCGTAGATCGCAGTGCCAAGCAGCGCCACCGCAAGCTGCACGACATCGGTATCGACCACGGCGCGCAGACCTCCGGTGGTTGAATACAGCGTCGTTACCGCGACGATCGAGAACAGCGAGATCAGGTTGTTGGCGCTATGTGTGGCCCAGGCTGCACTGTCGCTGTTCAGGGTCAGCGACAGCCCCAGCCAGCGCACCAGCGTGACGACAGGATCGAACAGCCACGCGGGCAGCCAGGCATTCCAAAGCAGGAACGGCTCGGCGATGCGCGTCGCGGCAAACAGCACCATGGCCATCACCGTGCAGTTGAAGACCACACCGAAATAGACCGCCTTCAGCCCTCGCAAGACCGTAGCGGTTCGTCCGCCGTAGCGAAGCTCCGCAAGCTCGGCGTCGGTAAGGACTCCCGCACGCCGCCACACGCGCCCGAGCAAAAGGCCCATGAGCAAGAAGGCGACGGCGTAGATCCACAAGCGCCACAGCGAAAAGATGCCGGCGGTGGCGATGAGACCTGTGACCAGAAGCGGCGTATCGGCGGCGAACTGCGTGGCCGCCATGCTGAGCCCGGCCTTCCAGCCGGGTAGCGTGCGACCCGCGAGAAAATACTCTTCTAGGTTCTGTGCAGCGACGGCGCGTGCGCGCAGCCCGCTCCAGAGCGAGTAAGCGAGGAAGGCGACGAAGAGGAGTAGATCGATGCTCGTCAGCATGTGCGCCCTTTCACAAGAGGTCGGCCCAGCGCGGCGACGCCGCGAAAGCGGCATGGATCAGCCCGACGTGCGAGTAGGCTTGGGGGAAGTTGCCCCACAGCCGGCCGCTCTGTGGATCGATGTCTTCTGACAGCAGGCCAAGCGGCGAGAGCGCACGCAGCGCGCCGTTCATGATCTGCTGTGCCTCTTCGACTTCACCGCAGAGAGCCAGTGCCTCGATCAGCCAGAAGGTGCAGATTAGAAATGCGTTGCTGGGTACCCCAAACCCATCGTCCGCCGCATAGCGACGCAGCCAGCCGCCCTTTCCCGCAGACAAGCCGCGCTGGATGGCGTGCACGGTGCTGATGATGCGCGGATCGCTAGACGGCAGCAGCCGTAGTGTGACCGCTTGCAGCAGCGATGCGTCGAGATCGCTGCCGTCGTAGCTGGCGACGAAGCTGCCAATCTGTGGCTGATAGCCACGCGCGACGATCTGCTGGCCGATCCGATTGGCGGCGCTGCGAAACTCGGCCTCATGCTGCGCGGCATGACGGGCGCAGACCTTGGCGACGCGGTCGCAGGCCGCCCAGCACATCAGGCTAGAGAAGGTCTGGGGTCGCCAGTCGGCGCGGTATTCCCAGATTCCGGCGTCGGGGGTTCCGGCGACGGCTGCGGCTTTGCGCGCAAGGCCGAGCAGCATGCGCAGCGTGACCTCGGATCGCTCGGACGCGAAGCGCTCATCAAGAAAGATGGGCGTCAGCGCCAAGACCATCTCGCCAAAGACGTCGTGCTGACGATGGCTGGCGGCGGCATTGCCAACACGTACAGGGCCGTGGCCTTCATAGCCGGGGAAGGTGGACACGATGCGCTCATCGAGTCGACTGCGACCGTCGATCCCGTACAGCGGTGCAAGGTCAAGGTCAGCATGCTGTGTCGCGACGCTGAGCAGGAACTGAATGAACTGCTCGCGCTCTTCAAAGTGCCCAAGCAGCCGGAAGGCGCTGATGGCGTAGTACGCGTCGCGCAGCCAGCAGTACCGATAGTCCCAGGTGCGTCCGCTGTCCGGGGCCTCGGGCAGCGACGTGGTCATTGCCGCAACGATGGCGCCGGTGTCTTCAAAGCAATGCAGCTTCAGCGCCAGCGCTGAGCGGATCACTTCCTTCTGCCACAAGGGTGGGATCGAGCAGTGCTTCACCCAGCCGTGCCAGTAGGCAACGGTCGCGCTCAGAAAGCGCTCGCACAGTGGCGGCAGCGGCTCCTCGACGGGATCGCCCCAGCTCAAGATCAGGTGCTTGCGCTCGGTCAGCGCGAACGGCTGCTCGTTCACATACGACAGCGCAATGTCGGTGGTCATGCGAAGCTGGGCGGCATAGCCGTGGTAGCGAATGTGATGCGATCCATACGATGCGCTGGGCTGTTCCTTGGACCAGCCCAGGCGCGGCTGACACGAAACACGGATGCGCGGCGTGCCTGCGATCGGCTCGACGATGCGGCACAGCTTGGTCGGGCGAAAGAAGCGCTCGTACAAGACGAAGCGCGGCGCGAAGTCCAAGACGCGAAAGCTTCCGCTCGCGGTGTCGAAGCGCGTCTCTAGGACGTTGGTGTTGTCGAGATAGCGCTGCGTTCCAGCGCAGCCATCCTCGGGCCCGACCCGGAAAAAATTCCCGGAGTCGGCATCGAGCAGGGACGAAAACACCGGCTCTGCGTCAAAGCGCGGCATACAGCACCACACAATGGCGCCTGTGTTTTCGACCAGCGCCGAGATCTGGCAGTTCCCAATGAGACCGAGGCTCTCTAGCCGCATCGCATCCTCCGAACAGGTCGCGCAAGAGCGCGGCTGGCATGGTTGCTGCTGTGCAAGCCATGCATGCGGCGTACCTGGAAGTTTCTTGTGGGCTTGCTCGTGGGGCTCGCGGCGCTGACTGGGACCGCGGATCAGCTGATGCAGCGCACGCTGCGTCGCTGGTTCGAGCGCGATCTGCAGCTTCGCAGCGATCTCGTGCTGCATGGCATGGAGCGTGCTCTGTCGACGGCGCTGCAGCTACGAGACTCGCAGCGAGTCGCCGACCTATTGATCGACATCACGCGCGACGATCGCATCATGGCGGCCGCACTATGCAGTCGCGATGGGCAGATCGCGGTGGCAACGCCTGAGCTACCCGCCGAGCTTCACTGCCCCGCGGTTCTGGAGCGTATCCGGCAGGCTGCGGCTCTGCCTTTGCGTGATGCCATAAGCCTGCATACCGGACGCGTTCATCTGACGCTCTTGCCCTTTGCTGAAGCGACGCAGCAGCCGACCGTGATTGCGCTGGTCCACGATCTCAGCTTTGTCGATCGTCGAGAATCGGCCGGGCGCGCGTTTCTGCTGGTGGCCTTCTTTGTCTTGGGGGCCGCGGCTTCGATCTTGGCCCTGCTCTTGTCGCGGGGGCTGTGGCGAAGCTGGACCGATACCCTGCGTCGACAGTTGCGAAGCGACGTCAGTGAAGAGGAGTTCCAACCCCTTGTCTCTGAAGTACGAGCGCTGGTGGGTGAGCTATCACGCGTGCGCGATCACGATCGTCAGGAGGGCCGCTGGAGCCCCGCCCGTCTGCGGGACGTCCTAAGGAGCTATGTGCAGGGCGAGCAGGTGCTGCTGTTGGCCAATCGTGAACCTTATATTCACACTCGCGATGCGAGCGGTCAGATCACGGTTCTGCATCCCGCCAGCGGCTTGGTGACCGCGGTCGAGCCGGTCATGCGCGCCTGCTCTGGCGTCTGGATCGCACATGGTAGCGGCAGCGCTGATCGCGAGACCGCCGACGCTGACGGCCGGCTGCGCGTGCCTCCCGGCAGCAAGGAAGAGGACCGCTACTGGCTGCGCCGGGTCTGGCTAACCGAAGACGAAGAGCGCGGCTACTACTATGGCTTTGCCAATGAGGGACTGTGGGCGCTCTGCCATCTGGCGCATGCCCGCCCCGAGTTTCGCGGTCATGACTTCGAGCAGTATCGCCACGTGAACCAGCGCTTTGCCGATGCGGTCTGCGCCGAGGCCCAGACCGAAGATCCGATCGTGCTGGTGCAGGACTATCACTTCGCGCTTGCCCCCGCGCTGATCCGACAGCGTCTGCCCAAGGCGATGATCATCACCTTCTGGCACATCCCGTGGCCCAGTGCCGAGCGCTTCGGCATCTGCCCATGGCATCGCGAGCTCTTGGCCGGTCTTCTGGGCAGCAGCATCGTGGGCTTTCATACGCAGGCCCACTGCAACAACTTCTTAGAAGCCGTCGATCGCTTCTTGGAATCGCGCATCGATCACAGTCACAACGCCGTCGTGCGCCGAGGTCACACGACGCTGGTGCGACCGTATCCAATTTCAATCGCCTGGCCGAACCCGTGGGCAGAACAAGCGCCATCGGTGTCAGCCTGTCGTGAGTCAGTGCGAAAGGAGCTCGGGCTTTCGTCTGATGCGCTGATCGGCTTGGGCATCGATCGCATCGACTACACCAAGGGAATCGAAGAGCGCTTGCTGGCGGCTGAGGCCCTGCTGGAGCAACACCCCGAGCTGCGCGGACGCTTTGTCTTTGTTCAGCTTGGGGCACCAAGCCGTACCGTGATCCCGCGCTATCGCGCACTGAACGAGAGCCTGGAAGCGCTCGCCGCGCGCATCAACGAGCGCTTCGGCACGGACCGCTACAAGCCGATTGTGTTTTCCCGCGCTCACCACGAGCCACCGACGGTGTTTCGCTACTATCGCGCCGCGGAGTTTTGCTACGTCAGCAGCCTGCATGACGGCATGAACTTGGTAGCCAAAGAGTTCATCGCGGCGCGGGATGACGAGCAGAGCGTGCTGTTGCTAAGCCAGTTCGCAGGCGCTGCGCACGAGCTGACCGAAGCGCTGATCGTCAATCCGTACGACATCGGTCAAGCGAGCGCAGCGATGCATGCCGCACTGACGATGACCGCGGCTGCACAGCGCGACCGCATGCGCGCACTACGCAGCTTGGTGGCAGAGTTCAACGTCTACCGCTGGGCAGGGCGAATGCTGCTCGACGCTGCGCGCCTTCGCGAGCGTGAGCGCCTGAAACACCGACTGCGCGAGACATCAACCTCGGCCTCGGCCCCCGATCTACCGGCGTGGGCTCGCTTTGGCGTGCCGCTATGAACTGGGCGCTGGGCCCAGCGGGCACGGCCATGATCGGCGCATGGCTGCATCACCGTCCTGTGTTGGCGTTTGACTTCGACGGCACCCTGGCACCGATTGTCGCAGAGCCAGCGGCTGCCGCGATGGCCGACACAACCTCTGCGCTGCTACGAAGGCTCGCGCTGCGACAGCCTTGCGTGGTGATCTCGGGGCGCTCGCGCGTCGACGTCGGGCTGCGCTTGGCTGGCATTCCGGTGTCGGAAGTGATCGGCAACCATGGCAGTGAGCCGTGGCTTGATCCCGAGCCGCTGCGACGCTGGACCGGTCAGGCGATCCTCTTTCTGCGGACGCACCTGGCCCGTCTGGCGGGCGTAGAGCTTGAGGACAAAGGGATCTCGCTTTCTGTTCACTATCGGCGAGCCTTCGCGCGGGCGGCCGTGATAACAGCCGTGCAGCAGGCCGCTCGCTGCCTTTCTGCTGGAGCACTCATCCGCGGCAAGTACGTCATCAACCTGCTGCCCCCGACCGCGCTGGACAAAGGACAGGCGCTGCTGCGGATGATGGGACAGCTAGCACAGACGCACGCCATCTATGTCGGCGACGATGCGACGGATGAGCACGCGTTTACCCTAGGGCGCAGGCACGGCATTTTGGGAATCCGCGTAGGCCATCGACGGGGCTCACAAGCCGCTCTGTATCTGAAGCAGCAGAGCGAGATCGATCGCTTGCTCACCTTGCTCGGGAATGGGTAAACGACTCGCGCCGCGCTAGCGCGAGAACCACCAGCCGTAGGCGAGCGCGACGCTCTGAATGACTGCGAAGCTGAGCAGGCCGACGGGTAGAAACTCCATGAAGCCGAAGTGCAGCGGGCGACCGTGGCTGTCACAGAGCTTGGCGCGCTCGGTCAGCGCCTGCGCCATCGGGCCCGAGGTCGCCGCGGTCAGAAACAGCGAGCTACCGGCGCAGACCGACAGCGCCAACCCGACGTAGACGACGTGCGGGGGCAAGTGACGAGCCAGCGCGTGCGCAACTTCCAGAAGTCCGGCCATGCTGGGCCCCGCCGAAAACAGGCCGGTCAGCAGCCCCGCAGCGATCAGGAAGACGGCAAGCTGACCCTGTGGTGACATGGGCAAGCGCACGAGGAGCTGCGACAGCGCAGCAAACAGCCCGCTGTGCCGCACGGCCGCCACCATCACAAACAGCGATAGCAGGAACAGCACCGCTTCGATGTCGACGCGCGTACGCAGCAGGTCTTCGCCATAGCGCAGGTTGATGAGCAGCGCGACTGCGACCCCCAGCCAGCACACAAGGTCGGCGCTGATGCCGCTCTGCGGTGGCAGCAGCGTCCAGAAAAGCAGCATGGCCATGAGAAGCAGCGCCGCGGGAATGAAACGTCGACGGTCGAGGCGGACGCCTCGATACATGCGCCCCATGATCGCCACCGACAGGCGCGAGGTCAGCGCGTCGCGTTCGACGCTGCGCTGCGGTCGCACAAATCCAATGACCAGCGCCAGAAGTCCCAGCAAGGAAAGGATGGTGGGCGGGGCCGCGTACCGCAGGTAATCGACAAACGTCATGCGCCCGCTGCCCAAAAGCAGAATCGCCGGGAAGTCGCCGATGGGTGTGGCTGCGCCGCCCAGGTTGCAGGCGACCAAGAGCACACCCAGCAGCCACGACACATAGCGCTGTGGAAAGCCCATGAGCTTGAGCAGGATGTGCAAGATCGGCAGGACGAGCAGCAGCGCCGTGAGGTTGTTCACCAGCCCGCTGACCAGATACATCCCGACGGAAAAGTAGATCAGCAAGCGGCGAGGCTGCGCCTGGCTGAGTCGCGCGATGCGGACCGCGAGTAGACCAAACAGGCGGGACGCGGCGAAGATCTCGGACAGTAGGCCCAAGCCAACCAGCAGGATGAGCACGTCCCAAGGGAGCTCGGCCATCAGCTGATGTGTCGTGCCGAGCCCCAGCAGCGTCACCAAAAGACACGACAGCGCGGCACCTGTGATCACGATCACCACGCGCAGGCTGGGGATGGCGGCCTGCGCGATCAGGGTCAGGACCAGCAGCGATGCCAGGGAAGCCTGCGCCACGCTCATACGATCCTCGCGAAGTCGTGCCGTGGCACTTCGACCAGCCAGCGCGGATAAACATACATGGACCGTCGCAGGACATCCCAGCCGACAAACGATCGAAACTGCGCCCGCACGTCATCGCCGAACAGACGCAGCCAGGCCGGCGGAACGTGCACCGCGTGTTCCGTCGCGCCATAGACCATGCACAACAGGGCTGTCTGGCTGCCGGCCAGCCGCTGAAACGACACCAGATCGATGCTGCGCACCGCCGGGTCAAAGTTGGCAAGCATGCGCCCCCAGGTCAGATCGTCGACGTGGCCGCTGGACAGCAGATGAACTTCGCGGTCGCCAAGCTGCGGCAGCAGCGCATCCAGAAAGCGCGACTCGAAGCCAACCACCACAAGCGTCCTTGCCCCCAGTAGGGCGTGGAGCACGGCTGCCGTTTCGACAACCGGCTGGCGTTCACCGTCGAGCCACGAAGCGCAGACAGCATCCAAGACCGGATAGGTGCGCCCCAGCGTGTCGCGCAGTGCCCGTACCTGCGCATCGCCGCCATCGGCAGCGACCTGTTCGGCAAACAGCCAGGCCGCCGAGCAGAAGCCAAGCTCCGTCGCGGCGACGGCAAAGGACTGCACAAGCGCCGACGATAGCTTGCTCATGCTGCGCTCTCTCCCGCGCGCAACAAGGCATCGATCAGCAGCAGCATGGCGGCATTGGCCAGCGAGTGCTGCGGTGGGCCATCGCTTAGGCAGTCGATCATCGCCACCCACGCACGTGATCCGCGCGGGGCCAGGCGTTCAAGCACCGCCGTCGGCACACCCAGCGGATACGCCGCCGGCTCACTTGCCGTATCCAGCGATGGTGGGATGCGCAGCCGAATCGGTGCGCTCACAGGGCTTTCAGATCGAGGCGGCGGACTCCCATTTTTTTTCAGCAGCAGGCCAAGCAAGCGCAGCAGCACATAGTTCGATCCACGGTGATGCGCAGGGCCAACATCCAGCAGGCAGCGAACGATCATCGCGCGCTCGCCGGCATCTGGCAGCCAAGGCGCAAGCAGCTCATCGATCGCCTGCGGCTCAATGAACGCTGCGATCTCCGACGCAGGCACGAGCGGCCCTGCCGCTGCTGGCTTCGTAGTGAACACGTCTTCGGCCATGCCTCCCCCTTCTTGAACGATGCAAAAGAATGCAGGCAGCGTGCCACTCAAGGCACACGGGGCTGGCCTGTGTCTTGCTGCATTTCTGCCACTTGGATCACGACTCATGGCTGATGTGCTGCCCCGCTCTGATTCCGCTCTCCGCCCCGCCCCCCCGGAAGCCTGGGAGCCACTTCTGCGCCTTGCCCGTCGGACGGCTCGCCCCTTAGAGCGCTTCCTGCAGATCGAAGCGGCAAGCGGCGTGTTGCTGCTGGTCGCGACCCTGATCGCGCTTCTATGGGCCAACTCTCCCTGGGCTGTGACATACCAGCGCCTGCTGGATACTTCGCTCGGACTGCGCATCGGCGGCTGGGGCTTTGAGCGATCGCTGTCGTGGTTCGTCAACGATGCCCTGATGGTGCTGTTCTTCTTCGTCGTCGGTATGGAGATCCGCCGCGAAGTCGATCACGGTGAGCTATCGCAGTGGAAGCGAGCCCTGCTGCCGCTGGCTGCGGCCTTTGGGGGCATGATCGTGCCGGCTCTGCTGTATCTGCTCATGGCGGGGGCCGCAGCGACGCGCTCAGGCTGGGGCGTGCCGATGGCTACCGATATTGCGTTCGCTATCGGAGTCCTGACGCTGCTCGGGCCACGGGTGCCGCCGGCGCTGCGTGTCTTGCTGTTGGCGCTGGCGGTGATCGATGACCTGGGAGCGATCCTGGTCATCGCGCTGTTCTACTCGTCAGATCTGGTGCTCTCGGGCTTCGCAGTCGCCGCCGCAGGAATCGCCGCGATCCTGCTCCTGCAACGCAGTGGGGTTCGTCACAAAGCCCTGTATGTCCCGCCGGCCGTCGTCGCCTGGGCGGGGATTTATGCGGCGGGTGTACACCCGACAATTGCGGGAGTGCTGGTTGGGCTTTTGACTCCTGTGCGGGCCTGGCTAGGCCCAGGCGGCTTTGTGCAGGATCTGCAGCAGCAGCTAGGCGAGCTTCTGGCTCAGCCCAGCCATTCGGTGTCGCCGTCGCAGCTCAGCGCGCACTTGCGCGCCATTAACCGAGCGCGTCGGGAAGCGATGTCGCCCGCAGAGGCGCTGATCGAAGCGCTGCATCCCTGGGTCGCGTTCCTCATCATGCCCCTGTTTGCTCTCACCAATGCGGGCGTGCAGCTAGACAGCAATGCTCCGACTGGCCCTGCGCTGGCCGTGCTCAGCGGAAGTTCGATCGGTCTTTTGATCGGCAAGCCCCTGGGAATTCTGCTCGCATGTCTTGTCGCGCTGCGGCTGCGCATGGCTGTGCTGCCGCGGGATCTGTCCGTCCGTCACCTGCTGGTCTTGGGCGTCGTCGGGGGCGTTGGCTTTACGATGTCGCTCTTCATCGCGCAGCTAGCGTTCACGGATCCCAAGCTGCTGGCTGCCGCGAAGCTGGGCATCCTGGGGGCCAGCCTGTGCGCGGGCACGCTGAGTCTGATCCTGGGGCGCCTGCTACTGCAGTCGCCGAGCGACCCGCATGGGGCGGCTAGCGCCGACGAGGCCGAGAGCTCAACGGAGCTGTGAGCACTGAGTGCGATTCGGAAGGTGCGGGGTGGGCTGCCGTTCTGGTTCGCGTTCATACGCTTGACCGCGCAGCACTCGCGCGCTGCGGTGGAACAGAAATTCCCCGATGGCACCTGACTTGCTTATGACCAAGATGCCAGCGGCTCCCTCGCAGCCCGCTTGAGCAATCCGGCTCTCCTTGGCTTGGGTGCGCAGACGAGCGGAGCCGCTGGTGTTGTCGCCGCGTGCCCGAACAACCGCAGTACACTCAAGCGATCTCCATGCACTTTGAAGCGGTCTTCGTCACCCTGTTTGCTGTCGCTACGGCCGTGGCCTTGGCGGCACGCTGGCTGAAAGTTCCGTACACCGTCGCGCTGGTCGTCGCGGGACTTGTTCTGGGCACGGTCCGCGCCATCGGGCCGCCGCACCTGACCAAAGAGCTTCTGTACGCGATCTTTCTGCCCGGCCTGGTCTTCGAGGCAGCGTTTCATCTCGACTTCCAGAAGTTCTGGCAGAACAAGCTCGCGATTCATGCGCTGGCCGTGCCGGGTGTCGCGGCCGCCATCGGCTTGACCGCGCTGCTGCTGCAGCCAGTGGCCAATGCCCTGCACTTCGTCGATGGCTTCACGTTCTCGCACGCGCTGGTGTTTGCGGCGCTGATCGCCGCCACCGATCCGATCGCGGTGGTCGCGCTGTTCAAGAGCCTCGGCGCTCCCAAGCGCCTCGCCGTCCTGGTCGAAGGCGAGAGCCTGCTCAACGATGGCACCGCGGTGGTGTTCTTCACGCTGATCTTGGGGGCGGTCACGGGGGGAACGTCCTCGCTAAGTGGGGCCGTCCTCGACTTCGTGCGCGTCGTCGGTCTGGGCACGCTGGTCGGCGTGACGATTGGCTACCTGGCGTCCAAGCTCACGCAGCGCGTCGACGACCCCATGATCGAAATCACGCTGACGACCATTGCCGCCTACGGCAGCTTCATTCTGGCCGAGCACTTTCACCTGTCGGGCGTGATCGCGACCGTTGCCGCCGGCATGCTCTGTGGCAACTATGGCGCGCGAACGGGGATGAGCCCGTCGACGCGCATAGCCGTCGAGTCGTTCTGGGAATACGTCGCGTTCGCGCTCAACTCGATCGTGTTTCTGCTGATCGGTTTCGAGGTGCATCTAAGCAACCTCGTGCGCTCGTGGCAGCCGATCCTGGTCGCCTACCTGGCAGTGACGATTGGACGTGCCGCGCTGATCTATCTGGCGACGCCGCTTCTGCGTCGCACGCGCGAGAGCATTCCATGGGCCTGGAGCGCGGTGCTGACCTGGGGCGGCCTGCGCGGCGGCTTGTCGATGGTGCTGGCCCTGGCCCTGCCGCGCGACTTTCCGCATCGCGAGCTTCTGGTGACGATGACCTTTGGCGTGGTCATCCTGTCGATTCTGTTGCAAGGGCTCAGCATGGGGCCACTCCTGCGAAAGCTCGGGCTCACGGGGCTCGTCGCGGATCGCAGAGACTACGAGCGCGAGCGCGGTGTCCTGCGCGCCAAGACCGCGGCGCTGTCCGCCCTTGATCAGCTACAGAAAGATGGTGCCGTGCATGCGGAGTCTGTTGCGCAGGTGCGAGCGGAGTATGGCCAAGCCATCGCCGAAGCCGAGCAGCGCATCAAGGACATGCATCTCAAGGCCGAGGAGCTACGCGGTGAGGAGCAGCAGGCTGCACGAAGGCACATGCTGGTGGTCGAAAAAGACGCGATCCTGGCCGCCTTCCGCAAAGGGACGCTAAGCCAAGAGGTCTTCGACGAGCTTCTCGCCGATGTGGATGCGCGCTTGCTGAACCTCGACTCGCACTAGTTCGCGCGTCGCGCGATGTGGCATCCCGGCTGCAAGACAGCGGTTCGCGTCCATCGTGGACGAGTCAAACACCCCAAGGAGAGTCCCATGAAGAAGCTAGTGATGAGCCTGGCCGCCTTGTTCGCGCTTTCGATTGCAGTGCCAGCGTTCGCAGAGGACAAGCCTGCAGACGAAGCCAAGAAGGAAGACAAAGAGGCCAAGAAGGCCGCGAAGAAAGCCAAGAAGGCCGGTAAGAAAGCTGCGAAGAAGGCTGACAAGGAATAGTGGCTCGGCGCCGAGCCAGCTTGGCTGGGGCGTTTTGCCAATTCGTAGCAAATTGTCACAGTCAGAAGGTGACGCCGTAGCGCTCTAGCTTGCGGTACAGCGTGCGGCGGTCGAAGCCCAGGATCTGTGCAGCAAGCGTCTTGTTGCCGCCCACCACATCGAGCACGCGCAGGATGTAGCGGCGCTCGATCTCGTCCATCGACACCAGCTCGCTTGGATGATCGCTGGCGACTAGGATCGGTGACGGGCGATGATCGCGGACTCGTTCGGGCAGATCGTCGACGCCGATCTGGTCGTAGGCGGTCAGAGCCACCGCGCGCTCGATGCAGTTTTGTAGTTCGCGGACATTGCCCGGCCAGGCGTAGGCAAGCAGCCGCTCCGCCGCTTGTGTGCTGATTCGCTCGACGCGCTTGCTCTGTCGCGCGGCTGCCTGATTCAAGAAGTGCTGGGCCAGCAGCAGCACATCGTTGCCGCGGGCTCGCAGGGGTGGCAAGCGCAGCTGGACAACATTCAGACGATAGAACAGGTCCCCACGAAACAGCTTCTCGCCAACGGCTCGTTCTAGATCCTGATTCGTTGCGGCGAGCACGCGCACGTCGACATCGACCTCGGTGTCGCTGCCCACCGGACGGATTTTGCGCTCTTGCAGCGCTCGCAAAAGCCGTGGCTGCAGAGACAGCGGAAGGTCGCCGATTTCGTCGAGAAACAGCGTCCCGCCGTGCGCCTGCTGGAACAGACCACGACGCGGAGTGCGGGCGTCGGTGAAGGCGCCGCGGGTATGCCCAAACAGCTCGCTCTCTAGCAGGGCTTCCGGCAAAGACGAGCAGTTCACCGCCACGAAAGGTTGGTCCCTGCGTGGACTACGTGCGTGCAACGAACGAGCGACGAGCTCCTTGCCAGTGCCGCTCTCTCCCAGAATCAGAATCGAGATATCTGCCTCGGCAATACGGGTCAGCAGGTCGAAGACCTGGCGCATCTCTTGGCTCTCGCCGATGAGCAGGTCATTGCTCTTCGTAATCGCGACGGCCTGGCGCAGCAGCTTGACCTCTTCGCGCAGCGCTCGATGCTGGATCGCGCGCTGCAGCACGATCGCCAGGGCATCGACTTCAAGCGGCTTGGTCACAAAGTCATACGCGCCGGCCCGCATCGCTTCGATCGCTGACGTCATGCTACCGAATGCGGTGATGACGATGACCGGCAGATCGGGACGATTGCCGACGACCTGCCGCGTCAGCTCGATGCCGTTTTTCCCCGGCATGTTGAGATCGGTCACCACCGCCTCCACCGAGCCTTGCTGCAGCAAATCGAGGACCTTGCGTGGGTCGGTAGTGGGACGCACGTCAAAGCCGCGCTTGCCCAAGCCCAGCTCCAATAGCTCGCACATGGCGCGGTCGTCATCGACCACCACGACCTGGGGTCTCATGTGCGCTCCGCCGTGTGGGATCGCTGCGCGCGCGGCAGTCGCAGCGTGAAACTGCTGCCGCGTCCGACTTCGCTTGTGACTTCAATGGTGCCGCCGTGGTCTTTCACGATGCCCTCTGTGATCGAGAGTCCGAGTCCTGTGCCGTGGCCAGCACCTTGGGTCGTAAAGAACGGCTCGAAGATGCGCCCGAGGTCTTCTTTCGCAATTCCCATGCCTGTGTCTGACACCGATACGATCAAGTCTTCATCCGCCGCACCCGCGATGCGGACGGAGACTTCTCCGCCTTCGGGCATGGCCTGCACGGCATTCATGACCAAGTTGCTGATCGCCTGCTGGATGTGGTTGTAGTCCACCGCGGCCACGCCGTCTCCTTCGATGGGAAGCAGCTTCAGCTCCACGGCTCGTTTGCTCGCGAGGGGCCGCAGAAGATCCAGCACGCGGCCACACAGATCATGCAGATCCACGCGGCCAACGTCTGGGCCGCGGCGGCGCGCAAAGTCGAGGAGCTGGCGGATGATGCGCGTCATGCGTTCGGTCTGTTCCAAGATGCTGCGCACGTGCGCGCTGCGCTCTTCCATCGAGAGCTCGGCTTCGGCCATCAGCCGCGCTCTACCGTCGATGACGTTGAGCGGCGTGCCCAGCTCATGCGCAAGGCCCGATGCGATCTGCCCCACCAGCGCCAGGCGGTCGCGATGCCGCAGCTGATCCACCGTGGCGACATGGGCCGATGTTCGTTCGGTCAGCAGGTGATCCAGACGGTCGCGGTCGCGACGCAGCCAGGCCACCACATGCCCCAGCGCACCCAGCGCGGTGATGCGCGTGAAGGCATTCCACAGCGTGATCAGCGACACCTCTTGCCCACCCCAGGAAAAGTCTGCTGAGAACTGCGCCAGAGACACCGCCGCCGTCAGCACCCAGGCCGCGCGAACGCCCAGCAGCCAGCCGCCAAGCGCCACCGGGGCCAGGTAGAACAAGCTGAACGACAGCCTGGGCCCCGTGACGTAGTCGAGAACCCCAAGCGCAAGCGTCGATGCGATGAGAGCAAAAAGGAGGAAGCGAGGATGGCGCATGCCAGATGCACAATACTTCAGCCGCAGGCTGAGGGCGGCGGCGAGATTACTTGGAGGGAACGACTTCGCGAATCTCTGCGCTCCGATGGCGGCGTTGGCGAACTGCAGCGACGGGAATCGACTTGGTCCGCTGCTTCATCACGGCGAATCCGCGGGATGGCGTGTTTGCATCACAATGAGGACATCATCCTGGCCCAACGGTCGCTGCGGGTCAGGAGGGGCAAACAGCCTGCCGTTGGTCTCTATCCCGATGACATATACACCGAAGCGACGACGGAAATCGGCATCACGCAGCGATAGGCCAAGAGCCTCGCTGGGAACGCGCATGCGAACCACTGTCTCGGTGTTCTTCTGGCTGAGCACGGCGAGTAGATCATCGAGCTGTACGTCATTGGCCAGCGTGGAAAAAGCAGCGTGCTCGCGCAGCGCTGCCGCACTTCGGGTAGCCATGTGCTCTCGCATCTCGCGCAGCATGGATGCCCGTTCCAGAACGCCGACAAAGCTACGTCCGTCGCGGGCGACGACAGGCAAGACATCGACCCCCGCTTGGCGGAAGCGTTCCAGTGCCGTGTACAAGTCATCGTCTGAGCGCAGACAGGGCGTGCTGGCGTTCATGATATCGGCAGCAACGATGATCTCTTTGCCGTCCGTTAGATCCGTGGCGGAAAGGAGCTCCGCCGTTGAAATGAAGCCCACGACGGCCCCCTGCGCGACCACGATGAGGACTGGCTGGGTACCGGGCGGAATCTTGGCCAGCGTCTCTGGCAGCGTGGCGCGCGGGTCCGTCACGTGCGGCCAGTCTGACTGGATGAGAGCTCGCACCTGACGCGACTCGAGCCAGCTGCGCACCGTGTCTCCGGCATGAGCTGGCGACTCCTCTGGTGTCCGTACCTGCTCGGCATAAACACCATAGCGGCGCCCCAGTGCGTACGATGCGACACTAACCAGCATCAGCGGCACGATCAGACCGTAGCTGCCAGTCATCTCCGTGACCATTACGACGGCAGCCAAGGGCGTTCGCAGCGATGCCGCCAATACGCCCGCCATACCGACGGGGACCAGGGCGGCTCGTAGGGTCTCAGGGATTGCCCCAGGCAGCACAAGCTGGATCAACGCGCCGGTCGCCGCACCAACTACGCCGCCGATGAACACGACTGGGCCGAACAAGCCTCCTGCGCTCTCGCCCCCCATCATCAGCGCCGTGGCGATGCACTTGGCTAGCACGACAAAGAGGAAGCACAGGGCAAACCCCTCAAACGGTGGCGGGCCCAGCGACCCATCCAGCGCTCCCTGAATGAAGCGGTACCGAGCATCCATGATCTGTGGAAATGCAACGGCGATCCCACCCCCGATCAGACCAGCGACTGCCGCTGTCGACCAGCGCGGCAGACCGCTGCGGCGGCGCAGGGCGCTGGCGATGCGTAGCGAGTGATAGAAGAAGAAACTGGCAGAAGCACACAGAGCGGCCAGCACGGCATATGGAACGAGCTCCAGCGGATGACTGAAAGTGAGGCGCTCTGTGCCGCTGAGCAGGCGATGCCCATAGCCACCAAAGGCCATGAATGTGGAATAGCTGGTCACTGAGGCGATGAACGAGGGCATCAGCGCCTCGGCCTCGAACTCTGGCTCGCTGTAGAGCACACTGCATGCAAAGAGCGCCCCACCCAGCGGCGTCTGGAAGATTGCGCCGACGCCGGCCGCGCATCCAGCCGCCAGGAAGTGGCGCCGCTCGCGCACTCCGCCACCTAGCTTGCGACTGACCGCGGTACCGATCGCTGCGCAGAGCACAGCGATCGCAGCCTCTTTGCCCACCGACCCACCGCACGAGATGACGATCGCGGCCGCGAAGGCCTTGAGTGCGGAGTCGCGTAGCGATAGCTCAGCGCTGCCGTGATGGAACGCCTCGATCAGCACCGCGGTTCCATGGGCGCGCGTGGGCCTGCACAGAAACGCGACGACAAGACCAGAGGCCAGCCCGCCAAGCATGGGCAACACCAGCACACCCAGGTGGGGCTCAAAGCGGCTTCCCGGCTTGCTATTTAAGACTTGGCCAATCAGGCGAGGGAAGCCGAGATCCACCAGCGATTCCAGTGCTCGGGCCGCCAGTCCCGACAACAACCCGACGAGGATGCTTAGAAACAGGGTACGCGACCAGCGTGTCCCCAACAGACGGGGCAGGGGCCAAGGGATAGGAGTTCGACGAGAAGGTGCATCCATTGCCAGTCACGCGATCCAAGGCCAGTCGGTGGAGGAACGACACGTGCCAGCGCCGGTCCGAAGCATCCAACGGACAGCAAAGGATGTGCCACCCGCACGGCATGAAGCCGCGCATCCGACAGAACCGTTCGAGTCCGCTCAGAGTTCGGCTTCCCTCAACTGCTCGGCTCTTGACGATCAGCACGACAGGGGGTGCCAGAGCTAGACCACCTTAGCGGCCCGCGGTCCCTTTGCTTCTGCTCGGGAGGCGAGCAAGTCCATACGAGTGGGCAAACGACTCATGCAGGCACAGCAATTGCTCATTCTCGTACGCGCTCCTGCTCGCTGCTGCCTGAAGTCCAGGGGGGCGGCTGGCTCCGCGCGAAGCTGGCCCAGCCTGATCATCAAAGCAAAGGAATCGCTGATGTCTGCGGAATTCAAGGATGTTCATCGCCGGCTAGCCAGCGATGGCGCGCACTCCCTGACTGCTGAACAAATGTACGCGGCTCTGGCCAGCACCCACAAAGGGCTAAGTAGTGCCGACGCTGCAACCCGCCTTGCGGAGTATGGCCCCAACGAGCTGCCGCATGATCCACCGCCCGGTGTGTGGGTTGTCTTCGTTCGTCAGTTCCGCAACCCACTCGTGTACATCCTGCTCATTGCCGCAGCGATCTCCGCGGCGATGCGCGACTTCTCCGATGCCGGCTTCATCTTCGCTGTCCTCCTAGTCAACGCCCTCATTGGCTCGATACAAGAGTACGGTGCCGAGCGGAGCGCCGAGGCGTTGCGCGCACTCACGTTGGCACGAGCCTATGTCGTCCGCGATGGCGAGGACCAAGAGCTTCCGGCAAGCGAGCTGGTGCCGGGTGATCTCGTCGTATTGGAAGCCGGCAGCAAGATCCCGGCGGACATCCGCCTGACTTCCGATGCTGGAGTCGAGATCGATGAGTCTCTGCTCACGGGCGAATCGCTTGCCGTCAGCAAGTCTGCCGGCGTGGTGCTGCCCAGCGATGCCGCTGTTGCCGATCGAAAGAACATGGCGTTCGCAGGAACGCTGATGACCCGTGGGCGGGCGCTTGGCGTCGTTGTGTCCACCGGCCTGCGCACCCAGATTGGAAAGATCGCCGCCTCGCTGGGGAGCGCAGACGCGACCAAGCCACCCCTCCTTGTGCGCATGGATCGATTCACCCATCGCATCGCGATCGCGGTCGGTGTGGCCGTGCTCCTGCTTGGCGGAGTGTCCGTCGCGCGCGGCAGCTCAGTCGGCGAAGTCTTTCTACTCGCGGTGGCGCTCGCTGTGTCTGCGATTCCCGAGGGGTTGCCTGTCGCACTGACGGTTGCACTGAGCATTGGTGCGCGGCGCATGGGTCAGCGGAAGGTCATCGCTCGCCGCCTGGTGGCCGTCGAGTCCCTGGGATCTTGCACGTTCATTGCATCCGACAAGACCGGAACGCTGACCCTCAACGAGCTGACGGCGCGCCGCATCGCCCTGCCTCAACGCGCAGCGCTTGAGATCAGGGGGCACGGCATGCGGCCCGAAGGAGAGATCGCAGCACCGGCTGAAGATCGTCCGCTGATCCAGCGGCTCTGCACTGCCTCGGCCCTGTGCAACGATGGCTTCTTTGGTCTGCGAGAGGGGAGCTGGGTAAACCACGGCGATGCCGTGGACGTCGCGCTGTTGGTGATGGCCCACAAGGCGGGTGTCCAGCACGCCGCGCTAGAAGGCTCGCATCCCCGCATCGCCGAGATCCCCTTCGAGCCTGAACACCGTTTCGCTGCGACCCTTCATCGGGAAGACGGTCAGCTGCTAGCCGTGGTCAAGGGGGCTGGCGAGCGGGTCCTGCCGATGTGCTCAACCATGGCCACGCGCAGAGGCGATGTACCCATCGTGCCGGAGGAGCTAGAGCGCGCGGCCACCGAGCTAGCCCAGGCAGGCTATCGCGTGCTCGCCATCGCGGCTGGCGCTGTGCAGATGGACGCTGCGGCGAAAGAATCCGCTCCCTTATTCACGGCCGATCATCTCCGCAACCTCGTCTTCCTCGGCTTCGTAGGGATGATCGATCCGCTGCGTCCCGACGCGAAAGATGCGATCGCGTCCTGTCAGGCAGCGGGCATTCAAGTCGCGATGGTGACCGGCGATCATCCGGTCACCGCCCTAGCCATCGCGCAAGAGCTGGGCTTCGCCCACACTGCTGATCAAGTCGTGACTGGGCCCGTGCTTGCTCGCGTCGCACAGCAGGGCAGCGAAGCCGTCGATGCGCTGGTGAAGCAGGCTCGCGTCTTCGCGCGTGTCGAGCCAAACCAGAAGCTCCAGATCGTTCAGTCCCTGACTCGCTTGGGACACTTTGTGGCGGTCACTGGCGATGGCGCCAACGACGCGCCCGCACTGCGTGCCGCCCACATCGGCGTGGCCATGGGCGAGCGCGGCACCGACGTCGCACGCGAGAGCGCCGATCTGATCCTGACCGATGACCACTTTGCTTCGATCGTCGCCGGGGTCGAGGAAGGCCGCATCGCCTACGCCAACGTGCGAAAGGTCATCTACCTTCTCATCTCCAGCGGACTGGCCGAGGTCTTGCTGTTCGTGCTGACCACAGCCTTCGGGCTGCCAGCCCCGCTGTGGCCGGTTCAGCTCCTGTGGCTGAACTTGGTCACCAACGGCATTCAAGACGTTGCGCTGGCGTTCGAGCCGGGCGAAGGCGGCGAGCTGAAGCGCCCGCCGCGCCCCCCCAAAGAGCCCATCTTCAACCGCATCATGGTCGAGCGCACCGCTGTCTCGGCAGTGCTGATGGCGCTGATCGCGTTTACCGCGTACCGCTGGATGCTGGATCACGGCTGGTCCGTTCCGCAGGCGCAGAACGGCGTACTGCTGCTCTTGGTGCTGTTTGAAAACATCCAGGCCGGCAATATTCGCTCGGAGACCGCGTCTCTCTTCACGCTCGGCCCGCTGCGCAATCGCCTGCTCTTGTTCGGCACGCTCACTGCGCAGGCCCTGCACATCGCCGCCATGCACCTGCCGGGACTGCGAGATGTGCTCCACCTGCAGCCGATCTCGCTCTCGCAGTGGCTTGTGACTTTGGCCCTGGCGCTCTCTCTCTTTGCCGTGTCCGAGCTGCACAAACTCCTCCTTCGCCGTCGAGAGGCCGCCGCTCCCACTCCCCGATCGACGCCGCGCTGACCCAGCACGCAAACGGAAACGCGAACGCAACCAAGAACGTCCCCCCGCTCATGCGACGACCAGCGCGCGGGCTTCCGTGTGCCAACGATATCAGGTAAACAAAATGCCAATGCGAAACAGTTTTCGCGTAACTATTAATCAACATAATGGAGCAGTCATTAACACTGATTCCGACAATGGCAAGGGTTCTCTGAGGGAGCACATCCGAGCTGCGCAACCGAGCACTCAGGTTCTCCTCAGATGCACCTCGCTTAGCTCATGAGAACTACCGCTGGGAGTTCTGGCGCATCGCATCCTTCCCGACATCATTGGAAGAGATGAATATACAACCGTTTTCTCAGTGTAGGTGACTTCTTACCAAGACAGAATTCCCAGCACAAAGCAAACAGGACTGCCATCGCAAGCGACTGAGAACAGCCCAGGATGACCGGCGTTTGAATGGCCGGGGTTCAGAGCAATGAAAGGGGGCCGAACATCGCAGGTCACGCAGGCTGAGTGTTCAAATCTGCGAAATTACTGATAAATAAATGATTTACAGAACAGAATTTACAACACGATAAAATGTGTTAACATTCTCGAACGAGGTCACTATGATTCAAGGATTTTGCTGTGTTATCTGCCAGAAGCCTATCTTGGGGACACATCGGCTATCGGCTCGCTACTGCGGGCGTGTCTGCCGCAACAAGGCGAGCGAAGCTCGTCGCAAGGAAGAGACGCTGCGGCAGCGAAACGAGCGTGAGGTGGTCCTGAAGCGCCACGAGGACTGGCTGCGGCAGTTCCAGCTAGAACTACTCCGTCGCGCCCCGCCCGAGGCTGGCGGCTATCAAGCGGGGTTGTGGACGGGGAACATGACGTATTGGTTCCCGACGATCCCACTACGGGTCGCATATCGAAATACGCTGAATCGCACGCGCAGCGCCTACAATTTTTTTACGATAGATCCATTCGAGCCACCAAGCGTGGCATTGGTTGCAAGTTATACGATTCGATTTGTCCACAAATTTTATCCATATCCAATCCTGCTGAATAATCATGAAGAGTGGCAGGTCAGAATTCCGTTTGCTGTCCCTATTCGCAAACTCCCATTTAGCTTGCGGGCAGTTCCTCGCGACCTGCGTTAGCGTGCCGTTCGCGCCGCGTCGGAAAAAGGCGCATCGTTTGCGTTCGCAAAATTCTCGAATAAATATCGACTGTTATCTCAATATGAGAAACAGAAATTTTCATTCAAACGATAACTATGTATGCAATGTCTGCAATGTAACCGGGACATCCTAACGCCAGCACGGGTCAGTCGGAAGTATTGCAACGCCGCCTGTCGCGCTCTCGCCTATCGCTCGCGAACGAAAACGCAAACCGACAACCCAAGGGGGCCTCGCGCAGTGCCGGGTGTGGCGTCGCCAGCGGTTGGGGCCGGGCGTCGTGCCGAGACCCGCCGTCCAGCCGTTCGCGTTGCCGTGCAGCCCGCGGTCCCGCATACAACGAGTTCGCCCTGGCGCCAGATCTCGCTGAAGGAGCAGGTGTTGGCCCAGGCCCCTGCGGAGGCGGCGGGCTATCGTCTGGTCCTTCTTGGGCGCGATGACCGGGATGCACCGCGCATCCTGCCCGACCCTGCCCCCGATGGCGCGATGCGATTCTGGCGGCTGCTCCCGTTTGAACTGCCCGACGACATCCGGCTGCGCGACGGCATCGTGTATCGCCTGCTGTGGGTCAGTGAACAGGGGACCCACATCCCGCCATCGGGCGAGAGCTATCTACCAGGGCTGCACTTTTTTCTGGGCCCGCCTGAGCCACCGTGCGAACCGAAGGCTCCAGCAGATGAATCCGCGCGAATCGCCAGCCAGGAACCTGTGGCGATTGATGCACTGCGCGATCCGGAACCACAGCCAGAGCCACCGTCACATGAGCTTGTGCCAGACGCAGGCCACGGCGCCGAACTGTCGCAGACAGCTGCTCCCTCTACCGGGCAGAACGCCATCGACCTGAGCTCTGGGTCTGCTATTGAGACCGGGCCGCAAGAGCCGCTCGCGTCCACGGCGGACGACGCTAGCCAGACTGCTGCAACACAAACCGCAGGGGGCAGCACGCTTATTCCGGCGACCGAAGAGGTTCTGGCGCACCCACCGCACGCAGAGACCGCGCTTGTCGCGCAGCCCGTAACCTGCTCCATCAGTCCAGAGCCGACAGAGCCGGACGCTGCCCAGTCGCACCCGGTGGCGGGGCAGAGCGAAGCAGAAGGAGAAAAGACAAGCGGCCCGCCAACGCTCTCAAGTATTGAGCCGAGGCCTGCACCAAGGGCCGAGCCCACCACTGCACCAGCGCCACGATCGTGCGTGCCCTTGTGCCATCCGCCGTTGACCGATGACGAGCTTAAGGAACTCACGCGCATCGTTTTGCACAGCGAACGGTGTGCCCTGTTCCTGCACGAAGCGCAGTGCATCTATGCACGGCGAAAAGGGGAACCGTCACCCACGGCGCAGCTCCTCGACCTGGGTGTTGACGAGCAGAAGCGCGTGCGACGAGTCGCTCAGGACACGCGCCTGCGATCGGCGACTGCGGATCTGCTCTCCGCGTGGTTCCAGTTGCGCCGCGATGGAGCCGAGAAGATGAGCAACCTGCCGCTTCCATTTCCATCCATCACAGACGCTGAAGTGTCAGCCATCGCCGCACTGGCCACTGACCCCGAGCGCTTCAAATACGCGATCTATCGACACGCTCGCTTTGCTGCTCTTCATCTCGATGAAAAGCTTCCTGAGCATCCACAGACTTCGCTGCCCCCGAAGGAGCGTGCTGCAGTCCGCAAGCTCCTGCACGATGCCCGCCTGATGGTGGTGTTCGAGGATGCGGTGCGGCGGCTGGCCAAACCATGACCGACTGCTGGTCCTGCGGATCATCAAGAGGGCTCGGACCTCGGTCCTAGCCGTACGAAATCCATGCATGGTCCGATGCAGCGATTGCAGCGTCATGTCAGCCCATCGCTGAAGCGCATGACCCCACAGGCACTGCGCCCACGGCGTCGGAATAGCTGGCGGGTGCCACCGATCCGCTCATCCCAGCGACAACGAACTGCCCGTTCGCGTTCGCAGCCGTGACACTGCCAATTGGCCTAATGCACCGCACGCAGAAGCTAGCCGACAGCGATCCCGACACGCCGACAGAACTTTCGCACGGGCAGCCCGCCGCGCCGCTGGATCGTCCGCACCGCTGCCCTCTGTGCCGTGGTCCAGCGCCGTAGTCGCAAACGCTCGACCAGCTTGCGCTCCCGTAACGCCATTTCCCATGCCTCCATCCTCTCCTCCTTCAGACCCGTGGGAGTCTCAACCCTGAGCGGGCAGCGTGATAGATGTGGGCGGGCGGGCGGTTACGAGCCATCAGCTATTCAGCGATGCGAGACTCCTGACCTTGATGCAGCTTGGACTCTGAACGCGAGAACCAGAGGATGAGAGAAGAACGCGAGCTGGGGAACCCGATAAAGCAGGCACTGCACCGACGACGTCGCGTTCGCCGCCGACGCATCCGCGATCCACTGATGTGGCTGACTACGAGCCTCCCGTTCGCGTTCGCTGGCGTGACGCGGACCGTCGGCCTGATGCGGCATACGCAGCAGCCAGCCGACAACGACCCGGAACGGAGCCGGAACCGAGCGGTGCTGCATCCGGAACGGAGCCGGAACGTAGCCGCGCAGCAGCCGAACAGCAGCCGCACCTGATTCGATCGATAGGGCTATGCCAACGTCCTGATTCTGTTGAACTCTAGTAGGCAAGTTCCGCTTGCCCAAGTTCCGGCTCGCTTCCGGATACTGTCCGGATACTGCGTGGCTACGACGCGGATGCAGCGCGGATACGGCGCGGATACCATGCGGCTGCAGTACGACTGCAGTGCGGCTGCAGCGCTGGCGGGTGGCGTTCGCGTTCGCGTTCGCGTTGCACTGGGTTATTCGCTCCGTTACGCGTGTCCACATGGTGATGCTGGCGGAGCCGCGCGCGGTGCTGACTGCAGAGCTGACAACGGACACGTCTCGGACATGCTAGGCATCTAGTCTCCAAAAGCTTCACGTTCGGCGTTCGCGTGACAGATGCGCCCGTTGAGCCAGGATGTGCTTGCGTTCCACGCATTTCGATCCTGCAACTCGTGACGGAAGGGCTCACGTTCGCGTTCTTTGTCACTGGGGCCGAACAAGCAACACGCTGCGATTCGTGCCTGATCTTCCAGCAAGCCTTCGTGTGCCGCGGGTCCCCGCACGCTGCACGCGGAGATGCAGCGTTATCGCCGCCTGCGATCGGTGCGCAGCAGAAACACAAGGAGGAACGCGCCGCCGAGCGGCAAGAGAGCGAGGAGCAGGAGCACATGCAGTCGTGGCCAGCGTAGCCAGAGCGCGCCTACCTCGCCGGCCAGCAACGCTCCGATCGCGAGCGCGAGATACCACGCGCCCATGCAGAGTGTGAGGTGTTGAGGTGGAGCCAGCCGCGCGAGCAGCGCCAAGCAAAGGGGTGCGATCAAGATCTCGCCCAGCGTTAGCAGCAGCAAGCAGCACACGAGGCCGACAATCTCCGCGACCAGGTTGCCCCGCTGTGCATGGGCAGGCAGCAAAGCCGCAAATCCGGCCGCCAGGGCCAGCAAGCCTAGCGCAATGAGCTGGAGGAGCCGCGCATCTGAACGCAGCCGGCGCAGAAAGCGCATGAGCCCAGCACCGAGCGTCACGGCGAGGGCCGCGGGGACCGCCACAGGCCATGTTGCGAGCGCCTCCATGTGACTGTGCGATTTATGCGGGGCGATGCGGTGCGAGAACTCCAAGAGGAGCGCCCCCTCGACCTGCCCGAAGCACAGGCTGAGTAGCGCGGTGGCCAAAAGAGCAGCGA
>JAEUJZ010000050.1 GCA_016794505.1 Myxococcales bacterium
CCGCCACAGGCCATGTTGCGAGCGCCTCCATGTGACTGTGCGATTTATGCGGGGCGATGCGGTGCGAGAACTCCAAGAGGAGCGCCCCCTCGACCTGCCCGAAGCACAGGCTGAGTAGCGCGGTGGCCAAAAGAGCAGCGAGGAACATCACGGCGTCGTGCTGCCGAAGGTGGAAGCGCTGGCGCGATGCTGGAGACGCAGATCGTTGGGCACCTGCACTTGAGATTGAAGGCCGAGCCTGAAGAGCTCCTGAGCCGTACTGCAGGAGCAAACAGCCAAGGCCCATGGCGCAGGTGGCCAATCGAAATGACGAGCCGCGGCCCGCGAAGTGCAACAAAGCTCCAGCGCCAAGCGCACCCAGCAGGCCGCCCAGATTGGCGACTACATAAAGCACAGTCTGGGCAGCGGGGAGCCGCGCGTCTCGTGGTGGATACGAGAGACACAGCAACGCGGAAAGCGTTGGACGGAACAGCGCATTTCCCAGCGCAATCAGCGCAAGCGCGGCGAACAGAGAAGGGGGTCTGTGCAGAGACAGCAGCGCATAGCCGCTGATCAGCGCGGCACAGCCCCAGCGCAGTGACCGCAGGAGACCGAGCCAGCGGTCAGCGAGCCAGCCTGCGAGGATCGTACCGGCGTAGCCCAAGGCAGAGACCGTGGCTGCCAGCCGCAGCGCCTCAGCTTGCGAGTGGTCAGGACAGCTCGCCAGATAAAGCACCAGCGATGCACTGAATGCGCAGCCGGCAACGCGCTCCAAGAAGATCAGGACCAGCAAGATCGAAACGCCCGCAGGCGCTGCAGGCAGATGTGCTGCGTCGCTTCGCAGCGGACGCCAGAAGCAGCGCGACAGACAGGATGCGATGCCGCCGTTCGTTGGGGGAATGGCTGCCATGGGATGCTCCGAGGCGAGGACCGGCGATATCCGCGCAGCAAGCGCGCGGTATTACCTGTCGTTACCAAGACAGCCTGGGCGAGCTGTGGCTGTGGCGATGCAGAAACGATCGCGACAGCGGACACAACAGCAGCGCCACGCTTGTTGACGGTGCTTGCGGTGTGCTAAGGCCCGAGTCGCGAATCGGAGGTGACTGTGGAACCTGTGTCGTCGTCTGTATCGTCGTCGGTCTCGGCGGGCTCTGAAGTGGATGCGTCGGCCACGCTGCGGGCCCTGCGCAAGCACATCGCAGAGGGCGTGCAGCATGCCCAGAAGCTGGCCCCGGTGCATGCACGCGACGTCTCTCTGCATGAGTGCCTGCTGTTCTTGCAGAAGGCCTTGGTCTGCCTGAGCGATGACCCGGACGAGCTGTGGCTCGATGGCAGTGTGCAGATCGACTGGTCGCAGTTTGGGCGGCGCATCAAGCGCAAGCGTGTGCTCGCGAACCTCGGGCAGAAGCAGCTAGCCGAGCTTGTGGACATCAGCGAAGGCATGATCCGCGCGATTGAGAGCGGCCAGCGCAGACCGAGCCGCGAGGTCTTGCTGCGCTTGCTCGCGGCGCCGCCACTGGGGCTGCGGCTCGAAGACATTGCGCTTGATTCAGCCAACGATGGCGTGGTGCCGACGTCGTGGCTTGCGCCGCACTACAACCCCTCGCAGATGATCAGCGAGATGGTGGAGCAGCTCAACGGGGCGGGGGGATCGCTCGAACAGACGACCGCCTATCTCGACTACCAGTCAGCCAAAGACTGGCTCGACCTCGCAAGTTCTTCGATCTATCTAGATGCGTTTAGCAAGGTGTCCGCACTCGATCAGGTGGCGCAGCGGGTTGCGAGCGAAGCGGAGAACAGCGGCCTGGATGTCATCGCCTTGGGCTGCGGCGATGCCAAGCGAGAAATCAAGCTCGTCGAGAGCCTGCTTCAGCATGGCCGCTCGCGGGGCATCAAGGACGTCCGTCTGTTCCTGCTCGACATCAGCCACTCGCTGTTGACCGTGGGGCATACCAATGCTCGTGAGGCACTTGGCTCGACGGTAAAGAGCATTGTTGCGCTGCATGGCAACTTCCACGATCTGGCGAAGTACCCCCTGTTTTCGGCGCGCGATGTCCGCACGCGCACCCGCGTGTTCACTATGCTCGGCTGCACGCTGGCCAACCTGGATAACGAGGTGCGCTTCTTCCGCGACACGCTCAGCTCGACGGCCGCAGGGGACTTCTTCGTGACGGATTTCACGAACGCGTATGCGCCCGCCGAGCTGCCCGAGCGGATCCGGCAGATTGATCCGCTGTATGTGTCAGGCATGCAGCCCGGTCACCGTGCGTGGCTGGTGGGGCCGCTGCAGCGATATGTCCGTGGACTGCGCGATGTCGAGTTCGTGATGGACCTCAACACCGACTGCTCTGTGCGCGGTAGCTACGAGCTGACGTACGTAGCCAACGTGACTGCCGAAGGCAGCCCGGCTCGCCGTCGCTTCGCCGTGTTCCGCGTCAAGCGCTACGACGCGGACAAGCTCGAAGACTGCCTGTCCCGCTCGGGCTGGGAGCCACGAGAGCGCCTCGCCTACGGCAACAATGCCCGCAGCCACATCACGCTGGGCCTGCTGCGCCGCACGAGCGCACCGGCTGCTTAGGTC
>JAEUJZ010000084.1 GCA_016794505.1 Myxococcales bacterium
CCACTGCTCGACAACAGAAATATGCACGCCACGCAGCGACGGGAATTGGAAAATGATGAGGTGACGATGGTCCAACTGTGGTCCATCGGGCCGGGGATTTCAGCAACGCTAGACGGATGGCACCGTGGTTACTGGGGCTGCGCGGCTCGGTACGCCTGGCTCGGATGCGTGGGCTGTTCAGGGTAGCTCAGCAACAGCTCGCCGGTCTTGACCATGGGATTGAGGTAATGGACCCGCAGCGAGTCGGGGGGACGATTGAGGAGGCGGCTGAGATCAGCCAGCATCAGCGGCGCCTGCTCGCACAGCCGGCGAATGACCGCCCGCATGGCCTCTTTGCCGACCTTGCGACGATCCCGGAACGGAGCCGCGATCGCGAGGAGCTTTGGATCCGCATCGGGCGCCAAATGTTGGGAGCTGCCTGGCATTTGTTCGGAGCTGCCGGCCAAATGTTCGGAGCTAGGCGCCAAATGTTCGGAGCTAGACGCCATTTGTTGGGAGCTCGCCCCGGCCAAGTGTTCGGAGCTACTTGTGGGTGTTCTGCCTGCTTGCCCCGTCGGCCCTGCAACCGGTGCGGGTTCACTGCGCGTCGCAAACAGCTCCAGCTCGGCGGGCTTTTCCCCTGGCAGGTAGTACGTGGTGCCACGCCCCGCGCCTTCGGACACCAGGAAGCCATGCTGCACCAGCCGCGACAGCGTCTTGGTCAGATCGTGCGGGTGGTCCGTCGTGATCTGCGAAAGCCGCTGATGCGTGACGCGCTCCTCGATGCTGGCGGTGGCCAGCGCGAGCCGTTCGACCTTCGACAGCGTCCGCATCCGCTGCCCAAAGCGCCGGTCCAGATCCTGAAGCACGGCATCCGGCAAGAGGCTGACCATGTGCAGCTCAAGCCGTGTCTGCTCGGGTTCAAACTTCTCGAAGAGCAGCGGGGCGCGCCAGTGCTGTTCAGACCAGCTCTTCGCGATCTTCGGCAGTCCCGACCCGGCCTGCTCGCCCAGCCCGACCATCTGAAACATTTTTTGTAGCCGCCGATTGCGGCAGTCGCTATCGCCGCCGCGCAGGGCCGAGTCGGGTGGCACCCGCATGGCGCCCGGGTTGCGAAAGCCAAACAGGTCAGGGCGCTTGACGACCAAGACCGAGACGCGGCCGGCATAGTCGGCGTGGATCATCGTGTTGACCAGCGCTTCGCGCAGCGCCTCATGCACCGCGGTGTCGTCAGTGCGTCGATCGCCGGTGAGCTTGAACGGCACCTTCAGGCCTTCGGTCAGCTTGCGAATGGCGCGACGATAAAAATCAAACAAGTTCCCCGACCACGTGCCGTCGGTCGTGATGCGATCCACCCAGCGCGGCTCGGCCTTGGGTTCCGGCCGCTCTTGGTAATCGACGATGTAGTTCGGCACCGCGTCCAGGATCGCCGGCAGACGCCCGAACATCAGAATCCCAGCCAGCGTCAGCCCCTCTTCGTGTGTGCTGCGGTCACGACGCCAGGCACCCAGCCGGTCCAAGAAGTCCGGATCCGAGAGCGCATGCCAGGGATGGTCAGGCCGCGTGGTCTTGAAGTGCTGGCGATAGGCCGACAGCGTCTCGCCATCCAGGTCCGCAAGGCCAAAGCCCGGAAGGATGCGTGCGTCGCGCTCATCCTCGACTTGCTCGGCCAGCATGCGACGAACCGTCTCATCATCGACGCGATAGTCGCCTTCGCCGCGTCGACGAAACGTGCCGCCCAAGGGATTTGGACCGACATAGACCGGCCGCTCGTGGCGGCTGGCACGCGGAACGCGAATCGCAAGCACCCCTTTGCCTTGGAGCGAGATCAGCTCAACATCTGCGTCGCGCAGAAGGTTCGTGCTGACCCGCTGGCGATTGCTCAGCGCATCCCAGAGTTCTTTCTTGAGCTTCTCCGGCCGGTCGATGCCGACAACGCTCCAAGCTCCAAAAGAATCCTCCCGAATCCCGAGCAGGATGCGCCCGCCCTGCGTATTGGCCATGGCGCTATAGGTCTCAAACAGGTTGCGCGGCAGCGCCCCCTCGCCGTCCTTGCCGACGGCAGCCTTCAGCTCAAGGTCCACGTCCTCGGCAAAGTGTGTGCGCAGCTCCGAGAGCGTCCGTTCCGCCATGGCCGGGGGACTCTATCGAGAGAGTGCGTGGCGGGCAAGCTGGGTCCGCGACAGCGCTGGGCAAAGACATCGTCCCGTCTTCAGACGCTGCACCGCGGCTGCATCGGCGGCTTGGTGCGGTGGGTCGACCCGCTGTCTGATCCGGTATCGCGCCCGGTGATGCGACTGGCGACCGAATAATGAATAAATTTTAAGTGATGAAAATTACTCAATATTCTTCGATACTACTTCGAACATGCCCCTTAGAAGGGACATCACCGACGACACGCGCGTCATTGATCTGACCGTGGCCGAGCTGCTGCAGATCCTGACCGATCGCCTGGGCCTCGCCGATGCCCTGCGGGGGCCGTCGCGACCCGAGCCAGAGGGGCTGCTGGACACCTGGCAGACGGCAAAGCTCTTGGGCATCCATCCCCGGCGCGAGCTTCCCCCAGAGCCGCGACGCGGCACGCCCGAATACCAAGCCTGGCGACGGCAGGAACAGAGCCTGCGCAACCACGTCGCGCGCCGCCTGCAGACCTGGCTGGACCGCCACCCGGAAGTCGCGCAGCTTGCCATCAAGCCCAAGGGCGAACGGCGGCGGTATTTCCGTCGAGCCGACATCGAAGGCTATCTGGCGCGGGTGGCCGTGCCGCTTGGCCGTCGCCGCGCCGGCTAGTCCGCATGGACCGACAGGCTTGCTGCCGCAGCCATCTGCCGCACGCTCGCTCGCGTTGCTGGGTCCGCTGCGAATCCGTCGGCGGCTGATCAGGCGGCTCGCATATCGCCCGCCTCTTTTGGTGACCAGCGGACGCGGACTCGCATCGGCTCGAGATCGCGAGGCCGCCGATGTTTCCGTCGCCCCCTCCGTCGCCGTCGCTGTGCGGCATGGTCAACACGCACTCGGCGGCGGGGCGCATGGTGCTGATGAACCTCGCGAACTACACCCAGTTTGAGAGGGAGATGATGTCCGAGCGGACGCGCGACGCGCTGCAGCACATGAAGGCGCAGGGGATTCGCCTCGGACCGGCACCGTATGGGTATCGGTTTAGCCACGACACCGACGAGAACGGGCGGCGCTTGCTGGTGCCGCTGCCGGAAGAACAGGACGTGCTGCGGCAGATTCGCGAGCTGCGCAGCGACGGAAGGGCACCGAACAAATCCGTCCCATGCGCACGCACGGCCCGCTGATGTCGGTCTACGGCGTGCTTGGCGCGGATCGGCTCTGGACGCGCAAGCGAGCGGCTTCGTGGGCGGTGTATTCCAGCGCGGTGGCGAGTACATCCCAGGTGAGGTTGGACAGCGGCATGACGTGCCGCACCACATAGAGCCCCTCTGCGAGGCTGAGGCCGCCGATCGCCATGCTGGCGCTGTGGCGCAAAACGTCGCGCGGTGGCAAGGCCGCTTCCGGCGCGATGTCACAGAGGATCAGGAGATAGGGCTGACCCAGTGCCTGCACGAGCTGGATGCGTTGGCGCTGAAATTCGCGCTGTTCTCCGTCTGGAAATCGCCACGTCAGGCCAAGCCATGTGGGCTCGCAGACCGCGACCTGGAAGTGGTCTTGGATGTACTTCTGCGTCTGTTCCCAGGTCGGCATGTGGCTTCCTGTTTGCGCTTGGCTGCGCTATCTCGCCGTCGAGCCAAGGCCCTGCTGAGCCAGCTCTTGCGTGAGCGCTTGCACCAGCTTCTTGTCGTAGGAACGGAAGATCGGAACCTCGCCTTGCGGCCAGCGCAACGACACCACGCGGGCCAGGCGAAAGCCGCCCATGCCGTCGGTCCAGTCGATGCGCGTGCGGATGTGTAGCTGGGCTCGCTGGGCGAGGACTTCGCCGCGTTCATCGGTCAGCGACGCGGCATCTAGACGCAGGCGCAGCCGGGCCCGCGGCCGATCGATGCGCAGCCGCAGATAGGCTCGCCGACCGACCGCAAACGCAAGCGCCGAAAGCACGAACAAACCCAGCGCTGCTGTGCGCGGATCGCCGCCGCCCTTCGGGTCGGTAACGGACTGCGCCAAAAGCGAGAGCCCGACAAGCGTCGCCATGCCGCCAAGACCCCAGGGAATCCAAGCTGAGAGCGGCGAAGCCGTCTCGGCCGGACGCTCAAAGACGAGGCTGCCCTCGTGATGGAGCACGCGATAGCGCGAGTCGCTGACGATGACCGAATCAGAGGTCTGCATGCGGCTCCTCGACAGCCACGCAGAGATTATCCATGGATGAGCGCATCCCAGGCCGAGCTTGCCTGATTGCCGACCCAGGCTGAAGCGGCTTTGAGGCCATTCCATGCCCGCCCCAGCGTCTCGGACTTCACATCCATCGAGAACGGCCCCAGGTCAAAGCCAAAGCCAAGCTCGGGCACGCGGTCGCGGTCTTCGTCGCCATAGTGCGCCCGCCCCGCCATTCCCATGCCCACCGAGCCGCAGGCTGTGCTCTTTGTTGCCGAGGGTGGCCGAGCCTTCCAGGATGTTGGCTTGCGCACCCAGCTGAGCCGTCGAGTCGTTGGCGGCGCCCGCCGCATTTGCGGTAAGCACGCCGATGTCCCAGCCAAACGGACCCAGCGCGCCACCGCCGGGCATGCCGACCTTGGCCAAGCTAGCGTCGGCGCCAAGTCCGATGTTGGTCTTGCCGTCTTGGCCGCGCCAGCCGCCCCAGTGTACGCCTCCCGACAGAGCGGCGGCCTGGGTTGTGCCTGCGGTGTCCAGGTTGCCGTTCAGCAGGCCAAACCCCGCCGAGAAGCCCCGCGTACTGCCAAGCGGATCGCGATGCGCAGCCGCAAAGCCATACGGTCCTGTGCCAATCCCGTCGGCACGTATCGGGCTCTTGCCTGCGGTCGACGGCATCAAGCTCTCGAAGAAGGACTGTCCCATGTGCGGCTCCCCGGAACGCGGACGCATCAGTCTTGCATAGGTTATCAGCAGATCTCCCATGCCGGTTCCTGCTTTCACGTATGTTTTCGGAGATGGTTCAGCGGTCCGCGGCCACGCCAGACATCGCCTGCGCTCGTCGAAACGCCACGCCAAAGCGGATGATCTTAGGATGGTTGGATGCGCTTGCGACTCGACGTCCCGGCCGACTGGACCCAGACGGCAGACGGGCACTTTACGTTTCGCTCGGCGGATCAGGCCGCACCCGTCGAGGTTCGCGTGCTCTATGGCCCAGGCACCGAGCCCGCAGCGCTCGACTCACTCGGTGCCGCCAGCCCGCAGGCGTGGCTTGAGCAGCTGGCACAGTCGGACCTCGACGAAGGTGCCGAGCTGTACGGCGTGACCTTCTCTGCGCTGCGCAGTGCGCGGGGCTGGCCCGTCACGTTGATCGAAGGGAGCGTGCGAGCGCGCGGCGGGCAGCCGCTAGCAGCCGACGCGGTGCGGCTGCTGTACTGCCTGCAGATCTTCGACGCCTGGGTGGCCATCTGGGTACACGCGGCGGTGCGCCATCTGTCAGGCCCTGCACGCTCGGCGATCCTCGCTGTGCTCGGGTCGGCCCAGCCATACCAGAGCGACGATGCGCTGGTTGCGCTGACCGATCTGTGGCGTCCCGTGGGCGCCGGGCCAGTGCCTCAGCCAAAGTGACCAAAGACGCGGTCCCCGTCGGGCGGCAAGGGCACACCCAGCGGACCGGGGAGCCGCTGCACCGAGTCCACGAGCGCCCAGAAGCGCGCGACATGATCGCGCTCATTCGCGTCGGCCACATCGAGCGACAGCGGGTAGACGTAGCGATCGTCCTCTAGCACGACCAGGGTCCGCGTCATCGCCCGTCGCTCGTCGTTCAGGCCGTGCAGCGTCCAGGTGTCCCCGGTCAGCGTCGCGGTCGAGCGCTGGAAGGGGCCCGAGGCCGCCTGCACCGACAGGCCCTGGATCGGACGCAGGTGCTGCGGCAGATCATCGGCCTGCCACATCGAGCGAGGCAGCGCCGGGTACACCACCATCACCGCCGGATCGCGGGGATAGCCGGGGCCATAGTAGTAGGCGTGTAGCGGGCTGCGCTCGATACCAAAGTAGCCGACGGGCGGAGTGAACAGAAAGCGCCGCCGCCGCAGGCCCAGATGATGGCGATCCTGCAGGATCAACTGGCGCACCTGCGCCTCGAAGCGCACGAACTGCTCGGTCCGCAGGGCCAGCCCGACGATGCGTGCGTAGAAGTCGTCGCCAAAGACATAGCCGATGCTCCGCTGTACCAGCCTCGCCCCCTCGTCGAGCACTCCGTCTTGCACCACTAGCGCCGCGTATTCCCCCTCGTGCGTCGTCAGCCGCTCGGGTCCGCGCTGCTTCGTCACCACGAAGCGCGGGCCGTACGTCGACGCTTCGGCCAGCAGCGACGCAATGGGCCGCAGCGGACGCCTGCGCTCGTCATACCCAATCGCCCCGCACGCCACCCCCTCGGGCGGCGTCAGCGTAAGCCCGATACCTCGCGTCACTATGGACCATCCCTGAAGCAGCGGGATCATGCCTCGGAAGAATACTGAACTGCGCCAGCCTCTGACAAGGGACGAATTCGGCCATCCACGGCTCGCTTCGCGTACTGGGTATCGCTTCCGCCACGAAACGGACGAGAGCGACGACGACTGCTGGTTCTGCTGGCCGAAGAACAGGATGAACTGCGACTGCTTCGCGAGCGTGGCAGCGACGGGCTGAAGCTGCACCAGATCGCGCGACGCCTGAGCGATGCGAGCATCCTGGCGCGGCGCAACGGCAGTTGGCGAGTCCAAGGCCTGAGCATCCTGCTGCGACGAAAAAGCCCTGAGCAAGCCCGCCCGACGCGACAGAAACGGACGCTACTGCGCGGCGACGTCGGCATCCGGCACAGGGGGCCAAGCTGCTCGTTGGCGAAGAGTCAGCGGGTGTCGGCGGGTAAGCAAGTCGAGCCGTGTGATCTACCGCTGATGACCCACGCCCGAGGTCACGGTTCTTGCTGCGAGGGCTCTGTCGGCGCGTACCAGTCAGGTTGTGTGCCGTCGCCGTAGGCGAGCCTAGCTCGCCAAGCTCGTAGCGCGCGAGGCCGATGGTGTAGGCCACTCGCCCAGCGGGGCCCGCCATGCGACGGCCAAAACTTGCGCCAGGTGGCCATGCAGCACTCGCCGCACCTTGCCCGTCGTCACATCCCACAGGCGCACCGTCGTATCGTCGGACCCGCTGGCCAAGTGTGCGCCGTCGGGGCTAAACGACACGCTCTGGACCCAATTCCGCGCTCCCCTGTGGAGTTATGCCTCCGACGACGCCACGCGGCTTCTCTCTTTGACATATGACGCAGATGCCTACGCGCACGAACTCGTTCGATCACGCTTGCGGCAGCGAGAGTTCAGCGGGGCGCACCCAAGATCTCGACGCGGGGCGTACCGTTCCTTTCGACCCAGGCCGCGACTTCGCGGATTCCGTCTTCGCTGTTGATGGCGATGCAGCCGCGCGTCCAGTCCTTCCAGTTGGCGAGGCGCCCGAGCCAGCTCCACTGCTTTTTGGGGCCATGGATGCCGATGTCGCCGCCGGTATAGCCGGCTCTGCGCTGCTCCGCGTTGGGATATCCCACGGGGATGAAGATCAGAAATTCCTTCGAGGGTCGCGGTGTGCCCAGAGCGAACACGCCGATCGGCGTGCGGTGGTCGCCTTCCTGCCGCTTGTGAATTCCGCCGCTGCCCAACGAGACAGCGAAGGTCTGCGCGGCGCGCCCGTCCCGACACAGCGATAGCCGATGCGCTTCGGCGTGAATCACCACGGCATTGCTTTGCCCTGCGCAGTCATCAGCATCCGCACCAGCAGCGCGCGTCGCGAAGTGCAACGATCCAGCCATGAATAATCCAAGAGCGACCATCCTTGCGAGGCGAGCATTCATGACCGCCCATCGTCGCAACAAAGCATCGTCTTGGCCAGGGCACTGCCATCAACCGGCTTGGCAGGCGGATGCGCTGCAACAATCGAAACCCCTGGCTCGCCCGCACTCGCCACACACCGCAGTTACACGGTTCTCACGCTACGCGGCGTGATCCGCCACAGCGTGAGCCGCGCGGGTTAGCGCTCCTCATCGCTGCTTGTCGCCGCGGTCTGCTTGGCGAACGCGCGGGCCTCGTAAAGCAGCGCGTTGACGTCGCTGCGGGTCCACTCTCCGAGTGCTGGGTCGGGGCAACGTAGCCTTCGGAGTCGAGCCAGCGGGTGATGGCATCGCGCGGGAAGCCGCGCTCGCCCAGGATGAGGGCGCGGCCGCGGGCGAAGCTGCGCAGGCCGATGGCGGACGGTAGCAGATTTGGCACGCGCAGTGTCGGCACGCCGATCACGCAGGTGAACGTTTAAGTGGCTTCCCCGCCGCAGAGAAAACAAAGGGCGCGGCAAAGGGCGCGCGGCACGCGCTGCGATCCGGATCGGAAGCAGGTGCGACAGCGGCACTGCATGTCGGTTCTCGTCGAGAATCGGGCGTGTTCTTGGTGGGCGGCAGCGCTCTGTTCGGAACACAGCGTTGGACCTGCGCCCCTTGCGGCGATGGATCGGGCGCTCGCATCGACGGGATGGAGACCCGACGCTGCCTGCACTGCGGGCGCAGAATTCATCCGGCGCTGCGGCCGGACGCGAAGTTCTGCAGGTGCTCGTGCACGTCGAGCGATCACCGCGATCGCAAGGCAACAGCGCGGACCGGTTCAGTCCGAAATCCCCGACGGTAGAACGGTCTACATCGCCGCGGATCAGGTCACTCCGCGCGCCGCGTTCGACCGGCACGCAGTGGTGTTGGAAGGCTGCTCTACCGATGGCGGCGATCTCGGCTCGCTCGCATATCGGCAGCGTGAGATCGTGGCGCACGCGTCGGCGCAGGCATCGGCTATCACCTGTATTCGCTCGGCACGATGCCGAGAACGATGGGCTGCCTGTTTCCACCGCGCCGCCAACGGACTCGACGCTGAGGAGGCGGCAGCAGCGACGCGCCGTACTTTTCGCTGCACCCGTTCGAGCCACCGTTTGTGCCCTGGCTCGGCGAGTATCGCCTGAGCTATGAGCTCGCAGACTCCTCGCTCTACTTCCTCGAAGATCCCGCGGCACAGACCATCGTCGTCGGAGTCTGCTTCCCGAACGCCGCGCCCAAGCCACCCAAGATCGTCCCCACTCCCTTTTTGCCCCTTGCTCTGCACGGCGACGAGCTGCACATCGCCCCGACGACCCAGCCCGCGCGCAAGCTCCTAAACCCCGCTCGCATCCGTCTCGGCTGGCACACCTGCATGTGCCGCGGGGCCCGCCCGCTGCATGTTGAGAGGTGGCGTTATCGCCGCCTGCGATCGGTGCGCAGCAGAAACGCAAGAAGGAACGCGCCGCCGAGCGGCAAGAGCGCGAGGAGCAGGAGCACATGCAGTCGTGGCCAGCGTAGCCAGAGCGCGCCTACCTCGCCGGCCAGCCACGCTCCGATCGCGAGCGCGAGATACCACGCGCCCATGCAGAGTGTGAGGTGTTGAGGCGGTGCGACCCGCGCGAGAAGTGATAAGCAAAGGGGTGCGATCAAGATCTCGCCTAGGGTTAGCAGCAAGAGACAGCACGCGAGGCCGATGATCTCTGCGGCCATGTTGCTCCGGTGTGCATGAGCAGGTAGCAAGACCGCAAATCCGGCCGCCAGGGCCAGCAAGCCTAGCGCAATGAGCTGGAGGAGCCGCGCATCTGAAGGCAGCCGGCGCAGAAAGCGCATGAGCCCAGCACCGAGCGTCACGGCGAGGGCCGCGGGGGCCGCCACAGGCCATGTTGCGAGCGCCTCCATGTGACTGTGCGATTTATGCGGGGCGATGCGGTGCGAGAACTCCAAGAGGAGCGCCCCCTCGACCTGCCCGAAGCACAGGCTGAGTAGCGCGGTGGCCAAAAGAGCAGCGA
>JAEUJZ010000086.1 GCA_016794505.1 Myxococcales bacterium
CCGCAAGGAAAGGTGAGCGCGAGAGGAAAACCTTTCGCGGTTTTCCTCTCGCATCCCCCGGCGCTGTCAAGCGCCCCTCCGCGCGAGGCCGCGCCCTCCTCCACAGCGCAAGACATCCTTCCCCCCTCGCCCCATACATCGACCCCCCCAAGTTGAGCAACCTCCCATTCCCATGGGGCCCGCACGTCCGCAACCCATGGGCCGAAAAAAAAGCCGCCGAGCCAAAAGAAACCCCCGCCTGGATCTGGACCCTCCTCGGCGCCATCGATCCGATCCTGCGCGAGGACGGCTGCGTCTGGACCGATCCCACGCCACGCCAAGCTTCATACAAGTGGTTCTGCATCGGAACGCCCGATCCACAGAACCCAGGAATGATCCTTCTCGATAGCGGCGGCCGTCTGCCCGTCGGCACGCACCTGTGGGAACACGGCACATCGCTGCGTATCAACGACGGAACGAAAGTCGCAGAAATTCCGCTCACCGCACGCTTGCACAAAGCCGTCCTCGACTACGTCGACGGCTTGATGCGACATGAGCCGGATCCGAAGCTCTGTGAAGGGAAGCTCGATCCGATTCCGCAGGGCATTGATGCAGGCTGGGCGTCGGTTGTTGCGAACGATGACTTCGGCGGGCGGGCCGCCGTGCTCGGGATGCAGATCTATCGCGAGATCTCGTGCAACCCGGAAGCGCAGTCGTCGATGCAGATCTTGTCGCTGCTCGGGAAGGTTGGTGGGCGCGGGCCGCTGCGCACCAAGCCGAGTATCGCAGAACATATCGATCCGCCGCTTAAGCCAGGGCAGATGCATCATGCGATCTCGCGGACGGTGCATGAAGCGCTGGACAAGCACCCGATATTGCATGGCCGCTACCAACCGCGAGACCCGCGCTGGGTGCTGCGGGCACGGGACGGAGAGGCCCACCGCGGGTACCAGAACTGGCACCGAAAACTCGATAAAGAGATCGTCGACTGGCTCGAGCAAAGACCGGATGTGACACCCGAGAAATTTGAGGCATACCTGCACTCGCTGTATGAGCAGCCCGAGCTTCGGGAGCGCTTTCCCAACGGGTTCGACAAGATTCTGAGAGCAAACGAGAAATGAAGGCCATCTATCTCCTAAAGCGGCGGGGTGCACCGATTGGCGATGCGACGATGGACTTCTTGCATGGTCGACCGTTCAACGTCGGTGAGGCGCCATACTGCCCAGCCTGCGGTCGTCCTATGGGAATGCTGTCCTGGGAGCCACCATTGCGCGCGGAGTTGGAGACCTGGGGCAAGCGCTTCGGTGACATGGCCTTTGGTCCCGGCGGCGACATCCTGATTAGCGAGCGCTTCAAAGATCTGTGGCTGAAGTCGGGATTGGTTGGTCTGGAAGGCTTCGAGCCGGTGGAGATCGTGAAGGTGGTGCGGCGTGGCAAGCGCTTCAAGGAGCCGCCTCCGGCGTATTTTCGGGTCGTGGCGCAGCGCTCGCAGGCGGCCTTTGACGTTGTCTCCTCGGGGGTGCAGTGGCTGGAGCCGCCGTCGCCACGCTGTGATGTGTGCCGCGTGGGCGGGAACGCCAAAGGCTGGGAGCGGATCGTGCTGGAGGAGGAGCCGAAGGAGAACATCTTCACGGTGCGGGGCTTGGGCGCGTGGGTGCTGGTCGACGAGCACTTCAAGCGGTTTGTCGAGGAGCATGGGTTGTCGAACTGCCCGCTCGTGCCGGCGGAGGAAGCGGCGCACTGGTTTTGAGGGGCGATGCGTGGGGCTGGTTCTTCTTGGGCGGGCAGTCTCCCGCAGCGGGGTCTCTAGATTCGATCCGCGTCGCGCAGCGCGGCATGCAGCGAGCGCAGGCACAGCGCGGCCGCGACCAGTAGGGAACAGACGATCGCGGTGGCCAGAACAGGATGGCTGCCCCAGTCGAGAATCCAAAAGTCGAGGCGCAGGCGACCGAAGTGCGAGGACACATCGATCGGGTGCGCAAACAGCGTGCGCCATGGGGCATCGGCCGAAAGGTTGGGATCGCGGCGCAGCATGTGGCTGAGCAGCCATGGATAGCCACGCAGCGGCGCGAACTGCGGAATGAAATAGACGTGCGGCAGATAGTCGGGGGACCAGACAGGGCCGCCGAGTGCGTCACGCACGGTCTGCGCGATGCGCAGGAAGTGATCCCAGTACAGCGACGCGCCAAGAAGCTGGACGACAGCGCCCGCAAGCAGCAGCACGCCCAGCGCTGCCCGTCGCAGCCAGAGGATCCCTTGCTGAAGAGCGGTGTCGAGCCAGGGCAGGCACAGAAGCAGGATGAGCGGCGTGAGCGGCACCATCAGACGCGGCCCCCAGCAGAACGCGCCATGCCACAGAAAATACTTGGCGTTCAGCAACGTGACGACGGCGATCAGCGACAGCAGAAGCGCAGTCTGCAGCCGGCGCGAGACATCGCGATCGCAGATCGCGCTGCGCAGTCCAAGCAGCGCCAAAAGCAGCGGCGGCGAGTACAAAAAGATGCTCTGCCCCGACGACAGGGTGTAGCCATACAGCGAAGGCCAGAGCTGGCCAGAAAACAGGTCGCCCCAGTATCCCGTGCGGAACGGTGAGCCGGTCTTGATGTAGTTGTGAACAAGCACGAGCGCGACAAACGGCAGAAACGCGAGCAGCGCGACAGACAGCCCAGCGACGACGCGCGACAGGGAAAGCGGCGGCATGCTGGCCGCTTCTTCCGCGGGCAGAGGCGAGCGCCGCGTGGCTCGCAGCAGCAGCCCCGCTACATACAGCGCGCACAGCGGCAGCACCGCGGCATAGACCAGCTTGGCATTGAGCACGATGCCTGCGGCGGCACCCAAGCTGGCCATGCCGACACGCGTCATGCGCTGCGGCTGGGCTTGCACGAGGGATCGCTCAAACAGCCACAGAAGCGCAAAGGTCTGCAGCGCTTCGGAATAGGGGCTTCTGGCATAGCAGAAGCAGATCGTCGACAGACCCAAGCCCAAGGTCAGAAGCACGGCGAGCCGCGGACGCGCGCCGCGCATGCGACAGAGCCGCAAGAACAGGCCACATGAAAGCGCCATGAGAAGCGCGGACGACACGTGACAGCACAGCGCATAAAGCGCTGGCTGCGGCTGCGCGGACCCAAGCGACAGCACGCGATACAGAAGCAAGCTGGGCAGGGATGCGAGCACGTTGCCCAGCGTTGCAAAGCCGTACTTCTTGCCGGCATAGACCGTGAAAAAATAGCTCGGTGCGTCGAGCTGCAGATCCAAGCTGCCGCGGTCGATCAGGGCCCGCGCCGTCTCAAACGTGATGCGGGCATCGCCCCACGGGGGCTCGCGGCTCATCAGCAGAAAGAACAGGCAGAACAGCAGAGCGGCGACACGCCGTGCCACGTTGGGAACCTCCACGCGTCTCGGCACGCTATCAGAATTTGCGGCAGCGAGGGGATGCATCACGGAACACTGCGTCCGGCACGCGGGAGCCAGGGCGAGTGTGCGCTCGCTCAGTCGTGGTCGGAAAGCGGCGGCACGAGATCCAGCAGAGACAGAAGCTGATACGTCATGCGCGCCGTGGCGCCCCAGATGCGCCGCGTCGTGGCGATCGCCGGATCGGCATAGTGAAACTCATGCAAGGCATAGCGGATCCCTTGCCAGCGCGTATGTCCGGCCAAGTGATAGCTCGACGAGAATGCGGGGATGGGAACACAAAAAAGCTCGGCGACCTCGCGCTGGCTGGGCTGAAACGAGATCGGCGCATGACGACCCAGACCCACGATGCCGACCACGGGCGTGATGCTAAAGCCGGCGGGCGTGGGTACGTCATCGAGCAGGCCGCACAGCGTGACATCTTCGGGGGACAAGCCCACTTCTTCAAAGCTCTCGCGCAGCGCGGTGTCGGTGATCGAGGGGTCGTGCGCTTCGCGCTTGCCGCCGGGAAACGCAACCTGGCCCGAGTGGGTCGGCGCATCGGCGCGACGCACGATGTACAGCACCTCGGGCGGGGCATCGCCGTGCCACAGGATGGGAACCAGCACCGCGGATTCGCGCAGGCCCATGGCGGAAGCGGGCAGGCTCAAGCGCGTGCGTTCGTTCAAGCGCTGCGTCAGGGCCGAGGCCAGCGCGCCGCGACTTGCAAAGTGAGCATCGCTGGGACGAGACGTGCTCATGGCGGGCTGACCTCGGGGCGGTCCCGTGTCGGCGTTGGCGCGGGTGATGGGAGGGTCGGTGGCAGGCTGCAGGTGTCTGGCTCGACGGGGATTCCTTCCGGTGCATCCAACTGAAACAGCTTGGCATCGATCGCAACGTTCCACTCGCGCTCGCGCCAGCGCAGGCGCACATCGCTTTTGCGCGGCGGATCTTCCAAGTACGTCACGCTGGGCACACGCACACTGCCCGCCGTCGCATCGTCAACCTGGGGACCCGCGCTGTCGGCGCTGCCCGCGGCCTGGATACGCTGCCACGAAAAGTCTTCGTGACGAAGGCGCCAGAGGACGGTGCCCAGGGCGTTTTTGCCTTCGGCTTCGCGCAGGTCCCAGCTGCCGGGGCTTTGAATCGCCGCCACGCCAGATCCGGTGCTAGGGCTGGGCAGACGCGAAAAGCGCAGCACTTCGCTGATGCCGCGAGCGTTGCGCAGCGTCAGCACGTCGCGCCCGCCTTCGCGCGGATCCCAGGACACGTCGCTTTCGGTTGCGTCGGGCAGAAGCGGCGTGCCGCCCATCAGCACCTCGATCAGCTGACTGGGATGCAAGGTCAGGCCCAAGATGCGCGACATGTTGCAGGGGTTTACTTGGCCGCGCAGAAAGCGGTTCTCGCGCACGTCCAAAAGATGGAATTCGTTGCCATCGGTGGCGACGGTGAGCAGCGGACCGGTCAGCGAGTTTTCGCCAGCCAAGCGCAGCTTCTGCGGGCGCTCGGCGAGCAGCGCGAGATCGATCTTTACGCGCTGGCCGCGATCCATGTAGTCGGCCTTGGCGTAGGCCCGCAGCGTCTGGATCTGCGCCCGGCTGCGCTGAAGCTGGGCCAGAAGCTCGGGCGCTGTCGGTGCGGGATACGGTCGCACGCTGACCGCGGCCGGCGGGCAGCCAGCGCAGAGCAGCAGCGACAGAAGCAGAGTCGATCGAGAGAAAGAGGAGACGTTCACGCTGCGCCAATCTATCACAGTGTGGCTCGTCGGCGACGGCCATGGCAGCCGCCTGGGGATGGGAAGACATCGGACGCGGGCAAGCGCGCGAGCTCCTTACAGTTCCAAGCCCAGCGCAAAGCCCGGCCACAGCGTCAAGCTGGGCACGCGCTCGGCACTGCGGTACGTCACCCAGCCATAGCCCGGCCGCGTTGTGGGGGTTGGGTTGGCGAAGTCGTTCAGCGTCGACAGCGTCGGGCCGGCGAACAGCGCCAAGCGCGACAGGAAGCGGGCGAAAAACAGCACGCGCCACTGGCACAGCAGGTTGGGTCGTTCCAAGCGATCGAAGCCGAACTGCACGCCATAGACCGACAGATCGCTTTCCAGCGAGAAGCGCTGGAACAGCGGCAGCGAGCCGCCAAAGCCCATGCCGTACATCCAGGCTTGGTGGTCTTCGCTGCTGCCAAATGGATGAACCGCGACGGAAAGCAGCGTGTACGTATAGCGAGCGCGCAGCCGCAGGCTGAGGTTGATGGCCGCATGGTCGCCCGTCCACACGTCGAGCCATGCTCCGCCGCGCTTTGAGATCGTCAAGAACCCGATCGCGGCATCGAGATCATCGGCGATGTTGATGAGACCGATCTGCAGTCCCTGCATGCGACCGCGCGTGATGTTCAGCGCGCCAAGCTGCACGCCGGCCGCCTGATCGCTGACGTTGATCGCGCCAAGCTGCACACCGCGCAGGCGCTGGGCATAGTTCACGAAGCCGGTCTGCATGCCGGTCAAGCGACCGCGGGTGATGCTCACTAAACTAGAGAGCTGCGCGCCGCGGACGTCACCGCCCACGTACCCAACCCCCAAGCCCGCTTGCAGGCCCGACAGATCGGAAAAGGCCAGACTGACGGTGCTTAGCTGCGCTCCATACAGATCGCCGCGCGCCACGGCTGCAACGAACGATCCCTGCATGCCGATGAGAGATCCACCGGCATACGTGGCGATGAAGGAAGCCTGCATGCCCAGCGACTCTTCGAGCAGGCGCGACACGGCGACCGCGATGTCGACGCCGACCAAGCGCGGGGTCAGCCCAATGAAGAAGCTCAGCGATACATAGTTCAGCACCGTGCGTCGCCGTTCGAGGGCGTTCATCGACAGCGAAGGCACGATGCCGAGGTTCACCGGCAGCACGCGATAGTTGGGGTCGCTGAGCACCGAGAGCACCGATTCGCGCGAGGGCGCCGGAGCATCGGCATCGCCCCCGCGGCGCTGAGCGCCTTCGATCTGCACCGGCCGCAGATCGCTGGTGCGCAGAGCCACAGGGCCGCCGCGCACATCGACGCTGCCGCGCAGCACCTGCGAGCCATCGTCGACCGTCACGCGATAGACATCCGCTGGCACGCTCAGCTGCACCACGGGCGTCGTGCTCGGTCCGCTGGTCGCCGCCGCCGCACTGCTGCGATCTAGCTCGGCCACCAAGTGCCCGCGCGTGTCGCGCAGATACAGGCGCCCGCGGATCTCGGGGCCTAAGAGGATCTGCGCCGTGCTGCGCCGCAGCTCGGTCAGCACCAGATCCCCGACGCCAGCCAGCTGAATGTCATACGCCGCATGCTGCGCGCCGTACAGCGTGGCTTCGGTACGGGCCAGCGTCTCTTCAAACGCGAAGCGATACGCTTCTTGCAGTGTGACCAGCCCGTTGCGATCGGCATCGGCGGCCCCGCGCAGACCCGTCGACAGATAGTGCGTAAAGAACGATCCGCGAACGCGCTCGGACTCTTGCGCTACCTCGGTGGCCGACGACGACGTCAGAAAGGCATGCCCGGATAACGGCTGGCTGTCGGGTCCCAAGAACGGCGCTTCAGCTTTGCCGCCTTTGCGCAGCGCAAACGCTCCCGAGGCACATGAGTCCAAGATGGCGATCTTCACATCGGCACGAACACTGCTCAAAAGGGTGCGCAGCGCCGGGTACGGCAGGCGCTGATCGCCCAGCAGCAGGCCCGATTCATCCGAGTGGCCCGAGTAATAAAACAGAAGCTGCGTTGGGCGCGGCGCGATGCCCTGTGCTCTGGCTTCGCGTTGGATGGCTTCGATGTCGGCATGAATGGCGCGCAGTGCCGCGTCGATGCCGCTCGGCGTCGGATCGCGCAGGACACGGCTATCTCGCGAGGGCACACCGCCAAGTTCGCTGAACAACGTGTCCATGCGCTCGGCATCGCGGATGGCATAGCGCAGCGTTGCGCGCCCGGCTCCTCCTTGGCTGGCTCCGACGAACAGGGCAAAGCGTCGCGCGTTTGCCGACAGGCCCAGCGTGGCCGTCTGGGCTGGCGTCGGCACCGGCATCGCGGGCGCTGCCGTCAGCGTCGGCGGTGATCCTGTGGGCTGCGCTTGCGACGGTGTGGCGCGCTGAAGCGCGCTCAGCAGAACGAACAAGACGGCCAGCCAGGGGCGCATCAGCGCGCATCCTTGCGCACGATCAGCGATGTCTGCTCGACGAATGGGGGCAGATCCGGCACGCTGCCGGTCTGGGCGCGCGACGGGTCGGCCGCCAAGCGACGGGCCTTGTCCAAGACCTCGGTGACGCGCAGGCTGTCGCGGTGGGCTTCGTCGACCAGAAGCAGGAAAAAGCGCTCGAAGCCTGGCGCATCATCCAAGCGAAACGCCTGCGGCAGCCGCACTTCGCTGTGCTCGCTCTGCGGCGAAGAAGCCTGGGTCAGTTGCGTCGAGTCGCCTTCGCGCGCTGGGAAGTGCAGCGTGACGCCGCCGCGGCCATCGATCGAAAACAACACGCCATGGCGCGCCTTGCCGGGCACCAGGGCAAGCTGCAAAAGATCGCCGCTGCGCACGGTGGCACCGCTTTGCAGAGGCTCGATCTGCGTCGCGCCTTGTCGGTACGCGCGCACGCTGGATGTGGGCGCGGTGCCTTTTGCGACGATCGTGTCGCTCGGTCCGCTTCCTTGCGTCGGGTCCGTGCCGTGCTGCGATGCATCACGCGTCGTCCACACGATCAGCGACAGCACCGCCGCTGCGCTCGCGAACACCGGCAGCCACATCCGGATCGGGGCGCGGTCTTTTGCGCCGTGTTGCGCCCGCGCGTGTTCGGCGTCTCTTAGCCGGGCGGCGATCTGCTCGGCCTGCGGTGCCGCGGGATAGCGGGCCACGATCTGGGCATTGCTTTCGCGCAGCGCTTCAAGCTGTGCCGCTTGCTCAGAAGACAGAGGCTGCGGTGGCGCGGCTTCGCCGAGCGCGATCTTTTCAAGCTGCAGATCGCTCAGGCGGTTGGATCGGCTCTTCGGATCCATCAGCGACCCTCCTTTGGATCCGAGGCCGGGGCGCGCCTCGCATCCTTTGCGCGCTGCGGTCCGGCTTCGTCCTGGGCCTGCAGCGCCGCCAGGCCTTCCTGCAACCGACGCAGTCGCTTGCGCACACCGGACACTGACAGCCCCACTTCGCTGGCCACTTCTTCCAGGGTCATGCCGTCGTGCAGGTGCAAGACGGCGATGACCGCGCTCGACTCGGGCTCGCGCGACAGCAAGCGATCCAAAAGCGAGCGCGCTTCGGTGGCGCCTTCCTGTCCACCGGCCGCCGCGATCTGGAACAGAAGCTCGCTCTGCGGATCTTCGGGGCGACGGCGCTGACTGCGCAGCCGGTTCAAGCAGACGTTGGTCGCGATGCAGTACAGCAAGCTGGAACAGCCGCGCTCATCCAGTCGCGACTTATGGACCAGCACGCGCACGAACACATCCTGCATGGCATCCACGGCTTCCTCCTCACGCCTAAGGAGGGTGCGGCAGCGACGCAGCACCAGCGGACCGTAGCGGGTGTACAGGTCCTTGACATCGACAGCCAATGGCTCGCTCCTCCAAGGCACCTATTAAACACCGCAGGTTGCGAAAAATGGCACCGCGGATTTTGCAGAAGTTCGTGATACATGGCGGCGCGTGACCACGGCCCAGGACTTTTGTCGCGCGCTGCTTTCCTGCGGCGATCTGGAAAGCAAGCTGCGGCCCCCGCGCGATCCGCCGCCTACGCCTGGCGCGCTGGCAGGCCGGGCCGGCGAGCCCCGCGGGCGCTTGCTGGCCATCGCTGAGACAGACGAAGCGGGCACAGCGGCGCAGCGCGCGTGGCTCAAGAGCCTGCCGTCTCCGGCGCGCGATGCGGCGCGTTCAGCACACGAAAAAGATCACGCAGCCGGCGATGCAGAAGGCCGCCTGCCGTCGTTGGACAGCCTGCGCGATCCGAAAGCGCGTGTGGCGTGCCTGCTGCGCTTTGCTCATCACGAGCTTCAGGCCATCGAGCTTTTTGCCTGGGCGATCCTGCGCTTTCCGACGCTGCCAGCCGCTCTTTTGCGCGGCTTTTTGTTGGTGCTGGAAGAAGAACAGATCCACCTGCGGCTGTACCTGGATCGCTTGGCCGCACACGGCGCGACGCTCTCGGGTGGATCCGACTATCTGTGGCGCCATGTCGCGGCCATCGATGTTGCTGCCGATCCCGTGCTGTCGTTTTTGTCAGCAGTGGGCCTGACGTTTGAGCAGGCCAACCTGGACTTCGCCGGTCTGTATCGCGAGGCCTTTTTAGCGGCCGGGGATCACGCCACTGCTGACGTCTTGGCGCGCGTTCACCACGACGAGATCCGCCATGTTCGCTTGGCCATTCGCTGGCTGCACCGCTTGAAGCGACCGGACGAAAGCGATCTGCAAGCCTATCTGCGCGCGGTGCCGTTTCCGCTGGGTCCGGCGCGGGCCAAGGGGCGCCGCTTCGATCTGATCGCGCGACGACACGCAGGGCTCGACGATGAGCTCATCCAGCACATCGCGCAAGCCCAGCCTTACCGACGCAGCGCGCCCGATTCACGCGGATCCGAACGCAGCGTGTGGTTGCTGCCGAACCTGGGCGCGGAAGAAGACGATCAGCCGCTGCCCAAGTCTGCGCGGGGCTTTCTGCGCGGCCTGCATGGCGCGTGGGCGTCGCTGTTTCCGTCGGATTTTCAGCCCTGGCTGCTGCCGCCGGGCGATGTCGCAGCGCTGTCTGCCTGGCAGCAGGCGCTGCCGGTGTCGCCGCATCAGGCTGCCTTGCCCGTTCTTCAGATCCTGGGCGAGCAGGCGCGCGGCCACCTGCTTCCATGGCTGAACACCGTCGGAGCAGCTGGCTGCGCCCACGAGCTGCGCCTGCCGCTTTGGGGACCGAGCCCGCAGGTGGTGCGGCGCATTCACGAAAAGACGTTTGCCCAGGAACAAGCCGCTCGCTTGGGTCTGGTTCCTGACTGCTTGCGCGGTGCGTTCGCGGTGATTCCACCGGATCTGTGTCGCGAACCAGCGCGTCGGGACGCCGTGCTCTTGGCGCATCTTTCGTCGTTGCCGAGGTGGCTTGTCGGTGATGCTGAGACCGAGTTCGTACTGAAGCCAGCGCTGTCAACCAGCGGTCGCGGCCGAGTCCATGGACACCTGCAGAACGGCGCGCTGGCCGCTGCACTGGCGGAATCGGCTTGGCATGAGCTTGCCCACCGAGGTGGCGCCATCGTCGAGCCGTGGCTTATGCGCCGTGGCGACTATTCGGTTCAGCTAGCGATTGGCATGTCGGGCGAGGGCGCAAGCTCGCTTTCGATCGAAGTGCTGGGAACGACGACACAGGTCGTGGCGCCAAGCGGACTAATCCGTGGCAACCGCGGCTTGGTGGGGCGAGACGGCGCGATTACGCTGTGCCCGGAAACGCGGGGTACGGCCGACGAGCTACCGGGCGAGCTTGCCGCGCTCGAAGCGCCGCTGCGTAGCGCGGCTGTACGTCTGGGGCAGGCCGCCGCTGAGTATGGTTATGTCGGTATTGCCGGCATCGATGCCTTTGTGTTTCGCGGTCCCAAGAGCGCGCTGGTCCTGCGTCCCGTCGTCGAGCTAAACGCGCGCTTTACCACTGGCACCGTCGCCCTGGGGCTGGTGCGACGCGCGCAGCAAGCGGGCCTGTGCCCGCCTGCGCCGTTTGCCTGGGCGTTTCTGCTGAAGACGCCGCCCAAGCCGGCTCTTGATGCCGTCGCCGATCGCGTGTGCTGCATCCATCCGCTTTCGCGGGGGCCCGCCCTGCTGCTTGCGCCGACGCCAGAGGATCTGGATGGGTTCTGCTCTTCGCTGGATTTGCGCCGCTCTTCCTGTGTTTAATGGTGGCTAGAATGAGCTCACCGCGACGGGCCCTGTTTCAGAAGCTGGACTCTGAAGTCTTCGACCTTGTGATCATTGGCGGCGGCATTACCGGCGCTGGCATCGCTCGCGATGCTGCGCTGCGTGGGCTAAAGGTCGCGCTGGTCGACAAAAATGACTTCGGTGCGGGGACGAGCTCGAAGTCGTCCAAGCTGATCCATGGCGGCCTGCGCTATCTGCAGCAGGCGGAATTTGGCCTGGTCTTCGAGTCGGTCAGCGAGCGCACGCGGCTTTTGCGCTTGGCGCCGCACATCGTCCGGCCGCTTGAGTTTCTGGTGCCCGCCTATCGTGGACAGTATCCAGGTCGCATCGCGCTGGCCTGCGGTCTGATGCTGTACGACGCGCTCGCCAAGTTTGCCGTGCCGGGTCGCCATCGGAGCTATGGCAAAAAAGCGCTGCTTACGCGCGAGTCCGGCCTGCGCCGCGACAAGCTGACCGGCGGCGTGACCTATTTCGACAGCGCCACCGACGATGCGCGCCTGACGCTTGAGAACGTCTTGGACGCCCAGCGCGCCGGGGCCACCGTGGTTCCCTATGCCTGCGTCGAGGGCTTCTTGGCCGAAAAAGCCAGCGCCCAAAGCGACGAAGGCGCGGATGCAGCGGCAAGCGCACCGGCCAACAAAGGGCGGCGCAGCAAGCGTAAGAAAGACGATCCGACCCACGCGTTCAGCGAGGTCATTCGCGGCATCGAGCTGCGCGACGTGCTCGATCCGAGCCGGGTCGCCAACCTGCGGGCGCGCATCACCGTCAATGCCACGGGCCCGTGGTCCGATCTGGTGCTGCGGCTCTTGCAGCGCGATCAGCCGCCGCCGCTGCTGCGGCCGACCAAGGGCGCGCACATCGTCCTTGACTGGGCGCGCTTGCCGGTGCGGCATGCGGTGGTGATGACCACGCCGCAAGATCAGCGCGTCATCTTCGCCATTCCGTGGATCGATCCAGAGGTTCCGGCCGCCAGCCGCACCATCCTTGGCACCACCGACACCGACTACCACGGCGATCCCGATCGCGTCGCTGCCGACGCTGCCGACGTCGATTATCTTTTGACCTGCGGCAATCACTATTTCCCCGATGCCAAGCTGGTGCCCGACGACGTGCTGTCGACGTGGGCGGGTCTGCGGCCGCTGGTGATGCCCGATGACTCGGGGCTTTCGGAATCGCAGGTCTCGCGCGAGCATCGCTTGATCGAGCGTCCGGGCCTCTTGACCATCGTCGGGGGCAAGCTGACGACGTATCGCAAGATGGCCGCGCAGGTGGTCGAGGCGGCGTACGCCCAGCTTGGCCAAGAGGCGCCGCCGTGTACGACGGAAGAGCGCCCGCTGCCGGGGGCCGAGGGCTTGCAGAGCCCCGACGAGAGCGATCCCATCGAGTCGGTTCGCTTGGCGCTGCTTGCGCTGGGGCACCCGGCGATCGATGCCCAGGTGGCGCGTCACTTGTCGCACAAGTACGGGGCGCGAGCGCTCGCCGTGGCCAAGCGCCTGACCGAACTTCCCGACGGAGACAGCGGAGCCGAGCGTCTGGATCCCGAGCTGCCGTTCTTGATGTTGGAAGTCGACATCGCCGTACAGGAAGAGCTTGCCCAGCGCATCGACGATGTGCTCGGTCGCCGCGTGCCGCTGCTGCTTCTTTCGCGTGATCTCGGTATGCGCTGCGTCGAGCGCGTCGCCGATCGCATGGCGCCGCTTTTGGGCTGGGATGCGACGCAGCGGGCCGCCGAAGTCGCGCTTTATCGCGACGCCGTCGCCTTGGCCACCGCCTTCCGCAGCAGCCCGCCCAGCGCCTAAATCGGCAGGGACTGATTTGCAAAATGGGTCCCTGGGAAAAATAAAGCGAAAATAGTTAAAAAATCATAAAATTTTATGTTTGTATTTATCAGTCAAAAAATGACTGAATCATGATGCGATTTGCTTAGCGTCTCGACGGTGGATCGGGCTCTTTTGTGTGCGGCAAGTGTGCGGCGATACCGCCCTGCGCGGCATGGCTATGGTGCAGTGGGGACAGAAGCTGTGCCGCTGCGCTGTCCTTCATCGGCAAAGCAAAGCGGCGCTTGCCATCGTGGCGATACAGAGCCGCGGCCACAGCCGGCGCCGTCGGCACCAGGCCCAGCTCACCGACGCCTTTGGCGCCCAGCGGGCCTTCTGGGTCGGGCTCTTCGACGAACAGTACGTCGATGCTTGGCATGTGCGGCGCGCGAAGCACCCCCAGGCCGCGCAGCGTCGGGTTTTGGATCTGGCCGCCTTCGACGATCAGCTCTTCGGTCAACGCAAAGCCCAGGCCCATGTGGATCGCGCCCTGGATCTGGCCTTCCAGCAGGCCGCGGTTGAGCACGCGCCCGACGTCGTGGACCGCCACCACGCGCTCGATGTGACCCTGTGCATCGACGATGACAAGCTGCGTGGCATAGCCAAAGCTGAGGTGCGTGATCGGCGGCGCGCCATCGGGGCCCGTCGGGCTGCCCAAGGGCTGCGTCTGATCAAAGCGAAACGTGCCCTCATAGCGGCGACCGACCCAGGCGGAAAGCGGCCGGTCTTTGAGATCGACCGCAAGCTTCTGCGCGGCGTCGAGAACCGCGCGCCCCGAGCAGACGGTTCCGCGCGATGCCGTGGTCATGCCCGAGGGCAAGCCATCGCGTGTATCGACGGTGGCGCGGAAGCGATCGGGGGCGATGCCGGTGGCTTGACTGGCCAGCTGAATCAAGACGGTAAACAGGCCCTGGCCCATTTCGCTGTAGCCGTTTTGCAGCGTGATCGTGCCGTCGTCTTCGATGGTAAGAGCCGCTCGGCCGAGATCGGTCACGCCGTTTCCGATGCCGACGTTCTTGATGCCGCAGGCCAGGCCGACCGCTTTGCCCTGCCGCTTCGCTTCTTCGTAGTACGGGCGAATTTTTTCCAGCGTCTGCCGCAGCCCGACCGCGCGCAGGCGCTGGCCGCTGCAGAAGATCGACCCGTCGGAAAGCGCGTTGCGCTCGCGCATCTGCCAGGCATCCAGGCCCGCTCGCTCGGCCAGCTGATCGATCAGGCTTTCGATCGCGAAGTTGGCTTGATTGACCCCGAAGCCGCGCATCGCGCCGCACGGCGGGTTGTTGGTGTACACGGCGTGGCCGGTGATCTCGATGTGCGGGACTTCGTACGCGCCGGTTGCGTGACCGCAGGCGCGCTCGATGACCTTGGCTCCGACGGAGGCATACGCGCCTTTGTCCCCGGTGATGTGGGCGCGCACGGCGGTCAGTCGGCCGCTTTCATCGCAGCCCACGGTATAGCGCAGCGTCATCGCGTGCCGCTTGGGGTGCATGCGGATCGACTCGACCCGATCCAAGGTCAGCCGCACCGGGCGCCCGGTACGCACGGCGAGCAGCGCGGTCTGCGCCTGGATCAACAGATCTTCTTTGCCACCGAACGCGCCCCCGGCACTGACCAAGGTCACACGCACCGAGTCCGCCGCGATGCCCAGGGCCGACGCGATCTGGCGCTGGTCTTCGTACACGCCTTGGCCTTGGCTGTACACGTGCAGGATCGGCGTCGGCTGTCCGTCGATATCGCGAGCGCCGGGCGGCACGGCCAGACAGCTCTCGGGCTCTAAGAACGCGTGCTCGATAAACGGAGTGTGAAAGGTCGCTTCCACGACGTGGGCGCTGCCGGCGAGCGCGGCATCGACATCGCCGCGCACGATGCGCGACTGCGAAAGCAGGTTGCTGCCGCGGCCATCTTCGGGATGCACAAGCGGCGCAGCTGGCTTCAGCGCGTGCTCGGGCGACGTGATCGGGGGCAGCACTTCGTATTCGACATGAATGCGCGCGATCGCCTGACGCGCCAAGGCCGGTGTTTCAGCCGCCACTGCGCACAGCACATCACCGACGTAGCGCGTCGTTTCCCCGGCGGCGACAAAGATCGGCCAGTCGGCTTCAATCAGGCCCTGATGGCGCGTGCCTGGAACATCAGCGGCACCGAGCACGGCATGCACACCGGGCAGGCCGCTCGCTTCGGACGTATCGATCGAGATCACGCGGGCCCGCGGATGCGGCGACAGCAAGAGCGCGCCGTGCAGCATGTCGAACGCGCGCAGATCGCCTGTGTACTGAAACGCACCCAGCGCATGCTCGACCCCGCGATACCTGGGCAAGGTGCTGCCGATGCGACCGCTGGCATCGACGGCGCTTGGCGGCTCTTCTCCGCGGCGCAGGGCAGCGGCGCGCTCGATGGCGTCGAGGATCTTCACATAGCCGGTGCAGCGACACAGGTGACCACCCAGCGCGTGGCTGATCTCGGCGCGCGTGGGGTGGTCGTGATGATCGAGGATGTGCTTGGCGCACATCACCATGCCAGGAATGCAGAAGCCGCACTGCATGCCGCCCGATTCAGAAAAGGCGCGGGCATAGATCTGCTGCTCGGAATCGGGCAAGCCCTGGTGCGTGACGACGCTGCGGCCGGCGATCTTTTCGGCGTGAAACGCGCACGAGGTCTTAAGCTGCCCATCCAAAAAGACCGCGCAGGCTCCGCACTGGCCACTTGGGGAACAGCCGTCTTTGACCGTCGTGATGCCGCACTGATCGCGCAGCACAGCCAGCAGCGTGGTGTCGTGATCGACCTCGGCCGTGGCTGGCTGGCCGTTCAGCAAAAAATGGATGCGCGTCATGGGGTGCGGTCCCTGGCCGTCGCCTGCGGTCTGCGCTTGTGCTTACCGTCGACCGTGCCAGCCCTGCAAGATCTGGATGTAGTTGGCGCGCTCGTACGCGCCGGGGTCGGGGCAGCGCGACAGATCCATGCTGCCGCGCAGCTGATCGATCGACTCGTACTCGTGTGCTTCCAGCCACTCGCGCAGCGAGTCAATCACGCCGCGCAGATACGCAGCCCCATGCATGAGCAGCGCCGACACCATCTGCACGGCGTGCGCTCCCGCCATCATGGCCTTGATCGCGTCGTGGCTGGTGTGGACGCCGCCGCTGCAGCACAGCGACAAGCGCTCGCCAAGCTGCGGCGATGCGATGGCCAAGAAGCGCAGCCGCAAAAGAAGCTCGGACCGATCCGACAGATGTAGCTCGCGCGTAAGCGCCAGGTTTTCGATGTCGATATCGGGCTGATAAAAGCGATTGAACAAGATCGCGCCCGCGGCCCCGGCATCGGCCAGCGCGACCAAAAAGTGCGGCAGCGCGGTGTAAAGCGGCGACAGCTTCACTGCGATGGGAATGTGCAGCTCGTCAGTCAGCGTGCGCACCATGGCAAGCTGCTCGGCTTCCAGCTTGTCGGCGCTCCATTCGGCATCGGTGCTGAGGTTGTACAGGTTCAGCTCCAGCGCGCTGGCCCCGGCTTGTTGGATCTGCCGCGCGTAGTGCAGCCAGCCACCGGCCGTCGTGCCGTTTAGCGACGCAATCACCGGCACTTTCACCGCTGCGCGCACGCGGTGCAGGTGTTCCAGATAGGCCTCGACCCCCAGCGCAAACACGCTGGTATTTGGGAAGTAGCTCGCCGCTTCGACATAGCTGTTGCTGGGCCCGTGCAAGTGACGCTGCGCCGCAAGCTGCTCTAGTGCGATCTGCTCTTCAAACAGCGAGTGCAGCACAATCGCCGACGAGCCTGCATCTTCCAGTCGCCGCACGCTGTCGAGGTCGTGCGACAGCGGCGATGCACCCGCCATCAGTGGATGCGCCAGCGCAAGGCCCAAATACTTCGTCGAGAGGTTCATCGCGTCTGCTCCGTGGGGGTTCCGCGCGGCGGCGCTGTCCTGCCGGTCTGGCTCGCGGTCGGAACGTGGATGGCCGAGAGCTGCTGGTATACCGCCAAGCGGGCCTGCGCCGACTCTTCAGCGCTCGCCACCAAGCGGGCATAGCGCTGCGGGTCTTTCAGCTCGACCATGCGGAAGCGTCCTTCGTTTTGCATGTACTCGCGCACTCGCACCTTGCTGTTTCCCGTCGGGCTGTCAAGGTGCAGCGGCGCTTCACCGGCCGCGATGCGGCGCGGGTCAAAGCGGAACAGCGGCCAGACGCCTGACTCGACGGCCAGCCGCTGCTGCTCGGCCCCTTGCACCAGGTCATAGCCGTGCGCGATGCAGTGGCTGTACGCGATGATCAGCGACGGTCCGCGGAAGCTCTCGGCTTCTTGGAAGGCGCGCACGGTCTGCGCATCTTTGGCGCCCAGCGCGACACGCGCGACATAGACATTGCCGTAGGTCATGGCCAGCAGGCCGAGATCTTTTTTTCCCGTCTCTTTGCCGGCCGCTGCGAACTTGGCGGCGGCACCGATCGGCGTCGCCTTGGACTGCTGACCGCCCGTGTTGCTGTACACCTCGGTGTCGAGCACCAGCAGGTTCACGTCGTGTCCCGATGCCAGCACGTGATCCAGTCCGCCATAGCCGATGTCATAGGCCCAGCCGTCGCCACCGACGATCCACACGCTCTTGCGCACCAGATAGTCGGCCAGAAGCGACAGCACCGCCACGGCGTCGATCTGCGTCCGTTCCGTCGGGCGCAGGCTGGCCAAGCGACTGCGCAGGATCTGCAGACGCTCGCGCTGCGCTGCGATGCCCGCTTCATCGTCTTGCGAGGCCGACACCAGCGCCGTCACCAGATCATCGCCCAGCAGCGATGAAAGCTGCCCGAGCGCCATCGCGGCGCGCTGCGCTTGCGCATCGACCGCCAAGCGGAAGCCCAGACCGAATTCGGCGTTGTCTTCAAACAGCGAATTCGACCAAGCCGGCCCGCGTCCGTCGGCGTTTTGGCTCCACGGTGTCGTCGGTAGGTTGCCGCCATAGATCGACGAGCAGCCCGTGGCATTGGCGATCAGCGCGCGGTCGCCAAAGAGCTGCGATAAGAGCTTGAGATACGGCGTCTCGCCACAGCCGGCACACGCGCCGGAAAACTCGAACAGCGGCTTCAGAAGCTGCGAGCCTTTGACGTCGAGGTGCAGGCCCACCCGGCACGGCTCGGGCAGCGATTCGAAGAAGGCAAAGCGCGGACGCTCGGCCTCTTTCAGCGGTGCGGCCGGTGCCATGTCGAGCGCTTTGTGTCGCGGGTTGCGCTTGTCTTTGGCTGGGCAGAACGCCGCGCACAGACCACAGCCGGTGCAGTCGTCGGGCGCGACCTGCACGCGATACTTGCTGCCCGGACTGGCTTTGTAGTCGACGCAGACAAAGCCCGGTGGCGCGTCGCGGACCTGAGCATCGTCGAGCGTCGTCGTGCGGATGGCGGCGTGCGGACAGATGATCGCGCACTTGTTGCACTGGATGCACACCGCCGGATCCCACACCGGCAGATCCAAGGCCAGGCTTCTGCGTTCCCAGCGCGCCGTGCCGGTGGGCCAGGTGCCGTCGACGGGAAGCGCGCTTACCGGCAAGCGGTCGCCATGGCCGGCAATCATCAGCGCGGTCACCCGCTGCACAAAGTCAGGAGCCGAAGCCGGCACAGCCGGCGGCTTATGATGGCCGCGTTGCGTATCGGCATCAGCGACGGATGGAATGGCAATTTGCCGCAGGTTTTCCAGCGTGCGATCGATGGCCGACAGGTTGCGCCGCACCACTTCATCGCCGCGCTTGCCATAGGTCTTCTGCACCGCTTGGCGGATGCGTTCGAGCGCTCGATCGTGCGGCAACACACCCGACAGCGCGAAGAAACAGGTCTGCATGACGCTGCTGATGTAGCGACCCAGGCCAGCCTCTTCCGCGACGCGCTGGGCATCGATGGCGAACAGGCGGGCTTGGCGTTCGCGCAGGATGTCCTGCACCTCGGCCGGTAGCTGCGACCAGACCGCTTCGGCGCGCCAGGGCGCGTTTAGAAGAAAGGTGCCGCCCGGCTGCAGAAGCTCGGCCATGTCATAGCGATCGAGGAACTGCGGCTGGTGACAAGCGACGAAGCTGGCGCGACGGATGCGATACGCCGAGCGAATGCGCCGCGGCCCAAAGCGCAGGTGCGACACCGTGTAGCTTCCCGCTTTGCGCGAGTCCAAGACGAAGTAGCCCTGCGCGAAGTGCTCGGTCTCTTCGCCGATGATCTTGATCGTGTTCTTGTTGCTGCCCACGGTGCCATCGGATCCCAGGCCAAAGAACACCGCGCGCACGACGTCATCGGGTTCGATGTCGAGCGCTTCGTCATAGGGCAGCGAGCGACCGCAGACATCGTCGGTGATGCCGATGGTAAAGCGGCGTCGCGGCGCTGGCTTGCTGAGCTCGTCGAAGATCGCGCAGACCATGGCGGGCGTGAACTCTTTGGACGAAAGGCCATAGCGACCGCCGATGACGCGCGGCAGCGGAGCGGTTTCATCCCAAAGACCGGCGGCCTGCGCTTCCATCAGCGCTGCTTGCACGTCGAGCAGCAGCGGATCCCCAACGGCACCTGGCTCTTTAATGCGATCGAGGACGGCCAGGCTGCGCACGGTCTTGGGCAGCACCGCAACGAAGGCCGCGACATCAAACGGGCGATACAGACGAACTTTGATGACGCCGACGCGCTGGCCGCGGGCGCGCAGCCAGTCGACGGTCTCGTGGATCGTCTCGCCCGCCGAGCCCAAGACAACCAGCACGCGATCGGCCTTGGGATCGCCTTCGTAATCGAACAGGTGATACGTGCGGCCGGTCAGCGCCGCGAAGCGATCCAGGGTCGCTTGCACGTGGCGGGGACAGGCGTCGTAAAACGGCGTGCAGGCCTCGCGAGCTTGGAAGAAGGTGTCGGGGTTCTGCGCCGCGCCGCGCAGCACGGGATGATCGGGTGAAAGCGCTCGCGCGCGGTGAGCAGCAATCGCTTCTTCGTCGATCAGCGCCCGCAGTGTCTCGTCGGGCAGCGGCTCGATTTTTTCGATCGCGGCCGAGGTGCGGAAGCCATCGAAGAAGTGCAGAAACGGCACGCGGCTGAGCAGCGTCGCGGCATGCGCCACCGCGGCCAGATCCTGCGCCTCTTGCGGCGAGCCCGAGGCCAGCATCGCAAAGCCAGTGCCGCGGCAGGCCATCACGTCCGAGTGATCGCAGAAGATCGACAGGGCGTGCGTGGCCAGCGTGCGCGCGGCGACGTGCAGGCAGAACGCGGTAAGCTCTCCGGCGATTTTGTACAGGTTGGGCAGCATCAACAGCAGCCCCTGCGACGCGGTGAACGTCGTGGTCAGCGCGCCCGCCTGCAGCGCGCCATGGACGGTGCCAGCGGCCCCGCCTTCCGACTGAAGCTGCACAATGCGCGGCACCTGGCCCCACAGGTTCGTTTGACCGGCGGCCGACCACTCGTCGCAGTATTCGCCCATCGACGAGGCCGGCGTAATGGGATAGATCGCGACGACCTCGCTCAGGCGATGCGCGACGCGGGCCACTGCTTCGTTGCCGTCGAGGGTGACTGCGCTCATGAGGTCCTGATCCAAGAGAGGGCGAGCATGTCGCTTGATCATGCAGATTTCGGGCCGCAGAAAAGGCGTCCTCGCACGCGCTCGATCGTCCATGCTGCGGCGCGTGGCAACGACCCCCGCGATGGAGCCCCTGGCTGCAAAAAAAGCGTTCCCGCTGCGTTTTGCGCAAGATATGCGCACAGCTCTGCTGCCCCTCGTCGCCTTGGCGCTGCTCGGCTTTGCCGCCAACTCGCTCCTCTGTCGGCTGGCCTTGGCGCCGCCGGCTCGCATCGACGCGCTTTCCTTCACAGCGCTGCGCCTGCTGTCGGGGTCTGTCGTGCTGCTCGCCGCCGCGGGCCTGCGGCGGGCGCGGGCCGGGGCTTCGCTGCGTGGGGCGCTGGCGCTGGGCGTTTATATGCTGGCCTTTTCGCTTTCGTACGTGCGCATCGGGGCGGCGCTCGGCGCGCTGCTTCTGTTTGGAGCGGTGCAAGCGACGATGCTCAGCGTCGCCCTGCTGCGTGGCGAGCGCATCGACGCGCGCACCGTGGCCGGGCTTATGGCGGCACTGCTTGGGCTGGGCTGGCTGCTTGCGCCGGGCGTCGGTGCGGCCGAGCCCTGGGGCAGCGGGCTGATGCTGACTGCGGGGGTGGCCTGGGGCGCGTATTCGCTGCTTGGGCGACAGAGCCGCGACGCGCTGGGGACAACCGCCGGCAACTTTGCAGCTGCGACGCTGCTCTTGCTGTCCGTGGGGCTGTGCTGCCTGCTGGCTGTGCGCCTGTGGCCCGCGGGGCCGCTGGTTGCGTACCTGCCGTCGGGGGCGTCGCTGCGTGGGGCCGCGGCCGGATCGGGGACTTGGTTCGGGGCGGGCTTGGCCATGGCGTCGGGCTCGCTGGCCTCAGGCCTGGGCTATGCGCTGTGGTATCGCGCCCTGCCGACGCTGGGAGCGACGCGCGCAGCCATCGTTCAGCTGCTGGTGCCGGTCCTTGCCGCGGGCCTGGCCGTGCCGCTTCTTGGCGAGACCCTGCACCTGCGCTTGCTGCTTTCAGCGGGGCTGGTCTTGTGCGGCGTGGCGCTGGCCTTGGTTCGTCCGACACGTTAGGAGTTTATTGGTGTAATGGACGATAAAAGCTAAAAGATAAATATTTTTATGATAATAAAAATCGACGCAAGAGGGCTATGTTTCTATCTGTTTTGGAGAGTTGATTGATGGCTTCAGCGCGCGTCTTAGGCGTATCCCTCGCTGCGGAACCACTCGATGGCGGCGATGACGCTGTCGGCGATCGGGCGGCAGGTGTACCCAAGCTCGCGCTGCGCCTTGCCGCAGTCGACGCGTAGCCCGCGCTGCGCGATGCGTACCTCGGCCGGTGTGAACAAGGGCGCTCGCTTGCGGATGCGGGTGGCAAACCACGCCAGCGGATACGAGCCGGCCAGCGCCAGGCGATGCGGGACTTTGAGCACGGCGCCGCGACGGCGACCCTGGCCAAACACGATGTCCGAAAGCTCGGTCATCGTGACGTTGTGTCCGCCCAGCAGATAGCTTTCCCCCGTGCGCCCGTGGCGTTCGACGAGCAGGTGGCCATTCGCCATGTCGCGCACGTCGCCCATGTTCGAGACGAAGTCGACGGCAAAGACGATGCGATCGCTAAGGGCTGACAGCAGCATGCGGCCGGTGGGCGTCGGGCCGACATCGCCTGGCCCGATGGGTCCACACGGCGCGGCAATGACGACGTCGAGTCCCTTTGTCACAAAGTCGCGCGCCACGTCGTGCGCTGCTTTCTTCGACTGCGCGTACTCGCTTCCCGTCGAGCCAAGGGCGAAGGCGCTGTCTTCGGTGGCGTCGTGGTCGCCGTGGCCGGCAAAGACCGCGAGCGAGCTTGTATAGACGACGCGCGAGACGCCTGCGGCCAGGCACTGTGCAAGCAAGTTGCGCGTACCTTCGACGTTGACCGCGTGCATCAGGCCCGGCGTTTGGGTCCACAGCGCATAGACCGCGGCCAGATGGAACACCCGATCCACACCGTGAAGCGCGGCGCGCACACTCTCGGTACTGCGGATGTCGCCCGCGATCGTCTCGACGGCAAGGCCGGTGAGGTTGCGGGTGTCTTCACCGGGTTTGATGAGGACGCGAACGCGCCGGCCTTCGGCGAGCAGGGCGCGCACGACGTGCGAGCCGATGAAGCCCGCGCCTCCGGTGACCAGCGAGAGACGACTCATGCGGCCGCTCGCTGTGTCTGGCCGGTCCCGGTCTCATCCTCTTGCCCGAAGGCTCGGCAAAGCAGCGCTTGCACGGGGCCGCCCCGCCGCAAGAGCAGGCGCCAGGCGAGGCCAAACACCACGGGAATGCCGATGCCATAGCCGCCAAGATGGGCCACTGCTTCGTCGAGTCCCAAGCGAACGAGCGCTTGCTTGGCGGCATAGGTTGCCAGGGCCATTGCAGCAGCCAGCGGCAGCGCTGCGAAGAACACGGCGGCGAGATAGCTGGCAACCAGACGCAGCGCGCTCGGCGCCGACGCGACATCCGAGCGGATCCAGCGCACGAAGAGCGCAAAGAACGCTGGGAGCAAAAAGGCTCCGTCGAGATACAGCGTTTTTGCGACGGAGCTCAGCAAAAAGCGCGGACCGGCCCCCGGCTGCAGCCCGGCCCCCGGCGACCACGCGACGCCGTGAAACATGTCGCGGTCGTATAGGAACCGGTCATAGCCCCGCCCGTCCCAGCCATACAGCAGGATGAAGAACATCCCCAGGTAACCGAGCAGCCAGTTCAGGTGCGCAAGACCGAAGCGCCCTGCCGTGGTCAGACGGTGGCCCAGCCAAAACCCCAGGATGCCCTGCGTGATGTTGGTGATGCCAAACCCCAGCACCAAAAAGGGCGGTATCGCGGTGATCGACGAAGCGGCCTGCATGGTTTCCCAGCTTGGATGGCGCAAGAGCAGCAGCATTCCCGTCGGAGCCCAGACCAGCGACAGGAAAAGCAGAGTACGGACAAAGTGGGGACTGGCCAGAGGCCTTGGCTCTGTGCGAAGCGGTCGAGCCGCTGCGACGGCAAGAGAAGCCCCAAATCCATATGCCCAGAACACGTCGACTTGCACCATGCCGCGAATATAAGGCAGCCGCGGTGGAGGCGGTGCGTCGATCCGCGCGGGCTCGGAAGCTATAGCCAGCGCCGCGCGCAACCGTTCGCGCGATGGGCCGATCCGAGCGTGATTGGCTCCTGCGGCGCCGTTCACGCGGGGGAGTGATGCCTCTTGGATATCGACACGAACGATCCGTTTGTCACCAACCTCGCTGTGCCTTCGGAAGACCTTGGCGAGCGGCGAGGCCATCCGGTGATCGCTCTTCAGGGTCCTGCGCCCTGCGTGATACCCTGAATCAGGGGGGCTCTCTGTCTCGGTTTATCAAGCTGGTTCTAGGTCTGGTCTGCTTGCTGGTGGGCAGTCTGGCTGCGCCGTCGGTCTGGGCCGCACCACCGGGGGCCGCCCTGCGCAAGTTTGAAGAGGGCAGCAAGGCCTTTGCCTCCGGTCACTACGACCAGGCGCTGAAGGCATTTCAGGCCAGCATGGAGCTAGAGCCGAGCCCGAACACGCGCTTCAAGATCGCCAAGTGCTACGTGGCCCTCGGCAAGACCGGCAGCGCCTATGTCGCCTTCAAGCGGGCGGCGCAAGAGGCCCAAGATCGCGTCAACGCCACAGGCGAGAAGCGCTTTCTGCCGACGCGCGATGCGGCGCTGATCGAGGCGGCTTCTCTTGAAAGCAAGGTGCCCAAGCTGACCTTGGTCGTGCCCACCGACGTGCCCGAGGGCTTTGTGCTGTCGCTGGACGGCAGCCCGATGCCGCAGTCGCTGTGGGGGCTCGCCATCGAGACCGATCCCGGTACGCACCAGCTCGTCGCCGAGGGACCGCGCCTGCAGCGCTTTACGCAGACCCTGCTTTTGCACCAGGGCGAGTTCCGGCGCATCGACATTCCCTTTGTGCGCGTCGCCACCGCCACCCTGCGCTTTGCGTTCAGCAGCAAGCCGGCGGGCCTGGCCGTCAGCATCGACAAGCAGCCGGTCTCGCCCGAGCAGTTCGACCGCCCGCACTTCGTCGATGTCGGCCCGCACCGCGTCGTCGTCAGCGCCCCTGGCTATCGCTCGTTCGTGTGGAGCCGCTCGCTTAAGGACAACGAGTCGGCGTCGATCCCGGTGACGCTAGAGGCCTCGCTGGTGGTCGCTGGCGGTGTCCCCAAGGTCGCGGTCTTCGTCATCGGGGGTGCAGCGCTGGCGGCGCTGGCCGTGGGCGTCGGCTTTGGCGTCAAGGCCAAGAGCGCTGCCGATGAGCAGCTCGCCCTGGATCCGCTGCGCCGATCGGCCACCGTGCAAGACATGGTGCGCACCGACGCCATCTTGGCCAATGTCATGTTTGGCGTCAGCGGCGCGCTGGCTGTGACCACGGGTGTCCTGGCCGCGATGACGCGCTGGCGCACCCCAGCCAAGGAAGCGGCGCAGGCCCAGCGCGCTCCCGGCTGGCACATCACTCCGGCCGCTGGGCCCGGCTATGCCTCGATTCAGCTCACGGGGACCTATTGATGAGCAGAAAATCGTTTTATGATATTGGTTTAATCACCGGGATAGCTTTGGCGATTTCGTTGTCTGCCTGCACGGCATGGCAATATGAGATTATGAACTGTGATCCCAGCGCCTCGATTGATATCTGCAGTCGATTGAATACCGAAGATGGCATTAACCCAGCCATGGCTTGCAGTGGAATTTGGCGTTGTGACTCGGCGTCCTCGACTTGTCAGCCGACCGTGCGAGACCAAGATCGCGACGGTGACCTGCCCATTGAATGCGGTGGCACCGACTGTGACGATTTGAATCCGCAGCTAAATGGCGCCCTGCGCACCTGCGACTGCCGTCTGCTGCAGAGCTCGGCGACGCCCTGCTCAATCGGGGTCGGGGCCTGCTTGAGCAGTGGCAAGTGGACCTGTGCAAACGAAGTGGCGACGTGTGACGCACCCGCCAAGACGCCGTTGCCAGCCCCCTCGTGGAGCAGCAAGCCGGTCAGCCCGGAATACCGGAACTGGGACTGGAACTGCGACGGAATTGTCGAAGAAAATTGCGCGTTACCAGAAAACGTAAATGCCAGCAAAACGCCATGTGTTAAATCACATTGCCCAGCGACAGTCGCGCGACGGGTGGGCGAAGAGATGTTGAAGCCGAGCCCGAATATTGATGCAATATGCAGCGATTATTGTGAATCAAACAACGAGAATGGTCTTTGTCGCGCCTCTGCCAATGTGACAGCCCCATTCGTCATGAACTGTTTTGGCACAGGTGATTTGCCTACAAAGCCTGAGTCTGAATGCGGGGCGCTGATTGTCACGTGTCAGTGTTTTGGATTTCTCGGCTGTCATCGCATCAGTGGCGCTGTGAAAGGCGGATTCGTGTATTGCCGATAATTAGATAATTCAAGAATGCAGCCGGGTACGGTCATAGCCAGTCGTTATCGCATCCTGCGCGAGCTTGGGCGCGGGGGCATGGGTGTGGTCTATGCCGTGCAGCACCTGAACACCGGGGAAACGCTGGCGCTCAAGCTCTTGCTGGCGCACAGCGGCAGCCAGGCCGAGATCTTGGAGCGCTTCAAGCGCGAGATGCGCGCCCCGGCGCTGATCAAGAGCGAGCACGTGGTGCGCGTCACCGATGCCGATATCGCGCCCGAGCTAGACGGTGCGCTGTTTCTGGTGATGGAGCTTCTGACCGGCCGCGACCTAGAGCAGCTTCTGCGCACCCGCGGCCTGTTTTCTCCCGTCGAGACTGTCTGGCTGCTCGGCCAGGCCGCCCGCGCCCTCGACAAGGCCCACGCCGCCGGGGTTGTTCACCGCGACCTGAAGCCCGAGAACCTGTTTGTGCATCGGCGCGATGAGCAGGGCTATATCGTCAAGCTGCTCGACTTTGGGGTCGCGCACCTCAAGCACCGGGAAGCCTCGACGTCTGAGCTGAAGGTCACCAAGAGTGGCGACATCCTGGGCACGCCGATGTACCTGTCGCCCGAGCAGGCCATGGGCGACAGCGACGAGCTCGGCCCTCACTCGGACGTCTGGTCGATAGGCCTCATCGCCTTTGAGCTTCTGGTGGGCCACACGTACTTCGAGGCGGACTCGGTGACCAAGCTGATCGGCCAGATCTGCTTTCAGCCGCTGCCGCTGGCGTCGCAGCGCGGCAGCACCCTGGGCCCGGCGTTTGATCGCTGGTTCGAGCGCTCGTGTGTACGCGATGCCAAGGCGCGCTGGCCGTCAGTCGGGGCGCAGGTTGCGGCGCTGGCCGAGACCCTGGGGATCCCCGCGCAGCAGCTGCAGTCTGCCGAGCCGCCCGCATCGCTGGTCAGCGCGCTGCGCACCGGGACCGAGGTCGCAGCGTCTGAGGCTGGGCCCGCGCGCGAGGCACGCACCACGACTTCAGAAGGGCGAGGGCAGTCGGCCATACGCTCGGGCGCCCGTCGCTGGCTGCTTGGTGGAGCCGCGCTGCTCTTGGCGCTGGCAGTGCTCGGCTTGGGGGGCCTCTTGGGCCGGCTGCGCTCTGGCTCGCGCGCTTCTGGACAAAGCTCACCGACGGTGACTGCTGCCGGAACAGCGACCACGGCCAGCGTCGATGCCGGCGCAGGCAGCGTGCCAGCCGCGCCCCGCGTCGAGAGCGAGAGCCCGAGGGCAGCCAGCCCGCCCAGCCGCTCGACGGTCCGCAAGTCCGAGCCCGCGCATCCGGCGCGCAAAAAGCCAGCGAGTGGAAGCAAGCCAGCCAGCAAACGGCCGGCCCATTCCACCTACGATCCCGTGGCGCCATAACGGGCAGAAAAACGCGCAAAATCGTCGCTGCGATCTGGCCGCTTGGCCCCATGGGCTGCGTGCTAAATTGCCGCCGATGCGAAAAATGACAGAGAGGGAGTTCGGCGGTCTGCGCGTCGTTTTGACCGGCGGAGCCGACGGCCGTGGTGGCGGCGAGGGGCCGCTTGTGGTGTTGCTGCACGGATACGGAGCGCCGGGCGGCGATCTGGTGCCGCTTGCGCAGGTGCTCTCGGTTCCAGCGGGGACGCGCTTTGCGTTTCCCGCGGCACCGCTTTCGCTGGGGCCGAACCTGGGGCCAGCGTTTCTGGACATGTTCGACTCGCGAGCGTGGTGGCACATCGACATCGAGCGCTTCGAGCGCGTGCTGGGCCAGCTCGGTCGGCAATCGGGTCCGCCGGATCTGGCGAGTCCGGCGCTGCAGGCGCTGGTCAACGACGAACCCGAAGGCTTAAACAGTGCGCGAGAGAAGCTGCTTGCGGCGCTCGATGCGATGGAGCGCGAGCTATCCGTGCCGTCGGGACAGATCGTCCTGGGCGGCTTTTCGCAGGGATCGATGCTGTCGTTGGATCTGGCGCTGCGCAGCTCGCGCAAGCTGGCTGGTTTGATCTTGTTTTCGACGACGATGCTGTGCCGAAACGCCTGGATTTCCGGCCTGCCAGCGCGCCGCGGTCTGCCGGTGTTTCAAAGCCATGGTCAGCTTGATCCGCTGCTGCCGTTTTTCATTGCCGAAGGGCTGCGTGATGCGCTCAGACAGGGCGGTCTGTCCGTCGAGTTTTTGCCGTTTCGCGGCGCGCACGAGATCCCTTCTGCGGTGCTGCGCGGGGCCAGCGACTTCCTTACGTCCGTCTTGCCCAGTGCAAGCTCTGGCGCGCCGGGAACTGGATATGTCTAAGGACGAAGCTGCGCCGCTTGCCGACATCACCCGCGGTGCCCCACGCTCGGCCTTGGCTGCGCTGTGCGACCGGGTCTATCCGCGGTACCGCATCGCGCGCATCCGCTGCCTGCGCGGCGGCGTCGATGCCGCGACCCATCGCGTCGACCTGCAGCCACCGGACGGCGATGACAACGGGGCCGCGCTGCAGTCGATCGTGGTGCGCCGCTATGGCAAGGCCACGCTGCGCTGGAACCCCGACGGGCCGCTGCGGCTGTGGTACACGCTGCATGCACTCAACGAGGCTCGGCTGGGTGTGGCGACGCCCAAGCCGCTTCTGTTCGACACCACGACGCTGCACGCGCCGACGCTGCTGATGAGCTATCTGCCAGGTCGCAGCACGCTGCAGCCGCGCGACTTGTCCCGCTTTCTTGTGGACTTGGCGCAGGCTCTGGCACGGATCCATCGCGTGCCCAGCGAGCTACCCATCCTGGCCCACTTGCCGTGTCCGGCCGAGCGCTTGTCGCAGCTCTTTTCGATCGCCGCACAGCACCCTGGGCTGAACGCGATCCCCGACGGAGCCGCCATCCGTCGCGTGCTGTCGGATGCGCCGCACAAGTCGCTGCTGGGCCGTCCGGTGCTTTTGCACGGCGACTATTGGGCGGGGAACGTGGTGTGGCTGGACAGCCGATTGCACGCGATCCTCGACTGGGATCAGGCGGAGCGTGGCGACTCCGCGTACGACGTCGCGTACTGTCGCGCCGACTTGGCGCTGATGTTTGGCAGCCCGGCCGCCGATGAATTCTTGCAGGCCTATGAAGACGCGGCGCAGACCTCGCTGCAGGCGCTGGGCACCTGGGATCTTTTGGCCGCGACGCGGGCCTTGCCGTCGGGAAAAGCCTGGCTGCCCGGCTATCTGGCCTTGGGTCGCAGCGATCTTTCAGAGCCACTCTTGCAGAGCCGCCTGCAGACCTTTTTGCACGAAGCCCTGCGCCGCGCTCTCGCCAGCTAGGCCCCCGCGCGTGCGTGAGCAAGCTCCGCCCCGCGTCGAGAAGCACAAAGGCGAGGGTCGCCCCGAGCCGTGTTCGAACCTGCGCTCGCTGTGGGCCCGCTCGCGCGCGGCCTTTCGAGCGCGGCGCCGTTACTTGGTCAGGGTGTCGAGCTTGCCCATCACGTCGCTGATGACCGAGCGCGACAGAAACGGCTTGTCCTTGACCTGGCAGGGGAAGCCATCGTCGGCATAGCTCTGGACTGTGGTGGACGTCTCGACGAGGACGGTCAGCATCGGCACGTCGGTGATGCAGGCATCGGGGGGCTTGACCACCGTCAGCTTGGCTAGCTGGGCTTTTACGTCGCCTAGCTCGGCATCGGTCAGCGTGCGGCTGCCCGACATCGGCATGTACGGCACGACGCCATCGCCGATGCACTTGGTATACGCGACGGTGCCGGTGGCCAAGGGAACGGTGAACATGCGGCCACCGACCAAGCACTTGGAACCCGCGGGCGGGGCCGGGGTAAAGCCACCGCCGGGGTTCTGCAAGGTCACGGCCGTGACGGCTTTGCTGAGGATGCTCTGTCCGACCGTGGTCGGCGGCCACTCCCCATCTCCGCCGCAGGCGACAAGCCCGACCGCGAGCAGCCCCGGCAAGGCCCAGCGGTCACGGACGCGCCGAAGAGCGACCGGCTGTGCCGAAGCTTGCAGGGCGAAAAAAGGCGTCCCGTTGATCGTCTCGGTTTTGATCGGCGGCATTCGTGGGTGGGTCATCGTGTTCCTTGGGTTCTGGGGGGCCTTGGCTTCTGCATCGGGAAGTCCGACGCCCTAAGGTCGCCGCTTTCCTGCGGTCAGCACCGAGCGCCGCGAAACGATCTGCGAGACCTGCGACAGCCCAGCATGCACAAAGGCCGCTGCGACCCGCTCGCGCTCGGACCGCGGTGCTCGCAGAAGCAGCCAGCCTCCGGGCGGCAGCGTGTCGGCGTCTTTTCGGATGCGCGCGAGGGTCTCGGCATCGGCCTGCAGCGGGCGAGGCAGCGACAGGATCGCGGCGATAAGCCCGATCGCCGCATCGGGTTCCGCTTCTGCGTCTTCGGCCTTGGCGCGTCGCACGACATAGCCCAAGGCGCGCAGCCCGCTCGCCACCTTGCCGTCGAACACGCGCGCCGTTGCTCCTTCGCCCGCGGGCAGCAAGAGCGACAACATTCCACCTGGCACCGCAGGCCAAGCGCGCAGCCTATCCCAAACCGACGAGAGCATGCTCAGCGCTCGTTCCGCTATCGCGGGTTGATGATCTTGGTGTTGGGCGGCGGCGTAAACGCGAAGCGACTGTCGTCAATGTCCGCCTTGAGGTTGGTCTCGATCGCGGAAAAGACGATGTGGTTCGAGCCGCCCTGCTGATCGAAGAGCACCGTCTCTTTGACCATGCCGGTCTTGCCATCGACGACGAAAAACAGGTGTTTATACTGGGCGGTGGCTTTTTTCGGAACCAGCTTCAGTACCAGATCACCGACCGTACCGAGCTTCTGTCCGTCGAGATAGCTGATCTCGAATTCGTCGCTGAGCCGGCCTTTGCCGAACAGAAAGCTGACCTGCGCGGGAAGCTGGGACGAGTTGAGTGGCTGGCGAAACGCCTGCTCATCCTCGGGCTCGTACATCCACAGGATCGAGCCGTCGGTGACGAACAGCTTCTTTTCCGGTTTTTCATAGTCCCAGCGCATCTTGCCGGGCTTTTTCAGGCGCAGAACACCGCTCGCCTGCCGCTTGCCCATGGCGGTCTGCAGCGTCTGCGAAAAGCGCGCCTTCAGGTTCTGCGTGCCTTCATAGAGCTTCTGGATGCGATCGACGATCTGCGGCAATGGGGGACGCTCGGCAGAGCTTGCGGGCGCGACGTTGCCAGCGGCGGGACCCGGCTTTTCCGTTGCGGGCTTGCCTGCGGTCGCGGGCGGACGTGCCGGGGGGGGCTGTGCCGCAGGCGTCGCCGGGGCTGGCTGCGCAGCAGGGGCCGTCGCGGGCTGTGCCTGTGCGAACGAAACCGGCACAGTCGCAGCGCCTAAGCACAGGGCCAGTCCAAGAACGACCGGCCGAAGAGTCATCGGGGCAGCCAGCGGCTGAGTCCGACGTGAGGTGCGGGTGATCATTGCTTTCTCCCAACGGGTGCGTAGAAGTTTGACCATTCTACGCAGGCGTCTATTCCATGCATCGAGTTCTTCTGGTCGAAGATGAGACCGCCATCGCCGAGTCCTTGGCATTTGCCCTGTCCCGCGATGGCTTTGCCGTCACCCATGCTGCCAACCTGGCCGCGGCGCGTCCGCTGTGCGAGACCTGCGATCTGATCGTCTTGGATCTGATGCTGCCCGATGGCTCGGGGTTTGCGCTGCTACACGCCCTGCGCAGCGCCGGACAGCGCACGCCGGTCATCGTTCTATCCAGCCGCGATGACGAGACCGATCGCGTCGCCGGCCTGGAGGGCGGAGCCGATGACTACGTGGTCAAGCCGTTTTCCCCGCGCGAGATCGTCGCCCGCGTGCGCGCGGTCCTGCGTCGTACGCAGCCCGAGCCGACCCGTCGTCCCAGCAGCGATGCCCTGTTGCGTCCGAGCCTGCCTTTGCACCTCGATGCCGAGACGCGGCGCGCCCACTATCAAGACACGCTGCTCGACTTGACGCGCACCGAGTTTGACCTGTTGCGCGTGCTGTCGAGCGCTCCCGAGCGGGTCTTTACGCGGCAGCAGCTTTTGGACGGCATCTTCGGGGCTGGCTATGCCGTGACCGATCGCACCATCGACGCGCACGTAAAGGCGCTGCGCCGCAAGCTGACCGCGGCCGGGGCCAGCCCGGATCTGATCGAGACCGAGCGCGGCGTCGGCTATCGCCTGCGCGATCCCAGCGCGGTCGCAGGCACGGACAGCAGCGACGGATAGGCGACGGATAAGCGACGGATCGCTGAGTCGATCGCAAGCGCCTGGCTTTTCGTTGGGATGCGGTGCTGGCTGCGGCAGTGCATGCCGAGCCGTGTTGCGCGGTACTTTGCACGCGGGTTGACAGGGGGCGTGACCACTTCCTACGTTCTGCGCCCCAACAGCCGAGTAGCCGGCGGGCTTGGTTCCTCAAGGCGCGGGCTACCCGCGACCACCGAGAGGAAAGACCATGACTCAGCCTGTCCTGACTGCATCCGCCTGTTCTGTTTCGTCAACCGCAACCACCCTGTCAAAAGCGCGCTCGACGTCGCCTGGGCCCGCAGCGGCTGGGCGCTGGCTGAACGCCCTGTCCCTGGCGGCGATCTGCGTCGCTGCATCGGCCTGCGGTGGTCTGCCCGAAGACAGCCGTACCCAGCCGCAAGCCGCGATTCCCGAGGCGGCGATGCTGCACAGCGAGCGCGAGCCAGCGATGGGCTCGCCCATGGACTTCACCCTCAACAAGCCGATGATCAACCGCATCTGGGGCAGCGGCGAAAAGGACGTCTGGGCCGCCGGCAACGAAGGCATGATGCTGCACTGGAACGGCAAAGTTTGGCGTCGCATCTCGGTCCCGACCGGCGTGGATCTGCAGGGCATCTGGGGCTCCAGCGACAAAGACGTCTGGGCCGTCGGCAATGCCGGCGTGGTCATCCGCTGGGATGGCACATCGTGGAGCCGCGTAACAACGCCCGTGCCGGACAGCGCGGCGCTCAACGACGTCTGGGGTACCAGCGGCAGCAACGTGTGGGCCGTCGGCGATCGCGGCGTCATCATCCAGTTCAACGGATCGAGCTGGGGCGCGTACAACCTGCCTGCCATCAACAACCTGCTCACCGTCTGGGCTGCGAGCACCACCGACGCCTGGATCGGCGGCGATCTGGGCATGCTCTTGCGCTGGGACGGCACGACCTGGAACGAAGTGCAGAGCATGAGCGCCGGGCACTACCTGAACATCCGTGGCGTCTCGTCGAACCGAGTCTATGCCGCCAAGCAGCCCAATGAGATCTGGCAGTTCGACGGCACTCGGTGGTTTCGCGTTGGCGGCATCTATGGCACGCGGCTGTGGATGACTGCCGACAACGACATCTGGGCGTTTGGGACCTCGGACATCTATCGCTGGAACGGCACGATGTGGAACACCTTCTCGATCTTCAGCAACACCACCGTCTGGACACCGGGACCCGGCAAGGGCTGGGCGTTCACGTCGAACCCGTCGATCTTGTCCTTCAACGGCACCATGTGGTCCGGCTCGTGGTAAGCGCTAGCTCGTGGTAAGCGCTAGCGCCGCGAGCGCAGCGCATCTTCGAGGAGCACGCGCAGGTCCGAGCGCGCAGGGGCAAAGCCCAGTCGCTTGCGGGCGCTGCTGGCGTCGGCGACCAGCTGGGGCGGATCGCCCGGACGACGCGGGGCCATGCTCTGCGGAACCGGGCGACCGACGACTTCGGCCGCGGTGTCCAGCACCTGCCGCACGCTGTAGCCGGTTCCGGTTCCCAGGTTCAGCGGACCCAGGCTGTGGCCGTGTTCGAGCTGGCGCAGCGCCAAAAGGTGTGCCTGGGCCAGATCGCAGACGTGGATATAGTCGCGCACACAGGTGCCATCGGGCGTCGGATAGTCGCTGCCAAAGACCGAAAGCGGCGGCCCTTTGCCCAAAGCCGCGTCGAGAGCCAGCGGAATGAGGTGGGTCTCGGGATGGTGCGCCTCGCGCATGGTCCCGTCGGGATGCGCGCCCGCGGCGTTGAAATAGCGCAGCGCCGCCCACTTGATGCCATGCGCCACGGCGGCGGATAAAAGCACCCACTCAAAGGCCCGCTTGCTGCGGCCATACGGACTGTCTGGTTCGCAGCGCGCGGACTCAGGAATTGGCACATGACCCGGCGTGCCATAGACCGCGGCCGTCGAGGAAAAGACGACGTTGTCGACCCCGGCATGGCGCGCCGCTTCGAGCAAGCTGAGCGCCCGCGTGAAGTTGACGTCGAAGTGAAGCTCGGGCCGGCGCACCGACTCGCCGACTTGGATCTTGCCGGCAAAGTGCAGAAGGGCGCTCACCCGATTCTGGCGACACAGCGACGCCACCAATGCGCTGTCACCGATGTCCCCGACCTGCAGCGTGACCCCCGGCAGAGCCGCGATGCGAGAGATGGCTTCTCCATCGGCGCTGCACTCTGCTTGCGATCCGCTGGCCCCGCCTGCCGCCGAACCAGACAGATCGTCCAAGATGACCACGTGATGCCCCGCTTCGACGGCAGCACGGACAAAATGCGAGCCAACAAAGCCCACCCCGCCGGTCACCAGCAAGCTCATGGCTGCTCTCCTGTCTTTGGGTCGAAAGCGGCCTGCGGCACCAAGATCGTTGCGGGGTGCCCGGTCGCGTTTTGATACGCGGCGGCAATGCGTGCAGCCGCGGCGAAGCCATGACCGCTGCGGGCTAGCGCGACGATCGAACCACCGAATCCGCCCCCCGTCAGGCGAGCCGCGCCAGGAACGATGCCGGGGTCCGAGCCGGAAAGCGCCACCAAGACGTCGATGGCGGGCAGCGATACCTGATAGTCCTCGCTTTGCGAGCGGTGCGACGCGGCAAACAGCCCGGCCAGCGCGTGAAGATCCTCGTCGCTGAGCGTATTTTTTTGCAGCAGCGCCACGGCCTGCAGGACGCGGTCGTTTTCGGAGCGGACATGGCGCACGCGCGCCGCAAGCGGAGCCGGCAGGGCTGCGATGCGGGCATCGGCCGTTCGATCCTCCTGTAGCTGGCGCAGGCTCGTGCATCCCAGCAGTGCCGCGGCTTGCTCGCACTCGCCCCGCCGCACGCGATAGTCGGCGACAGGCTCGTCGGTGGTGTGGTTGGCATCGCGGCCGTGCGAGTGAACGATGCCCGAATGAATCACCACAAGCTCGACCGCGCTGGGCAAGGGCACGGTCTGGTAGCTCAGGTCGCGTGTATCCAGAAATAGCGCCTGACCCGGCTGGCACAGGCCACAGGCCATCGGATCGAGGATGCCGACCGGCGCGCCCACAAAGTCGTTTTCGACGCGCTGGCACAGGCGAGCGATGGCGACATCCGAAAGCGACAGCGCAAGCGCCTGCTTGAGCGCGCGAAACAGCGCCACCAGAAGCGCGGCGCTCGACGACAGCCCGCTGCCGAGCGGCACATCCGATGTGATGCGCAGATCCAGGCCGGGTAGGGCCACGCCTTCGCGCTGCAGAATCTGGGTTACACCCTGCACATAGTCCAGCCAGCGGTGCGTCGGGGTTTCGTGCCCCAGCCTGTACTCACTGACCTGTGGATCGTCGAGGGGCGCGGCGCTGCTCGATACGCGGACGCGGCGCTGCTCAGGCGAATGCAGGCGTAGCTCGACCTGGGTCCTTTGCGGGATGGCAGTCGGCAGTACCCAGCCCAGGTTGTAATCGGTGTGCTCGCCCAGCAGGTTGACGCGTCCGGGCGCCGTCGCGACCGTGCTCGGCGGGGCGCCAAACAGGGTCGGAAAAGCAGGGGCCCAAGGCCTAGATCTCATCGCACTCACGCAAGAAGCGGCGCAACAGCCCGTCGACCATCATGTTGCGCTCGCGGGCATCCAGGCGGTTCTGGCGATAGCCGGTCTGGGCCTCTTCAAAGCTGTCGCGGGTGCGCGCGATCAGCTCGCGAAAGCGGCCGGTCTTGGCCATGATCTCGCGCTGGTTTTTGATGAACAGCGCCACCAGCGAGGCCAGCGACACGCCCGTGAGCAAGAGCCCAAGCGGCCCAGTCAGGACGCGGGTCAAGATGACCTTGACCGCGACGACACCGAACGTTCCCAAGGCCAGTGTTTTGAGGCCGTCGCCCGTGCCCAAGGCGTTCTTGGCCAGGTTTCCCACCTGTCCCGAAGCGATGAGCAGCGCGACAAAGTTGGGCCGCTGCCAGCCGCGATCGTAATAGTCCTTGATCGCAGCCTGCAGGAAGTCATCAAAGGTGTCGTAGACAGCAGCCGTGGCGGCGGGATCCTGCGGGTTCTGACTCATGTGTACCAGTGTAGAGCAGTTTGGGTTGAAACAAGGCACGGGGGCGGTCGAGCAGCTTACGCCACCGGGCCCCGCGTACGAAGGCGAACCACCGACTCGCTGCGCGGAGACGGGCGCTCGGCGGCGCGCTCAGAGCGGCGTGCGGGAAGGCTGGGCATGGGCGGCAGACCCGGCACCTCGATGGGGGAACCGGGGCGCAGGTACAGCATGCGCACGGGCTCGTTGCCGGTGACGCCGAGCATGTGGGCGACGGCTGGCGACAGGTCGACGATGCCGCGCCAGGTGCCGCGCTCTTCGGGGCGCAGCTTGATGACGAAGCGCCCGCTGGCCAAGCGCGCACCATAGGGCCCGCGATCGAGCACGCGGCAGGTGGCGATGCGTCCGCTGCGGCGGCTCTGCACCAAAAGCTGCGTGCCGCAGGGCAGGGTGCGATGGGCGCAGACCAGCTCATCTTGGCGCAGCGGCTGATGCGTGCAGGCCAAGGGCCCTCCGGCCAAGCGGTCGCCGGGCTGGCCATAGACCGCAGCCAAGCCGGTCTGCGAACCGACGGAGGGCGAGGCCAAAAACGCTGCCCATACGAGCTGCAGGGCGGTCAGTAGGGTCCACATGGGGAGTTCTCCAGTTTTCGTACCAGCCTCCTCCATAGCCATCTTGCGCGCCGATGTGAACCCATAAAATGACCCCACTGACCGGGTCAGCCGACCAATTCAGGGGTGGATCGGGCACCTGCCCACGTGCTTTGCAGCCCCCAGCTTCCCCCGTGCCGTGGCGAACACAGAGGTTCCCCCGCACGCGCAAGAGGTTTATGCTGCATTCCATCGCTGTCGTCAGCGTGCCAATTTTTCAAACATGAGCCTCGAACCTGCTGACTGGTCCTTGGTCGCCGCTCTCGGCGCCAACTTGCGTTACATCGAAGAACTTGAAGCTCGCTACCAGGCCGATCCGAAGAGCGTCGATCCGGCAGTAGCCGCGCTGCTGCAAGGGGGGCCGCTGCCGTCCGCGAAAGCGACGTCCGCGGCGGCGCTCCCAGGGGGCGGTGCAGCCGGCCAGCCTGCGGCGGCGTTTGCTTCGTCCGAGCTGGCCTATGCCGTGCGTGGCCTGGTCGAGGCGTATCGCTGCCATGGCCATCTGTCGGTGCAGCTCGATCCGCTGGGCCTGACGCAGCCGATGGGCCATCCCGAGCTATTGCCCGAGAGCCACGGCCTGTCGAACGCCGACCTAGAGCGCGTCGTCCCAGCTGGGCTGTGGCTCGGCTCGCGAGCGGGTGAACAGCTGACGGTGCATGGGCTGCACGAGCGCCTTCAGCAGTCCTATGGCGGCTTGCTTGGCGTCGAGCTTTCGCACATCACCGACCCGGCGCGGCGCCGCTTTCTGCAAGAGCGCATCGAGCGCCTTGAGAACCCGTTTACCGACAGTCGGCCGGCGCAGCTTCGCATCCTCGATCGCTTGATCGAAGCCGAGGTCTTAGAGCAGTTCCTGCACACCAAGTACGTCGGAGCCAAGCGCTTTTCTCTCGAAGGCGGCAAGGCGCTGATTCCGCTTCTGGACTTCCTGGTCGAGTTTGCCGGCGACGCGGGAGTCGAGGAGATCGTCCTTGGCATGGCCCACCGCGGTCGCTTGAACGTGCTGGCCAACCTGATGGGCAAGAGCCCGCGGCAGATCTTCGCCGAGTTCGACGACCTTGACCCGCTGTCGGTGATGGGCTCTAGCGACGTCAAGTATCACATGGGGTACTCGACGGACGTGCGCTCGCAGAGCGGCCACAAACTGCACCTGTCCTTGGCCTTTAACCCCAGTCACCTAGAGGCCGTCGATCCCGTGGTTGTCGGCCGCGTGCGCGCCAAGCAGCGCCGTCACGGCGACGTCGGGCGGCAGCGCGTCATCGGCGTCTTGATTCATGGCGACGCCGCGTTTGCCGGGCAGGGCCTGGTCGCCGAGACGCTGAACCTGTCGGGGCTGGAAGGCTACCGCACGGGCGGCACCATCCACGTCATCATCAACAACCAGATCGGCTTTACCACCAACCCGACGGACTCGCGCTCGACGCACTACTGCACGGACATCGCCAAGATGCTGGAGGTGCCGATCTTCCACGTCAACGGCGCCTATCCCGAGCAGGTCGTCTATGCCGCGCAGCTTGCCATGGCGTATCGCCAGGCGTTCCAGACCGATGTCATCATCGACATGGTCTGCTTCCGTCGCTATGGCCACAACGAGTCCGACGAGCCTGGCTTTACGCAGCCGCTGATGTACCAAACGATCGAGCGCCAGCCGTCCGAGCGACAGCTTTATTCGAGCAGCTTGGTGGCGCGGGGCGTCATCGCAGAAAACGACGTGCGCGAGCTGATCGCGCGCAAGAACGCCGCGCTGGAAGAGGAGCTTCGCCTGGCGCGCAACCAGGGCGAGCGTCCGCGCGTCGAGTGGATGACCGGCGTCTGGGCGGGATACAAAGGCGGCCCAGATACCGGTGTCTCAGACGTCGACACCGCAGTTCCCTTGGAACGGCTGCACGAGATCGCGCGGCGCATCACGACGCTGCCGCCGCACTTCACCCCGCATCCCAAGATCGAGCGCTTGCTGCAGCAGCGCGCGGCGATGGGGCGCGGCGACGCGTCGCTCGACTGGGGCATGGGCGAGCACCTGGCGTTTGGCTCGCTGCTCTTGGACAAGGTACTGGTGCGCGTCTCGGGTCAGGACAGCCGACGCGGCACGTTTAGCCACCGCCACGCCGCCCTTTATGACCGTCAGAACGGCGCCCGCTATGTGCCGCTTTCCCACCTGCGCGAGGATCCCGAGCAGCAGGGCGTGTTCGCGGTCGTCGATAGCGCGCTCAGCGAGGCCGGCGTCCTGGGCTTTGAGTATGGCTACAGCCTGGACTATCCCGATGGGCTGGTGATCTGGGAAGCGCAGTTCGGCGACTTCGTCAACGGCGCGCAGGTCATCTTGGACCAGTTCGTCAGCAGCGCCGAAGACAAGTGGCGTCGCCTGTCCGGCTTGGTCATGCTGCTGCCGCACGGCTACGAAGGCCAGGGCCCCGAGCACTCCAGCGCCCGCTTCGAGCGCTTCTTGCAGCTCTGCGCCGAAGACAACATGCAGGTCGTCTATCCGACGACGCCATCCCAGTATTTCCACTTGATGCGTCGGCAGGTGCTGCGCCCGTGGCGTAAGCCGCTGGTCGTCATGTCGCCCAAGAGCCTGCTGCGTCACCCGGCCGCGACCTCGACGCTGGCTGAGCTGTCGAGCGGTCGCTTTCACTGCATCTTGGGCGACGACAGCCTGCCTGCAACCGACGTCAAGCGCGCCATGCTGAGTACGGGCAAGGTCTATTACGACCTGCTCGAAGCGCGCGGCAAGCGGGGCGACAAGAACACGGCGCTCTTGCGCATCGAGCAGCTGTATCCGCTGCGCATCGCCGAGCTAAAGGCCGCTCTCGACCGCTATCCCAACCTCAGCGAGATCGTCTGGGTGCAGGAAGAGCCGGCCAATATGGGCGCGCTCAACTTCATCGTGCCGCGGCTGCAGCCGCTGGCCCGTCGTCTGCGCTTCCGTGCCGTCAGCCGCGTCGAGAGCGCCAGCCCAGCGACCGGCTCGCACAAAGCGCACGTCTTGGAACAGCAGGCGCTGATGAACGACGCCTTCGCTGACTTCAACGAAGCCGGCGCCGCCGCCAAGCTGTCTGGGGCCAACGCCGACGGCACACCTCGCCCAACGGTGACCTTGGTCCTTACGGCGGTCGGCAGCGAAGGCTAAAACGCGATCGTGCTGCGGCGTTGGGCCGCGGTCCCTTTTTCGCTACGACGGATACAGAACACAGGTACGCGTCGAACATGTCACAAACCAAGCTTGAACTGGTCATTCCCCCGCTCGGTGAGTCGATCGCCGAAGCGACCATCGCCAAGTGGCTCAAACAGCCCGGTGAGGCCGTCAAGATCGATGAGCCTCTGGCGGAGCTAGAGACCGATAAGGTCACCGTCACGCTGCCCGCGCCTGCGGCCGGTGTGCTGGTCGAGCAGCGGCATCCCGTCGGCACCGTCGTACGCGTCGGGGCGTCGATTGGCAGCCTTGATTCGTCTGCGGTTGCGACGGCAGCCCCGGCACAGCAGGCAGCCCCGGCCGCGCCTGTGAGCAAGCCCGCAGCGGCTCCGGCTTCTGCCCCTATGGCGCCCGCAGCGGCTCCGGCTTCTGCGCCTGCGGCGCCCGCAGCCGCCCCGGCAGCGCCTGCGGCCAGTCCGTCGGCCCATGCTTCAGCCGGTGAGCCGCCGCGCATCAACAACAGCCCGGCCATGCGTCAGTGGCGACGTGAGCACGGTGTCGATCCTGCCGCGACGCTGTTTAGCAGTCCCGCCAAGCCCGCCGAGCCCACGGCCCAGCCCGCTGCCGTCGGAGCCCGCGAAGAGCTTGTGCCGATGTCGTCGCTGCGTCGCCGCATCGCCGAGCGCTTGGTCGAAGCGCAGCACACCGCCGCCATCCTGACGACCTTCAACGAGGTCGACATGAGCCCGATCATGGCGCTGCGGGCCAAGTACCAAGACGAGTTCGTCAAAAAGCACGGCATCAAGCTGGGCTTCATGTCGTTCTTCGTCGTCGCCTGCGCCCGCGCGCTGGTCGAGTTCCCCGGCCTAAACGCCGAGGTTCGTCCGCACGAAGGCGGCTTGGCGGTCGTCTACAAAAAGCACTATGACTTCGGCATTGCCGTCGGGGGCGGTAAGGGCTTGGTGGTGCCGGTGCTGCGCAACGTCGACGCGCTGGGCTTTGCCGAGGTCGAAAAAGGCATCGCCGAGCTTGCCGCCAAGGCCAAGGACAACAAGCTGACGCTGCCAGAGCTTCAGGGCGGCACGTTCAGCATCAGCAACGGCGGCATCTATGGCTCGATGATGAGCACGCCGCTTTTGAACCTGCCGCAGACCGGCATCCTGGGCATGCACAACATCGTGCGCCGCGCCGTCGTCGTCGGCAGCGGCGACAGCGAAAAGATCGAGATCCGCCCGATGATGTATCTGGCGCTGTCCTATGACCACCGCGTCGTCGACGGCCGCGAGGCGGTGTCCTTCCTGGTCAAGGTCAAAGACCGCCTGGAAAACCCCGACAAGCTGCTGCTTTCGATCTAACGCCGCAGCACGGGGACGCGACGCGCACGAAGCGAGCATCCCGGCGCTTCGTGGCGCGAGCCGCAGTGCAATAAATTATATAGCAATATAATTTATTGCGAATCGATACGATCGAATATCTCGATTATTGTTGTTGAACTAATTCGGAAGTATGGTTCGTGTGTGAAATGCAATTATTGCATCATATAATCAAAATATGAATCGAGATAAATTATATATTTAATTGAACCGGCGACTGATTGCACCGGCAAGCGTCTAGGCGCCCAGGTGTTGCTTGAAGAAGTCGAGGGTGCGGCTCCAGGCGAGGGTGGCGGCGGCTTTGTGATAGCGGGGCGTGGTGTTGTTGTTAAAGCCGTGCTGCGTGCCGGGATAGGTGTGGATCTGGTGCTGGATGCCGTGGGCCTTGAGTGCGGCGGCAAATGCTGGGATGCCGGCGTTGATGCGGTCGTCCATTTCGGCGTAGTGGCACTGGATAGCGGCCCGGATCTTGGGCACGTCTTCGGTCTTGGGCTGGCCACCGTAAAACGGCACAGCCGCGGCCACGCTGGGGACGCGTACGGCGAGCGTGTTGGCCATGCCTCCGCCGTAGCAGAAGCCGACGGCCCCGACGGTGCCGTTGCACTCGGGCCGCTTTTCCAGCACGCCCAGGGCCGCGATGAAGTCTTCGGTGGTCTTGGTCTGATCGAGCGTGGCAAACAGCGCCCGCGCCTTGTCTTCGTCGCCGGGATAGCCGCCGAGAGGAAACAAGGCATCGGGGGCGAATGCGACATAGCCGGCCAAGGCCAGGCGCAGCGCGATGTCTTCGATGTGCGGGTTTAGGCCGCGGTTTTCGTGGATGACCAGCACGCCGGGGCGCTTCGCGGACGCGGTCTTGGGCACAGCCAGCAGCCCGCGGCCCCGGCCATAGCCCTCGCGCGATGCGAACTCGATGAACGAACGAGCGATGCGCGAATCGTCTGCGGTGACCTCGGCGGCCTCGGCAAAGCGCGGGTTTAGCGCCTCCAAGATCGTCGCTGCGGTCCAGCCTCCGACGGCGAAGCGGCCGACCTTGGCAAGAAAGCCGCGGCGGTCGATGTCGCCATGCACGTACTGATCGAACAGCGACCACACCTCGCGCGGGAATTCGATCGGGCCTTTGGGAAGGGGGGCGCGGGGTGGGCGGCTCATGATGCGGCTCCGTCGCGACTGGGGGCCGCCGGCAGGACGTAGCCCTGGAACTGCTTGCGCAAGGTCAGCTTGCTGAGCTTGCCGGTGGCGGTGTGCGGCAGCTCGGGGACGAACGTGATGTCATCGGGCAGCCACCAGCGCGCGACGTGCTGGGCCAGGTGGGCGCGCAGGGCGGCTTTGTCGACGCTGGCGCCGGGCTTTTGCACGACGATGAGCAGCGGGCGTTCCTGCCAGGTGGGATGGGGCAGACCGATGACCGCGGCTTCATGCACACCGGGGAAGGCGACGGCGGCGTTCTCTAGCTCGATCGACGAAATCCACTCGCCACCAGACTTGATGACGTCCTTGGCGCGGTCGGTGATCTGCATGTAGCTGTGCTCGTCGAGCGTCGCGACATCGCCGGTCGAAAAGTAATCGCCCTCGTCGAGAATCGAGCCGCCTTCACCCTTGAAGTACTGCCGCGTGATCCAGGGACCGCGCACCTTCAGCAAGCCAAAGGCCTTGCCGTCGTGGGGAAGCTCGGCGTTTTCGTCATCGACGATCTTCATATCGACGCCATAGATCACGCGGCCTTGCTTGATCTTCAAGGCGCGTAGCTCGTCGGGCGAGCGCTCAGCGAGAGCGAACGGTGGCGCGCTGGTGGTGCCAAGCGGGCTGGTCTCGGTCATGCCCCACAGGTGAAGGACGCTGATGCCCAGGTCTTTTTCGAAGCGGTCGAGCATGGCCGGCGGCACGGCCGAGCCACCGATGACCACGCGCTTTAAGTGCGGTGGGCGATCGCCGGGGTGCTTGTCCAGGTGGGCAAAAAAGTTCATCCACACCGTCGGCACGCCCATCGAGAAGTTGACCTTCTCTTGCGTGAGGAGCTGACAGACGCTGGCGCCGTCGAGCATGGGGCCAGGCAGGACCAGCTTGGCGCCACACATGGCCGCGGCATAGGGCACGCCCCAGGCATTGGCGTGAAACAGCGGCACGATGACCAGCGCGCTGTCGCGGCTTGAGAGCCCTAAGCCATCGGCGGCGCACACGGCAAACGAGTGCAAGACCGTCGAGCGGTGGCTGTACAAAACACCCTTGGGGTTGCCGGTGGTGCCGGACGTGTAGCACAGCGAAGATGCGGTGTTCTCGTCGAAGATCGGCCATGCGTAGTCGGCGCTCTGCGCGGCGAGCAGGGCCTCATAGCTGAGCACGGGGCCGCCCATGTCACCGGCCTTTTCCACCTGCGCCGCATCACCCAGGCCGATGTAGCCTTCGAGATGGGTGAAGCGCGAGCGCAGCTTTTGCACCAGCGGCGCAAACGTCAGATCAAAAAACAGGAAGCGATCCTCGGCATGGTTGCAGATGTATTCGAGCTGATCGGGGAACAGGCGCGGGTTGACGGTGTGCAGAACGGCACCGATGCCGGACACCGCGTAATAAAGCTCCATGTGGCGGTGGGTGTTCCAGGCCAGCGTTGCGACGCGGTCGCCGGGCTTTACACCCAGCGCGAGCAGCGCGTTGGCCAAGCGCTTGGCCCGCTGCTCTAGCTCGCGATAGCCATAGCGATGCAGCGAGCCATCGGGCAGGCGGCTGACGATTGGGGTGCCGCCATGATTGCGCGCGGCATACTCAATCAGCGACGAGATAAGCAGCGGACGTTCCTGCATCAGACCACGAAGCATGGGCCCTCCTCGATCGCGTTTTTCACGCGCGGTCACCTGCGCCTAGAACTCAACGACGGCACGAATCGAGGTGCCGGCGTGCATCAGATCAAAGGCTTCGTTAATGCGCTCAAGCGGCAGCTTGTGCGTGATCATCGGGTCGATCTCGATCTTCTTGTCCATGTACCAGTCGACGATCTTGGGCACGTCGGTGCGCCCGCGAGCGCCGCCGAACGCGGTGCCCTTCCAGACGCGGCCGGTGACAAGCTGAAATGGACGGGTGGCGATCTCTTGCCCGGCTCCCGCGACGCCGATGATGACCGAGACACCCCAGCCGCGATGGCAGCACTCAAGCGCTTGCCGCATCAGCTTGACGTTGCCGACGCACTCGAAGCTGTAGTCAGCGCCGCCGCCGGTTAGCTCGACAAGGTGCGCGACCAGATCGCCCTTTACGTCGTTGGGGTTTACAAAGTGGGTCAGGCCGAAGCGACGGGCGATGGCTTCGCGCGCTGGGTTGATGTCGACCCCGACGATCTTGTCGGCTCCGACCATGCGGGCGCCCTGCACGACGTTGAGGCCGATGCCGCCCAATCCAAAGACGACGACGTTGGCGCCGGCTTCGACCTTGGCGGTGAACAGCACGGCGCCGAGGCCAGTGGTCACGCCGCAGCCGATGTAACAGATGGTGTCAAACGGCGCGTCGCTGCGCACCTTGGCCAGCGCGATCTCGGGCAGGACCGTGTGATTGGCAAACGTCGAACAGCCCATGTAGTGATGGATGGGCTTGCCGCCGATCGAAAAGCGGCTGGTTCCGTCGGGCATCAGGCCCTTGCCCTGCGTCGCGCGAATCGCCGTACACAGGTTGGTCTTGCGCGACAGACACGACTTGCAGGCGCGGCACTCGGGCGTGTACAGCGGGATGACGTGATCGCCGGGCTTAAGCGTCGTCACACCGGGGCCGATCTCGCGGACGATGCCGGCGCCTTCGTGGCCAAAGATGACCGGGAACAGACCTTCGGGATCGGCCCCTGAGCGGGTGAATTCATCGGTATGACAGACACCCGTGGCCTTGATCTCGACGAGCACTTCGCCGGCTTTGGGACCGGATAGCTCGACTTCTTCGATGACCAGAGGCGTTCCGGCTTCATAGGCAACGGCGGCTCGTGTACGCATGCGATGACCTCTGTGAGCACGGTATCGCAACGCATTCCTTGCGCATAGCGGCGTGTTGCGTGGCAGAAGTCAGCGGTCGCGATCGGTGGGCTTTAGCGACGGCGAGCGATGGCGATCAGGCCACCGTCGCGGTGACTGTCGGCGATGGCGGTGGTGCGCCAGACATGCGAGCGCGCAAGCTGGTTTTCCACCGACTTGCGCTTAAGCCACAGCGTCAGGCGAGGAAACCATTCCAGGATCCGCAGCAGCCCGCCGATCAGCGCACCGGACAGCGCGCTGAAGTGGTTCGGCTGCGTTGTCCAGCGCTCGATGTGCAGCCCGACCTGGGCCAGCTTGGCAGAAAGCGCCTCGGCGTCATAGCGGCGCACATGCCCGCAGGCGGCATCAAAGCCGGTGAAAAGCTGCGGATCCACCGGCACCGACAGAAAGAACGCCCCACCCGGCCGCAAGACGCGCGCGATCTCAGAGATCGTGGCGGCATCATCGGGGATGTGTTCCAGCACTTCAAAGGCGCAGACGACCTGAAACGCTCCGTCGCAAAATGGCAGAGGACCGGCCGCCCGCACCGAGTGTCCGCCGTGGTCTTGCAAGCGCTTGAGCGCCGCCCGCGACAGATCGGCGAAGTAGCCACCCGACACCGGCAGGCGCGGCAAGGTTCCGCAGCCAAGCTCCAGCGCACGCGGCCCGCGATGTAGCTCGTTTTTCAGATCCGCCCAGATCGGCCAGCGCTCGTGCGGCACCAAGGGCACGCCTTGCCACAGTCGGTCGTAAATCGCTTCGTTTTCTGCCAGCGCTGTTTCCATGGTCGTCTCCTCGCAGCATGGGATGGCGTAGGCAGCGCGCGATCGCTCACGTCCCGTGCTCAGATGCTTCGGGGCCCGCTGTACCGCAATCTGCCCCCGGCATCAATGCCGCGATCCAGCGGATGGCTTGCTGATACGATGGTCGCAGTGAAGCGGTCTGCGCAGCGGCCTTTATGTCGTGGTCTCCGTCGAGCGTGGCTGGCCTGGTGGGCAGGTCTTGCCCTCGCGACCGGCATCGTTCCAAGCTGGGCGCAGACCGGCGTCCGCTCGGGCCCGTCGACCCTAAACGAAGCCGTAGAAAAGCACATGGTCCAGGCGGCCAAGCAGCAGCGACTGGCCCCGCTGGCCCGCGATGCTGCGCTGGGCGAAGCGGCGCGGCTCTTGGCCAGTCGCCGCGGCTGCGAGGTGCCACAGCATGCGCTGATCCAAGCGGCGCTGTGGCAGTCCGGCATCATCGAGCCCGTTCACCGCTTGCTGTTGACGCGCTATGCGACGGCCGTGCCCAGCGACCTTCTGGATGGCCTGCCGCAGCAGCTTCACACCGCGCTGTCCAGTCGTGGCGGGGGCAGCGGGCCAGGAAAGTGGACGCGCTACGGTTTTTTTGCCCAGCCCTACGACGCCGAGATGAGCTGCGGTGTGCTCATCATTCTTGAGACGTTCGTCAAGCTGTCGCCGCTGCCGCGCAGTCAGCCGCTCGCCGGACCGCCGCTGCGAGTTGCCGGCAGCTTGAGCCCGCCGTACAAGAAGCCGCGCCTGATGATCACGGCACCGACCGGCGAGACCACCGCGCTGGCGATCGAGTCACCGCCGCGAAAGAGCGGCGACAGCGAGGGCTTTGTCGCCAGCTTTGGCTGTCGCGAGCCCGGTCGCTATCAGCTGGAAGTTCTCGGCGAAGATCGCGCCGGCCCCACCGTGCTCGCCAACTTTCCGCTGTACTGCGGGCAGAACCCGCCGGACGTTTCTGCGCTGCTCGCCGCCTCGGCCGAGTCCAACACGAGCAGCGGCAAGGCGCCGACCGACTGGCAGTGCAACGGCGATGCGCAAGGCGTGCTGCTTTCGCTGCTCAATGCCGATCGCGAGCGCGCTGGGCGCACGCCGCTTGCGGTCGATGCGCGCTTGGTCGCCGCGGCACGGGCACACAGCGAAGACATGCGCAGTCATCACGTGGTCGCACACGTCTCGCCGCGAACCGGAGGCCCCGCAGATCGGGCCAAGCGAGCCGGCGTGCAGTCGGTGCGCATCACGGAAAACTTGGCCCAGGCATCGACGCCTCAGCTGGCCCATCAAGGCTTGATGGACAGCCCCGGACATCGCGCCAACATCCTGGATCCCGATGTCGATCACGTCGGCATTGGCTGCGTCATGGCGGAACCAGCGACGCCAGGCCAGCCGCGCACGCTGGTCGTGACCCAGCTCTTTGCCAAGCTGGCCAAAGCGGCGCCGCTTTCGGCGAACGCGTCGGCCGATGCCCTTGCACATGTCAACACGCTGCGTCTTTCGAGCAAGCTGAGCAGCCTGCAGACCGACGCTGCGCTTACGGCCTTGGCTGCGCGGATCGCGGCCGCGCCGCTTCGCGAAAAAGACTACGACGCCCGCGGCGGCGAGCTGATCCAACAAGCCCTGCCCACGCTTGCCGGCCAGTTTGCGCGCTTGCGCCTGGGCATGGTCGGAGTGCTTTCGGTAAACGACTTTGGTCCCCTGCGGTCGTTTATGGATCCCCAGCTAACCCACATCGGCGTCGCGGTCCGTCCGTTCCCCGCCGCTTCTGGCAAGGACGCAGGAAGCGGTCCACGCACCTTGGTCATCCTGGTGCTGGCACAAAAGCAGTAGCGCCAGCGGGACACCTTGCGCGAACATCGTGCAGGGGGACAGTTTTGTGACAAGGGGAGTAGCCACACGACCGTCTTTTCCGCTACGAAGCGGGGCCATGCGCTTTACCCATAGGCTCTGCATCAGTCTGCTTATCCCCTTGCTGGGCGTTGTCGCGTGTCCAGCCCCGGCGCCGCAGCCAGACTCGCCCCCGACGACGCAAGCCGTTGCCACGTCGCCTAGCGAGCTCGTGATTTCCATCGTCGGCACCAGCGATCTGCATGGCTATGTCGAGCCGCGCAAGCTGCAGGTCCGCGGCGCCGATGGTCAGCAGCGCACCGTGCAGCGCGGCGGCTTGGCGCTCTTATCGGGCTATCTCGACAACCTGCGAGCCCGCCAGCCGGTGCTGCTTCTCGACGGTGGTGACATGTTTCAAGGCACCATCGTGTCCAATATGAGCGAAGGCCACGCGGTCGTTGCCGCGTACAACGCGCTTGGCTATCACGCCGCCGCCGTCGGCAACCACGAATTCGACTATGGGCCTGCCGGCCCGCGCTCGGTTCCCAAGGCGGGCAGCGCAGACGATCCGACGGGCGCGTTGAAAGCGCTGGCCAAGGCGGCGCGCTTTCCGTTTCTATCGGCCAACCTGCTCGACAAAGCCACGGGGCAGCCGGTGGCTTGGCCCAATGTCTATCCCTCGCGCATCGTCGAGCTGGGTGGGCTGCGCGTGGGCATCATCGGCGCACTCACCGAGGACACGCCGCGCACCACCAACAGCCTGAACCTGCGCGACGTGATCATCGCCCCCATCGTTCCTGCCGTGCGGCGCGAGGCCGAGCAGCTTCGCCAAAAGGGCGTTGCCGCCGTCATCCTGACGATTCACGAAGGCGCCAACTGCTCGGCATTTGACAACCCGCGCGATGCCAGCAGCTGCCGCAACAACGACGAGCGCATCTTCCGCATCGCCGATCAGCTGCAGGGCGTCGTCGATGCCATCGTCGGTGGGCACTCGCATGCCGGCGTCGCGCACTATGCCGGCGAGGTCCCCATCGTGCAGGCGTTTTCGTACGGCGTCGCGTTTGGGCGCATCGATCTTTCGTTTCAGCGCAGCGCCGATGGCAGCGTTCAGCTGAACCGAACCAAGACGCAGGTCCACCCGCCGATCGAGGTCTGCGAAGTCGCGCTGCCGAGCAGCCTGCCCAAGAGCCTGCCGGACGCGCCGACGGCATCGCTGTCCGAGTCAGCAGCCAGCGGCAAGCCTGATGCACAAGCGGCTTCGGCGGCACGACGCGCTCCGCAGGCCCGCTGCGATGTCCGCGTGCTTGAAGGCAGCGAGCTGCGCCCGGCCGAATACGAAGGCCGCCCCGTTGTTCCCAACCAAGCCGTGACTGCAGCGCTCACCCCCTTTGTCGAGCGCGCCATGGTTCGCGCCAACATGCCGGTGGGCGTGACGCTGTCGCAGCGCGTGCGGCGCAACTTTCGCAACGAGTCCGTCTTGGGTCAGCTGCTGGCCGATCTGATGCGCAGCGGTGCGTCGCGTGTCGTCGGACAGCCGGTCGATCTGGCGGTGCAAAACGGCGGCGGTCTGCGCAACGATCTGCCCGCCGGATCCCTGGTCTATACCCACGTGTTCGAGGTCATGCCCTTTGACAACCGCTTGGCTGTGGTGCGCATGACCGGCGCGCAGCTTATCGAGCTGTTTCGCCGCAACGTAGCCGGCAGCCATGGCGTGCTGGTCCCGTCGGGAATGCGCGTCAGTGCCCGCTGTAACGGCGGCAATCTAGAGGTCGTGGTGCAGCGCGAAAACGGCGAAGCCATCGTGCCCGATCGAGCGTATGCCGTCGCGCTGTCGGACTTTCTGGCGAGCGGCGGCGACAACTTCGGCGGCCTGGTGCCCAAGCAAGAAGAGCAGGCGACGTCGCCCAACATCACCATGTATGACGATGTCGTGCTGCGCGACCTGGTCCTGGAAGAGCTGCAGCGCTATCGCGGACCGCTCTTGAGCGGTGAGATGGGCCCGCCCCGCCTGCAGCTTCCAACGGCCCGCCCGGTGCGCTGCGCTCTGCCTGCACCCGACGCTGCCGCAGGCGCTGCAGCGGGCGCCCACTAAGAACACCGCGGCGCGTTTTTGTCCGCCTGCCGCACGGGATCAGAAGCTGCGCAGCAGGGCTTTGAATTCGGGGCGGCGCTGCTTTTCGTCGCGCACTGCGGCAAACGGCAGGCCGGGATCGGCCAAGACGCGCGTCTTTTGCGGACCATGGGTCATCGCTCCAAAGACCAGGTCGCCGCGCACGCCATGGCAGGTCATGCACACGGCGCGCAGCGGGGCCAGAACCGTCGGCTGCGGGCTGCAGGATCCGCCCATGGGAAACGGCGCATCGGCGCGCAGCAGACGCAGCCCCGCCGAAGCAGGCTGGGCCTGACGCAGCAGGGCGCGCTGGCCTTCCAAGACGTCAAAGCTCAGCTCTGACAGTCGCTTGGGCGGACCGACTTGCAGGCCAGGCTCGGCTGCTGCTTCGACGGTACGAAGCTCGACCAGATCGGTACGCGGCCACAGCGCAAGCTGGCCCTCTTTCGTCACGGCAAGCGGCTGCTGCAGGATCACAAGGCGTGTGCCCGGCGGCATCTTTGGGGCGACCGGCTCACTTGCAAGCTCGCGCCGCAGCCAGGCGGAGCCACCTGCTTCTTGGGGGACGCGGATGAAGCGACGAAACACCGCACGGAACCCCGCCACCATGGAATGCCGGGTGTACTCGAAGATCGGGCCAGCCATCCGCTCGGGCATGCTGCGCGAGCGCGTGACGATCTCGACCCAGTCTGGGCCAGGAAAGCCAGGCAGAAGCAGCGGATAGTTGGAAGCGAGCAGCGGCAGGTTGCTATCGAGGCCATGGATCTGCGCCGCGGGCAGCGCCACGTCGCGCAGGAGCCGCCCGACGGCGTCGCGCAGGAACAGCAGGCGATCGGCAGTGTCCTTTCCCGGCCCAGCAGGCGCAGTCGCCGCGGAATCGGCCTGACGATTGCGCAGGATCTGGCGCGCGGCTTCATCCAGCGCATCGAAGCGTTCCCACAGATCACTCTGAAACAGCAGGGCAGAAAAGGGGCGCTGCGCCATTTCCGCGGCGCGATCGGACGCAGCCTGCATGAGCGCAAGCAGGCGAGCGGCGCGCTCGGGTTCGGCCAGATGAAGGACATCGCGCGACGCCAGCAGCGAAGGCGTATCACCCAGCGGAGACCGCTCTTGCACCGACGGTGGCCATGGATCGAGCGGCACCGTACGCGAAGCGCAGCCGGTCGACGTCGAGTGCGCCGCTGCGTCCGCACTTGCGGTCTGGCAGCTTGTGCGCGAGACCAGCCCAGGATGCCGATACAGCGCCTGATGTACCCGATTCCACGGATGATCGACGGCCTCATCGTACAGGGGCAGCGGCGTGCTGCCGTCGAGCTCTAGCGACAGCGCGGGCAGCGCTGCAGGCTGCATCACCGTGCCCGAGCGGGCCAGCAAGACCTGCTGCAGCAGCGCGGCGCCCTCTTCATGGCTCGTCGGATGGCTTGTGCGGCCGCGGCACGCACTGCCGAGCAGCGTCAAGAAAAGCAGCCCGCCGCAAAGCGCGGTCGAGCCAACGCGACCGACTCGCGGGGTTGTGAAAATGGCTGTTCGATGCGGCGGACAATCGCGATACAACATGCCTTCTCCTAGGAGGACATCATGACCCGGTTTGGACGCTCGTTTTGCGGCTTTGTGTTCCTTGCTTCTGCCGCGCCCGCTGCTGCGCTGGCCCAGGTCGCACCTGATGCCAACAGCGTCGGCCCGCAGACCATCACTAGCAGCGAATACAAGCTGCCGGCAACCATCGACGCCGACATCTTGCCGGGTCGCACCACCGAGCTCTGGGCCCGCGTCTATCGTCCGCGGACGCTGGGCGCAGGGACCTATCCGCTGATTGTCATCCTGCACGGCAACCACGCGACCTGTGGCCGCGGCGCAAACCCGCGCATCGATGACCGCGTCGATTACACGACCAGCGGCACCTGCCCGACGGGCTATGTCGTCGCGCCGAACCACGCGGGCTATTCCTATGTGGCGGACAAGCTGGCGTCGTGGGGCTATATCGTCGTGTCGATCAATGCCAACCGCGGCATCAATGCAGCGGCCGGCGTATCGGGGGACTCGGGGCTGAACTTGGCGCGCGGGCGCTTGATTCTCAAGCACCTGCAGAAGCTCAGCGAGTGGCACAAAAACGGCGGCACGCCGAGCTCGATCGGCGTCGATCTCAAGGGGCGCATCGACTTCAGCCAGGTCGGCCTGATCGGCCACTCGCGCGGGGGTGAAGGCATCCGCGCCGCGTACAACCAGTACCGCGACACCGCAAGCCCATGGCCGGCCAAGATCCTGGCGCCGATCAGCTTTCGTGCTCTGTTCGAGATCGGCCCGGTCGATGGGCAGACCAGCCGCGTGCTGAATGCCGACGGCGTGACGTGGAGCGTGCTGTTGCCGATGTGCGACGGCGATGTGTCGAACCTGCAAGGCATCAAGCCCTTTGACCGCATGATGCGCAGCAGCAGCGAGATGCCGGCGCGACAGAAATCGGCGCTGGCGGTGTGGGGCGCAAATCACAACTTTTACAACACCGAGTGGCAGCGCAGCGATTCGTCGGGCTGCCAGGGCCACACGGCGCTGTTCCCCAGCACCATGGGATCCCCGCAGCAGCGCGATACCGCGGCGCACACGGTGCTTGCGCTGATGCGCGGCAACGTCGGTACAGCGGCGGACAGCGGATACAACAAGCTGTTTGTCTCGCGCTATGCGCTGCCGAGCAAGCTCGCTGCGATCACGCCGGTCGAGCGCAGCTTCCAAGACTCGGCCAATCCGGCGATCGGCATCGTACTCGATGACTTCGATAAGCCCACTGGCACTAGCACGGCCGGCGCGGCCAACGATGCAAGCGGCGTCATGGTCAGCCATGGCGTGGTCGGCAGCCGCCATGAGTCGGGTCAGCGCGGCGCGGCGATTAGCTGGACCAGCGCATCGACGAGCACCTACTTCCAGTCGAACTTCACCGCGGCGGGCAGCGGGCGCGATGTCTCGCCGTATGCCTACTTGAACCTGCGCGTCGCGCGTCAGTCGAGCGCCAGCAATCCGGCGACCCCGAACCCCACGAACTTCAAGGTCCAGCTGGTCGACAGCACAGGTGCCACCTCGACCGCTGTGCCTATCGCCAACTACATGCGCTTGACCGGTCCGGTCGGAGGGCCCGTTGGCCTGCACATCCTTTTGCAGAGCGCGCAGATTCCCCTTTCCAGCTTCGGCACGTTTGCGCGGACCCGCGTGCGCGGCGTGCGCCTGGTCTTTGACGACACCAAGCAGGGAGCGATCTTTGTGGCCAACCTCCGCTTCTCGAATTCGCAGGTGCCGATGGCGCCGCTTGTGGCCAGCGTCATGACGACGGATGGCGACGACGAAGGCAGCTCGCAGGCAGCCAGCGATCAAGCGTATGAAGCCAGCAGCGCGGCGCGCAGCACGGGGACCGAGAGCGCGGTGGTGGCTCTGCCCAGCGATGCGCGCTTTGCTGCGGTGCGTCGTGTGCGTCGCGGGGCCAGCCCTGGTCGCGGCGAGATCACCGACTTCGAGATCGAGCTAGCCAGTCGCGATGGCTTCCCCGTGCGCAACGAGCTTCCCATTCTGCGCGTCGGTGGACGCGAGCTTTCGATCAGTCGCTATCCCGAAAACGGCGACACGCAGAGCCTGCTGTTTCTGGTCGACAGCGAGACGTTCCGTGCGCTGCCCGATGGCGCCGAGCTTCAGCTGGGCTATGGCGAGGCCGCGACCCCATCGTCCGTCGGTCGCTTGAACAAGAGCCTGCTGCGTGACTAAGCAATGAGCCCGCGCCTGCTCGATGACACCGTCGGTCGCAAGCTGCTGCGCACCATGCTGCGCAGCGTCGAGCGCTATCGCCTGATCGAGGCCGGAGACCATATCTTGGTCGCGGTCTCGGGCGGCAAAGACAGCTATACGATGCTCGATCTGCTGCTTTCTGCGCAGGCGCGGGCGCCGATTCGCTTTGATCTGGTCGCGGTCCACCTGGATCAAGGACAGCCTGGCTACGACGGGACGCCGCTTGCCAGCTGGCTGGCCGCGCGGGGAGCGCGCTTTGAGATCCTGCACGAGGACACGTACTCGATCGTCAAAGAGCTGACGGCCGACGGGGGCACGTACTGCGCGCCGTGCTCGCGCCTGCGTCGCGGCATCTTGTACAGCGCGGCGCAGCGCCTGGGCTGCAACAAGATCGCGCTGGGCCATCACCGCGACGACACGCTGCAGACGCTGCTTTTGAACATGCTGTACGCCGGCAAGCTGCAGGCCATGCCCGCGCGCTATCGCACCGACGACGGGCGCTTTGAAGTCATCCGCCCGCTGATCGAGTGCGCCGAGTCGGACATCGCCGAGCACGCCAGCCAGGTCGGCTATCCCATCCTGCCGTGCAACCTGTGCGGCTCGCAGGATGGCCTGAAGCGCAAAGAAGTGGCGGCCCTGCTCGATCGCTTGGAGGCGCAGATTCCCGACGTGCGCTCGTCGCTGCTGAACGCGCTGCGCAACGTGCGACCCAGTCACCTGCTGGATCTGGAAGTCGGCCAAGCCTGGGCCGAGCGAGCGCCCGAGCTTCGCCCCCGTCCGAGCCCGCGTCGGCAAGAGGGCAGCCTGCACTTGCCGGTGCTGTCAAGCGATGCCGCCGACTTCTAGGCCTGGGCTGCCATGCCTGCGCCTCGGCGAAGCACGGATGAGCGTCGCGCGTTATGGAACTACCGAAACCACTAGGCGGGATGCATCGGATGTCTACTGAGACAGAACATCGCGAGGCCTGGCTCGACGCAAATCATCGACACCTGTTGGCTGCGATCGAGCGCGTGGGCACGCTGCTAGAGCAGCACCTGGGTCGGACGCAGCGGCGTGTGCCGCCACCGGGACGAGCGCTGGGATCCCAGGGCGCTGGTGAACCTGGTGGCCACGACGCTGCGCCGCTGGATCCGAGCCTGCCGCCGCCCGCGCTCGCGGTGCTCGGCAGCGCGTTTTCGCTGACGCCGTTTGAGCGGGATCTTTTGGTGCTGTGCGCCGGGGTTGAGCTGGATGCCGATCTGCACGCGTGCTGCGCTGCGGCGCAGGGGAACGCGGGGCGAGCTGCTCCGACGTTTGGCTTGGCGTTGGCGGCGCTGCCCGATGGGCACTGGAGCGCGCTGGCCCCACAGGGCGCGCTGCGTCGCGGCTGCTTGATCGCGGTGCAGCCCGGCGAGAACCTGACGACAAGCCCGCTGCGCATCGAAGAGCGCGTGCTGCACTTCTTGACGGGCCTTTCTGGTGAGGCGGCGCGGGATGCGCGGCTGTGCAGTCTCTTTTCGCCGCACGGCGCGTCGGCCAGGCTGGCCCCGTCGCAGGCCGCACTCTCGCGGCGCATCGCGCGGCATGTCGCCGAGGGGAAACAGCGGGACCTGCAGGTGGCGATCTCAGGTGCCGAGGCCACGGATCGCAGCGCGGTGGCGGCGGCGGTCTGCGCCGAGCTGGGGCTAGAGCTCTTGACGCTGCGGGCCGGCGATGTGCCGACTTCCGCGGCAGAGCGCGACCTGCTTGCGCGGCAGTGGCAACGCGAGGTGCTGCTTGAGCGCTGTGCGCTGATCCTTGCGATTGATGAAAGCGAGGACCCAAGCGGCGAAGCGCTGCGCGCTGTGCTGGCTTTCTGTGAGCGCCTGCCGGGTGTGGTTCTGCTCAGCAGTCGTGATCCGCTGCGCGGTCCGCAGTCTGCGCGGCTGCGCTTTGAACTCAACCGCCTGAATCGCGAGGAACAGAGCGCGCTGTGGCAGGTGCCGCTCGAATCGGGGCGGACGGCGCTGCGCAGCCCCGAACACCTTGAATCGGTGCTGGCGCATTTTCGTCTGGGCACGTCCGCGATCGCGACCGCGGCCGAGCACGCAGCAGCGCAGGCGCTGAGCGATCGACCCGAGGATGCAGCGCAAGGCGATGTCGCCGATATCGGGCCGCATCTATGGGATGCCTGCCGGCTTCTCGCGCGTCCGCAGCTTGACGCGCTGGCTCAGCGCATCGATAGCGAAGCTGGCTTTGCCGACTTGGTGCTGCCCGAATCGCAGCAGCAGATCCTGCGCGCGATCGTGGCCCAGCTCCGTCATCAGTTCATCGTCCATCATCGCTGGGGGTTCGCGCGCAGCAGTCGTGGGCGCGGCATCAGCGCGCTGTTCGTCGGGCCCAGCGGCACCGGCAAGACGCTCGCCGCCGAGGTGCTGGCCAACGAGCTGCGCTTGGACCTGTATCGTGTCGACCTGTCGCAGGTGGTCAGCAAGTACATCGGCGAGACCGAGAAGAACCTGCGCCGCGTCTTTGATGCTGCAGAGCAGGGCGGTGCCGTGCTGCTGTTCGACGAGGCGGATGCGCTGTTCGGCAAGCGCAGCGAGGTCAAGGACAGCCACGATCGCTACGCCAACATCGAAGTGAGCTACCTCTTGCAGCGCATGGAGGCCTATCAGGGCGTCTCGATCCTGACCACCAACCTGCGCGCCGCGCTCGACACCGCGTTTCTTCGCCGCATCCGCTTTGTCGTCAACTTCCCCTTTCCCAGCGCCAGCCAGCGAGCCGAGATCTGGCGTCGCGCCATTCCACCGACGGCGCCAAGCGAGGGGCTCGATTTCGAAAAGCTTTCCCGGCTCAGTGTCTCGGGGGGTCACATCGCCAACATTGCGTTGGGAGCGGCCTTTGCGGCCGCAGCAGCCGGCGAGCCGCTGCGCATGAGTCACTTTCAGCAGGCCGCGCGTCTTGAGTGCGCCAAGATCGAAAACGTCACGGGCGAGCACGAGATCGGCGGCTGGGTATGAGCGACGAAACCATCGCGCTCGAAGAAGGCCAGCGGCTGTCGCGCTCGCGGCTGTGGGATTGGCAGCGCCGCTATTTCATGAGCCAAGGTGCCGCCGCCTGGCAGAGCGGTACGGTGCCGCACTACGTGACCAGCAACACGTTCATGGCCGACGCCTACGCCCAGACGGTGCTGGGATTCTTGCGCGATAGCGCAGCACAGATCGATCGCGGACAGCCGGTCTATCTGATCGAGCTGGGCGCGGGCATCGGCCGCTTTGGCTTCCACTTTCTTGTGTGCTTCTTTGAGCGGCTTGCGCAGTCCCCGCTTGCTGGGCTTGCCGTCACCTATGTGCTGAGCGATCTGGCCCCGGCCAACGTCGACTTCTATCTGTCCCATCCGCAGCTTCGGCCCTATTTCGATGCGGGGCGGCTCGACTGTGCCGTGTTCGATGCGACGCGCGACAGCGAGCTTGCCCTGCGCAAGAGCGGCGTCACGCTGTCACCCGCTGGCCTGCGCAATCCCCTGGTGATCCTTGCCAACTATTTCTTCGACGGCGTGCCGGCGGACGCGTTCTCGCTCGTCGAAGATCGTCTTTACGAAGAGCTTGTGAGCCTGCGCGTGCTGGGGCCGATCGCCGATCGCGACGATCCTGCGCTGTTGCAGCACGTCGAGCTTGACCACGCGTCACGGCCCGCAGCGCTTCCGTATTACGGCGATGCGCAGTGGGATCGCATCCTCGATGTCTATGCCCAGCGCGGCGGCAAGGGTCGCTTCCTGTTTCCCTGCGCAGCGCTTGCGTGTCTCGCGCGGCTGCGAGCGCTCCTCGATCCAAACCGCGGGACGGCGCCGAGCTTTTTGCTGCTATCGGCGGACAAGGGGGCGCATGCGCTCTCGGACGTGCTCGGCCAGGGCGCGTCGCTCACGGTGCATGGCAGCTTCTCGCTGCTCGTCAACTATCACGCTATCGCCGAGTGGGTGCGCGGGCTCGGCGGGCTGTCGCTGCACACCGATCATCGTCAGGGCAGCCTGAGCCTAAACGCCTTTGTCCTTCCGGCCCAGCTCGGGGATGGCGCAGCGGTCGAGACGCGGCGGGCCTTTGCCGATGCCATCGCCTGCGGGGGGCCCGATGACCTGTTTCTCGTCAAAAAGGCGCTCGACTATCGCTACGAGACGCTGACCGTCGAGCAAGCTCTGGCGCTTATCCGCATTACCGCATACGACGCCAAGATCTTTTGCGGCTGTATACCGGTCTTGCGGGAAGCGCTCTTGCGCAACGCGGCGTCTTCACCGCTTTCGGCCGACATCCTTTCGGCGCTGGCCTTGGTACGCGCTCGCTTCTTTTCGATCGGCGAAGCCGATGAGCTGGGCGCCGATCTTGCCGACTTTTTCGCGTCGCTGGATCAAGCTGGCAGCGCATACGCCCAGCCTGCCGTGCGGGGCCATCGCTTCGCGACGCTGCGCATCCTGCCGGCGCCTCTTATTCAGAGATAAATAAACGTGATTTTTGTGTTGATCAAATGTGTTGATTTATAATTTTGCAAAAGATGTATTTTTACTTCGGTCTTTATTGCCTGTTACTACAACGCGGCTAGCGTCCGCGCGGCGGGATTTCGTCAGAGACAAGCTGCGGGTACAGCGCTTCAACCTGCGCCCGCAGCGCGGCTTCATCGCCCTGGTTGTCGAGGATCCAGTTGGCGGCGGCGCGGCGCGCGGCCCGTGTGGTCTGGGCCCCAAGTCGCGCCTCGGCTTGCTCGCGAGGCAGACCGCGGGCGATGGCGCGTTCGATCTGCAGCGCTTCTGGGATGTCGACCACCAGCAGGCCATCAAAGCCCAGGTACGACTGATTCTCGACGAGCAGCGTTGCTTCATAGACCACCAAGGGGGCGCCGCTGTGCAGCCCTTCTTGGATGCGCTGGGCGCTCTCTTTGCCGATCTCGGGATGCGTGATGGCGTTCAGCGTGGCGCGAGCCTGGGGGTCCGAAAACACCCGCGCCGCCAGCTTTTTGCGATCGATGGCGGGGGCGCTTCCCGCGGACGAAGTCGTCGGGGGCTGCAGGATCTCGGGCCCAAAGGCTGCGACGAGCTTTTCGTACGCTGGACGCCCTGGCTCGACGACGATGCGCGCGATCTCGTCGGCATCGATGACCCAGGCACCCAGCGAGCGCAAGAGCCGCCCCACCGTGCTCTTGCCGCTGGCGATGCCGCCGGTCAGGCCGATGATGCGCCCGCTCGTCCCTCCCGTCGCCATTACAGCGAGCAGCCGGCCGGCAGGTTCGCCAGGCAGGCGCTCGGCACGCAGCCATAGGCTTGGAAGGCGGTATCGAATTGGCAGACCGCGCCTTCACCGCAGACGGTTGCACCCATGTCGGGGTTGCAGGGGAACGTGCAGAAGTACGCCCTCTTTTGCGCCGCCGCGGCAAAGGAGCACAGGCTGGCCTCTTTGGTGCCGCTCGGGCAGTCGGTGTGTTCGATGCAGAACTGCCCAACGCCTTTGCTGTTGCCCGTGTCGCCGACCTTGCCGCAGCACGACGTAAAGGCCAGATCGCGCGACATTCCGCCTCCCATGTCCGCGCCGCTGGAGCCGCTGCCGGGGCAGCCGCTTTGCGACAGCGTCGTGACGCCCAAGATCAAGGCCCAAGTAGCCAGGCCAGCGACGGAGACAACACCCAGAACACGAGCAGGTTTTACAGACATGGGGCGCATCCTACGAAGCGCGCCTGCGCACGGTCAAATTCTGCGGGCTGGAGTTGCCTGGGGCACTTATGAAACAGTTCAAAAATGCGGATACACGCTCTTCCGATCTTTCTTGCGACGCTGTGCGTGTTGGCCATCGCGTACCGTTTCTATTCCGCGTTTATCGCCGCCAAGGTGCTCGGGCTCGACGCCGATCGGCAGACGCCGGCCCACGCGCGGGCCGATGGCAAGGACTATGTGCCGACGCATCGCTGGGTGCTCTTCGGCCATCACTTCGCGGCAATCACCGGGGCCGGGCCGCTCATCGGGCCGGTCTTGGCGGCGCAGTTTGGCTTCCTGCCGGGGCTGTTGTGGATCTTGATCGGCGTGACACTCGGCGGCGCGGTCCATGACTTCGTCGTCTTGTCGGCCAGCGTCCGCCACGGCGGTCGATCCCTGGCTGCGCTCGCCCGCGACGAGCTAGGCCCGGCCGTCGGCGTCGTCGCCACCATCGCCATCTTTTTCACCGTGACGATCGCCATCTCGGCCATGGGCTTTGCCGTCGTCAAGATCCTCGAAGGCAGCCCATGGGCGACGTTCACCATCGGCATGACCATCCCCATCGCGCTGATCATGGGCCTGATGATGCGAGGCGATGGCCACGGTACGGGCGCGCTGCGGCGAGCCTCGATCGTCGGCGTCGTGCTGCTGCTGTTTTCCGTCGTCTTTGGCGAGCGCGTTGCCGCCTCGTCATTTGCCGCGGCCTTTACCTTCAAGTTTCCGACGCTGGTCGCGCTGATCGCCGCCTATGGTTTTTTCGCGTCGGTGCTGCCGGTGTGGCTGCTTTTGGTGCCGCGCGACTACCTGTCTTCGTACATGAAGCTGTCGACGCTGTTTGGCCTGGTGCTGGCCATCATGATCATCAACCCCGAGCTGAAGCTCGATCCGCTGACGCCGTTTGTCTTCGGCGGTGGGCCGATCATCAAAGGCAAGGTCTTCCCCTTCGTCTTTATCACCGTCGCCTGCGGCGCCATCAGCGGCTTCCATTCGCTGATCGCGTCGGGCACCACGCCCAAGCTCATCGATCGCGAGACCGACTGTCGGCCTATCGGCTATGGCGCCATGCTGCTTGAGGGCCTGGTCGGCGTCACTTCGCTCGTCGCTGCGGCCTGCTTGCATCCGGCGGATTACTTCGCGATCAACGTGCCGCCGGCCGTCTTTGCCAAGCTCGGCTTGCACCCCGTCGAGCTCGATCTGTTGTCGCGCCTCGTCGGCGAAGAGCTAGCCGGACGCACGGGCGGCTCGGTGTCACTGGCCGCGGGCATCGCGACGATCTTTGGCCAGCTACCGGTGTTTCAGAAGCTGCTCGGCTACTTCTATCACTTCATCGTCATGTTCGAGGCCGTCTTCATCTTGACCACCGTCGATGCTGGCACCCGCGTCGCGCGCTTCTTGGTCCAGGACATCCTGGGCCGCACGATCAGCCCGCGCTTTGCTCGCCACGACGATGCGCTGGGCGTGTGGCTGTCGTCGGGGGTTGTCGTTGCGCTGTGGGGCGGCTTTCTGTACTTCGGCACCATCGCGACGCTGTGGCCGATGCTCGGCATTGCCAATCAGCTCCTTGCGAGCACGGCGCTGGCCGTTGGGACGGCCGTCATCTTGCGCCTGAACCCGCAGAACCGTCGCCGCGCCTGGGTCACAGCCGGGCCCCTTCTGGTCGTCGGTACCACGACGCTGTCGGCTGGCTGGCAGAGCATCTTTGGCATCTTCCTCAAGCTGCCGAGTCGCCCGCAAGCCATCGTCGACACCGCCTGTACCGCCATCTTGATGATCTGCGCCCTGTGTGTCTTCGTGGCCCTGCTGCGCCGCGTCCTGCGCCCGGCGCGTCCCGAGTCCGTCGCGGCCTGACCCCATACCGCGCGTTCTAAGCCGCCGGATCGCTTCGTGTGATGCAATTTTTTCGTTACGGCCCCTTCGGAGTCGCACCGGGTTCTTGTCCATTTTGACCCGGCGACCATGGAGCGTGTGGAGCCGAGCACACATCGCGATTCAGTGCGGGCGGGGTGGCTTGTCCGCAGGGGGATGCGCCCGCGCTGGATGGCTTTTGATACAGTAGGTTGCTATTTGTGCGTCTGCTCCGCTGCTCCTAGCGGCGCCCCCAAAACCCACGACCCCCTGGAGTCTTCATGAGCATCGTGATCAACACGCCCAACGGAAACATCGGTCGCGCTCTGGCTGAACAGCTTCTGAATACCGGCGAGACCCTTACGGTCATCAGCCGCACCGCCGACAAAGTCGCGCCTCTTATCGAGCGCGGCGCCCGCTTGGTGCAGGGCTCGATCGACGACGCAGCCACCTTGGATCAGGCGCTGCACGGGGCTCGGGCGCTGTTCTGGCTGACGCCGCCCGTCGGTCGTCCCGACTTTAAGGTCTGGGCCACCGCCGCCGGAGCCGCCGCTGCTGCGGCCGCCGAAAAGCACGGCGTCAAGACCGTGGTCATGGTATCAAGCGTCGGCGCCCAGACCGGCGACGGCACGGGCCCGGTCAGCATCCTGCGCAGCGTCGAAAACGAGTTCCAGGCGCACGTGCCCAACTTCGTCGCGCTGCGCGCCGGGTTCTTCATGGAAAACCTGCTGATGAACCTGCAGTCGATCGGCTCGGGGACGATCTATATGCCGATCCCGGCGGATGTGCCGGCTCCGATGGTGGCGACGCGCGACATCGCGATGATGGCGGCTTCGTACCTTTTGTGTGATGGCTGGCGCGGCCACCACATCGTCGGGGTTCACGGTCCCAAGGATCTGACGCAGAACCAGGTGGTCGCCGAGCTTTCTCGGGTGCTGGGCAAGACCGTGCGATATCAGCAGGTTCCCGTCGAAGCCGCCAAGCAAGCCATGCTAGGGTTCGGCATGCCTGAGTTCGCCGTAAACATCTTTGGCGAGATGTACCAAGCGATCGTCGACGGTCGCATGCGCTCGGCCGAGCCGCGGACACCGCAGACGACCACGACGACCACGCTGCGCGAGTTCATCGCCACTGTGATCAAGCCCGCCCTGGCTGGCTCTGGCACGCAGAGCGCCAGCTAGTCGCCAGCGAGACGCAACCCCCAACACGCTCCGCGTACCAAGCGCACAGACGAATGAGCAGGGAGGCATCGAACATGGAGCCGCTGCGGCCGGGAGATCGCGTGGCCTTACTCACCTCGGGCGGGGATGCGCCAGGCATGAACGCTGCGCTGCGTGCAGCCGCCAAGGTCGGCACGGCCCTAGGCCTTGAGATGCTCGGAGTGGAAGAGGGGTACAAGGGGCTGATGGAAGGCCGCGTACGGGCGCTCGGCTTGCGGGCGCTCGACGAGGCGGCGCGACGCGGCGGGACGCTTCTGGGCAGCGCACGCAGCAAGCGCTTCATGACCGCCGAGGGCCAGGCGCAGGCGCACGAGTCGATCCGCGCGACCCGACTGTCAGGCTTGATCGTTCTCGGGGGCAATGGCTCGCTCGCTGGGGCGCGCTCGCTGCACGGCACGACGTGCTTTGATGGCCGCCCACTGCGCATCGTCGGCCTGCCGGCGTCGATCGACAACGACATCGCCTGCACGGGCATGGCCCTTGGCGTCGATACGGCGATGAACACCATCGTCGAAGCCTGCGATCGCATCGCCGACACAGCAGGCAGCCACCAGCGCACCTTCATCGTCGAAGTAATGGGCAGAGACTGCGGCTATCTGGCCATGGTGGCGGGCTTGGCGGCGCAGGCCGATGTCGTCTTGTTTCCCGAGGCGGGCAAGGCAGAGAGCGCCGTCGTCGAGCACGTCATGTCGGCCATCGACTCGGCCTATGCTCGGCAAGGGGGGCGTCGACATGTGCTGGTGATCAAGAGCGAGGGCCTGAAGATCGAGTCGAACCGCTTGAAGCAGCTTGTCGACGAGCAGCTAGGCCAGCGCTATCCCGAAGGCCACATTGATACGCGTGTGACGGTGCTGGGGCATGTCGTGCGCGGTGGCTCGCCAACGGCGTTCGATCGCATGCTGGCGACGCGCTTGGCCAACGTCGCGGTGCGGGCGCTGCACGCGGGGGAAGATCAGGTGATGGCCGGCTGGTCTCAGCCACTGCAGAGCCGCACGCCTTCGCCCTTCGATCCCCACGTGACGCTGTGGCCGCTGGACGACGTCCTGCGCGAGACGGGCAAGCTGCAGAGCGGCGATAACTCGCTGGTGCGCTGGCGCGTGCAGGCACTGTCGCAGGCAGAAAAGATCCTGCACCAATAGCCTGCCCGCCTGACGAAGGCCCGCCCCGTCTCGCCGGGACGGGCGCGCCAGGGGTTACTTGGCAGCCTTGGCGTCTTTGCGATCCTTGGCTGCGTCCTTGGCGTCGCGGCGCATGTCCTTCTTGTCTTCGCGCATGTCCTTCTTGTCGGTGCGCAGCTCCTTCTTGTCCTCGCGCAGCTCTTTGCGATCCTTCTGCAGCTCTTTGCGGTCCTTCTGCAGCTCTTTGCGATCGGCCTTGAGCTCGTCGCGGGCGGCCTTGGCGCCTTCCTTGTCGCCGGCCTTGACGGCATCGCGAAGGTCCTTCTTGTCCTCGCGGATCTCCTTTTTGTCCTTGGCGATCTCTTTGCGATCGGCGGCGATTTCTTTCTTGTCAGCGGCGATCTCTTTGCGATCGGCGCGCACTTCCTTGGCATCAGCCTTGACCTGCGCGGCGCCGGCCTTGACGTCCTGCGCGTTCGCCGCGGCGGGGCCAACCAGCATCAGTCCAAGGGCAATAGCGGGAATGTTCTTGCTCTGCAGCATGGGTCTTCTCCTCTGGTTTACGTTGGCTTCAGCATTGCAGCCGAAGTGTCCGACGAAGACCCAGGCGAATTAGTTCCCGTTTTCTGCGCGGCTGGCGCCTGCGGAACGAATGTGCCGTGATTCCGCGGGCTTGCGACATCGCGAGATCGGCCTTTCCCATGTGCAGGCTAGCCCAGCGGGCTGTGGTGAGACTTCGTGGGGCCCGCTGCGTCGAGAATGCGACATATAATGGACTGTTCCGCCGATGCGAGCCTGGTTCCTTTGCACGCTATGCCTGACCTGTCTGCTAGGGGCTCTTCCCACGCAGAGCTCTGCCAACAGCGGACGATCACGCACCAAGCCCGGCGAGGCCATCGACGAAGACATCGAGCGCAGCCAGCTCGTCGCACCGCCGGCCAATGCCTCGGCCAGTGCCCTTGTGGCCTATGCGCGGCAGTTGTTTTCGCGACAAGACTACGCCACAGCCGCCGAGGTCCTAGAGCGCGCCTATTCCCGCGAGCCGCGGCCGATCCTTCTGTTCAATGCCGGTCAGTCGTATCGCAAGGCCGAGCGCTACAGCGACGCGGCGCGCTGCTATGAGCGCTTCTTGGTGTTCGCGCCCAAGCATCCGCTTGCCGCCGAGGCGCGCGATCATTTGGGGACGCTCAAGGTGCTGCAAGAGCAGCAAGACAAGCGACGCGAGATCGAGCTGGCCATCGACCAGACCCAGCAGCAGCTAGAAAAAGAAAAGAAGGCTGCCGTGTTCAAGCGGCCGTGGTTCTGGATCGCGATCGGCAGCGTCGTCGCAAGCTCGGTTGCCATCGGGGTGGGAATCAAGCTGTACCGCGATCAGCGCGACAGCAACACCGGCACGCTTTCCTTGCAGTTCTAGCCAAAACAAAGAGGAGATCCCATGTCGCTGCCTGCGTCTCGCTTGTCATGGGCTGTGGCCTTGTTCTCTGGGCTGGCTCTGCTTCCGGCCTGTGAGCCGATGCCCGACTATCGCGTGGTGGTGCGCAACATCCCGGCGGGAACACAGGCGCTGGTGGTGGGCGCGATGCTCGAAGGCGATGTCGTCGGAAAGACCTATCAAGCGATCCCCGTGGGCTCGCTGGATGATGCGGCGCGGGCGCAGTTTACCGTCGGACTGGCCACGCGCGACAGCGCCGCGCAGACGGCCGTGCTCAGCGTCGGCACGGTGGACGGCAACGGCTGTCTCACCTCGGTCGCAAGCTCCAACAAGCTCACGCGCAGCAGCGCGCTCAGCGCCAGCACAACGGAGATCCAGCTCAACCCTTGCCTGAATCCCGATGTAAGGCTTACGGCCATCGGCTACGACACACCTGCGACCTGCCCCAAGCTGCCGGGGTTACAAGTCGCGCTACTCACCGAGCCGATCGAGCTACCCACCCTGCCGGTGATCTTTGCCACCCGCCGCCTGATTGCCTCTGAGGACAGCATCCTGGCGTCGACGTTCACGGCCTACGGCTGGGGCATGGATCGCGGCACGCTGACGATTGCGATCGATCCCGCCAGCGACAAGAGCGGCTGTCAGGCCAAGCTGCGGAGCGTGGTCAGAGGCAGCAACCTGCCTCCGCTCACGCAGGCCAGTATCCTGCAGCTTATTGACGGCATCTTTTCAGTCAACCCGGCCCCCCCTGGCTTACCGGCTTACTCGCTGACCAGCTATGTGCAAGTCGATCAGGTCTTTCGTGCGACGGATCAGCCGGGGACGCCCATGCTGTCCGACATGCTGCTCAGCGATCTAGTGCAGTGCTTCGCGACGACGACGCAGATATATACGAAGGGGAATCCAGGCGAGAAGCAGGTGGCCTTTCGCGAAGTCACCGCGACCCTGGTCATGCAAGAACAGCGAAGGAAGAAGGTCGAGGCTCTCTGCGCGAGACCGTGCGACGCTACTTCTTGTCCTTAGCGACATCGGCCGGCTTCTTCAGGAAGCGGTCGAGCTGCATCTTCTTAAGCCACAGCGCCTCGCCGACGGGAGCGCCGCCCTTCGCCACGGCCACGTCATCGCCACGGGCATCACCGATGCGCAGCACGACAGGTGCGCCGGCCTTGGGACCGCCTCTGCGCGCGATCGTGACGGTCGCTCGCGGCTTGGCCAGCGAGGCAAGCTCGGGAGCCCCCGCCGCCACAAAGCCCGAGCCATTGAGACCATCGAAGCTCTCGGCGATCGACTTCAGCTTGCCCTCGTCGGCGTCGGCCAGCTTGTCGGCTTTCCAGGTCTTGTCGGCGGCGCGAACCACCAGCACATCGGTGCCCTGGGCCACGGTGACGCTGTCGATCTGATCCGCTTTCAAGCTGACCAGCGACTTGTCGCCCAGGTCGGCTGGCACGTGTGCGATCGACTCCATGCTCCACTTCTTGACGGTGAAGATCTGCGGGGCGTCGAGGGCTTGTACGTGATAATCCTCGCCCTTGATGCTGCCGATGCGGATACCTACCGACTTACCGTCTTTGAACGCGACCTGCACTTCGATCTGACCAGGCGCCCCGGCGGCGAGCCCAAGCTCTTCGGGCTTGCCTGCGTCGAGGAATTCCCCCGCGCGCAGTGTCGCGACACCTTGAGCGATGCGATTGACCAGAGCGTGGTCTAGCTCGACACCGGGCTTGAGCGTCGTGATCGTGCCTTCGGCGAGCTTCCACTTGGCGTCGAAGATGCCGGGGGCCTTGTCTTTGTCGCCACCGGCTGCGGGCTGGCGTTCCAGCACCACCTTGCTGCCGCCGCTGCTCAGCGTGACCTTCTGCGCCTCGTCGGCTTTCTGATCGAAGATCACGTGATCGCGCCAGCTCTTGCCGTCGCGCTTGAATGTCGACGTGAACAGATCGCTGGCCTGCCACACTTCGTCCTTGCCGGCGATGCGCACCATCGTCGAGCTACCGGCGGACTTGCCCAGAAACAGATCCGCGATCACAGCGCCGCTTGCGTCCTTGGCGACTACATGCACGGCTTTTTCGTCGCTGACTTCGAGATCGGCGTGGCGGTCTTTCTGCTGCGTCGTGATGTCGCCCCACTTGATCTTTTCAAGTGCCTCGACTGCCGACTTGGCGGCGTTCTGATCGGCGGGCTTGTCATAGGGCGCGGTGACCTGCCATTTTTCGCCCTTCTTGGTCAGCGTGATCTTGTCGCCACCGCCGGGCTGGCTGATGTCCAGCGTGGCGATGTTCGCAGCCTTGATCTCGGCGATGGCTCGCGGTTTCTCGCCGATGCGCTCGCCCTTTTCCGGCGTGCGCATGGCATAGAAGGCAAGACCCAACAGGGCGACGAGAGCGCCCAGCGCAAAGAGATTTTTCTTCTCCATGGAACGTACTCTCCTCGTCGTGAACTACAGCTTGGCCGTGGAGCGAGCGCTTGATCGGATGCGCCAGCGAATCAGACCAATCAGCAAGAGCAGCAGAGGCAGACCGACGATGTTGCCGGCCTTGATCAGCGTGACGGTGCCTTCCTTGACCTGATCCAGCGGGCGGCTCTGCATGCCCTTGTTGCGCACCTGGGCCAGCGCTTCGTCCTGCGCCAGCCAGTCGACGATGTTCAGGGCATACGCGAGGTTGGCGACGTAAAGCTGCAGGCCGCTGCGCAGGCCCAGGTTCACGTACTGATCGCTGATGAAGTCCGAGTCGGCGATGACCACCAAGCGTGAGCTAGCCGGAGACTCGGAGATCATCGGATCGACACCAGGCTGACTGACATTGCCGTCGACCTTGCTGCCGTCTTCCTTGACCGCTTGCTTGCCGGCGAAGGCGCTCTTGAACTTGCCGCTTCCGGCATAGGCGACGGGGAACGGGCCCTTGTCGGTGCCGATGGTCATATCGCGCGGACGCTGCGTCGGCATGAACACGAACGGACCCTGCGGACGCCACGACTCTTTGCTGGTCTCAGCGAGCTTGGTCCAGGTGACGTTGCCCTTGCCTTCCTTGGCTTCGCCGATGAGCTCCAGCGAGCTGGCATAGGGGAAGATGGCTGCCTTGAGGCCGGTGTTGATCTGGTGGACCTGCGGCAAGGGACCGGCGATCAAGAACACCGGGTGGTTGACGCCTAGCATCTGCCCGCCGACCATCACCGGCCCGATGTAGTTCTGCATGTCGAGGATGATGTCCTGCTTGATCTTCACGCCGTAGGCCGACAGCAGGTCGTCGAGGTTGGCCTCGTTGTTCTGCGCGATCTGCGGCATGTCCATGCCCGGCATCATCATGCCGCGCGGCGTCTGCAGGGTCTGCCCGTCGACGAAGATGCCCAGCGACTTGCCGCGCATCAGGAACTGGTCAAGCACGTACTTGGCGCGATCCGAAAACGGCTGCTTGGCACCGATGACAAACACCGCATCGACATCCTGCGGAATCGTCGCCTTAAGCTCGACCGTCGTCGTCTCATAGCCGGTCTTTTTGAGCTGCTCGGACAGGATCTGCAGCCCACTGCCGTGGCCCCCGCCGGGCGTCAGCTCTCCTTCGCTGTTGGCAAAGGCGATCTTGCGCTTCTTGACCGTCATCTGCTTGATGAGGCCCGAGATCTCGAACTCAAGCCCGGCGTCGTTTTCGATGATCGGGATCGACTCGATCTCGCCGTGATAGTCGAGGCCGACGCCGAGGTAGGTGCTGCCGATCTCGAACTTGTTGGCCGAGACGACGCCGCGGTTTGACTTCTGGACTTTGTACTTCTGCGCTTCCTCTTCCTTCTTGCTGTCGCCTTCGCCGATCTTGATCACTTCTAGCTTCAGCTTGCCGTCGGAATACGTCTCGTATTCGGACAGAAGGTCGCGCACGAACTGAGCGTGCTGCTTAAACGGCGGCTTCAGGTCTTCGCTCATGAAGAGCTTGACGTTGAGTCGGTCGGGCAGGTTCTTGACCAGATCCTTGGATCCCTGCGACAGCGTGTAGACCTTTTCCGTGGTCAGGTCCAAGCGCTTAAAGAAGCGCGTGCCGACGAAGTTCGCCGCGCCCAATGCGGCGATGGTCAGGATCACAAAACCGACGGCATTGGCGCCGGTCTTGCCTTTGTGTAGCGGCTGAGACATTAGCGCCACCTCCGGCTGTCGAGCGTCGCCTGCGTAACCAGCAAGCACGACGTGATGAGGGTTCCAAAGTACAGCAGGTCACGGGTATCGATGACTCCGCGAGCCATGCCGCTGACGTGGCGATCCATGCCCAGCCAGTCCAAGAACGGCTGCACCGTCGGTGGGAAGATCTGCACGACCTTGCCGATCAGCCACAGGATCAGGCACAGCAGCACCGCGCCGATAAACGCAACGATCTGGTTCTTGGTGAAGGACGAGGTCATAAGCCCAATCGCCATATAGGTTGCAGCGACGAGGAACAGACCCAGAAAGCCCGCGAAAGCCGGGCCTTTGTCCAGCGGGCCGATCATCGCGACGGTGACGCCGAAGATGGCCATCATCACCATGGCGAAGGCGAACACGCCAAGCGCCGCCAGGTACTTGCCCAGCACGACATCCCAGTCGGTGAGCGGCATGGTCAGAAGCAGTTCAAGCGTGTCATTGCTGCGCTCTTCGGCGAGCAGGCGCATGGTGATCGCCGGCCCGACGATGGCGACGAGCAGCGTCGTCCAGAAGCCATCGAATAGCTCGCGCAGGTCGGCTTGACCTTGCAGGAACAGCGCGCTGAAGAACAGCAGCGCCGACAGAAGCAGAAACACCGCGACCACCACATAAGCGATCGGCGAGTTGAAGTACGCGCCTAGCTCTCGGCGCGCAATGACGAACATGTTTTTCATCGTCTTCTCCGCAGCATCAGGAGTTGGCTAACCGAGACCTATTTCGACTTTCGCCCAGGCGTTCCGCTGGTCAGCGTGCGGAACACGTCTTCCAGGGAGGCCTTTTCACGCCGCATTTCCAGCAAGGTCAGGCCTTTTTCCGTCGCCATACGGAAGATGTCGGCGCGCGGATCTTGGCCTTCTTGGGCGATGACGACGAAGTGGTGATTGTCCTTACCTGCCTCTTCGCCGGGCGCTGGATCTACGGAGCGGACCGAGGCCACGCCTTTTACCGCGGTCAGCCCCTCGCGGGCGTCCTCGACCCGACCGACTAGCTCGACGCGAAGCTCCTGCGCGCCCTGCGCCTTGCGCGATAGCTCGTCGGGCGTGCCATCGGCGGCGATCTGTCCCTTGCTGATGATCAGCATGCGCGAACAGGTCGCCTGCACTTCCTGCATGATGTGCGTCGAGAAAATGACCGTCTTGCTCTTGCCGATGTCTTTGATGACCTGGCGGATCTCGACGATCTGATTGGGGTCCAGGCCCGACGTGGGCTCGTCGAGGATCAGCACCTCGGGCTCGTGCAGGATGGCCTGCGCCAGGCCGACGCGCTGCTTCAAGCCCTTGGATAGCTCGCCGATCAAAAAGCCGAGGCGGTCGCCCAAGCCACACTGTTCGACCACTTGACGCAAGCGCCGGGTACGTCCTGCGCCCGTCGGCAGGCCACGGACATCGGATGCGAAGTTCAGGTACTCCAGCACCGTCATGTCTTTGTAAAGGGGCGTGCCCTCGGGCAGGTAGCCGATGCGGGCGCGGGCTTCCAGCGAATGGTCCAGCACGTCGTACCCCGCGACCTCGGCCCGGCCGGCGGTCGGCGACAAGTACGACGTCAGGATCTTCATCGTCGTGGTCTTGCCGGCTCCGTTGGGTCCCAGGAACCCGAGGATTTCGCCGGCATGGACATCAAACGAGATGCCCGCGACGGCTTTGACGTTGCCGTAGTTCTTGGTCAGCCCATCGACATGAATCATCGTTCGGCCTTGGGCTCGTCCCTGCGTCCGGCCCCCGCCGGATGCTGTTCCGCTGGCGTGACTCTCTGCGACTTCAGCCATCGTGACCCCGTGTGGAAAGTGTTGGTTGGTTGTGCTGGACAGCAGCGAATGAAGGATTGAAGCGGTGGGGCAAAATAAGGTCACCCCACCAGCCTGTCAAGAACCTGACATGGACCGCTTCGGGCTCAAAATGTTTGGACTTCTGCGCCTATTCCCGCGGCCCTGTCGCAGCCCCTGGGGCGGACCGCTACCCGCAGGCGGGAAGGTTCGGCAGGTCGCGCCGGTCAGGCAGGTCGAGCCGGTCCGGCAGGTCGAGCCGGTCCAGCAGGTCGGGTACGCGGGGACCACTCTGCGTCGTCCAAATCCGGTCCGCTTGCCGTACCATGAGAGGCCGTGCTACCGGCTCGCCTTCGCTTTTTCTTCGCCCTGACTGCGGTCTGGGCGGCGCTGTTCGCGCTGGGACTGGCTGTGGACGATCGTCTCGACGGTCCGTGGCTGTTGTCTGCGCCGACGCTGACTCGCTTGGGGGCGCTCAGCCTGCCGGTGCAGCAGCCGGACGCGGTCCTGCGCGTCCTTTGCACGCTGTTTCTGCACAGCGATCTTCTGCACCTTGCGGGCAACATCGCTGCCTTGGCGCTGATCGTCGCGACGTGGCCGCTTGCCGGCGTGGGATCGCTTTCGCTGGTGCTGCTCGGTGGTGGCTGCCTGGCGGCGCTGGGCAGCATGGTCGCGTACTCGCACGGCATTTCGGTCGGGCCCTCGGGAGCCCTCTGTGCCGCCCTGGGCATGGCGCTTGTTCTGCCTGCTCGACTGGGTCGGCGACTGCTGTGGGGTGGGTTGGCCGCGGCCTTTTTGCTGGGCGGCGCGCTGTCCGGCGGTGATCAGGGCGCCCATGTCGGAGGCCTGCTGGCAGGCCTACTGTTTGGCGGCGTGCGCTGCCTGACGCCCATCGTGCTGCGGCGCCTGGCTGACCGTCCGACCGCGGCGCGTCTGTGACCCGCACCTTGTACCGCGATGGCGACACCACAGCCTGCCGACGCCATCGCCTGCCACCCCATCGTCTCGTCGACCCGGATTGAGATCGGAGCCTCTCATGACGACCCTTCCTTCTTCATTAGACATTGCCCAGCGCGCCACGCTGCGTCCCATCGTCGAGGTGGCTGCCGAGCTTGGCGTCGCGCCCGACGATCTAGAGCCATATGGCCGGTACAAGGCCAAGCTGCCGCTGTCGCTGGCCGAAAAGCCGAGCCGCGGTCAGTTGATCTTGGTGACCGGCATCAACCCGACGACCGCAGGCGAGGGCAAGACCACCACCTGCATTGGCCTGGTGCAGGCGCTGCGTCGTCTTGGCAAGCGGGCCATCGCCTGCCTGCGTCAGCCCAGCTTGGGTCCAGTCTTCGGCGTCAAAGGTGGGGCGACCGGCGCGGGTTATTCGCAGGTGCTGCCGATGGCCGATATCAACCTGCACTTCACCGGAGACTTCCACGCCGTGTCCAGCGCACATGCGCTGCTGTCAGCATTACTTGACAATCATTTGCATTTCGGAAATTCGCTGAGCATCGATCTCGATCGCATCTTCTGGCCGCGTGCGGTGGACATGAACGATCGCGCGCTGCGCCGCATTCGCGTTGGTGTCGGCGGCGGCAATTACGGTGTCGAGCGCAGCGACCGCTTTGTCATCACCTCGGCCAGCGAGGTCATGGCTGTCTTGGCCTTGGCCCGCGACCTGGACGATCTGCAGGCGCGTCTTTCGCGCATCGTCGTTGGCTTTGACCGCGGCTCACCCGAACGGGCCATCCGCGCCGCTGATCTGGGAGCCTCGGGAGCCATGGCTCTGTTGCTGCGCGATGCGCTGCGTCCCAACCTGGTGCAGACCCTTGAAGGCGCGCCTGCCCTGGTTCACGCCGGGCCGTTTGCCAACATCGCGCACGGCTGTAGCTCGCTGATCGCGACGCGCACGGCCCTCGCGGTGTCTGACTATGTCGTCACGGAAGCCGGCTTTGGATCGGACTTGGGGGCAGAAAAGTTCTTTGACATCAAGTGCCGGGCCGGTGGGCTGGATCCCAAGCTGGCGGTGCTGGTAGCCACCGTACGAGCGCTCAAGCTCAACGGCGGAGCAGATGCAAAGAACTTGCAACAAGAAAACCTGCCCGCGCTGCAGCAGGGCTTGCCCAATCTGGCCCGCCACATCGACAACCTGCGCCAGTTCGGCGTGCCGGTTGTGGTCGCAGTCAATCGCTTCGCCGATGATCACGCAGCCGAGCTTGCCTGCGTGCAGGACTTTGCCGCGGCGCAGGGGCTGCGGGTCGCGTTGAGCGATGTTGTGGCCCAGGGGGGAGCAGGTGGCGAAGCGCTGGGTCAGGCCGTGCTGTCGCAGCTTGCCGAAGGCGGCGCCCGCTACCGGCCGCTGTACGCGCTCGATCAGCCGCTGTCTGAAAAGATCCAGACCATCGCCACGAAGGTCTATGGTGCCGACGGAGTCGACTACAGCGAAGAGGCGGCCCAGGACATCGAGCGGCTGGAACGAGCGGGCCTTTCCGGCTTGGGAGTATGCATTGCCAAGACGCAGTATTCCTTCAGCGATGATCCCAAGCGCTTGGGATCACCGCGCGGCTTCCGCATTCGCATAAGCGGTGTGTCGCCGGCTGCGGGGCCCGGCTTTGTGGTGGCGCGGGCGGGCGACATCATGACCATGCCCGGCCTGTCCAAGAGCCCCGCTGCCTTGCGCATGCGCCTGCGCTCGGATGGCTCGGCCGAAGGGCTCTTCTAACCCATCACGCCAGCACGATTTGCAAAAGAATTGCAGATCGTGTTGCAAGGACTTTGCATCTTTATGTTGCTTACGATCTCGACCACCTATGTGCCGGCCACGGATCTTGGCTATCTTTTGGGCAAGAATCCTGCGCGTGTGCAGACCTTTGACTTGGCCTATGGCAAGGCGCACGTCTTTTATCCCGAAGCGACGAGCGAGCGCTGCACCGCGGCCTTGGCCTTGGACATCGATCCGATTGGCTTGGTGCGCGGACGGCGTCCGGGGGAAGCCGGCACGGTGGCTGACTATGTCAACGATCGGCCGTACGTTGCCTCGTCGCTTTTGAGCGTGGCGATTGCGCAGGTCTATGGGTCGGCACTGGGCGGCAAGTGCCGCGATCGTCCCGAGCTTGCGCAGACGGCGATCCCGCTTTGTATCGAGCTAGCCGTGCTGCCCTGTCACGGTGGTGAAGCGCTGCTGCGTCGCCTGTTCGAGCCGCTTGGCTATGCCGTCGAAGCCGAGCGCCTGCCCTTAGATCCGCAGTTTCCTGAGTGGGGGCAGAGCCTGTACTTCCACGTTCGCTTGTGCAGGACCGCAAAGCTGTCGGATGTGCTGTCGCACTTGTATGTGCTGATTCCAGTTCTCGACGACGAAAAGCACTATTGGGTGGGCGAGGATGAGGTCGAAAAGCTGATCGAAAAGGGCGAAGGCTGGCTTGAGACGCACCCGGAAAAAGGCACGATCGCGCTGCGCTATCTAAAGCATCGCCACGGCCTTGCGCGCTTGGCGCTCGATCGCTTGATCGCCGAAGAGTCGACTGAGATCGAAGCAAGTGATGAGCAGGCGGGAGCCGCAGAAGAAGCGGTCGAGCGCGGCTTGTCGCTTAACGAAGCGCGCATGCAAGCGGTGGCACACGTGCTGGCTGAGGCGGGCGCGACGACGGTCATCGACCTGGGCTGCGGCGAAGGTCGGCTCTTGCGGACGCTGATCCGCGACAAGCGATACAGCAAGCTTTCGGGGGTCGATGTGTCGCCGCGCGTGCTCGATGTGGCGGCCAGTCGGCTGCGGCTTTCCGACATGACCGACAAACAGCGCGAGCGCGTCGCGCTGTTCCAAGGGGCGTTGACCTATCGCGACAAGCGCTTTTCGGGATACGACGCAGCGACGCTGATCGAAGTGATCGAGCACCTGGATGTCGAGCGCTTGCCTGCCTTGGTACGCGTGGTCTTTGCCTTTGCGCGACCGCGTACCGTCGTAGTGACGACTCCGAATGTCGAGTACAACCATCGGTTCAGCAGCCTGCCTGCGGGTCAGCTTCGTCATGCGGATCATCGCTTCGAATGGACGCGTGCCGAGTTTGCAAAGTGGGCGGAAGCAGTAGGCAAAGAACACGGCTACAGCGTCCGCCTGTCGGGCATCGGCGAGCTCGATGATGCCTTGGGACCACCAACGCAGCTGGCAGTCTTTGCGCTGGGTCGATCGGAGGGCCAGCCATGAGTCACGAGGTGGTGGTTCCCGAGCTATCGCTGGTGGTGCTGGTCGGCGCGTCGGGATCGGGTAAGTCGACGTTTGCCCGCGCGCACTTTCTGCCCACGGAAGTCGTCTCGTCCGATGCCTGTCGCGGGCTGGTGTCCGACAACGAAAACGATCAGAGCGCGACGGCCGATGCCTTTGATCTGGTTCACTTCATCGCCAGAAAGCGCTTGGCCGCGGGACGTCTGACCGTTATCGACGCCACCAACGTGCAGAGCGAGTCGCGCACGCCGCTTGTGGCCCTGGCCCGCGAACACCACTGCATTCCCGTGGCCATCGTGTTTCAGCTGTCCGAGCGGCTGTGTCTAGAGCGCAACGCGCAGCGCAGCGACCGCGCGATCAGCGCACATGCGGTGCGTCAGCAAGTGCAGCAGCTTCGCCGATCGCTGCGCGATCTGAAGCTGCAGGGCTTTCGCCATATCTATGTCTTTGATTCGCCAGAGCAGGTGGCAGCGGCAACAGTCCGACGACAGCCGCTGTGGAGCAATCGCCGCGACGAGCATGGCCCATTCGACATCATCGGCGATATCCACGGCTGCTATGACGAGCTGACGACGCTATTGCGCAAGCTCGGCTATCTGATCGAAGAACAGCGGGATGGCGCCGCGTCGCTGCACTGTCAGCATCCGCAGGGACGCAAGGCGGTGTTCTTGGGCGACTTGATCGATCGCGGTCCCAAGATCGTCGAGGTGCTGCGGCTGGTGATGGCCATGGTGGCGCAAGGCAGCGCGCTGTGTGTGCCGGGCAATCACGAAGCCAAGCTCTTGCGCAAGCTGCGCGGCAAGGATGTCAAGCCCACGCACGGCCTGCAGGCGACGCTGGATCAGCTGGGGACTGCCGATGCAAGCTTCGTCGCGCAGGTCGAGCAGTTCATTGACGGCTTGGTCAGTCACTATGTCCTCGATGACGGCAAGCTGGTGGTGGCGCACGCCGGGCTGAAGCAAGCGCTGCAAGGTCGCGGGTCCGGGGCCGTGCGCGAGTTCTGTCTGTACGGCGAGACGAGCGGCGAGATCGATGAGTACGGGCTGCCGGTGCGCTTGAACTGGGCCAGCGAATATCGCGGTCGCGCGACGGTGGTCTATGGCCACACGCCCGTGCCCGTGCCCGAGTGGGTGAACAACACGCTGTGCATCGATACGGGCTGCGTGTTTGGCGGCGCGCTATCCGCACTGCGATATCCCGAGCGCGAGATCGTACAGGTCGATGCCGCTCGTGAGTACTACGCACCAATCAAGCCGCTTGCGAGTGCAGAGTCGGCCCTGCGCCGCGCGGCCATGGCCCGCCCCGACGATGTCTTGGACGCGGACGATGTTCTGGGCAAGCGACAGATCGAGACGCGGATCTTGCCGACGATCACGGTGCAGGCAGAAAACGCCGCCGCCGCGCTGGAGCTGATGAGCCGCTTCGCCGTCGATCCGCGCTGGCTGATCTATCTGCCGCCGACGATGTCACCCTGCGAGACGGCGAAGTCGGGGCCGTATCTGGAACACCCGCGCGATGCGCTGGCGCACTATCGCGAGCAAGGCGTGTCGACTGTGATCTGCGAAGAAAAGCACATGGGCTCGCGCGCGGTGATTGTGCTGTGTCGCGATCGCGAGACAGCGCAGCGTCGCTTCCGAGCGACAGGCGACGAGCTAGGGGTCTGTTACACGCGGACTGGCCGGCCGTTCTTCAGCGATGCCGAGCGCTCGTCTCAGCTGCTCTTGCGTGTTCATGCGGCGCTGGAACGCAGCGGCCTGTGGGATGCGTTAAACACGCGCTGGATCTGCTTAGACGTCGAGCTTTTGCCGTGGTCGGCCAAGGCGCAAGAGCTGCTGCGAAGGCAGTATGCAGCGACGGCCAGCGCGGCTCTGACTTCTCTTTCGGCCACGCTGGAGCGGCTGCACGCGACGGCGACCGAGGGGGCGGCGGCTCTTTCCGAGCACATGGCCAGGCGTCTGCGCAACATCGAGGACTATCGCGCGTCCTATCGTCGATACTGCTGGTCGACGCGCGAGCTTGCAGACTTTCGCGTGGCGCCGTTTCATTTGCTGGCGAGCGAAGGCGCGGTACACAGCGCCCGCGATCACGTGTGGCACATGCAGACCTTGGCCAAGCTGGCGGAAGCAGATCCGAGTTTCTTTTGGGCGACGCCGTATCAGATCGTCGATCTCTCCAAGGCCAGCGATGAAGAGGCGGCGATTGCCTGGTGGGAACAGCGCACCGCGGCGGGCGGCGAGGGCATGGTCGTAAAGCCGCTCGACTGGATCGTGCGCGGCAAGCGCGGCCTGGTGCAGCCAGCGGTCAAGTGTCGCGGGCGCGAGTACTTGCGGATCATCTATGGACCGGAATACACCGCGCCAGAAAACCTGGATCGACTGCGTCCGCGTGGACTGTCGGTCAAGCGCGGCCTGGCGCTGCGTGAGTTTGCCTTGGGCCTGGAAAGCCTGCATCGCTTCGTCGAGGAGGTGCCGCTTTACCGCGTGCATGAGTGTGTGTTCGCCGTGCTTGCGCTAGAGAGCGAGCCGGTTGACCCGCGGCTTTAGCGCGCGTTTTTTCGACCGCACGAAGATCGACAAGCGACGCCCTGAACGCACGAAACACGCTACGATAGACACATGGCGGAGGCGCCCGTGCGCATCACCAGACAAGGACCGCGTGTGACGGTCTGCCTGGACGATCCCGTCGACGCGCGCAGCATTTCAGAGATCGAGCGCTTGCTGCTGCCGCAGCTTGTCGGGCAGGGCAGTCGCTTGGATGTGCTGATCGATCTGCAAGCGGTGCGCTCGTTTGACTTTGAGGTGCGCGCGGCGCTGATTGCCCTGCATCGCAGCATCGCCAAGCAAGCCCGCCGCTCGGTGTATCTGGCGACGCGGGCACATATTCGCGGCCTGGCCTTGTGGCTGATTCATGGAGCGGAAGATCCCGCGTCCTCTGTGGCGATGACCTTGGCGCAAGCCGAGGCATGGCTTTCGCAGGGCAAAGATCGCGTGGGCTGGGCGCTGGAACGCGCCGAGTCGGCCCTGGCTGCCATCGCCGACACATCGACCCGAACCAGCGGGCGCACCCGAGGGCGTACATGAGCCGTGAGCTGACACTCGCGCAGCGCGCCTTCGTGCGCGTCATGGATGCGCTGAGTACGCGCGTTCTGGGGCATCCGCTGCCGTTTCTGCGTGAGCTTATGCGCACGCATGGCTTTGCCGGGTATCGCACGATCACAAGTACCATCCAGCGCGTGCAAGAGCAGTGTGTACAGCGCTATGGTCCCGTCGAGGCCAACGTGCTGATCGCAAGCGGTGCGCTGTGGAACGGCTGCCGCTTCTGTTCTCGTTCCCATCTGTGGAACGCCAACCTGCATTACCTGCGCGATACCGGCACGCTGTTTCCCATCGACGATGCCGAAGTGCCGCGCCTGCAGCGACTGTCTGACGAGGAAGTGCTGCAGTACATCACGCAGAGGCTGCACGAAGGAGGCTTTGCCGCGCTGGCGCAGCGGGTCGAGCGCCTGTTTCACCTGAAGATCGGGGACGCAACCGGGACGACGGACGACGATCCCTATCTGCTTGCGGCCATTGCGGCCTGGGATTGGATGGCCGAGTGCACGATCGTCGTCGAGGAAGATCAGGCGTTCCCAACCGACCCAGTCGCCCGCGATCGCGCGCTCTACGCGCGGTATCTGCAGGCCCGCGGACGGGCCAAGCCGGACTCGGGCTAGCAAGGAGTTGATGGAATGGCCAACAAAGGATGGAAATTGGTTACATGTGAATTTATAAAGCAATATAAATAAAGCGAAAATAATTTGTATTTATCTGCATTAATTCATTGATAGGCTGCAGCGACACGGCTTTCCTCGGGCGCAGGCAAGGGCTCGGCATGGCGGGCGCTGCGTCGCTGCGGCATGGCCGATGTCTTTGCGATCGTGATAGCGTCGCCGCGCATGTGGCGCTGGCTGAAGAATTCGTGGCACGAGCTGGATCGTGAAGCAGAGCTCGCCCGGTCTGCTGACGGTGCTTCTGCGCCCGACGCTGCGCTGCAGGCCCAAGCAGCGACGGAGCCGCCAGCGCGCCAGATCCTGCTTTGTGCAGCGGTGCTCATGGCCTTGGCTTTCGGTGTCGGAGATCGCCCGTTTTTCGAGGCAGAGCTCGCGCCGCGCCTGCGCTCGCTCGCGGGTCCGGCTGCGGCGGGCTGGTTTCATGCCTATGGCACGCTGCTCAGCTATGGCTATTGGGCGGTCAGCGTCCTTTTCCTGTATGGGCTTTTGCCTGCCCTGCACCTGACGCGCTTGGGTGAGCCCTTGGGCGCCATCGGGCTGCGTCTGCCACGCGGCGACCGCTTGCCGATCCGCCATGTCTATCTGCTGTTCTTTGTGCTGCTGTTTCCAGCGCTGGTGTTGCTGAGCCGCACCGCCAGCTTTCAGCAGACGTATCCCTTTTACAGCGACGCCGGGCGCAGCCTGCCCGAGCTTGTGTGTTGGGAGCTTCTGTACGCGAGCACGTTCCTCGCCATCGAGTTTTTCTTTCGCGGGTACCTGCTGTTCGGGCTGTTCCCGCGGCTCGGCAGCTTGGCGATCTTTGTGTCTGCGCTGCCCTACTGCTTGATCCACATCGGCAAGCCTGCATCCGAGATGCTCGGCTCGATCGCGGCGGGGATCTTGCTGGGTACCTTGGCGCTGCGCAGCGGGTCGATCTGGGGCGGCGTGGGGCTGCACGCAGGGGTGGCATTGAGCATGGATCTGCTCAGCCTGTGGCAGAGCGGACGGCTGGCCCGCTTGCTGCACTAAACAGCCCGGTCGCTGCCAGCGCGTATGCATCGAGGCCACGGCGCAGCGCCAGACGGGCGACGGTGTCCGCGCTTAGTGCGTCGCCGTGGGCGGTGTGCGCTCGGCTTGGTTGCGCACGCTCTGCAGCAAGACCAAGTACACGCTGAGGTTGACGCCGTATTCCATCAGCGGCTCGATGCGGTATAGCTGCCGCAGCATCAGGCTTGCACGGTCGAGCTGCTGCTGGCCGCGCAGGATCAGCTTGCTCGCAGACGGTGAGGGCGCGACCCCTGCCGGGGCCATGGCCGCGGTCTGCGCCGTCGGGGGTTGAGCCGGCGCCGCTTCCACCACTGTGGAAGGGGGCGACTCGGGGCGCGGGACGCTCTGCACATCCCAGCGCAGGCGCGAGCCAACAAGATCGCCGGCTATGCCCAGCAGATCGACGCTGTATCCCAGCGTGCGCAGCGCATAGCGCGTGTGAAAGGAAAACAGCGGCAACGAGAGCTGCAGATCGACCACCGGCTGATCGTCAGGTCCCGACAGCTCGACGCTGCGGCCGATAATCGGGATGGCGTCTCGCCAGCGCGACGCTTGCCGCGCGGCATCGAGCAGCGCTTCGCGGCTGGCGGTGCTGCGCGTGATGAGGCTGGTCTCGTGCAGGCGTCCCTGATGGCTGCGAAACAGCGCAATGGGGCCGCGCTCAAGAAGAAACTCATACCCAGCCGCATGGGCTGCCGGCAGGATCACGCCGGGGGCCGGTGTGAGCTGTTCGGCACGTGCCTTGATCGAAAGCGCGAACGTAAGCGCGGTGGTGATGGCGATGCCGTGTTCAAAAAGCGGCGTCACCGAAAGAAAGCGGCGCACGAATTCCAGCGAGCCAGGCAGGTTGGTGTACGCGTACAAGACGAGCACGGTGCCCCCGCCGGCCGCGTAGAAGTCAAAGCGCAGGTGGCGATTGCCATACGGCGCCGGGTTGGGGTCGTATAGCTCGACCGAGGGCGCATCGTCGGGACCCAGAGCCTCGGGGGATGGGGCTCCCGAGGCGGTGAGTGAAGCTGGAGCCGGCAGCGCCGCAAAGCGATTGCGTGAAGCAAAGCTGACGATGCCGTACGTGACCTGAAAGCTGTGGTCGAAGGTGCCGTCGGCATTCTTGCTGACCTGTGTGTTCGACAGGTTGCGGATGAAGTCGGGGTAGCGCTCGGCATGCAGCACGACGTCGCGGACGACGTCCGGCCGGGCCGCGACCACGGTCAGAAGCGTGAGCTGCTTGAAGCTGCCGTTGGGGTTCGACTCGACCAGCGCCACGTCGTGCGTGCGCAAGAGCGGCGCCATGCTGCGCGCTTTTTCGACGGGAAGTGGCACCAAGACCGCGTCATTGTCCTGGGCCGCCTGCGACGGACGCGCGACGGCGAGCACAGCCAGCAAACCCAGCCAAGGCAAGGAACGAAAACGCACGTCGCGTTTGTAGCAGGAAAGTTCCCGTTCCCCTTTGGGAATCTCGTGCGAAACGACAGCCTTGCGCCTCGGACTTCGCGTATGAGATGCTGGTGATACCCATAAAAATGCCAACCAAAGCAAGCCCCTAGCTAGATACCTGTTTTAGGGCCTTGCGCAGTACATGAGGATAAGGATGCGCCAACCAGTGGTTCCATGGAGCAACCCCGCGAAACGGACGCTCTTTGTGTCAGGGATTGGGCTTTTGGCGGCCGGCATCATCGGCTGCGATCCCAAAGCGGATTCCATCGCGGTGGGCCAAGCCAGCCAAGCGATTGCCGTCGAGCCAGGCTCGGCGGGGCCGCTGGCGACACGGCCGGCGCATATCAAGCCATCGCGTCCGATGAAGCGTGAGCTGCGCATCAGCAAGTCGACGGGATCGAGCGGTCCCAGCCTGCGTGCAGCGTACATTCGCAGCGTGCAAAGCGAAGGCGGCGCGGCCTATGCCGCAGCGGTCCGCGACAGCGGCGAGCTTGCGTTTGCGAGCCCAGAAAACAAGCTCGCGATGCAGGCGAGTGCAAGCGGTCTGCGCTTCGGCGTGGGGCAGGGCAGTGAGAAGACCAGCGCCACCTTTCGCCTGCTGTCGTATGGCTGTGTCGGTGAGAGCAGCGCCCGCCTCGCAAGCGCGCAGCCCGTCGGGCAGGGCCACCGCATCCGCTACAACCGCGGCGGCGTCGTCGAGTGGTATCAGAACGGTCGCCTGGGCATCGAGCAGGGCTTCGACCTGCAGAAGCCGCTGGGCTGTCGCGATGGCGCCGTCGAGCTGAAGATGGCGCTCGATCACTCGCTGCGCGCGTCGCTGTCCGGGGACAAAGAAGGCGCCCAGTCGCTGCTATTGCGCGACGAGGCCCACGACACGACCCTGCACTACTCGGACCTATTTGCCGTCGACGCACATGGCAAGAGCGTGCCGGTGCGCATGGCGCTCAACGAGCGCGGCAACGAGCTTTCCCTGCACGTCGACGATCGCGGCGCAGTGTATCCGCTGACCATCGACCCGCTGATCTGGGCGCAGGTCGGATCGGCCGTAAAGACGAGCGACCCCGACGCCGATGACAACTTTGGCGCTGCGCTCTCAGCTGCGGGCGACACCGCGGTTGTGGGGGCGCCTCTCGATGACGAAGGCGGCACGGATTCCGGCGCGGTGTACGTCTTTACGATGAACAGCCAGGGCACCTGGTCGCAGCGCGTCAAAGTGACGGGACCCGCGGTGGGCGCTCGCTATGGCTACTCGGTGGGCATCGCGAAGCTGGCGGGCGGTGACTATCGCATCGTGGCCGGCGCGCCCGAGGACTCCTCGGGAGCGGGCTTGGCAAACTGGTTCCGCGGCATGGGCGACACCTGGACCGCCGAGGCAGAATTCAGCGGTGCCGGCTTGTTCGGCTCCTCTGTCGGCGTATCAGGAGACCGCGTGATCGTCGGTGCCTATGGCGAAGCGTCCAACGACGGCGTGGTGCGCATCTATGAGCCCGATCCGCGCGTGACGCCGATTCCATGGAACGAAACCGCAACGATTGCCGATGCGGCCGGCAGCGCAGGTCAGCTTGGCGTGGGGGTTGCCATCGACGGCGATATCGCTGTGGTGGGCCAGCCATCGTTCGATGTCGGTGCAACCAACGATGGACGCGCCTTTGTGTATCAGCGCAACCCAAGCGGCGGCTGGAGCCGGGTCGCGACCTTGGTCGCAAGTGATCGCGCGGCCAGTGCCAACTTTGGTTTCCATGTTGCCGTGAGCGGTCTGTCCGCCGTCATCGGTGCGCCAGGACGCAGCAGCAATACCGGCGGCGCGTATGTGTTCAGCGGCATCGCGGGCACCTGGGCGCAGACGACGCGCCTGCACACACTGACCGGCGTGACGCTTGCCGCGGGGGACCAGTTTGGCCGCGGCCTGTCGATCCAGGGCAACGTGCTTGCTGTCGGTGCGCCCGATTCGAGCTCGGGTCAGGGAGTCGGCTATCTGTTCAGCCGCGCGGCCGGTACGTGGTCGCTGACCCAGACCTTTGCCCCCAAAGGCGGTGGCACGGGGGCCTTCGCCACCGCGACCAGCGTCGGCATTTCTGGGCACGTCTTGGCGGGCTCGTCTCGACATGCAGCGCCGGCCACCGCCTCGGGGGCCTTCTTTGACTTCATCTTGCGCAAGCAGAACGGCGATGCCTGTGCCGCGGCCAGCGAGTGCGCCAGTGACTTCTGCGTCGACGGCGTCTGCTGCAACAGCGCCTGCGGCGGTGGCGTGACCACCGACTGCGATGCCTGCAGCACGGCCATGGGCGCAGCGGCAAATGGCACCTGCGGCGTTGCGTCGAACACGACGGTCTGCCGCCCATCGGCTGGGGCCTGCGACATCGTCGAGACCTGCGATGGCACCACCAACGCCTGCCCTGCGGATGTCTTTCAGCCCAGCACCACGGTCTGCCGCAGTGCGGCCGGCCTCTGCGATGTCTCAGAGAGCTGCACGGGCACGTCGGCGGCCTGTCCTGCCGATGTCATCCAGCCGGCTCAGGCGGTCTGTCGGCCTGCCACGGGCGACTGCGACATGGCAGAGCTGTGCGACGGTCAGACCAAGGTCTGCCCTGCCGATTTGCTGAAGCCCAGCTTCACGATCTGCCGCTTGCCCGCCCCAGACCGAGAGTGCGACCAGGCCGAGGTCTGCAGCGGCGACTCTGCGGCCTGCCCCGCCGATCTGTCGCTGGCCACGGGCACGGCGTGCTCAAGCGGTAGCTGCCAGGCCGGCGGGGTCTGTCGCGCCGAGGCCGACTTGAGCGTGGCGCTGTCGGGACCGCCCACCGTGCAGCCGCAGCAAGACTTGGTCTACACCGCGACCGTGACCAACTTTGGCCGCAGCGCCGCGACCCATGTCAGCGTCGATATCACGCTGCCGATGAACGCGCCGATTTTGGCTACAAGTGGCGTGGGCGTTACCTGCCAGTCGATGAGCAACCGTACCAAGTGCTCGGTGAACTCGCTGGCTCCGGCGCAGGCGACGAACATCTCGCTGCAGGTCAAGGCGCCGGCTGGCGCGGATCGCATGACGGTTCAGGCCCTGGTCGGATCCGCTGTGTTTGATCCCAACCCGACCAACAACACCGCCACGCTCGATCAGAACCTGCTCTCGGCGCGCATCGCAGGCGGTGGCTGCAGCGCCGCGCCACTAGGTCCCTCAGGAGCTAGTGGATTTTCCGCGTTAGCCAGCCTTATCGGCCTGCTTGCCGTCGCCCGCCGCCGCCGCGAAAACCACTAGTCGACCCAGCTAGCCCTTCGCCTTGCGCTCTGCGTTCCGAGGTCTCGGAG
>JAEUJZ010000093.1 GCA_016794505.1 Myxococcales bacterium
AGAAGCTGCACTTCTTCCAGTAGCAGCCGTGGGTCATGGTGAGCTTGTTCCACCAGCCGTCTGAGCGGACGCGCTGGTTGATGTTGTTGGTCTCAAGCGACGAGAAATAGTCGGCGATGCGCAGATCGGTGTAGTCGGGAGCACCCGCCTCGCTGTGGCGGGCGTCGCCTTCAGGATCGCCGTCGTCATAGATCATCGCGTCATCTTGGCGATGCCACGTGCGCTTGAGCCGCCGCAGACTGCGCGTGCCCTGCAGGTGTTCGACCAAGTTCAGGATGGGTTTTTCGCCGTCGTCGAGCGTGATGAAGTCGACGTAGTCAAAGACGCGTGCGTCCTTCTGTTCGCGCATGCTGGTGTTGAAGAAGCCACCGCCCATCACCACCTTGCTGGCGGGCGCAAGCTGCTTGGTGCGCCGACCGATGCGGAACGCGTAGTACAGGTTGCGAGCGAACGGCACCGTGACGCCGACCAAGTCGGGCTTGGCCAGCGCGAAGTGTTCGTCGAAGCACTCCAAAAGCAGCTCGTCGATGACGTTTGGCGTTCGCTCTAGCTCGACCTGCATGCGCTCGAACGTCGTGCAGCGGTGGACAAAGTCGTCGAAATAGCGATCGACAAGCGTGATCTGGAAATAGGGAAAGATCAGCTCGCGAATCAGCTCGGCGATGTCATACAGAAACAGCGTGCCGACGAACTTGGCGCGATCGTGGACGGCGATGGTGTTGCCCGTGCCGTCGTACATGTCGAAGCCCTTGTTCAGATCAAAGTGCTTGCCGCGCGGCAGAAAGCCGGGGTGACACAAGCGGTACGCGATGCTGTTGCTGCGCCCCTGCAGAAAGCGAATGACCTCGTCGACCAGCGAGACATAGCGGGCCTGCAAGGACAGCACACGCTGGCTGTGTTCGCTGATTGCCTCGCCTTGGGGACGCCGGCTGCGCACCTCTTCCGCCGCTGCGAAGATTCGCGTCAGCCCACGTCGGCTGAAGATCTTGAGCATCAGCTCGATGTTCAAGTCGGCCTGCCGCACGCGATACCCGCGGCGCTTGAGAAAACGCGTCAGATACGCAGCCGCCGGATAGGTGTAGTTGGGAGAACAAAACGGCGGCACGATCAGAAGCGTCGAAATGTCGCGCGCAGCCTTGGGCGATGGCTCGCGGCCGGCCCCCTTCAAGAGGCGCGCGGTGGAAATGATCGGCTCGTTGGCTTCGATCCCGGCGCTCGCTTCAGCCAGGGCGCAAGCGGCGCCAGCAGCCGTTTCGTCGACGGCTGCAGACGGATTCGGTGGCTGCATCCAGAAACTCCCCCCTGTCTTTATGATTGTCGCACGCTCGGCCGCGGGGTTGTGCGGCACCACGACGCGACTCTGCCCCGTCTCTGCCAAGCTCGAATCAGCAATAAAATTAATATTCTATCTTGCTTTTATGTCGATATCGGACGGCTCTCACAACAAGCCTGCGCGACGGGCCGCTTCAGCCTGGCCGGCGGCGACCCAGCGCCGTGTGCGTCGCAAGAGTCGAAAAGTAGCGATGCGCGAGCTGCGCGATGTCGGCCAACGTGCGCTCGGCAGCGGCGCCATCGGGGCTAAATGCGACCACGGCGCTCAGCACAAAGGGACGTCCCGGCACCAGCACGATGCCGGCTTCCGCGCGCAGACCATCCAAGCTGCCAGGCTTGCTGGCCAGGGGAAGCTCGTCGGGCAGGCCGCGCGAAAAGAAGCTGTCCTTGGGCACGGACAGGATGTGCAACGCATCGCGGCGCGCTGCCTCTGTAAAGACACCTGGCTGCCAAAGCTGCACGAGCAGGGTGGTTAGCTCGTCGGTGGTTGCCGTGTTCTCGCTGCCTTTTTGCACCGCCGCCGCGTCGAGCATTTTCCGTCGCAGCCGCGTCTGCGATAAGCCCAAGCGAGCCGCCAGAGCATTCACCGCGGACATGCCCAGGCGATCGATGAGCGCGTTCGTCGCGGTGTTGTCACTGGTGGCGATCATGTACACGGCCAGCTCACGCAGGCTCAGCGGACGCAGTGAAGTCGCCGCGCCGCGCGGTCCAGCGAGCCCCATCAGGATCGGACTGCCGTCGATGACATCCTGCGGTCGCAGCGAAAGCGTCTCGGCAAGCGACAGACTGCCGGCTTCGCTCTGCCGAAAAAGCTCGGCCAGAATCGTCAGCTTGATCGTGCTGGCCACGGCCACAACCACATCGCCGCGCAGTGCAAAGCGCTGGCCATCCGTCAAGTCGACGAGGCTGACCGCGACGACTCCTTGACTTTCGGCGGCGCGGGCGGAAATCGCGGCCGTCATTTTTTGCCACAAGCTCTGCGGCCCCGACTGCGGCTGCTCGGCCCCTGCGGCTGCCGCTTTCGTACCCGCTCGCGCCGACAGAGCGAACGCAGCGCTCAGACCCAACAGGCAGGCGCATGCCCAGCCCAGGCAACGTGTGAGTCGACGCATCGCCCTACCCCGCCACCTTGCGCGCCAGCAGTCCCAGCCCCGGTCGATCCGGCAGGATCAGGCGCCCGCGCTCGACGCGAACCCCTTGATACGGGTCGTTCGCGATGAGCAGATTGCCGTCGAGATCGACATAGTCAACGAGCGCAGCCAGATGCGCCGCGGCCGTGATCGTCACCGAGCTTGAGACCATGCAGCCCAGCAGGATCTTGAGCTTGTGTACACGCGCGACATGAATCATGCGCAGCGCCGGCCAGATGCCACCACACTTGTCGAGCTTGATCACCACGCCGTCGTACAGCGCCGCAAGCTGCGGGATCGACTCGGCATGCAGGCAGGCTTCGTCGGCGAACAGCGGCAGCGGACTGTGGCTGCGCAGCCAGCGCTGATCGTCGGTGCGCTCGGCGGGCAGCGGCTGCTCGACGAATTCCACGTCTTGCGTGGCCAGCCAGCGCAAGCGTCGCAGGGCCAGATCGCGATCCTTCCAGCCCTCGTTGGCATCGACGCGCAGGCGCTGCTTGCTGACTGCGCGCACTGCCGACAGCGTCGCTTCGTCGCTGTCTAGACCGACCTTGATCTTTAGAACCTCGAAGTCGGCGGCCTCTCGCACTTTTTTCTGCGTCATCTCGGGTCGATCGATGCCGATGGACATGCTGGTCGGCGGCAGGCTGCGCGGGTCTAGGCCCAGATAGCGGTACAAAGGGACGCCCAAGCGCTGCGTCACCCAGTCGGTCAGCGCTAGATCAATGGCGGCCTTGGCAGCGAACTCGCCAGGTCGCGCCCGCAGCATGGCATCGAGCAGCGCGGCGAACTTCCAGGGGTCACCGCGCTCGATCAGCGGACGCAGGGTCTCGACGGCGGCAAGCGCTGTCTCGACCGACTCGTGATAGCGCGGAATCGGTGCCCCTTCGCCGCGGCCGATGACGCCATCGCGCAGGTATTCGGCATAGCAGACATCGCGGTGCGTGCTGCTCGACATCACCGTGGTCCAGGTGTGGCGAAGCTGCAGCCGCATGCTACGCGCCTGCAAGCGCCCAAGCGGCGACGGCTCAGCGCTGCGATCCGGGCGCGGTACCGCCGTTGCCGACGAGGTCTGCGCCCACGCGCGGCCACTGCCCAGGAGCAACGTAGAAGCTGAAAGCGACTGCAAGCACTGTCTTCGCGTCTGCATGCGCGAACCATAGCGAGTCTGCGCAGCCCGGGAAACAGGCAGTCGCGCCACTACGGTGTGCCTGAATGTGGCTCTGCCAAAGACGAGTGCCGCAGCGCGATCGGCTCACCCCCTGCGCGGAGACGCAGGTTGAGCAGCTCGACGAAAAAGGAAAAGACCAGCGCGAAGTACAGATAGCCGCGCGGGATGTGCTGTCCCAGTCCGTCTGCAACCAGCGTGAAACCGATCAGCATCAGGAAGGACAGCGCCAGGACTTTCATCGTGGGGTGGCGCTGCACGAAACGCGAGATCGCCGGAGCGAACGCCAGCATCACGCCGGTTGCACAGAGCACGGCCGCGACCATCACCCAGATCTGACCGGCCATTCCGACAGCCGTGATGACCGAGTCCAGCGAGAACACCATGTCCAACAAGGCGATCTGGAGCACGATCCATCGGAAGGAAACTCCCGACTGTCCAGGCGGCACGTCGCCGTGAGCCTCGTCTGTCGCTTCCAACTTGCCGTGTAGCTCGATGGTGCTCTTGGCCATCAGGAACAGACCACCAACCAGCAAGATCAGGTCGCGGCCCGAAAGGTCACCAAGAAAGCCAGGCAGCCCAAGCGGGGTGCGCAAGCGCATCACCCAGGACAGAAGAGACAGCAGGCACAGGCGCGAGCCGACCGCCAACAGCAGGCCGATCCGCTGCGCCCGTGGACGCTGTGCAACGGGCAGCTTCGCAGCCAGGATGGACAAAAAAATGATGTTGTCGATCCCCAACAGGATCTCAAGCGCCGTCAGCGTAAGCAGGGAACCTAACGTAGCAAGCAGCGGTGCGCTGTCCATGTGGCCCACTCCTCCGTCTCTGCCCGTTTGGGGATGCCGCGCGGCGACGCACCCTGCCTGCGATTCGCCGAGTGCTGGCCGGCGGCTATCTGCGCTCTAGCTGGCGCGCCAAGGTCCTGCGGGCGGCGTCGCCCAGACGATCGCTGGCGGCGCTGATCGCGCTGCGAATGTCGGAATGCGTGCGCTCGACGATCAGCTCTTTGTCGGCCAAGTGCGTGCGCAGTCGGCAGCGCTCGGCGATGCCGCCGCGCGGGCCGTCTTCGTCGCGCAGGTACACATGCACATGTCCGATGTGGGGCTCTAGCCGCGACAGCGCGAAGTGCAGTCGGTTGTCGATCAGCCGATACAGCTCGTCCGTAAGTTCGATCCTGTGTGCGTGAACGGTAAAGCGCATGGTGGACTCCTTTCCACAGACCGATGATCCGTCTGTCACTAGGATGCCAGCAGGCATAGGATATAAATTATCTATAATTTTTTTGATCTCCATTCATTTTTTCTATCCATTGTTTCCCCTTTGTGCGGCATCTATGACCGTGCTTCGTGGGCCGAACACAGCGATTCTATCCGTCGGGTCTGACACGCCAGAGGGCCCTGCAGAGGCGATCCGGTCCACGCTGCGTCCTTGCGATTCCTATTCCGTATCGACACAACTTGAAGCCTGGAGTGTACGAATATGCCGATCACGCACCGTGACCGTCTCGCACGCTCGCTGTTGCTCAGCCTGTTTGTCGCTGTGTCGCAGCTGCTGCCCGGCTCAGCGTCTGCGCAGCAAGCCATCGTCACGCTGCCTTCTGCCGATATCACCGAGCCACGGGTCTTCTTTGCGATGAAGGAATCGCAGCTGCGCGCCTGGGGTCAGAAACCGATGTGGAATGCGACGTTCTTTCTGACCTATGGCATCGGCTATCACACCGAGCTGGCAGCGACTTTTTTCAACATCGGCGTCCCGCGCACCGACCACGCATCCGTCGCGCTAGGCAGTAAGTCGGCGCTGCCCCTGTTTACCGATGCGCTACCGAGCCTGGATATCAAGCTGACCGCGGGCGCCATGGGGCTGGTCTCTCTCGACGGAAAGGGGCTGGGCCACTGGCTGTATACCCACCTGAGCCTGCGCCTGCCGCGGCTCGCGACGCGTATCAGCGCAGGCATCAGCCAGGGCAGCGCCGTGCTGTTTCTGCAGGAACACGCCACCAGCTTCATCGCGGCCATTGAGCAGCCGATCCCAGGGCTGCATGGTCTGACAGTGACCGCCGAGTGGTTCTCGGGCAGCCACGATCTGTCGAACCTGATCATCGGAGCCGCGTATCACCCAAGCCCGCGCTGGATCTTCGTGCTGGGCTATAAGATCCCGACCAAGGATCGTGAGATCACCGTCGAGGAACAGGCACTGGTGGGAGAAGTGGGCTTCTTCTTTCGCTAACCAGCGCACACCCGCACCGCTCGACCGGGGTCTTGCTCAGCCGCCCCGCAATGCCTGCGCGCACTGATAGAATGACCGTCTCATGGTGCCGCGATTTCTGATCCTTCTCAGCCTGGCCACGCTGATCCTTGTGGGCCTTCACTATTACGTGTTCGAGCGCGCGTGCCGCTATCTGACGCTGAGTCCGCCTGAGCAGCGGCTGCTCAAGTACGCGCTGTCCGCGGCCTTCTTGCTGGTGTGGACGGCGATGCCGCTGGGGCGCTTGCTGACGATGGACGCAGCCCGCCCGCTGTTCTATGTCGCATTTATCTGGCTGGGCACGCTGGTGCTGCTGTCGGTGGGCTTGCTGTTTGGCGACATCGCGCGCTGGCTGTCCATGCTGTTTCCCGTCGAGGTCGAGCGACGCGCCTGGCTGCAGCAGCTAATCGGTCGAGCCAGCTTGGGTCTGGGCGCAGCGCTGTCCGGCTATGCGCTTGTGCAAGGTCTGCGACGGGTGGCGGTCAAGCAAGTGGCGGTGCCGGTGCGCGATCTGCCCGCGGTGCTGGATGGCCTGCGCATCGTGCAGATCACCGATTTACACATCGGACCGACGCTGCGCGGGCCCTGGCTGCGGCACGTGGTAGAGACGATCAATACGCTGCGCCCCGATGTCATCGCCATCACGGGCGATCTGGTCGACGGGCCGGTGGCGGCACTCAGGCCGCACATTGCGCCGCTTGCCGACCTGAAGGCCAAGCACGGCACGTTCTTTGTCACGGGCAATCACGAATACTACGCCGGCCCCAACGAGTGGATCGCTGAGCTACGTCGCCTGGGGCTGCGCGTGCTGCGCAACGAGCGCGTCACCTTGGTTCACGATCCCGCGCAGGCGCAAGACAGCCGGCTGGATATCGCCGGAGTCGACGACTTTCACAGCCACTCATTTCCCGGTCACGGCCCCGATCTGCCCCGCGCGCTGGATGGCCGCGATCGCAGCCTGCCGCTTGTGCTATTGGCCCATCAGCCGCTGGCCATCCACGAAGCGGTCGAGCATGGCGTCACGCTGCAGCTTTCGGGACACACCCACGGTGGCCAGATCTGGCCCTGGGGGTATTTCGTGCGCCTGCAGCAGCCGTTCGTCGTCGGACTGCACCGCATCAAAGAGACCTTCCTATACGTTAGCTGCGGCACCGGATACTGGGGTCCGCCGATGCGCTTGGCCGCCCCCGCCGAGATCACCGAGCTTCGCCTGCAGCGCGCGTAAAACCGGCCGCGAGCACACGCTCTTCCCGCCATGAACGAACGCCGCACAGATCGCAGAACCCCTTCGGACGCTGCGCCGCTCCAGGCAGAGGACGAAGCGCTGATCGAGATCCCGATCGACGGCGTCTTGGACCTGCACACGTTTCGGCCCGGCGAGGTCAAAGAGCTGGTGCCCGACTACATCACGGCCTGCATCGAGCGCGGCATCTTGGCGCTGCGCATCATCCACGGCAAAGGCCGCGGCATCTTGCGAGCGCACGTGCGAGCCATCTTGGCCCGCGACCCGCGCGTCGCCGAGATCCGCAACGCCGACGAGCGCGCCGGCAGCTTCGGCGCCACCTTGGTGACGCTCCTTCCTGCAGAGCGCAAAGGGGAAGGCTGATGCAGACCCAAGGACGCCCCGAGCTTGCGGCACGCTGGCTGACGGCAGATGGCGCCCGCGTGCGGGGACGGCTGCTCGAACGACTGCGCCAGGGGGATGATCTTTGGGGACAGGTGTTACACGGGTTTCCATACGCCGAGGAGATCCACCGGACCGAAGATCTGCGGGGGATTGATCTGTCGGGCGAGCCGCTGCCGCGGACCGTCCTGCGCTTCGCCTGTCTTGAGGGCGCGTGCTTCGATCGATGCGACCTTTCGCACGCCGACATGCAGGGAGCCACGCTGCACCACGCGTCGTTCATCGGTGCTCATTTGGTTGGCGCCATTCTCGTCGGTGTACATGCCAACGGTGCCTGCTTTGATGAGGCCGATCTAAGCCACGCGCTGCTCGATGCCAGCGAGCTCTGTGGAGCGAGCTTTCGTCGCGGGCGGCTGACGAAAACCGACCTGACCTTGTCGAAGCTATCCGGGGCCGACTTCCGCGGCGCCGATCTGACCGACACTCGTTTCGGTACGGCAACGCTCGACGGCGCCCTCTGGGACCGCCAGCGCTCGTGATGACGGAAGCGCAGCACGCCCACGAAACCGACGACGGCGTGTCATCCCAGTGGATCGCCGCTGCCAAGCGAAGAGCCCGCCCGGCTGCCGTGCCTCTGGCGCGCAAGGTCTAGTCGCGCGGCGCCGAGTTGCTGTACAGAAGAGCCGGCAGACGCATGCTCGATCGCAGCGACATACATCCCTTGGCTGGCCAGGCGCTCGGCTCGCGCTTGCAGTCGGACGCCTGGCTGGTCGTCGTGGTGGGCCCGACGGCGAGCGGCAAGACCGAGCTGGCGCTGCGCATCGCCGAAGCGCTTGGCGGCGAGATCGTGGGCTGCGATGCCCTGCAGATCCGCGCCGGTCTGCCGATCCTGACGGCCAAGCCCACCGCCGACGAACAAGCACGCGTGCCGCATCACTTGATCGGCGCCTTGCCCGCAAGCCCAGCGGCGAGTGCCGCGCAGTATGTAGCGCTTGCCGACGCTGCGCTGGCCGCTCTTTCGCGAAGGAGCTGCCCGGCCGTGCTGTGCGGTGGGACGGGCCTGTATCTGCGAGCGCTGTGCGAGGGACTGTTTCCCGGACCGGCCGCCGATCCCGCGCTGCGTGCGAGCCTGCGCGCCGAAGCCGCAGTACACGGCTGGCCGACGCTGCACGCCCGGCTGTCGCAGATCGATCCGCAGGCTGCAAGTCGCATCCACCCGACGGATCCAGTGCGCATCGAGCGAGCGCTTGAGATCCATGCCCAGAGCGGCAAGACCCAGTCGCAGTGGTTCGCCGAGCACGCCGCCGAGCGAGCCCGTGGCCCGCGCTATCGCACGCTGCGCATCGCGCTGGATCCCGGACCCGAGCCGGGCCGCGCCCGGATCGCCGCACGCACCGAGCAGATGTTCGCCCGCGGCCTGCTCGACGAGGTCGCGGCGCAGCGAGCGCACGGGCCGCTTTGCGATGCGCCGCTTGGCTATGACATCGCGTGCCAGATCCTCGATGGCAGCCTGAGCCTGGATGCCGGCAAGGCGCAGCTTGTGCAGCAGACCGCGCAGTACGCCCGACGACAGCGCACCTGGCTGCGCAAAGAGCCAGACCTGCGTTGGTACCGCAGCGCCGACGAAGTCCCCGTTGCGACGCTGCTTGCGACGCTGCGCGATATCAATCAATCAATATAAAATTGATATTTACATTAATAAGATATTCCAACATCCCGACGGGCAACGCCGGCATGGACACTGGGCGGGCCTGGCGCAGTACACTGGGCGGGTGCCTGCGGAAGGGATTCACCTGTCGGCGTTGGACGACTTGATCGCCTGGGGCCCGGCGCCGATTACCTCTCAGCTCGCGGCAGGGGCGCGGCGAGAAGCAGCGCGCTTGGGCAGCGTGCTCGTCGATCTGCCGTACTTCGAACGCTTTGCGCAGGCGGTCGTGAACTATCTGATCGGTCGTCCGCAGCAGACGTCGCGCTGGGGCGATACGTTCCACCATCGCCAGCCCATCGCCATCGGAACATGGCTGATGCAGTCCGGCTGCCAGCTTGCCCAGCGAGCGCATTCGCCAATCGAGCGCGAGCGCGGCGAGCTGATCATCGCCTTTGCCCTGGGCTATATCGCGCATGCGGCGGTCGATCGCTCGCTGCATCCGCTGGTCAATGCCATGGCGCGTGCGCGCAGCCAGCACAGCGGTCGCACCGTCGATCAAGAGCATCACGAAGTCGAGAAGTACCAGAGCATCCTGTTTCACGAAGAGCGCTTCGGCATCGACATGATGGGGCGCCGCTTTTTGTTCAACTATCTCGACATCGATTTTTCGCTTTTGTGCGGTCGGCGCGGCGCTTCGCAGGGCGGGCCGCTGTGGCCGACGCTTTGTGACGCGCTGATGCACACGCATGGCGAGTCCCCCACGCTGCGCGATTTCCGTCGCTGGACGCGCAGCTTCGATGACTATTGCCTGATCTTGACGAGCCCCCTTGGCGCGACGGTCGTGCCCGATCACGAAAAGCTGTGGGTGCGGCCATGGGTCTTTGACGCCGTGTGTTTTCCGCTGCGCTATCGCCACGCAATCCAGCAAGCGCAGCGCTGGGCCGACGCGCTTCTTGCCTGGGGACGGGACGGCGTCTTCGATACGTCCGCGGAGCGAGCGCTGGCGGCAATCATTCCCGAGGGCAGCATCGATCCCAGCCCGGAATCCAGCACGACATCGGCGGCTGGCGACACGTAACACACGTCTTGTCCGCAGCCGGCGGAAGGATTGTGATACCAAGTTCCCCACGCTGGATGTCGCTTTCCTCGCCACACCTCACCAAAGCAAGCGAGCAGTCGCCCGAGGTCGCAGATGCCTCGACGACGGATGCAGATCGCGAGGCCTCTGCGCTGACCCCGACCGACCGTGCCGGATCGGCGCTGGGCGCGGGCGAGGCGACCCAGACGCGCTTTTCGCTGCCGACGCTCGACAGCCTGCCTGAGCTGCCGACGTGGGCAATCAGCGATCCCTCCATGGTGCGCATCGATGGCTCGGTGCGACGCGTGATCTATAGCGCGCCCGACGGTGAGTTTTCGGTTCTTGAGGTCGATGTCAGCGATGAGTCCGGCGCCCCGGCACGTCCGTCGTTGGCTGTGCGGCCGCCGATTACGGTCGTCGGTGCGCTGGCTGGGTTGCAGCTGGGCGAGACGGTGCGCGTGGTCGGTCGCTGGGAACATCACAGCCAGCATGGTCGACAGCTGCGCGCCGAGCTGACCCTGCCCATCGGGCCGCAGACGCTGTATGGCATCGAGCGCTATCTGACGACGCTGTCCGGCCTGGGACCTGAGCTGGCGCATCGCATCGTCACGCGCTTTGGCTTGGACGCACTGACGTATCTGGAAAACGAGACCTATCGCATCGCTGGCATCAAAGGGGTTGGCAAGCGCCGCGCCCAGCGAGCCTTTGCCGATGCTCGCGCCCGTCGAGAAGAGCGCGAGGTCATGATCTTTCTGCAGGGCCTGGGCATCTCGGCAGCGTATGCCTCGCGCATTCGCAAGGTGTACGGCGCCGCGGCGGTGCGACGGGTCAAAGAGAACCCGTACGGCCTGGCACGCGACGTCAGCGGCATCGGCTTTGCCATTTCCGATCGCATCGCCCGCGCGCTGGGCATTTCTCTGACGTCACCGCTGCGCATCGAGGCTGCGCTGCGTCACGTCTTGGACCAGGCGACCGATTCCGGCCACTGTTACCTGCCGCGAGAAGAGCTGCACCGACGCGTGCTGCAGCTTCTCAGCAGCGAGCCCTTGGTCGACGCGCAGGCTCCAGCCGGGTGGCCGGAAGAGCCGCTTGCTGACGCCGAGCAGAACCTAATTGGCCGCGGCGAGATCATCCTCGATGGCAGCCCCGAGCAGCCCTGCCTGTACAGCGCCGCCATGCACCGCGCCGAGCAGGGCTTGGCCCGCGTCATCGTCGAGGCCTTGACTGCGCAGCGCCTCCGCGTGCCGCCGCTGCAGCTTGATGCGCTGCCCTTTGTTCTGGCCCCGGCGCAGCGGGCCGCGCTCGAACAAGTCACGCACCATCCGTTTTGCGTCATTACCGGGGGACCGGGCACAGGCAAGACCACGATCATTCGCGCGCTGGTGCAGACGTTTCGCCGCGTGGGCATGGACGTGCGACTGGTGGCGCCAACCGGGCGCGCGGCCAAGCGCCTCAGCGAAGCCACAGGACATGCAGCCTCGACGGTGCATCGCCTGTTAGAGCTGCGCCCCGGCCAAGATCCGGCGACCGCCGATCCGCGCAAGGGCCGCGAGATCCAAGGAGATCTCATCGTCTGCGACGAGGCCTCGATGCTGGATCTGCCACTTTCGCTGGCCCTGTTTCGTGCCCTGCCACCGAGCGCGACGTTTGTCCTGGTCGGCGATGCCGATCAGCTGCCGTCGGTGGGTCCGGGTCGCGTGCTGGCCGATCTGATCGCGAGTCGCTGCGTGCCGGTGACACGTCTTTCGCACATCTTTCGCCAGGCCGAAGGCTCGGGGATCATCGAAAACGCACACCGCATCTTGGCCGGTCAGCTGCCGGCGCTGTCTTCTTCAGGCAGCGGCAGCACAGCCGCTGGCGAAGACAGCTTGAGCGACTTTTACTTCATCGCCGCGCCCGATCCGCAGCAAGCGCAAGAGCGCGTGCTGCGCTTGGTCTGCGAGCGCATCCCGCAGCGCTTTGGCTTCGATCCGCGCGGCGAGATCCAAGTGCTGACGCCGATGCACCGTGGCGAGGTCGGAACCGAAGAGCTGAACCGCACCCTGCAGCGCGCCCTGCAGCCCGCATTGCAGGCGGCCATCGCCGCGAAAAAGACGCTGGCCCGCGCCGGTCGTCACTTCATGCTGGGCGACAAGGTCATGCAGGTAAAAAACGATCGCGAGCGCGACGTGTGGAATGGCGACGTCGGCTTCATCAGCGCGCTCGATGCCGAAGAAGGTCAGCTCTGCGTGCGCTTCGATGACGAGCGGGAAGTTCTGTACGAAGAAGAAGCGCTCGATCAGCTTGAACACGCCTATGCCCTGTCGGTACACAAGAGCCAGGGCAGCGAGTACAAGGCGGTGGTGGTGCCGCTTGTGATGCAGCACTATCCGCTGCTGCGACGAAACCTTTTGTACACCGCGGTGACGCGCGGCAAGAAGCTGGTGGTGCTGGTCGGCGATCCGCGTGCACTGCGCCGCGCCGTAACCGAGAGCGGCGACCTCAATCGCTACACCCGTTTGGCCAGTCGACTTCAGGATATACTCGCGCCGTGACGCGCCGAGCTTCGCACCTTCGTCGCTTCGTGGTCGCCCACACCGCACAGGTGCTGGGCAGCGGCCTACTGGTCGTGGCTCTGGGGCTTCTGCTGTGGGCGTGCCTGCAGCCGCCGATCTCGCTGAGCGATCCCACAGCCAATACCGGAGGAGACGGCAGCGCCATGGCCAGCGACGGCGGAAGCAGCGCCATCGTCGGGCTGTTTACCGTCAGCGGCTGCACCGAGCTGAGCTTCCCGCCCAGCGGTCCACGCTGCGTCAGCTCTGCCCCGGCCGCGCTGCGCTTGGTGCTTTTGGCCGTCGGCGCCACCATGCATCGCTTTCAAGTCGTGCGACTCAGCGACGGCATGGGGACGGACGGGGGCCTGCCCGACGGCGGCGCGGCAGATGCTGGACAGGACTCGATCTTGGATGAAGCCAGCAGTCGAGCCGAGTCGCCAGCCTTTACCTTGAGCCAGCCGGGCTCGTATCAAGTCACGCTGGGCGTTGCCGGCCCTGGTGGCACAGACACGTCGGTGGGCGTGATCGTTGTTCTGCCTGTTCCGCTTGGTTCGCCCTGCAGCGACAGCGCGCAGTGCCAAAGCCCGACGGGCTGTTTCTGCGATCGCGGATCGAGCTGCAGCGGCGCGCTGAGCCATGGCCTGTGCAGTCAAGGCTGCGACGGCGTCGCCTGCCCCAGCGGCACCGCGTGCATCGACCTGTCGCGCAGCACCGGCAACACCGACGCGGGAACGTCGGATGCGTGGCGTCGGCCGCTGTGCGTGCCGTCCTGTGGCGGCGATGCCGGCTGTCGCAGTGACTTCCTGTGCCGCGAGCTGCCGGTGTTAAGGCCCGGCGAAAAAGCCGGCGGAGCCTTTACGTTTGGCAGCGCCTGCTTCGCCGAGCAGCCCGCCGACGTCGGTGCCAGCTGCAACCATCCCGATGGCACGCAGAACGCGCTTTCCTGCGCCCTGGGCATCTGCTTGGACCTGGGGCTGCGCGGCCTGTGCAGCGCGACATGCACGGTGGCCAGCGACTGTCCCAGCACGGCCGCCTGCGCCGCGTTCACTGGAACGACGGCCCCGGCGCCTCCGTCCCCTCGCTGTGTGGCGCGCTGCGATGCCATGCATCCCTGCAGCGATCCGCTCTTGGCCTGCCAAGCCGCCAACGCGACCGGAGGCCTGGGATTCTCGCTGCCCGGCGCCGCCATGGGCACGACGGTCTGCACACCCAAGCGCTGCAGCGGCCCTGCAGACTGCCCCGGCGGATCCTGCGTAGCGCGCGGCGCTGCGTCCTTCTGTTCGCGCTAAGCCGCTACGCCAAACCGCAGCTGCGGACGCGGATGCGGCACAGGGGTGGATCGTCGGTGATGTCGCACGACAGCACATGGTGTCCATCTTCGCGCAGGGCGCGCGGCACATTGCGAAACGCAGGAGCTGAGTCCAGCCAGATCTCAAGCTCTGCCCCGTCGGGAAGCTCTTCCAGTGCGAGCTTGCTGCGCACAAAGGTATAAGGACAGACCTCGCCCCGCAGATCGAGGATGCCCGGCGACGCCGTCGAAAGCGGTGCGCTCGGCGCTGGAAGATCAGGGGACAAGCGGGCGGAATCCGGCATCGGGGCTCCCTGTGCGTGTCGGCTCGTGGCCGACTGGGGATAGCACGATTTCCGCGCGGCGCGGCACCGCATGTCGATCGCGGCACCAGCCCGCCCAAGACGATTTATCGTGGGCGCATGCACTGCGATGGCCCCTGGCTCAAAGATGAACTCGGACGCACGCTGCTCTTGCGCGGCGTCAACCTGGGCGGCAGCTCCAAGGTGCCGCGTCGTCCCGACGGATCGACGCACATTCCGCAGGATCTGCGGCAGCACCGCGATGTGTCGTTTGTCGGTCGGCCGTTTCCGATCGAGGAAGCCGACGAGCACTTCCGTCGCCTGGCCGCGTGGGGCCTGTCATTCCTGCGCTTCGTCATCACTTGGGAAGCGATCGAGCACGCAGGCCCTGGCTTGTACGACCAGGAATACCTGGATTATCTGGATGCCATCGTCGGCAAGGCCGCGGACCATGGGCTGTCGGTCTATATCGATCCACACCAAGACGTGTGGAGCCGTTTTACCGGCGGGGACGGTGCGCCAGGCTGGACCTTGGAAGCGGTCGGCTTCAACATCGGCGCCCTGCACGAAACCGGGGCGGCCTTTGTCCATCAAGCCCACGGCGGCAAGCTGAGCGGACTGATCTGGCCGAGCAACGCCACCAAGCTTGCGGCCGGCAGTATGTTCGCGCTGTTTTTCGCGGGCGATGACTTCGCGCCCGGCCTGCGCATCGATGGAGAAGGCATCCAGAGCGCGCTGCAGCGTCGCTACATCGCGGCGCTGTGCCAGGTCGCAAAGCGGCTTGCGCAGCGCTCGAACGTCGTCGGCTATGGCAGCATGAACGAGCCCATGCCGGGCTTCCTGGGCTTGCCGCTTGCCGAGGTGCCGACTGGCATGATCAAAAAGGGCGCCGGCCCGACGCCGTATCAGGCCATGCTGGCTGGCGCTGGTTATCCGCAGACCGTCGAAGAGTGGGAGATGTCGCCCGCCTTCATCGGCCAAGTGGGGCACACCACGCTCAACCCGCAGGGCAAGAGCGCCTGGCGCCGGCCCGAGGACGATGTCTGGAGAAACCACGGCGTGTGGACAGACGAAGGTCGCAGCCCGCGCCTGCTGCGCCCGGATTATTTTCTGCACCGTCCCGGTCAGCCGGGCCAGGCCATATCCTTCGAGCGCGACTATCTAAAGCCGCTCTGCGTGCGCGTCATCCAGGCGCTGCGCCGCATCGCTCCTCGCTGCCTGCTGTTCTTTGAGGGACCGCCGATTCCCGTCGGAACGCCGCCGCCCTGGAACGCCGGTTCGCAGACCGCTGAACCAGCCGCAGCGAGCGCAGAGCCCGCGCCGGATCGCGACCCCGATCAGGTCGTGCATGCGCCGCACTGGTACGACGGGCTGACGCTGTTCACCAAGCACTTCGCTCGCGACCTGTCGTTGGATCTGACCTGCATGCGCCCCGTGCTGGGGGCCGAGGCTGTGCGCGAGTCCTACGCCAGTCAGCTTGCATACCTGCGAGCGCAGCATCCCAACCTGCCGATGCTGCTTGGCGAGTTCGGACTGAACTTTGATCTCGACGGCGGCGCCGCGTACCGCAGCGGAGACTATCGCGATCAGATCGACGCGATCGATGGCTATTACGCCGCGGTCGAAGCAACCCGCATTGGCTGCACGCAGTGGAACTACACGTCGGACAACAGTCACGAGTGGGGCGACAACTGGAACGCCGAAGATCTGTCGATCTTCAGCCCGGACGATCGACGCTTTAGCGGATCCAGCGGCATCCATGCCGGCGGCCGCGCGCTCGCCGCGATCGTGCGCCCGTATCCGCGCGCCACAGCCGGTGAGCCGCTGCGCCTCGCATACGATCTGCAAACGCGCAGCTTTTCGTTCGAGCTTCGCTGCGACCCGCGCAGCTCGGCAGCCAGCGAGATCTTTGTGCCGCACCTGCCGTACGGCGACGGTGATGGCTTCCGCGTGCAGGCCCCCCTGGGCGACATCGCGATCGAGCGCCACGCCGACCACAGCATCGTGTTGTATCGACCACATCCCGGCAGCCACGACGCGCCACACACCCTGCGCATCCTGCCGCGCAGCAGCCCTGGTTAGGATCCAAGAGCAAGAATCGGCCAATGATTTGAAAATCTCTATATATATTATTTAAATTATAAACGTATGTTAATTAAATATCCTAGACAGATATGACAGACCTGCGCGATCGGCTCGCTCACAGACGGACGCAGACAGCGGCAGCGCATCCACGATGTGCTGCACTGGTGCTGTCTATCTGCCTTTGCAGCGGTACATGGCTAGGGCCTGTCCAAGGCGCTGTGGATGCTGGCTCAGCGACGGCGGAAGAGGTCGATCTGCGCGGGCGCGGCCCCACTCGAATCGGCGCCTGCGAGGCCACAGCGAAAGCGAGCAGCCGCCTGCAGTTTTCGCTGGCCCATTTCAACGATCTGCACGCGCGCTACAGCGATCGCCTGCTTGGTCACAGCCGCTATGCCTATCTTGCGGGCCTGCTCGCTCAGCTGAAGGCGCAGCGACCGCAGACCCTCATCCTCGATGCGGGGGATGACTATGAAAAGGGCGCCATCGCCGATCTGCGCTCGCAGGGCGAAGCGACGCGACGCGTGCTTGCGGCGCTGCCCATCGATGTTCGCACCATCGGCAATCACGACTTCGCGTACGGCGAAGCCGCGCTCTTGCGCGACGTGCAGAACAGCCGCCACCCGGTGCTGGCCGCGAACCTGCGCCACCTGCAACGCAGCGACACGGATCAGCCCTTTCTGCCCGCCGTGCGCCTGGATGTCGGCTGCCTGCGCGTGGGGGTCATCGGCCTTGTGACACAAGGCTATGGCGCCGAGGATCGACGCACGCCCGATGCGTATGCCCAGACGTTCGTCCACGACGATCGCTATGTCGACGTCCTGCGGCGGCACGCGCAGCGACTGCGCCCAGCAGTCGATGTGCTGATTGCGCTCACGCACGTGGGACACAGCGAAGACGTGCGACTTGCCGAGCAGGTGGACGAGGTCGACATCGTCGTGGGCGCGCACACCAAGGATCTGCTGCGCAAGCCGCTGGTCTTTTCACACAGCGGCGGACGGCAGACCTGGGTGCTGCGCGCCGGTCACGATGCAACGTCGCTGGGCCTGGGCGATGTGCGATTCGATCCCGCGACGAAGTCCGTCCGCATCGAGGGCTATAAGATCGTCGCGATCAACGAGACGCTGCCGGTCTTGCCGGCGCTGACCGCGCTGGTTGCAGAGGAAGAGCGCCGCGTGGCCCCCGACACACACGTGCCGCTGATCCGCGTGAGCACGCCCATCCCGCGACGCCGGATGCCGGCGCTGATCTTTGCCGCGGCACAAGCGCAGTGGCAGGTCGATGCGCTGATCGTGGGCCGCGATGTCTTTTTCGCGGGCTTGCCGGCGGGCCGCTTGACGCTGCAGCAGCTTTACGATCCCGTGCGGGTGCAGCGCCAGCCCAGCGGTACGCCGGGCCTGTCGTCGCTGTGGCAGCTTTCGCTGCGCGGCGAAGAGCTCATGCGTCTGCACAAGCAGGCGCGGTCCGATACCGACTACGCGGTCTTTCTGCCGAGCCCACCGCTCGATCCGCAGCGCTCGTACCGCTTGGCCATCGAAAAGCGGCTGCTTCTGCACCCAGATCGTCTGTTCAAGAGCCGATCGTCGCTGCCTTCGGCTCAGCTACGCGGCGAGCTGATCGATGTGCTGGAAGCCTATGCCCGCGCTCGCGATGCCGCCGGGTCGCCGCTTTCGGAGTAAGAGCACGAGCGCAGAGTGGCGCTTAGGGCTGCGCAGTTCCCGTCGCTGATGCGACCTCGCCGCTTGCCTTCTGGACGTCTTTTTCAAACTCGTCGAGATAGCGGCGCTTCTGTTCGCTGTCCCATTCCGCGCTGGAAAACTCAGACAGCGAGTACACCGCGGTCTTGTGGACGACGCCTGCCAAGCGCGGCATGTGCGCGCGATCCGGGGTCGTATCTTCAAAGAACAGATAGCCTTCGACATCGCGCAAGAACAAAGGCAGCGTCGGGCGCTGGTCGCGGATCAGCTTTCCAAAGACGTCCAAGGGCACGCTGCCTTCGCCCAGCGCAAGCTCGCCGCTCCATTCCAGATACGCCACTGCCTTGCCCTGCGTGTCATCGACGCGACCGACGACAAAATAGCGACCGGCGCGGATCACCTGGATGCCCAGCGCAAGCTGCAGCGAGCCATCGACGATCGACTCGCGCACACGACCCGTGAAGCGAGCGGGAGGAGATCCCGTGTACAGCAGATCGAAAAATGGCGTCCCTAGATCGCGCCCCAGACGCACGCGGATCTGAACGCGCAGCATGCCGTGATAGCGCGAAAGGCCCAGCGCCATCGGCTGCACAAGCGCGGTCTTCGTTCCGTCTTGCGCTCGCTCGTCGCCATCGCGACCTTCGTCGGAAAACGTCACGGGAAACGGACCCAGCGGCGCGCCGCCTGTACCCGGATCGCTTTTGATCTCGGCGTTGTCGACGACGCAGGGCAGCGGCTTGCCCAAGCTGTCTTCACAGCGGATCCACAGACGTGCGATCTCGTCCCCGACAAGCTCTCGGCGGTCCTGACCAAGCTGCACGTTGACTTCGTCGTGGGCACGCGCCCCCGCCACCAGCGGCAGCGTCCGCACAACCGAGGCCCGCGGGTTCAACTGATCCGGGTGCTCGGCAGCCGGACGCGAGCCGGGTGGATACTGCGCAAACGCGCGATAGTTGGCCAAGCGAAGCTGTGCCTCGCGCAGGCGCGCAAGTGCGCCCTCGCTGTCGCTGGCCATGACGGGCGGCGCTGTATCGTGGGCAGGGGCAGCGGGCGAGCCCGGCAGAGCCAAGGCGCGAGGCGACGAAGGAGCAGGCTGCGGGGCAAAAGGCGCCACATCCGACGGACGCCGCGCGACATAGGCCACGCCGAGCAGAACCAAGAGCCCGAGCAGCGTCACGGCCCCGGCCGAGCGCCGAGCGGGCGAGCCCATGGCCATCGACTACTTTGCGACGCTGACGATGGCCGAGCGCACCGGCCCAATGATGCCCAGCCAGCTGCCGGCGGAATAGTGGTTGTACGCCTCGGCATCGTCGCGCAGCGCGAGCGTGTGATAGCTCCACTTGCTCGCGCCATCTTCGCAGGCCGCCGTGCCCGTATTGAGATCACTACAGAACCAGTCGCCGGGATTGCAGTAGCTGCCCCCGGCAGTGCCCGCGACGCCGCCCGTGCTGTGATACGAGACGGCCTCGTCATCTTGTCCGGGCAGCAGCGCCGAATACAGCGTCCCAGCCGCGCCGGCATAGCGGAAAAACGTCACGCCCTGCGTCGTGTTGTGGTTGTACATGGCGCGTGCCGTCGTCGTCACCAGGTCGATGCTCAGCGTGTCGCTGACGGCCCAGCGCCCCAGGTCGGCAAGCTCGCTGCCACCGGCTGCGCCCGAGGCCACGTACACCGACTTGATGTTCCAGCCGATCTGGGTCGTGCCGTCGCTGTTGCCGCAGACTCCGCTGGCATTTGGTGTCGCGTTCTTTTTGGGGCGCGCGGTCCTGCCGTACTGCGCCAGGGCGTACCCGATGTGCAGATCGCCTGCGCTATGGACCGCGATGTAGCACCAGTTGGGGCCCGTGCAGAAACAGTCCAGCGCATCACGGATGCGAAAGTTCTGGTCCGCGATGCGGCCAACGCCGTCCCAGTTCACCGCCTTTTTATTGACGCCAGCCGAGACGGAAGCCGGCCCCCAGTATGAGAAGTCAGCGTAGTTGCCCGCCTGCGTGGTTGCGCCGGGATTGCGGCCATGAATCCACAGCGTGTAGTTCGCAGCGTGCGCTGTCTCTGTCGCGCCGAACACCAGGCACAGCGAAAACAGCGAACCCAAGAGCACTTTCTCGACAGCGTGCGTGAACAGCATAAATAACCTCCAAATGCGCAGCGTGCGCTGGCGCAAGTCAACGCCGGCAACGTAGTACGGACGCGCGAGCGCAGGGCGAGAAAATCGCGTCACAGGCACGGGATCCACAAGGCCGGCCCAGGCTTGACCCTCGACTCTGCCGCGGTCCACAATGGCGCCAGCCGGTGCGTCGCAACGTGCGCCAGGCTTCCCGTCGACGCAACGAAGCTACGCTCGCAACAGGTGCCCTTCGGATGACTCTCTTTCGCAGCACTGGACTGGCTTGTGCCTTGGCCCTTTTCGGCTTTGTGGCCTGGCTCAACTACGACGCGCTCAAGGAAGCGTATGGCAGCGGTCCGCCGCACTACAGCCGCACCACCAATATGGACACGTGGCAAAACCCGCTGCCTGGCTTGCTCGCGATCGACGGCATCGCGATCTTGGTGGTGGCCGCTGCGGTGGCGCTGTTCCGTCGCCGCATAGCCGAGCGGGCCGCGGTGGAAGCGGTCTTTGACACCTGAGCTATTTGACTCGCACTGTCACGTGCAGGACGCACGCATGGACGCGGTGCGTTCCGACGCGCTTTCGCGAGCCCGCGCCGCGGGTGTTTCGGGCCTGCTTCTGGCCGGCGTCGATGTGATGGACTGGCGAGCGCAGGCTGCGCTGATCGCGGTGCCACCGACGGCTGCAGCAGAAGGCGCGGCGGCGCCCCCCGCGTGCGCGTTCAGCGTGGCTCGCGCCTATGGCATCCACCCGCAGGTTGTTGAGCAATACAGCGATGAAGAGCTAACGCAGCAGCTAGAGACGCTGGCCCGTGCCCTGCAAAACCAGGATCCAACCCTGCCCCGCCCCCATGCCGTCGGAGAGCTTGGCCTGGATGCCTTGACCCCGCAGCGTCGACAGAGCCTGCCGCGGCAAGAGCGAATCTTCCGCGCCCAGCTCGCGTTGGCCCGGCAGCAGGACGTTCCGCTGGTCCTTCACATCCTGCGCACCCACGGCGAAGCGCTGCGCGTCCTGCGCCACGATGGTGTCCCGCGCGCAGGAGGCGTCGTCCATAGCTACAGCGGCTCGGCGGATCTCGTGCGCGACTATGTGGCGCTGGGGCTCTCGATCTCGTTTTCTGGGGCGATCACGCTGCCGCAGGCCACCCGCCTGCAGCGCGCTGCGTGCGTGGTGCCGCTCGACCGCCTGCTTATCGAGACAGACGCTCCTGATCAGACCCCGCTTCCCCATCGCCCCGCCGCAAACGAGCCGGCGTTCTTGCCCGCAGTCTGCGCGGCCATAGCCGCCGCACGGGGCCAAGACTTCAACCTGGTTGCGCAAAGCACCGCGGAAAATGCGCGGCGCTTGTTCCATGTACACGTGTGCTCTCACAACGCTCCGCAGTCGGCTGCATCCTCGACGGCCAGCAGCCTGATGCAGCCCGAATGAACCCAGCGCAGGAAGGTTCCATGTCGACCGCTTCTCGTTCGGATCTGTCCGCTTCTGAGCGCACCGATCAACCCAGTGCAGCTGCCAGTGCAGCTGCCACCGCACGCAGCGAAAGCAACGACGGCGAAAACGCCTATCGCCTGCATCGTCGCTTCGATCGCATGGGCCGCCTGTTCGGTGATGCTGCGATGGAGCGCCTGTTTTCTGCCCACGTCATGGTCATCGGCCTGGGCGGCGTTGGTAGCTTCGCCGCGGAATCGCTCGCTCGCAGCGGCATCGGCCGCCTCACGCTGATCGACTTTGATCGCGTCTGCGTCACCAACAGCAACCGTCAGCTGCAAGCGATGCGCGGCACCATCGGCAAGTATAAGGCTCAGGTCTTGGCCGAGCGCCTTCGCCTGATCAATCCGCAGTCTCAGGTCGAGCCGCTCTGTCGCTTCTACGACCAAGCCACGGCCTCGGCCATCCTGTCGCTGGCTCCCGATTTTATCGTCGATGCCATCGACAACATCACGGCCAAGTGCCACCTACTGGCCAGCGCACGCCGCCTGGGTCTGCCCATCGTCAGCGCCACGGGCGCATCGGGCCGCTTGGATCCCACCCAGCTTCGCATCGGCGATCTGGCGGACACGCGCATCGATCCCTTGGCGCAAGAAGTCCGCCACATCTTGCGTCGCAAGTACGGCTTCCCCAGCGACGGGCTCTTTGGCATTCCCGCGGTGTACTCGCTGGAACACCCGCAGCACCCAGAAGACCTGCACTACGACCACGGCGAAGGCTTTCACTGCGTCTGCCCCGGCGGCAAGAACGATCACCACTCCTGCGAAGAGCGGCGCTTGATCTATGGCACAGCCAGCTTCGTCACCGGCAGCTTTGGCCTGACCTGCGCGAGCGTTGTCATCCGCAGCCTCGTCGCCATGACACACAGCCAACGCGCAGCCAGCGAAACGGGAAGCACTGCGCCCAACCCCGCCGAGCGCATCGGTTAAGCCCGACAGTCCCTGCAAAGATCGGGGGAACCGCACTCCATCGTGCCAACGGCGCGCTCACGCGGACTGGGGGCGATCCCTTGTCTCGCCAAACAGCGCTGCCTTGACGTCGGCCTCGGACACGCCGAACTGCGCGGCCACTGCGGCATATGCCAGCCGCGACAGCTGTCCCAAAGGAGGTCGCGCCACCTGCGCACGCAAGGTCGGCGTCAGGTAGGCAAGCAAAGACGGCTCGTTGATCTCGGCGGCGAGATTGCGCGCCGCAGCCAGCCAGTCCCCATCCGATGCCGTAGCCCCATGCGACAGCGCGTACTTGCGCAGCGCCAGCAACCAGCGCAGCCACGCATGCAGCGCCACGCCGTAGTGTACCCAGGCCGGCAGCACGACGGTGTCGGGGTCCCCAGCAAGCCAACTCAGCACAGCATCAAGCCGCGCTTGCAGCTCGGCTGGTGGCAGCGCTTGCCACTCGCGCAGCGCACCGGGAAAGCGACGCGCGACCTCGTCCATGGCCCTGCGTCGAGCTGGGCTGCGCTCGGGCACGGCGTCGTGCAGTGCCAGCAGCTGCTCATACTTTTCGCGCAGTGCCTGCAGGGCGAGCTGCCGCTTCATCCTTCGCGCGGTGTACGCGCCGAGTCTGCCTCGGCCGGGGCTGCGTTGCCCCCCCCTTCGTCAAGAATCCCCAGCGCGATGGTCAGCGCGCGGCGCGTGCGCTTGCGCTGATCTTCTTCAGCCAGCAGGCGCTGATACGCGGCCTGCACTTGTTCCTGCATGGTCTGCAGCTCGGCCTGCAGCGCGTGCAGCTGTGCATCGCGATCGCGCAGGCTGTCACGTAGCTTCTGACCCGCGGCCTCACTCTCGGCGTGATAAGCGCGCACAGTGGCCAGCTCGCTCTCGGTGTTCTGCTGTCGCTGCAAGAGCTCACCCAGCCGCACTTCCAGGCCCGAAGCCCGCTCGGCAAGCGCGCTGCGTTCGGTAACGATGCGATCCCGCTCTTCGCTGAGCAGGCGATAGCGAGCCTCAGATTCGCGACGCTCTTGCGCCAACAGCCCTTCGTAGTGGCCGGTCAACTGCTGCCGCAGATCGTGCTGGGCTTGCTGGCTTTCCGCCCGCAGCGCCGCGAGCTCTGCTGCGCTGCTCTGCCGCAGCTGCTCTAGCTGCGCCTGGGCCTGCACCTGCGCTTGCGCGAGCTGCTGCCTTAGATCCTGCAGGGCTGCATCGTGGCTCTGCTGCAGGCTGCTGATCTCGGCCTCGTGTCGACGGACGCGTTCTTCGAAGCGGGCCTGGTACTGTGCCTCGAACTGCGCCCAGGCCTGCGCGTGTCGCTGCTCAAGCGCACGCCGATCTTCTTCGGTGGCGCTGCGCAAGCGCTGCACTTCGTTCTCATGCTTTTGCTGCAGCTCGGCCTCACGCTGAGCGCGCTCCATCACCAGTTGCTGCAGAGCGGCATCCGCTTTCTTCTGCTCGCTGGCCAGCGCATCGGCGGCACGCTGCATCGCCTCGCCCAAGGTGGCCTCGGCCTGACGCCGTTGCTCGGCCAGCGTCGCTTCCGCTCGCTTGCGCTCTTCGGCGAGTGCAGCTTCGCCCCGCGCGGCTTCGGTCTCTAACCGCTTGCGCGTCGACTGCAGATCTTCGTCGAGACGGGCCAGCTTGCGCTGTGCATCTTCGAGGCGGCCTTTGAGGCCTTTTTCGCGCTCGTGCCAGACGTCTTTGTCTTGCATCAGCGCTTCGATCTTTTCTTGGAAACCTAGGCTCTCGCGCTCTACTTCGAGCAGTTTTTCATCCAACTCACGACGCTGCCGCTCTTGCTCACGCGCCTTGTCGCGCGCATCCAAGACCTGCCGATCTTTGGCATCCAGGGCATCGCGCAGATCGAGGATCTCTTTGTCTTTCTTGTTGATGATCTCTTTGAGCGTGATCAGCTCGCGGCTCTGCATCAAGCCGCCACTTGCAGGGCTGCCGCTCGGGCGTGCCGCGGCGGCTGCCGCGGCGATCTTCGCTTCGTCGATCTCGCTGTGCAGCTTGGCGCGCTCGCTGCTCCAGTTGCTTGCGGCGGTCTGCAGGCGCTCGACTTCATCGCGCAGGCGATCCCGCTCGCGTCGCAGATCTGCCGCGTCGCTGAGCGCAGCCTCGGCCCGCGCTGCTTCTCTCTGCGCCAGATCGGCATGCTGCGCGGCACCCGCCGCACTCTGCGCGTGCATGGATTGCGCGGCTTGCGCGGTGTGCAATGCCTGCTGCACATCCGCCAACTGACTGCGCAGCGCGCTGAACTCAGCAGCCAAGCGATCGTGTCCGGCGATCAGATCGTCGCGCTCGGCAGTCAGGCGGTCGATGCGATCGCGCTGCTCGCGCCCTTCGCTTGTCCAGCGCTCGCGCTCGGCCAACAGTTGATCGCGCTCGCTCGACAGCCGCGCCTGGGCTGCCAGCAGCTCAGGAGGCGGACCTTTGCTCTCGGTCAAGCGCAGAGCATCGCGCTCGGACGTAAGCTGGTTGCGTTCTAGCAAGAGCTGGTTGCGATCGGCCACCAGCTGATCCCGCTCACCTAGCGCGCGGCGCAGATCCGCATTGGCCTGCTCAAGCTGCTGCGTGCCACGCTCGCGCTCAGTGGCCAAGCGATCGCGCTCGCTGCTCAGACGATCTCGTTCGCTGGCCAGAAGATCGCGCTGATCGTGCCAGTACGTTGACTGCGCTTCCGCTTTTTCGGCCCGCGAAAGGGCTTCGGCCAGGGCCTTGTCGTTGGCGCTGGCTTTTTCAACCGGAACGGTGGCACGCAGCGTCTCGCTGACATCGCTCGCCGCGGCGCGCTGCACAACCAAGGTCTGCGATGGGTCACTCCCCGGCGTCGCCTTGCGCAGCACTGTGGCCGCTGCCGTCGGGGCCGGCGTCGGATCACCGCTCTGCACTTGCTTGCGCGCCCCCGGAGCGACATCCAGCTCAATACGGCGAGGCAGCGGCGCAGTTGCATCGGGAACCGGCCCGCGAGCTGTCGCCTGATTGCTGGAGGCGACCTGCGGCCGAGGCTCAATAGGCGCAGTCGCTGCCATCGAGGCCAAAGACGCTGGCGCGACCGGCGTCCTGTGCGATGGCGATGGCGATGGCGAGACACTCGACGGCGCGATGGCTGCAAACGCTGACTCAGTCTCGACATCGATCTGCTCATCGACGCGCTGCGCCTTCGGAAGCATCAAGCTGCCGGTCGAGATCTCTTCTTCGATGACTGCTTCGTCGATCGAGAGCTCTTCCAAGACCGCGTCATCCAGCGAGACCGCATCGTCCGAAGCCGCGGCGCGCAGGCCCACGATGCGATCGACTTTGCCCAACAAGACCTCGATGCTGTACGGCTTGTGCAGGTATTCCTCGGCCCGCGTCCGCAGCTTCTTGTGGTCTTCAAAGTCTTTGTCCGTCGCCTCTTGCGAGGTGACGATCATCGGCGTGTCTTTGAACTGGTTGGTGCGCTTGACTTTGTTGCAGATGGCCCAGCCCAAGCGCTTCGGATCGATGCACAGGATGATCAGCACCGGACGCAGCGTCTGGTTGGTGATCAGCTCGTTGCCGTCGGCGATTAGCTCTACTTTGAAGTTGTGCGCGGACAAGACAGCCCGCAGACGCTCGCTCAGGACGGGATCGTTCTCAACCAGTACAACCAGGCGCTCCGCCATGACTCTCCCCGCACCGGGCAATCCGGTTTGGCAATTGGGTTTGAAGGACTGAACTACCACGAAACGCCCCCAGCGCTCTACGGGTATCCGTCCCAGCACAGAGGACTGCTCGCGACCGCGTTGGGCTCGCCCGGCGGGCTCCATGTCTTCCTCCCTGCCGGCGGTTTCTCGTCGAGACAGTGTCGATTTCTCGTCGCTGTTTACATCGAGCACGCGCACGCCGGGATGACGCGAGAATCGCAGGCAAAAAGGCCCCCAGGCCAGTCGGCGAGCCAAGTAAGGTAGGAAGCAGGAAAGAAGGAGTGCAATGAAGGCAAAGAGGCTACTCGCCGGAGCTCTGCTTCTGGGTCTTTTCGTCTATGGCGCCAAGGCGGTCACGACCCTGCGACCGTTTGCGCGCATCGCGCCGCAAGGCACCGCGGGTTGTCGCTTGCTGGAAGCACCCGGCTTGGTCGGCGCGGAAGACATGGAGTTCGATCACGAGAGCGGCGCGCTGTGGATCGTCGCCGGAGATCGACGCGCCGATCCTTCGCACCGGCCAAGAGACGGCGCGGTGTTTCGCTTTCGTCCGGGGACCGATGTCGCCCCAGTGCGCGTGTCGATCGTCGGCTTCTCGACGGAGCTGCGACCACACGGCTTGGGCTTGTGGCGCGGCGCCGCGGGGTCGACCGGCGCACGCGAGCTTCGCCTGTTTAGCGTGCAGCACGGCCGCGAGCATGAGTCCGTCGAGATCTTCGCAGTGGAAGCGACCGGATCCGAGGCCGGTTCTGTGCAGCTTCGCCACGTGCGCAGCATCACATCGCCGGCCTTCATCAGCCTGAATGATGTCACCCCCGTCGGTCCTGAGGCGTTCTATGCCACAAACGATCACGGTCGGCGCCCACCGCTCGGCTTTCTGATCGAGGACTTCCTGTTTCTGTCGAATGCCTCGGTTGTTTACTTCGATGGCCAGAGCGCACGGCGCGTCGCTAGCGATCTGCGCTATGCCAACGGCATCACCGCCGATCGCGGCGGACGCTATGTGCTCGTCGCTGAGACCATGGCCGAGCGAATGTCGGTGTTCGCCCGTCAACCCGATGGCGGGCTCAGCCTAGTTGCGCAGCACGCGCTAGACACCGCCCCCGACAACTTCGCGCAAGACGAGCAAGGCACCTATTTTGTCGCGGCCCACCCGTCGGCGCTGCAGTTCTTGCGACATGCAGGAAAGGCGAGCGTCCCCTCGGCATCGCAGGCCCTGCGCTTTCAGCTCTCTGAACGTGGGCGCATCGAACAGGTCAGCGTGCCCTGGCAAGACGATGGCCGCATGCTGTCCGCGTCCAGCGTGGCTGCGGCCCGCGGCTCGACGTTCTATGTCGGCGCGGTCTTCGCACCAGGCATCCTCGCCTGCAGCCGCTGATCGTCGGCTACCCGAAGCGCTCTTTGGCTTGCTTGCGATCGAGTTTTTGCATCGCGTTTCGTGGCAGCGGCTCGTCGATGACGCGCACATCCCGCGGTCGTTTGTACTTGGCGAGGCGCTCTGTACACCACGCCAAGACCGACTCTGACGAAAGCGATCCGCGCGGCACAACGACGGCGCGGATCACCTCGCCCAGCGCCGCATCCGGGATCGGAATGGCGATGGCTTCAGCAATCGCCGGATGCTGCAGCAGCACTTCTTCGATCTCGACCGGAGCGATGTTCGTGCCGCCCGAGATGATGATGTCCTTGGCTCGTCCCGTGATGTAGACATAGCCATCGGTGTCGGCGCGACCGAGATCTCCGGTGCGGAAGAAGCCGTTTTCGTGGTGCGTGGCAGCATCGACTTCGCCGCCCCAATAGCCCGAAAAGACACTTGGGCCGCGCACGATGATCTCGCCCGTATCTAGGAAGCGCACGTCCATGCCAGGCAGCGGCTTACCAACCGAGCCTTTTCTGGGCGCTGACACGGGATTCGCGGTGATCATCGCTGTCTCAGTCATGCCATAGCGATTGACGATGGCGCGACCGTACTCGTGCTCCCAGCGATCCTCTAGGCTGCGGTCCAGCGGGGCCGAGCCACTGACCCACAAGCGCATGGATGGCAGCGCGCGGCGCGGCACTTCGAGCATGCGGTGATACATGGCCGGGACGCCGAAGAACATCGTCGCAGCGCTGTGTTGAATCGCATCGAGCGCGGTCTCGGGCGCGAACTTTTCCTGCAAGACCAGCGTGCAGCCCGTGGCGATCCAGCCGTTTAGGCCGTTGCCCAGCCCGTGCAGATGCATGAGCGGAAGACACAAGACCAGTGTGTCGCGATCGCTCCATTCCCACAGCTCGACGAGGCCGCGGATGTTGTGCTCAAGATTAGCGTGCTTCAGCGGAACGCCCTTGGGCTTGCCCGATGTGCCAGACGTAAAACAGAACATCGAAAAGTGGTCGTCTTCTGGCCGCGTTCCATCGGATGGCTGGCTGGCCAGAAGCTCACGCGGCGTGCTGCGGGCAACCTCCGGTGCAGCCTCGGCCGCGATCGAAAGCCGCGCTTCATCGGTGACGACCCACGTCGCCCCCGTATGCGTGATCGGGTGGGCGGCTTCGCGAACCGTATAGGCTGAGTTGATCGGTACGCGCACCGCCCCCGCAAGCTGGATGCCCAGATGGACAAAGAGCGTCTCGGGTGTGTTCGGCAAGAAGACCGCGACGCGATCTCCAGGGCGCACGGCAAGGCCGCCTGCGATCCGGCGAGCGGCATCGAGCACCTGGCTCCAGGTAAAGCGCTGATCGCCCCAGATCAGCGCCGTCTTCCCGGCATGCTGCGTCGCTGTTTCCAAGAACATGGATACAAGGCTCATGGGCAGGGCAGCCTATCACCGATGAGAGCCGTCGCGCGGCTCATTACAGCGCCGGGCGGCGCAGGCTGCCCAAGCCAACCCACAAAAGTCCAAGCGCGATGCAGCCGATGAGCGCGATTCCGGTCTGAAGCTGTGCGCGAAAAAGAACCACGCCGGCCAGCGCCAAATACAGCAGGCCCAGCGCGACCTCGACCAGCGGTGAGAGAGCTTGACCCAGCCTGCGCGCGGGACGAATGCCCGTCCCAAGCGACGAATCCGGCCGGATCGAATCGGACGCATCGCCGGCTTTGGGCGTGCGTTGGAATTCCGATCGTGCAGGCGATTCAACCAACCCGCGCAACAGCGCAGCAGAGAGCGGCCACGACAAGCCCATGGACAGCGGGATCAGAAGCGGCGAAAGCAGCGCGGCCTGAAGCAGCGAGCGACCTGCCTGCCGACGAGCCGCGCAGTAATACACGGCCACGGCAAACACGAACAAAAGCAAGCCCGCCCGCAGACTGATCGCTGCAAGCGCAAGCTGGGCGACGCGTTCTAGGCTCTGTGCGCGCGATGACTCGACGGGGACAACGGTCTGCGAGGCCGGTGTTTGTCCCAACACCACAAGCGGCAGCCACAGCAGCGACAGCGCCAAGTACGGCTGACGCGCGTGACGCGTTAGATGCGCGAGCAGCGTCACCACGCTACGCAGGTGCAGACCCTCGCGCGTCATCTTGCCGACCAGGCTGCGAAGAACCTGCACGCCCCCGCCGACCCAGCGCTGCTGCTGCACACGAAAGCTGCTCATCTGCGCGGGCAGCTCACTGGGCACAGCAACGGAAGCCACGTGGCGACCGCGATAGCCACGCAAGTGCGCACGGTACGACACGTCGAGATCTTCGGTCAGCACCGAAGCCGTCTGCGAATCGCCAAGCCAGCCACCAGCCTCGCGCAGCGCCTGCATGCGAAAAATTCCGCTGGTGCCGTTCCACTGAAGCGGCAGCGCGTTCGCATCCAGATAGGCCTGCTCCACGAGCATCAAGCCGTCCAAGATCAGAGCCTGCAAGCGCGTCAGCAGGTTATTGCTTTCGTTGAGATATGCCCAGCGACTCTGCACAAAGGCTGCCTTCTTGTCGCCGAGCAGCACTGGCATCAAGCGGCGCAGAAAGTCTGCGGGCGGCACAAAATCGGCGTCGAAGATCGCAACATACGCGCAGTCTGGCGCAAGCTGCGACAAGCCGTGCGCCAAGTTTCCGGCCTTGTAACCACGGCGATCCGCACGACGCAGAACACGGATGTCGACGCCCTGCTTCTTCCGCTCAGCGACCAGGCGATCGATCAGCTGGCGCGTGTCATCGGTCGAGTCATCAAGCACATCGATCGAAAGACGCGGCCAATCGAGCGCGCACGCCGCGGTGATGGCTCGCGCGGCCACGGCTTGCTCGTTGTACATGGGTAGCTGCACCGTGATGTGGGGAAGCGCATCAGACGTGGCGAGCAGCGGAGGCAGCGCGGCCGGGGCTGGCTGACGAAGGCTCCAAAGACCCAAGCGCAGAAGGTGCAACGAGGCAGCGAGCAGCAACAAGAACAGGCCCAGCTTCAAGACCACCAGGAGCCAAAGCAACGGCCACGCGAGGTGCAGCATGCGAGCTACCAGCGGTTCCGTAGCTCGCGCAGCTTGACGAAGATCGCTTCATCGCTGGCCAGCTCGTCAAGCTCGGGGAAGCGCTCGCGCAGACGCGACCGCAGCGCCGGACTGCGCAGGCGGAAAAAGACGTTGAACGTCTTCTCTTGCCCAAGCGTAGTGACGAGCGGCTGGTTCATGTCCTGCTCGCGAACGCGCGGCAGCAGCGCCTGCGCCGCTTGGTTGTCGGGCTCGCGATCGAGAGTGAAGCCGAGATTGCGCGCGATGTAATCGTGCCCAGGGTACACCCGCGTCGTGTCCGGCAGCTTGACGAGCTGGTCGGCAAAGCTCTGGTAAAGGACGTGCGGATCGCCACCGTTGTGGCAGTTACCGGCTCCGGCATTGAACAGCGTGTCCCCACAGAACAGGGCCGATTCTGTGCCCGCCGCATCGCGCTCGACGAATTCGGCGTACAGGCAGACGTGGGTCATCGTGTGGCCCGGCGTGTCGAGGACGCGAAGCTCAACGCTCTTGCCCACGCGAAGGACATCCCCCGCGGACAGGCCGCGATCGATGCCTGGGATGGCATCGCTGGACTTCGCATGCGCGAGCAGCTTGGCGTTGGTAGCGGCTCGCAGCGGCTCGTTGCCACCTGTGTGATCCGGGTGCTCGTGCGTGTTGACGATCTGCGTGATCTGCACGCCCAGAGCCTTGGCCTGCGCCAAGCACAAGGCATGGTCCAGCGGATCGATAACCAGCGCCTCTCCCGTCTGGGAACAGGCAATCAGGTAATGGAAGTTGCGAAAGTCATTTCCGGTCCAGATCTGCTCAATGCGCATCGATCGCGCATCTTGAAGCAGGTGCCCAGCCCTTGGCGATCGATTTTCTCCATCGACGGTTGATAGACCCGCGAATGGGAACTTGATATGCTCAAATTTCTCATAGGAGTGTCCATGCGTGCGCACCGTTCCTTCTGTCTAGCAGCAGCCCTTTCTCTGTGCGGTATCGGCCCAGCACTCGCGCAAACCAGCGGCGATGGCAGCCCACCCGCTTCGCCTTCAGAAAGCACGACGCCGGCTCCCTCGGCCAACGAGATCGCTGCGGCCAGTAGTGGCGAGTCCGGCGGCGGCATGAAGCAGAAAATGAATGGTGTCACCGTTGCACTCAGCTTGATGACACGCTCGCCCTTCGTGCAGACCAGCGGCACCAACTCATTCGTGGGCAGCGGCATCGCAGGCGAGATGTTCGCGGGCTACAAGCTGGACCGCTTCTTCTTCGGCCTCGGCTTTTCGATCGATCATGCCGGCAACAGCACCAAGCTGGCCTCAGCAGCTGGCTACTCCACAACCACGACCGAGAGCACCTCGTTCTTGATCTCACCGGGTGTGCAGATCGCAGCGCTGCGGGCGGCATCTGGACGCTTGGAGCTCCTGGGAACGGCGCAGTTCGGATTCGGCCGCGCCGTCACGTCACGCTCCGACGAGCCGGCGCTCCCCAACAACGTCTCGCCGAACTTTCCCAACACCAACTTTCACTTGAACTATCAGTTCGGGCCGGGCCTGCGCTTCTTCTTCATCCCGCAGTTCGCTCTCCAACTGCTGAGTGGCATCGAGGGCGACCACTTCTTTGCCTCGCAAGATGCCCCCTCGGGCCTGCGCTCTGACCAGATCAACACGGTCAGCATTTACGGCAAGCTCGGCCTTTTGGGCGTGTTCTAGGCAGCCCGACGTCGCGTGCTCGCCCTTTCCCGACTGACCTTAGACCTGGGCTTTACGACCTGGAGGTTTCTCATGAAGAACGCATTTCTGCTCTGCTTCTCGCTTTGCGCGGCGGCGGCTTCGGTTGGCTGCGGCGTCTCGGTCACGACATCGACCACCAACCCAGACACCTATGAGGGCTATCTAAAAGCCGTCAATCAGCTCAGCTGCGAAGCCGGCGAGCGCTGCTGCGGCACGACGTGCAGCACCAGCAATGACATGAACTTTCTCAAGACCTCGACGCGCACGCTTGAGTTCATCAGCCAGGGACTGCTGCGCTACGACCCTGCTGCGGCGGCCGAGTGCTTAGCGTGGCAGAGCCAGCGCCTAAGCGTCTGCGACAAACCATCGTTCCAGCTGCCCAAGCAGCCGACTGCCTGTGGCAAGGTGACCGTACCCAACACGCAGGCCGGTGGCATGTGTGACACCACGATCGGCAACTGCGTCGCCGAGACGCTCTGCCGCTCGGGAACCTGCATCGCCATTCCCACCGTGGGTCAGGCCTGCTCGACGACCTTCTTCCCGCCGTGCATTAGCACCGCGTACTGCGACATCGTGGGCGGCAACGTCTGTCGCGCCTTGCCGGGCGGTGGTCAGAACTGCGCCATGTCCAATCAGTGCGCCACCGGCTTCTACTGCGACTCGATGACCCGGCTCTGCACACCCAATGGGCAGAGTGGTCAGGCATGCAGTGGCACCAGCAAGCCATGCGACACAGCGGCCGGCCTGATCTGCTTGAGCAACTCGACCTGTGGCCTGCCCCAGCCGGACGGCTCGCCCTGCACCTCGCCCGATCACTGCCAAAGCGCACGCTGCAGCGGCTTGACCACGGGCTCTACCTGCCAGCCTCAGCTCTCACCGACGACGCTGCGCCATCAGCTCTGCGGCCTGCGCTAACGCACGTCCTACCGCAAGAAATCCCACCTTCGCTGGCCGTTCATCCCAGCTGCCTCTAGCTGGGAATGTGAATCCAAAGTCGCTGCAAGAGGCCTTCAGGATCTTCTGCATGAACCCAGTGATCGGTGGGCAGCACATCGCATGTGACCTGCGCACTGTTCGCTGCCAAAGCCTGCGCACGCTCGCGATCCTCGGTCGAATAGGAGGACGATCGCGCGCCAATGATCAAATGAACGCGTAGCGAGGAGGGTGGCTGCTCGATCAAAGGCCACAGATCCTCTGCGAAATAGCTCGCAAGCAGCGCCTGCAGCTCATCGAGGTTGAGAGCAAAGCGCACGCCACCGTCGGTGGACTGCTCGGTGCTTTGTGCCAGCCACTGCGCCAGCATGCGGCTTAGGCCATGGGCCTGCACTGCATCGACAAAGGCCGCGCGCGAAGGGAATTGGCGCGGCAAGGTGCGCAGCATGCGAATCACTGAAAGCGCGCTATCCCGACCTGCGACCTCTTCGGGTCGACGCATCCCAGGGTTGCTGTCGATCGTCATCACATGCACAGGCTGCGCAAGCGCGACCGCCCGTTCGAACGCCTGGTTGCTCGGATGCAAAAGGGCCCGCTGCGCCGCCTGCAGCGCGACCTTGCCGCCAAAGCTGTGTCCCACGATGGCCCCGACGGGAATTGAGCGTGAACACAGGGCCAACACATCGTCTGCGGCGGCAGCGAGCGAGGGCTCCGGGCTGCCCTTGGGCGATGCGCCATGGCCGCGCAGATCGACAAGCCAAGCATCCCAGGCCGGACGCTGGTCCACGAACCGACGCGCGATCGTGCGCAAGTTGGCACCACGCCCCAGCATGCCGTGCAGAAACAACAGGCGCTGCGTCGCTCGCCCAGGGCTGGTCACGTGTTCAAAGGCCAGCTCAACAGACCGGAATGTATCCATTGTCCAGCAGGCCTAGAAGTTGATCCGCCGCATCACGGCGCGCGGCAGCGTCGCAATCACTCCCATCACGAGCTGCCAGATCCACGGCGTGTACAGAACGGTTCGCGGATCGCGTCCGCACAACGCGCGCCGCACATCCCGAGCCACTTGCGTCGGCTCCCCGGCAAATGGCGGGGGCTTCAGACCTGCCGTCATGCCGGTCTTGACGAAGCCGGGCCGAACACACAGCACGCGCAGGCCCTGGCCGTGGAATTTGTGATCGATGCCGTCGAGGTAGGCCGAAAGACCGGCCTTGCTCGCGCCGTACAAAACCACGGGCTTGCGAGCGCGATCCCCCGCGACCGAACTAAACACGCACAGCGTCCCGCCCCCCTGCGCCAGCAAGCGCTTGCGGGCCTCTTCGCAGAACAACACGGTGTTGGTGAAGTTCACGCGCAGCAGGCGCTCGGTGCGCGCAGGGTCTGATTCCAGCTCGTCCTGCGTCGCAAAAACGCCCGCGGTGACGACAATCGCGTCGATGGCTGCTCCCGCAAAATGCGCCTGCGCAGCATCCAGCGCCGCTGCGAAGCCTTCGGGCTGTTCCAGATCGCAGCGAGCAACGCACGATCGCGGCGTCGAATCTGGCGCACTGCCCAGCCCGGCGCGCAGATCCAAGTCCACTGCGCTGCGCTGCAGATCCACTTCACTGCGGCCCAGCAAGAACACGCGGTCGCCGTGCTCGACACACCGTCGCGCCAGCGCTCGCCCCATGCCCTTGGTACCGCCGAGTATGACGATGTTCATGGCTCGTCTCCAAACAGGCGCACCGACTGGGCGCTGCGCAGGCGATGCTGTGGATCCCAGGCCTTGCGCACAGCCAAGAAAGCTGACAGTCGTCCTTCCATGGCGCGTACGTGCTCGGGCCGCGACAGCGCGTCTTTGGTCAAATAGATGCGCCCCCCTTCGCGGATTACGAACTCGTTGAGGCGATCGATGTGTTCCTGCGTCTCGGGCCGCAGCGGCAAGTCGAGCGCGATCGACGTACCCGGCCGGGGAAACGACAGCAGGCCGCTGCCTTCTTCCCCGCAGTCCTTGAGGACGCACAGAAAGCCTGCCGCGCGCAGCGACGTCAGAAGCTCCATATACCGCCGCACCGCGCCGCGCCCCGCAGAGTGCGGCAACACCGACTGATGCTGCGTAAATCCAGCCGATCCATACACGCGATTCCAGTCGCGGATGGCATCCAGCGGATAGAAAAACTGCTCGGGTGAAACGAGGCCCCGCCGCTCTTGCTGTATGTGGCTGTGATAGACGACCGCGTTGAAGGCGCGCACCGTAAAGGGCTGCATGATCCAGCTTGGCAGCGAAAACGGCACGCGCAGTCGCAGCTTGGGACGAGCCAGCAGCGACGGAGCTTCGTTTGCCTTGGCCCAGCGGCCACGAAACAAGATGCCGCGTCCCATGCTCGCACCCGGCGTCAAGCAGTCGATCCACGCCATGGTCATCGGCCAGTCCCGCGCTGCCGCAGAAAGTCCATCCAGAAGCGCGTCCAGGTGCGGCACCCGCTCGCTCTCTTGATAGATCCAGCACGAGGGGATGGGCGACATGCGGAAGCTCACTTCCAAGATGTGGCCCGTCAGCCCCATGCCACCCAGCGTCGCATAGAACAGGTCGTGGTTTTCTTCGGGCGAGCAGTCGACGATGCGGCCATCGCCGACGCGCATGCGCAAGGCCAAGACATGCTCGCCAAAGCAACCGGACACATGGTGGTTCTTGCCATGGACGTCGGATGCAACCATGCCGCCCAGCGTCACAAACTGCGTACCAGGGGTGACCGGGACGAAGAACTTATGCGGCAAGAACAAGCGGTTTAGCTCAAGCAGCGAGATCCCCGCTTCCGCTCGCAAGATGCCTGTCCGCGCATCGAATGCGAGCAGGCGATCTGCGAGCGTCGTGTTGGCGACCACCGGCCGCGACTGCGGTGGCAGCGACGAGTCGCCATAGGATCGGCCGAGTCCGCGCGACAGCGGTACATCCGACGTGAGGGGCGCGAGATCCTCGGCGAAGCGCTCTTCCGCTTCCATGCCCAGACCACCCCAGCCCGCAATGCGATGTGATGCCCGATGCGCAGAGCTCGTTTCTGACGGAGTTTGCACAACTGCACTCTATCAACAAGTGTGCTGTGCCGGGCAAGCGCGCCGCGCAATGATGACGATGCCCCTGGTTCTGCCGACGCAGACGTTCGCCCGCCGAGCCTACTGAGCCAGCGTGGCCAGATGAGCCAGCACAGGCGGCGGAGCCGATGTCGAAAAAAAACTCTCGGCCGAAGGGGCAGCCATGGCGTCGGCAAGCGCCGAGAGTACACAGGCGAGCTCAGCGGCCGTGGGGCGCAGCGCGGGGGACTTTTCCAGGCACAGCATGACGGCGATGGAAAGCGGCTCGGGCACCTGCGGATACAGCGCCTGCAGCGACGGAGGTGGCTCGTATAGATGAGCAGCACAGATGGCGCCCAAGCTCTCGCCAACAAACGGTGGACGACCACAGATCAGCTCAAACAGCATGACCCCCAAGCTGTACACATCCGAGGCTGCCGTGACGCTGCTGGCATCGCGCACTTGCTCGGGCGACATGTACTGCGGCGTGCCCATCAGCTGCGATGTGCGCGTCATCGAAAGAACTCCGTCCTCATCCCCAAGCACTTTCGAGATCCCAAAGTCCAGGATGCGCACCCCTGGCCCCCCCCGCGTCAGCAAGACGTTGCCTGGCTTCAAGTCGCGATGCACGACTCCCTTTTGGTGGGCGGCGGCGAGGGCGGCGGCGAGGGTGGCGCCGATGCGAGCGCAGGCGGGCATGGACAGAGCCGCTTGCTGGGCGCGGGTGGCCAGGTCGATGCCGTCGACGTATTCCATGATCTGATAGACCTGGCCATCGCTGGTGACATCGACGTGCAGGGTCTTCACAACACCGGGGTGGCTGATGGCTGATGCGGCGGTGGCTTCACCGAAAAAGCGATGCAGGACTGCAGAGTCCGATCCCAGCCCCTGATGCATCAGCTTGACGGCGATGGGCTGGCCGGTCAGCAAGTCATCGCATAGATACACCGTTCCCATTCCGCCTTGCCCAAGGACACGACGGACGCGAGCCCTCTCGGCAAATACATCGCCGGGTCCCAAGGCGCGGGCTCGTCGATTTTCCGAGAGGCGGCGCAGCGCCATCGCGAGCTCGCGCGAACGCTCATGCACCTTCTGCTGCAGTTGAAGGTTCAGCGCTTCGATCTGGCGCGCACGCTGCACGATCTCATCGACCTGGGCGGCGACGCGCTGTTCCAGGCTCTGATTCAGCTGAACCAGCGCTTCGCGCGTCTTGCGTAGCTCGTCGCTGCGCTCTTCCAATGTGCGGTATGCGCTAGCGAGGTTGTCGTTGGTGGCTGCCCAGAACTTCTCTTTGCGGGCCAGCTCTTTCTGCAGTCCACGCAGCATCCACAGGACACGCTGCAGATCCCTGCCCTGCAGGATCGCACCCTCGGAAACAGACTCTGCCTGGACGAATTCTTGAGCCGAAAGACAACGGACTTCGCTCATGAAAGGGCCCCCATTTCGCAGCACTCGCGCGCGAGCCGACGGCTAGTGAAACTCGATCAAAAACAGCGATGGATCGACCGAGTTGTCGACATCGACATAGATCAGGTCCTGGGTCAGGCTCATGCCACCGAGCAAGATTCCTTTTTCCATCGTGCGATCGAATGGCGACGTACTACGGACGCGAGCGCGCCCCGCAGCTTCGTCGATCTCTTCCAGCGAAAACGCACCGATGTCTTTCGCGGGTCCGCGCACGACGCTGTGATAGCCCTCAGAGCTGGTCTGGTAGCGCAAGAAATCGACGCCGCGGTGGATGATCTGCTGCCCAGGTCCATGCTGGTACCACAGACGCATCATCTCGGCGCCGATGCGCTCTTTGATGGGCTCAAAGTGAGCGTAGCGTTTCGATAGAGTCTGCAGAAAGTCGATGTAATGCGCCGCGGGATACCAGCACTGGGGCTGTGTCGACAGAATCGTGGCCGCTTGCTCTTGGGCGACGATCTGCAGGTTCACGCAGGCCGCGGCCAGGGACTGCAAGAACACGCCAAGTAGCTCGATGTCTTGTTTCGCCATGGGGCTCCCTCGCATGGGCAACGGTTGGCTTCAAGAATCGAGCATAGCCAATCGTCAGCGACGGAGAATGTCCACAGGTGGCCATGCTATGCGCAGGTTCTGGGCATCCACTGAACTCGCGGACTCACGTGCTCACGACAAGCTCACAGCACCGCCGACCGAGCCGTCTGTGACGGCATCGAATCGACGATCAGCGATTGAACATCACCAGCGTGGCAAAGGCCATGGTGGCCGCCAGGCCAAGCTGCACCGCGCTATGCACCGCAAACAGACCGAGACGGGTCGCAGACTTTTCAATCGCGCCAAGCTGGCGCCACAAGCGCACGCTGGCAGCGGCAAAAAACACGAGCTGCAGCGCGATGGCAGCCATCATCCACGGACCAACCGCCGACGCACCCAGCTTCGATGTCGATCCAGCAATCAGGGCGTTCGAGACGAAGCTCAGGCCCAGCGGTATCAGCCAAGCCACAAAACACTGGCGCAGCGCTTTTCCCATCGAAACAGTGTACTGCGCGGCGTGTCGGCCAGGGCACGGCGCAGCAACATCAGACAGCGACATCATCGCGTGGCGCCCGGCTGAAAATGCTGTCTGTTCAGCGCATGGTTCGACCTTGTAGACTGGTGCCCACCTTCATCAACCCGGCCCACGTGAGCGCACGCACGCCCTGCAGCGGGCGCTCTTTCTGGAAGGAGTCCGAGGTGTCATTCCTCAACCAGCTTCTGCATCCCTTGATCGAGCGAGCCTCGGCGCTCGTGCATCGCCACGTGTCCGATGAGACGCTGGCTCACGCCCATGAGATTGGCGCCCGCCTGACCAGCCTGGCGCAGATCGCACCGCAGGCGCGCAGTCACTTCATCGATCCCGCGGTCTCGTCTGCCATCGACTCGCTGCCGAACGAGCTCAACGAGTTCGGCTTCGATCCCTGGGGCTTCTCTCCCGAGCAGGCCAAGTTCTATTACACCCTCTCGCGGCCGGTGTACGACTACTTCCGGCCCGAGATTCACGGCATCGAAAACGTACCGGCCGGACGCGTTTTGATCGTGCCCAATCACTCGGGTCAGTTCCCGTTCGATGGAGTGGTGATCGCGGTCGCCTGCTTGCTGCAAGCCAAGCCACCGCGCTTGGTGCGAGCCATGGCCGAACGCTGGGTCTCGACGCTGCCCTTCATCAACGAGATGTTCGCGCGCTCGGGTGTCGTGCTGGGCGATCCCATCAACTGCCGCAACCTGCTCGAAGCCGACCAAGCCATCCTCGTCTTTCCCGAAGGCGCACGCGGCAGCGGCAAGACATTCTGGGATCGGTACAAGCTGCGATCGTTTGGACGTGGCTTTATGCGCTTGGCCTTGCAGACCGGTGCCCCCATCGTTCCCGTCGCTGTGATTGGTGCCGAAGAGTCGATCATCAGCGTCTACGACTGGCAAGCGGCGGCCAAGATCTTGCGCGTGCCGTATGCCCCAATTCATCCGCTGCTGCCGATCTTGGGGCCGCTGGCCTATCTGCCGATGCCGACCAAGTTCCGCATCTATTTCGGCAAGCCGATGTACTTTAACGGTCCGTTCGACGATGAAGACAGCGTCATCCAAAAGAAGGTTGATGACGTGCAGAACACGGTGCAGCAGATGATCAACGACGGCCTGGCCGCACGCCGCTCGGTCTTTTTCTAAGCCGCCTCAGCACTCGCAGCGAAGGGACGACTCATGGCGACCATTTTGATCACAGGCATCGCAGGCGGCTTGGCACAGCGCGCGGCCTGTCAGCTCTTGGCGGATGGCCATCAGGTCATCGGCGTCGACTACCGCAGCGTGCAGCCGCCGCTGCCCCCCGGCTTGGAAAAGCTCACGATCTGCCGCGCTCACTACAACAAGACGATCATCGAAGACCTCTTTCGCCACAACAAGCTCGATGCCGTGTTTCACCTCGGCCGCACCGGCAGCTTCAAGGAATCGGCGGGCAAGCGCTTTGATCTGAACGTCGTCGGATCGCAGAAGATCATGAACCTGTGCGTGCAGCACGGCGTCAAGAGTCTGGTCGTGCTGTCGACGTTTCACATCTATGGCGCGCACCCGGCGAACCACATTCCCATCGCTGAAGATGAGCCGCTGCGCGCTGGCCTTGAGTTCCCGCAGATCGCCGACGCCATCCAGATGGACAACATGGCGACCACCTGGGTGTACCGCCATCCCGAGGTCCGCACCGTCGTCCTGCGCGCCACCAACATCGTCGGCCCCACGGTGCGCAACACGATGAGCGAATTCTTGCGCCGTCCGCGCGTGCCGTACCTGTGGGGCTTTAACCCCATGTCGCAGTTCATTCACGAAGACGATCTGGTGCGCGCCGTCCTCGGTTGCTGGCGCAGCGAGCAGCGCGGCATCTTCAACGTCGCAGGTCCCGCTGTCATCCCATGGCGGACCGCGCTGGATCTCTGCCGCGCTCGTACCTTCCCAATCCCGTGGCCGCTGACTCACTTCGCCGTGCAGCTTGCCGGCAACCTGCCGTACTACCTGATCAACTTCTTCCGTTACCCCTGCGTCATCAGCGACCGCGCCCTGCGCGAAGCCATCGGCTGGGAGCCGCAGATCTCGATCGAAGACACACTGTGGTCCACCGTCGCCACCGCGCGCTTGGGCTAGCGGTTTGCCAGAGTAATGGGCAATAAATATTGCAACATAAAATAGATGCTTGCGAGAATGCGCAACAATGCAATGAAATTTATGTTCATTTGTTTCCGATTCGTTGATTGATTATTCCAACGCTCTAGCCCTCCCCGCCATCGCCTGGCCAAGCCCGCAGGGCAAGACGCTGGGCCCGTCTGGGATTCTCGGTCGCATGCGCGTCCTGTCGGCTCGCGAAGCGCTGCGCTTGGGCATCGCAGCGGACGCTTTGAGGCCCCGCGTGGGCGTCCACAACCCGACGGATTGGCCGACGAGGCGCCGTCAAGCTCGTGATATACTGGCAACTTCTCATGGTCGAATCGAGCGTTGGCCCGTACCGCATCGTGCGCCTCTTAGGAGAGGGAGCCATCGGGGCCGTGTACGAGGCGATCAACGAGTCGATCGAGCGGCGGGTGGCGCTCAAGATCCTGCGCGCCGAGCATGCCGATGATCCCGAGGTGGTGACGCGCTTCTTCAACGAAGCTCGCGCGGTCAATCGCATCGCCCATCCCAGCATCGTGCAGATGTTCGAACAGGGCCGGCTTCCCGACGGCACCGCGTACATCGTGATGGAGTTCTTGGAGGGACAGACGCTGGCCGCTCGGCTGAAACAGGCTGGAGGCAAGCTGCCGCCACGCTTTGCGCTGCAGATCACGTGGCAGGTGGCAGCGGGTCTGTCCGCCGCGCACGCAAAGGGCATCGCACACCGCGATTTGAAGCCCGACAACCTGATGCTGGTCCCCGATCCTCTCGGCCCAGGGGGCGAGCGGGTCAAGATCCTCGACTTCGGAATCGCCAAGCTCGCCGTGGAAGCACACGGCAAAGAGTCGGCCCAAGCCATCGTTGGCACGCCGACCTATATGTCGCCCGAGCAGTGCCACGGCGCCGACGAGGCGGACGAAAAATCAGATGTCTATGCGCTGGGCGTGATGCTGTTCGAGATGCTGGCCGGCCGACCGCCGTTTGTGGCCGAAAGTGCCAGCGACCTCATCGGCATGCAGCTATTTCGCGAGCCACCGCTTTTGAGCGAGCTTTTGCCCGACATGCAGCCCGAAGTCACGACGCTGATCGCTCGCCTGCTGGTCAAGAACAAGGCCGAGCGCGCGACGATGGACGAGGTCACCGAAGTACTGGCTGACCTCGTGGCTGCCGAAGGTGGACTGTTCTCACCGGGCGGGCGATCCACGACGGGAACAGCCATTCCCGTGGCGCTCAACACGGCATCGAACTCGGGCGTCTCTCCGCTGGCGGCTGCGCTTTTTGATGCGCGGCAGTCACGACCGCATGTCGCGATTTCCCCGGCGACGCCAGGCGCGATTCCGGTGCTGGCATTGCCCGCGATGGGATCGGCGCCAACGTTCCAACCAGCGGCGATGCAAGCACCTGCAGCCAGCGCATCGCCCCCCCTAAAGAGCGCGTCGCGGCTGCTAGCGGCTGCATTCTTAGGGGCTGCCGCCGTCGCTGGTCTGCTGCTCTTAGGGCGAGCTCTGGTGTCACAGAAGCCAGCGATTTCGACCGCGCCGACCGCCCTCGATGCCGCTTCCTCGGCTGAAGTCAGTCAGCCGGTTGCGGCCCATGACGTCGCTGATCCGGGTGCTCTCACTGGATCGGGCTCACCCGTTGCGAAGCGTCCGCAGATCTTCCCGCGAGCCGCCGGTCTGAAGCTGCCGCCCTTCCGCCTAGCCAACGTCGAGCCGATTGAGCCGCATCCGCGCCCAGTGGCCCCGAGCCCGCAAGCGACGCCGACACTTCCTTCGGCGGCACCGCCACCGCAGCTCGACAAGGCTCTCGGCGACGCGCAGCTTGCGTATCTGGCCAAGGACTACAACAAGGCCATCACGTTGGCGCGATCGGTGGCAGCAGCCAGCCCCCTGCGAGCCTGGCGCATCATTGGCTCGTCGGCGTGCGCCATCAAGGACACCAAGCTGGCTCGCGAGGCGTATCAGAAGCTCGATGGACCGGCCCGCCTGTACGTCGTGCTGTTGTGCCAGCGAAATGGACTCAGCGAGCAGGACTTGCTGGGGGCCAAGCCCTAGGCTGCGCGGCTCCCGCAGGCGGTCGACGAATCGTGTCCCGCTTGCGGCAATGCTCGTATGCTTCTTTAGATGAGCGAAGAAGCGGAGCGACCCAAGCTCGGTGCCGCCAGTGAAGCCGAACAGCTCCTGCTGGGTGACCTAGAGCGTGAAGCCCTGCGCAGCGAACGCCTTCGCGCGCTGATCCTCGCCGCCTTCTGCGGGATCGGTGGGCTGGTGTTCGTCATCCTCGATTCCTTGCTGGCCAGTCACATCGCGCTGTTTCAGCAGTACCGCAGCTTTGGCTGGCGCGTCGGTGCCACGATGTTGCCGCTCATGGTCTATGAGCTGTGCGCATTCGCCATCCTGTCGCGCGTGCTGCGCAGTGGCCGCCCGGTGGGTCACCTGCTGCACGGCCGCTACATCAGCGCCGTCCTAGAGCTTTTGGTGCCGAGCGCACTCGCCTATGCCTTCATCGAGCTGATGCATCCGGTACACGGGCTGCTGATGCCGCCGACCACGCTGTATTACCTGTTCATCATGCTGAGCGTGCTGCGCTTTGACTTCGGTCTGTGCATGGTCACGGGCTGCGCCGCTGCGCTGCAGTACATGCTGCTGTACGGCTATGGATACAGCCACCTGCCGTCGAGCGAAACGCAGACGCTCTTGGTCACGCCCTTTCATCACGCAGCCAAAGCCTTGGGCTTTATCGTCAGCGGGTTCTTTGCTGGACTGCTGACGCGACAGCTTCGTCAGCGCGTGGTGCGCTCGCTGCGCTTGATGGCCGAACGCAACCGCGTCACGTCGATGTTTGGCCTGTACGTGTCCCCCAGCGTCGTCGATCGCTTGCTGTCCAAGACCGCTGACTACGATGGTGAGCTGCGCGATGTCTGCGTGATGTTCCTCGACATTCGCAACTTCACCAACTTCGCCGAGAAGCGCGAACCACACGAAGTCGTGCAGTTCTTGAACACGCTCTTTTCGTTCATGATCGAAACGGTCAGCACGAACGGCGGCATCATCAACAAGTTCCTCGGGGATGGCTTTATGGCCGTGTTCGGTGCTCCGCTTCTGGAAGGAAATCCCTGCGACAAGGCGATGCACACAGCGCTGCAGATCGTCCGTCAGCTTGATTCCGAAGTCAGCCTTGGCCGCTTGCCTCCGACGCGCATCGGCATCGGCATTCACTTCGGCCCAGCCCTCACCGGCAGTATCGGATCGCCGCGGCGCAAGGAATACACGATCATCGGTGATACGGTGAACCTGGCCGCGCGCATCGAGCAACTTACCAAGCAATACGACGCGCAGATCTTGGTGTCACAGGCCGTGCTGAATGCCAAACAAGACCCGAGCCTGCGTGGAGAGCCTATCGGCGAAGTCAGCGTACGCGGCCGCCAGGCTCCGATGGCACTGCACAAGCTGGCGTAGAAGCCCACGCAACGCGACAAGAAGTCTCACACAAACCGCTGCCAGCTCGGCATGCTAGGGCCATGCTCGCTTCTCTTTTTGCTCGTTCGCCCTGGCAGGATCTGGCGCTGCATGCAGCCTTGGCGCTCCTTGTCTCATCGCTGGGATTTTTCCGCGTTGTGTACTTTGTCAGCCTCGGGTACGCAGGTTCGATCGCGGCGATGGCTCTGCTCTTGATCGCGCGCTCTGCGGGACACGCACCGCTTGCGCTTCTGTTGCAGGCGACGCTGCTTCTCGCCTATGGCCTGCGCCTTGGCAGCTATCTGGTCATGCGCGAACGTCAGCCGGCCTTTCGCCGCGAGATCGCCGAGATGCACCAGCGCGCCGCGGACATCGGTCCCAAAAAACGCATCGCCATCTGGCTCGGTGTCTCGCTGCTGTACGTGCTGATGTTTTCACCCGCGTTGTTCCAGCAGTGGGTCCAGCGAGCAAGCAGCGCAGGAGCAGCAACCCAAGCAAGCGCGCCGGCTGCACTGACCACTTGGCTCGGTCTTTCGGTGATGATTTCTGGCTTGCTCTTGGAAGCGTTTTCCGACGGACAGAAGTCGGCGTTTAAGAAACAACACGCGGCGCGCATCTGCAACATCGGCGTGTATCGCTGGGTGCGCTGCCCCAACTACTTGGGTGAGATCCTGTTTTGGATCGGCAACTTCCTTGCAGGCCTTTCGGCGTACGCCACCTTGGGGCACTGGCTGTCGGCGGCGACGGGGCTCGTGTGCATCATCCTGATCATGATGGGCTCGACCAAGCGCCTGGAAGCCAAGCAGGACGCGCGCTACGGCAGTGATCCCGACTATCAGCAGTACGTTCGCACGGTGCCGGTGCTGTTTCCGTGGGTACCGCTGTATTCCCTGAAAGGCATTCGCGTGTACTTGGAATAGCCGCAATGTCGTGCAAGAAAAGCAGGCTCTGCGCGCTGCACACGAAGACTCGCCGCACCTTGCCGGGTGAATGTCGGCAGAATTTTCCGCGCCACACCCCTACGCTGCACTCTTTGCGGAAAGGATGGGCCGGATCCGCAGACCTTGCTGGCACAGCGTTTGATCTAGTGTCGATGGAAGATCCCAGATGATATCGGCTCTGCACCGCAAGCTGTGGCGTGACCTGATCCGACTGCGAGGTCAGGTTGTGACCATCGCACTCGTGATCGCGGCGGGGATTGCCAGCTTCATCACCATGCGCGGGAACTACACATCGCTAGAGCTTGCTCGCGATCGCTTTTACGATCGACAGCGCTTTGGCGATGTCTTTGCCCAGCTTGAGCGTGCGCCTGAGTCGGTGCGCAGTGAGATCGCAGCCCTGCCCGGCATCGCCCATGTCGAGTCGCGCATCGTCAAGTCCGCCATGCTGCCCCTGCCTCAGCTGGCTGAGCCAGTGCGCGGGCTTGTCGTGTCTCTGTCACCGATTCCCCAGCTGAACCTGCTGCACCTACGCGATGGTCGCCTGCCAGAGCCAGGACACAACGATGAAGCGGTGCTGATTCAGGGCTTCGCCGATGCACATCGTATGCAGCTCGGCGATCGCGTTCCCGTTGTCATCAATGGACGAAAGCGTCTGCTGCAGATCGTCGGCTTGGCCGCATCGCCTGAGTACATCATGGCCGTGTCACCCGGAGCGATGAGCTCAGACCCCGAGCGCTTCGCCGTGCTGTGGCTGAGCCGCGACGCACTGGCCGCGGTGTTCAACATGCAAGGGGCCTTCAACGATCTGACGCTTGAGCTGCGCCCCGGTACATCCGTCGCATCGACGATAGATGCCGTCGATCGACGCCTGGCTTTGTATGGCGGCTTGGGAGCGTATGCCCGCGATCGGCAGCGTTCGAACTACATGATCAGCAGCGAGCTGCAGCAGCTTTCCAGCATGGCCGTGGTGCTGCCCAGCATCTTTCTGGCCGTCGCACTGCTGCTGGTGAACTTGGTGTTATCGCGCTTGGTCTACATCCAGCAGGCTGAGATCGCGACGCTGAAAGCGCTGGGCTACACCAATCGTCAAGTCGGCCTGTACTTCTTGGAGCTCGTCCTGGTGGTAAGCGGCGCTGGCTCGCTGCTCGGCTTGCTGATCGGGCAGTGGCTGGGCAGCGGCATGCTCGATCTGTATGCCCGCTTCTTCAAGTTCCCCGATCTGCGCTTGCAGATTGATCTGCGCGATGCCGCGCTGGCCGTGCTGGGCAGCTTTGCGGCGGCGGCGGCGGGTGCGCTGGGCTCGGTCCGACGGGCAGCCAGCATTCCACCCGCCGAAGCGATGCGCCCAACGGCACCCACGCGATACCGATCATCGATCGTCGATCGCTTGGGCTTGCACCGCTTTATCTCGCCTTCGGCGCACATGATCATCCGCGAGCTAGAGCGTCGCCCGCTGCGCACGCTCTTGTCATGCCTGGCTTTGGCCGCCGCCACCGCGCTGACCGTCGTCGGGGGATATTACGCAGATGGCGTCGAAGCGCTGCTGTACTCGCAGTTTCATCAGCGCATGCGAGAAGACGCGGCCGTCCTGTTCATCAAGCCACAGCCCGAGCGCGTTCTGCGCGAGCTCTCGCACCTGCCGGGCGTGTTGTCTGTGGAAGGCCTACGGATGGTATCGGTTCGCATCCGCGCCGGTTATCGCCACCGCGACGGGATCATCATTGGCTATTCCTCGACAGGTGAAATGCGACAGCCCCGCAATATCGCAGGTCACGTGGTGCCCATGCCACCCGGCGGCATCGTGCTGACCGACATCCTCGGCGACATCTTGCACGTGCGCATCGGCGATACCGTCCAAGTCGAGCTGATGGAAGGCAGCCGCGCTCATCGAAGCATCGTGGTTACCGGCTTCATGCCCGAGTCGTTCGGACTCTTTGGGCACATGAACGCGGATGTGCTGCGCGCTTGGCTGGGCGAAGCTCCCACGATCTCGCAGGCGCTTCTGCGCATCGATCCACAGCAAGGATCGATCTTGGACCAGCGTCTCAAAGATCTGCCCGCCGTGGTCGAGGTCAGCAAGGTGCGCAACATCCTGCGCAAGTTCCGCGAGCAGAGCGGCAACATGATCCTGATTATGGCATTTGTCATCGCGCTGTTTGCCGCCACGATTACCGTCGGTGTTGTCTACAACAACGCGCGAGTGGCACTGTCTCTGCGCGGCCGTGATCTGGCCAGCCTGCGCGTCCTAGGGTTCACCCGCGGCGAGATCTCGACCATCTTGATCGGCGAGCAGATGCTGCAAGTGCTGCTGTCGCTGCCACTGGGTCTGTACTTCGGCAATCTGCTGGTGCAGCTCTTGTCGAGTACCGTCGATCCTGAAGCCTACCGCATTCCGATGACCCTCACCGCGCGCAGCTATACGTTTGGTGTGGTAGTGACGCTGGCCGCTGCGCTGCTCAGCGCGCTCCTGGTGCGGCGTCGGCTCGATCAGCTCGACTTGATATCCGTCTTAAAGACGCGAGAGTGACATGGACGAACAACGCGCCAAAGCCCAAGCACTGCGCCGCATGATCAAGCGCGGTGTCTATCTCCTTTTGTTTCTCATCTTGATCGGCGCGCTGGTGATCGCATCGCTGCCCAAGCCCGTGTCCGTCGAACGCGCGCAGGTCGTCCGCGGCGGCATGCGCGTCACGGTGGACGAAGACGGACAAGCGCGCGTCAAGGATCGCTATGTGGTCTCGGCGCCGATCTTCGGCAGCTTGGCGCGCATCGAATACGAGTCAGGTGATGCAGTGAACCAAGGGCAAGTGCTGGCGAGAATCGAGCCCGTACAGCCCGCCCTTCTGGACACGCGCGCACGCATCTCGGCCGAGGCACGGCTGGCGCAGACCTTGGCGGCGCAGCAGCAGGCGTCGGCGCAGATCGAGCGGGCCCAGACCACGCTTGAGCTAGCCAAGTCCGAGCTCGTACGCGCCAAGCAGCTCTTTGAACGCGAAGCTGGATCGCGACAAGCCCTGGAGCAAGCCGAGAACAACGAGCGCCGCGCGCTGGCAGAGCTGTCCTCGCTTCGCTTTGCGACCCGCGTCGCCAAGTTTGAAGTCGAGATGGCGCGGGCCGCGATCGAGCGGCTGCCGGGCGAAGCCTCCTCGCGCAGACGCGAGAGCAAGGGCAAGCCGCTGTCTCCGGCACAGCTCAATATCCCATCCCCGGTATCAGGCCGTGTGCTCAAGGTCTTTCACAAATCCGAAGGCGTCGTGCAAGCCGGAGCGCAGCTTCTGGAAGTGGGCGATCCCGAAGCACTCGAAGTGGTCGTTGATGTGCTGACCAGCGATGCGGCCCGGATCACATCGGGGGCACCCGTGACGCTGGATCGCTGGGGTGGCCCCGCCGTGCAAGGCCGCGTGCGCCGCGTCGAGTCTTCTGCGTTTACTCGCCTGTCAGCGCTGGGCGTTGAAGAGCAGCGCGTCAACGTGCTGATTGATCTGACGTCGCCGCAGAAAGAGTGGGCCGCGCTGGGCGATGGCTATCGTGTCGAGGCTCACATCGTCGTGTGGGAAGGCGCGCAGGTCGTGCAGGTTCCAGCGAGCACGGTCTTTCGCCACGGCGATGGCTGGGCCCTGTTTCGCATCGAAGGCAACATCGCTCGCATCACACCGGTCTCGCTGGGCCAGCGCACCATGCGCGATGTACAGATCGAATCCGGCCTCTCGGGTGGCGAGACCATCATTGTTCACCCCAGCGACAAAGTCAGCGACGGCGTCAAGGTCGCCAGCCAATGACCGTGGCCAACAACACCGCAGCGGTCCTGACAGCCAGCGGTCTGACCAAGGTCTATGAAATGGGCGAGGTCACCGTGCAGGCCCTGCGCGGTGTCGACGTCGAGTTCTTTGCCGGAGAGCTTGTCGTCTTGCTGGGTCCATCGGGCAGTGGAAAGTCGACTCTGCTGAATATCTTGGGCGGGCTCGATGTACCGACGTCGGGCCGCGTCACGTACCACGATCATGAGCTAGGCAGCGCCGATGAGAGCGCGCTGACGCAGTACCGCCGCGAACACGTCGGCTTCGTTTTTCAGTTCTACAACCTGATTCCCAGCCTGACCGCACGCGAAAACGTGCAGCTCGTCACGGACATCGCCGACGATCCAATGCAGGCCGAAGAGGCGCTCGGCATGGTCGGGCTGAGCCATCGGCTCGATCACTTCCCAGCCCAGCTATCGGGCGGCGAACAGCAGCGTGTGGCCATCGCGCGTGCGGTGGCCAAGCGCCCCGATCTGCTGCTGTGCGATGAACCAACCGGCGCGCTCGATTTTTCAACCGGCGTGCTCGTGCTCGAAGCGCTTGAGTCGATCAACCAGAAGCTCGGCACCACCACCGTGGTCATCACGCACAACGTCGCCATCGCCAAGATGGCCGACCGTGTGATCTATTTTTCCGACGGAAAAGTCACCCACATCGAGCACAACCAGACCAAGGTGCGGCCGCACGAGCTTTCATGGTGACGCCTAGAAGCGAGCCTCAAAGCGAATGCGCTGACCACGCGTAAAGACCAGCGGAACCACCAGCGGCTGTTGTCCTGAGTCGATGGCCACATCGCGATCGTCGATGCGAAGCGTGGCCCGCGCGCCACGGGGCAGGGTCAAGCGCACGCTCAAGCGACCGGCATTGTGTGCGCGATATTCGCCGGCCAGTCGATGGGCTTGCGCTTCGACCCGCAAGAGCGCCGTGTCGACGACGAAGTCGTCATGACCGATGCCCCAGGCTGGCGATATGTCCAGCCCGTTCCCATCTGAGCTGGGCTGAACTCCGACGGTGCGCAGCAGTCCCAAGATCCACATCGCATCGGCATTCATGTTGGCCACCGGGAAGTCGGTCATCGGGGTCACGGGACTGGCCCAGGACTGACCATCTGTTGAATTCAGGCCGTCAGGTGCCGACCAGATGCCAGGCCACACATCGGGAAAGCGCATCGCATGTGTCGCGTACAGCTGCGCCTTGAGCGATCGCCAAGCAAGCTGCGGACGGCTGCGCGCATACGCCCACGTCATCAACTGACTGATCGCAGGCCACACCATGCCTCCCTCGCGCAGCGACGGTCCGATCGGGGATGGTGCATCGAGGCGAGTCCACACATTGTCGATCAGCGAGTCGCGCTCGGCCGCCGACAGCAGCCCCGAAAGGATTCCCCACGGCTGGGCTTCCAGATCGATGAAGTTGGCCCGGAACGGATCGCTGCGCTGATCGTTGCCCTTTAAGTACGGCTGATCCAGCGAGTTGCGCAGCCAAGCCCGACCGAACCATCGCCCACCAAAGGTCTTGCGCACCGGGGCCACAAGCGCGGCCGAAAAAGCTCGTAGATCCGCCGCAAGCGCTGCATCGTGCGCTTCGATCTGCGCCGCGACGATGGGCAGCGCATACAGGGCCATTTGACTGTTTGGGATCGACTCGCCCTTGGCCTGCGTGAACGCAATTGCCGTCGGAGAAAGGTCTTCATAGACGATGCCATCCGACCAGTCGCCATCGTGAATGCGAATCAAGCCGTTGGGTCCAAGGCCGACGTCGTTTTTCAAGTGGCGGAACGCGACGCGCAGATGATCGAGCACGCGGTCCGAAGCGATGCCGGATGGCGGCCCCGACCCACGCGGGTAGTACGGGACCGACTCGTGCAAGAAGGCGAGGTCTCCGGTCGCTGCCACGTATTCGCCCACCGCCAGAAACAAGAACAGATCGAGATCCGATGGGTTGTTGTGAATCAGCGCGCCATCGATCTGCCCAAAGTTGGTCATCGAATAGGGCAGCTTGCCGGTCTTGCCCTCTTGCAGCGACAGCATGAGACGCAGGTTGCCCTTGGCCAGCGCGGGGTCGACATAGGCGAGCGGCAGCGCAAACAGCGCCTGATCGCGCGGCACGCCATCCGCGCCATGCAGATACAGATAGGCCGACCCCTGCGGCGTGTAGTGTTCTTGGTAGTAGGTGTTGTAGACGGTGTGCCCCAAGAGCAACTGACTGCGCCACGCGGTCTCGCGATGCAGCAGCGGCAGCGTCGGCGCATAGGCATAGACCAGCTGCGGGCGCAGCCGAGAAAGCGAGTCCGCAAGCACATCCCCGCGGCGGTACGCATCCAGCATCGAGACGAGTGCTTCTGGGTGCTGTGGAGAGGGCGAGCCCGGCGTCGACGACACATAGCCATAGGCAAAGCGCAGCACCCGCTTGGCCCGCGCCGCGAGCCGAAGGTCCGTGCGCAAGGCCAGCATGCCGGGCTGACCCAGCGCACTGCGCGGCGCAAGCTCACAGGAAGGCAGCAGGCGCTGCACAGCCTCGGGTTGGGCCGGCGTTCCAGATCCAAAGAAGACATCTTGATCGCCATAGCTCGCATCCACCTGGGCATCCAAGGCAGCGAGAAAAACTGTCGGTGGATACAGATCTTCTCGACTCGCTGTCGATGCATCGGGCAGCGGCACACCCGGCATAAGCCGCGTCGTGATCCACAGCACGCGGTTCTTCGCGTCGTACTCGCTGCGCTGCACAAAACGATCATTCAACTGATCGCGACTGCGGTCGCTGGGCGCCGCGCCCAGTCCCGTGCGCACCCAGTTGATCAGCAGCTGATGGCGATTCACATCCCAATACTCAACGTGATGGGGTGTGATCTCTTCGTCGCTGAGGTTTTCGATCTCGACCTCATCGAGCAAGATCGGATCGTCTCCGCTGGGCGCAAAGATCGTGTGTTGAACGCGCAGGCCGTCTTGTCGGCTGTCGGTCTGGAAATAGCCAGCTCCGAATATGCGACGACTGCTCGTGCGATCGCTGGCATAGCGATGGGCCGTTGCCTGGGTGCGGCCACGATGTTGGATGTACGAAAAGCCGCCGCCCAGGTTGCGCTGATCTTCGGCGAAGCGATTTAGGAACATCGGCGCCCGTTCCTGTGAATACAGGCTGACGTAGCCATCGTCGACGGCCAGAAAGTTGATGCGACGATTGCCAAGAACGATGAAGTGATCGCGGCGCTCGCGCGAGATCGGTGGCCCGGCTTCGCTGTGCGGCCACACGGCGCGCGGGTCGCTGCGCTGATCCATCGTGAAGTCGTACGCTGGCAAGCCATGGGCATCGACGATCCAGCGGCCATAGATGCCGCCGCCCGTCGGGCATGCAGGAAATCGCGACAGGTCACGCGGATCCGCCGGTTCGCAGCCATCGCTGGCCGTGGCTGCCGGCCACACCACGATCTGCACGGTCGCGGTAAGTCCATCGCGAGGCAACGAGACGTGCAGCGTCGCAGCGCCTGTGGCACGTGCCGTCACATCTCCTGCTGCGGTCACGGACGCAACGCCCGCTGGCTCGATGGAAAGCTGCACGGCTTGATCGGCGGCCCGCGCGGGCAGAACGCGAATGTCGAGATGCGCCGACGCCCCGACCACAAGCTGCAGCGTGCGAGGCTCGACGATCAGCGCCTGCGCAGGCTCTGCGTGCGGAATCGGCGGTGTCGACTCAGTCGGCGCGCAGGTGGAAAGCAGCAACAGCAGGACGGACATCCAAGACAAGCAGCGCATGGCAGGGTTCTTTTTCTTCAGAGAACAGCGAGTGCGTGGTGGGTGTTGCGGTGATTGCGCAGACGGCAAGCACTGAGCAGCCAAGCTCACCACTGAAGCGGCGCTACGCTCGCGCGGGACGGATGGCGCGCTGCGTGGCTGGCCGTAAACGAAGCAGGCGACCACGCGCAGCCATGACACAAATGCCCGTCGGGAAACTGGCCAGCGCGGTGGCGACGACGAAGCTCGCGAGCGGCTGGGCCGGACCAGATCTCGGCCAGTGTTGCGTGCCGCAGATCTCCCAGCACCTGCTTTGCGTCATCATCGCGGCAGCAGGGCACCACCCGTCCATCCCACAGAACGACCACGGAACGAAATGGATAGCTGCACAAGTAGCGCAGCGCTTCGCCATGGCTTGTGGGACGGTCTGGATCCGGGCCATCGAGCGGCTTGATATAGGCCTGCACCGTCGGCAAACCGGTCTGTCCGAAGCGCGCGAGAAACGCTTGCTGCTCATGCTGATTGGCCGCGAGCGCGATCATCTGAAGCACGATCTGCGGCGCGCGATCGCCACGCTGGGCGACTTCGGAAAGCAAGGCCGCGATGTGTGCTTCGGCTTGGGCATATCGCGCGGCCGGTCCGCGAATGCGCACCAGCGTCTCGTCCCCAAGTCCATCGAGCGACAGCACCAAGCGGTGTATCCCAGCGTCGAGAAGCTGACGCATTTTGGCCGGCGAGAGTAACGACGGATTCACCGAGAGCTCCGTCGGCAAGCCCTGCTCGCTTGCCAAGGCTACGAGCTGTGCAAGCTGCGGGTGCAAGAGCGACTCACCCAGGTGATGAAGCTCAAGAGGACGGTGCTCGCGCTGTCGCGGGTTTAGCTGCGACAGCAGGCGCTGAAACAGCGCCCGATCCATAAACCCCGTCGGACGCTGCATACGACCGGGGATGCCTCGCGGGCAAAAGCCACAGCGCATCGGGCAGTGATTGGTGAGCTCGATCTGATCGACGAAGGGCACATCGGGACAGCGCTCGGCGCGCATGCGCTGAAACAAGGCATCGGCTGCGGCGTGGCTTTCAACGACCACGCCGCGGTCGTACAAATCGCTGAGCGCCGCGTGCAGATCAGACCGCGGTGTCGTGCGCACAAGCTCGGCGAGTCGCTCTTCTGCCTGCTCGTCATGCCACAGGGCATCGACGACGGCTTCTTGCAGAGGCGTCAGCACTTCGACGCGATCGAACAGGCCGTTATCGTACACGCGCTGGCCCGTGGACGCGGACTTCACAAACGGTCGCAGATAGCGCGAGATGACAAACGACAGCGCCACGGGCACCTCTTCTTTGCAGAACGGTCGATACCGCTTGGGTCCCGTTTCACCACGCACGCAGCGCAGACGTCAAGGGCGCTTGGGCTGAGCTACAAGCCGCGGGCTAGGCCAGATCGAAAAGCAGGATCTCGGCAGCGACTAGGCCTTCGATGCGCAGGTGTGGTTCCTGCGAAACAGCGACGCCGTCGCCGGCTTGCAGCTCAACGCCGTTTACGCGCACCGTGCCCCGCGCCACCTGCACCCAGGCGTGACGACCCGCGGCAAGCGTGTGCTCGACCCCCTGCCCGGCCGCCAGCAGCGCGGCAAAGACGGCCACATCGGCGTGGATGCGCAGGCTGCCCTGCTCGGCTTCGGGCGACGCCACCAGGCACAGGCCACCGCTGCGTTCCTCCGTCGGAAAGTGCTTCTGCTCATAGCTCGGAGAAATGCCCAGCGTCCGCGGCTGAATCCAGATCTGCAGGAAATGCACGGGCTGTTCCTTGGACGCATTGAACTCGCTGTGCAAGATGCCGGTGCCGGCGCTCATTCGCTGCACATCGCCCGGATGAATCACCGAGCCCGAGCCCAGCGAGTCGCGATGCTGCAGGCCGCCCGCGAGCACGTACGACAGGATCTCCATATCGCGATGCGGGTGCGTGCCGAAGCCCTGGCCCGGCTGCACGCGGTCTTCGTTGATCACACGCAAGGCACGAAAGCCCATGTGCGACGGGTCATGGTACGAAGCAAACGAAAACGTATGGTACGAGTCGAGCCAGCCATGGTCGGCGTGACCGCGCGCTGCGGCGTGACGAACGGTGAGCATGGGGTATCTCCAAATCGAGGGCAGCGCAGCCATCGCATGGCCTGCTGCACGTGGGTGGATGCATCTAGGATGAGCGCGCGTATCCATAAACGGAATCGGCAATAAACCGATGTGAACCATCAGTTTTACTGATAGATGTGTGGCGCCTGGCTAGGGCCGTGTCGGCGCAGCGCCGTCGCTGGGCGGGGCTTCCGTGCTCACCGGGGCACTCGGCGCGGGGGAAAGCAGCGCCTGCGGCGTCCACGGCAGCGCTGGCTCGACTCGCTCGCGCCAGGCCGCATCGTCGAGAGGCTGCCCGGCCACAAGCTCGTGATACGAGTAGACCGCACCACGCGCCGCGACCAGAAGTCCGCGGTCGGCAAACAAGCCGACCAGCTGCAGCGGGCGACCGACAGCCAGGTGCAGCGTGCCGTGCTCGGCCTGCACCACATCGACGATCTTTGGCATGGGCTCGGGCTGCGTCAGGCCGGGTTCTGCCCCTTGCAACAGCAGCGCCTTGAACTTCACATAGGGCTGCGCAATGGCTGCCGCGAAGTGCTGGATCTGCTGGTATTCCGACGGGCGCAGCGGCTGCCCGCGCAGCTGCCGCGCCGCCATCTGACCAAAGGCCCGCGCTCGCTCGGCACTGTCACGCAGCAGCTTGCCCAGCTCAGGCTGATCCGGCAGCAGCCTCGCTGAGTGCTCGGCCAGCATGGTCAGCGTGCGTGCGCTCTGCTCCCAGCCCTCGGGCAGCGGATCGACGACGCCGCGCGGCGGCTCACGCGACTGGGTCTCAAGCGTGGTCTTGCCTCGCTGGCACTCGCTGGGCTCACTGCGAGAAAGGCGCACCGTCGTGTGGCGGTAGTTCGTCCAGCTGGCGAGTGCGGTCTGCAGCAGTCTCCGTCGCCACAACACCGGCTCGATGCCTTCGGGGACCAGGCGATCGGTGGCCAGCAGCTGCACCAGGCGCAGCCACAACTCGGCGACGCGATCGGTGGCAAGCGGCCCAGAAAATCGCCGACGCAGGCGGTCGTGCGCATCGCGCAGAGCGGGCAGCTTGGCATAGTCCGAGCTTGTGATCGCCTGCGCTTCGTCGCTGCCAAGCGCGGTCAGCAGATCCAAGCCGTTTGGCAAGGGGCGACCCGGCACCTGACACGACTCGGGCAGGCCAGCATGCGCGACGACGCCCTGCCAGATCTCGCTGTCGATGCCAAAGGCGAGCGGAAACAAGCGCGGATGGCGCCGCACATCGGGCGGCACGCAGTCTTTCTGCACATACGCGGGCAGCGGCCGGTCAGGCTCGAACAACAAGGGCAAGCGCGTCTCGAACAAGAGTGCGCTCTGCGTCTCGATCCAGGCCCGCCAGGCCAAGCGCAGCGCCGCGTCGCCGTCCAGTAGGCGCAGCTCGTCGGGGCTGGCCCGCAGCTCGGACAGATACATGAGCGCGCGAAAATAGTTCTGCAAGCCTGCGGTGGCCGAGTACGGTCCGCGTGGGTGCGAGCGCGCAAAGTCGATCGGCATCGCGCTCGGAAACGTGTGCAGGGACGAGGTCGCGATGCGCTCGGCGAGGACCCGCTTGGCCTCGGCATCGCTGTAGTCGCCTTTGAGTATGGCCTGGCAGACGCCGGCAATCTTGCCGATGCGAGACAGCGCGCTCTGTCCCGCGGCGACCCGCTCGATCTCGCGCAGGAAGCGACGCAGGCGCGGAATCGCGACATGCTGCTCGGTCACCGTGAACGTCGCGTGAAATCCTGCGGCCAAGACTTCCAGAAAACCATCGAGGCTGGCGAAGATGGGGACGCTGGGCGTATCGCCACACGCAGAGCGCGAGAGCCCCTGGTACACGTCATAAAGCTGCGGCTCTGTCGTCGGAGCCAACCACAGACCGCGCTGGCGAAGCTGTGTCTCAAGAGCAGCCGAAGCGGCGCGCTCACCGGGCGTTCCGACCACGACCCGGTCGAGATAGCGCACCGCAGCAACGCGGTCCTTGACGGCGGCCACGGACAAGAACTCACTCTCACCACGCGCCACCACGCCAACGACGCTGCGTCCCGTCGGTGCGGCCACCGGCAACAGCGCATACCGCTGCCCGATTCCGACGGTCTCGACGGCTTTTGCCTGCGCGGGAGCGTCCACCAGATCGGCCCCCAAGCCCGTCGGAAACCGCCGCAGAAGCAGCGTTCCGTTGGGCGTGTCGCGCAGCTGGGTCCCCGCAACGAGCGGCAGCTTTTCGCTCTGCCCTGTCCAGCCGCTCGCGCCGTAGGCCATGCTCGATAGGGCCCCTGCACCGTCGACAAACAGCATGCGACCGCTGGCCGGGTTGATGCTGATGGGCTTGGCGGAGCGAACTCGCAGCACCTTGGGTGGCGGCTGGCCAGATCCATCGGCTGGCTTGCGAAGGCTCGGATCGCTGAGCATGCCCAGGGTGCCGGTCGGCGAGGTCACTTCATAGACGCGCTGTCCGTCGGAAAAGGTCGATACGATCTGCCACTGATCCTTGCTGTGCTCGCGTGCGAAAAAGAGGCGCTCTTGATCCGAGTACCGCATCGGGCTGGCCAGCAAATGGCTCAAGCGCGAGCGGCTGCGATAGACCACACTCTGCTGACTGAGAGCGTCCAACGTGCCGCTAGATTCCGTCGGTGATAGGCGCTCGATACGCCACTCGCCGGCCGCCTGCATCAGCACATAGAGGCCGGTTCCAAATCGGCTCCAAGCCACCTCATGCACGACAAACGAGGCAGGGGCCGGCCCGTGCTCACCACCGGTTTTGGCCGCATCACGGCGCAACACCGACGGCAGTTCGTGATCGAAACGCCACAGGTGCAGCGAGCGTTCCCCGCTGGGCGCACGCAGCACCAACGCCAGTACTTCGCCGCGGGGATCCAGATCCAGCGAGACGACATGGCTGGCCGGCGGCAGCTGAAGCTCGGTCCCTGGACGCGGCGTCTTCAGCGCCCACAGCGGCCACTGACCCGCGGGTTCGTGAACCACTTCTGTATCTGATTCTTTAGGCGCTTCTACATTAGATAGGGTGGCGTTCGCGGGTTCGCTGCCCGTCGACGACACGGCGCCCAGCGTCGGTGAGCCGACAGAAGAACCGGGCAGTTGCGCAAGGGTGCCCGCGTCAGGCATCGCGCTCGCAGCAGAGCTCGCTTTTTGCAGAACATGGCTTAAAAGCCCACTCGGCCCGCCGGGGATCCCGCGCAACAGACGCTGAGGAATGCCGCGCTCGAACAGGAACACCACGGCAAACGTGAAGCCCAGCCCCAACACCAGCCCTGTGACGACGCTCTTGTCGACCTGCCGACTCATGCCCGCAGTTATCATCGCGCGGGAGCCGACGACAGGGAAGCGCCGCGTACCGGCAGACGAGAGAGCGCTGAGTGCCAGGTGACCTGGGGTGGATCAGCCTCGAAGAGACAGCGTCGAGAAAAAAAGTCGCACAAAAAATTGACCGATCCGATCGCCGTCGGACAATGGGCTTATCGACGGAGGAGTGGAATGGCTCTGCTGGAACTCGACGAAAATCACAACCACGCAAAAATCAAAGTGATTGGCGTGGGCGGAGGCGGCGGGAACGCCGTCAGCACGATGATTCAAGGACGGCTCGAAGGCGTGGACTTCGTGGCCGCCAACACCGACCTGCAGGCGCTGGAGAGCAACCAGGCGCCGATCAAGATTCCCCTCGGTCAGCGCTTGACCAAAGGCCTGGGCGCTGGCGCCAACCCGGATATCGGTCGAAGCTCGGCTGAAGAAGACCGCGACCGCATCGCCGAAGTGCTGCAAGGCGCCGACATGGTCTTCGTCACGGCTGGCATGGGCGGCGGCACCGGCACTGGAGCAGCGCCGGTCATCGCCGAGGTCGCACGAGAGCTTGGCGCGCTGACCGTTGGCGTCGTCACCAAGCCCTTTCCTTTCGAGGGCAAGAAGCGCCGTCGCCAAGCGGAAGAGGGGATCATCAACCTGGCCCGCGCCGTCGATACGCTGATCACCATTCCCAACGAGCGCCTCTTGTCCGTCGCCGGTCAGAAGACGACGATGCTCGATGCCTTCCGCAAAGCCGACGAGGTGCTGCTGAACGCGGTGCAGGGCATCAGCGACTTGATCACGATTCCAGGTCTGATCAACGTCGACTTCGCCGACGTAAAGACCATCATGTCGAACATGGGCCGCGCGCTCATGGGCACGGGTCGAGCGGTGGGCGAGCGACGCGCGATGGAAGCCGCGCAGCAGGCGATTAGCTCGCCGCTTTTGGAAGATGTCTCGATTACTGGGGCCACCGGCATCCTGATCAACATCACGGGTGGGCCGGACCTGACGCTGTTTGAGGTCAATGAAGCCTCGTCGCTGATTCAAGAAGCAGCGCATGAAGAAGCCAACATCATCTTTGGCTCGGTGATCGATCCCAGCCTGATCGACGAAGTGCGGATTACCGTCATTGCGACCGGCTTTGACATGCACGCCGAAGATGCTCTTGAGCCGACCATCTACGTCGAGCGAGAGCGCCCCAGCCACCGCGCATCGACCTCGGTGCAGGTGCCCATTAGCTTCCAGCGCGCGGCCTCGACGGAAGTGCAGCCGGTCCATGTGGCTCCGCCTCCGCCGCCGACGCGCGAAGCCGCCAGCATGCCACCTGCCACCCCGGCCTCGGGACCGCGGCGGGATCGCGTCGCAACGCCGGTTCCTGCCGCTCCTCCCGGCTTGGGGACTGCGCGGGCAGCCCGGACGGCCATCGGTACGCGCCTGAATTTTGAAGACGAAGACTTCGACACGCCGACGTATCAGCGCCGCTCGGCTGCGACCGCCGTCCGCGAATAGCTCGGCGCCGCCGCGCGCTGAAAGCCAGTCCACCTGCCCTCCTCTCCGTTTCCTCGCGCGCTCTTTCTTCTCCGTCGCAGAGCCTTGCTTCGCTGCCGCGTTCAGCGGCCCTTGGCTGCGCTGTGGGTTCAGTGAACCCCTTCGCCATCCTGTAGATCTACTTGACTGTACCCACCCCGACTAGCGACGATACGGACTAGCGCGAAGGACCGTGTTCGCGGACCAGGGAAGGTACCTCGGCCAGCCCACGCGGTGCGCGCGAAGCCATAGGGGGCATCTGTCGATGAGAAACCATCTGACGCTATTGCGCTGTGCGGGCTTGCTTTTCCTCGTCGGGGGCACGAGCACGCTTTTGTACTCGACGACGCGCTGTACGAGCCGCTGTCCTTCCGAAGCTAGCCGCGCGGCCATGCCGTCGCAGATCGGTGTCGCTGTTTCACCCGACCAGACCGCAAGCCTGCCGCAGCCCTTCCAGCCCTGGCGTGCGACGCTCCTCGGCGAGGGTGTTCACCGCCTGCTGTCGAATGGCACTCCAGGCGCCTTGGATGCCAGCCAACGGCCAGCCGCTGGCTTCTACACGTACCGCCTCGCCAGGCCCGATATGGTCCAGAGCTTGTACCCCGATGCTAGCTGGCTGCCGAGCTACTACACCAAGGACGGCAAGTACACGGACATCACGACCACGGTTGAGACGTTCACCTCGCAGTCGCTGCAGCGCGACGGCATCATCACGACGGGCGTTCACTATGATCCGCGCACGGGAAGCGTCACCATTCAGACCTCGCTGCCCAGCACGGCGGCGTCGTACTACGCCAAGATGCACCCAATGGTCATGACCTATGGTCAGCAGGCACTCGGCGGCGTGCAGCAGTGTCAGCAGACGAGCGGCTGCTGGGATCCGCACCCTGGCTATGCGCCGTGGGCGATGTTCCTGCCGTTTGGCCTGCCCATGGTCAACCAGATGGCCGTCACGTTCCTCGACTACCCGCCGTCGACATCGCTTAGCTATGGCGACTATCTCAACAACTTCACGATGAACCGCTGGACGCAGGTCATGCAAGCGGTCGGCATTCCCAACCCGGTCCTTTATCAGACGACGGTGGATGCACGGCCAATCGCGGCGCCCGGCAGCGGACAGACGAACTATCTGCCCGACGCCACGACGTACTTCAACGATCCCAACAGTCACTACTATCTGACGCCGATGATCTCGCTTCTGACGCAGCCGCCGACTGCTTGGGGCAACGCCTCGACGCGCCCGGTCACGGTGCTGGGCACGCCAGCCCGCACGGCCTGGGGCAAGATCGTGAATCAGACGGTGAATGTGCTGTCGGTGGGAACCGTGCAGCTTCCCGGCGCTGCCGTGCCGACCGCCTGGGTCGCCGGCAATCACCCGGATGTGACCAGCTATCAGTGCTGCCCTGGCGATCCCAACAGCAACTGCGGTGGCTCGTACAACCTGGTCAGCGACGAGCAGATCGATTTCCAGGTCCTGTGCATCACCCAGCTTCTTGCGCAGAGCCCAGGTCTGGATCCAAACAGCGCGGCGGCGGCCTGCAAGGCGCAGTGGGGCTTGCCCTTCTCAAGCCTGCCGGCCTCGTCGCAGCACGCGCTGTGCGTACAGGCCAAGCAAGACTATGAATACAAGTCCACCGGTCAGTGCAAGACGCCGCAGGACGCTGAGGCCTTCTGCAACTACTACCAAAACAATCCGTGCCCGACGAATGTCTACACCTGCACGGTTCCTTCGGGTAGCTAGCTCATCGTCCCCGCCCCATCCCTCGCTGGCTTCGGCCTACCCGAAGTCATAGTGCTTGGGAATCACGACGATCCCATCAATCACTTGAAAGCGTCGCAGGTCGGCTTCTAGATCGAAGCCGATCTCCGTGTTGGCCGGGACGCGCACGTTCTTGTCGATGATCGTGCGGCGGATGCGGCAGTGACGGCCAATGTCTACGCCTTCGTGCAGGATGGACTGGTGAACCTGCGAGTAGCTATTGACGCGCACGCGCGGCCCCAGCACCGACTCGCCGACGTGTCCACCCGAGACGATTGAGCCCTCGCTGACGAGCGAGTTGGTGGCATAGCCTACGCGGCGCACGCCTCCCGGCCCTTCCTCATCGAAGACGAACTTGGCGGGCGGAAGCGGTCGCATCCAGGTGTGCAGCGGCCAGCGCGGGTTGTACAGGTTGAACACGGGCACGATCTGCACCAAGTCCATGTTCGCCAGGAAGTACTGCTGAATTGTCCCGACATCGCGCCAGTAACCGCGCTCGCGTTCATCCATGCCTGGAATCGCGTTGCGCATGTAGTCATAGGCATAGATGCGCCGCTGCCCAACCATGTCGGGCAGGATGTTGCGCCCGAAGTCATGCTGGCTGCCGAGCTTGCCTTCTGCGTCCCGTAGCAGCTCTTCCACCAAGCTGCGCGTGTTGAAGATGTAGTTGCCCATCGATGCCAGCGCCCAGCCAGGCCGACCGGGAATCTCGCGCGGCACCTCGGGCTTTTCGCTAAACGAGAGAATGCGCCACGACTCATCCACCTCGATCACGCCAAAGGATCGCGCCTCAGCGACGGGAACTGGCAGGGCGGCCACCGTGCATTCCGCTTCGACCTCCAAGTGAAAGTCGAGCATCTGGCGCACGTCCATCTTGTAGACGTGGTCGCCGCCAAAGACCAAAACGATGTCGGGATCTTCGTCGGTGATGACATTGAGCGACTGATAGATGGCGTCCGCAGAGCCCTTGAACCACTCGCGCCCGCGACGCTGCTGTGCGGGTACCGCCTCGACGTACTGGTCCAGCATGGCCGCCAAGTGCCAGCCCCGGACTAAGTGGTTGTTGAGCGAGTCGCTCATGTACTGCGTCAGCACTTTGATCTTGTGAAACCCCGAGTTCACCAAGTTCGACAAGACGAAGTCGATCAGGCGATAGCGTCCGCCGATCGGCACCGCGGGCTTGGCTCGGTCCTGCGTCAAGGGCCACAGACGGCGCCCTTCGCCACCAGCCAGCACCAACGCCAGAACGCGCGGCACCGGTCCCTGGTGAGGACGAAACTTGGGCTGACCTGGGATCGCAGAAAGCTCACTCACGTGTGTCCTCCCTGCCATCGGGACAAAGCGGCCTCAGCGCCCTTCCCTTTGGCTGCGATACAGCGGCTTGGCACCCAGCGCAGGGAACCGACGCGCAGCGACCTGCCACAAGACCCTGGCCCCCACTCAGCAGGCGTACAGCCCAGCATCGCGACTAGCGGCCAAGAAGGAAATAGGCGACGGCGGCCAGAACCACGACCAGCGATACAACAAAGACAGCCACTGGAATGCGCGGCTTTGGCGCGGCCGCCGGCAGTTGCTTGCCGGCGGTGCCATCCAGCATGGACTCCAGCGCAGCTGGGCCGGATGAGGGCGATACCGGCTTGCTCCCGGCGCTGCTCCGCCCGCTTGGGGGCAAGCTGGACTCGGACTCCAGCCCCCAGTTTCGTGTATCGATAAAGGCTTCGGGATTCAGCGGAGCATCCCCCGTCGGAACAGGAGGAGCCTTGCCCTCGCTGGCCACGTCATCAAGCGATGTGAAGTTCAGGATCTCATCCTGGATTAAGTCATCGATGAGCGACGGAGCTTTCTTAGGCTGTGGTGCCCGCTGGCGCTCGGACAGGCAGCGGTTGACGAGCTGTTCAACATCGCGCGCCGTGACCTTCAGGTTGTGCGCAAACAGGTACTGCGCCAGCGCGTCCCCCAGATCGTCCGCGCGCTGAAAGCGCTGGCTGGGATCTTTGGCCAGCGCTTTGCGAATGATCGCTTCCAGCTCGGCACTGACCTCGGGATTTTGTGGCGCCATGGCCGGCACATGCGCCTGCCGCACGGCGAGAACGGTCTTGTAGTCTGATTCGCCCTCGAACAAGCGCTTGCCGGTCAGAAGCTCGTACAGCAGGATTCCGACGGCAAACACATCGGCCCGGCGGTCGAGATCCTGCGCGTTGGCGGCCTCGGGCGACAGATAGCTAAACTTGCCCTTCACCACTCCGGGATCGGTGTGCTCAAGCTGAGAGGCCGCTTTCGCCAAGCCAAAGTCGGCCAGCTTCACCTCGCCCTTCCGCGACAGCAGGATGTTCGGCGGCGAGATATCGCGGTGGACGATGTTCAGGGGACGCCCGGTCTCTGGGTCGTTGAGCTCGTGCGCAAACGCCAAGGCGCGGCAGATCTCCATCATGATGTACAGCGACTGGCTGACCGAGATCCGCTCGCCAATTGTCCGCAGCGCATCCAGCAGCACCTTCAGGTTGGCGCCGTCGACGAACTCCATCACCAGGAAGTACGCCTGCTCGCCCGGAGCAACTTCCGAGACACCGATGTCAAAGACCTGCACGATGTTGGCGTGCTGCAGGCTCATCGCCAGTCGAGCTTCGTCCAAGAACATCTGCACAAAGCGCTTGTTCTTGGCCAGGTTCGGCAGGATGCGTTTGATCGCCACGCTGCGCTTGATGCCGCCGACCGTCGATTCCGCGACGCCACGGAACACCTCGGCCATTCCGCCTGAGTCTAGGCGAGCAACGATTTTGTAGCGTGGGTGATCCATGAGAAGAGCAGCTCTAATCTATCACGTCTGTGACTGTGTCTATCGACACGGCCCATGGTGACCGGGCAGCATGTGAAGCAGCGGAAGGCGGGAGCGAATGCGCTGTAGCGAGTAGCCCAGCGAACTAGTCATCGTCCATCGAATCGGACATGTGGTCGGCATCCACCGCACCCCGCCCGACGATCTGCGAACGCGCCAGCTCTTCTTTTTCTTTCTCCTCTTTGCAGTCGATGCACAAGGTGGTCATCGGCCGCGCCAAGAGGCGTCGATACGAGATCTTCTCACCGCACTCCTCGCAGACATCGATGGTGCCGCTGGCGATTCGTTCGAGCGCGGCGTTCAGCTTCTGGATGAGATATTTTTCGCGGTCGCGTAGGCGCAGCTCCGTCGAAAAGATCTCTTCTTCCATCGACTCGTCAATCGAATCGCGACCGATGTTGCGATCGCGCTCCATGCTGAACTTGAGCCCATCGCGCGCCAGCTTGAGAAGCCGATCCCGCTCCTCCGTCAGCTTCTGGGCGAGTACCTCGCGTTCCATTGGTTTCAACATATCTAAAGACCTCGGGTGCAGGCGGAGAACGACAGGCAGGAGTGCCTCTGTATAAAGAACCCTACTGGCTTGGTCACGCATGTCGCGCCGCGGCACCAGACACAGCCGCGATCTGAACACGCTCTACGCTCGGGTAAGCAAGCCATTGGGTAGCGTACTCTACGGGCCTTGCGTCCGAGTGTCAATGCGGGAATTCGAGGGCAAAGCAAGAGCTAGCGCGTGCGGGCTCTTGCTTGAACGTGAACGTAGACAGGAAGAGAAAGAGGGCTGGGTGGAAGACAGGCGGGACGGAGACATGCAGCAGGTCGGCTTCTTTAGCCAGCTTTAGCCAGCCTTAGCCAGCCTTTTTCTCGCGCACGAGCTGCGGGCGCTGGCGGTTCACGATCACGTCCTCGGTGATGACGCACTCGCGCACGCCGCTCATCGAGGGGATCTCATACATGATGTCCAGCATCACTTCTTCCATGATCGCGCGCAGGCCACGCGCACCCGATTTGCGACGGTGTGCTTCCTTGGCGATGGCGCGCATGGCCTCTTCTGAGAAGCGCAGCTGGACATCTTCCATTTCGAACAGGCGCTGATACTGCTTGGTCAGCGCGTTCTTCGGGCGCCACAGCACATCGCACAGCGCGTCTTCATCCAGCGAGTCGCACGAGACCATGACCGGCAAGCGTCCTAGAAACTCTGGGATCATGCCGTACTTGGTCAGATCCTCGGTGCGCACCATGGCCCGCAGAGCGTCTTTGTCTTCGTCGCTCTTGGTGGTTACCCGAGCACCGAAACCAATGGCTCGCTCACCCACTCGCCGACGAATGATGTCTTCCAGACCGTTGAAGGCGCCGCAGCAGATGAACAGGATGTCCGTTGTGTCGACCTGTATCAGCTCTTGCTGCGGACGATTGCGAGCCCCATCGGGAGTGATCGTGGCGTGCTTGCCTTCCAGTAGCTTCAGCAGGCCCTGCTGCACGCCCTCGCCGCCAACATCGCGCGTCACCGACGGACCGCCGCCCTTGCGTCCGATCTTGTCGATCTCGTCGATGCAGATGATGCCACGCTGCGCTCGCTCGACATCGCCGTTGCTGTTGCGATAGAGCGCCTTGATGACGCTCTCGACGTCTTCTCCGACGTAGCCAGCTTCTGTGAGCGTCGTCGCATCGGCAATCGCAAAAGGGACGTCCAGCTTGCGCGCCAGCGTCTGCGCCAAGAGCGTCTTGCCGCATCCGGTCGGGCCAATAATCAGGATGTTGCCCTTTTGGATCTCGACATCGCCGGTACGACCGCGCGACTGGATGCGCTTGTAGTGGTTGTAAACGGCGACGGCGAGAGCCTTCTTGGCGCGCGACTGGCCGACCACATAGCGATCCAGCTCCTCGGCCACGTCCTTCGGCTTGGGGAACTTGGGGCGCTCTTGCGTATCCTCTTTTGAGAGGATCTCGTTACAGAGCGAGACGCACTCATCGCAGATGAAGACCCGCGGCCCAGAGATGAGCTTGCGGACTTCGCGTCGTCGTTTGCCACAGAATGAGCAGTGAAAGTCATCCATACGGGTGAGGTCTGGGACCGCTTTGGCCCCAGAGGATTCTTGCATAGTACCCGCTGCGACCGAAGTACAGAAGGTTTTTTGCGGCGGCCGAAGAATTTCGCGCCTCGCTGGCTGCGCGGCTCCTCTGTGTTCTGAGTGAGCGATCTCAGGGACCCCTCTGGGTGACCCCTCTGGGTGACCAATCTGGGTGACCGCAGTCGCCCCGATGCGCGCATCGCTTCGCAGCGCCTACGCCCAGCCCGAGCCAGCCAAGCAAAGGCGCAACAAGCCCCGCGCGCCGCTGGTCGTGCCAGGCCGATTTGCGGGGCAGATACGATGCCGTGTGAGCCAGAACTATATGTTGAATGCTTAATGGAATCGTTGAGCTTGTTTGGCTTTGTATCGTACGATCATTCGCAGTTTGTGATATATGCACTGCGAACATGCACAGCACCAATTATCAAGACACCTTCATCGCTGTAGCCCCCGACTGTCCGGCCACGCAGGGCACCATCCCCAAAGAAGCGGCGACCCCCTCGGCCGCGCGGATCGCCTATCGCCTGATTCAGGCCCAGCCTTACGGTCTGACCTCGGACGACGTGTTGTTTGCCGTCTTCGCTGAGCGCCAGCGGCTGCCACCCACCGATAGGGAGGCCGCTCGCGCAAAGTTTTTTGCCAGACCGCAGGCCTGCCTGCGCGCCTCGGATCTGGGCAAGCGCTATGGATGGGGCATTCACAGCGACGCCTCGGGCAAGGTCGCCTTGGTCGGCGTTGAGACAGACGCATATCGCATGCTCTTAGGCGGACGTGTGCCGGGTCATCCTGAGCAAAAGGTCACCGTGAAATACGCAATGCGCTCCCGGCGCACGAAATCGACATAACATGGGCGACGAAATGGCCCTGCACACAGGGATCCACAGTCACATAAACAGGCATATACAGGGCGCTCGGGCAGCAAGAGGCAGCGGGCAGTGAGGCGCGGCGGATCAGTCGCGGGGCCAGGGCTGGATGTACTCGACGGCGCGCGGCGGCTCGGAATCAGCGCCGCGCTGCGCCAGCAGATTGAGGAACATCTGGACATAGCGCAGGTCGTCATAGACCTCGAGGTCGTTGGCGCTCGTGTTCCACTGCCTGGCCTTCGCTTCCAGCGACGAAAGAACATCGTAGGCGCCGCGCAGATCCCCAACGGCGGCGCGCTCGCTAGCCATGCGCAGGCCGACGTACAAGTTCAGCACGACGAAGCCCTTTTCGACCTCGCGCGAGCTGAAGCGCCCCGTGCTCGGCGTACCAAAGGGGCCATCAGGGGCCGTGACGGTCAAGCGAGTGGTCTTGCGCGCCGCGCCGGGTGCGTTGTACTCGATCTCGACATTGCCGACGGTGGCGGGCCGCTCGTTGACGGCATCTTTGCGCGGCAGCACTTCCACCAAGATGGCCCCGCCGCCCCCGCGACGGTCAAATATGTTTTTGGGGTCCTTGCGCCAGGCCGCAAACAGCGCCGGGATGCGAATCGTTCCGCCCTCTGCCGACAGCTGGAAGCTCTGCGCGTTGATACCGAACACCTCGCGCAAGCGGTACGAGCGCCCCGGTGACAGGCGAATCACCACCTTTTCCGCGACGGGAATCAGGCTATAGCTGACCTCGCGATCGAACAGACCCGGCAGCTCGCTGGTCCGCCGCACATTGTACAGAGTGCCCGCTCCGGCATCGGCGAGGCTCTGCAGAAAGCCTAGGTTGCCCACTTCGCCCAGCGCCAACACGGTGACGCCGCCGCTCGCCTCGGCAAAGCCTTGCAGAAGTCGCGTCGTACGCGCCGACGGGATCTGGCCTTTGGCCTGGGCGCCGCTGACCAAGACCACCCGACGATGCCGACCGGCGACCGGTGCGCCCAGCGCGTCGACGGCATAGCGCAGGCCATCATAGATCTCGACACCATCTGGCCCGCGCCCTGGCCCTAGCAAGCGCAGCGACGAGCGCACCGTTTCGCGCAGGGTGCCCGGCACTCGCTCGGACAGGACGCGCAGCGACTGATCGACGCTGAGCAGCGTCACGGTGTCGGCGTTATCGATGCCATCGAGCAGCTTGCCTAAGCCAGCCGTCAAGTCGGAGATGCCTACGCTGCCGGATAGATCGGCCGAGCTCAGGTCCACCACCACCGCGACATCGACGGGCGGCCGCGGCTGCGTCTGCGGATCCAGCGGCGTGCCCAAAGCCAGATGCACAAGCGTGCAGGTCGAGCCGCTGATCATGTTGTTCATGGCGCCGAACTGGCCCGCCGCACACACCGGATCGCTGCACGAAGTCGGCGGTGTGCCGATCTTGTGCTCGGCAAAGAAGCCCACTTGGTCCAGCGTCTCGGGCCCAGGGATCTTGCCGGCTTCGAGCAGCGCCTTGAAGCGCCCGAAGTCCTGCGCACCACCCGGCGATAGGCCCGTTCCACCCGGCGCGAAGCCTGAATAGTCCGACGCGGCATCGCTGGATCCGCAGCCCGTCGCAAGCGACGAACCAATCACCGACCCGCACAGCAAGGCAAACAGAAGAGAGCGTTTCATCGTCGACTCCTTACGCTGATTCCGTGTGTTCTGGCACGACTAGCGGGTGCTCCATGTGATGTAGCTTGCGCGCAAGCTCAGGCTGCCCGAGACATCGCAGGCGCGGTCATTCAGCAGCACACGCTCGGCGCGGCGGACATAGACAGCGACCGTCTGCGCGCCCATGCCGATCGTCTCTTGCTCACCGCGTGCCAACGGCTGGCTCAGGCCCAAAACGGTCGGCACCTGCACGCGCACCGCCTCTCCCGCTCCGCAGGTCCGCTGGACCACCGGGCATTCTGGAGCCATGCGCTGGCTGGTCAGCGCCAGGGCCTTGCGCACCAGCGTCAGCGTGACGGTCTTGCCGCCGCTTTGACCGCTGATCACCAGCCCATCCGAGCCATCGGCGGGCAGATCAAAGCGCAGGCTGTCACCCGCCACAAACGGCAGGGCCACGGGCTCGCTGCAGACGGTAAAGCGGTGCTCACTGGTTCCCTGCGCCAACAGCAAGACATCGCAGCCATCTGCCCCCGACACGACGCTGCGCAGCGTATGCGAACCCGAGGTCGGCAGCGCCGCAGACCACGCCGGCTCCGTACTCGTGTCGACCGCCGCACACTGCGCTGTCGGGGCCTGCGGTTCCGTCGCTGGCGTCACAAGCGACAGACCTTCTGGTCCCTCTAGCTTGCCTTGGGTGATGACGATACGACCGCTGGCGCTCGTCGGACTGTTGCCGAAGACAAACGTGCCGCTGCGCCACACCGCGATGTATTCGGGACTGCCCTCTGCCGCAATCCACACGACATTGCAGCCTTCGGGATGATTGAAGTTGTATTCCGAAAGCGGCAGCGAGTCGCCAGCTCCCAAGGTCACGTGCCGCACGACGGAAAACTGCGTCGCTGCAAACAGCTCGCTTGGTCGCGAAAGCGCCGTCTTGCAGTCGTACTGGATGCCTTCCTTCGGCGCGCTCACCCGAACTTGCAGGGACTGGCCGCGCTGATTTTCCACAAACACTTCTGCGCTGCGATCCCAGATCCGAACGGGCTCACCTGGCGGACGCCTCGGCGATGTGGCCACCGTGGCCACCGTTCCCAGCAGGAGCAGCACCTTGCGGCGTCGATCTGTCGCGACCTGCTTCGACTCGCGGCGCAGGGCCAGCGGCGCAAGGATGACATACGAAAGGACGATCGAGACCAGCGCGACCAGATCGGTCGGATCCGGCCACAGGCGATGGCCGGAAACGGCCAGCACCCAGTCACAGAAAGCCGGTGAAAGCTCCGTCAGAAACAGCAGCCCAGCCGCCGCCAAATGGCACGCAATCAGGCCGCGTCGGCTCTGCACGCGCAGCGCCGTGGCCAAAAGGGACGGAAACAGGAAATAGCCAGCGAGATCCGACAGCTTGCCGGTCATCCAGCTGGGCAAGACCCCCGCGCCCTTGAGCACGTGGTCATTGGCGAGGAGCACTGCCAGAGACAGGCCCCACAAGGGATGGGAAAGAGACTTGATGGGTGTTGCTTTGGTGTTCATGCCGGACTGAATCAGCAACCCCTGTACCAAGGTCCGCAGACGCGGTTCCAGCGAGGCAGAGCAGCCTGTTCCAGCGAGCGCGAAGATCGCGATACAGTGATGCGATGACTTCTGTCTCTGCCATGCCTCTTCGGGTCCAGGCCGCTGCGCGAAGCGATGTCGGCCGCATCCGTCAAAACAACGAAGACTCCTTTTTGTGCGAGCCAGAGCTTGGCCTGTATGTGATCGCAGATGGCATGGGCGGTCATGCCGGCGGCGAGATCGCATCAGCCATGGCGGTCCGCGGATTGCGTCGCGCCATCGAGAAAGCCCCGGATCGCCCGTTCCTGGAAAATCCCTCCCTGGAAAACCGTCGAGCCATGCTGCAGTTCTTGATCGGCGCCGTCAGCGAGGTGAACTCGGCGATCTTTGCCCGTGGCATCACCGATCCAGCGCTGCGTGGCATGGGCTGCACGCTCGATGTCCTTTTGATCCGCGGTCGCAGCTTGTTTCTGGCGCATGTCGGCGACAGCCGCGTGTATGGTTTGCTCGGCGGCGTGCTGTACCAAATGACGGAAGATCACACACTCGGTCAGACTCTGCTGAACAGCGGCAGCGTCACGGCGGAAGAAGTGGCAAAGCATCCGCAGCGCAACGTTCTGATGCGTGCGCTGGGTGTGTATCCCAAGGTCGAAGTCGACACCGCGTATCTCGACATCGCAGCAGACGATGTCTTCTTGCTGTGCTCCGATGGTGTGTACGGCATGGTCGATCCGAACATGCTCGACAGCGCGCTGCGCAAGTCCAGCGAGTCTGCCGTGCAGACCCTGATTCAAGGAGCGCTCGATGGCGGCGGCCGGGATAACGCGACGGCCATCGTCGTTCAGGTGACCTCGTGTGCCGCATCGCCGGCCATCCGCGTTGGCTCAGAAGAGGTGCGCAGCGCGATGGCCAAGGCCAGCCTGTTTGCCGACTTCAGCCACGCCGAGCTCTTGCGCATGCAGCAGATGGCGACGGGCCAGGTCCTCGACACCGACGAAGTGCTCATCGCAGCCGGCCAGCCGCTGCGCCATCTCTTCTTGGTCCTCGATGGCCGCTTGTCGGTGTGGCGAGACGGCGTACGCATGGGCTGGGTGGGCCCTGGCGATCCGTTTGGTGAGCTATCCCTGCATCCAGGCCAAAGCGTCGCGACAACGCGCGCCGATCAGCAAAGCCGCGTCTTGATGTTCCCTCTCGACGAGCTACAGGCCCTGATGCGATCGGACCCTGCGCTCGGCGTCAAGCTCGCGATGAACACCCTGCACCGCGTCTGGCAGCGCTTCCTCGGCTTATCCGAACAGGTGAGCCGCCTAAAGCAGGAGAAATAGGAAGCACCACCGCTGCCGTCTTACCGCACCCTACCCCTGCGGCTTGGCTGCCTTGCGCGTATCTCGGCGATTGATGAAGTCCGACTGCCACGAGAATCCCAAAAGGATGTACGGCATGCCCGGTGACTGCACGAAGACCCCAGGCAGGATCGCCGCCGGAGCCTGACCCGCGCGATAGCGATGGTCGACGTACCACGACACCAAAAGCAACAGCGTTGGCTTGTTGAAGTGGGTGTATCCGCGATCGAAAAAGGAATACGACACCATGGGCCCCAGACGCTGCACCATGTTGTCGGCTGGCGTCCGATCTTCCCCAACGCGGAAATCGGAATCTTGATACAGCGCCTGCACCAGCGAGTAACGCAGACCCGCGGACAAGCGGAAGCGCGTCACAAAAACGACATCCAAATCGTTGGCGATCACCCAGCCACGCTTGGGCACCAGTGTATCCAGCGTGACATCGTAAAAAGTGCGATCGCCGAGGCGCGTCCCCATGCTCCAGTACTCGATAGCTAGCTTGTTGCGCAGCGCCACCGGTCCCAGCCTTAGCTGCAGCGTCGGCTCGATCATTAAGTGCAGCCCTGCCGCAGCGGAACTTCGCACATCGGATGCTCCCACCACTTCCGCCCCGTCGGCCCCTTGATACCGACACTGATCCAGCGCGCTGCGCGTCGAGCACGTGGCAATGCGCTTGTCGTCGTACTCATCGGTGGCTGACGAGTAGGACTGCAGAAATCCAAACGTGCCAAACAGTTGAACGTATTCAACCCCAACGCGCAGGTTGAAAATCGACAGTGGCTGGATCTCGACCGAGGGACCCAGCTTGATGAACGCGGGATTGATGCGCGGAGCGATCCCGGCAAATAGGAATGAATCACGCTTCAGCGGACCATCGCTCTCTTCCGACAGCCGGTGCTGCAGACCAAAGCGAATCTGATCCTCCAGTCCCACCGGATTCAGCCGCAGCACCAGCAGGTTGCTCAGTACCAGGCGATTCTGCGGGGCCAGCGGCGGCAGCGGAGCGGCCCGCGCCGACGACAACACACCCAACAGAGCCAGCAACGACAGCGAAGCGAATGCCAGGAAGCGTGTACGCATCGTGAAAAGCTACCGTGTCCGGTGTTGCTGTGTCACGCAGGATTGTGCAACAAACTTCTGCAACTGAGCGCTTTCGCACACTCCCAATCCTAGGCTGTGAATCAGGGCTCTGCGTCGATACAGCGCCCAGGGAAGTCACGCCGCCCGAGCGATTTCGCACACTCTGTTCTGCATCCTTCCGATCGGCCCGCGCCCGACGCCCTGTTCCCGGATAAAAGCGCTTACGCCGGTTGCCGAAGCCGCGGTATAGCGAATGCGCATGCGTACTTTTTTCCCCTCCCACTCGTCCTGCTGCCTCTTCGCTCTGTTCGCCGCGCTGTCGCTTCAAAGTCCAGGCGTCGCGCAGGCCGACATCGACGTCAAGCTGTCGGGCTATGTCAGCAGCGACATCCGATTCCGCATCCTATCGGACGAACAGCCGCCGCCTGCGCCGCAGCCTTCGCAGTGGCTGCTTCTGAAAAACGGCGTCTCGCGCAACGAAAACCGCATCCGCGGCACGCTCAATGCGCGCATCGGCGACAAGGTCCGCGCCGTCGCTGATGTCGAGATGGTGACCTGGGGATTTTCCGATCTCTCCAGCATCGACTCCAGCACACTGCGGCCCTACGTCGATCCCTTCTTCTTTGAATTTCACGCCGCATACATCGACATCAACAACCTGTTCGGCAGCGCCATCCCGCGTTTTGATCTGCGCATCGGACGCCAGGTGGTGCCGTGGGGGTCTGCCGACAAGTTCAATCCCATCGCCAACGTCAACACCTTGGATCTTTCCGACCCGCTGATGTTCGGGCGAGCGCTAGCCAACAACATGGTGCGCGCCGACTGGAACCCAGTGGGCGATCTCAACATCACGGCGGTGCTGGTTCCGGTGTTTCGCCCAGCCCAGCTTCCCCGTACCGCTCCCGTTGCGCTGCTCGATCCGCTGCGACCAGCGCCGGTCCTAAATCAAGGGATTCGCGCAGCCCTCGACAACGAGCGCACGCTCTATGTCCCGCGCATCGATCCAAACACTGGCGCACTGATTCCAAGCGGTCGCACGCTGACCATCGAAGCAGCCCCCCTCGCTCCTGAGCTGAGCTTCGCCAATATGCAAGCCGGCGGACGCGTCGCGTGGAAGCTGTGGGATCAAGACATGGGAGTGTCGTACTACCACGGCCGCTTTGGGATTCCGGTTCCCGCGTGGTCCATCGCCACCGGCAGCATCGACAACAACCTGATCAAGACCGAGCTGGTTTATCCCAAAGCCGATGTGATCGGTCTGGAGATGGCGGGCTCGATCGAAAAGCTCGGCGGAATGGGCTATTGGGCAGAAGCAGCGCTGTATCTGCCGGGGCGTGTCGAGCTTGCGGTCTATGACCAAGTCACGATGCCCCCCACGGTCAAGCCCATGGAGTACGTCTTCGACGAGTCACTCGGCCGCTATGTCCGCTACATCCGACCGGCCGGCACGACGGTCGAACGCCCCGTTGTGATCGACAACACGCCCTTTGTGAAAGCGACCGTGGGAGCCGACTACACCATCGCGGGCAAGGTCTATATCAACTTCCAGTATGTACACGGCTTCATCGACGAGTTCGGTGCCGGCCGCATCGCTCGACCGCGCAAAGATGCCAACAACATCAAAGAAGAGCCGCGCGTCGAGTCACGCATGGGCGACTACCTGGTGGCAGGACTCGATGTCAAGGCTCTGCAGGACCGACTCCTGTTTCGTTTGTTCGGTGTCATCAAGGTCCCCTCGATCGACTTGGGGAGCGGCCTATGGGATGACTATCAGGCCACCGGAGTGCTGTTCCCGCAGATCATCTGGACCGTCTACGATGCCACAGAGCTCATGCTCGGCGGCTTCATCATGCTGGGCGACCGCTCGACCAAGTTTGGCGACCCAGCCGCTGGTGGTACCGAGCTATTCCTAAAAGGCAAGATCAGTTTCTGAGCCCCTGCTCGTCGGATCGACCCTGCCTGCAGCCTTCCCCCGCCCGCAGCCTTCCCCCGCCCGCTTCTGCCCCCTGCCGCTGTCCTCTCTGTCGTATGTCCCGCCTTCGCTCCCCGGCCTACTAGAATTCCCTAAAACGGAATCCTAGCGATTTCCTATTGTCAGCCATCTGCACTTGGGGCCGTGTCCATAAATCCCTGTTTCTATTGCCGAAATCGACGCAGACACGTACCGCCAAAGCTCAGGTGATATCATCTCTCATCCGCCGGTATACCGATTCCAGCGAGTCGGTTGCCGGCGGCGTCGCAACGGGGGCACGCAGGTATGGACTTCACATCGTTCGAGAGCAAGGATGCGGCAGCGGCTCATTTTTCAATCTGGCGCTGGGCCCAGCAGACTCCCAACGCCATCGCCATCCGCGATCAAGGTCTCAGTATTTCCTACCGTGACCTAGCCCAGCGAGCGGACGCGCTGGCTCTAACTCTCCGTCGAGCAGGCGTTGGCCCAGAGGTCCTGGTGGGCCTGTCTGCGAGTCGCTCTGCGGCGCTTGTCATCGGGGCTCTGGCCATTCTGCGTGCCGGTGGCGCCTATGTCCCGATTGACCCCGCCTATCCAGCCGAGCGGCGCGACTTCCTGCTGGCAGATTCCCAGTGCGCCGTGCTGCTGACCGAGTCGCAGTTCCTGCCGCTTTATGCCGACTGTCCCGCCCGAATTCTGCTGCTTGATGGCGCAGCAGATGCCGACTGCGATCGCGCATCCGATACGGAATCGGCCGCGAACTCAGCCACTGCGCTGCCGCCGCTCACACCTGCCGATGACTCGCTCGCCTATGTCATTTACACATCCGGCTCGACGGGCCGACCCAAGGGCGTATGCGTCACCCAACGTAACCTGCTGCGTCTGTTCCGCGAGACCGAAGAGTGGTTTCACTTTGGTCCCCAGGATCGCTGGACGCTGTTTCACTCATTCTCGTTCGATTTTTCGGTCTGGGAAATGTGGGGCGCGCTCTTGTATGGCGGCTGCTTGGTCATGGTGCCCTTGTCGATCAGCCGCGATCCCATGGCCTTCTATCAGCTCGTGATCCACGAAGGCATCACCGTTCTTAACCAGACCCCTTCCGAGTGGCAGCTTTTCCAGCGAGCGGACGCTCTCTTCTGTGATGCACACAGCGAAGGCCAGCCCGTCGCTACAAGCACGCTGCGCTATGTGATGATCGGCGGCGAAGCCCTGGATCTGCGGCGACTGCGTCCATGGTTCGAACGGCATGGCGATCGCTCTCCGAAGCTGATCAACTTGTATGGCATCACCGAGACCAGCGTCATCATCACGGCGCGCCCGCTTCGCACACCAGACCAGCACGAGACGCGCAGCCTGATCGGAGCGGCGATTCCCGATTTGAGTCTGCACATCCTCGACCCCGATCAGCGTCCGGTGGCGGCAGGTCAAGAAGGCGAGCTATGGGTGGGCGGCGCTGGTGTGGCCCGCGGCTATCTGCGTCGACCCGAGCTGACCGAGCAGCGATTCCGAAAAGACCCCTTCGACAGCGATCCAAACGCGCGCCTGTACCGCACCGGGGATCTGGTGCGCTTGGGCGAAGACGGCGAGCTTGAATACATCGGCCGCATGGATCAGCAAGTCAAAGTGGGCGGCCATCGCATCGAGCTGGGTGAGATCGAGTCCGCCCTGCGCGCCGATCCTGGAATCGCCGATGCCGCCGTGATCTCGCGCACGCGGACAGATGGCGCCTCCATTTTGCTGGCGTATATCGTGGCGCGGAGCGGCGCGGAGCTCTCCATTCCGGCTCTGCGCCACAAGCTAAGGCACGCCCTGCCTGAGTACATGTGTCCGTCGGCGCTTGTGCTGCTGCCGAGCCTGCCCTTGACCGTAAACGGCAAGCTCGATCGCGATGCACTGCCGATTCCGCAGGACAGCGAAGCCGAGCGTCCGGTCAGCGAACTTCAGGGCACCGAGCAAGCCATTGCCGCGCTGTTCGCGGACGTGCTCGGTCGCCCCATCACCCGCGCAGATGCCGACTTCTTCGCCGCGGGAGGGAGCTCGCTTCAGGCGATGCAGCTCTCGCTGCAGATCGCAGAGCGCCTGGGCGTCACCCTACCCGCGGGCAGCGTGTTTCGCGCCGCGACGGTAGCGGCCTTGGCCGCCGAGGTGCAGCGCGAGCAGAGCCGGCAGTCCATTCCTAATTCCCCTGCGACATCGCACGCAGGAACAGCGGCTGACTCCGCGCTAGATGAAGAATGGCAGCCCCTCTCGGCCATGCAAGAGCAGATCTGGTTTGTCCAGCAGCTTGCCCCGCAGAGCACGGTCTATCACTGCCCGGCGGCCTTTCGCATCACCGGCCCACTCGACGCGCCACGCCTTGCTGCCGCGCTGGACCGCCTGTCGGCTCGCCATCCTCTGCTGCGCACGCAGTTTAAGACCCTGCACGGTCGCCCCATGCAGAAGGTCGGTCACACGGCCACATTTGCTTTGCAGGTACACGATCTGCGTGCTGCCAGCCCTCCCGACCAAGATCCGCTGCGGACTCCGATCGTGCAGGACATCCTGCGGCGGCCGTTTGATCTGGAACAGGCCGCGGCTTCCGCATTCCTTTTTCAAACAACGGACGTCCAGTTCCTCTTCTTGCTGCTGCTGCATCACGTAATTACGGATGGCTGGTCCGTCGATCGCCTGCTGCATGAGCTATCGGCGGAGTACGCAGGCCTGCCCGTTTCACCGCCACGGCTTACGTTCTTTCAACTGGCGGCGCAGCAGCGCGCTCAGCTTTCGTCGGCTCACTTCGCAGAGAGCGAAGCGTTCTTTCGCAGCCAGCTTGCGGACGCACCCGCGACCAGCGAGATCCTGGGGGATACGCCGCGCCCACAGACCGCTTCGCTGCGCGGACGTCTGCGCGCTGCGACCCTGCCTGCCGATCTGCGCCCCCGTCTGCAGCAGCTTGCGCAGTCGGAAGGAGTCACGCTCAACACACTCCTTTTTTCGGGCCTCTTTGCCCTGGCTCAGCGCTATACCGGACAGGACGATCTGGTGATCGGTATGCCGTACGCCAGCCGCGACATTCCGGGCAGCGATGCGGTGCAGGGGCCTCTCCTCAATCTTCTGCCAGTTCGGGTGAAGCTGCCCCCGCAGAGCAGCTTTCGCTCGCTCTTGCGCGTCGTGCGCGAGCAGACCCACTCGGCGTATCGTCACAGCGCGCTGCCCTTTTCGCGCGTACGCTCGCTCTTGGCTCTGCAGCACGAGACCAGCCGCCATCCGCTGTTCCAGATGGCGTACGCTCCGCAGCCAGGACAGCGGGGTCTTTTGTCTTTGCCCGGTCTGCAGGTCGATGCGCGGTTCGTCGATCCGGGAAAGTCTGCCTACGATCTGACCTTGTATACGTGGCCGACACAGGACTCGCTGTACATCGAGCTTGAGTACGCGACCGATCTGTATTCCGAGGCAACCATCACGCAGCTCCTCGGGCACTACCAGCGCTTGCTGCAGGCGGCCACCAGCACACCCGACTGCCCACTTTCTGATCTTCCTATGTTGTCTGATGAGGAGCGCGACGCCCTGCTCCATCACCTGTCGGGATCGCCTGCCGCACAGCAGGCTGCGACGAGTCGTCCGCCGTCTGTTCTGGATCGCTTCGCTGACCATGTGAAGTCTCAGCCCACGGCGGCCGCCATTCGCTATGGTGCAGAGGAGCTGACGTACGAGCAGCTTGATTCCTGGTCGACTCGCATAGCTCAAGCGTTGCGAGTCCACGGCGCGACAAAAGAGACCCGTGTTGCGCTGGCCTGCCCACGCTCACCCGCCGCCATCGCAGGCATCTTGGGAGTCTGGAAAGCTGGCGCCGCCTATGTGCCCTTGGATCCCTCGTATCCCGAAGGCCGCCTGCGCTGGATGCTAAGCGACAGCGGGGCCGCGCTGCTCCTGACCGTGCAGAGCACGCAGGTGCTGACAGACCAGGGCATTCCGCGCCTGCTTCTCGACGACGTGGCGAGCCTCGCAAGCAGCTCGGATCCAGGTCTGCAGATCCCGCGCGGTGAATCGCGGGGGACCGATTCCGCAGGGATCAGCGCTGGCCAGCTCGAACGCCCGATCGACTGCCAGGTCGCCCCGGATGCGCTGGCCTATGTGATCTATACATCCGGGTCAACGGGACTTCCGAAAGGGGTCCTCATCGAACAGCACAGCCTGTCTTCGCTGGCCGAGGTCATTCCCAGCGCATTCCCACTGACCAAAGGCGAGCGCCTGCTGCAGTTCGCATCGCTGTCCTTTGACTGGTCCGTAGCCGAGATCCTCATCGCGCTCACGCAAGGGGGAACGCTGGTCATTCCGACGCAGCGCTTTGCCCTGGCAGGCTCCGAGCTTGTCGAGCTCTTGGCGCAGGAACGAATCGGCCAGGTGCTCTTGCCGCCGTCTGTCTTGTCGCAGCTTCCTGTGCATTCCTTGCCGGATCTGCGCCTGCTGTTGGTTGGAGGCGAGCGCTGCCCCGCAGACTTGGTTGCGCGCTTTGGTCGCGGACGGACCTTGCGAAATGCCTACGGTCCAACTGAAGCGACCATTGTGGCCACCACGCATGACTGCCAGGAAAGCGACGGTGAGCCCCCCATCGGACGCCCTCTTTCAGGAGCCGAAGTGTTCGTTCTGGATGCCGCGCAGCGCTTGGTCCCCCCGCTGGTTCCCGGAGAGCTATACATCGGTGGCTGTGGCCTGGCGCGCAGCTATCACGCGCGCCCCGAGCTGAGCGCGGCCCGCTTTCCCGAGCAGACTCCCGACGTCCCGCGGCGCTTGTATCGAACCGGGGACACGGTGCGCTGGCGCCACGAGGGTGTGCTGGAATTCCTAGGTCGCAAGGACGATCAGCGCAAGTTACGAGGCTTTCGCATTGAGCTCGGCGAGGTCGAGGCCGCTCTGCGCAGCCAGACGGGCGTGGCGACTGCAGTGGCGCGCATCGATGGCGAAGGAGCCAGCGCCCGCCTGCTGGGCTATGTCGTGCGCGAGTCGGCAGGCAGCGCCGACGCATCCCAAGCCCCACCCAAATCGGAATCCGATTTCTTGGCGGATCTGCGCACCGCACTGCGGGCCCACTTGCCGCCCCACATGGTGCCGTCGGATCTGGTTGTGCTTCCGACACTGCCTTTGACTCCCAACGGCAAGCTGGACTATGCGGCACTGCCGCGCGCCAGTGCCAGCAGCGCCGATGACCCCGTACAGCTCACGGAATGGGAATCGCTGGTCGCCGAGATCTGGAAGACGGTGCTGGGTCGATCCGTCTCGCGAACCGCAAACTTCTTTGATGTGGGGGGAAGCTCGCTGCGCCTGATCGAGGTGCAGGCTCTGTTGGAAGCCCGCTTGGGCACACGCGTGCCGCTGTCTGATCTGTTTGCCCACCCAACGATCGAGGCCATGGGGATCTTGATCAGCCGCGGTCGCTCGCAGGGCAACGATGTGCAGCGCCGTGCTGAAGAACGCGCAGCGCGGGCCGCAACCCAGCGTCCCCAAGGGAGGCGTGGACGATGAGTGAACCAACGAACAGCAATGCCATCGCCATCATCGGCATGGCAGGACGCTTTCCACAGTCCCCGGACATCGCAACATTCTGGCGGAATCTGCGGGATGGCGTGGACTGCATCACCCACTTCACTGTCGAGGAACTTCTAGGCGCAGGCGTTCCCGGCAACGTGCTGCGGAATCCGTCCTATGTCCGGGCACGCGGCATCATCCAGGATGAGGATGGATTCGACAACGCTCTGTTCGGCATGGGACCGCACGAAGCCGAGTGTACCGATCCGCAGCAGCGCATGTGGCTGGAGTGTGCTCTGACCGCCTTGGAGGACGCCGGATGCAATCCTCACACGTACAAAGGACTGATCGGCGTCTTCGCAGGGGTGGGCAGCCCAGATTACCTTTTGCGCTGGCCAGCCCCTGGCGGAGATCCGCTGACTTCGTATCAACTGCTGATCGGCAATGACAAAGACTTCGTGGCCACGCGCACAGCGTACAAGCTGGGCCTGCGCGGTCCTTGTCTATCGGTTCAGACCGCCTGTTCCAGCTCGCTGGTAGCCGTCGCGTTGGCTTGTCAGCAGCTTCTTTCCTATCAGTGCGACATGGCCGTTGCCGGCGGCGCATCGCTCAGCGTACCGACCCGCGTCGGGTACTGGTACCGCGAAGGCATGATCCTTTCCCCCGACGGCAAGTGCCGCGCCTTCGACGCCCGAGCCCAGGGAACCGTGCCCGCCGACGGGGTGGGCGCCGTCGTTCTCAAGCGCTTGGCCGAGGCCATAAGCGATGGCGATGACATCTATGCCGTGATCCACGGCGTAGCCATCAACAACGATGGCGATAGCAAGGTGGGCTTCACCGCTCCCAGTGTCGGTGGCCAGGTGGATGCCATCACGCAAGCGCTGGCCTACGCCGGGCTGTCGCCCAAAGACGTCACGCTGCTGGAAGCTCACGGCACAGGAACCGCGCTGGGTGATCCGATTGAGTTTTCCGCCCTGGATCACGTCTTCCGCGATGCCGGAGTGCCGCGCTCGCACTGCACGCTTGGCTCGGCCAAGACCTATATCGGACACCTAAACATCGCAGCAGGAATCGCCGGACTGATCAAGGCCGTGCTGTCGATCAAGAACCGCATGCTGCCGGCCATGCTGCATTTTGAAAAACCCAATCCCGAGATTCCGCTTCAGGACAGCCCGTTCCAGATCAATCGTGAGCTGCGCCCATGGACCGCGGAAGGTCCCCTGATTGCTGGGGTGAGCTCGTTTGGCATCGGTGGAACGAATGCTCACGTGATCGTCGGACAGGCGCCGGAAACTAAGCAATCCCCGCCGCGGGGAACGGCTCTGCAGCTGCTGCCGTTGTCAGCGGCCGTACCGCATGCCGTGCGGCGCATCGCCAGCGACCTGGCGAACTTCCTGGACCGACAGCCCCTGCCCTTTTCGTCGGTCGCGCACACTCTGCAGACCGGACGTATGGAGCGCCGCCACCGCCAAGCGCTCATCGCCCGCGACGCGGCGGACGCCGTGCGCAAGCTCCGTGATCAGACGACGCCGAGCACGATCCTGGACTCTCCTGAAGCCATTGGATTCCTATTTCCCGGCCAAGGCGCGCAGTATCCCGGTATGGCCATGTCCCTCGCCCGCGACATCCCTGCGGTACGGGAAGAGCTTCAGCGCGCGGATCACATCCTGCAGAAAGAGCTGGGCATTCCGCTCTGGCGCTTGCTGCAAGAACGTCAGGCCATTGAGCAGACATCCGTCTTGCAGCCCATCCTCTTCGCCGTGGAATACGCCATTGCCAGCGTGCTCCTGCGCTGGGGTGTCGTGCCCGCCGGACTTCTTGGGCACAGCCTGGGGGAATATGTCGCGGCCTGCGTGTCCGGCGTATTTTCCGTCGAGCAAGCACTGGTCCTTGTCGCCGAGCGCGGTCGCTTGATGCAAGACACCCCGGCGGGATCGATGCTGTCGGTCCCGCTTGGCGAGGCCGAGCTTCGCCCACTGCTCGGAAATGCGCTCGATCTAGCGGCCGTCAACAGCGCCAGTCAGTGTGTGGTCAGCGGCACGCAGGAAGCCATCTCGCAGCTTTCGGATCAACTCGCGGCACGTGGGCTGGAAGGGCGCCGACTGCGAACCTCGAATGCCTTCCACTCGCGCCTGATGGATCCGATCCTGGAGCGCTTCGCGCGAACCTTGGCGCGGACGCGCATGCAGTCCGGTACCATTCCTTTTTTATCGTGTCTAACTGGGGACTGGCTGCCGGCACACGAGGCGATGCAGCCAGAGTACTGGGTGCGTCAGCTACGCAGCACGGTTCGTTTTGATCAAGCGCTGGGTCGGCTGCTAAAACGCGCCCCCTCTTTGGTCGAATGCGGTCCGGGTGAGTCGTTGAGCTCGCTGGCACGCCGTCACAGCGAGAGGCCGGAGCCCCTGCAGGTCTTGCCCACGCTTGGGCGATCTGGCGACGAAGCGGCGGAAGCTGAACGGACTCTTGGCGTTGCCGCACGAGCGTGGTGCATGGGAATTCCGATTTTGTGGTCGGCACTGCGTGAGAGCTTAAGCGAAAGCCAGGACCGGACGGCCATCCCGCAGCGGGTACACCTTCCCACGTATCCGTTTGAGCGGAAGAAGTTCTGGGCCGTGCGCGGAGTGACTGGTTACTACCCACGGGATGTCAGCGGATCGTTTTCGCAGACCGGTTCACACACCGGCCGGATCCAACTTCCGCGCCCGACGTTTTCGGGAACGCTGGCTGGACGCAGGACGCGCATGACTCTGCACGGCCAGCCGATCTTGGATCCCAAAAACGCGCTGGCGGCCGCAGCGCCAGAGACCACGCTGCCGCGTCCACAGGGTCCCCCTGGCTGGCTGTACACGCCCGCGTGGCGCCCCGCACCGGCAGGCCTGAAAGGCAAACCGATCCGTCGCTGGCTGGTCTTTGCCGATGCAGCGGGAATCGGACAGCGCCTCGCCGAGCGCTTGGGCGATTCCTGCATGGTGGTGACCATCGGCGCGGGCTTTGCCAAGCTGGGACCGCAGCGTTTCGAGGTCAACCCAACCAGCGTGGCCGATCTGTCTGCGCTGTTCGCCGCACTCAAGTCCGATCCGCCGGATGGCATCTTGCACACGCTGTCGCTGGATCCGCCAGCAGGGCAAGACCGCACGGAAGTCGCATTGAACAACGGATACTTCTCGGTCATCACTCTTCTGCAGGCGCTCAGTAGCGCGGGACTCTCGGTCGCGCAGCTAAACGTCGTAACCGTGGGTGCTGTGGCCGCTCGCGGCAAGCCGAGCAGCCCTCTTTCCGCGCTGCTGTGCGGGTTGGGAAAAGTGGTTCCGTTTGAGTATCCCGAGCTTGCCTTTCGCCAGATCGATCTGGCCAGCCATGAGCTTCATACCGACGATGTGCGTCGCTTGATCGTGAACGAGTTGAGCTTGATCCCCAGCACTCCGCTCATTGCTCTGCGGGCTGGTGAGCGCCTCTATTGCACCTATGAACCCATGGGGGAAGCGGTTCCGCCGCCGTTTCCGATTTTGCAGCAAGGGGGCGTGTACTTGATCACGGGCGGCCTGGGTGGAATCGGACTGACCTTGGCCGAGCATCTGGCTTCAACGTACGGTGCGCGCTTGATTCTTGTCAGCCGCAATGGCACGCCACCGGAAAAGGACTGGCGCCACATCCTGTCCCTGCCTCGCCAGGATGAAGTCCGGCTGCGCCTTGAAAAGTACCTGCAAGTGCGCGTCAACGCCGGAGGGCTGCTCGTGCAGGCCGCCGATGTCAGCGATCCAGCACAGACTCGCATGCTGGTCGATCTGGCAATGTCCCGCTTCGGGACTTTAGATGGCGTAATCCATACTGCGGGAGTCGCCACAGGCGGACTTCTGCATCAGCGCACGCGCGAGAGTTCTTTGGAGATTCTGCGGTCCAAAGTGCATGGAACCCTGGCACTTGAGGCGGCTCTGCGCGGCGTTCCCATCGACTTCTTCCTTTTGTGCTCTTCGCTCACCGCGATCTTGGGCGGAATGGGACAGGCCGACTATGCGGCTGCCAACGCCTTCCTCGACGCCTACGCGGCAAGCAGCAACGGCGAAGAAGGGCGCCTAGTGCTCTCGATCAACTGGGACGGCTGGCGAGAGGTTGGCGCCGCAGCCCGCCATGCCACCAAGAAAAAGGAATCAGAACGGGCGGCAGCCCTTCATCACCCGCTTCTCGATGGCTGGGAACAGACGCCCCGCGGCGGAGCCTATCGCACACTCGTGACCAAGGATTCTTGGCTGCTGCCAAAGTCCGGCCAGAGCGGATCGCGCATCCTGCCGATCGCGGCGCAGATCGAGCTCGCGTGTGCGCTGGCTCAAGCGCATGACTTGGGATTCCCATGTACGCTGCGCGCCATCCAGTTCGCCGCGCCATGCATCGTATCGGACGATGAACCTGTGGCCTTGTATTCCTTTGTCCAAGAAAGCAACGGTCAGTTCAGCATTCAAATCGAACGAGAAGATGCAGGTGGAGCGTGGCAGACGCTGGTCACGCTCCAGGCGACCCCTGGAGCGCTAGACTCCGCCGCTTGTCCGTCGCTGCCAAGCGCTCCTCCCCCGCTTCTAGGTCAACAGGACTTGGCAGATCTGAGCGAGCGATTGCGTGCGCTGGGCCCCCCCTTTCAATGTCAGCAAGGTACGAGCCCACCTGTACGGGAAAGCGATCCCGGCGCGGTGTCCCAGGATGCACCGACGCAGTTCACGTACAGCGCCCCGTTCCGTTTGCCCTCTGCCCTTGCGGCCGATGCCGCTCGCTTTGTGCTGCATCCGGCCTTGCTCGAAGCCAGCAGTATGCTCATCCGTCACGCTGGCGACGCAATGGCGCAGCCAGTCTCGATTGAGAGCATGACCGTCTTTGCACCGCTTGGCGACGACATTCAGGCCTGTGTGCAGTACCAAACGCAGGACGCCATGCGACATGGACAGCTCTGGATTCTGTCTGCTGCTGGGCAGCTGTTGGTACGAATCGATGGCATGGCACTGCGCTGTGATGGCGCACAAAAAGGGGTGTGAGTATGTTCAGCGACATCATCACAGTGGCATCGCCCGGACACCTAGATGTTCTTGCGCGGCGACGGATTGAACGTCCGCCCATGAAAGCGGATCAGGTTGAAATCGAAGTCGATGCAGTGGCCCTGAACTACAAGGACATCTTGCTCGCCATGGGGGTCATACCCGCCCCCGATGGTGGACTGCCAAGCCTGGGTTCTGAGTGCTGCGGGCGCGTCATCCAAGTCGGGTCGCAGGTCTCTGGTCTGGCGGTAGGCGATGACGTCGTCGCGATGGGCACGGGTTGCCTGGCGACTTCGATCTGCCTACCGGCCGAGCTCGTGCGCCCCAAGCCGCGCAACATCGACAAGCTGGATGCCGTCACCCTCCCCGTTGCCTTTGTCACCGCCACGTATGCGCTGGAAGAGCTGGCCCGACTTCGCCAAGGAGATCGTGTTCTGATCCATGCAGCGTCGGGCGGTGTCGGCTTGGCCGCTCTGCAAGTGGCTCAGCTCACTGGGGCACAGATCTTTGCGACGGCCGGCAGCGAAGAGAAGCGAGCGTTTCTGCGTCAGCGCGGCATCGAGCACGTGATGGACTCGCGCACGGCTGCTTTTGCCGACGAGATCTTAGCCAAGACCGGCGGCGAAGGCGTCGATGTCATCTTGAATAACCTATCAGGCGCACTGCTCGAACGCAGCTTGTCGGTCCTAGCACCGCACGGACGATTTATAGAGCTTGGCGTGCGTGATGCGCTGGAAGGGCGGGCGATTGCGCTATCGCTCTTTTCGCGCGGCGCATCGTTCTGCGCAGTTGGATATATGAATGCGCTGCCGCGCCTGGGTCTGCGCTTCGCAGACATCATTGCCCGCGCTGAAATCGGCGAAATTCGTCCGCTGCCCAAGCGTCTGTTCACGGTGGATGATCTGCCTGAGGCACTCTCGCATCTGTCGCGGGCGCGGCACATCGGCAAAGTGGTGGTCGTCCTGCGCGGAGACATCGGAGTCCGCACCGCGATCGAACCGGAGGATCCAACAAAGGACTACTTGTTGCCCGCGGAAGGAATCGAGCTGTTCGAGCTCTGCCTAGCAGCGGGACGCTCGCATGTCCTGGTGTCCAAGCTGCCGCTCGAATCGCGCCTGTCGAAACGCTTGTCCCCGAGCGTGCCGCAGGAAGTCGACACCAGCGCACCGACGACGCGACCAGCCACGCGCACCGTCGCTGCCGCAGCGGCAGCACCGCGCGTTGCACAGCGCAAGCGCCATCCTCGCCCCAACCTGGCCACCGCCTATGTCGCGCCGCGCAACTCGTTCGAGGCGCAGATTGCCGAGCGCTGGGGCTACTACTTGGGACTTGAGAGCGTTGGGGTGTTCGATGACTTCTTCGCGTTGGGCGGAGACTCCCTGTTGGCAGTGCAGCTCTCACAAGCTCTGCGAACGCAGCTCAAGCTCACGCTGCCGGCTCATGTCCTTTTGGAAAACCCAACTGTCGCTGGCCTTGCGAGCTGTCTGGGGCAAGCCCCCAAGACAGAAGACATCTCAAAGCGCTTGGTCCGCTTGGCAGTCGGCCCCAAAGGGGCCCGGCCGTTGTTCCTTATTCATCCTGTCGGTGGGCACGTCTATTTCTATCAAGCGCTGGCCCAAGGTCTTTCCGATGTCGCACCGATTTATGGCATTACGGCCCAAGGTGTCGACGGGGAAGCCCCACCGCTTAGCACGATTGAAGAGATGGCCAAGAGCTATATCGAAGCGATCGCCAGCGTGCAGCCCAAGGGTCCGTATCGTCTGGGTGGATCGTCGTTCGGCGGGGTCGTGGCGTTTGAGATGACGCATCACTTGCTGCAGCGCGGCGAGCAGGTGGACCTGTTGACCATGATTGACAGTCCTGGTCCGGGGGCCATGCCAGCCGGTTTCCGCGGCGATGCCGAGATCCTGGCCTATCTGCTGTCGCGCGGCGAAAGCGGCGATCTGCACCTGCAGAAGCTCTCGCGTATGAGCGACGATGAGATGCTGCGTTACTTCCTGCAACACAGCGAAGCCAAAGAGCGGCTGCCACCCGCTGCCAATATCGAAAGCATCCGCCACTTCCTGCACTTGTTCCGTGCCAACTTTGATGCCCTGCTCAGGTATCAGCCGCGTTCCTGTGCCGTCGATGGAATCATGTTCCAAGCCAGTGAAGCGGACGGAGTGAACCCGGTGGGAGTCGAGCGAGTCTGGTTGCCATTCTTCCGCCGCTTGGAGACCATCGATACACCCGGCAATCACATCACGATGAACCTGCAGCCCAACGTAACTGTCATCATCGACCGCCTGCGGGCTGCTCTGAAGACTCCCTAAGGAGGCACAGAGACCGTGCTAGAAGAACGACGGATGAGAATCATTCGCAGGATCTTTGATGCGTTCGTCCATGAAGGCAGCGCGGATCCGCTGATGGCCGCGGTCAGCGATGACGTCGAATGTGTGCTGACGATCGCCAAGGGCACACCGCTTAGCGGGACCTTCCGCGGCAAAGCAGGCCTGCAGCGCTACTTTGAAACGCAGGCTGACCTGGCCGAGATTCAGAGCATCGAGATTCTGAATTTTCTCGCTGGAGGCGACCAGATCGCGGTCGCTGGACGCGAGACCTTGCACATCAAACGAACGGGCGAGATCTGCAAAGACTCCGATTTCGTCACGCTGTTTACGTTCCGCGAGGACACGATCATTCGGATCTTGACGATCGAAGACACGACCTCGCTGGCTCTAGCCTATCGTTCGTAGGCTGAGAGACCGTCGAGCGCACGCAACAACGCATCGGCACTGGGGAAGCGATCGGAAGCCTTCTTTGTCAGCATCTGCGCGACCAGGGCCTCTAGCTCGCGCGGTACCCCAGCTATGAACTCGCCCAGTGGCGGCGCATCCTGCAGGCGAATCTGAGAAAACAGAGCCGGCACCGTGCTCGCCATAAATGGGGGTCTGCCGGTCAAGCTCTCAAACAACACACAGCCAGCCGCGTAGATATCCGTCTCGGGCCCGAGGCGAGGTGAGCGCTCGGTCTGTTCTGGAGCCATGTACTCGGGAGTGCCCACCACCATTCCGGTTCGCGTCAAACGAAATCCCCCTGGTCCCGCGGCAATTCCGAAGTCGATCAGCAAAACGGAATCTGGCGACCCACCGCGCAGAAAGACATTGGTGGGCTTCAGATCGCGATGCAAGACCCCGCGGGCATGAGTGGCGCGCAGCGCTTCCGCCAAGCCGCGCAGCATGCGCAGCGAAGTGGAAATGGGCAGACGCCCGTGCTGCTCCAGGTGCGTCTTCAAATCGTGTCCCTCAAGCCACTCAAGGACCAGATAGGGGTCGCCTTCGATCATGCCCAGCGAGATGTAGCTAACGATGCGAGGATGGCGGATCTCCGCCATCATGCGCGCCTCGCGAAAGAAGCGAACGCGCTCTTGGGCTCCCATTCCATGCAGGACTTTGATCGCAACCCGCTTGTTGGTTCGAAGATCACGAGCGCGGAAGACGCTGCCCATTCCACCGTCCGCCGCATGGCGCTCGATTTCGAAGCGCGAGTCCAAGACAGTCCCTGGCTGCAGATGTGCTGGCACTTCTTCTAGCATCCGCAAACTCTCGGCCACTGCAACCACAAAGTCGCGCCGGAAGCGAGAAGGGATGGCCGCCCCCAACGCGCTTCACGCATGATATAAAAATGGGCGTCCCTTCTGCTTATGCACGGATCACTTGGCGGAGACCCTAGACCATGTCGCTGCTGCGCCCAGGAAGCCTATTCGCGAGTCGTTTCGAGATTGATCGGGTCGCAGGCGCTGGTGGCATGGGCACGGTCTATCGAGCACGCGACCGCCTGTCCGGTGACTTCGTTGCGTTGAAGCTTCTGCATACTCAAGGAGCCAGTGCTCCTGATGTCGACCGATTCCTTCGCGAAGCCGACATACTCGCCAACCTGCGGCACTCTGGCATCGTTGCGCACATCGCACATGGACGGACCGCGGAAGGCGAGTGCTATCTGGCGATGGAGTGGCTGGATGGCGAAGATCTGGCTCATCGCCTGTTGCGCGGCCCGCTGTCCTTGGCAGACGCCGTGCTGCTGTTGCGCACGATCGCCCAGACGATGTCGATCGTGCATGAACAGGGCATCGTTCATCGCGATCTGAAGCCCCGCAATCTGTTTCTGCCCAACGGTGATCTCGGCCGCTTGAAGGTCCTCGATTTTGGCATCGCGCGCCGCACAGTCACCGTGCATTCGATGACCGGGACCGGTCGCTTGATCGGAACGCCTGCCTATATGGCCCCTGAGCAAGTGGCGGGCAAAAAACTCATCACTGCGGCGGCGGATATTTTCTCGCTCGGCTGCATCTTCTATGAGTGCTTGACTGGCGAGCCACCCTTTGATGGCGAACAGATCTATGCGCTGTTGGTCTGCATTCTTTTTGAAGACGCGCGACCCATCACCGCCAAGCGCCCCGACGTTCCGCCAGCGGTAAACGAGCTGATCCAGCACATGCTGATGAAGGATCCAACGCGTCGGCTGGCGAATGCACGTCTGCTACTAAACGAGCTTGCCAAGCTGCGGCTAAGCATCGTCGAGCCTATTCCCGATCTCGCCGAGCTGCGACGCAAAATTCCTGGCTTTGCCGAGAAAGAACAAGCTCTGCTCAGCCTGGTGATTGCCACGCCACATGACGTGGCTCCGGTTTCTGCTTCACAAGTGGCTGACAACACAAGCACCGATCGAAACCAAGCGCTGCTGAACATGCTGGCTGGGCTGGGCGTTCATGCCGAAGTGCTCATGAATGGGTCTTTGGTGGCCAGTGTTCCGCATGCAGCGACGGCCAATGATCAAGCAGCGCGGGCTGCCCGCGTCGCCTTGCTGATCAAAGAAGCCTGGCCGACGGCCGAAGTCGTGGTGGCCACAGGGCGCGGCACAGCCCATGGAACGACGACGCTGGGTGAAGTGGCGGAGCGAGCGGCTCGCTTGCTGCGACGACGCGCCGATCCGGCCCGCGCTCTTGCATCCAAGGCGGCCTCTGGTGTCTGGGTGGATGAGCTGAGTGCGCGACTCTTAGGCGACCGCTTCGTGCTGCAGTTTGGACCGCAAGATGTCCTGCTTCTGGGACAAGCCCGAGAGGAAGACACGGGACGACCGCTGCTGGGAAAACCAACCTCGTGTGTCGGCCGCGATGCAGAGCTCGCGATGCTTGAGACACAGCTCAGCGCGTGCATCGAAGAGTCTGAGCCGCTGGGAGTGGTCTTGACCGCGCCTCCGGGTGTTGGCAAGTCTCGCCTGCGTCACGAATTCTTGCGACGACTCGAAAAGCAGAAGCTAGGCATCACGATTCTCAAGGGGCGCGGCGACATGATGAGTGCCGGTGCGCCCTTCGGTGTGTTGTCAAATGCAGTGCGTCAGCTCTGTCAGATCAATGGCAGCGAAGCGCTGGTGGAACAGCGCAGCCTGTTGCGGCAGCGCATCCTGCTGAAGGTTCGCCGTGATCTACCGACCCACGATCGCATGCTGCGCTTCATGGGTGAGCTCTGCGGCATCGCGTTTGATGATTCCGATCTTCCTGAGCTGCAAGCGGCGCGTCAGGATCCGAAGATCATGCGCGAGAGCATCCATCGCGCATTTCTTGACTGGCTCTCCATCGAGTGCCAGAGCGCTCCGGTCTTGTTTGTGTTCGACGATCTGCAGTGGGGTGATGCACTGAGCATCTCGCTGACCCATGAAGCGCTGCTCGCCAATCGCGGCTCGCCACTTTGCGTGTTGGCGCTGGCGCGGCCCGAGATCTACGACGTGTTTCCCGATCTTTGGGAAGGACAGAACGTCCAACGTGTCGCGCTCAAGGGGCTCGGTCGCAAAGCCAGTGAACGGCTGATTCATCAGGTCTTGGGAGCGACGGTCGCACCCAGCGTCGTAGCGCGTATTGTCGATCAGTCGTCGGGCAATGCGCTGTACCTGGAAGAGCTGATCCGTGCCGCCGCCGAAGGCAAGCTGGAGGAGCAGCCCGAGACGGTGGTCGCGATGCTGCAGTCTCGCGTCGGACAGTTCGAAGCAGGGCCACGTCACGCACTCTTGGCTGCATCGATCTACGGTGAGTCGTTCTGGCGCGGCGGCGTGGCTTCCGTGCTCGGGATGGCTCACCCGACGACAGAACTCGACGCCTGGCTGCTTGCCTTGGTGCGACTTGAGACCATCGAGCCGACGCCCGCCAGCCGACTTGCCAACGAAAAAGAGTATCGCTTCCGGCACGCACTGCTGCGCGATGCCGCCTATGCGCTGCTATCCGAACCGGATCGCGCGTTGGGACATCGCTTGGCCAGTCAATACCTTGAACAGCAAGGCGAGACCGACGCCATGCTGCTTGCCGAGCATGCTCAGCGCGGCGGCGACGTCGAGCGAGCAGCGACGCTGTTTGCACGTGCGGCCGAGCAGTCCTTCGAGCGCCAGGACCTGCATGGCGTTCTCAAGCGCAGCGAACGAGGACTCAGCTGCGGCGCAACGCTGAGCACGCTTGGACAGCTGCGAGCGCTGCAGTCCGCGGCCTATATGTGGGGCGAGGACTGGGCACGAGCGTACGAAGTCGGAATGGAGTCGCTCAGTCACTTGGAACACGGCAGCCCGCGCTGGCTGCGCACGCTGTCGTACCTGTTTGTCATCGCCGGCAACTTGGTGGATGGCGAGCCCCTGCAAAAGCTCTTTGGCCTGTTCGCCACCGTCGATCCTGCCAGCAGCGATCCGGCGGCCTACATCCAGGCAGCGGGCTTCGTCACCGTGATCTTCAGCTACGTCGGGCTGCGTCTGATGGCCGAGCCTCTCTTGCGCTCGATTCAGCAGCTGGGCCAGAGCCTGCCTGCCACCGATATCCTGTCGCGCAGCACGCTTCTTTGGGCCGAGAGTTCGTTTCACTATTACTTGGAACCGACGGGCTATCGAGCGTTGGCCGCAGCGCGGGAGGCGACCCAGATCTTGCGCAACACAGAAGCTCTGCGTCAGCTGTGTACGACACAGGTTGCGCTGGGCTTGGCACAAGCTCGCATGGGCGACTTGCAGGCCGGTGTTCAGACGCTGCGCGACAACCTGCTGTTGGCGCAGCGGCTGCGTGAGCCGTTCAATATCTCGATGACAGAGCTGTACCTGGCCCAGTGTCTAGCCCAGCTACCAGACCGCCTCGCGGAAGCCGAAGACATCGCCACGCACACGCTCTGCACCGATCCCAATGCGCGCCCCGCGGTGATTGGCGCAGGCAACTGGATCCATGCGATGAACCATGCAGCACACGGACGCATGACCGAAGCAGAAGCCAGCGCACGGACTGCAGACAAGGCTCTGGTGCCTCTGCCGGTTCATCGTGCGCAGGTCTTGGTTACGCTCGCGCAGATCCTGCTGCGGCAAGGACGGGCTGCAGAAGCCCGCGCAGTGGGCGATGAAACGCTACAGCTTCTCGATACCTGCGGGGGGATCGGAGTGGGTGACATCGCCGCTCGTGTCGTCGCTACCGAAGCGCACCTAGCCGAAGGTGACGAGGAAGGTGCGCGAGCCATTTTGCAGGAAGCCCTGCAGCGCTTGCGTCAAGGCACGCAAGAGATCCCAGACCTTGATTCGCGGACACGCTTTCTGCAAACGCTGCCCGAAAACGTACGAGCCAACGAGCTTGCAGCCACGCTCAACCTAGAGCTTGTGGTGGCGTAGACGCGCGCGGCTACACACTCGCCAGCACGGTGCATTCAGCTAGCGCAGCGATTGAAAGTCCAGCTTCAGCTTGGATACGACGGCGAGCCGCTTGCCGGTGCGCACCATCGGGATGTTGTCGACAAACTCGACGTTGATGCGCATTGCCGAACCCAAGTATCGCTTCCGGATGCCCATGACCTGTTGCAGCGTCTCATCGGTGTAGCGCTCGCTTTTGACGATTTTTCAGGTGATGGAATCGCACGTCTCTTGCACGAACTGGTCATGGCGAAACGCGAATGAATGGAAACCAATCGTTACGGAGATCGGGGATGACGATCTCGCCCACCTCACCGGGCTGCGCCGGCCGCCCATCTTTGAGGATCTCGACGATATAGCCTTCGGCGACGACGTGATGCCCTGGATGCGCCTCGCACTCATAGGCACTTCCTGAAAACTCGCGCGAGCCGGACTTGTCGAAAACCCGGCAGCCAAACGCCTCGGCCCGTACGGCCTGTGCCACACCTGCCCCAGAGTCAGCGCCCGGCAAGAAGTTGCCCACGCGGAAGACCTCGCCCATGCGACGCACAAGCTCGGGCAGGTTGGCAGACTCGTTGAGGCACGGAACCTTTGCTTTTCTACGCATCGCTGGCGTCCCACCGCGCATAGACGCCAATCACTCGCAGTATCTTGGTTAGCTCTGTCGAATGAAACTCCATTGCTGGCAATCCAAGCAGCTTCGATGCACGAATGATATCTGGATGACGAGTTAGGGCACCGACTACGTTCTGACTAAATTGTTGCATAATCACATTGGCGCCATCTCCGCGTAGTTCTTTCCCGGAAAACATGTGCCGTAAAACGATCGATTAAGAGTCCTCTTTAATGATGCATTGCAAAATTGATGAAATATTTATCGAATTCAATAAAAACAGCAACAGCATACTCGGAGCTCTCTGAATGATTCATTGTTCTTCGGACTTTGGATTGCTGTTAATAATAAACAAAAGCTGCTGAAATAATAATCTGTACATCTGGAATGACCGGGGGTTTATCGCAGACCAATAATCTTGTACTGGCAAGCGATATCATTGTATTTTGATTTGCAATAAATCGACAATCGCAGCGCGGCCAATGCCAATATTTTGCCATCAAATCAACCTCAGCAGAAGCCGGGTGCGGATATTGCGTTAAGTGAGGTCTGGGTTCAGGGCAGACCTCGGACCACCACTCGGTTGTTATTCCAGTCCGCGACGATGAGCTGATCGGCTGCGATGGCCAGATCAACCGGCCCGGATAGCCTCTCGATCGGGCTTAGCTCCTGGTTGTTTGGCTGCGTGGCGAGGAAGTCGGTCTGGCCAAGGACACCGTCGGCGGGTGCACCATTTTGGCTGGGGATCTGGTTCCAATACAGGATCCGATTTAGCTCGAACGTAGCGACATACAGCCGCACGTTGCGGACCGCCAGCCCATCCGGGCTGAGGAGTCGCGTCCGATCCGGGCGTGTATACACGCTGGAGAAGTCGCGGTGGACGATGCGCTTCTTGTGCGTAACCGACAGGGCCGAGGCAAGCTGGCGCAAGATGTGGATCGCGCTTCTGCCAAGGTAGCTCCGCTCGTGGCGCTGACGCAGCGACTCGCCATCGAGGTACTCCATGACGATGAAGGCTTGGCCATCGACGCTCTTGCCATGGTCATAGATGGTCACCAGGCTCGGGTGGCTGACCATGCTGACTGCCTTGGCTTCGACGAAGAAGCGACTGTTCGACTCCGGACTGCTAAGTAGCTCGGGCCTGAGCACCTTGACGGCGGCGCGGCGACCGAGCTCGGCATGTACGGCCTCGTACACTGCGCCCATGCCGCCTTCGGCAATCTTGCGCACGATGCGATAGGCGCCCAGCGTGCGGCCGATCATCTCATCGAGCCTCGTGTCCTGCGGCGATGGGCTGTCCACGTCAGTCATCATTTCCGTGAATCACCGGCAGAGCTCGGGCAAGGACAGGAAGGCAGCCTCAGCCTGACTTCTGCGCCGCCAGGGCGACCGACATCAACCGATGAGCGACGTCGGCTCCCAGCTCCGCAGAGGAATGGGCGGAGGCCCCGTGGCGGAAGCGCAGCTGACAGAGGCCGCATCCTGGCGATCGTAGTAGGGCGCGCTCGCCGAAGGCAAGGCGCTCGCACAAGCCACTGCAGAAACGGCCAAATCCGGAGGGCGGTCCACGCACTGCGGCGTGCAGTCGCCGCAGCTGCGAGCTGGAGTTTGTTCCTGATCGGTCCGGCGATCCGCGGTCCGGCGATGTGCATACGCAGCGCCGCTTTCCCGCGCGCTTCATGGAGGCCGGATTCCTGGGGCGCGTGCCCGAGGGCTGCCGACTGAATGCCGACCGTTCCGTTTTCGGGCTCATAGTATGATGAACCGGTGAGTACCTCTGTCGGTGAGTTTCGTGGCACCGCGCGCTTTGAGACACTGGGGAGGCTCGGCCAGGGCGGCATGGGTACCGTCTACGCCGCCTTCGATCGAGAGCGCGGACTCAAGATCGCGGTCAAGAGCCTGACCGCCTCGTTGCAGACGATGGACGCCGAGCGGCTGCGGATGTTCAAGCAGGAATTCCGCGCCGTGCAGGACCTGCAGCATCCGAACCTCGTACAGCTCGGCGAGCTGTTTGAAGAGGAAGGCCACTGGTTCTTCACCATGGAGTTGGTCGAGGGCATCGACTTCCTGTCCTTTGTCCGCACAGCCCCGGCCGAGCCGGCCGAGGAGGTCACTAGCGACGTCGATGTTTCCGAACACTCGCCGCGTACCGGCGGAGCGACCGCGATGCTGCCGCGCACGACGATCGCAGCTTCCGCGAAGTTCAATGAAATGCGGCTGCGCAGTGCGCTCGCCCAGCTGACGCACGGCCTGCGCACCCTGCACCGGCATGGGAAAGTGCACCGCGACATCAAGCCGTCCAACCTGATGGTGACTGAGGCCGGACGGCTGGTCATCCTGGACTTTGGCATCGCCTCGGATCTGAAACAGAACGAAGAATGGGCGGAGTCACGCACGATCGGAACGATTCAGTACATGGCGCCGGAGCAGGCCGCAGGTCAGGCGGTATCCCCGGCTGCGGACTGGTACAGCGTCGGCGTTGTGCTGTACCAGGTACTAACCGGACAGCTCCCCTTTAGCGGAACCGGGGAAGAGATCCTGGCCGCCATCCAGCATCGGGAGCCGACCCCGGTACACGAGCTCGTTCCTTCGGTTCCTTACGATCTCGCCCGCCTATGCACGGATCTTCTAAGTCGCGATCCGTCCGTCCGACCGACCCCAGAGCAGATCCTCGATCGGCTGCAGGTCTACGCCGGGTCGGTGCCCGCGGTGTACCACGCGCCGTCTGAGGAGCTATTCATCGGCCGGCAGGAAGAGATTTCGGCCCTGCGGCAGGCCTTCGCCGATACCCGCAAAGGCCAGGGCGTGACCCTGCTCTTGTCCGGCGAGTCGGGAGTCGGCAAGAGCTTCCTGGTTCGCCACTTTCTGCGCGAGATCGGACACCGCCATCGCGGCGCCGTCGTGCTAAGTGGCCGCTGCTATGAGCGCGAGTCCGTCCCGTACAAGGCGATAGATGCGGCGATCGATCGGCTTGGCCTGTACCTGCAGCACCTGCCGGAGTCAGAGAGCGAGTCGCTCTGGCCGACGCACTTCGGACTTCTGGCCAAGCTCTTCCCAGTGCTTGAGCCACTGCTGCAGCAGAGCGACGGTCGCGCCGTCCACATTCCAGAACCGGCGCAGATGCGACGCTATGCCTTCATGGCGCTGCGCGAGCTTTTCTGGCGCATGGCGCGCCGGGCACCGCTGGTCTTAGTCATCGACGATCTGCAGTGGGCGGATGCCGACAGCTTCGTCCTGCTCACTGAGCTCCTGCGGCCGCCCGAGCCGCCGCCGCTCCTGCTTTTGGCCACCGTGCGCACGGGCCGGACCGATGACTTGGGCGGCAGCCGCCCGCAGCCGCAGGCCCTGCCGGGTGAGGTGCGTCGGCTCCACATCCGCAAGCTGCCGGACGCCGACGCCCGCGCGCTGGTGCTGCACCTCTTGGGCAGCGCCGACACGGGGGCTGAGCGCTTGGCTGACCAGATCGCCCGTGAGGCGCAGGGGCATCCGCTGTTCATCGATGAGCTGGTGCGTGTGCGCCGCCAGCATCACGGTCCCACTGTGGCCGCGGAAGCGGCGCCTCTACGCCTAGACGATGCCCTGTGGCAGCGCGCGCAGCAGATGGACAGCAGCACTCGCAAGCTGCTGGAGGTGATTGCGCTCGCAGGCGTGCCGATTGCGCAGGAGACGGCCCTGCTGGCGGCGGCCGCCGAGCCGGCCCACTTTGACGCGCAGCTTGCCGAGCTGCGGGCGGCGCGGCTGATTCGTTCCAACGGTGCCCGGCGCTCCGACACCATCGAGCCCTACCATGACCGCGTCCGCGAGTCGGTGCAGGCCCACCTAAGCGAGCAGGCGCAGAAGATCTGGCATGGACGGCTGGCGCTCGCGTTAGAGACGCTGGGTACGGACGACCCGGAGGCCCTGGTTATCCACTGGCAGGGCGCCGGGCATCCCGAGCGCTCTGCCGCCTACGCCATCAAAGCCGCCGAGCAGGCCTCCGCGGCTCTGGCCTTCGAGCGCGCGGCCCGGCTGTACCGACAGGCGCTGGAGATCGGTGCGGCGACCGGAGCGCGGCTGCGAGAGCTGCTAATCCAGCTGGCGGAAGCGCTACACAACGCGGACCGTGGCTGGGAGGCGGCGCAGATCTTTCTGCAAGCCGCCCAGGATGCCCCCGTCCAGCAAGCCAGCGTGCTGCGTCGCCGCGCCGCCGAGCAGCTCCTCCGCAGTGGCCACCACGAAGAGGGTGTGGCGGCGATGCGTCAGGCGCTACACGACCTGGGACTGGGGATGCCCACGTCCATGCCCGAGATCATCGGCTCGCTGGCCATGCACCGCACCTGGCTCAGCCTTCGTGGCCTCAACTTTGCGCCGCGGCCCGAGAGCGAAATCGACAGCACCGAGCTGGCTCGTATCGACGCGCTGCTCGCCTGCGGCAACACCTTTGGCGTGGTCGATCCGCTGCGCGGCATGGAGTTCGCATCCCGCCAGGCGCTGTACGCGCTGCGAGCCGGCGAGCCTTCGCGAGTCATCTTTGCGCTCTTGGTCAACGCCACCGGACTCGCGGTCGGCGGCGGGAAAGACGCATGGGAGCGCTCAGAGCTCATGATGGACCGAGCCCGCGAGCTGCTGCGGCAAACAGACAAGCCCTATCCGCATGCCTTTCTGCTGAACATGGATGGAATCCGTCACCTGACGGTTGGCAACTTTCGCGCGGGCCTGCAGCTCCTCGACCAAGCCGAGAAGCTTTACCGCGAGCGGTGCATCGGCGTCGGCTGGGATCTGGCCACCCTGCGCATCCAGTGCGCAGACGCCGCTTACTTCTTGGGCGATCTGCAGCGCATGACGCGTGAGCTTGCGCAGGGCATGGAGGACGGGGAGCGGCGCGGCGATCTGTATCTGCAGACCTGCCTGGGCATCGCGACCAGTTCCTTTTTCGATCTGATGCGCGATGACCCAGAGGGCTGCCGGAAGGCCGTCATCAAGCACGTGCGCAACTGGCGCTACCCTGGGTTTAGTCACTATCACGTCATCGGGCTGTGGCGGACCGTGCACAGCTATCTTTACGAGCGGCTGGGCCACACCGCCTATCGCCAGCTGCACGATGAGACGCCCAAGGCCGGCAAGGTGCTGGTGCGACTGGTGCCCAGCCTGCGCATCCAGGACACCGACTTGCGGGCCCGCTGCGCCATCGCCGCTGCGCAGCAGGACCCGCGCCGCCGCACTGAGCTTCTGCGCGAGGCCGAGCGCCACGCTCAGGCTCTGGACAAAGAACAAGCCACGTGGGCGGAGGGCCTTGGCTCCGTGGTACGCGCAGGCGCAGCAGCGGTCCGTGGCGCGGCGCACAAGGACGAGACGCTACGCGCGCTCGCGCACGCCGAACAGCGGCTTAGGGCCGGCGATCGGCTGCTGCATACCCAGGCCGTACGCTACCGCCGCGGCCAGCTACTTGGCGGAGCGCAAGGGCAGGCACTGCTTTCGGAGAGCCAAGCGTGGATGCGGCAGCAGGGCATCGTCAATCCGCCGCGCATGGTCGCGATGCTGGTTCCCGGCTTTCCCGACTGACTGCGCCGCACAGGGCTGAGCCGCCGAGCTTCCTACACGATTACCGGCCAGCCAGCTCTCCTTCTTGAGGAGAAAACACCTTATATCCCCATAATGAGATAAATGGAATTAGGAGATCCAGCGTACTGTAAAAATACACAGTCATTACCCCCTTCAGCCCAGGACTGGTCGCTGCCCAGCCCACAGCGTATAGAGACATTATTCCACCAAAAAAAGCCCCAATAAAGAGCATAACTCCTGCTGCTTTTGGCGAATTTCTCAAAGCAAGAAGAAACGACAAGATAACACCAGGAGTCACTACACATACCGCCATCACCGCGGCAGCCCATACGATTGTAGGCTGTGGGTATTCAGCATTAATCAGGTCATTTGATAGATAATTCGTCACAGATCCATATTGCTTTTGCAAAGCCGGAACAGGAGAAATAGCGCAAAGCCATTCACATCGCTTCTGTTCGCAGGTATTTTGAATGGGACACCGGAACATCCAGATAAGTTCCGTGGCCAGGACCGCGCTCACGCGCCAGAGCGCGATAATTCCCAATATAATCACAACGGCCTTCTTTGAATTTACTATGCTCTTGAACTTCATCGACATATTCCTCCTCCATTTGCGGCTTAACGGCTATGCAGAAGAATGACGCTACTCCACGAAGTGCAGCCTACCACGACGGTGCAGCCCCCTGGATGACGGTGCAGCCGCTCGAAGTACTGTTGCATCGTGGCGCCCTTACTGGGCTGCAGATGGCGCTTCCCGCGAGCCTGCCCCGACCGTGCCAGGCCTCGACTGGGAGAGGCAGGCGGTGGTCAGGGGCGGAAGAAGTGGCGGTAGACGGGGGGAAGATGGGGCAGAGCGGAGCTACTGGCGCGCCGCGAAGGCCTTGATCTGCTCGACGGTAAGGTAGACTTTTTTGTCTTTGTCACATGAGCGATCGTTTCTGTGCTTCCTCGAACCGCTACTGCTCCCGGAACCCGTGCTCTCCGTTGATGCTGCCGGACTCTTGATGGGCGTACACGTCCGCAAGGTGCAGTTGCTGCGTCGCCTACATGAATGCTGTAGCGCCGACTGCCGAACGGAGGAATGACGGGCTAGGAGAGCGTTGCCGTAGGCATCTGCGCCGTGCAGGGCGCGCTGAAGTTGGCGCGGAGGAGGGCCCTGCGGCGACTGCCGTCGCGCCCGTCGGGCTTTGTGCAGCTTCAGCGGGTTGTGGGACAGCGCGATCAGCGACCATTCGTGCTGCGCGCTCAGCAGGCCGCGCAAGCTCAGGCGCCCCAGACCGCGGCCCTTGATCTGGCCGATGACGGGCTCGATGATCGTTTTTCTTCGTCGGCACAGCGCCTCGCCTCGCTCGGTTTGTAGCGTGGCCCGCATCGCGGCCTTCATCGGGCTTGCGACGTCCGCTTTTCCGTCGGGCGGTGACTCTTTTTCACCGTGCGGGGTGCGCGCGGGCGCGATGTAGACATCGACGCCGCGAGCTTGCGCACGTCGCACATTCGCATCGGAAAAGAATCCCGCATCGGCCAGCGCAGCGTCGGGAATCTGCTCGCAGCCAGCCAGCACGCGGTCGAGCATCGGAATGAAAGACTCGGTATCAGGGGCCTGATTCGATAACCCCGCTGCGACGATGATCGGATGCTCGCGGGAATTCGATTCTTCGGCAGCTCACCCGGAGTCAGCGGAGGCTTGGGAGCTTTATCGGAATCGTCCGCTTCCTTTTTTGCGCGCGGCAGCGCGGTCGAAGCTGCGATGCGGGCCATTTCGTCGAGCACAGCGGCGGCTTGTGCATCCTCGGACTGGGACTCCTTTTTCTCTTCCGCTTACGCTGCGGCCTCCGCCAAGAGCTCCGCCTGCGCGGCGCGAATGCGAGCCAGGCGACTCTGCGTGTGGCGCAGCTCCAGCCGCTCCTGTTCCTGTTTCCTGCGCGCCAGGCTCATCGCCTTGTGCTTCGACGCGTTTGCTTTGAGCTTCGTTTCATCGAGCGCCACGACTCCCAATTTCAAAAGCCCCATGCGCTGACGCAGCTTGAGCAGCGGATGCAGGTGTGATCGGGATGCGTGTTGCCAGCGAGCACGCGGAACGCGATGTCTTCATGCGTGCGCGTTCCGATCTTGCGCGACGACGGCACACCGACGCAGTAGTCATACAAAAGCAGCGCCGTCATCATGCGCGGAGGTAGCAGGAAGGACTGCCGAGGCTGGTACTCCCGATACGTCTTCATTGCGCCCGTAGATCATGACCGCGCAACGATGTCGATCGGTTTTCAGATTTTTACGCCAACGGCCTCCTAGGCGGCGCGAGTCGCGGCATCACGCATTCGCGGCTGGGCGGGGGAGCGGGAACGAGACCCGGCGGACGCAGCCAGGGCTGCGGCTGAATGGGCACGTACTGCACGGCATCTGTCGGCTGCGGTGCACCGGGCGCGGCGATGGTCGGTGGTACAGGCTGCGTGCCCGGTGGACACAATGCGCTCGCCCCCTGAGTGGGCAGCGTGGCATCCACCGTTGGCGCAGGCTCGGGCTCTGGTTTCGACGGGAACAGCGCGCTTAGGCCGGCGAAGTTTGCGGCGCTTCCCCAGCCCCGTGCGCGGACCCCTGACCTCGGCGAAGGAAATGGGGGGCGGGCCGCCCACGCCGCAGACTGGTGCTGCGGTAGTACAGCGTGACCGAGTCGGGCCCGATGCCGAGATAGCTCAGGAAGCACTCGAACGGCTTCACGCGCGCCAGCCAGGCCGCGGCGGCGGCTCGGCAGCCGAAGGCTTCGGCAACCGCCAGGATGCTATCGGCGTGATCTTCGACGTGGGCGATGTGCTGCGGATCGAGCAGGTTCAGACTTACGCCGTACGGTAGGGCGCGGAAGTCATCCGCGGTGACGGTACGCGGCGCCCCGCTGACATCTACAGTCGGCGGCGGCACGAACTTCACCACGGGGTCGTTGGGTAGCGCACGCTGCCCCAGGATGGCGCGCAGGCTCGCCGTGATGACCTCGCGCTGAGCGGGCTCGACTGAAAGGAGGCGAGGCGACAGCAGCGGATGCGGACTGAAATCAGGCTGCAGGATCTCCTCGGGTCGCCGACGCGCCGGCAGGCTGTCCGAGGTAGACCGGGTCTGCTCGGGCGGCAGCGGTGGACGCTCAAAGCGCAGCTTAAAGTAGAGCGGCTGCACAAGGATCGCGAGATCATCGATCCCCACTTCCAGACTGCGAATGTACGAGAGAGACGGCAGCTCAGCACCACGGCCCAGCAGATCGACATCCTCTAGGAAGTGGCTGGGGCGATGCTTGAACAAGTACAGCTTGTAGCGTCGGGCATCGAGGTCATAGGCCAGCGCCGAAAAGAAGCGCCCCTGCCGCTGGGCAAACTCACGCAGCTCGCGCTCGACCGGAGTCTCCTCAGGCGCCGCCGCGCCCCGCCCCTCGTCGACCACCGCCGCCGCGACCTCGGGCCGACGCAGCGCCCCGCGCAGCCGCGGGCTGGGAGCGGCGTTGTAGATGCTTTCGGCGATCTGCGTGCGATGGCTGGGATCCCAGGTCAGCGCCGCCCCATAGCGATTCTGCGAGAAGCTGCCCCGCGAGATCTTGACCGACAGCTCGATAAGTTCGCTGGGATCATGGCCGCGGCCGGGACAGGTCCGCAGCACTTCTTCATGCAGGCGCAGCGCTTCGCTGTCCCCACCCCCGAGTACTGACTGCAAAAGGAGGCGGGTCTTGCCAATCCCCGGTCCGTCGCCCCCTGCTCGCTCCCCGGCTGCCGAACTTGGCTCATTCTGTTTGTTGGCCATCGCGCTCCCCTTCCTTACCAGCTCGTCGGATCCAGATACCCAGCGGCGTCGTCAAGGGCATCCCAAAGTTCCTCACCCACGGCCGCGATCTCATCTGCCGCATACTCGGCCACGGCCAGCGCTTCCTTCACCGCCGCGGCGGTGGCGCCAAACGCGGTCCCCAGCACCTCGGCGGCCTCTTTGGCTCCCAGCAGAAGCACATCCTTTAGGATGGCTGCGGCTTCGTTGATGCTAGTGCCCAGGAAGCTCACAAGCTCGCCGGCCGCGACGTCGAACACTTCGTAGACATTCTTGGCGATGTCCGTGATGGCGGCACCGGCCGACTTGAACAGCTCGATCGCTTCTTCGGCGATGTCGGTCAGGTTTTCCGCCACCCACTCGAAGGCGACCTTCAGACCCTGCCCCAGGATGTCGGTGAAGAAGCCCTTGATGAAGTCCGCGAAGAACCACTCAAACACCCCGAGGATCGACTCGAGATCGGTCAGGGCAACACCCCAGGTGACCGGTCCCAGCGTCAAGCTCTGGCCCAGGACCGAGCAGGTAAACGACAGCGACTGCCGATAGCCGTCGTCGTTCACCAAGTTCTCGATGCGCACACTGACCTTGACCGTCACGGTGAAGCCCAGTACGCCGAAGCGGAAAGGGACGATCGGCGCGACCGAAAGGAAGAACTCGCTGCGCTTGCAGCGCAGCTCCAGCGCGCCGAGCTGGGTCTGGGCTTTGAACTGCAGGCCGGAACGATCGATCGACAGCTCTTGGTAGCTGTCGTACAGGGTGCCCAGAAGCTTCAGGCGGCCACTGTAGAAGATGCCCTGGCGCGACAGGGTGGCCGCCACATCAATACGCGGTCCCAAAGCGCCCGAGACATCCGAGAACTGGAAGAGCACGATGCCGCCGACCTCGATGCGAATGCGGTCGGCCTGGCCCTGGAGGATCAGACCCGTGGTGGGACTGATGCTGCCAAACAGGCTGGCGTGGAAGCCCCACAGGTCGAGCGTCGCGCCCAGCGAGATGCCGGGATCGTAGGTCTTGCCCGCAATGGTTCCGCCATTGGGCGCAAAGTAAAGGAGCAGGTCCGTAAGCCGAACATCGAGCAGATCGTCGAGGAAGCCGAGGCCAGGGATGCCCGTGGTGCTAACGAAGGCCTTGATGAGGCGCGGCAGATCGATGCCTTCCGGACTGTCGATGACCAGGATGCTCTTGTCGTAGTTGGCGGGATCGATGCTCAGCGCCATGCTGCCGCCCAGCAGGCCATCGCCGATGTGAATCTCGCCGCGGACGCCGATGCCGATAAACGGGGGCGTGGTGGTTAGCTTCAGCTCGACGCCAAAGCCGCCGATGGCCAGGCCGGGCAGGCCCCAGGGATTGCGCCACAGGCCTCCGGGATACTTGGCCTCGTCGGGGTCGAGCGCGCCCCAGACCGCGACGGCACTACCCGACGATCCCTTCTCGACCGAGATGCCGCCACGGAAGACCACGACCTCGCCAAAGAGCTTCAGCGTGAAGCGATCCGTGACACCAAACGCCGCCTCGCCCAGCCCGCTGCTCAGGTTCAGGCCGATCTCGTTGAACTCAAGGGACAGCGGCGCGCTGTCGATGAGCTTCAGGTTGAGCAGGGCGCTGCCAGTGATCGTAAATTCCTTGGGCGAGTTGAGCCGCACCGCAAGAACCAGCGAGCGCGAGTCGAGCCCGAGCATGGGCAGCGCGCGATGCAGCTCGCTGAGGCCAGGCAGGTCGCTCATCTTCTGCGTCGAGTACAGGTTTAGGCCCTTGCCGTAATCGCCGACCTCGGGGTCGCTTCCAGACTCGCTGGCAATCAGCAGGGTGCAGCTGGCAAACAGGTTCAGGAACGGCACCAGAAGGGCATTCACTACCCCGGCAACCGGGGTCGACCCCACGGCGCTCTGCACCATCGTCGCCACCGGGAAGCTCGGCTTAACCCGCAGGGTATAGACCATCGGCGATGCGCCCTTGTTCAGCGTCAGCGCGGCTTCGCCCAGCGGATAGCTCGTCGGGGTCAGCAAGCTGAGCGAGCCGCCGAACGAGATCTGCGACTGCAGCGGCCAGATGGTCATCTGCCCCCCCAGCCGCAGCTTGGCGCTTACGCCCAGAAGGTCGAACGAGATGTCGTTCTGGGCATAGGCCATCATCGCGGAGTTGATCAGCGAGTCGTCGGTGTTCAGCGAGGCGCCGACGCTCCAGGTGGCAAGTCCGCTGGGGGCCTTGGCTGGTGGCGGGGTCCCCGTCGGAACCACCTTCACGGGCAGCGGCGGCGGCGGCCCCAGGCCCAGGCTTGGCGCCGCGGCGCCCCAGTCGAGATCGCCAAACCCTGTGCCGTGGCCGAGGCGCGCAGAGAGGTTGCGAACCAACGTTCCCTGCGTCTCATTGAGGCGGAAGCAGCCCAGCAGGCCGGGCTCCTGACCCGACAGGCGCTGGTCGCGAGCCGCAAGGACTTCCTCGGCGGTGCGCGCGCGATCCCACAGGCGGACCTCGGCCATCTGGCCCTGGAAGTTTTTGTCCCAGGTCCAGTTGCTCTTGCCGATGTAGCACAGGTTGCGGGTGATGCCCGCCTTGGGCAGCTTGGCCGGATCGAGCTTGTTCGTGGTGACGCCGCCGATGGTGATCGCGGTGGCGACGCCGTTCACATAGATCGCCACTTGGCCTGTCGCGTCCAGGGTCGCCGCGAGGTGCGTCCAGGCGCTGGTGGGCAGGACCGAAGCCGTGGTCAGCACCTCGCTGTAGCTGGCCCCGCTGTAATAGATGCGCAGGGCCACGCGGTTCGTCGTGCCGTAGCGTGAAAAATAGATGTTCTCGGCCCGCATGCCCTGTCCGATATCGACGATGCGGGCCCAGCTTCCGACGGCTGTCGGGTACACCCAGGCTTCCAGCGTGAAGCCAGCGGCTAGGTTCTGGGCGATGGCCGGCAGCCGCACATAGGTGCTGGCGCCATCGAAGCACAGCGCACCGGGAGACGGCGGCGGGGTGGGATCCGGAAGCGTCCCGCCGACATCAGGCAGCCCCACATCCCATACCGGCACACCCTGCACGGTGCCGTGCTGCGCGGCTAGCGCCATATCGGTGACGACGCTGCCGTGCGCGGCGGCCAGCGGATAACAGCGCAAAAGTCCCGGCACGGCGCCGGAAAGACGCACGCGACGGGCGGCGGCCGTCTGGCGCGGCGAGCGGGGGCCGGCGAAGATGCGAGCCTCGGCGATCCGTCCCTTAAACAGAGTGCCGTCCAGGCTGCGTCCCAGCGTCGCTACACCCCGTACGACGGCGGCGGGGACGCTTACGATGTTGCTGTCAGCGGACAGTGGAATGCCGTCCTTGCACAGCACCACGTGCCCGTTCTCATCGACGCTGGCCGAGACATGCGCCCACGTCTGGCTGGGCAGCACGCCCGTGGCGGTGATGAGCTGCAGTGCCCCCGTGCCGACCTGCACACCGAAGACCAGGGCGCTGCCCTTTTGGCCCAAGTAGACGCGGTCGCTGGTCGCGCTGGGGCTGCCAGCCGCTAGGTCGAAGAAGCTAGCCGTCGCCGTCAAGTCCAGGCAGTACACCCAAGCTTCCAGCGTCATGCCATCTGGGCTGCCGGCGATGGCAGGAAGGGTCACATGCGCGGCCCCATCCAGCCGCAGCGTGCCCTGCAGCTCAGCCGCTGAGACGAAGCTTGGCAGGGGCTCGGAACGACTGAACTTGGCTCGGCCGCGAGCCCAGCCATGAAGACCGCTCTGGCCGGCATCGCCCAGCCGCTCGCCGAGCGACTCGTTGCAGCGATAGTTGGCCACAAGACCCGGCTCGCTGCCGCGCAGGCGGGCGGTCTGGTTGCGGCTGATCTCGTCGGGCGAGCGCGCCACACTCCAGATTCGCACCTCAGCTAGGCGGCCCTGCAGGAGCCGAGCACCGCTCACCTGACTGCGCCCCAACAAGCACTGAGTGCGCGTGACCACCGCCGGCAACGGTAGACCGCTATGGCTGCTCTTGCTCACGCCACCGACGTAGAAGGTGGCGATGCCGCCCGCGCTTAGGGTCACGGCGACATGCGCAAAGCTGCCGGTCGGGAGCGTGGCTGGGGACAGGACCTCGACGTTGCTGCTGCTGTTCTGAACGCGCAGTGCAAGCTGGTTGCCGGCCGCCCCCGCCAGGCCCAGCGCGATGGTGTGGCCCGCGCCCGTGCTGAAATCAAAGATCCGCATGCCGGCCGCGGCCTGATCGACAAGTACCCAGGCTTCGAGCGTAAAGCCGGAGGACAGGTCGGCGGGCAGCGCTGGCAGGACCACCCAGTCGCTCTTCCCGTCTAGGTCCAGGCTGCCTGCGGTGGGAGGAGGCAGCAGCAGGGGCGGTGCGCTGCGGCCGAAGACCTGCTTCTGTCCGTGGACAATGCCGTGCAGGGCTCGCCGCGTGGCATCGCCCGCTCGGGCCCCCGCGACCTCGTCGAGCCGATAGTTGGCGATGAGGCCCAGATCTTCCCTCGTAAGCACGGTGCTGCGCTCGGCGACTAGCTCCGCAGCGCTCCGCGCCCGCGCCCACAGCCGCACATCGGCCAGGCGGCCCTGCAGGAGCGGCACGCTGGCCGTACTGCTCTTGCCCAGATAGCAACGATTGCGCACGATGCCGGGAGCCGGTGCATGCAGCGTCGCAGTCGCCTGGGCGATGCCATCGACGTACAGACGGGTCTGGCCGGCGGCATCCTGCGTGGCCGCGATATGCATAAAGGTGCGATCGCGAATCACGCTGGGGGTAACTAGGCTCTGGGTCCCGCTGCCCCTTCCAATCGTCAGCTCCAGACTGTCCGTGCTGCCGCGCCGGGCAAGGGCGATGGACTCGACGTCTGGGCCGCGTCCGAGCTCAATGATCCGCGCCCCGGACTGCACGCCCTCGAAGTACACCCACGCCTCCAGCGCAAAGCCGGCGGAGAGATCCGCGCTGATCGCCGGAAGCTCGACGTAGTCATCGATGCCATCGAGGCGCAGCGCGCCCGGACTGGCAAGTCGTGCCGGGCTGCCAAGCCGGCCGAGCACGCGAATGGGATCGCCCTGGATCGTTCCCGCTGTGCGCTTGACCCCCGAGGCTGCCAGCCGCCCGGCGCTGCTATTGAGAGGATAGAGCCGCAACAGATCGTTCTCGCTGCCGAGAAGTCGCTTGCTCAGGTAGCTGCGGACCTCCGTTTCGTTGAGGGCGCGACTCCATAGGCGGACCTCGGTCAGACAGCCGCAAAGGGGCCCGCTGTGGTCGCTGCGGATCCCAAGCAGGGAGGCCACAAGCTCGCTGGCCGCGCTCACGTCCCCCGGACGCAGAGCCCCTGCTGCCACCGCGACCCCGTTTACGTAAAGCCGCGCCTGGCCGGCCGCGTCGACGGTTCCGCACAGGTGAAGGAACGTGGCTGGACGCAGCACGCCATCGGCCGCGATCACGCCGCCCAAAGTGGGTGAGCGCAGCGCAAGCACCAGGGTCTGTGAAGTGCCCTCGCGCCGCAGCGCGATCGTCGTGCCCCCCGGACCGCCGGCTAAAAAAACGAAGGTCTCGTTGGGCTTGGGATCGCCGCTCGCGAACACCCAGGATTCGATGCTGAAGCCGCCCCGCAGCGGCTCGCCCAAAATGGGCAGATCGACCCCGCTCTGTCCGCCAGGGAACCGCACGGCGCGGCCATCGGGACGGCTGACCGCGACATCGGCCAAGCGCGCGTAGTGCAAAAGCCCGTCCTCAGCCCCCGTCAGGACCTGATCCCGGCTCGCCAGAATCTGACTTGCGGTGCGCGCCCCCGACCAGATCCGCACCTCGGACAGAGCGCCCTGATGCGCATAGTCTCCGGGGTCGTAGCCGTCGATCTTGCCGATGTACGAACAGGGGCGCTCGACATCCTTCGGAGCGGTCACGCGTGCGGTCTGCTTCGCCACGCCATCCACATACAGGACCACGTCCCCCTGGGTGACTGTTCCGCTGCTGTCCCATGCCATCGGTTTGAACGTCGCTGCGATGTGGGTCCAGCGGTGCAGCGGCAGCGCAGCACTGGCCGTGACGTGGCTGACTGCAGTGCCCGAGTCACGGAAGAAGCGCAGCGCCAGATCTGCAGTCGAGCCACTGCGCGACAGCGAGATGTTATTCGCCCCCAAGCCGGGCTGGGTCGAAAGCTCAAGGATGCGCCCCCAGCCGACGGTCGCCGTCGAGTACACCCAGGCCTCGAGCGTAAAGCCCTGGCTCGCCAGATCGCCGCGCACCGTGGGCAGCGGGACCGCATCGCGGTAGCCATCGAAGGTCCGGGCCACCCGTCCCAGAATGCCGTTCCAGCTGGCATGCGCTGGGCTTGTGCTGCGGCTGTCTGTGATCGGCGCCCCTGGCCCGTCGTCGAGTCGGTAGTAGCGCAGCAGACCCGGCTCCGATCCGCTCAAGCGTACGTCTTTGGCTTGGGCGATCTGGTCCGCGGTGCGCGCGCCCGACCAGATGCGGACATCGGAAAGCGCCCCCCGATGCTGGTACGCACCCAACGCGTAGCCGTCGATCCAGCCTATGAACGAGCTGCTGCGGGACGCGTTGCCGGGCGCCGCGACGCGACTTAGCGTCCGCTGCTGCCCGTTGACATAGATGCGGACATCGCCCGCGGTCTCTTTGCCATCGAGGGACCAGACCATCGGCTTGAAGCTGACCGCGATGTGGACCCAGGTGTGCAGCGGCAGAGCCCCCTGGGCCCGCACATCCGCGACCGCGCTTGTGGTCGAGGTAACAAAGAAACGCAGTGCGATCTCTTCGGTACTGGCCACCCGCGAAAGCGAGATGTTGTAGCTGCCCAGGCCCGGCTTGGTCGCAAGCTCCAGAATGCGCCCCCAGTCGACAAACTCCGCGCTGTAGACCCAGGCCTCTAGCGTGAAGCCACCGGACGAAAGGTCGCCGTCGAGCGTTGGTAGTCGCGCGAAGTCTCCCGGTCCTTCAAAGAGTCGCCCCGGCCGGGTCAGGGGGCCGGCGATCGTGCCGTGGGCAGAGCTGCCGCTCGCGTCAGCGGCCACCGTCCCCTGCGCATCGTCCAAGCGGTACAGACGCACCAAGCCGGCTTGGCCGGTCACCGCAGGTTCGCAGTAGCTAGCCAGGATCTCGCTGGCAGAGCGACCGCGATCGAACAGCCGAACCTCGGACATGCGGCCGCGGAACAGCTTATTGTCGCTCCAGTTGCTCTTGCCGATGAAGGCGCTGCTGCGCGTGATCCCGGCTCGCGGAGTGTGAATGCGCTTGCTCTCTTGCTCGACCCCATCGACGTACAGGGTGACCAGGCCCGTCGAGCCATCGCTTGCGATATCGGTCAGGCTGGCCGCGATGTGCAGGAAACGGCGTGCCTTGAGCACCCCCGCAGCACAGACCCCCTGATACGTGCCACCACGATAGATATGCAGGGCCAGATCGTCGCTGGTGCCGTCCCGCGCCAGAAGCACGTTGTCGCTCGCCGCCCCGTTGCCGATATCGACGATGCGGGCCCAGCTGCTGTTGTCCTCGAAGTACACCCAGGCTTCGATCGTAAAACCACGCGACAGGTCGGCGGAAAGGGCTGGCATCTGCACGTAGGTGCCCATGCCTTCAAAGCGCAGCGTCGATCGATGCGGCAGCCCCGTCCAGATCAGCGCAGGCCCCAAGCGGCCGGAGTGATCTACGCGATCCGCGACCGTCGCCAGGCTGGCTTCATCCATCGGGTAGTAGTGACAGAGACCCGGCTCATCGCCACGGGGTGGCGTGTCGGCACCGCCCGCGATCTCGGCCTGGCTGCGGGCCCGCGTCCAGATCCGCAGATCGGCGAGCTGGCCGTAGAGCTCGCGCCCGCTCACGCTGCCGCTGCGGCCGATGTACGACTGGGCTCGACTGATCCCGGCCCGCGGCAGCGGCAAGGTCCCAGAAGCCGCGACGCCCCCATTCACGTAGATCGTGGCGCGACCATCGCCCGCTACGGTGGCCGCAAGGTGCGTCCAGATGCCGGAGGCCACGCTGCCGGCCGGCGTGGCCAGGCTGCTCTGGCTGGTGCCGCGAGACACCTGCAGAACCACCGCTGCCTCGCTGCCCTGCCGCGCCAGGATCAGGCTGTCGCCGCCCGTGCCATTGCCCAGATCGCAGATGCACTCGCTGGCTTTCACTCCCGCAAAGCGGACCCACACTTCGAGGGTAAAGCCGCCAGAAAAACCGTCGCGCAGCGAAGGCAGGCTGACGGCATCACCGCTGCCATCAAATGCGAGGGCTCCCAAGGTGCTGCGAAGTGGCAGTGGCAGGAGCCGCTGCCCTGCGCCGCGCAGCTGTCCGGCCCGCCGCCCCGCATCTTGCCCGGCGGGTAGCCTGCGATCCATCGTCCGCGAGCCGCTGCCTTCATCCAAGCGGTAGTAGCGCAAAAGGCCGATCACCTCCTCAGGCAGCGCCTGATTCATGGTGCTCCGCAGCTCTGCCGCTGTGCGTACCACGGAAAAGATGCGCACCTCCGCCAAGCGGCCACGCAAGAGGCTATCGCCGCTCTTGCTGCTCTTGCCCAGGTAGCAATAGCGACGGGCGATCTGGCTTGGCAGCGGCACTGCCGTCCCGCTAGCGACGACCGCGCCGTTCACATAGAGGGTCGCCGTGCCACTTCCCGTCAGCGTCGCAGCGAGATGTAGCCAGCGTCCGCTATCAAGGATGCCTTCGGAGGTGATCGCCTTGCTGCTGGTGCTGCCTTGCACCAGCAAGCTCAGCGCTTGTTCCGCGATACCGAGCGCGATGGTGTGTTTCTCTGGACCGTCCCCAAGCTCGATCACCCGCGCCGATCCGCCCAGCCGATCGAGAAACAGCCAGGCCTCCAGCGTGAAGCCCTGGCTGAAGTTGTCTTCAATCGTCGGCAGCTCGACATAGGCATCGCTGCCGTTTAGCCACAGCGCGGTCTCGGGAGGACACAGCGAGGTGAGCGCGCTGGGCCCAGGCTGTCCCCACTGGATGGTTTGCGGGAGCCGCCCATGCAGCCCGTTTTCCGAACTATCGTGGGCTGTCGTATCGCCCGTCTCGTTGAGTGGATAGCAGGCGAGCAGTCCCGGCTCCTTGGCATCCTGACGACCGCGCAGCCCAGCCCGGATCGCGGCCGCACTCCGCGCCGTGGTCCAGATGCGCACCTCGGCCAAGCGACCCTGGAACAGGGGCTCGGTGCCGCGCGTGCTCTTGCCGATCAGACAAAGCGAGCGCGTCACCCGCTCGGGCTGTGGCATGGCACTGTCGCTGGCGACACTTTCCCCGTTTACATAGAGCGTCGCCAGGCCGCTGCCGTTGTAGCTGGCCGCGACATGGACGAAGCTGCCGGTGGGCAAGGCGGCGGCAGCGGTTAGCTGTTTGCTGGTGCTGCTGTTCTGCATGAACAGCGCAAGCTGGTTGCCGCTGCCGCAGCACAGCGCCAGCGAGTGGCTGCCCGGCGCGGCCGCAAGGTCGATGATCCGCGCGCCGATCCGTCCGGGATCCAGCGCCACCCAGGCCTCTAGCGTAAAACCCGCGCTGAAGTCGGCGGACAGCGCTGGCAGCGTCACATAGTCCTGGCTGCCATCCAAGGTCAGGCAGGGCACGACCTCGTTCGGGCCGCGCAGCGAAGGTCCGGTCAGGCCCAAAAAAGGCGTGCCGACGATTGTCGCATCGCGCACCCCGCTCCAGTCCTTGGCGGCACTGCCATCCGCTTCATCTAGGCGCAGGTAGCGCGTGAGCCCCTTTTCGTCTCCGCCCAGGCGCGTGTTCATCATCCGCGCCAGCTCGGCCGGCGAGCGCTCGACATTCCACAGCCGGACTTCACAGATCTGTCCGACGAAATAGGCATCGGCGCTCCAGCCGCTGCGGCCTACGTACGAGCTGGTGCGCACGACGTTGTCGGGCACGTGCAAGGCCGCGCTTGCGACCTGTACCCCGCCGACAAAAATGCGAGCATTGCCGACGGCATCCAGCGTCGCCGCCACGTGCTGCCACTGTCCGTTGCGGATTACATTGGCTGCCGTGACCTCTTTGGCTACGCCGCCCCGGCGCACCGAAAAGCGAAGGGAGGAGGACGTGTCCTCGCGCGCAAAATAGACGTTGTCGGTGCCCGATACTTTGTGCAGGTCGATGATGCGCGCCCAGCTTCCCGCTTGATCGAAGTAAACCCAGGCCTCGACGGTAAACCCGGCAAAGCTACCGGAACTGAAATCAAACGAGGTCGGCCCCAGGTCCAGGTATCTCTCCCCCGCCGTAAACGCCAGGCTGCGCGATGAGCCAAGCGGCGCCTGATCCGCCGGGCAAGTGACGGTGAGCGAGCTCGTCAGATCGTTAAACGCCGAGCCGACGTAGGGCGTATCGGCGGTCAAGACCAAGCTGCTGCCGACAAAGTTGCCGTGCTGCCACAGCGTCACTTTCCAGCCAGGCGGAATCTGAACGGAGCTCAGCTCGTCATTGCCGATGCTGAGGGCGTACAGGGGATAGCTGCCAGGGCCCAGATCTTGATAGCTACCGCCATAGTTTTTATCAAAAAAAATCCTGACCTTATCCATATTTACACGATCGGAATATCTAATCCAAAAATGCGGATTACTGCCGCAGCATTGCAGCATTAAATCCGTCGGACGATATCCCGCCCCTGCTTTGCGCTAGCGGACTCCCACGTCTAGACCGACGACCAGATTCCCCGTGGCGCGTGCACCAAGATCGGCGGCCCAGAATTTTATCATAATAGATTGGTGCCACATCCTAGTTCAATGAAAACATTGGCAACTTCGCTAACTCTCCGGACAAAGACGATTATTCTGGGCTAGCGATAGTGGGCAACAGGCTCTGGGCCCCTGTGGTGATGGTCGTCTGCAAATCGGGGATGCTCCGCGACGCAGGACGGACGTCAAACAGGTACTGGCTGCCGTCGGTGCTCCGCACAAGGATGTGCTGGCCATCGGCGGTGAAAGCCGCCTCGATGAGAACGCGGCCTGGCCAGACCAGCCGGGCCAGAAGACAGCAGCTATCGACGTCACAGATGCACAACACACCGTCCTCGCCGCGACTCAAGAGCTGCCGCCCATCGTGACGAAGCTGCGCGGTCTCTACCGGTCCACCCTGGCCAGTCAGCACGCGGCGCAGCCCCCAGGTCGCGGTGTCCCACAGGCGCGTTGTGCCGTCGTCGCCCGAGGTCGCCAATCGGCGCCCACCTGGGCTGGGGCTGGTCCCCATCACACCGCCGATGTGCCCCAGCAGATCCGGCTTGCAAAACGGGTCTCCCCCCGATCTGCACAGTCACTGGGAACGGACACCCAACTGGCGCAGCGCGGGTCGTTCTGGTTCTGCCGGGGGATTACGAGCTGGGAATGGAGTCGAGCGTGACGAAGACCAGGCAGGTGGGTTCGCGGCGCGAGAAGCCGAAGCTCAGGGTGCAGCCATCCTGCCGGTACACCCAGGAAAGGGGGGCTTCGGGGGGCGCATGCGGGCTGGGAACGGACCGCTCTGGGGTTGCGCCGAAGCGCTTGCGCACGGCGTCTTCGCCGATGCCGTCAGAGCCGTCGAGCTCCAGGGTCAGCAGGCCGACGCTGGCGGCGCCGGGGCCGCCGTGCTGGGCTCTGCGCTCTTGGGCCGGCAACCAAGCAAGCCACGCAGAGCGGGGGGCAGAAGCAGCGTGAGGCGACGGATGATGAGCGTCTAGTGCGTCTATTTTTGGACCGACGGATGGGCCTTGTCCCAGCCATCGGCGTAGGGCTCCGGAGCCTGAAGCGATTGACCCGCCGCATCCACATCGGAGATCCTGCGAATCCATGGGGGGGCGTCGCGAGGCGGAAGCTCTGCGCGTGCTCATGCAGTTCCTGCGTGCGCGCGAAGCGGGCGATCCATTCGCGTTCCGCTTCGAGTCCCAAGACTACATCCTACCGACGGAGGCTGGGGAGACTCCGAGCGCACGTTTTGACTGGACAGAAGAGGTGATGAGCGACCTCCACGCGGTGCGGCTGCCAGGCCGCGATCCGGCGGTCGTACAGCGTCTTGGCGGGCGCCTGCGCCGCTTTGTCAGCGAGGCTGGCTGGCAGCTGCACGAACAGCGAATCGCAGAGGCACTGGATGAAGGGCGCCCCGTGCTGTTGACGATTCGCTCGTCTGCCGCTGAGCTCTATTCGCTTCCATGGGAGCTTCTACCCCTCAAGTCCGGCCAGTTTATTGGCGAGGTGGACGGCCTGCTGATTCGCTTCGAGTGGCCTGATAGCCCAAGCCGCCCCGAGCAACCACAGCCCCGAACGGAGGGAGGAAGGATCCTGGTGGCATGGTCCGCAGCCGCAGGCGGCGTACCGGCGGCTGAGCACCTGGATGCTATCGCCACGGCCTGCACAGCCGGCATGCAGCCGTGGAACGAGGAGACCGATGTGCTCGCAAACGTATCCCTTGAGCGCATCGTGGAGCGCTTGGAAGATGCGCAGCAGACAGGCCCCCCCATCCATGTTCTTCATCTGTTGTGTCACGGTGCTGCGGTGGGCAGCACCTTCGGGCTGTGCCTGGACGGAGAAGACGGCCCAACCGCAGTGAACGCCGCGCAGCTTCGCCAGGCTCTTTCGCCCTTCGCCAAGATGGTGCGCTTGATCGTGCTGTCCGCTTGCGATTCCGGAAATGCCGGAGCGATGGGCAGTGAGCTGGGTAGCGTGGCACAGACGCTACATCGCTGTGGCTTTCAGTCGGTTGTCGCCTCGCGCTATCCGCTGACGGTAGCCGGCTCGTGCGCGCTCACCAAGACCTTCTATAGCAAGCTGTTGTCTGTCCCGACTTCACTGGAGTCGGCGTTCCTTGCTGCACGGAAACGCCTGGCGCTCAGCGAGTCCAGCCTGTCCGCGGATTCCAGCCAGCTCGACTGGGCCAGCGTGCAGCTATATGCCCGCCACGCCGACGGAGACGACACCCGCCCGATCCTCTTCCGCCCCTTTCGTGGACTGCTCGCCTTCCAGCCTGAGCACCGCCGCTTTTTCTTTGGGCGGGACAAAGAGATCCAAGAAGTCCTGACGGACATGCAGGCGCTTGTCGACCAAGGAAAGCCGCGCTTTTTCATCGTGGCCGGCGGATCCGGCACGGGAAAATCGTCGCTGGTTTTGGCTGGTGCGGTGCCCAAGATGTTGGCCGCCGATCCGACGCTGCAGCTTGTGCGAATGCGTCCTGGATCGAATCCGGAACGGGCGCTTGATGAGGCACTTTCTGCATGCCCGACCGGCGCCACCCCGCTGCTGGTGGTGGATCAGTTCGAGGAGACCTTCACGCAGACCGCATCTGCCCCTGCGCGCGAGACGTTCGTCCGCCGCCTGTGGGAGCTGGCCAAAGCGCCGGCCGGGCTGCGCGTCCTTTTGACGATGCGCGTGGACTTCATCAGTCGCTGCGGCGAGCTTTCTGTGGACAGCACTGGTCAGCGCCTGGATCGCATCGCATACGATGAAGCCCATCGACTGTTCATCTCGCAGCCAGATCCTGCACAGATGCGCGCCGCCATCGTCGAGCCCAGCCGCAAGGTCGGCCTCCAGCTGCAGGCTGGCCTGGTGGATCGAATCCTGACCGAAGTGGGTCGTGAACCGGGGGCTCTGCCGCTCTTGCAGCACACGCTGGATGTGCTCTGGCAAAAGAGAAGCGGCAGCGTCCTGACGCAGGAAGCGTATGACGTGCTGGGCGGCGTGGTAGGCGCACTCAAGGGGCGCGCCGAGGCCATCCTCGACAAGCTGGCGCAGCGGGGAGCGCTGGAGATTGCCAGGCGTCTTTTGGTCAGCCTGGTGGCCGTGGCGGAGGACACCGCGCTCGACACTCGACTGCGTGTGCCGCTTGCCGACCTGCGCGCTGCGGCGGCAAGCGAAGCAGATCGTGGCCTGGATGCGGTCCTGAAAGACCTGGTTGCCGCGCGCCTGCTAGTGCAAGACGGGGATGCGCAGTCCCAAACGGTGGAGGTGGCTCACGAAGCGCTGATCCGCAAGTGGCCCCGGCTGCGCGCGTGGATCGATGAAGACCGCGCGGGACTTGTGATCCAGCGCCGCGTCAAGCAGGCCGCGCAGCAGTGGGAGAGGCAGGCGCATGACGAGTCACTTCTGTATCGCGGGCTGCAGCTAGCGCACACGCAGGACTGGCGCAAGACCTGGGAGACCCGCCTAGGCCCGCTGGAACGCGCCTTTCTGGATCAGAGTGAAGCGCTGCGCGCACGGCACCAAGCCGAAGAAGCGGAGCGGCTGCGTCGCGAGCGTGAAGCAGTCGAGCGCATCAAGCAGAAATCGATCGAGCTTCGCGATGCGCTGCTGATCGCGGCCGCGCAGGCGACCAAAGACGACCCGACGACGGCGGCGATGCTCTTGCGCGATGTCACGCATCCAGGATCCCGCTTGTGGACACAGCTGGCCTTGGATGTCCTGCGGGCTGCGATTGCCGAGACCGTGTTGCGCGGGCATCAGCAGGACGTTCATGCCGCAGCCTGGAGTCCCGACGGAACCAAGATCGCCACGGGCTCGGCCGACCAGACCGTGCGGATCTGGAATGCCGATGGATCAGGCCGCGAAATCGTCCTGCGAGGTCACACGGACGCCGTGCTGGCGGTGGCGTGGAGCCCCGACGGAACGAAGGTGCTCAGCGGCTCTGCGGACCAGACGGCGCGCATCTGGAACGTCGATGGCGCGGGGGATGCAGTCGTGCTGCGCGGGCATGAGCACTGGGTCGGTAGCGTGGCGTGGAGCCCCGATGGCAGCAAGACGGCAGCTGCCTGCTGGGATCACACGGCGTGGTTGTGGAATGCGGACGGCTCGCATGTGGTCATCAAGGCGGGTGATACCAGCGTCTCTTCGCTGGCCTTCAGTCCGGATGGACGCATGCTTCTGAGAGGCTGTGAGGACCATACCGTGCGAGCCTGGGACCTTGGCGGTGCCAGCCCACCCGCTGCAGATGCAGTCGTGCTCACGGGGCATGAGTCCTGGGTCTCTAATGCCGCCTTCAGCCCCGATGGGACGAAGATCGTCAGCGGCTCGGGAGACCAGACCGTGCGGATCTGGAATGCGGATGGGTCCGCGGCGCCTGCCGCCGTCGTGCTCAAAGGACATCAAGAGGCAGTCTTTGCCGTCGCGTTCAGTCCCAGCGGCAGACAGGTTGTTTCCGGCTCTGGGGACAAGACGGCTCGCATCTGGAATTCCGATGGATCCGGCAGTCCCCGCGTGCTGCAGGGGCACAAGAACTACGTGGGTGGGGTCGCATTCAGCCCGGATGGAGCGAGGATTGTCACAAGCTCTGGGGACGGCACCGCGCGCATCTGGCGCACCGCGCAGAGAGATTCGGTCGTCGTTTGCAGGGGCCTGACCGCCGAAGTCGAGCGGGTGGCCTTCAGCCCCGACGGAACTCGGGTGGCCGTGGGCTGCCAGGACGGCACCGTGCGCATCCTGCAGGCCAACGCGATAGGCAACGGGGGTGAATCGGTCCTGCGCGGCCACACGGGCGCGGTGATTTCGGTCGCCTTCAGTCTGGATGGCCAGTATCTGGCCACGACCTCGACCGACAATACCGCGCGGCTTTGGAGCGCAGACGGTGCCGCCGCGCCAATCGTATCGAAGGGGATTGGGGACAGCGGGAAGGGCGCCCGCGTTGGGGGCGTCGCGTTCTGCTCAAATGGAAAGCGGCTCATCGCCGGCATCGGCGGTGCGCTGGCCTGGGTTGCGAACGCGGATGGCTCGGGCGCTGGTCTGCTGCAAGGACACAGCGCCAGAATCTTCACCCTGGCGTTCAGTCCAGATGGGACGCGGATCGTCACCTGTTCGGAAGATCGCACGGCGCGGGTCTTTCACGTCGATGGATCCCGAGCTCCCATGGTCCTGCAAGGCCATGACGAGAGGGTGTTCTGTGCAGCCTTCAGCCCGGATGGAACGCGGATTGTTACCGGCTCCCGCGATCGCACAGCGCGCATCTGGAATGCCGATGGCAGCGGCACTTCCGTCGTGCTGCGCGGGCACGAGGCGCAGATCTTCTCGGTCGCGTTCAGCCCGAACGGCCGCAGCGTCGTCACCGGATCCGTAGACAGGACCGCGCGTATCTGGGATGCCGATGGCCACAGCGCTCCGGTCGTGCTGAAGGGGCACGAAGGCGCGGTCCGGACCATCGCGTTCAGCCCCGACGGGCGCACGATCATCACGGGCTCTGAAAGAACGGTTCGCAGCTTCTTGATTGCCCGCGATGGGCTGCTTTCCGCCTTGTGGGAAGCGACCTGCGACTGCCTGCCTACCGAAGATCGCCGTGAGCTTCTCGGTGAATCCCCAGCCGAGGCGGATGAGGGCCTTTTGCGCTCGCAACAAGAGGTCGCCCGTCGGCGCGGCGGTCCTGCACCGCCTGCAGTCCGCCAGTCCGATCGAGTGCCGAAGTAGCGCATTCCCTTTTCGAACAGTCCTCTCCAGAAAGAGGAGATCGTCTCAATCGTTGCAAACCCCTCCCTACCGCGGTGCCGTACGTGCATCAACGCGTGCGTTGGTGCGACGGCTGGCCGGAGAGCCGTCGATTGCGGGCGGGCTCAAGGAGGGCGCTGATGTCGGTGTCCTGTTGGGTTGCTCGGGCGCAATCCAACGGAGGCTGGAACAGCGGACGGGAAGCCAGGCATCGCGATCATTCTCGACGGCGCCCACAGGCCCCCCTTGTTCAAGCAGCCCGCCCATCGCGGTGCCCGCGGTGCAGCCCGCGACACGCGGCCAGCCGACCCGCTCACAGTTCGACCCAATCCGCGGCGTTTTCCAGCAGCCAGCGCTTCCGGTCGGCGAAGTCGGGTAGCGCGCGTTCGACGCGGGTCCAGAACGCGGGGGGGTGGTGGGCTTCGCCTAGATGGACCAGCTCGTGGACGATGACGTATTCGATGACGCGCGGCGGCAGCAGGATGGTCTTCCAGTGGAAATAGACGCGGTCGCCCTTGCCGCACGATCCCCAGCGAAAGCCCAGGTCCCGTACGACGATCGACGCGGGCGTCTTGCCGACGCGCGGGGCCCACGGCCGGACGCGGCGACCCAGCCAGTCGGTCGCGCGCTCGGCATACCAGGCACGAAGGTGTTTCTGTCCCTCTTTGGCGTCGGCGCGGCGCATGCGCAAGCGGCCCGCCTCTAGCTTGACCGGCACCGGCTGCGCGGCGACCAGCAGCAGTCGGTAGTGCCTGCCCAGATAGGGAACCGATCACACTCAGTTCAACCGTCGACATTGCGATGGCATCAGGGCCGTTCCGCGCATACGGATTCAACGGCGCCACACAGCAGCGAACGGCGCGCGACCGCTCAAGTCGCGCTTAGGGACGCTCGGCACCCATGGCCGCACGGCGGATGCGCAGCTCGTGTCGACGACGCTGCGCTTCGGCGATGAGCTGCTCGAAAGCATCGGTGCCCAGCTGATGCCGCAGCACGGCGATCTGTCGATCGCACAGATCCGCCACGCCATCCATGTACCGACAGCGAAGCTCAGCCGCCGCTTCCACCAAGACACCATAGGCCTCGCAGGTGTCCCCCATTCCTGCCAAGGCCCCGGCACACAGCACGGTGAACAGCAAGGACCAGCCGGCGCTATTGTGACGACCCTGCAGCCAGCGAAGCTCGTTGTGAATCGCCAGTCGCCGCAGCAGCACCACGTGTGGCTCTAGCTCGACAGCCGGTGCTGGATCCGTCGGGGTCTGCGCGATCAGTTGCAGCAGATGATACAGGCGCGCCACGCTGCCCTGCCCGCGCGGTGGCGGCCCGTACTTGCCCCCACGCACATCGTCCAGCATGGCCTGGCCCAAGCGCCGGCTGTCCGCCAAAAGCAGAGCCACCAAGATCAGGCGAAGCAAGCGTTCTTCGTCGCTGTCGACACCTAGCTGCGTCGCGCGATGCAGCGCCACCTGCACATGCCCCAGCGCCAGATCGCTGCGACTGACGGCCTGCTCAATTCCGCCGAGCAGCAGCCCGGCGATCACAGTAATTCCGGCGGGCATGCCCGGCTCATCGGCCACGGATTCAAGCTGGTGCCGCGCCGCGCCCACGTCGCCAAGGCGCAAGAGCGCCTCGCTCAGCGTCAGGCCGGCATAACCTCGTGCAAGCTGAGCCTCGGGGGTGTGCTGCTCGACGACGGGCGCCAAGGCTTCGGTCAGCGCGTTCATGATCTGCTGCGGCTGGCCCGGATCGCGCTCGGCCCCGACGCAGGCACGGTACAGTCGCGCAGAAAGATCCAGCAGGCGCTGCTCGGGGTTCTTGGGCTCACCAGGCAGCGCCAAAGCCGAGTCTGCAAGCCCCACGTTGCCCCGGCCCAGGGCAGCGAACGCGACCAAGCTTCGCATCGCGATTTGACTCTCGTGCCCGTCGAGCTGCTGCAAGGTGTGCAGGTCGAGCTGACTCAGCACAGCCGCCTGTTCCTCAGCCAAGCCAAGATCGCGGCAGCGCAGAAACAAACTCGCGGTGCTCGCCGCTGGCCCTGCCATCTGCTCCCCCGCCGCCTCTGCTCCCTCCGTCGAGTCAATAGATCGCTCGCCCACTTTTTGCGGGACCGTCAGCGATGCAACCGATACGCGGGAAGCAGGGTCTGCCATGGCTGCGCAGCTACTATGCGATGCGCGGTTGCGCGAGACAAGCACCATACGCAGGCCGCTCTCTCGGCATCGCGAGCGCAGCCCCTGACCTTGGGTTAGCGCAGGCCGACCAGGACGTACAGCGCGAGGAACGTAGCGAGCACGATGAGCAGCGCCAAGAGCACCCAAAGCAGATTCGTTGTTCCGCGCACGGGGGCCCGGCTGGCACTGCTGCTGGCACTGGCCCCAGCACGAGCGGGAGCTCTCTGACTCGCCACCATCGCAGTCGACGGCACGCGGTTGAGCTTGGGCAGAGGCGGTGCCGTTGGGTCATCTAAGAGACCTGCTCGTGCTGAAGCACCTTTCATCGGCGCCTCTAGCTCTTTCGGCAGAGGCTGCATGACCGCCGTCTGCGCCTCGTTCAGCCGATTGAGCAGGTTGGCGGCGGCAGCAGGACCTTCGGCGACCAAGGTCTGTGCGTGCGCCGAGGCCTTCGGCCCAGCTGCTGCAGCCGCCATCGCGCCCACGAATGCGTCGTCCGTCTGAGGTTGGGTAGGCAAGACGGCATCGAGCTCAGCGCTCGACAAGGCAGGCGCCAATGCCCCTGAGCTGGCGGCAGCCGGACCCAGAACAGCCGTCGCCGCCACCGGGCTGGCATCGCCACTTTGCGCCCCCGAGATCGCCCGATGTGCCCCCGACGAAACCAGGCCATGAGGAACCGGTGCCACCAACGAGCCTAGAGGCAGCGGCGCATGCTCTCCCGTCAGCGCGGGAAGCTGCAGGAGCTGTGTCAGCCGCTGCTTGATCTCCATCGCGGCTGGCCGTTCCATCGGCGACTTCGCCAGCATCGCCGCGATCAGTGCAACCAGGTCCGATGGCACCGCTGGGTTCAGCTCACTTACCGGCGGAGGCACCAGCTGCTTGTGGCGCATGATCGTGTCAAAGTCCGTCGACGCTCGGAATGGCTGATGCCCCGTCAGCATTTCATATGCGATCACGCCCAGCGAATAGACATCGGTCCGGTCGGTCACATCGCGTGGGTTGCGGCACTGCTCAGGCGACATATAGGTCGGGGTTCCTAGCAGAGAATCCGCCGAAGTCAGCGCGCTCTCTTGCCGCTCGGCATCAAAGTCGACAATCTTGGCGATCCCAAAGTCCAGCAGCTTCACGCACTCGCCCCCACGCAGCTCCGCATCCTTCACCAACATGACATTCGTGGGCTTGAGATCTCGATGCACAATGACCTTGGCGTGTGCGGCCGCTAGGCCCGAGGCGATCTGACGCAGGATCTGCATGCTGCGCACGGTGTCCATCGGCAGTCCGTGCAGCTTGCGCAGCGCGTGGTGCAGCGTCTCGCCGTCGATGAACTCCATGATGAAGTACGCCGTTCCATCGTCGCGCTGACCAAACTCATAAATGCTCACGATCGTCGGATGGCTGATGATGTTGACGGCGCGGGCCTCATTCAGAAAGCGCGCGACCAGCTTGCGATTGCTGGCATAGCGCGGGTGCAAGACCTTCACTGCAGCCCGACGACCCAGCTCGGCGTGGTAGGCCTCAAAGACGCTGCCCATGCCGCCCTCGCCCAGCAAGCGGCCAGCGCGAAAGCCACCGAACATGGCGGCCGGCTCCTCAGCAGACAGCGTAGTGGTCTTGGCAATGGGCCCCTGATCGGGCTCTGACTTGGGCGGTTCGCTGCTCACGCCTATGGCTCCACGGGCCAGGGCTTCCCTCACGGAATGTGCCGAGGGAAAGACCGGTTCATGATAGCCGAAACTCCAAAAAATAGGTGCGCTTGGCAGCCCCTCCCGCAGCACGCGGCGCAGTGGTCACGGCCCTGCAGCGCGCTCTGCCGCCCGCCATCCGAGAGCCTCTTTCTGCGGTTCCACCTTCCGTGCTAGGTTGCCGCTCCCATGCGTACCTGGCGTTCTTCGAGGCAGCAGCGACGGTTGGGCGCGTTGACTGTGGTGTTTTGGCTGGGCTGCGGCTCGCCGCCCCCCCCCAGCTATACCGAGGTACAGGCCCTCATGAATACCTCCTGCACTTTTAGTAGCTGCCATGGCACCGGACGTGCCGGAGGGCTATCGCTGGTGGCCAGTGACTCGTACTGCGCTCTGGTCGGTACCCGCGACGGAGCGACATCGCTCTTGACCGCCAAGGACCCATTCCCCCGGCGCATCATCCCCGGAAGCCGCAGCCAAAGTTTCCTGTATCGCAAGCTGACGCTGTCCGCCGCGGACAGTGGGACTGGCAAGCCTCTTGGCCAGGGCATGCCGCCGAACCAGCCGCTCGATGAAAAGAGCCTGGACCTGTTCGGTCGCTGGATCGACAGCGGCGCGCTGAACACCGCGGGCATCGCCGCACCGGGAGGCTGCCCCTAGCGCCGCTGCTTGCCCCTTGTCCTAGCCGCCGCAAGCCTGCAAGACTGCTCAACAAACACGCAGGATCGGTATACTCTCCAGACTTCGCATAGAGCACAACGCGAATACAGAAGGATGTCCCTGATGAGCCAAGCATCTCCCGTCCGGTTCGAGTTCGAAGAAGTTTCCCCCGTCGAGAAGCGCCTCAAGGTCGAGATCGCCAAAGAAGAGGTCAACGCCAAACTTGAGGAAGGCTTCAAGCAGCTGAACCGGCAGGTAAACCTCAAGGGGTTCCGTCGTGGTCACACACCGCGCTCGGTCCTTGAGAGCATGTTCGGCAAGCGCGTCGGCGCCGACGCTGCCCAGAAGCTGGTGCAAGAGAGCATCAGCATGATCATCGGCCAGTCAGCGCTGCGCATTGCCACCGAGCCGATGCTGGAAGCGATGCCCGAGGCGAAGCGCAACCAGCCGCTCGCATACACGGCCCGCGTCGAGATCCTGCCGCAGATCGACATCAAAGACTACGAAGGCATCGAGGTCACGCAGCGCGCTCCCAAGGCCTCCGACAAGCAGGTCGAAGACGCACTGCAGCAGCGCCGCGAGAACAACATCGAGATGGTCCCCATCGAGGGCCGCAACATCGCCGGGCCGAACGACACGCTGTCCATCGTGCTCAACGGCTCGCTCGGGCACCTGACCTATAACGACAAGGAGATGAAGATCGACCTGTCGAAGCCAGATCAGGCCCCGCTGCCGGGTCTGCCGGCCCTGCTTATGGGCATGGCGCTAGACGCCAAGGACGAACCCATCGAGCTGACGCTGCCGACGGAAGGGATCGTCAAAGAGCTTGCGGGCAAGACGGGTCACTTCAAGGTCACGGTCAAGAGCGCGCACGAGAAGCGCCTGCCCAACCTCGACGACGAGTTCGCCAAAGATACCGGCGAGGCCGAGACGCTGGAGGGGCTTCGCAAGAAGATCCACGAAGACTTGCTCACCGAAGACACGGAAGAAGCGCGGCATGAGATGCGCATCGCCCTGGTCGAGGCGCTGGTCGCTCGCAACACCGTGCCGCTGCCGCAGAACCTGGTGGCCAAGCTCGCGCGCAACCTGCTTGAGAACCCACGCGGCCGCATGCAGATCCAGTTCCGGCTGATGGCTCAGAAGAGCAAAGAGAACCCCGACGCGCCGTTCACTCAGCCGACGGCAGAAGAGCTGGCCCAGGCCGCTCACGCCGAGGCCGTGCGCAACCTGTCGATCGAGTTCACGATGATGGCGCTCGCCGATAAGGAAAAGGTCGAAGTGACCGAGGCCGATGTCGAAAAGCACATCGCCGAGCTCGCCAAGGAGCGCGACAAAAGCGTCGCTCGCGTCAAGGCCGAGCTTCAGCGCGAAGATCAGGGCTTGGTGCAGCTTCGCGGTCAGCTTCGCCTGGAAAAGGCGCTCGACGTGCTGGAGTCGAAGGCCAAGATCACCAAGGCCGACGCGGCCTAGCCCTGTCCCCTCTTCCGCCCTCCTCTGCATTACCTCGCGAAATCCTTCGCGAATCCCGCACCCGACGAAACGCGGCCGGCTATTGACGGCCGCTTCATTCGATGGTGAGGTATAAGGTCTCGTAAAGGAAATTACACAATGTCCATGGAACGAAAGGGTCAGGCCCCCGCGATGAGCTACCTCATCCCCACCGTCGTCGAACAGACCCACCGTGGCGAGCGCGGCTGGGATATCTACTCGCGACTGCTCAAGGACCGCATCATCTTCCTGGGCACCGCCATCGATGATCTCGTCGCCAACACCGTCATCGCCCAGCTTCTGTTCTTGGAATCGGAAGAGCCGGACAAGGACATCATGCTGTACATCAACTCGCCGGGCGGCCTGGTGACCTCGGGCCTGGCGATTTACGACACGATCCAATTGATCCGCTGCGACGTGTCGACGATCTGCATGGGCCAGGCGTCGTCGATGGGGTCGTTCCTGCTCACCGCCGGCACCAAGGGCAAGCGCTTCGCCCTGCCGAACGCGCGCATCATGATCCACCAGCCGCTCGGTGGCTTCCAAGGTCAGGCGACGGACATCGACATCCACGCCAAAGAAATCCTGCGCACGCGCGACCGCTTGATTGAGCTGTATTCCAAGCACACCGGCCAGCCCGATGAGCGCGTCCGCCGTGACATGGAACGCGACTACTTCATGGGCGCTGCCGAGGCCAAAGACTACGGCCTGGTCGACGATGTCCTGGTCCGCAAGAAGGCTGAGCCACAGGCGGTCCAAAAGTGAGCGAGACCAAGATGCACGGGCTTAGCTGCTCCTTCTGCGGCAAGAGCCAAAAAGAGGTCCGCAAGCTGATCGCCGGACCTACCGTCTACATCTGTGACGAGTGCATCGGTCTGTGCAACGACATCATCGCCGAGGAGATGGAGAAAGAAGAAGCCACCCTCGGCAGCACATCGATCCCCAAGCCGGCCGAGATCAAGAACGTCCTTGACGAGTACATCATCGGTCAAGAGCGGGCCAAGAAGATCCTGGCCGTCGCTGTCCACAACCACTACAAGCGCCTGGAATCGCGCAGCGGCCCAGAAGAGGTCGAGCTTCAGAAGTCGAACATCCTGCTTCTGGGTCCGACGGGATCTGGCAAGACCTTGCTCGCTCAGACCCTGGCCCGCATCCTGAATGTCCCGTTTGCAATCGCCGATGCCACCAACCTGACCGAGGCTGGCTACGTCGGCGAGGATGTCGAGAACATCATCGTCAGCCTGCTGCAGAACGCTGACCACGATGTCGAGCGGGCGCAGCGCGGCATCGTCTATATCGACGAGATCGACAAGATCGCGCGCAAGAGCGATAACCCCAGCATCACCCGCGATGTCTCGGGCGAGGGCGTGCAGCAGGCTCTGCTTAAGATCCTCGAAGGCACGGTGTGCAACGTGCCCCCCAAGGGCGGTCGCAAGCACCCACAGCAGGAATTTCTGCAGGTCGACACGACCAACATCCTTTTCATCTGCGGCGGCGCCTTCGTGGGCCTGGAAGACATCATCGAGCAGCGCATCGGCCAGAAGCAGATCGGCTTTGGCGCCAACATCCAAAGCAAGCGCGACCGCAAGGTCTGGGAGTACCTGAAGGAAGTTCAGCCAGAAGATCTGCTGAAGTACGGCTTGATCCCCGAGTTCATCGGCCGCTTGCCGGTGATCGCGCCACTGCACGAGCTTTCCGAAGAGGCGCTGATCGACATCCTGACCAAGCCGCGCAACGCGCTGATCAAGCAGTACCAAAAGCTGTTCGAGATGGACGGCGGCAAGCTGCGCTTCACCAAGGGCGCACTCAAAGCGATTGCCCAGTCGGCGTTAAAGACGCAGGCAGGCGCTCGCGGCCTGCGCTCGATCGTCGAGAGCCTGCTGCTCGACACGATGTACGAGATTCCCTCGCGCCCGAACATCAAAGAGGTCCTGGTCAACGAGGAAGTCATCGAGCAGCAGCAGCAGCCGCTTTTGATCTATCACCAGCGCGACGGCCAAGAAGCGGTCGCCCCTGCCCCCGCCCCCAGCAAGTAGCCTTCCCTCTGGCCGCTCCTCGGCTGGCTCGGGTGGTTGTCCCGCGCCACAGCGTTCGCAAAAAATCCCTACCCACCCGTCTCAAACGGCCCCGGCCTGCGGCTATTGCGGAATATGTTTCTGCAAACAGTTATTTCATAATCAATCTATAATCGAATCCATCATTTATTAATAATCAATCATATCCAGATAGATTATTTACACCCCGACGGGGTCGGGGTACACGAGGCATAGCGTGGCTGCAGAACCGCGCGCCGCAGCGAGTTGATGACATCGGGAAGCTGGTTGATCGAGCCCTGATTCACCATCCACGCTGGCACCTGTCCACCGACCTCGATGTGGCAGCGGTACCGGGCGTGCGTCTTCTTCCCGCCGTCGCGCGGCTCCAAGATCCACTCGCCGTCCGTCGATTGCACGCGCACGATGCCGCGGCGCTCGGGCAAGCAGCCCTTGGGCTCGACCTGCCAGTGACTGCGCAGCACCCCGTCGGGACGGTGCTCAAACTCGACCTTGAAGCAGTAGTCGCGTCGCGCCACGACCGGCGGGTTGATCTCCATGTAATAGACCGCGGCCTCGCCCTCTCGGCGCAAGAGCTTGGCTTGCTCGGTCGGCGGCATGAACTGCGGATAGCGCTCGATGTCAGCCAGCACAGCCAAGACGCGCTCAGGCGGCGCATCGACGTCGGCGACAGCGCGGATCTCGCGGATCTTCGATCCAGCGCGATCGCGACTCGACAGCTTGACGCCGTCGCGCCCCCCGCGCTCTTGCCAGCCTTCGCTGTCATCGGCGCAGACGGTCGACGGTAGACCAGCCAGAAGAAGAACCAGCGCTGCAATGGACTGCGATCTCATGGGTGCCTCCCCAAGTCGGGCTTGCGCTGCCAGTTGGGCGACTCGGTATCCAATGGTTCAAGCTATCACCCAGACCCGTGACGCGCTACCGCAAGCTCTGAATTTCCCTGCACTTTTCGCGAAGCCACGCGCTCGCGGAGCCACGTGTCGAGGATGGCGAACACAGCTGCCGCCTGCTCAACATGCGACAGGTGCGCGCTGCGATCGAGGATGTGAAGCTCGGCACCGGGGATTCGCGCAGCTGTCTCAGAAACGCGCGACACCGGCACCAACAAGTCATCGCGGCCAGCGATACACAGCGTCGGGATCCCTAGCGCTGCGCGCTCAAGCTGAGGCCGCAGATCGAGGTCGCGACACACCGCAAAATCGGCGAGCAGCGTCGCGGCATCCGCCGACCACAGCATGGCTTGGAAGCGCTGACGAAGCTCTTTGGGCGTTGCCGGTGAAAACACCAGATCGGCAAAGGCGTCGGGCATGCGATCGATAAAGACTTCGGGGAAGCCATCGGGAAGCGCGTCAGCGGCTACATCGCCGACGGAGGCCATCGCCCGTGGCTCTACGGAAGGCAGGCTCCGCTGCACCAGCGCCGCGATCTCGTCGGGGACACCAAGCTGCGCGCAGCCATTGAGCAGCACCAGCCCCGAGACGCGCGCTGGATCCATCAGCGCCAGCGACAGCGCAATCGCCGATCCCAGCGAGTGACCGACCAGCACGATGCGCGGCAGCGACAGAGCATCACACAGCGCACGCACCGTGTCGCGATAGCCATCGAGCGTCGCCGCCATTGGCCGTCGCTGCGACTGACCATGGCCTGGCAGGTCGGGCGCGATGACGCGACGTCCCGGCGCAAAGCGGCGCAGCAGATCCATGAACACCACCGACGACATGCCCGCCCCATGGATGCACACAAGCGGCGGCGCAGCCAGGCGACCGGAGGGTGCGGGCTCTGGCTCGTCCCGAACCCGCAGCAAGCAGTCGAACAGGCGCATGCGTCGCATGCCGGCCATGTACTACGAATCGCGGTCGGGCCGCGACACCTTTGCGGCGGCGGCACGCAGGCAGAGTAAGCTGCGCGCTTCCTAGGTGGTCTTCTCTTCACGGGAACATCGCCGCTCAACATCGGAGGCTCCATGCGCTTCTTCCACGTTACGCGTACAAACCGGCACGCTGCCTTGACACTCGGCTCGCTTGGCTGGCTCGCTCTCTGCTCGCTGGCTCTGCCCATCGCCGCTGCAGCTCCTCGACCCTCGTTGGTCAATACGCGCATCGGTACGCCGTTTGGCGGCAATGGCCATACGTCCTCGCTCGATGGCCGCATCTTCGTCGCCAACGTCCGCGAGGATCACGCCAGCACCACCACCACATGGCTCGCCCGCGTCTTCCGCCCCGAAGCAGTCACCTACGACGGCGAAGGCCGCCCCAGCTTTGCCAGCGCCTTTTCCAACGGCCGAGGCGTCGATGTGCGCGGGGGTGAAAACGCGCTCGCCTTCTGCTTTGCAAACCCCAGCCAGCCGTATTCGCTAAGCGCAGGGCAGGCTGTCTATCAGCCGCAGATTTTCGACTCACAGATGTTCAATGGGCCCAATCGCTTTCGTCGCCGCAGCGCCGATCTACGCGTCGATCGGCCGTTCCAACGCGATGCCGAGATCTCTTCATTCACCACGGGCCCCGTCGAGTACCTGACGACCACCACGGGGGCCAGCCTCCGCGGCATCGAGCCCACGATCACCGCCGATGGTCGCTTGATGCTGTTTCAAGGCGCGCCTGCTAACGACGGCAACATCGATCACCTGATGTACACCTACAATCCCAATCCCTGCGCCGCTGCAGGCTGGAGCCCACCGCGTCCGCTGTCGATGATGTACAACGACCCAACGCCGGGTCTGAAGCGCTATCCGTTGTCCTGGAAGCGCTTGAAAGCAGCGACGGGCGAAGACTTCGCCGACACGACGCGTGGCGAGCTGATTCGCGCAGCCTATGTCTGGGTCGATCCCGAAGGGCGCGATGTCGTGTACGTCGCAGCGCCCTTTACCGACGGCGCACGCCGCGAAGCGGTCAGCCTCATCGGGGCCGACACCAACTACACCGCCTATCACATCGACGGCAGCATCAACACCGATCGCAGCGACCACCCGCACCTTTTTTACAGCGGCCCGATGTGGAACTTCGAGCAAGAGCGCAGCGGCGTGCAGACCTTGCCTCCGGGCCGCAGCAACGAATCGCAGTATCTGCCGGTGACCAAGACGCATGACGTGCTGTCGCTGTTTGGCAGCAACACCAACGACTACAACGAAGTCGACGTCGCTGAGCTGACCAACCCGTTCTATCTTTTGTTCCTGCCGATGAACGAGCTGGTCACGCGCGCCGGCACCTATGACCTGCGACGCACCCCCGAGCTGTCGGGGCGCTTTTTCACCGGCAGCTTGGTCGGTACGGCACAGATCGCGGCCAGCGCAGCGATCACGCAGCCACACTCGGGATCGCTGTGGGCGCCGCATGGCAAAGGCAAGGCGCTGCTTCTGCCCGGTGGTGGCGCGGTCACGGTCAACCTGGCCGATCCCTCGTCCAGCGTGCCCGGCGTCGGCGCGGCGGTGTCCGGCTTCACGGTGCAGCTATTTCTGCGCCCCGATGCCGACATCAACCGAGGCTGCGGCGGCAACCCCTATCGCTATCTGCTGCAGAAAAACAACGCCATCGACCTGATCTATGAAGCCGACAACACGGTGCAGCTTTCGCTTCAGCTCAACGGCCGGCGCCTGCGACTGGGGCGCAGCCCGGCGCTTCCCGTCGGGCAGTGGACGCACCTTGCGTATACCTGGGACGGCGTCAGCGGTCAGTTCGCCGAATACATAAACGGCGTACCCAGCGGACGCAGCCTGCCCAGCGAGACCGGCAGCTTCCGCCTGGGGACCGGCACCCTCTCGATCGGCGCCGGAGTGGCCGTGAACAGCGAGACCTGCCCAAGCAGCGGCGAGGGCTCATTCCGTGGCGCCATCGACGATGTGCAGATCTTTTCCCATGCCCGATCCAACCGCAGCATCTGCATTACCACCCACGGCGCAGGCTGCTCGGCCGACGCCGTCAAAAAGGCGCCGAGCGCCGGGCAGTTCATCTTGAATCAGCAGCAGCCAGCCTGTGCCAGCGGCAGCGCCTTGGGCGGCATCGCCTGCGCCACCGCCATGCACCGCGTCTGCGCTCAGCGCGGCGCCATCGATTCTTTGGCCAGCACGCGCAACCTCGCCGAGACGATCCGTCAGCTGATCAGCAACCGCCCACCGATCTCGCTTTCCGGCGTTCCCACCGGACTGTCGGGCAACGACGCGACCATCGCCTGCACGCCGCTATACAACCACAGCCTCGCCGTCACGTTCGCCGAGCTTGCCCAGCGCCATGGCGGCTGCAGCGACGACCGCGCGGTATCCAGCCTCGACTGCCTCGCCGCGTCCCATCGCTTCTGCAACGACCATGGCTTCAGCAGCGGCCAGATCTTTGAGCTGACGACGCGCCCGTGGGTTAGCTGCTGGAATTCCGACCTGATCGAAGACGTCAGCAAAGATCGCCTGGGGCCCGCCTGCGGAAGCGGCAACTTCACATCCACCGAGGCGCGCATCGAGATCAGCCGCTACTGCCAAGCACGCGGCTTTGGCTCGGGCGTGATCCAAGAGCTAGGGGCCGGCACCGTCGCCCACATCCACTGCTTCCAGCCCGCTGCCACCGCCACCTGGCGCCTTCGCCCCTAGAAGGAAGCTGCGGGAATCAACCAATGCCTCTAAGCCAAATAATCATATAATTTATTTGGCTTATTATGTTGCTTTATATTCTGGCAAATAACTTGTTTTCCGTTTCAGTCTTCATTGCCCGTTCATTCAACAAGCGCCAAGGTTGTCAGAGCGACGCGCTATGGTGCGCAGCGGCTGAACGCCACACCCCGCTCGCTGCGCTGCGCCCGCTGCCTTCCACGCTTCGCCTCGGACTGGCGCCGTCAACGAGCGTCCACCCTCTGCAAAGGAGAACCGCATGCGTACACCTCTTATCCAGCGTCCCGCGTCTGCTCGCCTTCCCCGCGCTCGCTGCGGCCCACACTCGACGCGCTCGCTCGTGGGCGCGCTGGGCCTTTTGTCGGGCGGCCTATGGGCCTGCGGCCTGCCTGGAGACAGCGCTCCCGGCGTCGACGATCCTCAGGCCGTGCTGGCGCAGCAGACCGCGGCTCTTGGCGCCCCCGAGCTCGACGAGACGGTGGCCGTCATCGGGCGTCCACCGTCGCTGAGCAAGGTCGAGCCGGCCCTGGGGCCTGATACCGGCGGGGTGGATATCACGCTGACAGGACGCAACTTCCGGCCCGGCGTACGCGTCGAGTTCGCCGGAACCGTGGCCAGCGGCGTCACCGTCCTTTCGTCGAGCCAACTACGGGTGCTGCTGCCGGCCAAGCCGGGGCTTTTGGGGCGAGTGCCCGTGCGCATCACCCTGCCCGATGGTCGCTTTGTCGAGCGAGCGGATCTCTTCGCCTACTACTCCGACGATTTGGCCCTGCGTCCGCCGCGCATCACGCCCGGCGTCGACACCAGCGATTTGGTGCTCGGAGACATGGACAAAGACGGCAAGCTCGATGTCATCACCTGCTCGCAGCTCGGGGACAGCGTCAGCGTGTTCCTGGGCAATGGCAATCACACCTTCCGCCCCGCCAAGACGCAGCCCGGCGGCGATAGCTCGACTGCGCTGGCCTTGGGTGATCTAAACGCCGACGGCAAGCTCGATGTCCTGGTGGCCAACGAATATGCCAACGCGATCTCGGTGCTGCTGGGCAATGGCGATGGCACGCTGCAGCCCGCGGTCAGCTATCCGGCTGGCCGCTATCCCGACACCATCACCGTCGGCGATATCAACGGCGATGGCAAGCTGGACGTCCTTGCCAACGACTGGGTCAACGACTCGTTCAGCCTGTTTATCGGCAACGGAGACGGCACGCTCAAGGCCGCTGTGCCGGTTTCGATTGGCCTCAAGAGCGTGCGCAAGCTGCATGCCGTCGATCTCAACAACGACAAGAAGCTCGACGTGGTCGCAACCAACTCAAGCGGCGTCAGCATCGCCCTAGGAAACGGCGACGGCACCTTCGGCATGCCGATCGGCGCCGGAGGCATATTGACCAGCGGTGCGTCTGCCACGGCTGACCTAAACAGCGACGGCAAGATCGATCTGCTGCTGGGGGCGGACTCGGGACGGGTGCATGTGCTCTTGGGCCTGGGCGACGGCAAGCTGCAGCCCCCAGTCACCTATGTCGTCGGGGGCAACCCCATGTGGCTGCTCGTCGGGCAGTTCGATGGGGACGGCAAGCTCGACGTGCTGTCCGGTGGCAGCTATTGGACCAGCAGCCCCACGGCCTTCAGCTTGGCCTTGGGCAACGGCGATGGAACGCTGGGCGCCGTGCGCGGCATCCCAACCGCCAGCGCAGGCAGCATCGCCGCGGCGGGCGATCTCGACGGAGATGGCAAGGCTGATCTCGTCGTCGGAATTAGCTCGCAGAGCCTGCATATCCTGCCGGGCAATGGCAACGGAGCATTCCAAGACGGGCAAAACATCCCGACAGGCGGTAGCGGCAGCGCAGCCATTGCCCACGGTGACTTCAACGGCGACGGCAAGCCCGATGTCGCGGTCGCGAACTTCAGCCTGGGCAGCATCGGGGTGTTGCTGGGCAACAGCCTGGGCTATTACGAAAACCCGCGGCTGTCCACCGTCGGTAAGAGCCCCAGCGCGATGACGGCGGCAGATATCAACGGCGATGGCAAGCTGGACTTGGTGGTTGCCAACTATGACGCCAACAATCTGAGCTTGCTCTTGGGCAATGGCGACGGCAGCTTTCAGCCGCAAAAGAACTACACAACGCGCAATGCGCCTATCGCGCTATGGGCCGCCGATCTAAACGCCGATATGAAGCTGGATCTGGCCGTTGCCAACTACGACAGCGACTCGGTGACCGTTCACCTAAACAACGGTGCGGGCGGTTTCGCGGCCGCCAAGAGCTATTCGGTAGGGAAGTTCCCAACGGCGGTGACCGTCGGTGACTGGAACGGCGATGGGCGACCGGATCTGGCGGTGGCCAACTCGGAAAGCGCATCGGTGTCGCTGCTTTTGCAGAGCGCAACCACCGCAGGCACCTTCGGCACAGCGACATCCATCGCCGTGGGCACGCAGCCGGTGGCGCTGGCTGTTGGGGACGTAAACGGGGTTTAAGCCTGTACCCACAGCGGCGCACTTGGGCGCACGCGGAAAGGGACAGGCGAGATGAGTGGGTACAGTTCGCGCGGTAATGTCGTTTCTCAGCAATTGACGAGTGCCAGGCTGGCTGTGGGGTATGTTCGGGTCAGCACCGACATGCAAGCGAATGATGGGTTGTCGCTTGATGCGCAACGGCACGCGATTGAGTCATATTGCGCATCGCAGGGTCAACGGCTGGTCAAGATTTATCACGATATTGAATCTGGGGGAAAAGCGGATCGCGTGGGACTGGCGAATGCGTTGGCGACAAGTGCCGATATCGTGGTTGTGCTGAAATTCGATCGGATTAGCCGGTCGATCAAGCACTTCTGCGAGATGTATGAGGAGCACTTCGCCGACGGGAAGAAGGAGCTGGTAGCGATTCGAGAGTCGATCCGGCTCGACTCGGCGCTGGGACGGGCGCTGGTTAGCATCTTGCTCGTCTTCGCGCAGATGGAGCGCGAAGCGACTGGAGAGCGAACGCGCGAGGCCATCGCGCATATTCGCCGCCAAGGATTCCACTTTGGCAAGGTGCCTTATGGATACAAGGCGATACCTGCGCCACAGAATCCGCGTTATCGAATTTTGGTCGAAGATCCTGCGGAGCAAACTGCCCTGGCCAAAGTGAAAGAGCTAGTCGAGTCAGGCTGCGGGCTGAGCGAGATCGCGGAGATGTTGAATGCGGCGATGGTCAGTCCGCCGCAAGGGGATCATTGGACCAAGAGCCTTGTCTACAATCTGAAACTCCGCAAAGGCTGGCATCGCTGCAAGCCTGTTAATAACCGCAATCATTCTGATGAAGAAGTGAAGCGGCGAATGCGCGAGTTGCGCGACCGCGGAACGACCTATCGCAGCATTGCCAACATTCTGAATGAAGAGGGCTATCTGCCTTATAAGGGCAAGAAGTTCTCGGAGTCGAGCGTGTGCCGTCTGCTCGGCAACGTGAAAGAGAACCGGCTGCTGACGCCGCGGGCATTCTGCGAGTCGATTATCCGTCGCGCCGAAGGTACGCGGCCCAGCTACCCGGTGCTGGCCAAGCTGCTGTCCGAGGGCGGCTTCGTGACGCCGCGCGGCAACACGCACTGGTGGCCGGCGCAGGTGCAGCAGCTACTGAACGGCAGCTACGACCAGCACTATCGCCGCCGCTCG
>JAEUJZ010000119.1 GCA_016794505.1 Myxococcales bacterium
CTCCCAAGACCCCGCAGAGTAGCCCCTCCCTGCCAGTCCTCCCCAGCGATGGCCATCAACCCCCTGCGCCTACCCCTGCACGCCGCTGATGGCCATCCACCGCCCTGCTGCGATGGCCATCACGCAGCGTGCGCGGCAACAGCCCGTCTCGCACAGCCCACTCGATGACGGCGAGCAAGCCGTTATGCGTGATTGACAGGCGAATCGGGCAGCCAGTCTTTAGCTAAATCTAAATAAGAGAATAAGTTCTCAACTACATTGTGCGATTGCTGGGGTCAGGTGGCGGCATTCACAACACGAATGGATCTTCCATTCGATTTTTGCGGCTCTCTCCGTCGAGAAACCCGCAAAATGTCATTCTCACCGCGATTCGGGAGGCTCATTCGGGGCCCATTCCGCGGTCATTCCAGCCCCATTCCGGGGTCATTCGCGGCCATTCGGCGGTCATTCAGGGGCCATTCGAGGTTCATTCGGCGGTCATTCCCTGCCCATTCAGGCCGGTGGGGCGATGTGTGCCGCGTGTCTCGCCGACCCATGGGGATGTGGCGCCCGACTGCTCAATGCTCGGCCATGGTGCCGGTCAGCGGTCGGTGACGCCCTGCCGCCTCTACGCGGCCGCCTCTGAAAGCCCCCACAGCCTGACGCCCCTACGTCGGGATATCGGCTTTGGTCTTGTCGAAGTAGAAGCCGGGTTTGTCGCCATTGGTGAAGACGATGCCGCGACGCTCCAATGCTGACTGGACTTTGGCCCGCGTTGATTCGCGAGGTTCCGCCTGGCCAGTTTCGAGCTGAGAAAGGGTGCGCGCAGCGACTGATGCCTCGCTGGCCAGAACATCCTGATCAACGCCCAGAAATACCCGCGCGGCCAGCAGGGCGCGTCGTCGCGCCTTGACGGTTTTTATTGACTGTTGTTGCATATTTGTGATGCTCATATGAGATGAGCTTTTGAGCAGGTCGCTGCTCAAACATTTGGAACCACGGAACATCGCACAGTGCTCCTTGAGTCGTCTAGGGAGCTCTGGCGGCATGAATCTGCGCGCAAGGAGCCCCCATGGATGCCCCGGATCTGTCTGCCCGCATCTCTCAATTGGAAACGCAGCTTGCCGAGCTTGCCGTCGAGCGTGGGCACGATCGGCAGGCGCTTGAACGGCTGCGGCAAGCGCTCGACTTCGACGCGGTGACCGGAGCGCACAGTCGTCTGTATTTCGATTCGCAGCTTGCGCAGGCTCTGCAGCGGCTGCGACGCGATGCGCACGATGGGCGGGCGTCGTCGGTTGTGCTCGCGCTCGTCGATGTCGACCACTTGAAGCGCATCAATGACGGTGTCGGGCATCTGGCCGGCGATCGTGCCCTGCGCGAAGTGGCGACGATCTGCGGGCAGGTTCTGCGACGGCAAACGGATATCGTCGCGCGGTACGGAGGCGACGAGTTCGCGCTGCTGCTGCCGCAGACCACGCTGGCCACCGCCGCGCAGCTTGCCGAGAAAATCCGCGCCGATGTGTCGACGGTACAGGTCAAGGGCGTGGCGCTCAGCGTCTCGATCGGACTCGCCGCCGCACCGACGCATGGCCTGACCGCTCGCGCGCTGCTCGATGTCGCAGATCGCGCGCTGTACCGCGCCAAACAGACCCGCAACGCCGTCGCCCGCGCCGACTGAGGACCCGCATGGACACCCCCAAGTCATACCTGGAAGCCGTCGCCACCATCACCCACAACGGCAAACGCTACCCGCACCGCGTCGGCGCGGCGTTCACCTGAACCAATTAAGTCTCTCCGCTACCAGCACACATCACGCACAGCGGAGGGAATGGTCATGGCAGCGGAGAGGCAGCGGCAGGGAGCGACGGCGCGGAAGGAAATCGGGAGCACGGATCGGGGCGAATCGGTCCGCACGGCGGTTGGGTACGTGCGCGTGTCGACCGACATGCAGGCGAGCGAAGGAGTCTCGCTGGAAGCGCAGCAGGGGGCGATTCGGCAGTACTGCGAGCTGCATGGGTTGCGACTGCTCGCGATTCATCAGGACGTTCTATCGGGTGGGAAGTCGCAGCGGCCGGGGCTCGCGGATGCGCTCGGTCGGATTCGGCGCGATGCGGACGTGCTCGTCGTGGTGAAGTTCGATCGATTAAGCCGATCGATCCGCCACTTCTGCGAGATCTATGAGACGTACTTTCGCGACGGGGCGAAGGAGCTGGTCGCGATTCGTGAGGCCATCCGGCTGGATTCTGCGCTGGGTCGCGCGCTGATCAGCATTCTGCTGGTGTTCGCGCAGATGGAACGCGAGGCCGTCGGAGAGCGCACGCGCGAAGCGATCCAGCACATTCGCCGCAGCGGCTATCACTTTGGCAAGGTGCCCTATGGCAAGCGTGCGGTGCGCGCTCCTGACAACGCGCGCATGAAGGTGCTGATCGACGATGATGCCGAGCAATCCATCATCGCACGGTTCAGCGAGTGGGCCGCGGCAGGGATCGGTGTCAGCGAGATGGCCAATCGCCTGAATGCCGCCGGCATCAAGCCGCGGCAAGGACAGCGCTGGACCAAGCACACCATCTACAACCTGCGCTTACGGCTGAGCCAAATTCAGAGCCGCGCGGTCAACGTCCGTTCGCACACCGACGAAGATGTGAAGGACCGCATGCTGGAGCTGCGCGCTCGCGGGCACACTCACGCGCAGGTTGCATCGATCCTCAACGAGCTGGGCTTCCTGCCCATGAAGGGCCGCCGCTTCACCGAGCGCAGCGTGCGCAAGCTGTTCGGTCGTTGTCGCCAGACCAAGATGCTTTCACCGCGCCGATTTCTGGACGCGATGCTCGAACGTATGCGCCGCGAGCACGAAGCAGCCGAGCCGGATGCGCCGTTTGAACGCCCCGGATTCCCGACGCTGGCGAAGGTGCTCGGCGATGCGGGGTATGTGACACCGAAAGGTCGCGCGCACTGGTGGCCGGCACAGGTGCAGCAGCTCTTAGAAGGTCGATTCGACAGGTACTACAGCCGCGCTGCTCGCTCTGAGAGAGCTCACAGCGAGTAGCGCAGAAACGAAACGGCCTCCGTCGTGTTCGAGACGCCGGAGGCCAAGTCCCCGTGGTGAGGGCATCACCCCGTGGAACTGCGGCGCACAGTATTCGCGGGGCTTCATAAACGCAACTGCGCTTGGAGCCTTCCATGACATCGAGTCGTATTGATCCTTCTGTTTTCCGACGCTGGTCTCTGCCCTTGCTCTGCGCTGTGCAGAGCTGCGAGCGGTTCGCCTTCCTTGCGATGCTGCCGCTGTTCGTGCTCTACGCGCAGGAGCGGCATGGCATCGCGGCCCCACAGGCGCTGCTGATCCTCGCGCTGCTTCAAGCACTCGCGTACCTCGGCGGGCTGCCAGGCGGCTGGCTTGCTGACCGCGCGTTGGGCACGCGCAAGGCCACGTTGCTCGGCGCTGCTTCCCTGGCTTGTGGCTACGCTCTACTCGCGCTGGATCGAGCTGAGCTGTTGTGGTCAGCCCTGCTGATGATGGTGCTGGGGCACAGCGCGTTCCGCCCTGGCCTGCATGTGCTGCTGGCTCGCGTGGCCGATGCCGACGAGAAAGCGCGCGAGCGCGTCTTCCTATGGCACTACCTTGCCGCGAATCTTGGCTACGCGGCGGGGGCGCTGTTCGGCGAGTGGGCACATGCACGCGCGGGGTGGCGCCTGCTCTTCGGCGGTGCGACGGCGGTATCCGCGTTGGCCGTCATGCTGCTGGTCACGGGACTGCCATGGCTCCGTGCGCAGGCAAGACGCGCCGTCGATGAGCCAGCGAGGATCGCCCGCTCATCGGGTGCAGCGAACATGCAGGCGGTTTGGTTGCTGTCAGGGGTGGCGGTGATCTTCTGGCTGACGGCACAGCAAGCCGGGAGTTCGCTGACGGTGTTCGCTGCGAAGAACACTCTGCCGAGCGTGACTCTGCTGGGTCACACGATCCCGATCGGCCCCGGTCACTTTGCTTCGCTACATGGTCTGATCGTGCTGGCCATGCTGCCGGCGTTCCTCGCACTTCATGGGCGAAAGACGAGACGCCCACCATCGGCAATCAGTCTGATGATCTGGGGCTATGTGGCTACGGCAGGGGCCTTTGCGCTCATGGCTCTGGCAGGGCTTCGCGGCGGCGATCTAGGTCGCGTCAGCGGTGTCTGGCTCGTCGGCTGCTACCTGCTCCTGTCGCTCGCCGAGGTGCTTCTTGCTCCGCTTGGTGTGTCGCTGCTGACGCAGCTCGCACCGAAGCATAAGGCGGCGCAAGCCGTGGGGCTGTGGTTTGCGGGCTCTGCGATCGGCAATGGTTTGGCTGGCGCGCTCGGTCTGTGCTGGGACCGTTGGCCGCATCATCGCTACTTCGCGGTGCTGGCGGCGGTGTCGCTTGCCGCTGCGGTCCCGCTGCTATCGCGCCGACGACATCTGGGCTGGCTCACCGCGCTCGCCGTGAGCGCAGCTTCACAACCCGAAGTTGAGAGCAGGACACAGACCATGCACCCGACCCCGAATCCCAACAACGTCGAACCCATCACGCCGCCGCTCGCCTCGTCCGCCGCCGCTCAGCCTGCCCGCTGGTCTCGCATGTTTCTCGTGGTCCTACTGATCGCGCTGCCAGGATCGCTGATGGCGAACATGGCCCTATCGCTGCCAGCGCGCGGAGTCAGCGCGATCGTGTGTGGCCTGGCGGTGCTGTGCTTCGGGCCCTACTTGTTCGCCCATTCACTGATGCGCTGGGCTCGACGCGGCATCGGCCTCGCCGAGTAGAAGGCACCGCCGTGGCGCCACGATATGATCAAGACATGAACCGCCTCTCCTTGATGGGACACTCGAGCGGTTGGTGGTCGCAGATCGTGAGTGAGGGCAAGTCAGCGGCGACGCTCGTTTGCCCACAGCGGAAAGCCCACGTTGCTAGACTTGCATCCGCTCGTTGGGGGCGCGAGCTCCGCAGAGGCCAGCTTCTGTCACTCCCTTCACTTAGCAACAGCGCTTCGCGACGGATTGATAATCACCGGTCACATTCGACAAAGACGCTACTCCGAGGTGTTGGGACGGTCACGGTCGCAGGATGAGGCGAGACCACCAGGCGGTGCGTGAAGCTGTGCGCAAAAGGGTGAGCACAGGAACCCCGCCGGTGCCACGCCGCCGGGCCAAGCGGCACCGTGGTCCGTGTGGGAGTCTGCTCGCAAGCAGGAATGTCAAGGCGGGCAGCGCTGCAGCGCCGCGGTGTCAGTCACCACCCCCAAGGGGCCACTTTTCGCTGAAATCGCCAGCCTCAAGGGGCCAGGCGGTCGCCAGGGTCATGGGGCCACGGTTGCGGGGGAGGAGGGCGGAATCGCCAGCGTCATGGGGCCAGGGGCTCGCCAGGGGGATGGGGCCAGGCGGGCGGGGGTTTGGCTCTGACGGCAGTCACGTAGATTCGCGTCCAGCATCGAAAAGGGCTCGAGCGGACAGGCTTTCCGACGGCGCCGCGACGGTCGCCGGGAGGCCCTATGAGCTATCGGGAGATATCGATGTTGGAGATCAAGGAAGTGCTGCGTCGGAGGGAGGCGGGGGCGAGCGTGCGGCGGATCGCGCGCGAGATGGGAATGGACCGCAAGACGGTCGGCCGGTACGTCGAGGCGATTGCGGCGGCGGGAATCGGCGACGGGACGGAGGTGGACGACGCGGTGCTTGCGTCGCTGGCGCAGGCGGTGCAGGGGCGCCCTGCGGTCGAGCCGTCTTCGGCGTGGCAGGAGCTGTCGTCGCAGCGTGAGCGGATTGCGGGCTGGCTGTCGCAGACTCCGCCGCTGGTGCTGACGCGCGTGCAGGAGCTACTTTGGCGGGAGGGCGTGCAGGCCAGCTACACGACGCTGCGGCGGTTCGTGGAGCGCGAGCTGGGGCATCGCCGGCGCGAGGCGACGGTGCGTCTGCCGGACCCACCGCCGGGCGAAGAAGCGCAGGTGGATTTTGGGCTGATGGGTCGGATTCCCGACGAGACTGGGCGTCTGCACAAGCTGCACGTGCTGGTGGTGACGCTGTCGTGCAGCCGCTATCAGTTCGTGTGGCCGACGTACCGTCAGACGACAGAGGAGCTGTGCGCGGGGCTGGAGGCAGCGTGGCGGTTCTTCGACGGCGTCGTGCGGCGCGTGGTCCTGGATAACGCGTCGAGCATGGTCGTGCGGGCGAGCCCGACGGAACCGGAGCTGAATCGGACGTTTCGCGAGTACGCCGATGCGCGCGGCTTCATCGTCGATCCGGCGCGGGTGCGCAGTCCCAAGGACAAGGCTCGCGTCGAGAATCAGGTTCCGTACGTGCGCGAGCGCTGGTTTGCCGGCGAGAGCCTGCCGCTGGATCTGCGCGCGATGCGTCGTCACGCCGAGGAGTGGTGCCGCGACGTGGCCGGCGCGCGGGTGCATGGCACGACGCGGCAGGTGCCGGCGGAGGCGTACCTGCGCGACGAGAAGCCGCACATGGCGCCGGTTCCCAGCGAGCCGTACGAGCTGCCGCTGTGGACGACGGCGAAGGTGCATCCCGACCATCACCTGCAGGTGCAAAAGGCGCTGTATTCCGTACCGACGCGCTACATCGGCCGCACGGTGCAGGTACGCAGCGACGGGAAGCTGGTGCGCGTGTACCTGGGGCACGAGCTGATCAAGCTGCATCCACGCAAGGGTCCCGGCGAGCGCTCGACGGATCCGAGCGATTTCCCGCCGCACAAAGCACCGTATGCGCTGCGCGATGTCGACTCGCTTCTGCGTCGCTCCAAGGAGCAAGGCGAGGCCATCTTTGCGTTCTGCCAGCGTCTGCTCGGCGGGGCGCTGCCGTGGATCAAGCTGCGTCAGGCACAGGGCTTGATGCGTCTGTGCGAGCGCTATGGAGCCGCTCGCGTCAATGCGCTGTGCGCGCGAGCGCTGTCGTTCGACGTGATCGATGTGCCGCGCATCGAGCGGATGCTCAAGGAGTCGCGCCGCGTCGAGGAAGATGGTGAAAAGCGGGGGCAGCTGATCCCGCTGCCCGGTCGCTTTGCGCGCGACCCGCAGACGTATGCGACGCGAAGTATGACGGATGAAGTGAAGAAAAAGGAGTCTGAAACAAACGAGACAGCGACGGAATCACGAGTCTGCGCCGAAGAAAAAGGAGTGTGCCCATGAGTGCCGTGACGGTGAATCCTGAGCTGGCGAATGCACTCAAGCGGCTGCGACTGGGGGGCCTCTTGCCGACGCTGGCCGAGCGACTGGCGCTGTGCGAGGCGCAGAGTCTGCCGTACCAAGACGTGCTCTTACTGCTGCTATCGGACGAGATTTCTCGACGAGAAAGCGGAGCGGCGACGCGACGCGCGCAGCAAGCGGGCTTGTCGCCGGACATGGTGCTGTCGCGCTGGGATGGCTCGGCCAAGGTGACGTATGACCGTCGGTTGCTGGCAGAGCTGTGCTCGCTGCGCTTCGTCGCCGACCATCGCAACGTCGCCATCTTGGGGCCGGTCGGCGTCGGCAAGACGTTCTGGGGCCAGGCGCTTTCGCACCTGTGCTGCCAGGCCGGCTATCACGTCCGCTTCAGTCGAGCCGATGCTCTCTTGCGCAGCCTACGCCAGAGCCGCATGGACAACTCGCGCGAGGCGCTGATGACGGCGCTGTCGACGGTCGATGTCTTGGTCCTGGATGACTTCGCGCTCGAACCGATGGGCCGCGAAGAGAGCCGCGACATCTACCAGCTCTTCGTCGAGAGAAACGGTCGCTTCACCACGATCGTGACGTCAAATCGCGACACGTCCGAGTGG
>JAEUJZ010000131.1 GCA_016794505.1 Myxococcales bacterium
GTCCGCCACATCAAACGAGTGCAGGGGGTTGGGTAAGGGGATGGTGGCGCTGCCGGTGGTGCCGGCGCCAAAGCTCAGCGAGCCGTTGTGGTAGCTAAACAGCGTGTCGCGCTGGATCTGCCCCGCCGCGCTGCGCACGACGACGGGCACATAGCCGGTCTTGCCGGGATGCGCGGGCAGCCGAACTTGCAGCGTCTTTCCGTCGCTGCCCAGGATCATCGCGTCGCGGCCATCGAACGTGACCTGCTGCACCGTGGCCAGGCCCGAGCCGATCAAGCTGACGACGATTTCGCCAGCATTGGGTCCGGTCGGGGGGCTGATGCTGTCCAAGCGCAGGCCGGCCGGATCGGAATCGCTGGACTGGCAGCGCTCGGTCTCGATGCTGCAGAACTCGCGGGTCGAGCATAAATTAGGTGAAAGCACGCAATTCTTGGGATCGGCGCTGCGATACGCACTCCACAGATCGCAGCTTGTGGCGAAGAGCCCAAGCAAACAGGCCCACGAAGCAGTGCGGCGCGACATAGGACACCTCTTGTTAAATCGGGCGACCTAGTTTTCGGCCGCCTACGCTAAGGCGATGCGGCGGCGCGCGGCGCGGGTTGGGTCGGCTCGCCGTCGTCGGAAACCAGCACCCGCTTGCGCGGTCCAGGCAGCGCCAGCAGCACGCCGCCGACGGCAAGTACGGCCGTTCCCACCCCGATCAGCGCGGCTCCAGGCGTCAGCGTCTGCAGGACATACCGGCACTCTCCCGTGGCGGGGATGCGATCGGCCTCGCTGCATGAGCCATTTGCTGCAAGTGCCGAGATACCAAAGCCAAGCAGCACCAAGCCCGCGGTGCCGGTGGCTACCCCAGCGAGGATTCGCCAGCGCGGGCGGCTCAGCCGTTGGAAGGTGTACTTGGCGGCGGGGCGCTCAAACGAAAGCGGGGCCAGATCGAACTCGACGCGCTCGGGCTGGGCGCCGTGTACCTCGACGGTACGCCGCTCGCTGCGAAAGCCAGGATGGCTGGCCGAAACGACGTAGCTTCCGGCCCACATCTCGCGCTCGATCGGGGCGCGGCCGATGGCAGCGTCGGAAAGGACGATCTCGGCACCATGCGGATCCGAAGCGATGGTGACCAGGCTGTGCGGGCGGGAAAGTCCCGCCGCAAGCAGGCTGCTCACGCTCGCCTTGAGCGTCTTGGGCCAGGCCTCGGGCGAGGCGAAGTCCAAGCGGACCGGCGGCGCAGCCGGATCGTCGATGCGATGGTGCAGCAGGGTCAGGGATAGCTGAACGGGGACAGCGGCTGGGGGCGGGCTTGCGCTGGCCGGTGCCGTCGTCGCAGGGGGCGATGCCGCGGCGGGCGCGGTCGCAGGTGCGGATGCCGCGGGTGGCGGTGCCGTCGCTGTCGCGGCGCTCGGCAGGCTGCCTGGGGCGGCGCTGGCCGGCGCAAGAGGCTGCAGCGGTGCGGCGGCACTTCCCGACGCGGAAGCAGCCCCAGGCAGAGCCGTGAACGCAACGCGCAGGCTCAGCAAAAAGTCGGTCTGGTTCTTCGCCGCAAGCTGTCGCCAGCAGGCAACTTGGCCCAGGCAGTTTTTCAGATCGGGCGCGGCGGCCAGCGCGACTTCGGGGCGCAGCAAGGTCACTTGTTCTTCCTGCGCGGCCTCGTCGGCGATCGCAAAGAAGCGGCGGACCAGATCTTCGTGTAGCTGCGGCGCATCGATCACCACCAGCACCGCCGGCAGCTGACTGAGCAGCATCGCCCCCGTCGCGCGATTGCTGCGCACTTCGGTGATTCGCCCCTGCTGCACCAAGACCGGTGAGTCGAGCTTTTTTTCGGGATACTCCAGCACCAGCGCATGCTGTCCCAAGGGCACGAGCAGCGGCGTTGGCAGCGGCAGCACACCGACGATGCGATCGTCGATGACGACCACGGCACCGGGCTCGCCCAGCACGCGGACTTCGCTGGCCTTGGGCGGGGTCTGGGCCACGATCTGCTGCGCTTCGCGATCCGCGGTCTCGTCTTTGGGGCGCGCTGGATCGGCCAGATAGCGGCGCATCAGATCGTACGCATCGAGCGTCCGTCCTTCGATGCTGGCGAGTCGTCCCATCAAAAGCAGAAGCTCGGGGCTCGGCGCTTTGCGATAGCCGCCGTCGAGTAGCTGCTTGGCAGCCGAGTGATTCTGCTTGGCAAGCGCGGCCAGCACCTGCTCGCGCAGCGTGGATGCTGCATCCGTCTTTGTGCTCCGCGGGGCTTTGCCTTTGGGGGGCGCTGCTTCCTTTTTCGACGCGGTCTTGGCGCTTTGCGCAGCTGGCGCGACCGACGAAAAAATCCACAGCATAAGCAGGCTGCTCAGCCACCCTGCGTACGCCCCGCGTGGCCCAAAACACGACCCGCCACGAAGTCTGCGTAGCCGCGGGCGGACATGCAGCAGCGTTGGGCAAGCCATGCGTTCGGTACTGGCGAGAATATCACCCCGCGCTACGTCGCCGAAAGCCGGTTACAGAGCCGCGATGCAGCGCGCTGGGTCGCGCAAATTCGACGCGCTGGTTTGCTGCGCTGTGCTTGCGCGGTTCGGCGAAGGATGGTCCGACTTACAGCGGGTTGTTCAGCAGGAAGTACACGCTGCGATCGGCGCCCTCCATGAAGCCGTGGGCATAGCCAAGCTGCAGCGTAAACGGCAGGTAATAGCCCAGGCTGCCGTCGAGACGAAGCTCTCCGCCGACGCTGACCTTGAAGCGGTCAAGCGACAGCGCGCCATAAAACGCCGTGCCGATGTCGCTGTACACCGCGCCGTGCAAGCGCCACAAAAAGCCGGGCAAGGTCTCGTACCCGCGCTCGATCCACAGGATCGGAAAGCGGTATTCCAAGTTGAAGACATGCATCTGATCGCCATAGAACGCGCCCGGTTCATAGCCGCGCAGGCGAGGTTGACCAGGGCGTGCGCCCAAAAGCGCGGCGCGCAGAAAGTCTTCGCTGGTGGGGAAGCCACCGACATAAAACAGGCCGCGCCGCCGCAGATCGCCGCCGCTGATGCCGCCGTCATAGCCGATGCTCAGCGTGTGATTGCGCGCCCACCACCAGGGCCAGGGAATGCCGATGTACTGCGCTGCGATCAAGCGCAGCGAGAACACGGTGTACTGCGAGCCAAGCGCTGGATGCGCAAACGCCGCGGACAGCGAGATGTAACGTCCGCGCTCGGATCCGACCGAGTAAAGAAAGCGGCGCGCATCGCTGTAGGCAAAGTTGGCGTTGATCGTCGCGTAGCGTCCGACCTCGGGCGGTGTCGGGATCAGATCATCCGGGCCAGGCAGGCGCGGCGGGCTGGCGTTTCGCCAGTTGGTAAAGCTGTACGAAAACGAAAGCGTCGCCGAGCGCGCGACATCGCGCAGGATGGGCAGCGAGGTGCCTGCGGAAGCGGCGATCGACTCTTCGTCATACGTCGCGGACAGGCCGTTTATGCGAATGCCGCCGCGGGGATAAAGCTGACGGGAAAAGTCGAGGTACAAGCTGTTCCACAGTCGGCCGTACGTGTAGCGCGCGAACACGCCCGTTGCATCGGCGCGGCCGCTGTGAATCGTCAGGCCCATAGACAGGCTGTGATTGCCGACCAGATCCTCGGTGGCAAAGCGCAGGCCAAAGCTCTGTCCATAGGGACCAGGGGCCGAGATCGGTAGCTCGATGGACAGCAGCGAAAGCGGCGTGCGAAAGAACGTGCGCGCTGGGTTGTACGGCTTCACCGGCAGCGCGGGGCTGGGCGTCGGCACATCCTGCGCTTGGGGTCGCTCGCGGATCGCCGAAGGCGCCAGCACAAAGCGTGTGGGATCCAGCGGCATGGCTTCGATGCGATAGCCTTCCGACACGAAGCCGACCATCGCCAGCCAGTCACCAGCCGGCGAGGGGGCGGGGGCAAAGCTGCCGTTGACGACGCTGCTCACCTGCCAGGTCGTATCGGTCGCAAGGTGGTGGGCGTACACGTTGAACACGCCGCTGCGATCGGACACGAAATACAGGTACGCACCGTCGGGGGAATAGCGCGGCTCTAGATCGAGCGCGCGATCGTGCGTGATGTAATGCACGTGGCCGCTGTGCAGATCCAAGATCGCGATGTCGCGATAGCCGCCCTGCTGCCAGTACGAAAATGCGATGTGGTTTCCGTCGGGGGAAAAGGTCGGCGTATAGACCTGTGAGAACTCGCGCTGCGAAAGTGGAAAGCGCACCGCAGCCGCGGCACGGGCCCGCCATACCTCGGGTACGGCGACGGCGCGGGGATCGATGGCCGCGTCCAAGCGGCCGACTTCACCGCCCGCTTCGGTCGGCAAGGGCATGATGGCCAAGCGGCGCGTGCCCTGCGCGTTGACCTCGAAACAGGCGAGCTTTCCGTCGGGCGAGATGTCGGGCTGGCTGACGCGCAGGCCTGAGCTAAGCGGCAGCAAGCGGCGCCGCGTTCGGTCGTACAGAACCAAGTCGCGGAACGAAAAGTTCTGGCGAAAAAAACCAAGGCGAGCCAAAAGCGCTACACGCCCGTCGCGCGACAGCGAAAGCCCGCTGGCTCCATCGATCAAAAGCTCGACGGTCTGTCTGCCGGTCTGGATGTCGTGGCGCATCAGCGCGGGGCGGCGAAACGGGTCGTTTTCCAGCCACAGCAGGTGTCGCCCATCGGGCTCGAACAGCGGGCGATCGACATCGACCTTCCACCCGGTCAGCGGCTGCGGGCGCTGCGCCGAAAGCGGCAGGGCCAAGATCTCGTCGCGCTGCTGGCGATAGCGCTCTTCGAGCCGCGCGCGAAAGCCTTGGTAAAGCTGGCCATACGTTGTCTTGGTGAAGCGACGCAGGACGCGGCTCATGCCCCAGGGCAGCCAGCAGTCCGGCGAGTAACAGCCGCCGTAGCGCTGCGAGACGTTCGTCAAGACATCTTGACCATATTGCCCAGCGATGTACTGCAGAAAGGCCGAGCCATACAGGTACGGCACGTTGCCGCGCGGGAACAGACGCGTCTGGTTGCTGACCTGATCCAGGCGCAGGAACTTGCCTTCCAGCGTGTGCGCCCGCAGGTACATGTCAAAAAGCGACGCGCGCAGTCGGCCCGCCGATGTGCGCTCGGTCTCTTCAAACACGGCCAGGCCTTCGATGAACCAGCGCGGCTGCACTTGATTGGGGGCGTACAGCGTGTTCACGCCAAAGCCGGCCAGATAGTTCAGCCACTTGGGCAGGCCGTTGATCGTGTCCAGGTGCAGGATGTGCGTGTACTCGTGGATGAACAGCGCCGACAGCCAGTCATCGAAGTCGTTGAGTTCGGATCGACTGTCCGGGGCCGTCAGAAACAGCCGCACCATCGGAAAGGGCAGGGCGGTCGCCGAGCCATTGCTGAAGTCGGTGTCATCGCTCAGCAAGACCTCGGTGCGGAAGCGTGGGCTGTGGCCAAGCGCTGGGACAAGCTGCGCATGCGCTTTTTCGGCGATGCCAGCCAAGCGCTGCGCGACGGATCCCAAGGGGTCGTGATAGGTGATGCGGAAGTGGGGCGTCTCTAGGCTGTGCCAGCGTAGCTCGGGATCTCCGGCCCATGCGGCGCGCCCGCCCAGCAGCCCAGCCAAGCAAGCAGACAGCGCAAGCATGCGCAGACAACGGGGCAGGCTGGCTCGACGGGGCATGGCGGGCGACTTCATAACATTTCCACCGTGCGGGCTGGCCGAGAAAAGCGCGCAGCAGGCTGTGCGTTCGCTGGCTAGGACCCGGCGCAAAGTCCGGGCTTGTTTCTGTCGTCTGCCTGGGCTGAGATGACTAGCTATGCATCGAGCGAACGAGACCAGCGATCCGCTGGTTGCACGACTTTCACCGCGCTTGTGGGATCCGGCGCAGGTACGCATCGCACCGTCGATCTTGTCGGCTGACTTTGGGCACTTGGCGACCGAGGTCGAGACCATCAGTCGAGCCGGTGCCGATCTGATTCACGTCGACGTCATGGATGGTCACTTCGTGCCGAACTTGACGTTTGGGCCGCCCGTCATCAAGGCGGTGCGTCGCGCCACCAGCAAGCCGCTGGATGTGCATCTGATGATCACCGAGCCCGAGCGCTGGATCGACGCCTACGTCGAGGCGGGCGCCGATCTTCTGTACATCCACCCCGAGGCCTGCGTGCATTTGCACCGCGCTGTGCAGCAGATTCGCCAAGCGGGGGCGCAGCCCGCCGTGGCCATCAACCCGTCGACGCCGATTAGCTCGCTCGAATACATCTTGGCCGACGTCCGCGCAGTGTTGGTGATGAGCGTCAATCCAGGATTTGGCGGTCAGAAGTTCATCGCATCGTCGCTGCGTAAGCTACACGAGCTTTCCGCGATGATCGCGCGGCAGGGCCTTTCGCAGCGCGTGGCGGTGGCGATCGATGGCGGTATTACCGTCGACAACTGCGCTGAAGTAGTGGCCGCCGGGGCGCGCTGGCTGATCTCGGGCTCGGGCGTGTTCGGCTCGCGCGACTATGGCGCGACGATTGCCGACATGGCGCAGCGCGGCAGCGCCGCTATTCCTGCAGCAGCGCAGCCGTAGCCGAAAGCGCGGCGAGCGCTGCGGTCTCGGCGCGCAGGATATTCGGTCCCAAGCTGCAGGCGCGAAATCCGGCCGCTTGTGCTTCTGCGATTTCCTCGTCGGTAAATCCGCCTTCAGGGCCGACCAAAAGCGAGACCGCAGAGCCTGACAGAGCTGCGCAGTCCGCGGCATCGGCTGCACGCAGCGCGGCCGGCTGCACGATGCGGCGCAGAGGCGGCGCAACCCCCTCGGAAAACAGCAGCCGGGGGCCGTCTGCACACTGGGCAAGGCCTTCGCGAAACGACAACGGCACGCTGATCTGGGGCACCTGCGGGCGACGACACTGCTGCGCCGCCGCTTGTGCCACGCGCAGCCAGCGCAGCTGTCGCTTGTCACCGCGATCGCCCGACAGCGACGGAATACTTCGGGCACAGGCCAGGTTCGCGATGCGTGCTGCGCCCAGCTCGGTCGCTTTTTCGATCAGCCAGTCGTGGCGATCGCCTTTAAGAATGCCGACCAGAAGATGCAAAGGCGGAAGTCCCGCTGCCCTGGGTGCCTGTTCGATGCGCACAAGCTCGACGGTCAGCACCTGTGCATCAATGGCCGTGACGTGGGCATCCGCCACCGCGCCTGCTCCATCCAAGAGCAGCACGTGGTCGCCATGGGTCAGGCGCAGCACGCGCGTCAGATAATGGTGCTCGGCCCCGCGCAAGGACAGTGAAGCCCCGAGGGAAAGCGGCACATCGTGCAAAAAGACGCGCGGCAGCGGCGCCTTGAGCAAAGAAGACATCGCAGACATCGCCGTGAGTTCGCGCAGCCTATGACGAAACGCGATGGGATGGAACCGTCGTGCCTGCGGCGTAGCACGGCTGCGCTGCAGTCTCGTGCAACACGCGTCGTTCCTCTGCGTGCTTGTGATAGATTCCCGAGCCCATGGGTAAACAGGAATCTCCACAGAAGACAGAAGGGGGCGGCGGCAAGGGACAGGCGGATGCCTCGATCACGCCGCGCAGCCAGGATTACAGCCAGTGGTATCTGGACATCATCAAGCAGGCCGAGCTGGCCGATTACAGCGCGGTGCGCGGCTGCATGGTGATTCGTCCGCACGGCTACGCCATCTGGGAAAAGATGCAGCGCGAGCTTGACGATCGCTTCAAGGCGACGGGGCACCAGAACGCGTACTTCCCGCTGTTTATCCCGCTTTCGTTTATGGCCCGCGAAGAAGAACACGCGGCGGGCTTCGCCAAAGAGTGCGCCGTCGTCACCCACCATCGCCTAAAGAACATCGATGGCACGGTGCAGGTCGATCCCGATTCAAAGCTAGAAGAGCCGCTGGTGGTTCGCCCGACGAGCGAGACCATTATTTGGAACGCGTATCGCAACTGGATTCAGAGCTATCGCGACCTGCCACTGCTCATCAATCAGTGGGCCAACGTCGTGCGCTGGGAGCTGCGCACGCGGCTGTTTCTGCGCACCGCTGAGTTCCTGTGGCAGGAAGGCCACACTGCGCATGCCAGCGAGGCCGAGGCGATCGAAGAAGTGCGGCGCATGCTCGATGTCTACGCCGACTTCGCCGAAAAGGTCATGGCCGTGCCGGTGATCAAGGGGCACAAGACGCCGGGCGAGCGCTTCGCAGGCGCGCTCGACACCCTGTGCATCGAAGCGATGATGCAGGACGGCAAGGCGCTGCAGTCGGGCACCAGCCACTATCTGGGTCAGAACTTCTCGAAGGCCGCTGACGTCAAGTTCCTAAGCCGCGAGGGCAAGCTGGAATATGTCTACGCGACGAGCTGGGGAGTCTCGACGCGCTTGATCGGCGCGTTGATCATGACGCACAGCGACGATAACGGCCTGATCCTGCCGCCCAAGCTGGCGCCGATTCACGTGGTCATCGTGCCGATTTATCGCAAAGACGACGAGCGCGCCCGCGTGCTGGACGAAGCGGCCAAGGTGCAGGCCGAGCTTCGCGCTCAAGGTCTGAGCGTGCGGCTCGACGATCGCGACACGCTGCAGCCCGGCGCCAAGTTCTATGAGTGGGAAATGAAGGGCGTGCCGGTGCGCATCGAGATCGGTCCCAAGGATCTGGAAAAAGGTGTGCTGTGCGTCGTGCGCCGCTTCGTGCAAGAGCGCGATGGCGAAGCCCAAGAAGAGCTGCGCAAGCGCAAAAAGACGTTCACGCCGCGCGCCGAAGCGATCGCCGGCATGCGCGAGCTTCTCGACGGAATGCAGCGCGATCTGTACGAGCGCGCCCGCGTCATGCGCGATCGCCGCACGCGCATCATCGACACGCTGGACGACTTCGAGAAGTTCTTCAAACACGAAGGCGGCGGCTTCGCTTGGGTTCACTGGGCCGGCTCGCCCGAGCAAGAGGAGGAGCTGTCGCGTCGCTTCGAAACGACGATTCGCTGCATCCCGCTCGACGATCAGATCCCAGAAGGCGCTCGCGGCGCAGGCGTGTGCATCTTGACCGGCAAGCCCTCGCCGCAGCGCGTGATCATGGCCAAAGCCTACTAGCGCCTACTCGCGCGGACCGGCGGGGCGCCCCAGCGTCAGTTCGCAGACCACGCCATAGTGGTCCGAGGCATGGATGCCGCCTTCGGCCTGCGTGAAACAGCGACGGGCTGTACACGGCAGGCCGCGCTCATAGCGATCCGGCGGCGCCGCAAAGATGTAATCGATGCGGCGATCCGGCTCGCGCTCTTTTTTGGCAAAGACATTGTCGCGGGCGAACGTCGGTCCAGCGTCACCGTGGCAGAAATCGACCACGTCGTTGAAGTAGCAGCCGCGCAGTGCTCCGGTGCGCGATGAAGGCAGCGCGTGGCGTCCGCGCAGAAAGCGGATCTCGTCGCTGTCCGGCTCGGCATTGAAGTCGCCGAGCAAGATCGCCGGCAAGACATCGCGTCCATCCTGCCGCGCCGCGGTCAGCCAATCGGCCATTTGGTCGACGATGAACGACACCTGCTGGCAGCGCGCATGCGACAGCTCAAACTGCCAGTCGAGGTGCGTGACGAACACCGGCAAAAAGCCATGCGGCGTCTCACACAGCGCATACAGAAGCGCCCGCGTCTCGTGTCCGATGGGGTTGGGCAATAGCGTCCGCTGCGTCTCGACGATGGGAAAGCGCGACAGGATGGCATTGCCCATCGTGAACCCGGATGCGCTGTCGAGCGTCCAGGCTGCGGCATACGCGCGATGGGGATAGTCCAGCGTCGATCCGCTTGCTGCCGCTGGCTGTCCGCGCAGTCCATCGACGATCGCATCCAGCTGCGAGATCGTCCCCAGCGGTCCCTGCATGCACATCACTTCTTGCAGGCCCACGACGTCGGCAGCTTCGGCGGCCAGCCCGGCGCAGATCAGCGGCAGGCGCGCGTCCCATGGGCCGCTGCGATTCCAAATGTTCAAGGAAAGAACCCGCACCACATCCATGCGGTCATCCTATCGCGCCCGCTCGCGGCGGAGCGGCTCAGAAGTTCACGCCGGCACAAGCGCGGCTCAGAAGTTCACGCCGGCATAAAGCAGGATGCGATACGAGACATTGACCAGCGCGCTGAACGGCCCGCGTCCGAAGATCACCGGCAGGCTGAAGATCTCACCGCCGAAGTTGAAGCGTCCGCGCAGGATGAACTTTGCGCCAAGCTCGGGCAGAAACAGGCCAGCGTGCGTCGTCGTCTGCACGCCCGTGCTGCTGTCGAACAGCGCCGCATAGCCGACGCTCACGCGCGGGTATAGATAAAGCCCTGGCACTTTGCTGATGCCGAAGTCGTACTGAAACCCGAACGGCACCATCACCGCCGCCGTCGTCATCGAGAAATGAAACTGCAGCGGCACCACGACATAGGCGTGCTTGTTCGGCAGCACCGACCAGCCAAAGTCCAAGACCGCGGCGCCTTCGTGCGAGGTGCAGCCGGTGGCACAGATCGATGGGCCAATCTTCAGGTTGAGCATGAAGCGGCCTGGCTTGTTGTACTGGCCCGGCTCGCCCCCGCTGCCCATGCCGTCGCTGCGTCCGCCGCCGCTGCCGGACGAGCCCCCTCCCGAGCTTCCCGAGGAACCGCCCCCCGAGCCGCCGGGCGCGCTGGATCCGCTGCCGCTGCCCGTCGAGCCGCCGCTGGTTCCGGTGCTGCCGCTGCCCGTGGTTCCCGTGCCTGCGGGGGGCGATGAGTGCTCGGCCTCCATCGGATCGACGAGCGGCGATGGCATACCGCCCGCCGTCGTCGGCTGCTCTGGCTGCCCGTCGCGCGGCTTCTTTTTGCTGCGCGCGTCCGCTTCCTCGCTGTTCAGAACGGACGCACACAGCAGAGTCCACAGGCACAGCCGCCGCCAAGGCACGATCCCTCGCTCGATCCCAACAGCACGCACGCGCCGATCATATCGCGCCCGTACGGCGGGCCATCGGAAATTGCTGCGTCACCGCGGCCGGTCTTTGGTGTGCCGTTTCGCTCGCGCCATGCAAGCCGGCGGCTCGCAACACTTTTGGGGATGCCAGGGGCCGGCCGGAAGGCATACACTGCCGCCGCTTTGGCAGAAGGAGAGTCTATGGACCATCGATTCCCCAGGACACGTTCGCGACGGAGCCTCGGTTGGCTCGGCTCGCTGCTTTTTTCGGGCAGCCTGCTTGGCGGTTTATTGGCGGCGGCGTCTGCGCAGGCGCAGGACATCGCTTCGTTTGAAAAGCGCACCACCGTCAAAGTGCTTGCCAACGGCCTTACGCTGGTCATCGTCGAGCGGCCTGAGGCCCCGGTCTTTTCCTACTTCACGCACGTCGATGTCGGCGGTGCGCAAGAAGGCGTGGGACAGACCGGCATGGCGCACATGTTCGAGCACATGGCGTTCAAGGGCACGGACCGCATCGGCACCAACAACTTTGCCCTGGAAAAGCTCGCCGTCGACAAGGTGGAAAAGGCCTATCAGGCCTATGACGCCGAGCGCCGCAAGCCCTATGGTCGCGACGCAGCCAAGCTGGCCCAGCTTGAAAAAGACTGGCGCGCCGCCATGGAAGCCGCCGAAAAGTTCGTCGTGCAGAACGAGTTCGGCGAGATCGTCGATCGCGTCGGCGGCACGGGCCTAAACGCCTTCACCAACACCGACGAGACCGGATATTTCTATTCGCTGCCGTCAAACCGCGTCGAGCTGTGGGCATACCTAGAGTCCGAGCGCATGAAGCGCCCGGTGATGCGGCAGTTCTATCAAGAGCGCGACGTCGTCAACGAAGAGCGGCGCATGCGCACCGATTCGAACCCCATCGGCCGCCTGATCGAACAGGCGCTGGCCGCGGCCTATACCGCCCACCCCTATGGTCGGCCTGTCGTCGGCTGGCCCAGCGATCTGCAGACTTGGTCAGCAAGCGACGCCCTCAAGTTTTGGGAGACGTACTACGTCCCCGCCAACATGGTCGTCGGCTTGGTCGGCGATGTGAAAGCGGCGCAGGTGATGCCGGTGCTTGAGTCGTACTTCGGTCGCCTGCCCAAAGCGGCCAAGCCCGCGCCGCTGGGCAGCGACGAGCCACCGCAGTTTGTCGAGCGCAGCGTGACCATGCGCGCCAAGGCACAGCCGCTTTACGCCGAGGTCTATCACCGCCCCGACTATCACCACCCCGACAACGCCGTGTACAACGCCATCGCGGACCTGATGTCGTCGGGGCCGACCTCGCGCCTGTATCGCTCGCTGGTGCGCGATCAAAAGCTCGCCGCCGCTGCACAGGGGGCGCCGACCTTCCCCGGTTCGAAATATCCCAGCCTGTTTTTGTTCTTCGCCATCCCGACGCCGGGCCACAGCGCGCCCGAGCTTCGCGCCGCCATTCATCGCGAGATCGAGCGCCTTAAGAACGAGCCGGTCAGCGACGAAGAGCTCAAGATGGTGAAGACGCGCGCCAAGGTGAACCTGTTGCGCAGCCTGGAAAACAACCAGGGCCTGGCCATCGCCTTTGCCAAGGCGCAGCAGCGCTACGGCGACTGGCGGCAGGTCTTTCGCAACGTCGAAGAGATCGAGCGCGTCAGCAAGGAAGACATCCGCCGCGTCGCATCGCAGGTCTTCGTCGACAGCAACCGCACCGCGGCCTGGATCGAGAGCACGGCGCCCAGCAAGCCCGCCGCGCCCGCCGCGCAGAAAGGAGGCACGCCATGAACCGCTTCACTTCTTCTTCGACTGCGCTTGCCGTGGCAGCGCGTCGCGGTCTGTCCCGCCTGCTGGCCGTCGGTGTCATTTCCGCAGGCCTGCTTGGCTCGACGGCACACGCGGTGCCGGTGCAGACCGACTGGAAAAAGATCAAAGCCGCGCCGCTGCGCGACTTCAAGCCGCAGCAGCCGACGCGCATCCAGCTTGAAAACGGCCTGGTGATTTTCCTGCAGCCCAATCCCGAGCTACCGCTGATCACCGTGCTCGGCGACATCCAGGGCGGCAGCCGCGACGAACCGGCGGACAAGATCGGCCTGGCCAGCCTGTACGCGGCGACGCTGCGCTCGGGCGGTATCCAGGGCAAGACCGGCGACCAAGTCGACGACTTCCTGGCGGCCCGCGCCGCCCAGCTTGTCTGGAACGACGATGTCGACAGCGTCAAGCTGCGCATGAACTGCCACAAGAACGACTTCAACGACGTGCTCGGCATCGTCATCGAGATGCTGCGCACGCCGCAGTTCGCCCAGGACAAGCTGGACCTGGCCAAGCGACAGGCCTTCACCGGCATCTCGCGGCGCAACGACGATCCCATGGACATCGCCGAGCGCGAGTCGGAAAAGCTGGCCCTGGGCGCCAGCCATCCGCACGCCCGCCAGCCCGAGTACGCCACGCTCGCCGCCGTCAGCCGCGAGGATCTTCAGATCTGGCACCGCGCCCACGTGCAGCCCAACCAGTTCATGCTGGGCATCACGGGCGACTTCGACGCCGCCGCCATGGAAGCCACGCTGCGTCGGGTGTTTTCTGCCTGGCCCAAGGGACCGACGCCGACCGTCGCCAACATTCCGTTCAACCCGACGCAGCCCGGCCTGTATCTGGTGAACAAAGACGACGTCAACCAAAGCAGCATCCGCTTGGTTCAGCTGGGCACGACGCGCAAGAACCCCGACGCCTATGCCATCGAGGTCATGAACGAAATCCTCGGCGGAGGCTTTGCCGCGCGCCTGTTCACCAACATCCGCAGCAAGCAAGCGCTGGCCTATAACGTCCGCGGCGGCGTCGGCATGGACTGGGGCTTTCCGGGGCTGTATCGCCTGACCATGGGCACGGCCAGCAAGAACACCGTGCGCGCCGTCAAGGCTCTGTATGCCGAGGTCAACGCCATGCTCAAGGATCGACCGCCGACCGCCGACGAGCTAGCCAAGGCCAAGGAAGCCATCTTGAACTCGTTCGTCTTCCAGATCGACAGCAAGGCCAAGACCCTGCTGCAGCGCATGGGCCTTGAGAGCTATGGCTATCCGCCCGACTACTACGACACGTACCAGGCCGCCATCGCCAAGGTCACGCTCGACGACGTCAAGCGCGTCGCCCAGAAGTACTTGAACCCCAGCGGCTTTGCCGTGCTGGTGGTTGGCAAGGCCGCTGACTTCGATGCGCCGCTTTCGACCCTGGGCCCCGTCAACACCCTGGACATCACCATTCCCGCCCCTCCGCCCGGTGTTCTGCCTGCCGGTCCCGTCGGGCCTGCCGGTGCGGCACGGCCCTCTTCCAAGTAGGCCCGCTTTGCAAAGGACGCTGTCATGACGCACAGAACACAGGCCGATGTCTCGTATGCCGAGGTCTACCGCGCCGCCCATATCATGGAAGCCGATCGCGCTGCCGTCGAGATCCTGCAGCCGGCCGGCATCGCCGTCGTCCGGCGCGATCGCGTGATCCACGCCCTGCCCGCGCCTAGCTCCGAAGTCGGCGCGTACTTCCTGGCTGTCCCTGAGCCCGACGCCGACCGCGCCCGCCGCCTGCTCGACCGCGCCCAAAAAGACGGCATCCTCGACAGCGACGCCGGGCAGGTGCTGTAGAGCGCCCCATCTTCTCTCGCCCAGCGACGCGGCCGCCGCCGCGAATTTTTCTCCCCCGGCACCTATTGTTTTTGCCAAAGTAGTTTCATGAGCCCTACTCCGCCTTCGCTAATCGGGCGGACCATTGGCAATTGGCGTCTGCAGCGGCAGCTTGGGGAAGGTGCGTTTGGCTCGGTATTCGAGGCCGAGCACATCAACATCCCCGAGCGCAAAGCCGCTGTGAAGCTGCTGCACATCCACATGGCGCTGCGCGAGGACATCCGCCGCCGGTTCGTCAACGAAGCGCGAGCGGCCAGCCGAGCCGAGCACGAAAACATCGTCCAGGTGTACGACGCGGGCAACACCGACGACGGTCTTTGGTATGTCGTCATGGAGTTCCTGCGCGGCCAAAGCCTGGCCAAGCTGCTGCAGAGCGGACGCCTCGAAGTCTCCCGCGTGATCCGCATCGCCGCCCAAATCGTTCAGGGCCTGCAAGTGGCCCACAGCCTTGATATCGTGCATCGCGATCTGAAGCCCGATAATTTATTTTTGATTAATAAAATAGCAAGACCTGATTGTGTCAAAATTCTCGATTTTGGCATTGCGAAGCTTCAGGATTCCAATTCTGGTACCAAAACCGGGACCTTGATGGGCACACCGGCATATATGTCTCCTGAGCAATGGCTGGCTTTGGCGAATATTGACGGTCGATCCGATTTCTATTCACTGGGCGTTATTCTATATGAGAGTTTATCAGGTAAATTACCATTTCAAGCCACAAGCATGCTGGCCTGGGCCAGTGCGCACTTAGAGCAAAAGCCCGAGGATATCGCGGCGCTGGTCGCACTGCCGCCGTCGCTGCATCGCTTGGTGCATCAGCTGCTGGCCAAGCGCCGTGAAGATCGTCCGCAGTCGGCCGAGCAGATTCTGGAGCTTCTTCGCCGAAGCGAGGACGAGCTGGCCCGAGGCGGGGTGAAGACCCTGGCCATCAGCTCGCGCGAGGTGGCGACCTTGGTCAGCCCACACCGGGACTTGGTTTCGCCATTTGGCGACGGGCGGCGCCTGTCAACCCTCGGCTCTTCGATCGGCGATATCACGGTGCCAAGGCCGCGCATTTCGCCGCCCTGGACGATCCGAAAGACGGCGCTGCTGCTGTTCGGCGTGGTCATGCTGGCGGGCCTGGGAACGCTGTTTGCCGTGAATCAAGGGCGTCTTGGCCAGAGCCAGCAGGCAGCCGTCGCGTTGCCCCCTGAGCTGGCGTTCTTGCCAGCCGGCACGATCGAAATTGCAAGTGGCCAATCCGCTGACAGCATGCAAGGGCCAGCCCACACGGTAAATTTGAAGTCATTTGCCCTGGGACGGTTTGAAGTAAGCGTGGCCGATTATCGCAGCTATGTAGAATATCAAAAAATTACAGGAGAGATGCCGTGGCATTTTGTCGATGATTTTTCAACGATTGCAAAACTGCCTATGAATATGATCTCGCGGCAAGAAGCACACAATTATTGTGCCTGGCGCTACAGCCAGTCTGGTATGCGCGGAAGGCTGCCCACCGAGTACGAATGGGAATATGCCGCCCGCTCGGGACAAAGCAGCCGGCAGTTCCCCTGGGCCGGCAATCGGGTCGACCCGTTCGTAGCCAACGCCGGGCACCGTGACGAGGCGAACGCCGGCATGCAGCCTGTCGACTCGCTGCCCGCCGGTCGCAGCGAACAGGGGATCTTTCACCTGCTGGGGAACGCCGAAGAGTGGACGGCAGACGATGCTCGCGCCTATCCCGGAAGCCGCGCGGTGGTCCAAAGCGGCGCCGTCCTGCGCGGCGGCAGCCTCGCCACGCCCTTGTCTGAGCTGCGCACCACCCGCCGACGCATCGTTCCCGCTGATCTCAAGGATCCCTTTGTGGGGTTCCGCTGCGCCGTCGCCCTCTCTGAGTGACCATCGACATGTTCCGCTCCCGTGTGAAGCAGCGCGTTCTATTCGGTTTCTCTCGCAGCCGTCGAGGCCCCATCGTCGAGGCGGCACCGCAGAAGCGACGCTGCCTGCTGCGTTCCGTGTCGCGGGGCGTCGCGCTGTGGTTCCTGGGTTCGCTGTGCCTGGGGCTCTTACCGGCTCGCCCGGCCGACGCACAGCCCTGCTATACGTGCCGCACCGAGCGGTGCCCGCGCAACGCCAACCTCAAGCTGTGGTGCGGCAGCGGTCCCGATCCCTTGGCCGCTGAGTCGCCGGCCGCTCCGTCCCCCGCGGCGGTGAGCAAGCCCTCGTCTCCTCCGCGTGCGCCGGCCCCGGCCCCGGCCCCGGCCCCGGCTCCGGCGCACAGCGACGCCGTAAAGCCGCCGGCTCCCGCTCCGCTTCCGAGCCATCTGCCCGCGCGGCCGGTGCGGCGCCCGCCCGCTGCCCCGGTTCGTCCGTCGACCGCGCCTGTGCCATCCACCATCCCAGAGCCGCCCAAGCCGCCGGTTGATCTCAGGACGCCGCCGGCCTTTGAGGCGCCGCGCACGGCTACCCAGCCGACAGAGCAGGGGCGTCGCCCAGCGCCTGTGCCGACGGCTCCCGGTGTTCCTGATCACACGCCTGGGAGGACGCAAAGCGAGCCCGCGCGCCCCAGTGCGCCGCTTTACTATGCCGTCGATATTCTGTCCGAACCCAGCGATGCCTGGGTCCGTCTGCGCGACGGCAGCGGCCCGGTCTTGGGGCGTACACCGCTGCGGCAGCTTCGCCTGATGCCGGGGGCGTATACGCTGCACGTTTCGCGCGAAGGCTTTGAGCCCAAGTCCCTGGATGTGCTCGTGCGCCGGACCGGGGACAGCTTTCAGGTCCGGCTGTCTGCGTCGGTGCCTGCCCTGGCCGAGAACCCCAGCCCTGCTGCTCCGCCGCCTGCGCTCGCCCCGACCTATCCGCCCGATCCGCTGGCTATTTCGCCAGCGCCCACGGTGGTCGAGGCGCCCGCCGCGCCGCAGGTGACTCGACCCCGCTGGTATTCGCCTGCGCGGCTCGCCATTGGTTCCGTGGTCGTGCTGGCGGGGATCGTCACGTCTGGCTTTGGCATCCACGCCCTCGCGATCGATGGCACGTGCGCCCAGACGCTGCCCAGCGATGCCGAGCTATGTCAGGCGCGCTATCGCACGGGCCAGGTGGGCACCGGGCTGCTTGCGGCGGGGCTCTCGGCCGCGGTCATCGGCACTGTGCTGATGGTCATTCCGAATCGTCGCCCCAGCGCGGACCGAGCGAGCCGTCTTCCGCTGTCTTTGCGCTGGGCCAGTCTCTCTCGGTGAGTCATGAAGGTCAGACATTCCATGCCTGCTCTGTGTCGCATCGCACCGTTGCTTTTCTTGGTGGGCTGCAGCGACAGCGTCTGGCGCGGCTACACGTCCCCCGACCCGATCGTCTGCAGCCAGTATCTGCAGCGCTGCCGGGCCGGTGCCTCGTACTGCAGCGCCGACACCATGCGAATGCTCTGCGGCTCAGTATCCGGCGTCAGTGAAGATATCTACGATTTTAGATCGCCAGATCCTGTTGATATATTATTTGTCATTGATAATTCGACGTCTATGTCGCCTAAGCAAAAGGCTTTAGCGCAAGCAATTCCGACATTTATTTCGCGACTAAGTTTATATATCAAAGATTACCATATCGGAATTGTTACTTCAGACGTGGGTACGCTACCTGTGGGACAGACAAATTTCCCTGGCTCAACGGAAAATCGCTGCAATACCGCAAGAGGGGACGACGGAATTCTGCAGAATCTACCCTGCTCTTTTCGCATTCCTGTGAGTGACCAAAATACTGAATTTGCGCTGGCCTGCAAAGGCGCGGTGAATCCTCTGTGCCCCGATCCTAGCTTTGTGCCGCGAGATCGTTGGATCGCCAGAAACAACGTTGGCGTCAATGTGACCCCCATAAACCCTGGGGCGCTAACGACCGATGAGATCACGCAGCGTGCCTTCCAGTGCATTGGTTTCGTTGGCGATTATGGCTGCGGCGTGGAAGCGCCACTCGAAGCCATGAAACGAGCTCTGGATGGGCATGCGCTAGAAAATAAAGGATTTCTGCGCGATAATTCGACACTGGCGGTCATATTGCTAACCGATGAAGATGACTGCTCCGCTCAGTTAGAAAAAAGGCCGTATCTAAATCCGCGACATAAGGATTGTGGCTCATTAGACCCTGATCCTGATTATGAATGTTTTAACCTGGATTATCGCTGCATTTCTAAGTCGCTCATCTGTAATGAGCCACTGAACACACCGGGAAAAAAGACCGGCTGCCGAGAGAGGGCAGACAGCTTTCTGGAGTCGACGCAAAAATACGCGAATTTTCTCTTGAGCATTCGACCCGCGAACAAGCTGGTCCTTGCCGGGGCGTGGGCTCCGTCGATTCTGGATCATCAAGCGAATGGCTATGTCGGCGATGGCCAGCTTGAAATTGATGGTGCTGCGGGGGATTATTCATCCAATGTTCTCAATCGAGGACAAAAAACCAAGGCGGCTTGTTATGACCCAGATCCGATGATGAGATTAACGACGAGTCCTGCTGGATTCTTTGGTCAAGCTCAGCTGCGTCTGAGTTCGTTTATTCGACAATTCCCCACGTCTGTATTCACAGAGCAAAATATATGTGATGTAGCGAACTACGGCAAGCTATTCGATGGATTTGCTGAGAATACCAATGCGGTTAGTCGGACGAAGTGTCTGTCAAACCCTATCCCCGATGGCAAAGATGCGGTCTGTGCGGTCGGATTTGTTGATGTGAATCAACCGAATGCAGTGCCCGATATATTTCTGCCCACCTGCAGTGCTGCCTGCTGCAATGCGTGGGCTTCGCAGCGCGAGCCCAACGCCGGCAATTCCACCATTATCGCCGCCTGTATGCCACAACCCGAGGATTGCTATTGCGCAGTGCCTAGCATGGTGGGCCGCTGTCCCGGTACCGCGGTAGCCGGTGTGTGGCGACAAGGAAACAGGGCATACCCCGCAGGCAAGGTCGCAAACTTCCGCTGCGCCACGAAGCCATAGGCTGCGCGAGCGGGCGAGCCTCCCGCTAACGTTCGCCGACCGTCTCGCCTATGCGACCCCGACGCCTGCGGGGGCCATGAAGTCGAGCACGCGCTTGATCTCGGCGGGAATCAGCGCGGGCGGAAGCAGCAGATTGGGCCGCAGCGGGCTTTGGGCCACGATCTGCGCGATATCGCGGCGGACGCGGTTGGCCAGGTGCTTGGTCGCCGGATTGTCGAGCAGCGCCTTGCGGATGTGGCCCAGCACGAAGCGATCGCGGTCGTGGCCACGCTGATGGCTGGCGGGGTCCTCTTCGACTTGGCGCCGGGCTTCCTTCATCGCCTGCTCAATGGCGAGATTGGTGCGCTCTTTCACAAGGGATGGGGTCAGCCGATCGGCTGCCGCCTGGTTCAGCTCCACACTCTGGTTCGCCGCCGCGATGGCGGCCTGCACGAGCGTCAGAAGCGCCGTCCGATCCAGGGTCGGCGGACGCGCGGCATCCTCGTTCAGGGCCGCGTCGAGCCAGTCGGTCAGGCAGTCGGGATCGAGAAACAGCGACTCGATGCTGTGGCGTGGCCAGATGACATCGAGCTCTTCATAGCGTGCCGCAGGGTCGCTCTGCTGCTCGGTCCTGGGTCGACGGCCGGCATCGCGATCCAAGAGGCGCACGACGCGGATCGATTCTCCGTCGGGAAGGTGCTTGAACACGGGCAGAAGCGCGGCCTTTAACACCTGCTTGGCTTCCAGGTTGCCGGTGCCCGAAAGCGGAGCCGGCGTGAAGTCCGTAAACAGCTTGAGCCGTCGGGGAGCGCTGCCCAAATACAGGCGGGCACAGCCTTCCAGAATCTGGTAGTCGCTGGGCCCCTCAAAAAACACGATGCGGCGAGTGGACAGCAGGTTGAGCTGGGCAAAGGGCGACAGATCGCACCACTCGCTCAGCTCATCCAGGCGCTCTTTTTCACTGTGCAGGCGCACGGCGTCGCTGCGATCGCGATCGATGCGCAAGATGGCGGCCCGCGGATCGCGCCCCAGGCGGTTGATCATCTCGACCGAGTGTGTCGCGCATAGAAGCTGTGCCCCGGCGCTGACGACCATCTCGACCAGCCGGGCGGCGACATCGCCCTGCAGGCGCGGGTGCAGGTGGGCCTCGGGCTCGTCAAACAGGAACAGCACGGCGCGGCCTGCGGCTGGGTCTGGCTGCGCGTAATGAATGGCGGCATACAGCGCGAGCATGCTCGCCAGGCCCGTCCCGGCCGACGACAGCTCCAAGCGACGGTTGCGGTCGCGGAACAGCACCTCTAGATAGCGCGTCTCCTCGATCTGCTGTCGCGGCGTACAGCGCTCGACCCGCGCCGGCAGCCCCGGCCACACCAGAAAGTCGTTGAGGTCCTGCAAGTTTTCCAGACGCACAAGCAGGTTGCGCACCACGTGCCCCTGCTGTCCGCCGCGCAGCAGCGCATCCACCGCGGCGCGGGTGCGATATTCCTCTTCGCGCACCGCCCCATAGAACGCTGGAATGAAGAGGGCGCGCGGCAGATGGGGGGCGATCTGATCGAGCAGCGACGCATGCAGCTCGTCCCGCCGCCGTCCTCGGCCAGGGGCCGCCGCCTTGAAGGCCTTCCACAGCGGGTGCCCTTCGGCGGCCTGGATGGCGACGGTCATGCGCAGGGCATCGGCTCGCCCCACGTGCAGATCGACATAGAGCTGCTGGATCGCATGCTCGGCTGAAAAGTGCAGTCGGATCTCGATGCGCCGTTCGGTGTCGGAATCCGAGAACAGCTCCTGCCAGCGGGTCGTCGGCAAGAAGGGCTGGTCATCGCGGATGGGCTTGTCGGAAAGCAGCGTCAGCCAGCCGTCTCCATCTTTGTCGCCATCGATGCGGCGGCGGGAAAAGGCGAAGTCCAGCGCCGAACAGGCGAGCTGCACGGCCTGCAAAACGGTGGTCTTCCCGCAGCTATTCGGGCCGATCAGCACCGTGGCCTGGGCGGGCACGATGTCGAGGGCAATCAGACCGCGAAAGTTCTGGATCACGATGCGCGACAACATGGTGGGCCACGATATCGCAGCGACGTCCGCCTCCCAAGAAAAGCGTGGGCCGCCCGTGCGCCGCTCAGTCGAGAAGGACGCCGGGGTTGAGGAGGGCGTGGGGGTCGAGGGTCTGCTTGATGGCGCGCAGGGCTGCGGAAACCAGCGGCGGGCTCTCGCGGATGTACCAGGGCTTGTGCATGCGGCCGACGGCGTGGTGGTGGGTGATGGTGCCGCCATGCTCAAGGATGGCGTCGCTGGCCGCGGTCTTGACAGCGTGCCAGGCGGCGGTGGCGCGGGGGACCATCGCGGCATGATCGCGGGGCCCGGACCAGCCGGGAAGCGGCGCGACGTATGTGAAGTACGGCGCGGGGCCGTCGGGATAGACGTGCGTAAAGCGCATCATCAAGTGGCCGGCGCCGCAGTGTGAAACCAGCGCGTCGCGTACGGCCTTGCGCACGGCGCGCGACAGAGCCGGGAAGCTCTGCCAGGTGCAGGCGGTCTCGAAGGTGTCGGCGAGAAAGCCGCTGCACAAAAGGGCGCTCTGCCGATACGGCGCGGCCAGGAAGGCCTGTCGCCAGGCCTCGCTGCTTGGGGGGCTTGCGGCGTCGCTGCCGCTGCCTCGATTCGGCTCGCCTTCGCGGTGCTGCGGACCCTGCGGGCAGCTTCCACCGTGCGAGAGGGCCAGGGACAGAGCGCTTTCGAGCCGCTCGCGCACCGGGCGCTCGGCGGACTCGAAGCCCAAAAGCAGGGTGGGCTGGGTGCCGGCGCCGGCCAGCATGGCTTCGCCGCTGTCGAGCAGCCGACAGTTGCTGGGGAACAGCCCCGACTGCGCCACCCCCTGCGTGGCGGCCACGGCGCTGGGCATATCGGGAAAGGCGACGCTGGCGCTCGATCGCAGGTGCGGTCGCTTCTGCACGCGCAGCCAGGCCTCGGTGAACACGCCGAGGGTGCCTTCGCAGCCCAGAAACAGCCGCTCGGGCAGCGGCCCCGCGCCAGAAGCCGGCAGCCGCCGCGTCTGCACGATGCCGTTGGGCTCACGCGGCGTGACCAAGCGCACCGCCTGCACCAGATCGTCGATGTGCGTGTACACGGTGGCGAAGTGCCCTCCGGCATGCGTGGCCAGCCAGCCACCCAGCGTCGAAAATTCGAAGCTCTGGGGATAGTGACGCAGCGAAAAGCCATGGCTGGCAAGCTGCGCTTCGATCTGCGGACCGCTGGCCCCGGCCTGAATGCGCGCCGAGCGCGACACGGGGTCGACTTCGAGCACGCGATTCAGGTGACGCAGATCCAGCGAAGCGATGCCCCGGCCGCCCTGCGGCAGCGGACACTCGACGCCACCGACGACGCTGGTGCCGCCGCCAAACGGCACCACGGCGATGCCGGACGCGGCACAGGCGGAAAGAGCGGCGATGACTTCGGCTTCATCGCGCGGCAGGATGACGAAGTCGGGCGGGCTGGAAAAATCCAGGGCAAAGGCGCGTAGCTGATCGAGGAAGCTCTTGCCATAGGTGTGCAAGGCCCGCTCGCGCGCATCGACGGTGCAATAGTCGACCAGGGCGGAAGGCGGGGCCACGCGCGGCGGCGGCAGCGCAAGATTTGCAAAGTCGGGCGGTGGGCACGGCTCGGGCGCGGCGACTCCGAGCAGCGCGGCAGCAGACTGCGCCAGCACCTGTCTTGCGTCCTGCGTGGGAAGCTGATCTTCGAAGCCCCAGGCCCAGAATGAACGGCGGCGATCGGTCGTCGATGACATGCGCGCACGATAGCGCATATAGTCCGCGCGCATGCACCGTCTGGTTTGCGACATGGAACGCGCCTTCTTTCTGCTCGATCGCGGGCACGCGTTCAACGGCTGCATCATCCTTTCGCTGCGGGGTCCGCTCAGCGCAGCGCTGCTGCAAGCGGGGGTACGCAGGCTGGAAGCGCGCCATCCGCTGCTGCGCGTCCGCGTCGAGCGCACGCGGGCTGGCGACGATCGCGAGCTGCGTCTGACCGATGAAGGATCGCGGCCGATGCCGATCGCGGTGGTGCCGCGGCACAGCGATGGCACGTGGCAAGACGTCGCCATGGCCGAGCTCAACGCGCGCTTTCCCGACGATAGCGATCACTTGAATCGCTTGATCTGGGTGCGTGGCCGGGTGCAGAGCGAGCTTCTTTTGGTCATTCATCACGTCTTGGTCGATGCGCTGTCGGCGTCGTATGCGATGCGCGATCTGATCCAAGAGCTGGTCGCGCTGTGGCGTGGCGATCCGCTGCCGCCCGTCGAGTCGCTGCCGCTGCGCCCGCCGCTGACGCAGCTTCTGCCTGCGGCCAAGCGCGGCCTGTCGCGGCTTGGGCACATGAACGCGTTTTTTTCCAAGCACATCCTGGGCGGGCTGTTTCGCAAGGCGCGCAAGCTGCCGCACGATCGCGATGTGCCGCCCGAGCAGCGACGCACCGCGCTGGTTCATCGCACGCTGAGCGGCGCGGCGCTGCATCGCTTAAGTGATCTGGCGAAAAAAAACGAGACAACGATCCACGCGGTCCTGTGCGCGGCGCTGTTGCTTGCGACGGTCGATGCGGCGTTTGCGGACGAAAAACAGAAGCAAGAGCCGCTGACGCTGGGCTGCTGGAGCGCTGTCAACCTGCGCCACGAGCTAGAGCCGTCCGTCGGTGAAGAGCTGGGCCTGTACATCTCGCAGGTGACGACGTTTCACCGCCTGCTGAAAAAGGGCCAGCCGTCGCCTTCGCTGTGGCAGCTTGCGCGCGAGGTCAAAGAGCAGCTTGGGCGCACGTTGAAAAACGGCGAGCAGTACCTGACGCTGCCGATGATTGGCCTCTTTATTCCGTATGGAAAAAATCCGGGGCCGCGCTTCGTGCGGCGCTTTGATGGTGCGTCTCCGGCGGCGATTGGCGTGACCAACATCTCGCGCTTGCCGATTCCATCGACGTTCGGGCCGTTCGTGCTCGACAACTTTCACATGGTGGTCAGCCCCAGCGTAGTGACGCGCGTCTTGGCGGCGATCACGACGTTTGCCGACCGCTTGAACCTGAACCTGCTTTATGCCGAGCCGCTGGTCTCGCGGGCTCGCGCCACGGCCATCGCCGACGGCGCGCTGGGCTATATCGAGTCGGCCTGTGCGGACGAAGTCGCGGCCAGCGCCGACCACTCGCCGCGCGGCAAGCTGGCCAGGGCTTCGCGCACGGCAAAGGCGCGCGAATAGACGATCTGCCGCAGCGCGGCCATGCGCGGATCGTTGGCCAAGGGCACAAACAGCGGACAGCGCTCAAGCCACAGAAGATCAGACAGCCCGGCATCGACGCTGCGCGCCACGCTGCGCACGGCCTGCTCGTATTGACCATAGGCCGCCTGCAGCTCGGCGTGCATCTGAAAGAAAAAAGTGCGTCCGCGCGGGCTGCTCTTGTCCGATGCCAGGCCCGCGGCCAAGACATCCTTGGGCTCGATGCGCGAGCGACGGGCTGCCGCCGAAAGCAGCAGACTGGCCCGCGGGTACTTGCCCGCGACCAGCTCGGGATCGCGGAGGTATTCTTCGGCGCGGGCGGTATCGCGCTGCCACATGCACAGGCGAGCACGCAGGATCCACTGGATGGCGAAGCTCTGTCCGATGAGCGCGCGATTGCCGAGAAGCTCATGCGCGCGGTCGACGCGTCCCAGAAGGGCCAGCACGCGGGCCTGATCGGCGATGACGCGGATTATGCCGGGGTCGAGCGCTCGCGCTCTGGCCAAGTGTTCCAGACCTTCGCGCACCGGCCCTGTTTCGACGAGCGTCCGGCCCAAGAGCTCGTGCGCATCGGGCAGGTCGGGGCGAATGGACAGCGCCTTGACGGTGGCGTGCAGCGCGCCCAAGGCATCGGCGCCTTGAAAGCGAACGCTGGCCAGCGACAGGTGCGACTCGGCGCGGCGCGGCTGCAGCGCCACCAAGCGCTCCGCGGCGGTGGTGGCGTGTCCTGCGGCATCGCTGTGCCCGTAAAACCACAGCCGCGACTGCGCCAGCGCGTAATACATGAGCAAGCGCGGATCCGCAGGCGAGCGGCGGAGGGCTTGCTCAAGAAGCTGTACGCCTTGCTGCACGCTCTGCAGATCGCCGCGCTCGTACATGGCGCGGGCCCGCAGGTAGCCATCGGCAGAGACCGACGTCGCAGGGCTTGCGGCTGGCGCTGCGCTGGTTGGCGAGGACGCAGTGCCGGCGACGCTGAGCGCTTCCGCGGATCGCTCAGGCAGCCCGAGCGCCTGGCCCAGATCGTCGATCAACGAATCGGCCAGGGTCAGAAGGTTTTCCGCGCAGCAGTCACTGCGGGCAGAAAACACCAGCGATCCATCCGCGGTGCGGACAAGCTGCAGCGACAGCCGCAGAGACTCATCGCTGCGTCGCAGGGATCCACGGATGAGCCAGTCCGTCGACAGGGCCCGCGCCGCGGCCAAGGGATCGCGAGGGGCCGCAGGCAGGCTGGTCGGCGCCGCCTGACCCACGATGTACACGCCGGGAAATGCGGCGAGTGCTTCGGCCAGCTCGCGGCTGAGCCCAAGGGCCAGATCGTCGTCTTCACGCGGGCCGAGGTTGTCGAAGCGAGCGACGAGCAGCGTATGGCTGGTCTGCGCCGGTCGAGCCGGCATGCGCGCGGTCATCAGCGCCGCGAGGTCGGCGGCATCCGCGGTGTCGGCGGTGACTGGATTCAGAGCATCGCGGGTTGCTTCGGCTGCACCCACCGGCTGACTTGAAAGCGCCGAGCCGGTCGGAACCATAAAGGCCTGCGTCTGTTCGCTGGACAGCTTCTGCACGGCCTGACGCAGCGCTGCGGCGAGATCTCGGGCGTGCTGGAAGCGATCGGCGGGCGCGACCGCCAAGCAGCGGGTGATGATGTGCGCGATCTCAGGCCCCAGATCCGGTCGCAAGGAGCGCGGATCCGGCGGCGGGCGCAGAACGCGTGCGGCCAGAACCGCCACGGTCGATGCCCCAGAAAACGGCGGCTCGCCGGTTAGAAGCTCATACAGCACGGCGCCCAACGAATAGACATCGGTGCGAGCATCCACCGCATCGCCGTTTAGCTGTTCCGGGGATACGTACATCGGTGTGCCGTCGAACTGCATGGGCGCGGCTCGGGGCGAGCGACTGACGGGGCGCGATGGGCTGGTCGCGGGGACAGGGCTGGTCGCGGACGCCGCGCCGCGCACCTGCAGAAGAGCGCGCGAGATGCCAAAGTCGGTCACCACGACGCGTCCATCCTGCGAAAGAAGGATGTTGTCCGGCTTCAAGTCGCAGTGAACGACGCCGCTGTGGTGCGCTGCGTCCAGCCCCGCGCAGATCTGTTCCACCAGATCGACCAGCTCAGAAAGGGGAAGCGGTCGCCGCCTTCGTGTCTCGCGGTCCAGCACGCGCTGCGTCAGCGACTGCCCGCTTACCAGCTCCATCGTCAGGAACTTCTCTCCTTCATGCTCGCCGATGTCGAACACCCACGAAGGACGCGGAAAAAGTGCTGCGATCTCGGGGTGTTGCGACGGAGAGCAGTCTGGACACCAGGCCAGCTGGACCACACCCAGACGGGCACCTACACCCAGCACATGGACCACCTGTGGACCACGGTCGCGTGCTACGATCTCGACGGGGGAGCCTTGCTAATGGGCGACATTGTGCGACGGGTAGGCCGCGGCGGGAAGTTCCTCGGCTGGTACATCCGCTACAAGGATCTCGACGGCACGCGACGGCAGCGGGCGAGCCATCAGCCGACGCGGGCACTGGCGGCGCGCATGCTGCTAGAGATCGAAGCGCGCATCGCGCGGGGCCAGGTCGGCATCAGTGAGCCAGAAGTACAGACGGAGCCGCTGACCGTCTCGGACCTCTGCGAGCGCTTCCTGTGCGAGTTCAACAGCCCGCGCATCAAGCACATGGGTCGCTACCGTTCGGCCTCGCGCACGTCGATCTTCCGCGTGCTGCGCTTCATCGGCCAGGTGCCGCTGTCACAGCTAAGCCGTGCCCACATCGAAAAAGCGCGCGACGGCATCGCTCGCAGCTTTCAGCCGAATACGGTGCGGGCGTCGATGGCGCCGTTTGGCGCAGCGCTGTCCTGGGGGGTACGGCAGGGGCTTCTCGCCAGTAGTCCTGCGCGCGGTATCGAGCTGCCACGCCGTGAACTCTCGACGGAGTATCTACCGGTCGAAGAAGCATCACGCCTTCTTGCGGAAGCGGAGCGACGCGCCCGTCTGCGCAACTGCCCGACGGCGTGGTCACGCTTCATCGGCATCTCGCTCGCCCTACGCATGGGACTGCGACGTGGCGAGGTGTTCGGCCTGCGCTGGCAAGACATCGGCTTTGAAGCAGGCCGATTGACCGTCGCCAAGAGCTACCGCCTAGCCCCGAAGAACGGCAAGCCGCGCCACCTGCCACTTCCATCCGCACTGGTGCCGCTCTTGCGTCAATGGCACGAGCGATGCCCGAACACCGACGAGCGTTTGGTCTGCCCAGTCCTTTACGCGGGACGCTGGGGTATGTCGTCGAACCGCGCCACGCACGGTCTCGCTCCTCTTCTGCGCGCCGCGTGCTGCAAGCCCCTGTCGCGCGGCTGGCATGCACTGCGCCACACCTTCGCATCGCAGTTCATCATGGCCGGTGGAAATCTGGTCACGCTGCAGAAGCTGCTCGGCCACTCATCGATCGAAATGACGCTCGTCTACAGCCACCTCGCGCCGGACTTCGTCGCTGGTGAAATCGAGCGACTGAAGTACTAGCCCACCCTTTGCCCAAGCAGACGTTCCTGAAATTCCGTCCGGCAGTGACCACAAATCAGCCACAGTCCCGCCTTGCCCCAAACGTTGCCGTGGTCATTTGGGCAGGAGTACTTGTGTTTTATCGCTCGGCGCGACAGGTCCGCGTCCGTCCCTGGTGGGATTTGCTGCCACGGCAGCCAGTGTGAATCGGGCACTCGCTCCATCGCCTGCTGAAAGGCGCCGGCCGGGTCCACGTACTGGTCCACGCGATGTCCTGTCGCATTGCCGCCCGGCTGCCCTGTATCGCTCGTGATCAAACCCAGTGCGCGCATCCTTGCAGCCCACTCGCGATTGTGATAGCCGATTCGGCCCGGCTGTCCGTGGATCTGTTGCCATAGATGACACATGTCGTGGACCAAGGCAGCGGCGATAACCCAGCGCGGCTGCTCCCGTAGGTAGTGAGGATTCATGCCGATTTCGTGGGTGTATCCCTGGCCATCCTCCCACTTGAGCGGTTTGAAATACCCCTGCGTCGTGTGGTTCGAGAAGGTCAACAGCACCGACGGTAGCGAGCTGTCAAAGAGCTGATCGTTGAAGTGATCGAACAGCGCTTGATACGCGCCGAACTGCTGCGGGGTCGGCCGGTCGCGTCCGGCGCTCGCTTCTTCGTCAGAGGTTCGCGGATCGTCCAAATCGCGCCCGACCTCTACGTCCTCCGGCTCAGCAGGCGGTTCCCAGCGTGGCCGGCGTCGGGCCCGCGGATCACCGACAGTGGCCGCCCGCTCGGGCTGCGCCATACCCCGCTCGCGAATGCGCAGCGCCCGCATCCGACAGCGCGCCCGACAATAGCGCCGATGCGATCGATGCACGTCCGGCAGCGAATCCCCACAGACCACGCAGAGCCGCAAGCTCATGATGGAGCCCCCCGCAGAAATCGTAACACGCTGACGATGGAAAACCGTCACACCGCGTTGCTGTTGAGAGTCAACAGCCGCTGCGCGCCGAACACAGCGATGCGCTACATCGCAGGCGATGGAGAGCAAGTGTTTGGGTAGACACGAACGAGCGTAGGAGGCAGTGAGGACGAGTGCGGGTGGCGGGTCAGGCTTCGTCGCTGACTTGGATCAGTCCAGCGAAGCGGCGGAAATCCGATAGTGGTCTAATTTGACGGTCCGACCAGCACGAATCGAAAAGGCTGGTCACGGAACGCACGTTCAGGTAGGATGTCGCGTCATCATGACTGAGCAAGACGCAGCGCAAGACGCAAAAGACCTCGCTAACGGCAAGTGTGATCGTCTATCTGCCAAAGTCGAATCACTAAGAGGTGAGCGCAATCGGCTAATCAGCAAGCTATGCGAAAACCTCGGCAACCTGCGCGACGACAGCGCCGGATACGTGCGCGACTGCAACGTGAGCCAGCTTGACGACATGTTGCGGAAAGTCATCGACGCGCAGCGCGAGCTGATGGAGCACGTTCGCCAGCACAACGCGCACGCTGACGCCGCCGAGCGCTCGCGCATCCTGACGCGCGCGATCGTCATCGCTTGATCCTAACCAAGCCGCTCGGCTTGCTCGGCTCCGCGAACGTCCTATCCGCTAGCTCGATCATGTCCTCGTAATACCACGGCTTAGCGGCGAGTCCGGCCTTGACGGCTGGCGTCGTTTCTAGCGTGCTATGGATTCGGACGAAGTTGTAATAGAGGACGTGAAGCGCTACCGACGCAATGTGGTTATCGATTGACTTGCTGAATGCGTTCGTCTTGCGCGTGTACCTGCGATCGGTCATGCGCACGGTGAGGTTGTAGCGCTCGATCGCGCTCGTGTTGATGTGGTTCGGATCTGGCCTACCGAAGACGGTATAGGCGCAAAACTCGCTGTCCTCTGCGCTGTCAGGAACGATGGCGGCCTTGGCGATCATGGCGTAATCGACCTTGCCGCCGAAGGCGGACGCCACCGCGTCGATGTACGGTCGGTGTCCGTCCGTTGACAGCTGGATGCGTCCGGTGAGGCGATCGGCCAAGTCCTGAATGAAGGCCGCCGCCGACGCGCTACCGCGACAGCCTACGCGGTACGTGATGACCAGCTTGGACGCCACGTCGATCGCGAGCCAGAGCCAGACGTCGCCAAGGCCAGGCGTACCGCGGAACACGTCAGGCACGCGCTTCTCCTTCATCTGGCAGAAGCTCCACACCTCGTCGCACTGAACGCGGCGGCAGGCGAGGCCGGTCAGCTCGCGGTCAAGGTACAGGCCAGCCGCATAGCCGACCGTCCGCAGGATGGACAGGATCGTCATCTTGGCCGCGGCGGTGTGGCGCGTGACGCTCGCGATGGAGCAGCCTTCGCAGAGCAGCGAGAGCACTTCCGCTCTCTGTCGGACGGTTAGGCGGTTCATGCCTACCACGTCGTCGCCTAGGTCCGTCTGCGGACGGCTAGGCTCTAACGTCCAAGTGCGCGCGGTCAACGCTGAACGCGCGTTCCTGATAGGCGCGAGCGGCTTCCGGCTTGGCGAAGTTGCGCCACGTCAGACCGACGCCTCGGTCATTCCAGAACCACCGCACGACCGCGATGGATCGCGCGTCTCCGTCTCGTCGCTGCTCTAGTCCAAGCGCTACGATCTGGCTCACGCCGCGCGTGAGAGTCAGCGCGCGCCACAGCGGCCACCGTCCGCCGTGCATGCGTAGGATTGCAGCGCAGAGCGCGCGTGGAACGTCATCCTGTGCGGCGAGGAACTTCGCAACCTGTACGTGCGTCATGTAGCGACCTCCGCAGTAAGCGTGCTACAAAACGTCTTGCGTGTAAATCTACAAAATGTTTGCGCTTGGACGCGCGCGGCGCTGCGTAGGATGTTCCGCGCGTGCCACCACGCATTCCAGCACCACCAGATCCGCCGCGACCTCACACGCTCTCGATCCGCCTCTCGGATGAGGAGAAGGCGCAGCTCGAAGCTTTGCAGGCTTCGCTCGCTCGCTACTGGAAGCGAGACCGCATCGAACGCGCAGACGTGGTTCGCGCAGCGCTGGAACTACTCCAGACCGAACTTTCTACCGTCGCCAAGCCAGAAAAGACGCGCGCCTAGCGCGCCGGAGAGTGTGACCTATGCCTAAGAAAGCGCAGAAGGCGGAGCACGTTGATCCGCCTGTCACATACGAACACATCCAAGCAGAGGTCACACGCATTATGGCGGATGCGCGAGCGGCAATTGATAACTTACAAAAGCATCAACAAATTTTAGCCGACGCTGGATTTTTTCGGTTTAAACGAGAAATCGTGCTGTGCGAAAACATCAATGGCCGATTAGTGTTCGACTCAACCGGCATGCTAAGCGAACAATTACGCAGCGATGTCATGCAGTATCCTAATTCTCCAGAGTTTACGTATGCTAAACCGATTAGTTACGAAGAAGCTGTCGCCTCATACGATTTAAAGGACTGCGCTAAAAATATTTTCGCCACACTGAAACCGTTTGGAGAGCACATGGCATCAACTCGCCAGAATTCAAACGATAGTTTGGAAACAATTAAACTCATAGTAGAAGAGAACAAACAGCTCAATCCAAAAAGCGCAGGATGAAGAGGACTAGGCGCGCTTTACGCTGACCGGCCACACAGGTCGGACCGTCAACTTAGACCACTATCGGAAATCCTCGACGTTGTACGTGACGAGGCGCGGGATGCTGTAGGCGATCATCGTGGCGACGATGTTGGCGTCATACACTTGCTTCCCGCCAAACGCGATCTGCCCCAGCAGCAGATAGAGCTGCTGCGTCACGATCGGCTGATCTTCAGCGACGACAAACATCGCTTCGTACTCTTGCACAGTCTGCAAGATCTCGGCGGGTAGGAACGGTCGCGCGAAAGCCTGCGGACGCGACATCCCCGACATCACCTCGCGCAGCACCTGACGACTGATCCACGCCTCGACATCGCCCTGCTCGATGCGCGACAGCAGCCCACGCGCATGAAAATAGTGCGGCGACCGGTTCGCCACCGCACTGATCAGCACATTGGTATCGACGAAGATGCGCCCAGAAGGCATATCGGTGCTCATCTGGCCCCTACGATTACGATAGGACGAGACGCATATCGGGAAAATCGCTGGTGAGCGATAAGACCAGTGCTATAGGGTCCTGAAATCTGCATCGCGACAGATATGCATCGCAGTTGTCGATAAGGGAATAGCTATGTCTATCGAGGAGATACTTTTTGTAATGCTCATAATTTTTTGTTGCCGGCTTGCCCTAGGTGGGATGGCGGCCGTTGGGTCAGCGTAGAGCAGGAATCAGAGTCGTCAGAGGATCGAGGCAGGCTCAGCGGTCGCCGTCGCTATATAGTTGCTCGCGACTAAACGTCAGATCGGCAGGCCAGTTCCCCGTATCGACGCTGGGCAGACGATCGAGGATCGATGTGCGCTTCCCTCCTGGACGCCTGCGGACGATGAGCGTGACCTCGGTCTCTCCTGGCTCAAAGTCGTCGGGAAGTTGCACGACCGCGCGTCGATCCGGCAACACCGTGAGCTTGAGATCTAGATTGCGCATGTGGGTACCACCTGGGCGGAGCCTAGCACGAGGGAAGAAATGAACCGCAAGGAGGGGCTGACGGGAGACACCCCAGAGTACTACCTGCCCCGCTTTCCCTCCGCAGCCTTCGCCCGCACTTCCCGTTTCGCCGCAAGGCGCTTCATCTCGTGCAGGGTCTCCCGTTCTCTCTCGACGAGATCGCGGGCGGCTTTTTCGAGGAGAGCGTTCATGCTGCCGCCGGGTTCTAGTGCGGCGAGCAGACGGAGATCTTCGTAAAGCTCCGTCGGGAAGTTGATGGTGGTTTTGTGCAGTCCGCCGGGCTCGGCAGCGACGATCTTGCGGGGGGCCATGGCCGGAAGAGACCACGCAGGCAGGTCAGGGTCAAAAGGTTCATCGACGGTAAGTATGCATAAGCTTCAGATATTCACAGCCTTCTGATATGCATTGCAAGCGCAACAGGAGGTCACACCATGCACACACCTGCACTGAAGTCCCGCTTGTCGCAGCTCTCTACCGTCGTCGCAGCGCTCCGCTTAGAGCAGGGCGATCGTCAGCACCTTGGCGCGATGATCTTGCGGTTGCATCGGGGACGGTGGCCGCTCATGCGCTGCCTAGCAATGCGTGAGGTGGGCGGCGTGCTCTACGAAGCAGTCAGGTGGCGTAGGTGCCGAGCACCGAGCTTTGGAGTCGTGACGTGGCGGGCCGATGGGCTGGGGCTGTCGTGGCAACCTGCTCCCACCGGCAAGGCAGCAATAGCAGTGCTGCGGAGCCTGCGCTAATGCGTCCGCGCAACGAGTGTTGGACGCTGCGACAGGGTACCCAGGTCTACGTCGCGCGCATACGCACAGCCTGTGGACCCTGCATGGACCACGCGCGAGCTGAGCCACGCATTTCCCGTCGAGAAATTGGGCAAGGTTCGCCGATGTCGAACACGCGGGCGACGTTGTGGTGGGTGACGCGGCGGGCGAGGCGGACTTCGTTGCGAAAACGCTCGACGGTGGCGGCGTCGCCGATGAGCTCTTTGCGCAGGACCTTTAGGGCGACGACTTCGTTGAGTTCGGTGTCGCGGGCACGGTACACGCTGCCGCTGGCGCCGACGCCCAAGAGCTCAAGGAGCTCGTAGCGGCCGCCGTACAGCGGAGTAGCGAGCGCCGATACATCGAGCAGGGGTTCTTCTCGCGTGGATCGGCCGGCTGCGGCACGCGGCCCCCCGCCACGTTGGCTTGTCATGGTAGCCGCATTATCGCGTGCCAGCGGGGGGCAGGGAATCGCTTCCAGCGAGTCCCTGCGGTCTGCGTGGGACAGGTCAGGCCGTGCAGCGGGCGGTGCGAGGAGGTGCCGAGAATTTGTGGTCCCGCGATGGGCTGGCTCTCGCGTCCTTTAGGCATTTCGCGCATGCTAGCGACCGCGGATGTCCATGGAAACGCCCCAAGATCTGACTGCGTTGCCTTGTCATGCGCTGTCGTCCGAGCACGCGTTTGCCAAGCTGTCGACGCGTGCCAGCGGACTTACGCGAAGCGAAGTGAGCGAGCGGCTGGTTCTCTACGGTCGCAACGAGCTGCCACGCCCCAGGCCGACATCGGTACTGCGCGTCTTTTTCCGGCAGTTTTTGAGCCCGCTCGTCTACATCCTGCTCCTCGCTGCGCTGATCTCGGTCGCGCTGCGCGACATTTCCGATGCCGGATTCATCATGACGGTCTTGTGCGTGAACGCGCTGATCGGATCGATCCAAGAATATGGGGCCGAGCGCAGCGCCCAGGCCCTGCGAGCCCTGACGGTGTCCAAGGCCTTGGTGCTGCGTGAAGACGAGGATCACGAGATCGCCGCCGAAGAGCTTGTCCCCGGCGATCTGGTGATCCTCGAAGCGGGCAGCAAGGTGCCGGCCGATCTGCGGCTGATTTCGGATGGCGGCATCGAAGTCGACGAGTCGCTTTTGACCGGTGAGTCGGTCGCGGTCAGCAAGTCCGCCGCGGCGATCTGGCCGGTCGAGACCGCCATCGCCGAGCGCAGCAACATGGCCTTTGCCGGCACCTTGGTCACGCGTGGTCGGGCACATGGCATTGCCGTGGCCACGGGCAGTCAGACGCAGCTCGGACGGATTGCCTCGTCGCTGTCCGGGGCCGAGAGCGGCCGACCGCCGCTGCTTGTGCGCATGGACCGCTTCAGCCGCCGCATCGCGCTTGCGGTCACGGTCGCGGTGGTGGTTCTGGGCGGCGTGTCCGTGATTCGCGGCAACTCGCTGGGGTCGGTCTTTCTGCTGGCCGTGGCGCTTGCGGTGTCGGCGATTCCCGAGGGACTGCCGGTCGCGCTGACGGTGGCTTTGAGCATCGGCGCGCGTCGTATGGGCCAGCGCAAGGTGATCGCCCGGCGCTTGGTCGCGGTCGAGGCACTGGGCTCGTGTACCTTCATCGCTTCGGACAAGACCGGCACGCTGACCATGAATCAGCTGGTGGCGCGGGTCCTTGCGCTGCCTCGGTCCGAGCCTCGTCTGGTTCAGGGGCAAGGCCACCAGCCGACTGGACACATCGACATGCCGAGCGAAGAACAGGCGCAGGTGGTGCGCCTGTGTACCGCCGCCGCGCTGTGCAACGACGGTTTCTTTGGACTGCGCGACGATCGCTGGGTCCATCACGGCGATGCTGTTGACGTGGCCCTGCTGGTGCTGTCGCATCGAGCGGGCGTGCAGCCCGCCGCCCTGGATGTGAGTCATCCGCGCGTCGCCGCGATGCCGTTTGATCCCGAGCATCGCTTTGCCGCGACGCTGCATCGCCACGAAGACGGCCTGCTCGCGGTCGTCAAAGGGGCCGGCGAGCGCATCTTGCCGATGTGTACGCGCATGGCCACTCCTGCGGGCGACGTCGCGATCGATATCGCGGCGCTGGAGCTACAGGCCACGAAGCTGGCCGCTTCTGGGTATCGCGTGCTGGCGTTGGCGCAAGGCTCGGTGGATCTTGCGGGGCAGCCGGCCGCAGACTTTGCCGCGTCGCAGCTGCGGTCGCTGACCTTTTTGGGCTTCATCGGCATGCTCGATCCGCTGCGGCCCGAGGCAAAAGACGCCATCGCGGCCTGTCGAGCCGCGGGTATTCAGGTGGCCATGGTGACCGGCGATCATCCCGTGACGGCGCTTTCCATCGCCCGCGAGCTTGGCTTTGCCGAGCGCGAAGATCAGGTCATCACCGGCACGCGCTTGGCACAAGCGGCAGCGCAAGGGGATGCAGCGGTGGATGCGCTGGTGCGCGAGGCTCGCGTCTTTGCTCGCGTCGAGCCCACGCAGAAGCTGCAGATCGTGCAAGCGCTGAGTCGCTTGGGGCACTTCGTGGCAGTAACCGGCGATGGCGCCAACGATGCGCCGGCCCTGCGCGCCGCACACATCGGCGTGGCCATGGGCGAGCGCGGCACCGACGTAGCAAAAGAGAGCGCAGATCTGATCCTGGCAGACGACAACTTCGCCTCGATCGTCGCGGGCGTGGAAGAGGGCCGCATCTCGTACGCCAACGTGCGCAAGGTCATCTATCTGTCCTTGGCAAGTGGTGCAGCCGAGGTGCTGCTGTTTGTATTGACGACGGCCACGGGTCTGCCGGCGCCGCTTTGGCCCGTCCAGCTTCTGTGGCTGAACTTGGTCACCAACGGCATTCAAGATGTCGCGCTGGCCTTCGAGCCGAAGGAAGGCAGCGAACTAAAGAAGCCACCGCGGGCTCCTGGCGAGCCGATCTTTAACCGCCTGATGATCGAGCGCATGACGGTTTCGGCCTTGGTCATCTCGCTTGTGACCTTTGGTCTGTATGCGTGGATGCTGCGCGCGGGCTATGACGTTGCGGCGGCGCAAAACGGTGCGCTGTTGCTGCTGGTGTTGTTCGAAAACATCCAAGCCGGGGACAGTCGGTCCGAGACGGCATCGGCTTTTTCGCTAAGCCCGCTGCGCAATCCGCTGCTGCTGATCGGCACGCTGAGCGCACAGCTTTTGCACATCAGCGCGATGTACATTCCGGGGCTGCGCGACGTGTTGCATCTGCGGCCGGTCTCGCTTTCGCAGTGGCTGTGGACGCTCTCACTTTCGCTGTCCCTGATCGTCGTCACCGAGCTGCACAAGTGGTTCCTGCGGCGGCGGCAGCGAGCGGGTCGGCTGTAGCTCGGGCAAGACAGAGCCATCCTGCGAGCGTGAGATCCCCGCTTTCGCGGACCGCGTGCCAAGATGGCGGACATGCCTATGCACCCCGAAGATCTCGCAAAAGAAGAGCCTGCGAGCGCGGCGTTTCGCCAGACCGCCTGCATCTTGTGCAGCATCAACTGTGGCTTGCAGGTGCTGCCCAAAGACGGTCACTTGACCAAGATCCGCGGTGATCGGCAGCACCCGCTGTCCCATGGATACACCTGCGAAAAAGCGCATCGCTTGGACTTCTATCAAAACGGGCGCGACCGCTTGAGCAGTCCGCTGCGTCGTCGCCCAGATGGCACGTTTGAAGCGATCGACTGGGACACCGCGATCCGCGAAGTGGCCGCGCGCTTTGCCCACATTCGCGACAGGTTCGGCGGCGACACGATCTTTTATTACGGCGGAGGCGCCCAAGGAAATCACCTGCCGGGGGCTTATGCGCGGGCGACGCGGGCCGCGCTGGGATCGGTGTATGCATCGAATGCGCTGGCGCAAGAAAAGACCGGCGAGTTCTGGGTCGATGGCCGCCTGTTCGGCGCACCGAAGTGTCATACCTCGCCGGATTTCGAACACGCCGAAGTGGCGATTTTTCTCGGCAAGAACCCCTGGCACTCGCACGGCTCACCCCGGACGCGGGTGGTGCTAAAGCAGATCGCGGCCGATCCCCAGCGCACGCTGATCGTGATCGATCCGCGACGGACCGAGACGGCTGAGTTAGCCGATATTCACATTCAGCTGCGGCCTGGCTGCGATGCCTTCGTACTTGCGGCGCTGTGCGCGATCTTGCTGCGCGAAGACTGGGTGAACCACCGCTTCTTGCAGGACCACTGCCGTGATTTCGAGACGCTGCGCGAGGCGCTAAAAGACATTGATGTGGCGGCCTATGCCGCGCATGCCGGCGTCTCTGAAGAGACGCTGCGCAGGGTGGCGCGGCGCATTGCCGAGGCAAAGAGCGTCGCGATCCAAGAAGATCTGGGCGTACAGCAGTCACCGCACAGCACGCTGTCTTCGTACTTGGAAAAGATCGTGTACCTGCTGGTCGGCAGCTTTGCGCGGCGCGGCGGCATGAACCTGCACAGTCACTTCGCGCCGCTGATTGGCAAAGATCGCGAAGCCAAGACCCCCGTCGCGGGGCACCGCCTGATGCAGGGCATGGTGCCGTGCAATGTCATTCCCGACGAGATCTTGAGCGATCACCCCAAGCGCCTGCGCGCCATGCTGGTCGAGAGCGCCAACCCCGCGCACTCGTTGGCGGACAGCCCCCGTATGCGGCAAGCGCTGAGCGCTCTCGACACGCTGGTGGTCATTGATGTCTCGCTGTCCGAGACCGCGCGGCTTGCGCACTATGTCCTGCCGGCCTCTTCGCAGTTTGAAAAGTGGGAAACGACGTTCTTCAACCTGGAGTTTCCGCGCAACGCGATTCAGCTTCGCGCGCCGCTGTTTCCGCCGCGACCCGGCACGCTGCCCGAGCCCGAGATCCACCGTCGCTTGGTCCGCGCGCTGGGGGCGATCGATGACGAAAAGCTGGCCCCGCTTGCGCAGGCGGCACAGCAGATCGCAGCAGCGGGGCGCTTGCCCTTTGCGGCGGCGTTCTTCGCGTGGCAGGCGCAAAACCCCAGGCTAGTGCCGCTGGCTCCGCTCGTGCTGTACGAGACGCTGGGTCCGACGCTCCCCGAGGGCGCGCAGGCCGCGGCGGTGCTGTGGGCGGCGGCGCACCTGTGCGCGATGAGCTATCCCGATTCCGTGCGGCGGGCCGGCTTTTCTGGCGAAGGTCCGCTGCTGGGCGAGGCCCTGTTCGATGCGATCCTGCAGCGTCGCTCGGGCGTGGTCTTCACGGTGGATGAACCCGAAGAGTCGTGGCGCCGCATCGAGCACCGCGATGGTCGCATCGCGCTCGCCATTCCTGAGCTCTTGGCCGAGCTAAAGACGCTGCCCAACGCGTTGGCGCAGGCCAGCGTTCGCGGCGATGTCGAGTATCCATTTGTGTTGTCGGCGGGCGAGCGTCGGACATCGACGGCCAACACCAGTCTGCGCGATCCCTCGTGGCGCACCAAGGATCTCGAAGGCGCTCTGCGCATGAACCCCAGCGACGCCGCGCGCCTGGGCATTGTCGATGGCGGCTGGGCGCAGATCACGACGCGGCGAGGCAGCGCCACGGCCCGCGTTGAGATCAGCGATACGCTTCTGCCCGGCCATGCGACGCTGCCCAACGGCCTGGGCTTGCAGGTTCCCGATGAAAGCGGCCAGAGCCGTGTGTGCGGCGTGGCTCCCAATGAGCTGACGTCGGCCGCGGATCGCGACTGGCTGGCTGGGACGCCCTGGCACAAGCATGTGCGGGCCCATATCGCGGCGATGCCATCGTCTGCTGCTTGATTGGCAAATACGTCTTAGCGCGCTTTGCGCAGCGTCAGGTTGATGCGGATGTTTTCAAGCTGTGGATGCGCAGTGATGTCTGCGGCTTGGATCGGCAAGATGCCGTGATAGCGCAGACGCGACGGCCCACCAAAGACCACGACATCGCCGTGCTGCAGCAGGTGGCGGCTTGGACGATCGGCGCGCCGCAGCCCGCCCAGCAGAAACACGGCAGGCAAGCCAAGTGAGACCGAGACGATGGGCGCGCTGAAGTCTCGTTCATCTTTGTCTTGATGCAGGCTGAGCTTTGCGCCCGGTGCATAGCGATTGATCAGGCAGGCATCGGGAACAAAGTCAGGAAAGCCGGCCTGTGCCGCGGCGCTCTGCGCAAGCTGCAGGAACGATGCGGGCAGCGGCGGCCAGGGACGACCGCGATCGGGATCGAGTGCGCTGTAGCGATAGCCTGCGCGATCCGAAATCCAACCGAGCGGGCCGCAGTTGCTCATGGCCACCGACATGCGCAGTCCGCTGGGCGTCTTCATGTGGCGCAGCGGCGCTTCGGCCACGATGCGCGCCAGATCGTCGAGCAGGATGGGCACGAACGCAGCCGCAATGCCGCGCAGCAGCAGCGCGCCAGGGGCCAGCGTTTCCTGCGTCGCCGGCCTGGGTTCCTGCGCGCGGTCTGGGTTCGCGGGTGAGCTCGCCTGATTCGGCACGCTCAGCGAGAGCTGCAAGCCTTTCATGTCCATGCATGCTGCGTCTGCCAGTAGGACCTAGGCAAGGACAACGAAGAGCTGTGTTACACAGCGGGCATGCCGGGTCACACTGCGGCGGATCGCGCCGAGCCCACTTTGTTTTCGCATCGCGTGGAACGTCAGCGCTTGGGGCAGCCGCTGGCCGAGCGCATGCGACCGCAGCGCTTGGAAGAGGTCGTAGGCCAGCCGCACCTTTTGGGGGCGGGGCGCTTGCTGCGCCAGATCCTTGTGCAGCCGGCTGTTCACAAGCAGGGTGGCCGCGCGTTTCTGCCGTCGCTGATCTTGTGGGGGCCGCCGGGCTCGGGCAAGACAACGCTGGGGCAGCTGATCGCCGCCCATGTCGGTGCGCGCATGGCATCGCTTTCGGCGGTCCACAGCGGCGTCAAAGATCTTCGGCAGGCGATCGATGAAGCGCGCATCGCGCTTTCGGAACACGGGCAGCGCACGATCTTGTTCATCGACGAAATCCATCGCTACAACAAGGGCCAGCAAGACGCGCTGCTGCCACATGTCGAAGCCGGCACGGTGGTCTTGCTGGGGGCGACGACGGAAAATCCGGGCTTTGAGATCAACCAGGCGCTCTTGTCGCGCTGTCGCGTGCTGCGTCTTTCGCCGCACAGCCAAGACGATCTGCAGGCCCTGGTCGAGCGAGCTCTGAATGATCGCGAGCGTGGCCTGGGTCAGCTGGCCGTCGAGCTTGCGGAGGATGTGCGCGAACAGCTCGTGCGCTATGCCGCGGGCGATGCGCGGCGCCTTTTGACCACGCTGGAAGCGCTGGTGTATCTGACCCCAGAAGCTGCTGACGGTGTGCGCCGTCCGTCTACGGCCGAGCTAGAGCAAGCGCTGGCCCAGCGCGTTCTTCCGCATGACAAGGACGGCGAGCTACATCACGACGTCATCTCGGCGCTGATTAAGAGCGTGCGCGGGTCGGATCCCGATGCGGCGCTGTACTGGACGGCGCGCATGCTGGAAGCGGGCGAAGATCCGCTGTATGTGCTGCGCCGCTTGGTGATCTTGGCTGCCGAAGACATCGGACCGGCCGATCCGCGCGCCCTGCCCATGGCTACGTCCACCGTCGAGGCAGTGCGCTTTGTCGGCATGCCGGAAGGCCACCTTGCGATCAGCTCGCTGGTGTTGTTCTTGAGCATTGCGCCCAAGAGCAACAGCGCGCTTACGGCGTACGCGGCGGCGCGTGAAGCCGTGCAGCGACATGGCGCACTGCCGGTGCCGATCCATCTGCGCGATGGACACAGCGCAACCGCGCGAGCGCTGGGCCATGGCGCGGGCTATCTGTATCCGCACGATCATCCAGGGAACCATGTCGCGCAGCGCTATCTGCCCAGCGAGCTTCCCGACGAAGAGCTGCCCTTTTATCGTCCGGCGCAGAGCGGCTTCGAGCGCCAGATCAGCGAGCGGCTAGAGATCCTGCGACGCCGATAAAATGCACCGTGCTCACCGGGTTCCATGGTCCATCGTCGAGCGCAGCGGCGTACACTTTCGCCATGACCGGTCTGCGTCGGCTGTGCCTGAGCGCTGCGCTTTTATGTGGCTGTGGGTTTTATCCCTTTGATCCGGCCGTGCCCAAGGCGCTGGTCGGTGAAAAAGCACGCACCCTCTTAAGTGGGCGCCTGTCGCTTTGGGTGCAGCGTCTTTCCGGCAGCGTGCTGTCGCTTGAGGTGGGCAACGGCAGCTTCGTGGTGAGCGAAGTGCCCGAGCTAGCCGATCTTGCCGCGTTCATTCCTGGCTCTGAAGGCTATGCACTGGATGCGCAGCGTCGCTTGACGCCAAGCAGCAGTCAGGCCACCGGGGTGATTGCCGCAGCCCACTGGCCCGGCGGCACTGAGTGCTATGTGCGCGCCGATCGCGCCGCGGTCTGCTTGGACAACAACCTGAGCGAATACACTCTGACGGCGACGGGCAGCGCGCAGGCCATCACCGCCACCACTGAGCAGGCCTGTGTCGTGCGGACCAGCGGTGACGTCGACTGCTTTGCCATCGACGAAGGCGGGGCCTTTGGACCTGCGCAGCGGATCGCGGGAATCCGCGGCGCGACCGCGATCGCGTCGGCCATGGATACCGCGGGCACGACCTATACCTGCGCGCTGGTGAATGACGAAATGGGTCGAGGCCGCGTGCGCTGCTGGGGCGCGAACTATGTCGGTCAGCTTGGCAGCGGCGTCGTGACGACGCAGAGCCTGGGACCGCAGACCGTGCAAGATGCGCGCGGCAACGAGCTTTCAGGCGTCACGCAGATCGATGTGAAGTCCGGGCGCGGCTGCGCAGTCGACGAAAAGGGCAGCGTATGGTGCTGGGGCACGTCGGTCTTTGCTCACAAGGACAGCCGAGCCGCGGCACAGGTTGCCAAGCTGCGCACCGCCACGTGGGTCAGCATCGGTGGCTGGATGGACTGCGCGCTGCTCATGGACGCGACGGTGGCCTGCTGGGGGGATGGACGCACGATCGATCTCAATCCGGCGCTGGTTTTTGTCCCGCTGCCGAGCTGAAAGAACGACGCGGTGGAACGATCGGCGCGTCCTGGGTACGCCGCTTGCGCTGCGCGGTCATCGGGGCAACGACCTGTGTGAGCGCGGCCGGCGTCAGCGAACGATCGACGAGACCTTGGCAACTTGCGACAAGCGCACGCCGCTGTTGGCTCCGGATGTACCGCTGGTGCAGCCACCGTTGGTGTGTACGCCGACTAACATGCCGTCGGCATCCAGCACGCCCGAGCCGGAGCTTCCCGGCAGCGTGTCGATATCGGCATAGCGCAGATAGTTGCCCGAGAGCCCTTGGTGCTTACCGGCCTCGACCTGCTTGGGTTCGCCGCTTGGGTGCTGAATGATCGCGAGCGGCGCGTCCTTTTTGGGATCCTGCGCGCGAATCTTCGTGATGCCGTACTTGCTGCCAGCGTCGCGTTCCAAGCGCACGATGGCGTAGTCGATGCCTTTTTGGGCGCCTTCTTCGACAAGCTGCGTGATCTTGAAAAATTCCTGCGTACCGACGGTGGTTCCGCCGGGCTTGCGCTCGTACCCCAAGGCGACGAAGTGGCCCACGGTCTTGCTGGAAACGCAGTGGCTGGCGGTCAAGAACAGGTCCTTTGCGATCAGCGTTCCGGTGCAGTACTTGCTGCCGGTCGGCGCGTTCTTGCTGGTCAAGGCACCGACAGCCCCCTTGTATTTTTTGACATAGGTCTGCGAGACGCCCAGGCGACCGTCATAGCTGTTTACGTGCTGCAGATCGCGCGTGCCGCAGATCGACTCGGTGTCGCCGTTTTGCAGGCGGGCTTCGTCGAGCACATAGCCATCGAGGCTGCGCAGCTTGCGTGTGAACTCGGGATGGTGCAGAGCCGCAGAGCTCTCGTGAAACAGAGCGTCCGTATCGCTGGCTTCGTCTAGCTCAACTCCACCGCAGGCAAACAGCGCCGTCACCATGCCCACGATCCCCATGCGTCCCAAGCTTGTTGCGTTCATCACACGCTCCTTCGGTTGTCGGTTGCCCAGCCGCGCGATGCGGCAGACACACCGCCTTGAAAAGCGCGTGCCAAGCCCGCAGGGTTTGCGTCCCGTCGAGAGCGCCGCGGCCCCGCGTCCGCTGCGTCGAAATGGGGAGGGATGGTCCCCCACAGGTGCTGTCTGCACCCCGCAGATTTTTCGCAGATTCTCTACGGTTCGAGCGAGGCCAGCGCCTGCACCAGCGCCCGCAGGGTGCGCTCAAGCGAGGCCGCGCGCACGGGGTCAAAGTCGCGCGGCGCGTCTTCGTCCATGTAACAGCTCTGCGCCATCTCAAGCTGCAGGGCGTGGATGCCGTCCTGCGGGCGGCCGTAGTGCCGCGTCACATAGCCGCCCTTGAAGCGTCCGTTCACCACGCGGCTGAAGCCAGCGTCGGTCGCCAAGGCCTGCCAGGCCGCATCTGCGACTGCCGAAGAACAGCTCGTTCCGTCGGCAGTGCCCAGGTTCAGATCCGGCAAGCGGCCAGCAAAGAACCGCGGGACCTGCGCGCGGATCGAGTGTCCATCGAGCAAGATGACGAAGCCATGACGGTGACGCAGCGCCGCGATCTCGGCCGCGAGAGCCTGATGGTACGGCTGAAAATACGTCTGCAGGCGAGCGGCACACTCGTCGGGGCTGGGCTCAGCGCCGGGGCGATAGATCGGCTGGTTGGCAAACGTGCGCAGCGGGCATAGCTCGCTGTTGTCGGCGCCGGGATACAGGGCTGCGCCGTCGGGGCTGCGGTTCAGATCGACGACATAGCGCGAGTGCGTGGCCACGAACAGACCACAGCCTAGCTCGGCGGCAAAGGCGTACAGCTTCTCGACGTGCCAGTCGGTGTCGGGCAGAGCCAGCGCCGCTTCGCTCAGCCGCGACTGCAGGGCGGGCGGGATGTACGTGCCGGCGTGGGGCACGTCGATCAGAACCGGCAACCGGCACGGAACGCGATGGAACAACGGACTCGACATGCAGTCGGTGTACACCCATTTCGCCCGCGCGTGGAAGGCGCAGCACAGCAGGTCCGTGACGTTCGGCCCCTGAAGACCTGCCGACGATGTCGACCGACGAAGGCAATAGACGCGGCCCGCGTCCCCCGGATATGCTGAAGCGGGGCTAGATTGAGAAGCAGATCACTCTGCTTTCTGGGCTCATGGTGGAGGGATGCATGCGATCAAAGCTTCTGCGTCGTTCACAGGGTGCCTGCTGGGCGGCGCTGCTTGCGTTGGTGACACTGCTGCCGGTGGCGATGGCGTTCGCTGCCGAGCCTCCGCCCGTGCTGGATGCCATCGAAGATGCGCTACTGGTTGCCCCGAGCCCGCCGTCGGCAGAGCTGGCGTATCAGGAGCTATCGCGCAACAGCGAGGCCATCGACAAGCTGCGCAGCGACATCGAGGCTCGCACGCGCAAGCTAGTGGAAGAGGAATCGATCTATCACGCGCGTCGACGCGAGCTGGATACGGCGCTTTTGGCCTTGGCTGCTGGACGCTGCAAAGGGCAGGCGACGCCCCCCAAAGGTCCGCTAGAGGAAGCCAAGCTTGCGCTGCGGGCCCTAAACCGCGTGGTCAAAGGCGACGTCACGATCTTGGCCTCGCGCTTGGACGAGGAAGCCAAGATACTGTGTACGGCCAACGCCGACCTACGCTTGCTGAGCGAGGCCGGCATCAAGGAAATGGACACGCAGCTCGACGAGTGGCGGGCTGCGTGGGTCAAGGCCGCAGAGCAAGAGAACACCGAAAAACAGAAGCTGTTGAGCGCACGGCTGCAGAACCACAAGCGGCTCGGATCCGCGCTGGACACGCTGCGCGGTCAGCGCGACACCAAGACCACCTTTGTGTCGGACCTGAAGTGGTTGGTGATGATCCTGGGCGTGCTCAGCGTGGCTGTCATGCTGATTGTGCGAGCGTTTCCCGTCGAGCTACAGACCGAGTGGGTGGCATCTGGCCAGGTCATTCAGTTCATGACGGTGTTGATCATCTTGATCACCATCTTGGCGCTGGGCATCACGGGCGTGCTCAAAGAGAACACGCTGGGTACGCTGCTCGGCGGTATCGGTGGCTATGTGCTGTCGCAGGGCATCGGTCGTGCCGCGGCCCGCAGCGCGCTGCGCAACGCAGCAGCAAACGCCAACTCCCCTCCAGGCCACGAGGGTCCAGCGTAGTCCGCACGCAAGCAGGGGACGCGCATCGGCGCAGGAATGACTGCGTCGCGCATTCTTATGGCTGCCGCCCGTAGCCGACTGAGCGCGGCGCACGATTTCTTTGCGAGCGCTGCGCGTCGCGTCGCCACACGCTAGCGATGTGCGTGCCATACTGCCGCGCCATGTCGTCGCAACTGTATTGGGTTCGGGTCGTCGTGGGCTGGCTTTGCCTGAGCTCGCTGGGCTGTGATTCGACCTTGTTTTCCGTCGAAGACGGCGCTGCAAGTCGACATGAGATCGCTGATCTGGGGAACACCATGTCGACCGATCTATCGTCAAGTACGCTTGACGGTTCGCTGGGCGAGACGGTGCTGACCGTATTTCCTCGTCGCGGAGAAGCCAGCGATGACACACACAAGCCCGCGGGGCCTGGCCTGCTTCTGGCTGGTGGCGGCGCCGATGTCGATGCGGCGTTTGTCTGGGCTCGGCAGCGCATCGCCGGCTCGCGTCCCATGGCTGAGCGCAGCGGCGATGCCGTCGTGCTGCGCGCCTCGGGGGCCGACGGCTATGACGAGTACCTGCATCAGCGGGCGGGCTTTCGTTCGGTGCAGACGGCGCTCTTGCCGCGTGAGTCGGGACCCGCAGACTTCGCCATCGCGGTAGCGCTGGTCGAGCGGGCCGAGTTTGTGTTTTTCGCGGGGGGCGACCAAGCGCGCTATGTCGCCTGGCAGGCGACGCCGCTGCTTTCTGCGGTCGCTTCTGTTTATGCGCGTGGCGGAGTGGTCGGAGGCACCAGCGCGGGCTGCGCCATCTTGGGACAGTTCGTCTATGACGCGGTAGCCGCCGGCAGCCGCAGCGTCACCAGCCGCGATGCCTTGGCCGATCCGTTCGATCCAGCGATCAGCTTTTCCCGTCGCGTGTTTTCGTTCGCGCCGCTTTCTTCGACGATTACCGACACGCACTTTTCGGCGCGCGATCGCATGGGTCGCTTGGCCGCGTTTGTCGCGCGTCAGCACGCAGATGGCGTGGTGCGGCGCAGTCCGCCCGAGGTCTTGGGCATCGGCATCGACGAGGGCACCGCGCTGGTCATCGGCCCCGATGGCATCGGGCACCTGCTGCGTCAGGGATCAAGCGGCAGCGTTCACATCGTGCGCGCCGGTCCAGCCGACCGCATTTTCGCCGGCTCACCGCTGGTGCAGCGCGCCATCGCGGTGGTGCGCCTGGAGCGCCCCGGCCCCGACGAAGATCGCTTCGACTTCACGACGTGGACGGGCACCGGGGCTCGCTTCACGCTGAGCATCGACGGCGCGAGCAGCTCGCCCTATTCCCCGAGCGATCCCTATCGCACGCCGCGCGGATCGCTGCATGAACGATCCGAGGCAGGCACTTCCAGATGACCCAGAGCCCGCGTGAGTGAAGTACAGTCGCTTGTGCGCAGCCGGTATCGCTGCTTGGACCGCTGCCTAACTGAGCAAGAATCGACGAGGCTGCGATGATCCACGCCCGCAATCTGAAGAAGTCGGTGCCGTCCGGAGAAACGCGCGTGCCGATCGTACGCGGCGTCGATCTGGACATCGCAGAGGGCAGCTTCGCCGTGCTGCTGGGACCTTCGGGCTGCGGCAAGACGACGCTTTTGCACGTGCTGGGCGCTCTTGATACGGCCGACGAAGGCGAGCTGCGGGTTGCGGGCGTGCAGCTTGCGCCTGCGGATCCGCGGGCCCTGCTGCACTTTCGCCGGCATATCGTCAGCGTCGTGTTTCAGTTTTACAACCTGCTGCCGACGCTGTCGGCGCAAGAAAACATCGAGCTTGTGCTAGAGCCGCTGGGCCTGAGCAGCGAACAGCGCCACGCTCGTGCTCGCGAGCTTCTGTCGCGCGTCGGTCTGAGCTCGGCTGCGGATCAGTTTCCAGGGCAGCTTTCCGGCGGGGAACAGCAGCGTGTGGCGATTGCCCGCGCGCTGGCCAAGCGGCCTCGCCTGGTGCTCGCGGATGAGCCGACTGGCAGCCTGGATCGACAGAACAGTCGGCAGATCTTGGCGCTTCTGCGCAGCATCAACGCCGAGCAAGGCACGACGTTTTTGATCGTGACGCACGAGCCAGAGCTTGCCGCGCAGGCCAGCCTGGTTTTGCACATGGAAGACGGGCGCCTGGTGGACAGCCCGAGCGAGGCTGCGCACGATCCGTCCATGCAGGCGCAGCCAGCGACACAGCCTACGCCGCCGACGGAAGCGAGCTAGGACCGTCCGCGTATGGCTGCTTCATCCTATCTGTCGCCGATCCTTTTGCGCGCCATCTTGCGAGCGCTGTGGCAGACGCCGGGGCGACTTTTTGCCATCGTGGCGCTGGTGGCCGTGGCGATCACCGTGTACGCCGGAACCTTCATCGGGCTGAGCCACATCGAAGGGACCGCGGCGCACGTGTATCGCGAACAGCGCCTGTTCGATGTCGAGCTGCGCATTTCGCCGCAAGCACACGAAGGCGTGCTGCCTGCCGACGATCTGGCGCGCCGCGTGCCGGGGATCGCGGGGGCGACCTGGCGTTTGGTGCTGCCGGGGACGCTGCGACTTGAGACACCGGGCAGTACACCCCGTGAAGCGGGCGCCGTGATCTGGGCGCTGGACCCGCAGTCCAGGCCCGCGGTGAACGATGTCTTGATCACGCAAGGGCACTTTCTTTCCGTCGGAAAAGCTCATGACATTGTGATCGATCAGACCTTTGCGCAAGACGCCGGGCTGCGGGTTGGCGATGCGCTTTCGCTGCGGGTCGGCGAGCACACAGAACGTGTCTTCATCGGCGGAATCGGCGTGTTTCCCGAGCACTTGATGAGCAGCTCGCTGCCCGATTACCCCGTGCCGATTCGCGGTGTGCAGGCCGGCGTTCTGCTGTCGCAAGAAAAGGTCGCAATGCTGCGCGAGCACGCGCTGGTCAACAGCCTGGCCGTGCGCCTGAATCCACTCGCCGTGCCGCAGCGCGAGCAGGTTCGCGATGCGCTGGTGAAGCAGTTGACGGCAGCAGGCATCGATGTGCGCGCGACCCTGTGGCCTGAAGATCAATTCAGCGTTCACTGCACGCGCGTGCGCATCCTGTCGTATCGCGACTTTCTGCCGACGCTGATCGTCGTGTTCAACGGGCTGTCTTTCTTGGTGCTCTTGCTGCTGGTGCGCCGCATGGCGCAGATCTGGCGCAAAGAGCTGGGCACCTTGATCGCCTACGGAGTGCATCGCTCTGCTCTGATTGGCTGCTGGGCACTGGCCTTGTTCTTGTTGGTTGCGTTCGGCGGTCTGCTCGGCGCGCTCGGTGCCCTGCGGGTGTCGGAACAAGTCAGCGGCCAGTTCGTGCAGGGCACAGGCTTTCCCATCCTTTTGCCCGTGCGCAGCCTGCAGCCGCTTGTGCATGCCGAGCTGCTTTGCCTGGGCATCGTGTGGCCGGCGGTCTTGCTGCCGCTGTTGCCGCTGCTGTGGCGACCGCCTGCGCAGCTCTTGCGTGACGATGTAAACGACAGCGAGTCGTCGAGCGCACTGCGCTTGATTGCGGCGGTGGGGCGTCCGCTGGATCGGCTGCTGTGGCTGCGCTCGCCCGAAAAGCTGGGCTTTCGCAACGTCGTGCGCCGACCCGGTGTGTTCGTGTCGGCGGTGCTTAGCGTCAGCGCGATGCTGGTGGTGGCGGCCAGTATGTTTCTGTTTGCTGCGGCGCTGCCGCGCGGACTCGATCAGTTTCTGTCGAGCCAGCGCTGGCAGTTCTTGCTTGAGCTCACGCAGCCGCTTTCCGACGTCGAGCTTGCACCGCTGCTGCAGCAGCAAGGAGTCGCGCAGTGGGAAGGCATCAGCGTCCTTGAAGGCACGGTGCGCAAGCCGGCGCCGACTGCCAAGCAACCCACGGCCCAGCGCGTGCAAACACCACACGAGCGCTCGTATTACCTGGTGGCCGAGTCGCTGCAGTCGTCGCTGCGGGTCCCTGGTGGGCTGGGAATGGTCAGCGGTCGTTATCTTTCCGCGGACGATGCGGCCGAAGCGGTGGTCAACCTGCGGCTGTCGCAGACTCTGTCTGTGCGCGTGGGCGATGATCTAGAAGTCGGCGTCGGGGCCGCACCCGAGCGTCGCATTCGCCTGCGCGTCGTTGGCATCTGCACCAACTACGCCATCAATCAGGTGTTTGTTTCGCGCGGTGTGCTGCGCAGCCTTCAGCCAGGACCGCTGCGCTATGCCGCCGTGGTGCTGCGCGGCTCGCCTGTGCCGTCCCTTTCGCTCGGTTCGTCGACGAGCGCAGCCCAAGCAGCCGACAGCAAGCTCGAAGACCCAGGGGCTGTGCAGGCGCTGGAAGCGCGTCTGCGCGCGTTGCCGCAGGTGGCGCGCGTCGTTCCGTGGGCCCCGATTGCACGCATCAGCTTGCGGGGCTGCGATGCGCTGGTGGCCTTCGTTCGCTTGTACGGCAATTTAGGAGCCGCCGTCGGGCTGCTTTTGATCTTCATCGTGGTCTTGGTGGGTGTCAGCGATCGACGGGGGGAATACGCTCTTTTGCGCAGCCTGGGCTTTAGCGATCTCGACTTGGTACGCAGCCTGTTTGCCGAGGTCAGTTTGCTGTCGCTGTCTGCAACGCTTGTGTGCGTGCCCTGTACCCAGCTTGCGACGTGGATTTTTCAGCAGCGCTTGATGCAGATCTCGGACTTTGTGCCCATCGAGTTTGGGCTTGGTGCCTGCCTTTCTTCGCTGGCTCCGGCCATCGCGGGGATGCTGCTTTCGGCGCTGCCGGCTGGACTGCGCGCCGCGCGCTTGCAGCCAGCGACGCTCTTGCGTCTGCGTGCATAGTCGGTTTTGCGTCGGTCGCTGCGGCGATTGCATTCGCCTCTGGCTTCACCGAAACTATCAGGCTAATGGACCCTATCGTCGGCACGCAGATCGGGCAGTACCGAGTGAATCGCCCCATCGGGAACGGCGGTATTGGGTCGGTGTTTGAGGCGACACATCAGCAGATTGGTCGCCGCGTCGCGATCAAAGTCCTGCGCGCCGAGCACGCACGCAATCAAGAGACGGTAACGCGCCTTTTTAATGAAGCTCGCGCCGTCAACCGCGTGGAGCACCCAGGCCTGGTGCAGATCTTTGACTGCGACTATCTGCCCGACGGACGCGCCTATCTGGTGATGGAATATCTGCACGGCGAGACGCTGACGCAGCGCATGGCTGGCAGCGGCGGTCGCCTGGGCAGCACCACGGCGCTGCGCATCGCGTATCAGCTGGCGTCGATCTTGGCGGCGACGCACGGCGCGAACATCGTCCATCGCGACCCTAAACAGATTTACAAGATCCCTATGTCCCATCGCTACACGACAACACAGCGACGGAGACAGGGCCATGATGTCAGCAACACAGCAACACGCGCACACATTTTCAATCGGAATGACCTCTGCTAATACTAACTCAGGGGAAATGCAACCTATGCGCGCTGTAGGATATTGCCGCGTTTCAACCGACATGCAAGCAATGCACGGCCTATCACTCGACGCACAAAGGCAACAGATCGAAAATTACGCCAAAGCTTACGGCCTAAAGCTTGAAAATGTATATATCGAAGCAGAGAGTGGAAAGGACATAAAGGGGCGCAGTCAGTTTCAGCGAATGATCGATCAAATAAACCGCGGCGAAATATCTACCATAATCGCCCCAGCGCTTGATCGATTTACTCGCAGTCAACGTGACTTTGTCGAGTTCTCGGCTGATTACATCGAAACTGGCAAGGTTAATCTATGTCTTATAAAAGAGTCTATAAATACAAATTCGCACTCTGGCCGTCAGTTTCTGCCGTTGCTTGTCGCTTTCGCCCAGCTAGAGAGGCAAGCTACCGCGCAACGGGTTTCTCAGACGATCGCCTATATCCGTTCACAGGGGGGGCACTATGGAAAAGTGCCCTTCGGATACGCCACGGTACAGGATGGCAGGCTAAAACGGCTTATAAGGCATCCCGAGAACTATCAATGGTTGGAAAGAATGGCCCTATGGTATCGGGCTGGGGTGTCGAATAGCGACATTGCCCAAAGGCTGAACGCTGCGAATGTTAAGCCATGTAGCGGTAAGCAGTGGACCGAGAATAGTGTATATTTAGTTCTCATACGGGAAAAAATCCATAATGTAAGATCGTTTAATTCAGATAAGAGATATGACCGCGAAAAAGCGTACAAGATCGCGTATACCTTAAAGGCAGAAGAGCGATCATTGCAGTTTATTGCCGATGAGCTAAACAGGCAAGGGCTGCGACCTAGTAAGGCTAGCGAATATAAGACACATAGCGTGCAAGAACTCTTACGCAGCGTGCCATTTTATAAAATGTCATCTGCGATCGGAATGGCTCTATATATGCAGGCACAAGGGAAGAGCCTGCGGGCCATTGCCGTAAAACTGCAAGAGATGGGACACAAACCGCCTAGGGGGGGGCAGTGGTACGCTATGACCGTACGTAATCTAATAATGCAACATCATAAATCAAGCTAAGCCCAGCCGAGCCCGCAGCCCCAGCCCCAGCCCTCAGCCCCAGCCCTCAGCCCCAGCCCCAACCCCAGCCCTCAGCCCCAGCCCCAGCCCCAGCCCTCAGCCCCAGCCCTCAGCCCCAGCCCTCAGCCCGCAGCCCTCAGCCCTCAGCCCGCAGCCCCAGCCCACAGCCCACAGCCCCAGCCCTCATCAGCCCGCAGCCCCAGCCCTCAGCCCGCAGCCCCAGCCCTCAGCCCGCAGCCCGCAGCCCGCAGCCCCAGCCCACAACCCTCACAGCCCGCAACCCTTCACCCGGCAACCCCTCACCCTGCGACCCGCCCAACCCACGGCGCCACTTGAGCGGGTTGCGGGCAGATTGAGCAAATCAACGAGACGCAGAGGGGTACGGTTCAGCCTTGGACAGCACGACTGTATGCCGATCAGTATTGCGCGTGGGAAGCATCCTGAAGCGCAGGGCAGCGTCAGTCGATTGTGGGCAACTCGCCAGGCATGCCTACGCCACATCGGCATAATGTCAGGAATTCGTTGGAAGCCGCACGATCTCTATTATAGAGAATGTCACCAATGAGAGAATCAGAAGGTCAAAGATGAATCGATGAAATATTCCCGAATGGCAGAACAGGGAATGAAGCGCACACGACACTTCTGCGCATTTTAAAGTTGAGAAGGTTTAGCAAGGTAACCCCTGCAATCGACACTCGTTTAATCTTTATCACATTTGACCGCATTAGTTGGGCTCGCCGAAGGGCAAGTAAATTCTTTACTACAAGAGCCGGAACACATCGCTTCGGTGAGATGATAACCATATGGGCACCTGTCGTTACACACTGTAATTGTGCTGGAGCCTAGCTTTGAGCATGTTGTAGAATTCACTAATGGTTTTCCGATGCAATAAGTGCCGCAGTCTGGACTACAAGAGCGACTACTGGCGTAGTAGCCAGCCGGACATTCAGAACCACAAACCGTCATCGGAAGATCGCTAGGGCTATTGCTATTGGTTCCTGACTTTGAACAAGCATTGAACGAACATCCAACACCAGCATTCTGATTACAATCCACAGTACCGCTGACCGAAGAGGTGACTGTGCCCCCATCTGTGCTAGCCGAAAGAAGTACGCAGGCGGACAATAGTAATCCAGAGACAACTACTCTCCGGGCAATCTGCTTATGTCCGATTCTTTTAGTGTTTTTGCTGTGATTTATCATGGCCTCACTCCTTTCGGATCTGCTTTGCACTGACGGGCTAGCGTGTCAAATAAATTCATGCTTCTACAGGTTCTCCGATGGTTCAGCTGTGCAAAGCTCTCTTTACCGCGCACTGCCAGAGTCGGACATGGCCCCTTGTCAGCGGTGGCCTGCTCTGATCTAGTGGCGTCATCGTCTGAGGGGGCGCGTCATGGCTTCGCGTAAATACGTATCTACCATCACGCCATTACTATGGACGGGCAGTACTTGCAACACTTCAAGTCGTCAGCGATCAACAAGATTTTGTAGTTTTCGCTTGGTTGGCCTTTGGCTAATGACGTTTCTCGAGTTCGTCTTTCTCTGCTTCAAATCGCAGAAAATCATCAATGCTCTGGCTTAAGCGAAACACACAAACGCATGCCGCCAGAATTAGCAACAGGCTTAGGATGTAAAAAAAATAAGCAATTCCGTGCATGGTTATTGACCACCACGCTACTGGAAAAGGACCTTTTACCTGATCCACAATATGCGTGGACAGCCGATATTCTTTGCAGAGGACGGAGGAAACCGTCGTAATCATCTGAATAAATAGGACATGAAAAAACACAGTCGAATTAACCATTAACACCGATGGGCTGTCAGTTTTTTCTGTTTTAGGTGGGGATGAGTTTTCTGGATAGAAAATGCTAGCTAATATGCGACGAAATTGGTCATTTCCAATAGTGAGTATTATCGTATAGGCGGCAAGAGTAAACCCAAGCAGTGAAGGTACAATACTGAGCGCTTGGTCAAACCAGCAATTCGATAACCAATAGTTTTTTGTAATAACAGTTATGACTAACGCAATATGACAATAGGGAGACGAGAAAAATGCACCTAGTCCGCCATAAGCATTCCAGTAGAAACGGAATGCTTTGATGACACCTCGCCATTGCTCGAACGCAGCTAGTTTATACATCGTAACCCTCACACCCCTAACTTGAACCGAGCAAGGCTTTCCATCATGCTCGAGAGGAGAGGCCGATCACGTGGCACATCTACCGATAGCGGTTTATTTTTGGATGTATAGTCCACATGCCGATTCTGCTCATCCCGGGCCTTGATCTCGATCAGACCATCTCTTGCCTCTTCACGGACGAGTTCTTTGAAGTCGGCATTGATATTGAGGCCGCTCTTGTCCTGTGCCGTAAACTCTACGACTCCTCTTCGAGCGCGCATGCTGCGCATCTGTCTGTCAAAAATGTCTTTGCCCAGACCGGTATCGTCTGGGTTCTTGCGCGTGGCGGTTACTCTTATTTTAGTAATGCATGCAAGCGACAAAACCCGACTGAGATCATCATAGTTTGGGATTGTCGTTACTTCAACAAAAGCAACCTGGTCCCTAAAATTCACCAGCACGCTGGATTCGTTAAATAGCTTCCTCAACAATCTCTCCACGTTCAGGATAGTTATTTCGGAAACATCCACTATCATCGTGTGCACTGGTTCAATTCCTGATTTTGTAAAAATGAACTGATGTTCGCGGAAATCTGGGCGTTTTTCGCCGATGGTGGCCGCCAACTTCTGCTGTTCATTTGCCGGTACGGCACTCCCAGTTTCTATATTGATCCATGTGTTATTTGGATCGATGTCTGTAAACGTCCTTATTGAGCCTATAATCAGTTCCTTAGACGAAGACTGGACACTTATTAATGCCTTTTGCTTTCCGTGGTAAGTCACGCAAATTGACTGCCGGCTTAGATAATCAAGAATATCTGGATACGGGTATCCTTCATGGGGTGTGGCGGCAATATTATAACCAGCAAGTGTAAAGGGCTTACTCATACGCACTCCTTGCGATGACATCGCGAGCATACATTAACGATCGCTTCAGTTTCGTACAGCGGGGACGCTACCGCGGCGGCATACCTAGGTCAAGGGGGCATCTCGGGGCACCTCCCTGGATTGCGCGTGCAGGGTGAGATTGTTGTGGCGGATGTCGGGAAAGCGTTGGGATAGGCCGATGTCATCGAGGACGGTCATCGGGAAGACGCCCGCCTGTCTATAGGGCTGCATACCCCGCCGGCCCGCTCTGTGATCTTCGGCCTGCCCAATGCTTCACATGAGATCGTTGCCGTGTGCCAGTGGTCAGTTCTTAGCAATGTGTCCGCGGCGCGGCTGGGTGCGAGGCGATACTCGCGCCTCACGTTGCGACTGGATCCCCGAAGCTGAAGGCGGTATCGTCTCACATGTTCTCGCGTCTCCTGTTCTTGTGCCTTCTGCTCTTCCCTGTCTCGTCGCAAGGCAACGCGAAGCGTGACGACGTCGCAGAGACGATGGTCGGCATTGTTGACGAGCTGGCCCGGCAGCACTTTGAAAACGGCGTCAGTCTGTACAAGAACAATCTGTTCGACGCTGCGCGGATAGAATTTGAGGCCAGTTACCGTCTGTGCAAAGAGCCCGAGCTATTGATCAACCTGTCGCACACGGCAGAAAAGCAAGGCAAGCTTAGGGACGCACTAGACTATGCCGTGCAGTTCCTTGAAGTACAGCGCGGCAAGTTATCCGAGGCCGAACAAGATCAAGTTCAGGTCAGGATTGACCGGCTAAAGCTGCTATCTGCGCCGAGCACACCTAAGGCGGCGCCTAGATTATCCGGAAGGAAGCAAGCCGGTATTGCCTTGCTTGCCGTGGGTGGTGGGATCGTGCTGGCTGGTATTGGCTGCGGGGTGGGTGCGCTGCTTCAAAATGCAGCGCTAAGAGACGGCACCCCACGATATCGAAGTGACTACGATGCGCGCGTATCTCTTGGCAATGCTCTGAACGCTGCGGCCATCGGCCTAGACGTACTTGGCGGGGCCGTGGCTGTGGCTGGTGTCATCTTGCTCGCCCTGCCTACAAGCCAAAGCGATCGGCGCGTGACGCCCTAATAGGATTGGCAAGAGAGCCCAATGGGGGCACCATGTCATTTTGATAGCCGAAATCTGTTAGAACAGGGTGGACTCGGACATCGCCGATTGCAGTTGAGTAGAGCCCTACATCGTGCGTATAGTCCTTTATTAAATCTGTATAAGTCTTTTCTGCGACCTTTTGGAATTTCGGCGGTACAGTCGGCGCTCTATAATCGAACCATTTTTTTGATTCATATGCGCGATAACGTGCTAGCCACTCTGACCGAGTGAGCGGCAGTGGTTCGATCGGCGGTGGCCATAAGTCATTTTGATTTAGAAAATTTGCGATGTCGGCAGGTAGCATAAGCTCGTCGGTGGTCTTTATAATTCTGCTGCGTTGCTGTTCAATAGCTGAGTAGATCAGAAAAGACCGTAACCATTGAGCATACGTCTGTTCGTCTTTTTGTAAGTCACCAGTCTCAGCGGGCGCAGGAATCGGAATCTGCCAGCCCGGCGGCTTGAGCTTGTAGCGATTACCGCCTGTGTTCCAAAAATAGAGAGAGATTCGCTTTTTTGCCAGTAACGGCAAGCCTTCAAATCCTCCCTTAGACATATTCTCAATCTCTTTGCCCAAGGCTTCAAAGGCATTAATCAAAACTAATCCTACTTGGCCCACCACAGGAACAAATCCAATCCCGGTTTTCACTGCATTCGCAAACTGTCCAGCCTCACTATTTTCTTTCTTTGCTCTATTGTAGGCGATTGCCGCCTTGGTTCTCTCCTCGTTATAGGGATCGGGCAGGCTCGCTAAGACAATGCTGGCCTTCGTGTAGTAGGCGGCGGGCTGGGGCTGGGGCTGGGGTTGCGACTGTGGCTGCGGCTGCGGCTGGGGTTGTGGCTGTGGCTGCGGCTGCGGCTGCGGCTGGGGTTGTGGCTGGGGCTGGGGTTGCGGCTGGGGTTGCGGCTGCGGCTGGGGTTGCGGCTGCGGTTCCAAGCCGGCGGCCGGCAAGGTGGGCGAGGGCTGCGATCCCTCCTCAGCCCCCGCCCACCTTGCCACCCAAAGCCGAAACCGATCCCAGAACGTCGAGGCCATCAAATCACCTGGGCTGCTTCCTCGATTATCCGCACATAGATCGCCGTCGGCGAGTCTGGGTTGACCTCCGTCTCCACAAGCTTTGAAAAGAACTTGGGCGAGCGGATGACACGGCGCAGCCAGTATCCCGACGGCGGCGCAGTCGGTGATAGGGTGCCGGGAGTGGTGTGGCTCAGATAGAGGATGTTCGTCGCTCCCAAGGCGTTAAGCTGTCCCAGCGTCCCAAAGATTCCGATCGGGACCTCCTCACCTGGCGCAGCAACGAAGCAGTCAGAGCCAGAAACCCGAACGATGACACCTTCCACAGCGCCATAGCCTGAGCCATCGGCGGACGCGAGGCGAAGCTTGCCTTCGTTGACGTCAGCCGAGCTGAGGATCGCGGGCTCCGTTGTCTTGCGCTTGCTTCGCGTCTTGCCTGCCAGTGTCAGCGAGCCCGAAGAAACATGTAGGCTCACGACTTGGCCCGGCGCAGGGGTTGTAAAGTAGTTCGCTCTCTCTGCGGCCCTGTATACGTTCACAAGGCTGCGAACACCGAATTTCGTTTGAAACATGATCGGGCCTCTCGATTATCAGATCACTGGCAATGGTTGGGTTGCTTGATCGATGACGATGATCGATCGCTCTCCGGCGCTGTTCTGGAGCACCTTGGCCACCACGCGCACGGGCTGGCCGGGCGCATATCCCCCGGCTACCGCTTCAGACATCGTGACGAGATGGCGACCGTTGATCGGCACGTTCACCGCGATCAGCTCATCGCCGATCGACAGGCCCACCATAAATGCGGCAGGAACGCTATCGATCTTCAGGCCGTTATAGGCGACCTTGACGATCTTCGCGTTTATGTCCACATCGACAGCGACGCCGATCGCAGACTCGCCAACGAAGCCAAGCATGGCCCCGCCTGCGCTGAGCGTGACAGCCGCGAGTTTCTGCGGCTGGCGTGCGGGAATCGTCTTTGCCTGCGTGTTCCACTCGTAGGCCGTGAAGGCTGGGGCCGGTGTGGTTGGGTTGGGCAATGGCGCGGCACCCGTAGGAAAGCCTGGGGGCCACGCTGCGCTCTGCTGCCCTGCGGCCTGGCCTCCGACGTACCCCGCAATCAGCTCACGGAAGATAGAGGGAACCTTCGATTCCAAGGCGCGGATGCGCTCACCGTATTCAAGAAGCTGCATCTTGTCCTGAGCGCCCGTCAGGACCATGAGCAGTTGCAAGGCGAGATCGGTCCCCTGCGCTAGCTCGGCATGTGCTGCCGACATGGTCAGCTCTAGCCGTCCCATGAGGGCCGAGAACCCGACCCAGCCCGGATCGGGATTGGAGTGATTGATCAGTCGTTTGAAGAGATGACTGTTCTCGGCTACCTCTTCATCCGATAGTGAGTCAAAATAAGCCTCTGCGGTCATCTCGTCGATGCGATCCGCTAGAGCCTCGATATTCTGTTCTGTGAGTGTTTCCTTGCCCATGTCTACACCATTACGATCCAGACAATGAGGTTAGGGCCAAGCTAAACACCCGAGGAAGAAGCAGGCCCGGCATACCGACATTTCCGCTTAGACCGGGGAACATGGGCGAGCGGACCAGACCTTGACCAGACAGCAGACGGAAGGCGAAGATCTGGCCGAACATGGAATCACCAAATCCACCGCCGAGATCGCCGATCAAGATCGTCCACAGATCGATCGATTTGAGGGCTGACAGCGCGTTCTGATTGTCCACTTCCGACGCCAGCCAGTTATCCAGCACACGGCCTAGCAGCGCTTGCGCTTTGGCATCCCACGTCGTAGGGATCACGATCTTCCCGGCATTCGGGCCGGTCTGCTCCACAAACTGCGCCATTCCCTGGATCCGGGCCTCGCTCGACTGCTGAATCTGGGTTAGCTGCGACCATGCTTCCAGCGTCGAGAACCGGCGCAAGGTCTCGTGTTGCTCATCCTTCTGCTTCTTCTCCTTTTTCTTGAGCTTCTTGAGGCGCTTCTCAAAGTCCTCTTCCATATCTTGGCGAAGCTGCTCGACGAGAGCATGAGCACCAAAGCCGTTTTTGCGCAGCATCAGACTAGCAAGGCCACGCTTTGAACTACTTTCCCCCATTGTGCTATCTCCTTTTCTTCCCTTGTGCGAATAAAGACAGCGCAAGAAGTCTGGTAAAATCCAGACCGCTATATCTACTGCGCTGCGGCAGAGTAACCGTAACAGGCTTCACGAGAGACATAGATCTTGACGACATTCCCCCAGGCAGATATCGAAGTATCACATGCAGATTCGCGAAAGGCTCATTCAGTGCATTGACGAAATCATCGGGGATGCACTGGCCCCCGGATAACTGCCAGTATCTTTGACCAGTGAAAAAGAATCCGTGTTGAATGATATCATAGCTATCAACGGTGCGCGCTGGCAGATTGATCGTCTCCCAGGAGTCGATCATATTCATGAACGGCACCCAATCGTACATGATGAAATTCTCTCCGGTGCTAAGTCGCATATACCAATGTGGGTCAGTGGCTTTGAAATACTCTATTCCGCTTGTCGAATAGCCACTTGGCGCAGAGAACCGAATAGCAGATGTGGGAATGTCTGATATTCTAAATATTCGACATTCACCGCGATAAAAGAACTCTTTGTAAGAAAGCCCGGCTCTGTATCTGAGCCCAGCTTGCACAAATCCTAGCCCGATTCCGGTAATTCCTTTGAGCTTATCAGAAAATACGCGCACTAAGTCGTCAGGAATCGATATCAGTGACGGGCTGGGAACCCCGAGCTGATTATAGATATACTTGGTTGAATCTGGAAAGCGAGGCGGGCCACCGAAATGATGATCAAGTTTTAATATCTCGCGAGTGGGCTCTGTGCGTCTTGCGGCAGGATCAATCGCAGTCCACGCATCGACCCGCGTTTGCAATTGAGGATACGTCAATGCAACAAAACGCAGTGCGGGCGAATATTCGAGCATGATCCGGGGTTCGCCTAGATAATAGAGGCTTCCGTCTGTGTAGCCATACCGCTTGCCCCCTTCAATATATCCCCATCCTTGATTAAAAGTTGGCTGTGTCATTGTGTCTAATCCACTACATCAGATGAATCGTTTACGAACGAATCACGATTACTGCTGTTAGTCCTGCCGTCGCCTAGCAACTTTGGATCTCTGGATCCTGAATTATCCCACAGTTGTTTAACCAAGCCGCTCACGTTACCCAATACGGTCAATACGCCATTTACTACCGATAGGGTGTCTCTCGCCGTATTGTCCTGCTGTGGAATTAGCGCAGCCTTGTTTGTCGATGGCTGAGGCTGTGGCGGTGGCGGCGTGGGTTGACTAGCCGGGGTGCTAGGGGCCGTGCTCGGAGGTCTCACCGGCTCGATAGCATCAGCATCAGCTTTCATAGATGGATCGGCCGCCGGTAGCTTTCCGGCATCTACCCCGGACTTCCGCGCATCATCAGCCTTTGCCCATTTAGAGATGAGCTTCTTAAAGTTTTCCCACAGCATCTATGCAACTCTCCTTGTGCTGCGATCTACAGCCGGAATAATCGGCAATGAATCAAGCAATTGACTAGCTGATTGACCGGGCTTTAGCGTCACTGGCTGAGTATCAGACGAGAACAAAACCCATCGTGTCCCGGCGACTTGACCGTAAAGCCCCTCTTTCCATGCAGATTGTTTATCAACGATCGTTTCGTCTGATACCCCCATTTGACGCTCTATCCATCCCCCTGGCTTGTGCTTGCGTATTTCGGCAGAAGCCTGGATCGTCCCATTGAGCAACCCGCGGGCAATTTCTCTATCTTCGGGTTTGGGTGGTTTCGCAGTAGAGGCATAGACCACACCATCGCCCTGTTTGCGTCTATCCTGTGGGCCATATCCCTTACCGCCAGTAATGAATTTAACTAATCCCGTTTTTTTACCCCGTTGTAGAGTAATCCAGCCGACAACGATCTTTCCTTCGCGGTTGTTATCTTCAGACGCGAGCATACGAGCCAAGGCGGTCTCTTCGTCAAGCGCATCGTCCGGGCTGTTCTCGGTTGACTGCTCAGTCGGGATATTAATCGACTTTGGTATAGCCTGCGTTACTGACGCAGCTTCCTGAACTTCAATCGTATTGCCCGCCGCAGAGCCATCAATCAATGCCAAGAGTCTAGCAAGTAGTGATTTAAGCCAATTCCAACCGGCACGAATCAAATCAACGACTCTTGCGATAAGCGATAGTATCGTTTCCATTATCTCACATTCCGATTCATATTATCGGCAATCCATTTTCGGTAAATCTGCCGTTCCTCCTGTTCAGATCGCTGGATTGCATCAGGGATAACCTCTCCCTTCGATGTTCTTTGTGACCCTATCCCACTCTGCTTTAACTCGGCTGCCCGAGCATCAGAGAAAGCTGATTTTTCCGATCGCTGCTTGCGGTCTGCCGCGATCTGTTCTTTTAATGCTGCCTCGTCCAATTCCTTGGAGCGATTTATGAGTGTGCTGGGCTTTGGCGGCAACAACTTAAGCTCATTGAGCTTGCCTTGTAGCTGTGCGAGCTTATCGCGCAAAGTCCAGGCAGCGAAGACCCCAATCAATAGATAGAGGATCGGCATCGTTTAGCCTACGTTGTGCGGGCTTTTTCATTTACGTAGTCAACGCCCACCAAGATCACGCCAGTTACTGTCGAGCTGATAGCGCCAAGCTTGAGCGCAGTACCGAGCGCCGATCGGGCTGCCATCTTTAGGCCGACCATCCCGCCGACGAACCAACAAGCCGCACCCGCAGCGACAGTAACGGCGAGACGCACGAGCTTGTTCTTGCTGACAAGCCGCTGCACGCCAGCATCAACCAAGATGCCCACGCTCACACCTAGCCCGACGGCCAGTAACGTCTGGCCAATCGATAGATAGACTAGGTTTTTCTTGCGGCCACGCATACCGCTGCCGATGGGTTCCTGAGCTGACTTGCGCGCAACCTTTCCACGTCGAAAGGCTTTCACGACAGAGGAGTAAATCCCGCGAGCGCTGTACTTCTTGGGACGTCCTCTCTTGCCCCCCGTCGCCCTCTTTTGAGGCTTGCGCGTCTGGGCCTGTCTGCGCGGTCGTCTCGCTTGTTTGCGAGGCGGCGCAGCGGGCAGATCTTCGACCTTAGCACCGCCGATCAATATCGCGCCTGGCTGTGCGAGGCCCGTAGGGATAGCTGATACGACTTCGATTTTTGGTTGGTCCGCCATGCCCTGATGGTTGACACCACAACCAAGGCGATCAAGCGTCTTTGCAATAATTTTTTTCCGTAGTCTTTCTCGATAGATAGCTATCGCTAGTGCCATCTGTCTCTATATTTATAAGGGCATTTGTTACATCGATAAGCGCCGCTTATGCTCTCCGATGAGAAGCGCTGCGCCCATTCGCAAAATATTCTATTTCGCGTAAGCTCGTCGCAAGTATAGGATTGTTAAAAGAATTCATCTAAGAGAAATACTGCCTGGCCTGCGTATCGTCTAAAAAAGTAAAATTTTCCATCGACTCCCGCAAATATCTGAAATCACAGAATTCTTCCTAACAGCTTACCTATCCAGGGATTGATAACTAGGTTTATTTTGTGGGGCTAGTTGCTCATTGTTAGTGGCTGGGCTCGCAATTTTGGAGCCGTTTTCTCGACGCTGCGACCCTTACGGCTTACGTTTCGCAGCGTAAGACCGGCTAGGCTACCCCGGCAATTTTGATGACGGTTTGACTAGGTATTGCACCGTCAGCTACAATCACCGCATGACCACACAGAACCCGAAGCGACCGGCGCAGAATGGTGATCTAGTAAAGTTTGAAGTTTCAGCAAAACTGCTAAGTGTGAGCGGAGATCTTAGGCGTCTACTTCGTCCCACAGACACGCACACAGAGGGAGAGCAGCTTTACCTTGATGAAGAAGAGATTGTTATCGGCAGTCCAGAAGCGGACCCGATATTCAATCTAAAACTTACTGGCGCGAAAGCGGGAGAAGTCAAAGCATTTAAGGTTCAATACCCAGACTATGAACGCGAGAACATCATGGTAGTTCCCTTGCAGATACTATTAGATAGCAAGGTCCCGAGAGACGCAATCACTGTTGGGTTTGTTCTGAATCGAGATGTATTGAAGGGCAAGATCGCCATCGATGGGCACGCAATCGAACTCGGAATCATCGAAATTAGCGAGAAGGATGGGATTGAATATGTAATGTTGGATACCCATGAGAGAACAAGGGGACTCACCATCGAGTATCGAGTTAAGGTGATTAGCGTAAAAACGGCAAGTAGTGCCGAGAGGCGTGTATGGCATTTAACATAATCAGGCCAATTAATAGAGAGTCTAAGCATGCAGCCATTGTTAAAGACATGGGCCGAAGTATGGCAACGCGCGCAGTCTAACGAATGCACGCATTACAATTACTCACATGGAAAGATACGATTTAGAGGAATCCTTGAGGAGCCCGAGGAAATAGGGACAGAGGTTCATGTTGAAGGCGTGGATCGCATTCGGATAAGGTTCTTTTCCATCATAGAGGAGGAGTATGTTGAACACGAGGAACTTGATTGCTGGCTGAAGATCCAAACATCGGCACTTTCCATGCCTGATGGATTTGATGGCTGGGATGGAGAGCAACAGAAGAATTTTATCAACATCCAATTAGAGAGGGTGTCTGCATCAAGATTTTCAAAGCAGATGGACAGCGCCGATCGGATGTGGCATCGCTTTGTGCAATACTTGATGACAGAAAACACCCGCAAGGATAAGCAAATTCAAGAATTAAACAACAAGTTGGCAGAGCAAGCAGGAAGCAAGGGGATAATGAACTTGTATGAATTCTTGACCCATCCAAACGCTGAGAGGGTTGTTGCGTCTCTGGCGTCGATTGTCACAAACGCGTTGAGGTCTGGGGGCGACAGGCCCAAAGTGAACCCGCAAGAGTTGCTTTCCCAAGCGCGCGCACTCACCGGAAAACCAGACCCGGATTCATCGGAAATGACTTGATTTGCCCCTAGTGCTAGCTTGCGACGGGAGGTAAACCAGGATGCGATCAAGGACGCTTGTTTTTCTATTCGTCGCAGGCTGCTTTTCTGAACCGGAAGCACCCAAGCTCAAGTGCGACGACCAGAACCCTTGCGGCAGTGGATATGTCTGTGAGTCGATGGCCTGCGTGCCTGTCGATATGGCCAGTCCCCAAGGTGCCGAGGATCTTTCGTCAGACTTGGGAGCGGTCAGCGGATGTCGAAGCGGTGGCGGTTCCGCTCTCGGGGGTGCTTGGGCTTGCTCTGGCACTTGTGCCGCTGGTCAGTGCGCCGATCTGTGTGCCGTGGGTTGGTCGGTGTGCAAACGCTCGGACAGCATTGATCAAGCTGCTGCGGATAAGCTCGGCGGCTTTTTTGTCGCAGACGTGCCGGGATACTTCTTTCCCCCGTCGAGATCTGCAACTTCCTGCGGGGGAGCGGTTGCCACCTCCGCCGCGATCGTTTTTGGCGTTGGCAAGTCGGGCGCTAATATCAACGATAATCCGGCGAAAATGTGCTCAGGCTTCTCTAAATCCGCCGACTGTGGGGTTAGTCCCCGCGTCCTGTCCTGTTCTAGCCCTTACTCCGTCGCGCAATTCGCCATTCATGCCGCAGAAAATGGCGTAATTTGTTGCAAAAATTAGTCGTTACGTATCGCGACTGATTTATCGGCTTATCGAGCCTTAGCGCGTGCCTGGGGCCTGCCGGGGGGCCTGGGGCCTGGCTAGGGGGCCTGGGGCCTGCCGGGGGGCCTGGGGTCTGGCTAGGGGGGGCCTGGGGCCTGGCTCGGGGGCCTGGGGCCTGCCGGGGGGCCTGGGGCCTGCCGGGGGGCCTGGGGCCTGTCTGGGGGGCCTGGGGCCTACCGGGGGGGGCCTGGGGCCTGCCGGGGGGCCTGGGGCCTGGCTAGGGGGCCTGGGGCCTGGCTAGGGGGCCCCTGGGGCCTGGCTAGGGGGCCTGGGGCCTGGCTAGGGGGCCTGGGGCCTGCTGGGGGGGCCTGGGGCCTGCCGGGGGGCTTGGGGCCTGCCGGGGGGCTTGGGACTTGGCTAGGGGGCCTGGGGTTTCAGGTGATGGGTTACCGTCGGAGAATCCCCGTTTCTGAATGCGATTCCCCGACGCTCAAGCGCTGCGACCATGGCGGCGAGGTTGGCACGGGTCGGAGTCGTTCGGCCCGCCTCATAGCCTGCGATCGTTCCCTTGCTGAGACCCGAATCTCTCGCTAGGTCGGACTGCGTAATACCGACGAGAGCCCGGGCGGCTGCGATCTGTTTCCCCGTCGGTGGGCTTTGTTCATGGTCGTTTTTTGTTGACATGGCAGGGCTCGGTATCAAGATTGATACAGAGGATCAACCTTGATATCCTGTATCAAACTAAAGAAGGGTTGTCGGCGATGTGTACCACCAAAGCGCACACGACTCAAGCCAGCAAGCCAGCGCCCCCCGTGTCTCTGCCTTGCTCTGTGGATCGCTCTCTTGCTGATAGCGGCTTGGATCACATATCGCGGCATGTTTGCGAGACTTCCGGTTATTCGGAACCTCGCAAACATCCAAAGCGCGATACGTCGAGACATTCCGAAGTCTGCGATTGTTGCTACTGCGAGGAAAACGTAACCGGCTGTTTTGCAATGCGCGAAATAATGAACACTTCGCGCGATGGGATAGTGACACAGAGGGATCATGAGCGTTTTCTAGCGCTTATAACTGTGAGAGGAACGGTGCAGAGATGACATACGCGGAATGGTGCGAACTCGTTAAAACTGAAATCAGCAAGCGGAAGATCTCACACATAGAAGCGGCGCAATTGGCCTATATCTCCCTCCCAACCCTAAAGAAAATCCTCGCCTGCCGCGGAACGATTCAAGGGTGCAACATCAGATCGGTATCGCAAGCCCTCGGCATTGCTGGATATAACCAACTAATAGAACAGCAAAAGAAAGACAGAAGCAAAGCAGCCCGAGGTTCTAACCTCAGACAGCGCTTAGAGGACGCACTAGAGAAGCATATGCGCCTACATGCTAACTGCCGAAAGTGCGGGGGGAGTGGTGAGATACCAGACGAGACCGAGATAGACGGTGGAACGCGCCTATGCGATGCAGACAGACGACATGTAAGGCGGAACACATGAAAAATATGCAGGCTGTAACCGCCAAGCATCAGCCGTAAAGTACAAATCACCGACGGGACAGGGCGATCGGGGACTAGGGATCTCAAGCCCGGCAACATCATGCTGGTGCGCGATCCCGATATGCAGGCGGGCGAGCGCGTGAAGCTTCTCGACTTCGGCATCGCCAAGCTGGCTCCTGAAGCGGGCAGCGACGGGCTGACGCGACCCGGCATGGTCTTTGGCACGCCGACGTATATGTCGCCCGAGCAGTGCCGCGGCGCCGGGGACGTCGACGGGCGATCGGACGTGTATTCGCTGGCTGTCATCCTGTATCAGATGCTGGCCGGTCGGCCGCCGTTCCCCGGTGAAGGGGTCGGTGTCGTGGCCATGCACCTGTGCGAAGATCCGCCGCCGATCGAGACGCTGGTGCCGGGCCTGGATCCCGGAGTCGCGGCGCTGCTTTCGTCGATGCTGGCCAAGAAGCGCGAAGACCGCCCGAGCATGGAGCAGGTCGCGCAGACGCTTAAGAACCTGTCGGCCGCGGGAAGCAATAGCTATCCCGCCGTGAACTTGTCGGCGAATGCCCGCTCGGCGGCCGCCACCTTGCCGATTCCGGGCCTGGCTGCTGAGGCGAGTGGTTCTCTGTCGCACCCCAGCATGCTCGGTCGCATGGTTGGCCAGCAGGTCGAGCAAAAAAAGGCCGGCTCACCGTGGCTGAGTCTCTTGCTCGGCGGGCTGCTTCTGGCGACGAGCGGAGCCATCACCGTGTGGCTGCTGCGACCGCTAAAGCCGGCGCCGCAGAATCGTGTTCCGTCGACACCCTCTAAGCCCGAGGCACCCAGTCCGCCCGAGTCGGTTGCAGCCCCCACACCGACGCCAAGCCCGCCGCCACCTGCGCCGCCTTCTGCGAACGGTGGCCGCAAGGGCTCATCCAGCGACCGCGCCAGCGACGGCCGCAAGCCATCCAGCGGGAAGTCACCCAAGCCATCAAAGACCCCGACGAGCGGCGAGCCAACCGCCCCATCGCGCATCCAGATGCTCGACGACTGAGCAGCGAGCGCGCGACTCCTACTCTTCCGCAGACATCGCCGAGCACGTGTCAGGAGAAGCGATTGATCCTCGCCGGTCGCTGGTGATACCGTCGTTAGCACCGGTCTATGCAGCAAGCGCAACAACTTGGCCGCTATCACCTGCTCGACAGGATTGCCTTTGGCGGTATGGCAGAAATCTACCGCGCCAAGACAGCCGACGCAGCGGGGCGACTGCACTTGATGGCGGTGAAGCGCGTGCTCGCGCATCTCGTCGAGGATGAAGAATTCATCCACATGCTGATCGACGAGGCACGCCTGACAGCGCTGCTCAAGCATCCGAACATCGCGCGCATCTATGAGTTCTGCAAGACCACCAGCGAGTACTTCATCTCGATGGAGTACGTCGACGGGAAAGATCTGCGGGCGCTCTTGGAAAAAGCGCGGCAAGCGCAGGAGTTCATTCCCGAAGAACACCTGGCGTACATCTGCATGTTGGTGGCGCGCGGTCTGCACTTCGCGCACCACTTGACCGATCGCGCGGGTGGGCCGCTCAACATCGTGCATCGCGACGTTTCACCGTCGAACGTGCTGATCTCGTACGCGGGCGAGGTCAAGCTGTGTGACTTCGGCATCGCCAAGGCCGCGGGGGCGCGCTCGCAGACCAAGACCGGCGTCATCAAGGGCAAGGTCAAGTACATGTCGCCCGAGCAGGCCATGGGCAAAAAGCTCGACGGTCGCTCGGATCTGTTTTCGCTGGGCACGCTGCTTTACGAAATGGTCGCGCTGGCCGCGCCGTTTCACGCGCAGACCGAAATCGAGCTTCTGTTTGCGGTGCGCGATGCGCGCAAGCGGCCGATTCGCGAGCTGCGGCCGCACATCAGCTCGGGCCTGGAGATCATCATCGAGCGGGCGATGGCCAAGCAGAAAGAGCGGCGCTTCCAAGACGGCGAAGAGTTTGCCGAGTCGCTGCGCGCCTTTTTGCTAGAGCGCTATCCCGGCTATGGCCCGGCGCAGCTTTCGCGTTACATGCTGACGATGTTCGCCCGCGAGCGCGAGCGCGAACAAAAGACACTCGACGACTTCGTCATTACGCCCGGCAGCCACGAAGCGTTTGGCGAAAACCTGCTTGCCGATGTCATGGGGCCCGACGCGGAGTACACGCAGTTCACGGCAGCGTTTGGCGAAAAGCTGTCGCCGGCCGAGCTGGAAGCGAGCGCGCCGCTGCCCAATCCAATGCAGCAGATGCGCGTGATGTCGTCGGTCAGCATGCCTGAGCTGCTCGACGCCAACGATCTTTCGGAAGAGCCCGGCGATGAGCTGGATGTGCCGACCTTTCAGCGCCCGCGCGTCTCGGCCACCGAGCTGGGTCTGATGGAGCCCCCCGCACACTCGGCTTCGCCTTCGGCTCAGACCATGCCGCGAGGTGCGGCGCCTGCCTCAGCCAAGACCGCGCCTCCTGTGCATCGGGGCGGACCTGTGTCGTTGCCCAGTGGCAATGAGACGGCCATCCTGTTGCGCGACACGCCGGGCTTGCCGGGTCTGCACAGCGAGTCGACGTACATCGTCGGCGATGGCGCGCCAGAGCCAGGGCTGCACGACGATGAGCTGCACGCGCAGCAGACACACATCCTGTCGCGCGATCAGGTCGAGGCCCTTTTGGCGAAGCGCTTGGGCCGATCTCCAACGGGACCTTCGGCGGCACCGCAGCCTCTGGCGGCTCCGCAGATCGCGGCTTCGCTGTATCAGCCGCAGCGCGTCGCCACGCCGTCTTCCTTGATGCCGCAGGTACCGTCGCCGCCGATCGCGCCGCAGTCGCTGGCCGATGACTCGGACCTGCACGCGGCATCGACGCAGATCCTGAGCTTCGACAGCCTGCCGGCCAACATCCGCGATGTGCTGCAGCGGCGAAGCCCGCAGGCGGCGGCTCCGATCGCTCCGCCGCTTGTGTCATCGCCCATGGCCCAGACGCTGCCGGCTCCGCCTGTGCTTGCGCCCATGCCTTCGCCGGTACCGTCGCCCGTGCCGCCGCCCCCGCTGGTCGCTTCGCCTGCGGCTGCGCCGCCGCCGCCGCCTTCGTGGCCGTCGGTCAGCTTGCAGACTCTCGATGTCGACCTGCAGGAAGTGGTGCCGACGTCGCTCGAATGGTCGCCGCTAGAGCAGCTACAGCACGGCGAGCTTCCGGCGCCGCCAGACCCTTCGATGGTGCAGCCGGCTCGCCCGATTCCGTCCCGCTCAGCGACGGGAGCGCAGGCGCCTATTTCGCCGACATCGCCTCGTTCAGCGACGGGAGCGCAGGCGCCTATTTCGCCGACATCGCCTCGTTCAGCGACGGCAGCACAGGCGCCTATTTCGCCGACATCGCCTCGTTCAGCGACGGGGGCGCAGGCGCCGATTGCAGCGACACCACGGCCGATGGTCGATGCCGGAGCCCCGGCGGTTCCGGCGCGCTCGGCGACGCAGGGGCTGCAGCCGATCTCGCCGGCAGCGCGGACCACCGTGACGCCAGAGCCTCCTTTCGCGTCGCTGGCTGCAGCCGGATCGAGCAGCGCAGCCAAGAGCGCTCCGCCTGCCCAGGCGGCTCGTGCGGGCGCAGAAGCACCGGCCCGCAAGACCGCGTCGCCGGATGCCAACAGCGAGGCCCCAGCGTGGAATCAGGGTATATCCCGTGCCGCTGCGCAGATTTCTCCTGATCCTGCGCCGCCCCGGCGACCCACGTCGCCGCAGGTCCCGATCACGCCGTCACCTGCCGCGGCCCCACCGCGCATTGCTGTCCCCGTGGGGGGACGCGCCAGCACGTCCGCGCCGCCCGTCGAGGCTCGGCCTGCGCTACCTTCGCCTGCCGCTACCAGCGTCGAGCCGGCTCCGCCCATGCATGCGCCCGCTGCCGTGGTGATGGCCCCCGATACCGGGGGCGAAGACGAGTGGGAGAGCCTGCCGCACCTCGACAGCACGATGATGGCCCGCGGCGGCGAGCTGCAGATTCCGCCGCGCCCGACGGCGCCGGTCATGCCCCGACACGCGGCTCCGCTGCGACCCCAGCCAGCCCGTCCCGTGACCCCGGCAGCGCCGGTCATGGAAGACTATCCGACGATTCCTCCATCGAGCATGGCGGCTGCAGCAGCTGCCGGCTTCGACGAAGATGGCCCGCCGACTTCCGAACAAAAGGCAGAGCCCATTACCGACGCGTCGCTGACGGCGCCCCCCGCGCTGAGCCAGGCTCCGGCCAAGGCGGCAGCGGTTCCGGTCGACGAGCCCGTGACGCTGCCCAAGTCGAACCAGGCCTGGCAGCCTGCCGGAGCCGGCAAGCTCGACGATCTGGGAATCGACACATCTTCGGATTTCGCCGAGGACACGGACAAGGGAGGCGGGCCCAAGGGCTTTGGTGGGGCCGCTGCCCAGAACGTCGATCCCTCGCCGTATCTGACGGGAGGCGCGGCGCCGGCTAGCCGCACCCTCGACGTGCTCAACAAGCTGGGCAAAGCCAAGCAGAGCTCGCCACGCGTCCCGACTTCGGGCGGGCGTCCCGGCGCCTGGGATGGTCTGCCGCGCAAGAAGTAGCGCCGCGCGGATCCGGCAACCGAGCCCTGCTTGTGAGCGCCTGCGTCATCGCGTGGGCCCCGCCAAGGGCGACCTGCGTCGATTGCAGCGTTGACAACGCGCTGCGGCATCTGACTAGATAGTTGCAGTATCTAGTTGCACCGCGGTGCGCAATCGTTGGTCGCAGGGACCGACTCCGACAGCAAGGAACAAGCCGATGTCGCAGAACCAGAACTTCTTTGTCGCCGATCTCCGCGAGATTCAGTTTGTGCTCTTCGAGCAGTTCGGCATGGCCGAGCTGTTGTCGTCGAAGCTGTACAGCAAGAGCTTTGACGAGAGCGGGGCTCGCATGGTGCTGAGCGAGGCGCACAAGTTCGCCAGCGAGGTGCTGGGCCCGCTGAACAGCGTCGGGGACCGAACAGGCTGCAAGCTGGAAAATGGCGCGGTGCAGACGCCGCCGGGCTTCAAGGACGCCTGGGGGAAGATCTTTGAAGCCGGGCTGCGCACGACGTCGACCAGCCCCGAGTGGGGTGGCATGGGCGCACCCAAACTGCTCGCGGTCGCTGTCGAAGAGTTCCTGTGCGGGGGCAACGTCGCATTCAACATGTACCCCGGCCTGGCCATGGGCGCCGCCGAGGTCATCGAGCAGTTCGGCACGCACGAGCAGAAAGAGCGCTATCTGCATCGCATGCACTCGGGGCAGTGGGGCGGCACGATGTGCTTGACCGAGCCGCACGCTGGGTCCGACGTCGGCTCGGCGCGCACCAAGGCGGTCAAGCAGGCCGACGGCACGTATCTGATCAGCGGCACCAAGATGTTTATCTCGGGCGGCGATCACGATATGGCGGAAAACATCATCCACTTGGTGCTCGCCCGTACCGAGGGCGCCCCGCTGGGGACCAAGGGACTTTCGCTGTTCATCGTGCCCAAGATGCGCTCGGACGCTGAGGGCAAGATCCTCGGCCAAAACGATGTCAGCGTCGGCCGCATCGAGCACAAGATGGGCCTAAACGGCAACGCCACCTGCGTCATGAACTATGGCGAAAACGGCGGCTGTCAGGGTGAGCTTGTCGGCGGAGCGGCGGGCGAGGGCCAGGGCATGCGGCAGATGTTCCTGCTGATGAACGCTGCGCGCATTGCCGTCGGCGTGCAGTCGCTGGGGGTGGCCTCGGTGGCGTACCTCAACGCGCTGCGTTATGCCCGCGAGCGCAAGCAGGGCCCGTCGGTCAAGCACTTCAAAGATCCGACGGCGCCGCGCGTGCCGATCATCGAGCACGCCGACGTACGCCGCATGCTGCTCGACATGAAGGCGCGTGTCGAGGGCATCCGCGCGCTGATCTGCAAGCTGGCCTCGCACCGCGATCGCTATGACATCGCGACGACGGATGGGGTCGGTGATGCCAACTATCACCTGGGGCAGATCGAGCTGCTGACTCCCGTGGTCAAGGCCTATGGCTCGGATCAGGCGTTCCGCATCTGCGAGACGGCGATCCAGACGCTGGGCGGCGTCGGCTACACCGCGGACTACGGCATCGAGCAGTACTGCCGCGACAGCAAGGTGTTTTCGATCTACGAGGGCACCAACCACATCCAGGCCATGGATCTGATTGGCCGCAAGCTGTCGATGCAGAACGGCGCCTTCGCCCAGGCTTTCCAGAAGGACGTAAACACCTTCATCGAGAAGCACAAAGACCACAAGGTCTATGGCGCGGCGGTGGCGACGCTGGCCAAGGCGGCTGCGGCGCTGCAGAACGCGACGATGAAGCTCATGCAGTGGTTCTTCAGCGGCCAGCTTGAGATGGTGCCGCTGTACTCGACGCGCTATCTGGAAATGCTGGCCGAAACAACGCTGGGCTGGCTGCTTTTGGAGCAGGCAGTGCTGGCCGAGTCCAAGCGAGCAGAGCTTCCCGAGGGCCACGCCGACCACGCGTTCTATCAGGGCAAGCACTACATCGCGCTGTATTTTGCCGGCAACATCCTGCCCAGCGTCGTCGACAAAGCCGAGCTTTTGAACATCGCTGACCGCAGCGCCCTGGAAATCCCCGACGCCTGCTTTGCGACGGTCTAAGCGCATAAGGATGGGTTCCGTTCGGAGCGCGCTCCCTGTACTATCGCGGTCCGCAGCCCAGCCATGTCTGACACCACGACCTCCGGCATTCGCATTCAGGCCCGCGCTCGCTATGTGCCCGAGCGCTCGCAGCCCGCGGCCAAGTTGTACTTCTTCGTCTACAACATCACCATCACCAACGTCGGCAGCGAGACCGCGCAGCTGATCAGCCGCCACTGGATCATCACCGACGGCAACGAGCATGTCGAAGAGGTGCGCGGGCCCGGTGTCGTCGGGGAGACGCCGGTCTTGGCGCCTGGCCAGTCGTTCACGTACCAAAGCCAGTGCGTGCTGCGGACGCAGTTTGGCACCATGCAAGGTAGCTATCAGATGGTGCGGCCAGATGGGACCTCGTTTGATGCCAGCATTGCGCCTTTCGTGTTGGCCTTGCCGACCGCGATCAACTAGCGGCGCGCTAGCCACAGGGCTTGCTGCCCTGGTGTGGTGCGTGCTGTCCTTGGGGGACCGTGCGGCCGAGGCTGCCCAGGGCGAGCCCTTGAGTGGCTCGCTGGCCGATGAGGTGGCCGATGAGGTGGCCGATGAAGCCGACGCCATCACCGCCGAGGCCGTTGCGCATCCCGTCGACGCGGGTACCAAGTCATCGGCTCACTCGGGCGAGGGCAGAGCGGCTGCGGCGCTGTCCGCGCGCTTCGAAGCTGCGCTGCGCCTGATCGGCAGCGGCGACAGCGAGCGTTCGCGGCAAGCCGCTCGCGAGCTAGAGGCCTTGGCGGCGGAGGCTCCCCAGAGTGAGCTTGCGCCCGAGGCGCTGTTTGAAGCGGCGCAGCTTTACGAAGAACATGTGGGCGATCCCGAGGCTGCCCGTCGCTGTTATCGCAGCTTGGTGCAGCGCTATCCACACAGCCGCCTGTTGCGTCGCGCAAACCAGCGACTGATTCAGCTGGATGTCGCGCTGCGCAGTGGGGCCCCCGCCTTGGTCACGTTCCAGCAGATCCTGCGCACGACGGGGGAAGCCAGCGCCGAGCGACGGGCCCGCCTGCTGACGCTGCTTGCTGAGAGCCCAGACTTCGCGCTTGCCGATCAGGCGCTGTTCTTGGCTGCCGACACCTCGCTGCGCTTGGGTGACGAGACGGCGGCGGCGGCGCAGTTTGCGTCGCTGTACCAGCGGTTTCCGCGCAGCCTGTGGTCGGCGCAAGGCCATCGCGCCCAGGCCGAAGCGGACCTGCGGGCTCGTCGGATCGACTCGGCGCGGGCGCACTACGGCGCGCTTCAGGCGTATCCCGAAGCGCCCTGGCCGCTGATCCAAAGTGATGGCCTGCGCGCCTGCAAGACCGCGGCACGCCGCCAGAGTGCCGCGACTGCTGCATGGGTATTTTTACTGGGGTGTGCGGGCTTTTCGCTGTGGCGCAGTCGTCGCGTGCTGTGGCCGGCGCCGTTCGAGGTCTGGTATTACCTGCCGCTGTCGACGTTTCTTTCGGCGGTGGCGCTGTGGGCACAAGGGGGCGCGCTGGCCCTGCCGATCGGCATCTTGGGCCTGGGCGGAACCGCGATGGCTTGGCTGTCGGCGGCGGCGGCGCGACAGTTGGTGATGCGACCCCAGGGCTCGCGGGCACGGGAATGGGCTCGGCTGCTTTCTGGCCTGGGCCTGCGCGTCGCTGCGGTGCTGGCGCTGTGCTTCCTGGTTGTCTACCACTTCAACCTGGTCGAGCTGGTCGCCGAGACGCTGCGCAACGGTCCCGACGCGGAATAGCGCAGGCGAACCGGCGCAGATCACAGGCTGCGGTCGGGGCCGGCGGCGTCCTCGGGAAGCTCGATGACATCGACGTGGATGATGTCGCTGCGGCCGCGGATCTCGGCAACTAGCTCGGCGCTTGGGCGCGTGCCCAGACGGATGCGGGCGCAGGCGGCGCGGGCCCCTTCAAAGATCGTGTTGTGCATCGCTTCGACGTTGATGTTGTGGCGGCGCACGGCACCCAAGACATCGGCCAGGACACCGACGCGATCGACGTGACGAATGATGAGCTCGGCGCGGGCGGGAGTGCGACTGGCTGGCAAGACGTTGACGCAGTTGGGTACATCGCCGCTCTGCACGAAGGCCGTCACGATGCGCAGCGTCTCGTCGGCGATCGCGGCCTGGGCTTGCTCGGTCGACGCCCCGACATGGTGCGTGCCATAGACGCCAGGCAGTGCGACGATGTCGTCGCTGAAGCGGCCCTCGGCTTTGTCCGGCTCGTGATCAAAGACGTCAAGGGCAACGCGCAGTCCCTTTTCTGCGATGGCTCGCCGCAGAGCCGCGCGATCGACGACTTCGGCGCGGGCCGCGTTGATCAAAAGTGCCTGCGGGCGCAGCGCCGACAGAGCGGCCGCATCGAGCAGGCCTTTGGTCTCGGGTGAATAGGCGACGTGGATGCTGAGCGCATCGCACTGGCTGCACACCGCCTGCACGCTGGCTTGCGCGCTGACGCCCAGAGCGCGGGCCTTTTCTGGCGAAAGAGATCGCGACCAAGCGACGATGTTCATGCCCAAGGCACGGGCTCGCACAGCGACGGCTTGGCCGATGGCGCCCAGGCCCAAGAGGCCCAGCGTGCGACCGTACAGGCCCTGGGCTCGGCTGTATTCCTTTTTGTTCCAGCTGCCGGCGCGCAGGTCCGCGACTTGGTCGGGAATGCGGCGATCGAGCGAGACCAAGAGACCAATGACGAGCTCAGCGACGGCGATGGCGTTTTGACCAGGGCAGTTGGCGACGAACACGCCGCGGCGACTGGCCGCGTCGATGGCGATGGTGTTGACCCCGGCTCCGGCGCGGACGATCAAGCTGAGCGCGCTCGCCGCCTCGATGGCAGCGGCGCTGACCTGCTTGCTGCGCACGATCAGGATCTGCGTGTCGGCGACGACCTTGGGCAGCTCGGAAGCCGCGATCGTCGGCTGGTAATCGACGGAAAGTCCCAGCCGGCGAAAGCCGTCGAGGTGCGCTTCTGAAAAGGCGTCGGCGACGAGGACCTTCACGGCCTAGCCCCAGCCCTGCCGCTTCGAGATGATCTCTTTCATGATCTCGCTGGTGCCGCCGCCGATGGTGATCAGGCGAATGTCGCGGTAATAGCGCGAGATGGGGAACTCGTCGGAATAGCCGAAGCCGCCGTGCGCCTGCAGGCAGCGGTCCGCGACTTTGCAGGCCAGCTCTCCGGCGAACAGCTTGGCCATGGTGATCTCTTTGACGGCTTCTTCTTTGCGGTTAAACAGGTCGACCGCGCGATAGGTCAGCCAGCGTGCCGCCTCGATCTGCGTCGCCAGCTCGGCGAAGGTGTGGCGCCAGACCTGGAACTTCAGGATCGGGCGACCAAAGGCGCTGCGCTCGCTGGTGTACTTGATCGTCTCGTCCAGGCACTGCTGCGCGCCCGCGACGGCGCCCAAGGCCGCGACCAGCCGCTCGCCCTGGAAGTTCATCATGATGTAGTAAAAGCCGGCGTTCTCTTCGCCGAGGAGGTTGCGCACCGGGATGCGACAGTCCTCGAACGAAAGCTCGGCGGTGTCCGAGGCGTGGTTGCCGATCTTTTTGATCTTGCGGTTGACCTTGAAGCCCTTGGTGTCTGTCGGGAACAACACCAGCGAGATGCCGCCATAGCCCGAGCCTTCGGCGCCGGTACGCACGGCCAGAGTGATGAAGTCGGCGCGTGTGCCATTGGTGATCCAGCACTTGGCGCCGTTGATGACGTACTCGTCGCCGACGCGACGGGCGGTGGTGCGGATCGAGGCGACGTCGCTGCCGCAGTTGGGTTCGCTGACGCCCAAGGCCGCGATCTTTTCGCCGCGCAGCGCTGGGATCAGGAACTCCTCTTTCTGCTGCCGCGTGCCTAGCTCGCCGATGATCGGCGTCGCCATATCGCTCTGCACCATCAGGCCCATGGCCAAGCCAGCGCAGCGTCCGTGGACCAGCGCTTCCGCCCAGGCTGCGCTGTACCAGAAGTCGCCCTTGTCGCCGCCGGCTCCACCGACGTCGTCAGGATAGTGAGCGCCCAGGAAGCCCAGCTCGCCGCAGCGCTTGAAGATCTCGCGCGGGAACAGCTCGGCGCGCTCCCACTCGTCGACGTGCGGCGCGACTTCTTTTTCCAAGAAGCTCTTGACCGAGCGACGGAAGATCTCGTGTTCCTCACGGAAGAAAGTCATCAGCATAGAGGCATCAAAGCAAGGTTCCGGCGGCGCGGTCAACAGCTGGCTTTGCTCGGGGCTTGTTGGAGTGCGCGGGGGCCTGCTCGTTGGCATCCGGTGTTCTCCGCGGGTCGGCTGCGTCCCAGCCCAGAAAACAAGGGTAGGAATCCGCGCACCCGCCGATTGAATAATGAAAAACTTGTCATGTTGATTGCATTTAATGGGTCTTGAGAAAGAGCCTTCCTGATATTCTGGCTGCCGGACTTGTCTGATGTTTGCTCTGCACGGGGGTTCTAAGCTGTCAGCTTGCACGCGGGTCGCGGCCATGGGTCGGGCCAATTCGCGACATGGCGAGCCGACAGCAGCAGCCATCTCTTGGGGCGAGGACACGGTCCGCCAGAGGGGGATGAGGCCATGACACTGCTGCTCGCTCTGTCGTTGCTGTCGGCGATGAAGTCAGGGAATGCCTCGCGCTATGGCTACGCGGGCGACCCATACGACAACGTGGGGACCTTTGCCTGCCGCCGGCAGCTTGAGGCTCGCTATGGCAGCCGCGGCTTTGAGTACATGCGCAACCACGGCGTCGCGCATCGCACGCTGCCCTGCGGTACGCGCATCGGGGTCTGCTTGGCCCGCACCGGTCTCTGCACAACGGCGTTTGTCGTCGACCGTGGGCCCTGGGGTGCGCTGAACCGCAAAGGGGAATGGCACGTCCGCACCGGCCGACTGGCCGCCGGGGAACACTATCGCGGCGAGCTCGACATGCTGCCGGGGACGTACACCGCGCTGGGCTTGGTTGGCATCGAGCGCGTCGTTCTGTGGAACATCACCGAAGGCTACGGCGCGCCGCCCGATGCCCCGACGGAGCCGCCGGTCTATCCGCCGCTGCGTCCGGCCGATCCGGTTCGCCGTCTGTCGCATGCCCCGGTGCGCATCGCGGCGTTGGTTGGAGCGTCGGTGTTTCCGCCGCTACGCCTTGGCGACTCGACACCCGCGCACACCCCGTCGCTGTTTGTGCAGCTTGACCCGCCCCGCTTCGCGCCCTATCCACCGATTCGCTAGGCCGCTGTCCGTCCGCTCGCTCGCCACAGACTGCTGATCCGTGGGTCCGTCCGGGCCTGCTTCCGGCTTGTCCCCGTCGCTGCGCGCTGCGCGTTGGCGAGCCATGGACGCGCCGTGACACAGAAGTTTGCGTCCGGCCCTGCGCTTGGGCTTTACTGACCGTTTCCCACTTTCACATAGGGCATAGGCCTCCTCATGAGCTCGCTTTCATACAACCCCGTCGACATCATCCGTCGCAAGCGCGACGGCAAGGTGCTGTCGGGGGAAGAGATCGCCCATTTCGTCGCCGATTACAGTCGCGGCGCGATTCCCGACTACCAAGCCTCGGCGCTTTTGATGGCCATCTTCTTTTCCGGTCTTTCCGAGAGTGAGCTCGTCGCGCTGACCGAGTCGATGCTGCACTCGGGCGAGGTGCTCGACCTGTCTGAGATACCCGGCATCAAGGTCGACAAACACTCGACGGGGGGCGTTGGCGACAAGGTCTCATTGCACTTGGCACCGACGGTGGCGGCCTGTGGCGTGCGCGTGCCCATGATCTCGGGCCGGGGCCTGGGGCACTCGGGCGGGACGCTGGACAAGCTCGAATCGATCCCCGGCTTCTCGACGGGCCTTTCGACCGAGGAGTTTCGCACCGTGCTGCGCCGCACCGGCCTGTCCTTGATCGGCCAGACCGAGACGCTGGTGCCAGCCGACAAGCTGCTGTATGCGCTGCGCGATGTCACCGCTACCGTCGAGTCGATTCCGCTGATCGCGGCGTCGATCATGAGCAAGAAGCTAGCCGAGGGGATCGATGGCTTGGTCCTCGACGTCAAGGTCGGCAGCGGCGCCTTCATGAAGACACGCGAGGCCGCGACGAAGCTAGCCGCTACGCTGGTGGCGATCGGCCGCCGCGCAGGCAAGCACGTGACGGCGTTTCTGACCGATATGGATCAGCCCCTGGGCCGCTATGTCGGCAACGCTGCCGAGGTCAATGAGTCGTTGGCCGTGTTGCGCGGCGAGGGCCCGGCAGACCTGACCGAGCTAAACCGCGTCCTCGGTGCCGAGATGCTGCGCATGGCCGGTGTGTGCAGCAGCGAAGCCGACGCATTTTCGCGCATCGAGCACGCGATCATAAGCGGCGAAGCCCTGGCACGACTGCAGCGCTGCGCCGCGATGCAGGGGGCGCTCGTCGATCTGCGCGATCCCAACGAGCCGTGGCTGTTTGACAACCTGCACACCGGGGCGCAGACCCTGCTCGCGCCCGCGTCGGGCTATGTGCAGCGCATGGACGCCGAGGCCGTGGGCTTCGCGGGCGTGGCCTTGCGGGCCGGCCGCGAGCGCAAAGAAGACACGATCGATCCGGCCGCGTATATATACCTGGATCGCAAAGTCGGCGAGGCGGTGACGGCCGGTCAGCCGCTCTGCCACTTTGCGGGGGCGGCCGATCTACCCAAGGACCGCATCGAGCGCGCCCGCAGCCTGCTTTCGGACGCGTACGTCATCGGTCCCAGCCCAACCCCGGCGCGTCCCCTGATCTTGGATGTGCTGCGATGAAAGGAGAGCCTGCCATGAATCAGCCGTCCGCGACCGCTGCCGCCGTAGACGCCGCGGCGGGACGCATCCGCGCGTTTATGGGTCCCGCTGCTCGACCTAAGGTGGCGCTGGTCTTGGGCTCGGGTCTGGGGGACTACGCCGAGCGCCTCGAAGGAGCGCGCAGCATCGCGTATGACCAGATTGGCTTTCCGTCGTCGGGGGTCGTCGGTCACAAGGGGCAGCTCGTATACGGCCGGCCGCCAGGCAGCCGCGTCGAGGTGCTGGCCATGCAAGGCCGCATCCACGCGTATGAAGGGCACAGCTTGCAGACGGTGGTCTTGCCGGTGCGGGCACTGGTGCGAGCTGGCTGCGAAGTCGTGCTGCTCACCAACGCGGCCGGGGCCATCGCGTCGGGTCTAGCGCCGGGCCAGCTTGTGCTGCTGCGCGATCACCTGAACTTGATGGGGGACTCGCCGCTGCGGGGGCCTAACGATGCCAACTTTGGCCCGCGCTTCCCCGATATGACCGTCGTGTATGACCGCGCGCTGCGCAGCTTGGCCGAGCGCGTCGCGGCGGCCTGCATGATGGTCCTGCCAAGCGGTGTCTATGCCGGCTGCTTGGGCCCCCAGTACGAGACGCCCGCCGAGATTCGGATGCTGCGGGCTTTGGGCGCTGATCTGGTGGGCATGTCGACGGTGCCTGAGGCCATTTCAGCCCGCCACATGGGGGCTCGCGTCTTGGGGATTAGCTGTGTCACCAACCTGGCCGCCGGCATCAGCGCGCAGCCGCTTTCGCACGACGAAGTAACCGAGACCGCGGCCCATGCCCGCGCTGGTTTTGTCCGCTTGCTCGACGGCATTTTGGCCGAGATCGACGGCGAGCTGTCACCGTCTGAGGCAACGAGCGATTCGTGCGGAAAGTCGACAGACCATGGCTGAATCAAGCGAAGCGTGCGTCAGTCAGCTGTCGTCCGAGCTTGCCGAGCTTGTGCAGCGAGCGCAGGCTGCGCGGGCCTTGGCGTATGCGCCGTATTCGCAGTTTTTGGTCGGTGCTGCGGTGCGAACCAGCGACGGGCGAGTGTTTTCCGGGGCCAATGTCGAAAATGCATCCTATGGCCTTTCGGTGTGCGCCGAGCGCAGCGCGGTTCTGGCGGCTGTGCTGGCTGGCTCGCGCGAGCTAGCGGCCATTGCCGTCTGCACCGAGCTGTCGCCGCCGGCTGCTCCCTGCGGCATGTGTCGACAGACGCTGGCCGAGTTCAGCGCAGACTGTCCAGTTGTGCTGTGCGGGCCGCGTGGTCTAGACGGGGAAGTGCTGGTGATGCGCCTGCGCGAGCTCTTGCCGCGGGCCTTCGTTCCTTCGACACTGCATGCCTTTACCGAGGCGCTGGGCAGTCAGTCAGATACCCAGCCGGTGCCCAAATCGGATGATCAGGATGTCCAGACCGGCCGCTAACCCTGGCGCGTACCTGCTGCGCGGCGGAGTGTTGCTTCCTGTCGTCGGGGAAGCACCCTTCGGAGCAGGCGATATCCTGGTTCAAAATGGCTGCATCGCTGCGCTTGGGGACGCGCTGCAGGCGCCGCCCGATGCGACGGTGATTGACTGCCGCGAGGGCATCATCCTGCCCGGCTTGGTGCAGGCGCATATCCACCTGTGTCAGACCCTGTGCCGCGGTCGTGCCGACGATCTGCGCTTGCTGGACTGGCTGCGTCTGCGCGTGCTGCCCTATGAAGCCGCGCTGTCCGAAGCGGACATCACTCTGGCCGCCCAGCTCGCCTGCGCCGAGCTTTTGCTTTCGGGCACCACCGCGATCTTGGACATGGGCACGGTGCGTCACCAGGACGCGCTGTGTCAGGCCGTGGCAGCCAGCGGCCTGCGAGCCACCGTCGGAAAAGCCATGATGGATCACGGCGACGACGTGCCGGCGCCGCTGCGCGAGACCACGGGCGAGTCGCTGGCCGAGTCCGATGCACTGTGTCAGCGCTGGCATGGAGCGGCCGACGGGCGCCTGCACTATGCGTATGCTCCGCGCTTTGTGTTGTCGTGCAGCGATGCCTTGCTGCGCGGCGTGGCTGAGCGCTTGGCGTCGGCAGGTCCAGCGACTGGCGGGATCCGGCCGCGACTGCACACGCACGCCTCGGAACAGCTAGACGAAGTGGCGGTGGTGCGGGCGCGCTATGGCCAGGGCAATGTCGATGCCTTGGCTGCGCTGGGTCTGTCGGGACCCCAGGCGGTTCTGGCGCACTGCGTTCACCTCGACGAGGGCGAGATCGCGCGCATAGCCCAGCAGGGCACGCACGTCGCGCACTGTCCTTCGTCGAACCTCAAGCTCGGCTCAGGCATTGCCAAGGTCGTCGAGCTGTTGGATGCCGGCATCAATGTTGCGCTGGGTGCCGACGGAGCCCCGTGCAGCAATCGGCTGGACGGGCTGGGAGAGCTGCGCTTGGCGGCGCTGCTGCAAAAAGGCCGCCTGGGTCCCACGGCGCTGCCGGCGGCGCGGGCCCTAGCTATGGCGACGCTGGGCGGAGCCAAAGCGCTGGGTCTGCAGGATCGCATCGGCAGCCTACATGTGGGCAAGCGCGCTGACTTGCTGGTCGTCTCTCGTCGTGGGGTGGGTCTGCTGCCCGAGCACGCCGCGGACTCGCAGGTGGTCTATGCCGCCAGTGCCCAAGATGTGCGGCACGTGCTGGTCGATGGTCGCTGGCTGGTTGCCGACGGTCAGCTTCGTCCCGAGACGGGCCTTGATGTCGAGCGCCTGCGCGCCCTGGCCCACGAGCGCATGCCGACGCTCTTGCGACGCGCCGGCTTGGCGTAGCGTGGAGCGTTGCGTCTAGTTGGCGCCGCTGGCTGAGCTTCGCACCGGCAAGACGGTGATGCCGGTCCGTGGGCAGCCATCGCGGACCGTGGCCGAGCAACTCTGTGGCCTAAAGTCTTTGCTGTAACAGATGCGCACTTCGCGCAGCATGGGCCCACGGCAATAGACGGCGATGCTATCGGGAAGCAGGCTGGGGTTTTCCTGCATCAGCTCTTGCCGCAGCTCAGCGACGGTGGTGGCGACGGGCTCGCCGGGATGCTGATAGCGGGCGGGAATGCGCAGGCCCGAAAATAGCGACTCGGCCTGGGCGAAATAGCGCTCGGGGCTCAGGCCGCTGCAGGTGCCGTGCTTTTGCCACTCGTGCTGCACCAAGCGTGGGCTGGGCATGATGCGCAGCATGCGCTGCACCAGGGTCGCATCGGGAGCCGTCCCGACGGTACACGACTCGGGATAGCCGCGCGCACTGTACTGGGGCCACAGGCCATGCAGCACAAAGCCGAACGCGACCCCGACCCCGCACTGTGGATCGTCGGGACGCGCTTGCTTGCCGCGGGTCGCGCAGAACTGCGGCGACCAGGACAGCGAAAGGACGTAATAGTCAAACTGCCCCGGCACATGCCCGCCTGCGACGGGACCTTGTTGACCTTCATCCCCCGCCTCGTTCGGCTCGCCTGGCTCGGGACCGGCCTGTGGCGCGCCGCCCGTCGTCGACAGGCGCGGCGTGGTGGTGTCTTGCCGGTTGCTGGTGGGGCTGGGACAGGCGGCAAGTCCCCAGACTGCGAAAGAAACGATCGCGGCGCTCGTTACGCGCAGCCAGCCAGCCACCTTGGTTCCTGCGTCCTGCCTCACGAAGCACCTCCACAAGAGCGAGGCTCGATCTTATCGCAGCCGCGTCGGCGCAGGCTCCTGTTCCCATGGAGCCCTGGTCTACGTCGCGTCACCGACGGACCCTGGACAGGACACCACACAGCCGGGCTCGCGTTGCGCATTTGCTGGTCCGGTCCTGCTCCCCCACGCAGCAAGTCCCGAGCTGCGGTGCCAAAGCTCGCCTTAGGCGCAGGACCGCAGCGTGAATTTAGGGTGAGTGAAGGGGTTCGAACCCTCGACGACCGGAGTCACAGTCCGGTGCTCTACCAGCTGAGCTACACTCACCACAGCGCCACAGATGTATAGGGCAGAGGCTTTTCTCTGCCAAGAAAAAAGTGTGCGGAGTTTGCTCAACATGTCACGTCGCCATCCGACTGCCAGCGCCTCGCCTGCGTCGTCTGATTTCTCGCAACCACCTCGCGTTGAACCGGCGGCGCACGCCGCGGCTCTGTCCCCGCGCAGTGTCGTAGCGATGGCTCATGGCAAGCGAGGCTTGGGGCGAGCGCGCTGGCTGTGGTCGACCCTTTTTCTGGGGGCTTTGGCGGTGCCTCAGCCTTGGTTGCCGTCGCTGCCAATCGCCCACGTAGCGGCCAAGCCACAGGTCGCGGCCGGCTCACCAGCCGTCGCTGCAAATACCGGCGGCTCGACGCCGACGGCCAGCGCTTCGCCGGCTTCGCCAAGCAGTCCGCTCGGCGATCCGACGCCGCGTATTTTGGATGCGCTCAAGCAAGAGCTGCAGCGATCGATGGCGCGCTTGCGCCTGCGCAACTACGAGGCGCCGTACTTCATCAGCTATACCTTGCGCGACGAAGAAGCGTTTGATGCCGAGGGCCGCTTTGGCGCGGTGTACGGGCAAGGGCACGAGCGCACGCGCGTGGTGCGCGTCGAAGTGCGCGTGGGCAGCTATGACCTGGACAACACCAGCGTCGACGAAGACGATGGCGGCGACTTCGTGCTGAGCTTGAGCAATGTCTCAAAGGACGCTCCGCTCGACGACGATCTGGACGCACTGCGCGCAACGCTGTGGCTGATCACGGACTACAAATACAAGCAGGCGGTGGCGGCGTACGCGCAGAAGCGGGCCCGCGGCGTCAAGCGCATCGAGCCGGAAGACAAAGTCGCCAGCTTCTCGCGCGAGCCAGCACAGCGCGCTGTTCTGCCGCAGCCTGCCTTTGTTGTCGATGCGGCCACGCTGTCTGACACCGTGCGGCAGGTCGGGGCGCGGCTCAAGCAGGCGCCTGTGCTGTTCGGCAACGTCAAGGTCTCGGCAGGTCGCGAGAGCCGCTATTTCGTGTCGAGCGAAGGCGCGGAAGTCGTCGAGCATCAGACGCTGTGGAGCGCGCACCTTCTGGCGCAGACGCGCGCCAAAGACGGCATGATGCTGACGAATGCCCGCGACTTTTATGGGCCCGAGCGCGGGGATCTGCCAGTTCCGTCTGCTCTGGTCGCGGCGATGGACAGCTTGGTGCAGGATCTGACGCTGCTTCAGACGGCTCCCGCCGTCGACCCGTACACCGGCCCGGCGATCCTTATGGAAGAAGCGGCCGGCGTGTTTTTTCACGAGACGATCGGCCACCGCTTGGAAGGCGAGCGACAAGGCAACGAGCAGGAAGGCCGCACGTTCAAGGGACAGATCGGCAAGGCGGTACTGCCGGACTTCATCTCGGTCCTCGACGATCCGACGCAAGAGCGGGTGACGGTTCCTGGTGGGGTTGGCTCGGCGCTGCCCACACCGACGATCTTTCGCCTAAATGGCTACTATCGCTTCGACGATGAAGGCGTGCCGGCTCGCGCCGTGACCTTGGTCGATCGCGGCATCTTGCGCGACTACTTGAAGTCGCGCACGCCCGTTCTGGGATCGCTGCGCAGCAACGGACACGGGCGCGCCGAAGGCGTCAACGATCCCATCGGTCGCATGGCCAACCTGATCGTAAAGAGCAACCGCGCCGTGCCCATGTCGCAGCTAAAAGCCCAGCTTCTCGACGAGGTGAGGCGGCAGGGCAAGCCCTACGGGCTGATCATCCGCGACATCTTGGGCGGATCGACCAACACCCAGAACTTTGGCACGCAGACCTTTCGCGGCCAACCAACGATGGTGTATCGCGTCGATGCCAAGACCGGCGAAGAGTCGCTGGTGCGCGGCGTCGAGATGGTCGGCACGCCGCTTTCGAGCGTGTCGAAGATCATGGCCACCTCGGACACGGTCGGTGTGTTCAATGGCTTCTGCGGCGCCGAGTCCGGCATGGTGCCGGTGTCGACGGTGGCTCCGGCGATCTTGTTTTCTGAGATTGAGCTGCAGCGCGCCCAGAACATCTCAGAGCGACCGCCCATTCTGCCGCCGCCGTGGCGCGACGAAGGCGACAAGGCCGGCAACAGCGGCAAGGGCAAAAAGAAAGCACCGCGCTAGATCGCGCGCAGCGGCTCTGCGCGTCGCGGCATCCACGCCATGCGCGGCGGTTTTGCGACGGGAATTAGGTGGCCAGCGAGGCGAGGGCTGCGGCCAAGCGGGCATCGGCCTGCTGCGCAAGCTGGGCCAAGCCGTCTTCACCGAGCATCGCCATCATGCTGCTGGGTTTGGCGATCTCGACGGACATTTGGCCGGGTGCAAGCTCGCGCACGACCACGTTGCAGGGCAGAAGCGCCGTGACATCGGGGTTGGCTTGATAGGCCGCTAGCGCAAGCTGCGGATTGCATGCCCCCAGAATCACGACGGGCGCCACGTCCTGCCCCAGCTTTTCTTTGAACTTCTGGTGCAGATCGATGCGCGTCAGCACGCCGAAGCCCTCTTTCTGAATCGCTGCCGTCACACGGTCAATCACCTCGGGCAAGCTGCCCAGGACCGTCTGCTTCATGTTCAGCGTGGACATCGCACTCTCCTTTTTCTTCGTGGTGGGCTCGGCGCAGCGGCCGGCCGTGACCGAGCGTGTGGCCGCGATCCTAGTTTGCCTGCGGATCGTGTTCGGCACTCTTTTTCCGCACGGCATCCATGTCGAGCGTGCGCACTTGATCGAGCAGCTTGTCGAGAGCGGCGGGTGGCAGCATCCCTGGCTGTTCAAACAACAGCACGCTGTCGCGGAACACCATCACCGTCGGAATCGCTTGTACGCCAAAGGCCGACGCAAGCTCGGGCTGCTCTTGTGTGTTCACCTTGCCAAACGTCGCGTCGCGGTGACGACCGGCTGCCGCTTCAAAGATCGGCGCAAACGCGCGACACGGCCCGCACCACGGCGCCCAAAAATCCAGCACGACGATGCCCGGCGCTTCGAGGGTTTTTGTCAGGTTCTGCGTCGTAATTTGCACGGTGTTTGCGGCGTTCATGGTCCTGCTCCTTCGTATCGTTCGTTGTCTTTGTCGGTCCTGTCTAGGAAGAGCCACGGGCCATGAAAAAAGATTCGCGCTGCGCGGATGAATTCGTCCGTTCCGACGCTGCGCGGCCGATAATGGCGGCATGGAAGGCGATGTTCTTTTGCGGGCGCAGCAAGGTGAAGCGGATGCCCTTGTGCAGGTAATCGATGCGACGCTGCCCGCGGTGTATCGCTTTGCGCGGCGGCTGTGTCGCAGCGAGGCCGATGCGCAAGACGCGACGCAGGACACGCTGCTTTCGCTGTCGCAGAACCTGTCGCAGTACCAAGGTCGCGGCGCGTTTTTGGGCTGGGTGTTCATGCTGACGCGCAGCGCCTGCAGTCGGCATCGGCGCGGCGAAAAGAACCGCCCGCATGAGCCACTGGCCGAGCATGAAGGGCTGCGCAGCGACGGGCCAGATCCTGAAGCGCAGGCGCAGAGCGATGAGCTACGCGCCACGCTGCAGCACGCCATCGACAGCCTGCCTGCCGAGCAGCGCGAGGTGATCTGGCTGCGCGATGTCGAAGGACTGAGCGGAGAAGATGCCGCGCAGACGCTGGGCTTGTCTCTGGAGGCGCTGAAGAGCCGCTTGCATCGCGCTCGTGCTGAGCTTCGCCGAGCCGTCTCGGCCCGGCTTTCGGCGGGGCTGGCCGCGACAGAGCACGTCTGCAACGACGTGCCCGATCTGGTCCTTGCGCTATCGCAGAAGCTTGAAGGCGAGCTATCCAAGAACGCCTGCGCCGAGATGGAAGCACACGTCGCGCGCTGTGCCGGCTGTCACGCGCGCTGCGAGACGCTGCGTCGCTTGCTGAACCTGTGCAAGAGACAGGCGGATGATCAGCCCGTTCCGGCTGCGCTTAGGCGCCGCATCAAGACGGCTCTGCAGGCGCTGCAGCCGTCGACGAGTACGCACCCGCCAACGACTCGCTAGCAGGGTACTGTCGTCATCAATCCATGATCCAAAAATAAATAAAATTTTAATACGGTTTAATATGTTGCTTTATATTTTACCAAACGACATATCTTCTGCTTCAATTTTTATTGTCCGTTCCTCCAACGAGCTAGCGATCGGCGGCGTCTAAGGCCTGCGCCAAGTCATCGCGCAGATCGTCGATGTGCTCGATGCCGGTGCTGACGCGGATCAAGCCGTCCGAGATGCCCAAGCGCTCGCGCTGTGCCTGCGGAATGCTGGCGTGGGTCATGATGGCCGGGTGCTCGATCAGCGACTCGACACCGCCCAAGCTCTCGGCGCAGGCGAAGATCTGACAGCGGCGCAAGATGGCGCGGGCGCGCTCAAGGGCCGAGCGACCACCGGGGCCAGCGGCCTTGACGACAAAGCTGATCATGCCGCCGGGGCCGTGCTGCTGACGGCTGGCCAGAGCGTACTGCGGATGGCTGGGCAGGCCGGGATAGATCACGCGCTCGACCAGCGGGTGCGCTTCGAGCCAAGCGGCCAGCACGCGGGCGTTTTCGACATGGCGCTGCATGCGCAGGGCCAGCGTCTTGGTGCCGCGCAGGACCAGATAGCAGTCCATCGGCGAGGGGACGGCACCGATGGCGTTCTGCAGAAAACGCAGGCGCTCATAGACCTCGGGATCGCTGGTCACCAGCGCACCGCCGACGACATCTGAGTGGCCGCCGAGGTACTTGGTGACCGAGTGAACCGACAGCGTTGCGCCCAGAGAAAGGGGGCGCTGCAAGATGGGCGAAAGGAAGGTGTTATCGACGGCCAAGATCAGGCGGTGCCGCTGTGCGATCTCGGCCACGGCGGCGATGTCGCAGATCTTGAGCAGCGGGTTGGTCGGCGTCTCGACCCAGATCAGCCGCGTGTTCGTGCGCACCGCGCTCGCAAACGCCGCGGGATCGGTCGGATCGACATAGGTGAAGTCGATGCCCAGCTGGCGCATGACGCGTTCAAAGATGCGGTAGGTGCCACCGTACAGATCGTCGCCCGCGATGACGTGATCGCCGGCCGAAAGCAGGTGCAGGATGGTCGTGGCCGCGGCGCAGCCCGATGCAAAGCACAGCCCGTGCTTGCCGCCTTCCAGGCCTGCCAAGTTGCCTTCCAGCGCATAGCGCGTCGGATTGTGCGTGCGCGAGTACTCAAAGCCTTTGTGCTCGCCAGGGCCGGCCTGCACATAGGTTGAAGACAGAAAGATGGGCACGTTGACGGCGCCGGTCTGCGGCTCGGGGGCTTGGCCGGCATGAACCGCCAGGGTCTCGATGCGGTGCGTGTCTTTGGTATGCATAGGCTCTGCTGACAGGGGTTAGTTGGCGACGGCGACCGCTGTGACTTCGCGGATCACCGTCACTTTGATCTGGCCGGGGAAGGTCAGATTTTCACTGATATGTGCCGCCAGTTCCGACGACAGCTGTGCTGCGCGCAGGTCATCGACTTCGTTCTCTTTGACGTGAATGCGGACTTCGCGGCCCGCTTGCAGCGCGTACACGCGATCGACGCCTTTTACGCCATACACCAAGCGCTCTAGATCATCGACGCGCTGCACGAAGCTGCCTTCTTGTTCGTGGCGGGCACCGGGGCGAGCACCGCTCATCGCATCGCCGGCCGCAACCAGAAGCGCATACGCCGAGTTGAACGGCTCGTCCAAGTGGTGCGCACCAATGGCATTCGCCACAAGCTCGCTTTCGCCCAGGCGGCGGGCCAAGTCGGCGCCGATGACGGCGTGCGATCCGTCGATGGCGTGCGTCAACGACTTGCCGATGTCATGCATCAGCGCAGCGCGGCGGGCGATCTTCACATCCAGGCGTAGCTCGCTGGCCAGCATGCCGCACAGGAAGGCCGCTTCGACGGCGTGCTTCCACTGGTTCTGGCTGTAGCTGGTGCGAAAGTTCAGGCGACCTACCAGCTTGACGATGTCGGGGTGGGCGCGCGGAATTTCTAGCTCGCGGAAGGCGCGCCGGCCTAGCTCGACAGTCTCGCGATCCAGCTCTTCAGCGATGCCTTGCACCGTGCGGCGGATCAGATCGACATCGCCGCGCGGTGGGTTCTTGCCGAAGCGACTGAGCGCGCGTCGCGCGATCTCGCGGCCAAAGCTGTCCTGTCCTTCCAGGCGGATCGACGTGTGGTCATCGGAAAGCGCCAGCTTCACGTTGGCCACTTCGCCGATGATGTCGAGGCCGGCGGTGCCAGCGCCCGCGATCTGCTCGACGAGGGCTGGCTCGATCGGCAGGTTTGAAAGCAAGCGCTCGGTCAGGTAGTGCCCGTGATATCGCTGGCTGGCCACATCGAGCATGCGGCGTCCTTCGCGGGCAAACTCTGGGCTGTTCTGGTTCTGTTCAAGCTGCCGCAGCGCTTCGCTGCCCTCGGCTCGGGCCTGCTCAGTCCACTCGGTAATCAGGCGCTGCCGCGCTTCTTTGAAGGTCTCTCCGGCGATCTGCTGGATGCGCTCGCGCGCTTCGGCTTCGGCTTTTTTCTGATCCGCTTGCGCGTTCCTTTGGCGGTCGGCAATCGCGCTCAGGGCCTGCTCGCGCAACACCAAGGTCTCGGCGCGGCTCTGCAGCTGTGAGTCGGTCTTCTGCAGCGCCGCTTCCCAGCTCTGCAGCTGTTCCGACGAGGCCTGCATCAAGCTTCGTCGCTGGGTTAGCTCGGCTTGCAGGGTGTGGCGCCGCTCGGCCCCCTCGGTCTGCGCCTGCGCCTGCGCTTCCTTTAGCAGCGCCGCAGCTTCACTTCGGGCCTTTTGCACACGCTCGTTTGCGCGTCGCTTGGCATCCTGCAGATCGGCGTCCGCCTGCGCCTGCGCTTGCCGAGCCCGCAGGAAGGGAATGGCGGCTCCCGCTGCGGCGCCCACGACTGCGGCCAGCCCGATAAGGATGTGCTCCGTCACGCGGCTGAGTGTTGGTCAGGCTCGCCATCCGAGTCAAGAGCTCAAACAGCCGGTCGCTTCACTGAACGATCAGCTTGCCGCGTAAGGGGGTGCGATGACTGGCGGTGCCGCAGGTGCAGGTGAACTCATAGTGACCGGGGGCCGGCGCGGCAAAGCGCGTTGCCTGGCTGGACTGCGGGGCAATCCAGGGTCCGCGCTCCACCACCGCTGGATTCCGCGCGTCGGCGCTGGCCTCTGTCGAGCCGGCCGAGGCCAGCGCTTCTTCGATGCGACCCGGCTGTACCAGCACAAAGTTGTGCGCCTGCTGCGTTGCGTTGCGAACCAGGATGCGCACTTGCGTGCCTTCTGCGATGTAGAGCTCAACTGGCTCTGCGACCACGGTGGCTTCGCTGCCGTTGGACGTTTGCCGCAGCGTCAGGTCATAGGTCACTTCGCGCGTGCGGCGGTTGCAGCCCACAAGGCAAACGAGCAGCAAAAAAAAGGCGAAGCGAATCCAGCGTGCAGACCGGATCGGCAAGCAAAGACCAACGACGCAGGATGCAGAAACAGAGGCAGCCGCCACAGCGTCTCTACCCTGTCACATCCACCCTATGAACGGAAGCCTGCGCAGAACACAAGACGGGCCGGGCGCCCGCATGCACGTGCGTCTTAGCGGCCGCGGAAGTTGGCCTTTCGCTTGTCGAGGATGGATCGCACGCCTTCACGGGCGTCGTCGGTTCGCGACAGGATGGCCTGGGCCTGTGATTCCCAGTCGAGCATGGCGACAAAGTCGCTGCTTAAGGCGCGTCGCAGACCCCGCTTGGTCACGGCTTGCGCCACCCGTGGACCGCTGGCGAGGCGCGCGGCCAAGGTCTGCACTTCTTCGTTGATCTTGTCGTCGGCGACTACGCGGTGGACGAGGCCGATGGCTTCGGCGCGGGCCGCCTGCACGGGATCGCCGACCAGCAAAAGCTCGGTCGCGCGGGCCATGCCGACGATCTGCGGCAGAAGCCAGGTCAGGCCATAGTCTGCAGTCATTCCCAGACGCTGCGCAGGGGCGGCAAAGGCGGCGGACGGACTGCAGATGCGCAGGTCGCAGGCCAGGGCCAGGGCCAGTCCAGCGCCGGCACAGGCGCCTTGGATCTGCGCAATCACGGGGCGATCGAGCTCATACAGCGCGCGGATGACTTGTGCGTCTTGGAACAGGCGCTGCTGCAGATCCGGGGCGGGTCGCTCAAGCTGGTCAGCGATGGTGCGAATGTCGCTGCCGGTGCAGAAGTTGTTGGCCGCGCCGCGCAAGATGACGACACGCACACGATCTTCCGCGGAAATGTGGTTGATCTGCTCGCCCAGAAGCTGCCACTCCAGCGGACCTAGCGAGTTGCGTGAGTCGGGGCGGTTTAGCGTCAGCACCGCGACCCCCGCGAGGGGCTCGGGAAGGTAACTGCAGCCGATGGGTGGCTGGGTGGCCGTCGTGGTTTCCAGGTCGCCCAAGCCTGCCGAAGGAGCTACCGCGCCATAGTTGCCAGAGATGCGAACGTTCTTGCTCATGAGTCGTGCCCGACTCCATCGTACTCTAGCGCCCGAGGCTGAATAAAGGCTTGATTGTGGGCGCTTGGCCCTGCGCCGGCTGCCCTTTACAGGCGGCTACGTGGCCGCGCTCGTGCTTGCTCGGTCTCTGCCTCGGTCTCTGCCTCGGTCTCTGGTCTCTGCGCGCGTGGGCAAATCCAACTGCCGTCGGCAGGCCGATCGCTCGTCTGCCAGACGAGCGGCAGACGAGCGGCAGACGAGCGGCAGGCTATCCGGCTGAGCCAGTTCCCTTGGTCCCTTGGTCGCCAATCGTCGACTGAGGGCTGGATAGCGTCGGTACGATCTGCAGTGCCGAGGATGAATTCGCCGCTGCTTTCTCGACGGGCAGCAGGCCGAACAGAGCAATGAAAACGACCAGCAAACGCACACTGAACCCCTTGGACAGACGCATTTCTCTACGCTCCTGTTGAGCTGTGTTCCCCCGCGTGTAGATACGTCCAGAGACCGGAAAAGGTGACTGCGACGTGGTCTACGTAGTTGCGGTGTGATCGCTCGGCTGTACTTCGCGGGGAATCGATGCCTGGCGAACTCGAAACGAGAAACCTTATAGCCGACGGGTCTGACAACGCCTGTTGGGGCAAAAAGTTTCCCAATCTAGGCCGAAAAAGGAGTCGAAAAAAGGAGTCCGAAGCAAGCCGTCTTGGGGCCTTACCAGGGGCGAGGGAGTGCTCGATGAAACCGCATGCAGAGGTGTTGGCGAACGGCGCGCATGCAGTGGCGTACCGGTCTGTCTACGGCCTGCGCGATAATCAAGGCGGGAGGTGGTGATGGGATGGCTTCGCTGGTTCGTACGACCCATGCCGCGCTTTGTCTGCCCGCTGTGCCTCGGCACGGCAGACGAGTCTGGGCTGTGCGCGTTCTGCAACTCAGAGCTCTGCGCCGACAGCCAGCGCGAGCCCCTCGTGGAGTACTTGGCGCGGCACAGCCGGGAGCAGCTAGAGCAACAGCTTGCCGATGCAAAGCGGCGCGAGCGCGAGGCGCACGGGAACCGGCGCTTCTATGCCCGCGACTATCGCCGCGGAGTCGAAGCCCTGCTGCGGTACAAGCGCCAGAGCAGCTAGCCGAAAGCGAGCGCGACCCTGGCTATGGCGGATGTCGCGGGCCATCCACGCGAGCTGCATGTGGACCGCGGGCAGCTATCTCATAAGCACAACGAGTCCACGATAGGCCGAACCGGTAGGCCAGCAAAAGGGCTGCAGCGCTAGCGGAAAGCAAAGCGCGCAGAACATCGAGGACAGGCTGTGTGCTTCGTTCTCTGGCTAGGCCCTGAAGTTCCGGGCAGATGTGCGGAAACAATCGGCATACGAAGCGGGCTAGCGCCGATGCTGTGTCGCCAATCCGACCCGCGGCCGAGACCTATGCCTAGGAGGGGTTCATCGAGGGATCGTTGCTGAGGACACCGTAGCGGTAAGCACAGCGAACCAACGCCGCCAGGTTGTCGGCGTGCAGCTTGCGCATGGCATTGGCGCGGTGAATCTCGACGGTGCGGCTGCTGATGCCCAGCGAGCGGCCGATGCCGACGTTGGTAAGCCCCTTGGCAGTCAGCTCAAACACTTGGCGCTCACGCGGGGTCAGGGCGTCGACGGGGAAGCGCAGGGCGTGCATGCCCTTTTTGAACAAGCGATCGACTTCTTTGGCCTCTAGCACGCGCGAGATATAGCGCTTGCCAGTCAGGACCGTGCGAATCGCCTGCAGCAAATCCGTGATGTCGGCCGTCTTGGGTACGTAGCCTGCCGCCCCAGCACACAGCGCCCGCGCCGCCGACGCCGGGCTGATGTTGTTCGAGAGCACGACGATTTTGCAGTTGGGACAGACCTGAACCAGCTTCTGCAGCAGATCGAGGCCGCCTAGCTCGGGGGGTTCAAGCAACAGGACCTGGGACTGCTCCGCGGCAGACAGGATGACGGATAGATCCTGGCCATTGGTCTGCGTCGTCAGCTCGATGCCGGAAGCCTGTTTGAGCAAAAATACGAGGGCTTCACGTACCAGTGCTTGCGACTCAACAAGGGCGATACGAATTGATGTTGCCATTGGGCTCAGCCTTTCAAAAAGAACAGAGGCATGCAATCCGCAATACACCTAGCTCAGTGAAAATTTACAAGCGGGTATCCGCCTGCGAGCGCTGCCTACGCAGGATGCCGCACGTCGCAGCGACAGAGTACCCGCCCGCGGCCCAGGGTACGCGTCACTGCGAGGCCGCAGCGCAGCCCAGCTGTGCCTGTCGTTCGGCGGCTTTGCGCAGGCGGTTGCCGTCCGGGTACTGCGTCTTTAGGCGATCTAGATAGCCGCAGGCTTCGCGGCGATCGTCTGGGCTGGGGGCGGCCTGCCGCAGCAGAGCAGCTTCGGCCATCAACAAAAGGGCGTCGTCGCACAAAAGCGAGGTCCGCTGTCGCTTCAGAAAGCGGCTCAGCGTCGCAAGCGCACGCTCGGGTTGCTTGAGATCGTACAGATAGACCTCGCCGAGCAGGATCGCCCCCTCGTCGAGCAAGAGCTTGTTGTAGTGACCGATGATGATCGCCTTGGTGTAGCTGGCCTCCAGCCGCTCTAGACGCTCGGCTGCTTCGGGGCTGCGGCCTTTTTGGCGCAGCAGGCGGGCGGCTGACACCAGCGCATCATCGAACAGCGGGCCACGCGGGTATCGTCGCCAGATTTCGTCATAGGTAAAAAGCGCTGCCGAGTCGTTCCGACGCTCTTGAAAGCGGGCTGCGTGGTACAGCGCAAAGCTCGCGACGACCTCGTGGGCGCGCAGCGCATCGGCTAGCTGCAAGAGCGTCGGCAGAAGCTGCGGATCGCCCTGGTCCAGCCCAAGCTCGACGAACAGCTTCAGCGCGTCTTCGGCCGCCACTTCGCTGGGCCAGGTCTGGATGACTTCGCGACACAGATCCTGGGCCTGTCGAGGCTGTGACAGAGGGCCCGCCAAGAGCGCCGCTGCGCGTTGAAGGCCCCGCGCCATATTCCGCCCCTCGCGGCTGAGGGTTCTCGTCTCGGCATAGGCGCCTGAGGCCTCGGCAAAGCGCCCCAGCTGTTCCAGAATCTGCCCCCGTCGCAGCGCGGCGGTGCCACAGGGATCTTTGCGCTCGCTGCGTGGCTTTTTTCGGCAGCCGGCAACGACGGCGTCATAGACCGCAAGAGCCCGCTCGGGGTCTTGGTCGCGCTCGGCCTGCTGCGCTTGCTTTAGATCGTCGGGCAGCGGCTGGGCATGGTTGCAGCCGAGTCCACTTAGGCAGGAAAGAAGCGACCCCAGCACGATCCCAGACCAGAACCTGCGTCGCAGCACGCGCTCATTCTTCATCGCGGGGACCTAGCTACGCGCGCCGCGCGGTTCGTGCGAAGGGAACGTTTTTTCAAGGATCGCGCACACCTGCTGCGCCGCCGTCAGGCAGGCATCGCGGCTGACATCCAAGTGGGTCACCAAGCGCACGCGCCGGGGTCCAAACGCCGATCCCAGCACGCCGCGCTGGGCCAAGGCCCGGACCACGAAATCGGCATCAGGCGCCCCGTCCATTAGATCGAACAACACAATGTTGGTCTCGATGGGGGACACGACGTTGACACCCGGCAGACCGCGCAGGTGATTGGCCATTAAGCGCGCGTTGTCGTGGTCGATGTGCAAGCGCTCGTAGTGACGGGTCAGGGCATAGACCCCAGCAGCAGCCAGAACACCGGCCTGCCGCATGCTGCCACCGTACATGCGGCGATACCTGCGAGCCTGATCGATCTCGGCTCGTCCGCCGCACAGCAGCGACCCAGCCGGCGCCCCCAAGCCTTTGGACAAGCAGACCGACACGGTATCAAACGGCGCGGCAAGATCTCGGGGCGAGGTCTGCAAGAACACCGCGGCATTCCACAGACGGGCGCCATCCAGGTGCAGGCGCAGTCCCAGTCGTCGTGCCTCGGCGCAGACCGCTGCAAGCTGCGCCTGGGGCCATACGCGTCCACCACCGCGATTGTGCGTGTTTTCCAGGCACAAAAGCGTCATGGGAGGCGAGGCATGATCGCTGCGTCGAGGCTGGTACACCGCGCGCAGCTCTGCGGCGTCGAACAGCCCAGACTGCTCGGCTCGACCGACGGTGACAAGCTGCAGTCCGGCGAGGGCTGCGGCTGCCCCGGCTTCGTACCACTTGATGTGCGCACCTTCGCTGGCCAGCACGTCGTCGCCGGGCCGCGTATGCAGACGCAGCGCAAGCTGGTTGGCCATGGTGCCGGAAGGAACGAACAGCGCCGCCTCTTTGCCCAGAAGCGCAGCGACCTGTTCTTGCAGCGCCTGCACCGTCGGATCTTCCCCGTACAAGTCATCGCCCACCTGCGCATCGGCGATGGCTGCACGCATGCCAGCGGTTGGCTTGGTCACCGTGTCCGAGCGCAGATCGATGGGCCCATCGGCCGATCTCGTACCTGCTTCTTTCGTGGCTGACCCGTCGAATGAGGAGCTCATGCCCGGCACCATACCGCAGCCACCCGGCCCGGCGATAGGCCGCTGCGCACGCCGCTCTTGCTCGTGGGTCCCAAGCTGTGCCAAGGGTCACAGACGCCGCCCGGAACGACGGTGTACATCCAGTATCGTGTGCTGTGCCCGCTGCGGTTTTCTTGCCACCCCAACAACTCAGGAGCCCTCGATGAACCGTTCGTTACAGGCTGTGTGTACCGACCAAGCCCCGCAGGCCATCGGCCCCTATTCGCAGGCCATTTTTGCCTCAGGTGAGGAGCCTTGCGGTCTGCTGTTTTGCTCGGGCCAGATCGCCCTTTCGCCGAGCACCGGCACCCTGGTTGGCGCCGGGGATGTCGTTTCGGAAACGGAACAGGTGATGCGCAACCTGCAGGCGGTATTGGCTGCTGCGGGCTGTGGCTTTGAGCACGTCGTCAAGACGACGATTTTTCTGGCCGATATGGGGGACTTTGCCGCTGTGAATGAGGTCTATGGCCGGCACCTTTCGAGCGGCCATCGCCCCGCCCGCGCGACGGTGCAAGTGGCCGGACTGCCGCGAGGAGCACGCGTCGAGATCGACGCCATCGCCGTGCGCCCCGCCCATCGCTAGCCGCGCCACGCCGTCGTTGGGCTTAGCGGTGCTTCTTCTTCTTGCCGGTGGCTTTGCCGGACGTTTCGCGATCGCCTTGCCGCAGGCTGGCCATGGCGGCGCGCAGATCGGCCTGCATGCTCTCGGGCAGAAGGTCGGTGTACAGGTACCACAGCACGGCGACATGGCCGGTGCGCGCTTGCACAACGCCGCGGCCCTGCACGCTGTCCTGCACGCGAGCGTGTAGCTCCATCGTCGGCCAGCCATCGATTTCGCTGCGCTTTGGCGGGGTCAGCTCACTGACGCCAGGGGCGCGCAAGCGGTCGGCTTTTACCTGCGCGACCGCTTGATCGAACGCGATGCGCAGCTTCTTTTTCGCAAGCGGCGTCGCCTGCTTGTACACGACGACCGCCAAGAGCTGCTGCTTGTCACCTAGGCTGCCGAATTCGTAATACGTCGCGCGGTTCGCTTCGCTTTTCTCGCTGGCTTCTCCGAGTGACTCGGGCACCTCGATGGAATAACCGGACTCGCCGAGCGGACGTCGGATCAGCGTGAGATGGCCGCGCTCTGACAGACGCTTTTCCCCGACCTTGGTCGTCGACTTGCCTGCATCCACCGCGGTCGATCCCGTGCTGTCCGCGCCCGCGCCCGACGTGCCTTGGCCCAGCGCAGCCGACAGGCGGCCTTTCCACGACGTATCCACGTTCCAGGGCTGTCCGCGGACAAAGGCCAAGGCCACCGACGCCAGCAGCGCCAGACCGCACAGCGCCGCGACTCCGCGGAACACGAAGTCCGAGATCGCCGATCCTGCCCCGTTTTGCACGTCGCGTAGCTGCAGGGCACGCACGGCCCCGCTGGCCGCGAAGGACAGACCCACGATCAGCGCGCCGAGGTTGGCGGCTCGCTCGACACCGGGCAGAAACGACGTGATCAGCGCAAAGAACACACCGCCCAGCCCGAGCTTGCGCAGGCGCTGCACGTCGTCGCTGGGCAGGTCGCTCGGCGTAAACGCGAGGATCACGCTGGTGCCCAGCAAGGCAAAGCCAGCCGCCGATCCACTGACGCTGATCAGCGCCAGCCCGCTGCGCGGCAAGAACGTGCTGAGCAGCGATCCACCGAGCGCTCCCACCAGCATCAGCGTCAACAGCCGTGCCGATCCGACGATCTTTTCCAGCGTCGTGCCCAGCGACAGCACGAACATGCTCGTCAAGAGCACTGTCACCGGATGCGCATGCAAGAGCGTCGAGGACAACAGGCGCCACGCCTCGCCCTCGCGCACAAAGGGCGCCAGGCTGGCCCCAAGCTGCACCAACACCGTCGCGCCGTCATTGCCCGGCTGCCGCTGCCAGATGTACTTCAAACCGAAGATCACCGCAGGCAAGGCCGCCGCGGCAATCGCCACGGGCGTGAGCCGCGCCTTCATGATGTCGGACAGCTTCTCGCGCAGGCGGCCTTTTTCGGCCTCGGCTTGCGTGCAGCGCTCGGCGAACGAGGCTTCTGAAAGCTGCCCCAGCGGCCCGCCATCGGCTGGCAGCGAGATCTGTTTCTGCGCCTTGAAGATCGCGTGAAGCTCGTCGAGAGGCTGCTTGGCTTTCAGCTCCAACTCGGCTTCTGAGTTGAGCTGATACACCTGCATCTTGGGCCAGAATTCTTCGCTGATCTTTTTCAGCGCGTCCGGCATCCAGCTGTGGTTGGCGCAAAGGACGATGTGCTGGTTTCCGACATTTTCTGTCGCCAGTCGCCCGATGCGCAGGCGCAGCGAGCGATCCTCTTCGCGTGAGCCATCGATCAGCACGATGAAGATCGGCGGCTTGCCGGGGCGCTCGATCGAAAACTGCGCCTCGCCATCTTTGTAGCTGACGAGGCGCGCGGGATGCGTCGGCACCAGCAGCGCGTCCACCAGCAACCGGAAGCGAGCCGTAGCCGGCGAGATGATCTGCAGGCTCGGGTTACTGAGATCCATGGGCAGTGATTGTATTGCGTAAGCCAGCCGGGCAGGGGGGGCAAATCTGCGGCTGGAATACAGGGCATTCAGCGACGAGAGCGCTGCTACAGCGCTTTGACTCGCAGGTTGTCGAAGTGGACCGGTGTCTGCCAGTTGTTGAAGCCAAAGAAGCGATGGCCGGGCCCTTGCAACGGCGCTGGATCGTCGAGCTCCAGCGCGAGCTCTCCGTTGATGAACCACTCGATGCGGCTGCCGCGGCGCGCGATCTGGTAGTGATAGCGCGTGCCCGGCACGACCTTGATGTCGTTGCGCACGCGACGATCGGCGGCGTGCTCGTCTTGTCGGCACAGCGCAGACAGGCTGTTCTTCCAGCCGCCGTGGATAAAGACATAGCCCGTGCTGGTGTACGACACGCTCTGCGCAAAGCTCTGTCCATCGCCGAAGAGCTCGACCTTGATGTCACCGTCTGGGCTGTCTGACCAGGCATCCAGCTCGACGACGACATCGCTGGGCAGCTCGCGGGTCAGCCACAGCGGGTGATTGAACGCGCCGCGTACGGCCAGCGCTCCACCGTCCAGGCGATAGACGCCGGGCGGGGCCGTATTGCGATAGTCGCTGCCCCACTCGCTGTCGGCAGCGCGATCGAAAGCGTCGCTAAACAGCACCGCGTCCCCCGTCGGAGGCTTGGGCTTGCAGGCCGCACAAAACGTGATCAGCAACAGACCCAGCAGCGCGGGCCAGCCGGCCGCTCGCTGCGGTGCTTGGCGCAGGCGACATACCGGCAAGAGTCGAGAGAAAACGGGTCGAAAACAGCGAGCAAAGCGGCAGGGCAAGGGCGACATCTTGCGCAAGCTAGCATGTGACCGGCGATTCAAGTACCTTGCCGCGCATGACTGCCGCTTCAGGTTCAAAGACAGCAGCCATTCGCCCGGAAGTCACCATCAGCCACGTCGTCACCGAGCAAGATCTGGCCGATCGTGTGGCAGCCACAGGTACCGGGGGTGGGCCCGAGCACAACGTGTTTCCGCGCACGCTGGGCACGGCGCGCCTGATCTCGCTGATGGAGCTAGCGGCGGCGCGAGCCATGGAGCCGATCCTGCAGCCAGGTGAGCTGACCGCTGGCATCGTGGTTCGCGTCGAGCACATTGCGCCGACGCCGCTTGGTGGAACGGTGCGCATGACGGCGCGCTATCTGGGCCGCGAAGGCAAGCATCATCGCTTTGAAGTCATCGCGGCCGATGACGCGGGCGAGATCTTTCGCGGTCAGCACATCCGCGCGGTGGTCGAAGCGCGTCGCTTGGAAAAAGGCGCGTCTCGCCGCCTGCGCATTTGACGAGGTATCGATCCGCGAGCGCTGGCCTGTGCTGGCCCACTCGCACTTCTCTGCGCGGAAAACCCGTCGCTGCCCAGCCTCTCTTCGCTTGAGTTACGCCGATGTCGACCTTGCCTTCATCGCCTGCCCCGGTTCGTGCAACGAAAAAATTTCAGCGCATCCTGGTCGCCAACCGCAGCGAGATCGCGATTCGCGTATTTCGCGCCTGCAGCGAGCTAGGCATTCGCACGCTTGGCATCGTCAGCAAAGAAGACAAAGCGGCGCTGCATCGCTACAAAGCGGATGAGACCTATCTGCTCAACGAAGCCGGCGGTCCACGGGCGCAGGTCGGGGCGATTGCGGCCTATCTCGACATCGAAAACATCGTCGCCATCGCCCGTCGGCACGGTGCAGATGCCGTCCATCCTGGCTATGGCTTCTTGTCGGAAAATGCCGACTTCGCGCGAGCCTGCGCGCAGGCCGGCATCGTGTTCATCGGTCCTTCGCCACAGGTGCTCGATCTAATGGGGGACAAGACCGCGGCGCGCAGCCAAGCGCTCGCCGTGGGCCTGCCCGTGGTGCCTGGCAGCGACGGGGCGCTTGCGAGCTTGGATGCAGCCTGCGCCTGTGCCGCGCGCATTGGCTATCCCGTGATCGTCAAGGCGGCGTTTGGCGGCGGCGGTCGCGGCATGCGCGTCTGCCATCACGAGTCCGAGCTGATCGCGTCGCTGTCGCAGGCCGAGCGCGAAGCCAAGAGCGCCTTTGGCCGCGGCGATGTCTTCATTGAAAAGTACATCGATCGTCCCAAGCACATCGAAGTGCAGGTGCTGGCCGATGCCTATGGCCATACGGTGCATCTGTATGAGCGCGACTGCTCGGTGCAGCGACGCCACCAAAAAGTCGTCGAGGTAGCGCCTGCGCCGCGCCTGTCGCCCAAGCTGCGCGAGCGGCTGTGTTACGAAGCGGTGCGCTTGGCCAAGTCAGTCGGCTACCAGAACGCCGGCACCGTCGAGTTCTTGGTCGATCGCGAAGGCGCGCACTACTTCATCGAAATGAACCCGCGCATCCAGGTCGAGCACACCGTGACCGAGCTGGTGACCGGCATCGACATCGTCAAGAGCCAGATCCACGTCGCAGAAGGCTATCCGCTGGCAAGTCCCGAGATCGGCATTTCAGCGCAAGATGCGATCTCGCTGCGCGGCTTCGCGGTGCAAGCGCGCATCACGACCGAAGATCCCACCAACCACTTCATTCCCGATTACGGTCGCATCACGCACTATCGTTCAGCGGCTGGCTTTGGCATTCGGCTCGACGCGGGCACGGCGTTTTCCGGCGCGATTATCACGCCGCACTACGACTCGCTCTTGGTCAAGGTCTGCGCGCATGCGCTGACGTGGGAAGACGCCTGCCGCAAGCTTGATCGCGCGCTGGCCGAGTGGCGCGTGCGCGGCGTGCGCACCAACATCAAGTTCCTGCGCAACGTCGTGCGTCATCCGCGCTTTGTGGCCGGTGAAGCGACGACTGGCTTCATCGCCGACTCGCCCGAGCTTCTGTCTTTTGCCGAGAGCCACGATCGCGCGACGCGCATCCTGCAGTACATCGGCGACCTGAGCATCAACGGCAACCCGACGGTCAAAGGGGAACGGCCGAGCGGTCTGCGCAAGCCGGTGGTGCCCGCCCACGACCCCGATGGCGCGATTCCGCCGGGCCTGCGCGATCGCTGGAAACAGCTAGGCAACGACGCATTCTGCGCGTGGCTGCGCGATCACAAGCCGCTTCTGCTAACCGATACGACGCTGCGCGATGCCCATCAGTCTCTGCTGGCGACCCGGCTGCGGACCTTCGACATGCTGAAAGTAGCTCCGGCGATCGCGCAGCACGTGTCCGGTCTGTTTTCCTTGGAGCTGTGGGGCGGCGCGACCTTCGATGTGGCGATGCGCTTTCTGCACGAAGATCCCTGGCAGCGCCTGGCGATCTTGCGCAAGCAGATTCCCAACATCTTGTTCCAGATGCTCTTACGCGGGGCGAATGCCGTCGGATACAGCAACTATCCCGACAACGTCGTGCGCAAGTTCGTGCATGAAGCGGCGCGCGTCGGAATTGATGTCTTTCGCGTCTTTGACTCGCTGAACTGGCTGCCGGGTCTTCTGCCAGCGCTTGGCATGGTGCGGGAAAGCGGCGCGCTGGCCGAGGCGGCGATCTGCTACACCGGCAACATCGATGACCCCAAGCGCGATCGCTATCCGCTGCACTACTACGTCAGCCTGGCCAAAGAGCTAGAGCGGGCCGGGGCGCACATCCTTGCGATCAAGGACATGGCGGGTCTGCTGCGGCCGTTTGCGGCGCGGCGCCTGGTGACGGCGCTGCGTCAAGAAGTCGGGCTGCCGATTCACCTGCACACGCACGACACCGCCGGCATGCAAGGCGCAACGCTTTTGCTTGCAGCCGAAGCCGGCGTCGACATCGTCGATGTTGCGCTGGGCGCGATGTCAGGACTTACGTCGCAGCCGAGCTGCGAGACGCTGGTCGCGGCGTTCGAACACCACGAGCGCGCGACGGGCCTGGACTTCAACCGCCTGCTGGAGTTTTCCGACTATTGGGAAGCGGTGCGCGCGATCTATCAGCCATTCGAGTCGGGCATGAAGGCCAGCGCTGCCGATGTCTATATCCACGAGATCCCAGGCGGCCAGTACAGCAACCTGCGGCCGCAGGCCGAGTCGGTCGGTGTCGGCGATCGCTTGCCCGAGCTCAAGCGCATGTACCAGACCGTCAATCAGCTGCTCGGCGACATCGTCAAGGTGACACCGTCGTCGAAGATGGTCGGCGATCTTGCTCTGTTCATGCTGACCAATGGCTTGTCACCGCAAGACCTGATCGATCGCGGCCGCGATCTGGCATTTCCTGAGTCGGTGGTCGGCTACTTCGCGGGCGAAATCGGCCAGCCATCCGGTGGCTTTCCACAAGCGCTGCGCGACGTGGTGTTAAAGGGCAAGCGCACGTTTGTCGGCCGCCCTGGCGAGACGCTGTCACCCGTCGACTTCAACACAGTGAAGGCCGAGCTAGAGGCCAAGATCCGTCGCCAGGCCACGGAACTCGAAGTGATCAGCTACCTGATGTACCCCAAGGTCTTCGTCGAGTTCGCGGCCTTTGAGCGCAAGTACACCGATGTCTCGATGATCCCCAGCGATGTCTTGTTCTATGGCCTGCGCGTCGGAGAAGAGACCGAGGTTGAGATCGAGCGCGGCAAGACGCTGTTCATCAAGCTGGTGGCCGTCAGCGAGCCCAACGAAGAAGGCAGCCGCACGCTGTTTTTCGAGCTCAACGGCCACCCGCGCGAAGTGCTGGTCCACGATGCGCGCTCGGGCCGCGAAGCCAAGACGCGCTTGAAAGCCGACCGCGACAACCTACACCACTTGGCGTCGCCGATGCCCGGCACGGTGATCGACATCAAGGTCAAGCCGGGCCAAGAAGTGCGCGAGCAAGAGCGCCTGCTGACGATTGAAGCGATGAAGATGGAAATGGCCGTGCCCAGCCCGCTTACTGGCGTGGTCAAAGAGATCTTCGTCAAGCCCGGCGAGCGCGTCGATACCGGCGATCTTTTGCTGGTCTTTCAGTAAGCGCAGCCGAGCGGGCGGACGGCGCTTCCAGATCGCTGCGGCGATGCAAAAAAATGACGCCGCCTGGGAACACGGCTGCTTCACCTTTCGTCTAGCTGACCAACGAAGCCAAACGCAGCGCCAAAGCAGGCGCAGCCCACGTCACTTCGCAGTCTGTTCCTTGGCAGTTCATTGGAGGCATCCATGCGCACGACTCTTTCTTCGATCGCTTTGCTGGGTCTTCTTCTTTCGAACTCGCTGGCTGTCGCGCAAGAGGCTGGCTCGGCAGCGCCGACTCCTCGTCCAGCAGCGCCTCCGGTTGAGCGTCCGGCTCTGCCTGAGCGCCTGGCTCCCCGCCCAGCGGGTGAGCGCCCCGGTGCGGGCGACGTTCGCGCCGATCGCCAAGAGATCCGCGCCGATCGCAAAGAGATTCGCGCCGACCGCCAAGAGATCCGCGGCGATCGTCAAGAGATCCGCGGCGACCGCCAAGAGATCCGCGAGGACAAGCGGGCACTGCGTGATGCCCGTCAGGCGGGAGACAAGGACGCAGCCAAGGCCGCCGCGCAAGAGCTTCGCAAAGATCGCGCTGAGCTGCGCAAAGACGTAAAAGAGCTACGCCAGGATCGACGCGAGCTTCGCGAAGACAAGCGCGACCTGCGTCGCGACATCCGCGATGCCAAGAGCGATGTGCGCGACGCCAAGTCCGATGCGCGTCAAGAACGCCGCGACGCCGCGCGTCCCGGTCCCGGAGCGTCACCGACCGCGCCGCAGCGCTAGGCCCGCTTCATCGCCGCTGCCTAGAAGTTCACGTCGTAGACTTCGATCTGTGTGCCGCCGCGCGGGAAGTTCTTGTGCTTGCGCAGGATGGCGAAGCGCCCGGTGTCTGTGACGAACCAGGCGCTGGGGCGCTTGTGGCCGGGCAGCGAGAGCACCTTGCTCACCGTCGGTGAGGCCGCCTGCGGATCCATCACCATCAGCTCGAAGGTGTCGGGGTCGGTGCGCTTGGCCGCGACGGCCTCTTCATTCACCGGATCGACGTTCAACGAAAACACCAAGCGCTCGCGACGCAGAAGCTGCATCTGCAGCGTGTTCATTTCGTACATCTTGGTCGCTCGCGGCAGCGTCAAGTCAACGCGCGACTCGGCTACGGTGCCGTCGGCAGCGCGGTCATTGCTGCGGATCAGCTCGGCCTTGTGGGACGCGGGATCGATGTGAATGAACAGCGGCTCGGGGTGCTTTTCGCGCAGCTTGGCCCACGCGAAGGTGCCCGGCAGATCGACGATCGGCTGCGAGTGCCGCAGCTTACCGCTCAGCGTATCGACAAAGCCGATGAAGTCGGGCTGCCGCACGTCGGTCTTTTTGTCATAGAAGCCGTCGTGCTTGGCGACCAGCGTCTGATAGTCATCCAAGAAATATAGCGGCTGTCCGGTGCCCTTGTCCGTCGTGATGCGTCCGTCATCGCGCACTTGATAGCTGCGAGCGGTGCCGGCCTTGAGCGTGCTTGCATTCCACGTATGCAGGCTGTATTCGCCGCGCGGTCCATCGGCGGGCCGCTTCAACGACAGGATGATCGGACCCGTCGCTGAATGGGTGACGACGATCTCGTTCACCGGGCCGATGTTGCCTTCGCTGGTGCCGGCGCCGGAAAGGGGGATGCGCGCCTTGGTCTTTAAGCTGTAGATCGTCCCTTGCACCGCATCGCCGACATCGGTGTCGCGCAGCAGGAACAGCACGCGATCCTCGGGCAGCAGCACCATGCGAAAGATCGAAAGCGGCAGGCCGGACAGAAGCTCTTCCGGCTTGTCTTTGCCGACGCGGAAGCTCAAGTTCGCCGCCGGCAACCCGCCAATCGGCGGTGCCGGAATCGCAGGGGCTGCCGGGACGGCGGGAGCGCCCTTTTTGCCCGCGCCTTTTTTGCCCGCAGGCGGTGGCGTCGTCGCAGCCGGCGGGGGCGGTGGTGTCGCTGCGGCGGCAGGCTGCGCCGGAGGGGACAGCTCAGCATGGTGCGGGCGCGCGATCAGGCCCTGCGCTTTCAGCGTCGCAAACGACGCACCGTCGGTCTGCACATAAAGCAGCGTGCCGCCATCGGCCGTAAGCAGCATGGCATCGTCGATGTAGCCGCGCTCGGCCACGACCACCGCCAAGGATCCTTGCGCCGCGGGCAGTACCTCGGGCTTGCCCGGCGGGGGAAGCGCGGCGCCAGCCAGCCCAGCCAGCGTGCCCAGTCCACAGAGTCCTGCCACCAAGAAAGCAGCTCGCATCTTCGAGAACGTTCGCATGTCTCACGGGTAGCCCCTTGGCCCCCTGCAAGTCAAGCCGCCAGGTGCGAAGCGGCAAGCGCGGTCGTGTGGCCCGGCTGGCGGGTCGAAAAACAGGCAAAAAATGCGCGGCAAAACTGCGCGGCAAAATTGGTACAGTGGGCAGCATGCGACGAGCTGTTTTTTCCCTCGCGTACGGCGCGGCAGCCGCCCTGCTGTTTGCCTATGCGGTGGCTCCTGTTTCGTCGGAAGCCCAGGCCCCGACGACTCCCGCGACGCCCGCCGGTCGAGCGGATGATGTCGTTCGCTTCCGCATCACCAACCCCGGCCAGGCCCTGTACAAGATCGCTGTGCCGGCGGTCTTGGGCGATGCGCAGGCGGCGGCGGTGATGACGGAAGTGCTGTCGGCGGATCTGGGTGTCTCGGGCTTCTTTAAGATCTTGGATCCCAAGTCGTTTGTGGCCGACTTGACCAAAGAAGACGTCAACTTGGTCGCCGATGCCTGGAAGACCGTCGGGGCCGAGAGCGTCATCAAGGCTCGCGTCACCAACAGCGGCGGCGATCTATCCGTCGAGTTTCGGCTGTATGAGCTGGTCAAAGGTGAGCAGCCGGTGCTGGGCAAGACCTATCGCGGGCCGCTCGGCGACACGCGCAAGCTGGCGCACCTGTTCGCGGCGGAAGTGCTGCGCTATTTCACCGCCGAGGACTCGTTCTTTCACACCCAGATCGCCTTTGCTCGCGCCGAAGGTCGCCAGCAAGAGCTATCGGTGATGGACTGGGACGGCGCCAACGTGCGGCAGCTTACGCGCAACGGCTCGCAGAACTACATGCCGGGGTGGAGCCCGAGCGGCGATGCCCTTTTGTACACCAGCTTTGTGCGCGGCTCGCCCGACCTGTGGCTGATTCCCAGCGTCGGTGGCAAGCCCAAGCGCGTCTCGACGCGGCCGGGCATGAACACGGGCGGCGTGTTTTCGCCGAACGGCGGTCAGCTTGCCGCCACGCTGTCTTTCGAGGGCAACAGCGAGATCTATCTGCTGACGCCAAGCGGCGACATCCTGAAGCGCCTGACCAACAACCCCGGCATCGATAGCTCGCCTAGCTATTCGCCGAACGGCGGCCAGATCGCCTTCGTCTCGGATCGCTACGGCTCGCCGCAGATCTGGGTGATGGATGCCTCGGGCGCGGGGCAGCGGCGCTTGACCACCAAGGGCAGCTACAACCAAGAGCCCTCATGGGCGCCCAAGCAGATCAACGGGCAGTCGCTGATCGCGTTTACGGGCCGCGATGAAAAGGGCAACTTCGACGTGTTCACGATCAACGTTGGCTCGGGCGAGCTCACCCGCTTGACCGAGGGCAAGGGCAGCAACAGCCATCCCTCGTGGGCGCCGAATGCTCGGGCTCTGGCGTTTAAGAGCAGCCGCGGCGGCATCTGGGTCACCACCTTTGATGGCAAGAGCGAGCGGCAAGTCTATCGCGGTGCCGTCGAGACCCCGACCTGGGGACCGATGCGCAGTCCGTAGTCGTTGCCGGACGCCAGGCGCGGCACACGTCGCAGCCGAGCGTCGCTGAAGGCGCAGCTTTCGTGCTAGGTTCCGCCCACGTCGTGTGGTGAAGGCGACGAAGTGAGGTGGCGACCATGAACGGGCAGGCAGCGGCGACGCTTATCAAAAACGGCACCCTGGTTACGGCATCAGACACGTTTGCGGCGGACTTGTTGATCGCGGGCGGGCGCATCGTGCGCATCGCAGAGCCTGCGGCATCCGATCCAGTGGGCGGCGATGTGAAGGTGATCGATGCCAGCGGCTGCTATGTCCTGCCGGGCGGCATTGACGCGCACACGCACTTGGACATGCCGTTTGGTGGAACGACCAGCAGCGACGACTTCGAGACTGGCACGCGCGCCGCAGCATTCGGTGGCACGACGACGATCATCGACTTTGCGATCCAGCAGAAGGGCGGCACGCTGCGTCAGGCGCTCGACACCTGGCACGCCAAAGCGCAGGGCAAGGCGGTCATCGACTATGCCTTCCACATGATCATGACCGACGCGCCCGATGCCAGCCTGCGCGAGATGGCCGACATGGTGCGCGAGGGCGTGACCAGCTTCAAGCTGTTCATGGCGTATCCCAACGTGCTGCTCCTCGACGACCAGTCGATCTTTAAGTGCATGCTGCGGGCTGGCGAGATCGGCGCGCTGATCTGCATGCACGCCGAGACCGGCCTGCCCATCGACATCCTGGTCGAGCGGGCGCTGGCACGTGGCCATACCGCGCCCATCTATCACGCGCTGACGCGACCCGAAGCCGCCGAGGCGACGGGCACCGAGCGCGCGATTGCGCTCGCCGAGATGGCCAAGGTGCCGGTGTACATCGTCCACTTGTCAGCGCAGCGAGCGCTGGAACGGGTCATGGAAGCGCGCGACCGCGGCCTGCCCGCCTATGCCGAGACCTGCCCGCAGTACCTATTTCTTGACGAAGATGCGCTGCGCGGCACGGCGACCGATCCGTTCGAGGGCGCCAAGTACGTGTGTACGCCGCCCTTGCGGCCCTCGCATCATCACGATCACCTGTGGCGCGGCCTGCGCAACTATGACCTGCAGGTGGTGTCGACGGATCACTGCCCGTTTTGCATGAAAGACCAAAAGATCTTGGGCAAGGACAGCTTTGCCAAGGTCCCCAACGGCATGCCCGGCATCGAGACGCGCCTGCACCTGATGCACGATGCGGTACACCGCGGCCAGATTTCGCTCAACCGCTTCGTCGAGATCACCAGCACGGCGCCGGCCAAGATCTTCGGCCTGTATCCCAAGAAGGGCTCGCTGAACATTGGTGCCGACGGCGATGTCGTGGTCTGGGATCCCAAGCAGGCGCTGACGCTTTCGCACGAAAACCTGCACATGCGCGTCGACTATGCGGCCTATCCCGAAAAGACGGTGCTGGGTGCGCCGCGCTTTGTGTTTTCGCGTGGAGAGCTCGTCATCGACGCCACAAACGGCGCCGGCAAGAGCGCGGTCTGTCTTGGGCGCACCGGTCGCGGCCAGTACATCCGCTGCGGAACCTTCAACCTTTAGCAGCGTGTTGCAGAAGCGCGTGAGCTGACCTGCTGCGTGCAAGCAAGCACTGCAACCAGGCCTGGATCTGCCGGCTGCTTCTGCGCTGCTCCAGGGCTGAAAGTCGTGACCGCGCCTGGGGATCTTTCAGGAATCCTGACCGGATGTTCCTGACCACGACATGGGCGACGTCAGGGCGCTCCTCGATGTGGACCGGCCCAAGCCAGTCGCCTTCAAGCTTCCGCAACGATCGACCTTCGCCAGCCCCCATGAGGTGAGCAGCGAGTGCTGTGCCGAGAGCGTGGACCTCTCGACAGCGGTCACTCCAACCCACTTATCTTGCACGCCTCCGCTCCTCCTGACCTAAGCTCGTGCAAGGCATAGAAAAAGTGTCTGCAGACCCGCATGGCTTCTCTGAACAGGCTCGGTACGGCGGACTGGGAAGTCGGAGTCGAAGAGGTCTGGCTGGCGCGCTGAAGACGGTCTGGTGGTTGAGTGCGCACGGATGGCGTAAGCCAGACCCACCGGAGCGGCCTGCACGTCCACTGCGCCCGCGCGGCAGTACGGACCGAAAAAGGGGTGAGCGCAGGAGTGAGGCCGCGCCGCCTGTGCTGCGCTCGCCCGTCGTGCAAATCGCGTCAGCCCACCGCTTGGTCGATGGCTGCTACCATCAAGGGTTCAGTGGAGTGTCTCTGCTGCATCCTGCTCATCCTGCTGTGTGCGTTGCCGGCCAGAGCAAGGCCGGCGAAAGGTGCTGCTGCGGATGCTGCGCAAGCCCAGCAGGAGGTACTCACAGCGTTGTCCCTGGGCAATCCCGGCCATGCTCTGGAGATCATCGACCGCGCGTTTCGCGCCGATCCCGATCCCGCTTTCCTATATCAGCTTGGTCTTGTCGCCCAGGCGCAACTGACTCCGGGCGGAAAACAGACTCTGGTGGCGCTGCTGAGTCTGTCTCCCATCACGTTGCTTCTGCTGCAATCCAAGAGCCTGCCGGTGACCACGGCGCAGGCCGTCTATAAAGCGCTGGTCGACGCGGTTCGCACGAGCCATCTGGCACCCTTACCACAGGCTCGACTTAACGCTGTGGTGCATAAGCAGTCTGCCGACTGTCTGGAACAGCCGGACTGTCAGTATGCGGTGGCTGAAGAGGCGCAAGCGCGTGCTGTCCTTTGGGTCGCGGTGAAGGAGACCGATGCAAAAGAAGCAACGCCGCTGGATCCGGCCGGGGGCTGCACGGTGACGATTTCGTATGTGGACATCAACGCGGGCCAAGTGACATCGACCGCAGAGGCCAAGAGCCCGGTGTGCTCCGGCGTGACTCTGAGCGATGTGCTGGCGGCGGTGCTAGAGCGGCTGTTGACCGATGCCAACGCTCGTCCCCGCGGCATGGTCTCGGTCACTTCGGTGCCCATAGGAGCCCGTGTTCGGGTCGATGGACTCCTGCGCGGACAGACACCGTACTTGAAAGCGAGCTTTGGCGGAGTCCACCAGATCGTGGTCGAGAAAACAGGTTTCCAGGCCTTTCAGTCGAAGGCCGAAGAGACCGTGGGCCAAGTGGCCACGGTACGAGCCGAGCTTGGCGCGATCCCGCAGGAGCCCCCTGAGCCAGCACCAGCGCCACTTCAGAGCGTCGAGGTACAAGCCCCGCCAGCCAAGGTGATCGGTCGGGATTCGCACCCGCGCTGGCGACTGGCCTTGGGAGGGGGGGCGCTGGGCGGCGGGCTGTTCGTCGCTGGTCTTGGAGTTTCAGCACTCACGTCGGATGGTCAATGCGCGCAGCCTCCAGCGGAAGGCGGGTTCTGCCGCGGGACTTATTCCACGGGCGCCATGGGGGGCGGGCTGCTCGGCGCGGGGCTAGCCCTGACGGTCGGCGGTGTGGTCCTCCTTGCATTGCCAGGACATATGAAAAAGGAGTGATTATGAGACGATTCCTATTTGGTCTGCTGTTCCTGCATCTTTCCTCCTGTGATGTCCTCTGGGGTGGATTTGCAAATCTCAATGCGGACGTTTGCGAAAATGGTGGCACCAAGTGCATGCCAGGCTTTGCCTGCAATGCGGCGACACTGCGGTGCGAGCGCTTGCCCTCGCCGACGCTGAGCGCTGTATCGCCGGCCCTGGCTTCGAATCTTGGCGGCAGTCCAATCGACATCCTGGGTCATAACTTTCAAGCCGGCGCGACAGTACGCTTCGACGGAGTCCCTGCCACGCAGACCACGTTCGTCTCGGCTACCCAGCTCACGGCGACGCTGCCGCCCAGCCAGCGCGGTTACGGACTGTTGACCGTGACCGTGCAGAATCCCGATGAGCAGCAGGCGAGCCTGGAAAAGGCGTTCGCTTACTACGCCAGCCAGCCTTTTCAAAGCGTGCCATCGCAGTGCTCTTCGGGCTTCCGACCTGCTGCCAACCTGCTCGCCGACTTCAACATGGACGGCAAGCTGGACCTGGCCATAACCAGCCCGCCCACAAATAGTGTCGTCGTGCAGCTAGGCAACGGGATGGGCGGATTTGGCGCGCTGACCCCCTTTCCTGTCGGCAGCACACCCAAGGGGTTCGCCACAGGAGACTTCAACAGCGACACGAAGCTTGACCTCGTGGTCGCGAACCAGGGCAGCGACAACATCAGCGTGCTATTGGGCGATGGCCGGGGGGGATTTGCTCCCGCTCAAAATATTGCTGTCGGCTCGCAGCCTGTGGCGGTGGGCGTGGGCGACTGGGACGGTGATGGAGTGGTCGACCTCATCGTCTCTCTCCTCGGCGACAACGCGTTCAAAATCCTGCACGGCAATGGCCAGGGCGGCTTCGGCATCGTCGCAACCCGCAGCCCCATATTGAGCTGCAGAGCGTCCAGCTCATTCGCCGTCGGCAACTTTACCGGAGGCAGCAAGCCCGATATCGCGGCGGATTGTGGGAGGGCGCCATCGGCGAATTCAGCGGAGCTTTTTAGGAACGACGGCTCTGGAGGCTTCGCAGGCGTCGGAAGGATCAACTTCATCGCTAGTCAGAGCTGGATTGCCGCAGGCGACCTCACCAACGACGGCCTCCCCGACCTTGTCATCACCGCCGACGGTGAGGCGCGTGCGCTAATCAATACTGGGGCAAACTTTGGCAACTGGCTCATCAGGGGCATCAACGTCGGGCCGAATCCAGTGTTTGTGACCACTGCCGATATGGACAACAACGGCAAGCTGGACCTTGTGATCGTCGACCAGAGCGTCGACAACATCCGCGTGGTCCCTGGAAATGGCGATGGCACCTTCGGCGTGCGCAACACCTTGCCCGTTGGCCAGAGCCCCATCGCAGCCGCAGTGGGCGATCTCAATGGCGACAGTAAGCTCGATATCGTCGTCTCGAACCAGGGCAGCAGCAACACGACGGTTCTCCTTGGCGACGGTGCTGGAGCGTTCACCCCAGTCCCGCTGGGCAATCCGGCTCTGTCGTCGCCTCAGTCTCTCGCGGTGGCCGACTTCGACAACGACGGCCCGCTGGATCTCGCAGTCGCCAACTTTGATGGCAGCAACCTGACCCTGTTGTCCGGGGATGGACGGGGCGGATTCAAAAAGAGCGTGAGCTTCGCAGGCGGAGACTCGCAAGTGGCGGTTGTTTCCGGCGACTTCAATGCCGACAAGCGGCTAGACCTCGCCATCGCCAACCAGGCTCTGTCTTCGACCAAGGGGTGCGTCAATGTGTTGCTCGGCACAGGCCCAGGGACCTTCGCGCTGCCCCAGCCGACATGCACGCTGAACGGTGCGCTGACCTCGCTGGTGGCCGCAGATTTTGACGGGGACAGGAAGCTGGATGTGGCCGTCGGCAATGGGAACAACAATGGCATCAGCCTGCTGCTCGGCGCGGGCAACGGGATCTTTGGCACGATCGTCAACACGATTCCCGCCGGGATGCGGCCCTCCTTTGTCGTGGCGGGCGATTTCAATGGCGACACCAGCCAGGATCTGATTGTCGCGAACCAGCTCGACAACAACGTGAGCGTTCTTGCAGGCAACGGACTCGGAGGCTTTGCTGCCCCTGCGGCCACCTCCACGGGCCTGAGTCCGTGGTCGGTCGTCACAGCAGACTTCAATTCGGATCAAAAGGCCGACTTGGCTGTTGCGAACAGCGCCGATGGGAGCGTGAGCATCCTTCTTGGCGACGGCCTGGGAGGCTTCCTTGCAAGCCCCGGTACGCCCAGCGTCGGGGCCTATCCGGTCGCTCTCGCCGCTGGTGATCTCAACGGCGATGGCCGCCCCGACCTGGCGGTCGCCAACCAGCTCAGCAACACCATCAGCGTCCTGTTCGGGCTTGGCACGGGGCAGTTTGCACCCGCCGTAAACGTGGTCTACGGCTGTGGTCCGAACGCCATCCAGGTCGGCGATTTCGACGGCGATAGCAAGCTCGACTTGGCCATCGTCAACCTTAGCGACAACAACGCCTCGGTCTCGCGCAACCTGGCGCAGTGAAGCGAGTCTGCCCCGTACCCACGCGAGCCGCCCGGCTGACCGCTTGAGCGCACCAACCGGGCCAAAGCGGACGAAAGCGACGCGCTGTTAGGGCATTTCGCCGCGGGCCAGGCGGCCATCGATCGCGTCGAGAAGCGGGATCACGTCGGCCGGTCCATCGACGACATAGTGTGGCTGGGCCGCAAGCAGGCGCTGACGAGCCGTTGCGATGCGGGCGGCCTGTTCTGCAGCGGGCAGCGCGTGCAAGTCCGCTTCGGACAGGCCCACTTCGTTGCCGCAGCGAGCCAGGGCAATGGTCCACATGCCGGCGTTCTTGCCCTCTTCGATATCGGTCACGGTGTCGCCAATCTTGACGCAGGTGCTCAGCGGATAGACGCCGAAGCGCTCGGCAGTGCGGAAACACATCCACGGCGCAGGCCGCCCCGCAGGGACGTCGCTGACCGTCATGATCGAGTCCGGCGCATAGCCCTGAGCCGCGGCGAGCGGCGCGATCTCAGCCATCATCTGCGCGTTGTACCCCGTCGTCGATCCGATGCGCATGCCGCGCCGCCTTAGCTCTGCGACCAGCGCGAGCAAGCCGGGGATCAGCACCGTCGTTTCCTTGGCCGCCTGCAGCGTTCGCGGCAAGAGCGCTTGATACAGCGTGTCGATGTCTGCTTCCGACGCCGGGCGGCCATCGCGCGCCTGAAAGGCGGCGCTGACGCTGGGAAGCTGACACAGCAGGCGAATGTGATCGCGCTTGTGCAGGCCCATGGGGCCGCGCGCCTGTGCTTCGTCGAGCGGGATGCCGTGATCGGCGAACAGGCCCAGCAAGGCCGCGACCGGTGCTCGACTGCCGAAGTCGATGGCCGTCCCGGCCCAGTCCAAGATCGCAGCCCGCAGCGGCCCGCGAGCGCTGGACGGCGAGCCATGCGAGGACGAACCCGGCGACGACAAGACAGGCGGCGAAGAAGCGTGCGCCGCACCCGCATTAGCAACCGAAGCCGCAGTCATGACGGCCGACGTGTACCACAGTCAGCGCGACTTGAGATCCCACAGGCGGTACGTCCACACGAGCCAGATGAGCGCCCACGCCACGCTGACCATCGACATCAAGAACGCGACGCGGGGCGCGCCATAGGTATCGGCGAGGGCACCGGCCACCAAGCTCGAAAGGCTAATGCCCAAGGTGGCCAGGCCGTAGTCGACGGCAAAGATGCGCCCGCGAAGCTCGTCGGGAACCTCGCGCTGCAGGCCATAGGTCGACGCCATCCACTCGGCTCCGCCTCCGATGTGACCGATGAGCACACAGGCCAAGCTGACTGCATAACCCAGGTTCAGCGAGAGCAGCAGGTACCCCATGGCAAAGAGCGCGATGCATGGCGCGATGGCCAGGTTCATGCGATCTCCGTCGCGTACCAGCCCGCGCAAAAGGAACGGTCCCAAGACCGCACCGACGCCGCGCACGACGAACAGCGCCGAGATGCCTCCTGCGCCGGACAGCCCGCTGCTCTGCGCGAAGTGCTCGCGCCCGAAGACGCCAAGCAGCGCCACGATGCCCGCCGCCAAGCAGTAGCCGCCCTTGCCCAGCAAGAGCGCGATGATGCGTGGGCGAGCGCGGGCATAGTCCAGCGCTTCACGCGTGGCAGCGACGAAGGCTTGCTTGGGACGGGCCGCGGTCGACTCTTCCGAAAAGCGCCGCTTGACCAGAAGCAAAAGGCCCACGGATCCCAGAAAGCTAAGCGAGTTGATGACGATCGATGTGTTGCGGCCGAAGTGGGTGGTCACCAAGCCACCGATGGCGCTGCCGGCGGCCATGGTCGTGCCCCAGGCCGATCCGAGAAGAGCGTTGGCTCGCCCAAGGTCTTCTTTGGCGACCAAGTTGGGCACCGCGGCGTCGGCTGCCGGATCGAAGTAGGCCGAGCCCAGCGAGATCAGCGCCATGCCCAGATAGGCCAGCCAAAGTCGGCTGGGCGTCGTGGCCAGAAGCGGCAGCAGCGCGGCCAGAGCGCGGCACACATCGACGGTGATCATCAGGCGCCGACGGTCCAGGCGATCGGCTTGGGCTCCTGCCCAGGGGGACACCAAGAACACCGGCAGGTTGAACGCCACCACGACCAGCGTCGCCAGCGACGCTTTGCCGGTTAGCTCAAGCACCAAGTCAAGCAGCGCCACGACGAGGAACCAGTCGCCGATCAGGCTGATGACCACCGCGAAAAAGAACAGCGCGAAGTCGCGATTGCGACGCAACAGACCCAGATAGCTGCCCCCGATCGGCATCGGCGACGTCCCGTGTCCCGCGCGGTCTTGGGGGGTGGGCGAGGTATGAACCGGACTAGACACCGGGCCCGACGCTATCACACAAGCGACAGGAAGAGGAGCCGGTGCCGACGAAGAAAACAGGGTAGAAGAGAGGCCATGAGCACGCCCTTACACTCCGCCGACTTGCCGATGACCTCGGGCCACGAGGGAAGGCTGCACGGGCCTTCGCCGCGTATTCTGAGCAGCGGTCGCTATGTCCCGGCGCAGCGCCTGGACAACGCGGATGTCGAAGCGCGCCTGGGCGAAAACGTCCACGACTGGCTGGTGCAGAACGTTGGCATCCGGGCTCGCCATGTGATGGCCGAAGATCAGGTCACGTCGGACTTGGTGGTGGCGGCGTCCCAGCAGGCGCTGGCGCGGGCTGGTCTTGCTGCAAGCGATCTCGATCTGATCATCGTGGCGACGGACACGCCGGACTATCTGTCACCAGGGACCTCGTCGGTGGTGCAGGCCAAGCTGGGGGCGCAGCGAGCAGGGACGTTTGACGTGAACTGCGCCTGTGCCGGCTGGGTGACGGCGCTTAACACCGCGGCACACTACATGCGCAGCGACAGCGATTATCGCTATGTGCTGGTCGCGGGCGGCTATGGCATGACGCGCTTTCTCGACTGGAAAGACAAGTACACAGCGACGCTGTTTGCCGACGGTGCGGGCGCGGTGATTTTGGGGTCGAACGCGGAAACCGCGGACGCTGCAGCCGCGGCTCCGACGGGCGCGGGTTACATGGCTGGCAAGCTGCTGGCGCGCGGGCAGTACCACGACGCGCTGGGGATCTATGGCGGCGGCACATCGCGTCCGAGCACGCCCGAGAACATTGCGCAGTACGGCCGACCCTATGTGCGCTTTGTAAAGAAGTTCCCGCGGACGTTCAACACGGACCACTGGCCACCGCTCATCGACGCAACGCTGGCCAGGGCGGGCCTGGGTCGCAATGACGTCGACCTGTACCTGTTTACGCAGCTAAACCTGCGAACCATCGAGGCGATGATGGGCATCCTCGGGCAGCCGATGGCAAAGACGCACTGCATCATGGACAAGTGGGGCTATACCGGATCGGCCTGCTTGCCGATGGCGCTCGACGACGCGATCGAGACAAAGGGCATCCAGCCCGGCCAGCGTGTGATGTTCTGCGCCAGCGGCGGTGGCTTGGCGATGGCGACGTCGCTTTGGACGTGGGGATAGCGGAAGCGGCGAAGGACGTGCCTCGGTATGAGGCGACAGATCGTGAGGCGATCGGGAGGGGCTAGTGCAGGATCAGGCCGAACTGGCCGACGACCCACAGGTCGCCGGGGCGGCTGCTCCAAATTCCGTGCAGGCCTTGCTTGGTCTTGCTGAGGATCTTGCTCCACACGGTGCCGTTCCAGTGCAGGATGACGCCGCCTGAGCCGACGGCCCACACGTCGAAGCGGCCGTTGCCAAACATGGCGCTGAGATCCTCGGTGGTGCCGCTCTGCACGGGCACCCAGGCGCGGCCGTTCCAGTTGAGCAGCATGCCCTGCTTGCCCGAGGCCCAGATGTCCGTCGCGCTGCTGCCATAGATGGCAAAGATCGGCTTGGTGACGCTGGCGTCCGTCTGCACGCGCAGCCAAGCCCGGCCATCCCAGTGCAGGATGATTCCCTGATCGCCGGCAGCCCAGACATCGTTCTTATCGACGCCGAACACGGCCATCAAGTTGGTGGTCACGGCGTTGGGCAATGGCGACCAGGCGCTGCCGTCAAAGTGCAGGATGGTGCCGCGATCACCGACGGCCCACATATCCTGGGGAGCCAAGGCATAGATCGCATTCAGGCTGAATGCGGTGCCGCTTTGCACGGTGGTCCAGGCCGCGGTGCCGTCCCACTTGAGAATGGTGCCCTTGTCACCGACGGTCCAGATGTTGCCGAAGCCACTGCCGCCGATGCCGTGCAGGTCGTTGGTGGTGCCGCTGGGCGAGGCCGCCCAGGCTTTGCCGTCCCAGCGCACGATGGTGCCCGCCTTGCCGACGGCCCACACATCCGTTGGGCTGCTGCCGTGGACGTGCTCTAGGCTCTGCTGGGTGTTGCTGACCATGGGCACCCAGGTCTTGCCGTTCCAGTGGCGGATGACGCCGTTGAACGCGACGGACCAGACGTCGTTGGGGCCGGTGCCATAGACGCTCTTAAACGTTGCCTGCGTCGCGCTGACGGCTTCGGCCCAGGCCGTGCCGTTGTAGTGCAGGATGGTGCCGCTGTCGCCGGCCACCCAGATATCGCGCGGGCCACTGCCCCAGATGCTGTTTAGCCACGGCGCTCGCGGAATGCCGACGGGCTTCCACTCTTTGCCGTCCCAATGGACCACGGTTCCCTCGGGACCTGGACGACCGCCGACGGCCCAGACGTCGTCGGCAGCGCTGCCCCACAGATAGTTCAGGCGCGTCTCCGCGCGGTAGTGCGGCTGCCACTTGGTGCCATCGTAGTGCAGGATGAAGCCCTCGCTGGCATCGCTGCCACCGACGGCCCAGATGTCCTTGGGCGAGCTGCCCCAGATGCCGCGAAGCTCGGTTTCGGTGCCGCTTTGAACCGGGCTCCAGTCGTTGCCGTTCCAGTGCAGGATGACGCCGGACTCACCGACGGTCCACACGTCGTTCTTGCCGGTGCCCCAGATGTCCTTGAGCGGCTGGCTGCTGCCGCTTGGCACTTCGGTCCAGGCAGCCCCGTTCCAGCGCAGGATGATGCCGGATTTGCCGACGGCCCAGACGTCATCGGGACCGCTGCCCCACAGCGCGTTGAGGTAGTAGTCCTTGTTGATGTTGGCGCCCGCGTCCTTCCACTGCACGCCCTGAAAGCGCAACAGCGTGCCGCCTTTGCCGACGGCCCACAGGTTGTTGACGCCCGGACCCCAGACGTCCTGCAGGTTCTGCGTGGTGCCGCTTGGCATCTCGGCCCAGACCATGCCGCCCTCTTCAAACTTTTGCTGCGGAGGCTGCACGGGCTTGTTGGGCTTGGCCATGAACTTCAGCGCCAAGGCCGAAAGTGCGATCAAGCATGCGCCGATCACGCCGATCAGCGCGCGACGTTGCCACTGCTCGTTGGGGTTGGGCTTGGGGGGCTCGGTTCCCGGCGGAGGCACGTCGCCGCTTTGGCCCGGTCCTATGCTCTGTCGCAGCCCCGAATTCGGCGGCAAGCTGGTGCGTAGCGGTGCCTGAGCGATCGCACCAACCGACGAGATCCCCGAAAGCTGCAGCGGCCCCACACCCGAGGTCGAAGCCGTCTGCTGCCCGACGCCCGAGACGCGCAGGTGCGAGGGGCTAGCGGCAGGAATGCCACCCGAGCGGATCGACGAGTTGTCGGCTCCGCCCGGCATGCTGGACGATACGCGCATGCCGCTCAAGCTGTTCTCGATGCCCAGGCCCAGGATGCGGCGAAGCTCACGCACCACCTGAATCATCGGCGGGCGATCGGCGGGCAGCTTGGCCAACATGCTGTTGATGAGGAACGCCAGCTCTTCGGGAACCTGCTGGTTGAGTTCGGTCACCAAGCGCGGCGTGGCCAATATGTGCAGCGCCATGACCTCGCTCGACGAGTTGGCGATGAACGGCGGCTGCCCGGACATCATCTCGAACATGATGATGCCCATCGAGTAGACGTCGGACTTGGCGTCGACGTCGGCCGCGCCCTTCCACTGCTCGGGGGCCATGTAAAGCGGCGTGCCCATGGGAACGCCGATCTGCGTCTTGACGACGGCTGCGCCCAAGCCGGCGGTCTCGCCGATTTTGGCGATGCCGAAGTCCAAGATCTTGGCCTGCTCGCGCGTGGAGTCGCTCGCGTCCGGGACAATCATGATGTTGTCCGGCTTCAGATCGCGATGGACGATGTTTTTGGCATGTGCGGCCGCCAGCGCATCGGCGACCTGATACGAGATGATCAGTGCCTGCTGAACATCCATCTTGCCGCCGAGCTTCTGCAGCCGCGTGGTCAGTGAGTCACCGTCTAGAAAATCCATGACGATGTACGCACTGCCATCGGGCAGTCGATCGAACTCGAAGATGTTCACGATGCCGGGGTGCTGCACGATGTTCGTCGCACGAGCCTCATTGAGAAAGCGAACCGCCATCTCAGGGTTGCGCGAGAAGTCGGCGTGCAGCACTTTCACCGCCGCTCGACGGCCGATGTACTCGTGCATGCACTCGTACACCACGCCCATGCCACCTTCACCAAGTTTGCGGACTACGCGATAGTTTCCGATGCGCTGGTCGCCCATGTATCGCTCTTGCGGCTGGTTCTGCCACGGAGGTTGTGCGCAAGTCCCTGAACCCTAGAGCTAGAGAGCAGGGCTTGGCACTGAATCTGGCAAAGTTAGTGTACTGCGAACGCGGCACATCCAGGGGAAATTCGTGCAGTTGCTCGCTTTCTCGTACGGAACCGCGGCGGATTGAGCGGTCTAGACGGTATGTCGAGGTGGGTTCAATCGGGCCCAGTCTGCCGGTCTGGTTACGTCGTCCATAGGGACTGGCCCTGCATCGCGGCTGCCGTTCTGCGCAGCGTCCACGCTTGTTGTCGCGGCTTCCTACCCCCGCGCGGACCGACTGAAGCAAGCCTTAGTTCTCGTATACTAGCCACCATGCCGATTCAGAATCAGGACGCAGAACAGGGGGGCGCCGACGGTGAAGCTGCCGCGATGCCGCATGCCGAAACCGATGCCAGCGCCGTCGAAGTCGATCTGCCGGCGCCACCTGTGACGCAGGCCGCAAGCGAAGTGGCCCCAGCCGAAAACCTGGACGAAGCAGCAGAATCCGATGGGCCCGATCCCAGCGAGACCTACCCGATGCTGCGACCCCTCGATGCGTACCCGATGGATCTGCGTGATCCAGGAACAGGCGCGCTGCAGAAAGTCCTGGTTCTGTCGGATCCTTCAGGCATCGCACCGAGTGTCGTCAAGCTGCCGCCGCTTGGTGCTGCGGTCATCGAGCTCTGTGATGGATCGCGCACGCGCGAGCAGATCTGTGCGGACTTCGCCAAGCAGTACCGCACGCCGCTTGGCGCTGATGCTCTGAACAACCTGCTGCAGAAGCTCGATGATGCGCTGCTCCTCGATTCGACGCGCTTTCGCCTGCACTGCGCGCGGCTGTTCGCGGACTTTGCCGCGCTTGAGACGCGTCCGGCCCTGTTCGCAGGGCGGCACTATCCCGCCACTTCCGATGAGATCAAAGCGACGCTGCAGGCTGCGTTTGGCCCACCGCATGGCCCGACGTTGCCGAAGCGCGGCGAAAATGGTCAAGTGCTGACTGCAGCACAGGCGATGCCGCGAGCGATCGTCGTTCCGACCGTCGATGTCTCGCGCGCTGGGCCGGCCTATGCATGGGGCTATCGCGCGCTCTTGGATGCGCCGCGCTTGCCGTCGTTGATCGTGCTTTTGGGCTGTGACCACGCCGCGCATGACGCGATCGTGACCTTGACACGCAAACACTTCGAGACGCCGCTGGGTGTGCTGAAGACCGATACGGCGCTGGTGGACGCAGTGGTCGCGGACCTAAGCGAGCGCGATGCGCAGCTTGGCGAGCTGGTGAAGCGCGACGAAGCTCATCACCGAGGGGAGCACAGCATCGAAATGCAGGCGCTGTGGCTGCGCTTCCTTTTTGACTGGCGTCGCGAAAACGGCCTGCCCACCGGTCTTCCCGACGGGGCCGAGCCGCGCATTCTGCCGATCCTGTGTGGATCGCTGCACGATCTGGCCGTCAATCCTCCCAGCCGCGATGGCAAGCTGCAGCCCCAGCAGACAACGCAGATCTTCGACGAATTCGTCACTGCCTTGCAGCGCCGCATCGGTGAACGGCAGCAAGCCGGCGAGACGATCCTGTGGGTTGCCGCCAGCGATCTGGCGCATGTCGGTCCTCGCTTCGGCGACATGGAACCGGTTACCGAAAGCGATCGCGACTCGCTGGAGCGCCGCGATCAAGAGACCCTAAAGCCCATTCTCAGCGGAGACGCCATGGGATTTGTCGGCGAGATTCGCCGCGAGCGCGATCGTCGCCACGTGCAGGGCCTGGGCACGCTGTACCTGTTTCTGCAGGCCGCGCGCCCGAGCGCGGGCAAGCTCCGCTGCTACGCCCAGTGCGATGCCGAGAGCGGCTCGTTCGTGTCGCTGGCCACCCTCGCGTATCCCTAGACGGCTCCTCGCGCGTGCTGGCAACGTGCCCACTGCGCCACAGCGCGCACGATCTGTGATAGCTACAGGCGATGCTCACGCCCTCGCTGGACTCGCTGCCGTCGCGCGCTGTGCGCTTTGTGCGCTCGCTGCGAGCGATCTGGCCCACGCTCTTGCGGGCGCTGTCCGTTCGCTATGCCGGCTGGGTGATCATGATGGCGCTGGCGCTGTATGCCGAAGGGCGGCCCGCCCCGCACCTGCCGGACGTGATCATCGATCGGCTGCCCTATGTCGCATGGATCGATCGCTACAACCACTACGTGCTCGCGATCGCCTATCTGCCGCTGAGCGTGGGCCTGTTCTTCGTCGAGCCGGCTCGTTTCTGTCGCTACAACGTCTCGGCCGGCTGGCTGTCAATCGCCCGTGGAGTCTGCATCGCAGCGACGGGTCTTGGCCCGGTGCGTGGCCCGGATATCCACGCCGACTGGTTCGCTTCAGATCACGGCACAGCACGCTATCTGCAAGCGCTATGGGATCTATGCAGCCCAACCGGCCTGCTGCTGCGCGACGCCGCACACATCTACATGACCAAGGATCTTTTCTTTTCTGGCCACACTGCAGCGACGTTTCTTTTGCTGCTCTACGTGTGGCCCTTCCAGCGTCTGCGCTGGCTCATGCTGGTCGGGCACATCGTCGTGGTGGCCAGCGTGTTTCTCGCCCACCTTCACTACACGATCGATGTGCTGGGTGCGTATGCCGTGGCGTATGCGCTGTTTGCATGGCGCGAGCGACGCGGACTGCAGCGTCAGGGCACGGACACTATGCCTGCGCCAGCATAAGCGCCACGCTGCCGCCCCCCTGCGCAAAGCACGGAACCAGCACGCGTTCGACGCGGGCTGATAGGGGCGCTTGGCTCTCATCTTGGATGCACAGACCGGGCAGCGCAGCGCGTTCATCCGGCTGTGGGCAGTGGCAGCGCGGCAGCGCCTGTTCCTGCAGAGCAAACAGCGCTTGTGCGACGCGGCAAGCCGCCGATGTCGGCCACTCACCCGACTGCCCGAGCAGCGAGACAACACGCACTCGCTCTGCGTCCTCGGACAGCGCTTGGCGCAGGACGGCGGACTCCAGACGATCGAGCTCGGTGCCATTGCCGCTGCCGACCACACAGTCGAGCTGATCGGCGCGAAGACCGGCCGTGCGCAGCGCCGCCGAGATCGCCGCATGCGCACCGGTCTGGGCTGCGGCTTCGTCTGCGACCGAGCTTGACCAGCCGATGCGGGGACGGACATCGCCGCCGCGGCCATAGCCCGCGATGCGCGCGAGCACCTGGGCGCCTCGCTTTGCGGCGGTGTCGGCGCGCTCAAGCAGAAACAGCGCTGCGCCTTCCCCCGGACACAGGCCATGCCGCGTGCGGTCATAGGGCGCTGAAAACGACCCTACGTGCTCGTCTTGCAGACCGGTGAGTCCGTCGGTGCGGGCCAGGCAGTCAAAGCGACGATACGCGTGCAGCAAAGACTGGCTCAGCTCGTCGGCACCACCGGCCAGCACGGCGTCAGCCCGACCACAGGCCAACAGCTCACAAGCGGTGGCCAAGGCCTCTGCGGCCGACAGATCGCGGTGGTTGACGGTTACGTTGGGCCCGCGCAGCCCAAGCTCCATGGCGACTAGCGCCGCGGGCGTGTTGAGCACCGTGTACGGAAAGCTGGCCGGCGAGGCAGAGGCCAACCCCGAGGCCAGATACTGCGTCATGAACTCGACGGTCAGATCGAGTGCTCCGAGCGCCGTTCCCAGCGCGACACCAACCCGCTCGGCGCCATAGAACGATAGGACCGCGCCTGCGTCCGCCTGCATCGACGGGTCGCGCGAAACGCCCAGCGCCTGCTGCGCTGCGACGATCGTCATCTGAGCCAGCCGCGGCATGCGTCGGCGTCGACTGGCATCAATGGCTTGCCCAGCGCCAAAGTCCCCAACCCGCGCCGCGGCATAGCGAGTTTCCGTCGAGGATTTGTCCTCTCCACGGCGTAGCTGCGCCAAGAGCGTGGCGCCTTCTTTTGCGAGGGCGCTTGCTTCTTCGATTCGCAGCGCGGTCTGCCCGGCGCGCAGCGCAGCCCAAAACTGGTCGCGATTCACGCCCAGCGGGTTCACGACACCGCATCCCGTGATGACTATCTGCGGTCTAATCATGGGACGATTTGCTATCATGGCGTCCATGAGCCCACCGCAAAAAAATCCTTCCTCCATGGGTCCTTCTGCTGCGCTTGCCGTCGAATCGGGCACGCGGCAGGGCTCGGCGTGCCCCCAGGCGCTGGCTCGCCTGGCTCCAGCCGTGTGTGGCCTGGGACTCTTGTTTGCAAGCTCGACTGCCGAAGCCAAGCTGTTCGAGGTCTATCTCGATGGCTATATCGGGGGCATGTATGGCACCGAGCCCAAACCCGACCAGAGCACCATCACTCAGAAGCCGGACATGTCGCGCGGCAACGACTTCTTCCACGATCAAAGAGGTGGACTGGTCGGCGGACGCTTGGGCATCGAAGTCCTTTACACCGACCTGTATCTGCAGTTCGACCAGTTCCTGACGGGCCAGGGCTTTTCGGGATCGACGCTGCAGCCAATGATTGGCTGGGATATCGATCTGGGTAGCGGGTCGTGGAAGGCCCTGCTCGGCGCCTACGGCGGCTTGGTCTTCGGCTTCCCGTATACGCCGCACTGGCCGATCGATAACCGTCAGATCGCGACCGTGGGGATCACGGCCGAAGGGCAGGGCGGTGCCGAGTACATGCTCAACCGCTTCCTGGGCCTGCAGATCCTGGGCACCGTCGGGTATCACTACATGTTCGCCGGGGCCGAAGAAGTTCCGGTGTCGGTGACCGGCATCACCAAAGCGACGCAGACGCAAGGCTTCCACTTGATGCTAAAGGGCGGAATCCGCTTCCACGTCGGCCTGTAAGCCAGGTCCTGCGAGCCGGCGTCTCGCGTTCCTTTCCCTCAGAATCCTTCCCCCCATCCCTCAACGCTTGGTCGCTTCCGTCTGACCGCGCTCTTGGTCTTACGCTTTCTGTGTCTGCGATCCCATCGCCAGGCTTGGCGTCAGCCGCGGGCGGATGTACACGTTCCACAGCGTGCCAAAGAAGGCCGAGCCGATGCGCGTGATCGCCAGGTTCTTGTCGACCGGCGACTGCGTGCCCGAGATCTGCAGCGTCGATAGCAAGTGCAAGACGCCTGCGAGATCGATGTGCAAGGTGCCGATGGCCAGCGCGTCGCCGCTGCGGCTGTGACCGCGGCGCAGCGTTGTGTACAGCGTGGTGGTCGATTCCCAAACATCCAAGCGACCGTGGTCGCGGATGTCTTTCCAGCCGTCCAAAAGATACGGCGAGCCATCGGCGCCGTAGAACGGCAGCGCGTACAGCATCTTGCGCGCGTTTTCAGCGTCGCTTTGCACGAACAGGTTGAACACGCCTGCCGTGACGGTGGCTCCGTCGGGGGGCGTGATGCCAGGAACGGTTACGCTGCCGCTCGCAAGCGCGGTGTGATCGCGCTCGATCAAAAAGGAATCCAGATCGGGTGCGAAGATCTCAAGCGTGAATTCGCAGGTCATCCCCGCGTGTTTGCCGCGCAGGGCCGACGCGACATAGTCGGTCTCGTTGGCGAAGTTCCGATCTAGGTGTCCGCGCATGGTCTCGCGAAACTGGGCGCCGATGAGGTTGTGTCGCGGGTCGGCGCAGCCACCGACAGGAATTTGCACGCGATCAAGCGGCTCGACGATGCGTGTGGCGGCGCCGCGCTCGGGAGCCTGCCAGGTTGGGTTGCCGGTGAAGCGGCGGATCAGCGCTTCGATGCTGCGCTCGGCCGTGGCCGCGATGGTGTGAGAAGGATTGGCACCGACCGCGCGGGGCAGGCGCGCTCCATCCAGCACGAACAGACCGGGATGACCAAAGATCTCGCCCATAGAATCGGTGACGCCACGCTCGGGAGAGTCGGCCATGTTGCATCCCCCGAGGTTGTGGATGGTGATCGGCTGGTGCAGCGTCTGCCACAGCGGGTTTAGGACAAGCTCGCCGCCCAAGGCTTGCGCGAAGTCCTGGGCCAAGCGCGTCTGCATGTTGTACAGGCCCAGGTTGCGATCGCTGTGCCAGGACAGCTTCAAAAGGCCCGTGCCCTCTTCGAGCGATAGCTGACCGTCGGATGAGTCTTGCCCCATGAGCAGCAGCACGGCCGAGTGATCGGTATGGGCGCTCGGCGGGGAAGCCGCAAGCTGGATACCGAGATCGCGCAGCACATCGAGCCACAGCGCAAAGCCGCTGCCGTTTCCAATGCGCGCCTGCTGCGGATCGAGGATCTGCCCGCGTCGGGAGATCTCGGCCGATGCGCCGCCGTCTTCCAGCAGGAACCACGTCGGACGCGCTGCGTGGCTTTGATCGAAGACGACGGCCGATGTGATGCAGGGGCCCTGTGATGGGTGCAGCGGCTCTTGCGCGCGGAACACCAGGCTCAAAAAGTCGCCGTTGGCCGAATAGCCGTGACCCAGCCGTGGACTCTGCGGCCGCAGCGAGCCATGGACATCGCGGCAGCGCAAAAGAAGCTCGGTGCTATTGATGGATCCCGCGCACAAAAAGACATAGCGCGCCCCAAGCTGCTGCAGTCCGTCGGTGCTTCCTTGCGCAAGATAGGTAACCCAGTACCCCGGATCGCGCTTTTGCCCCATCGGATGGATGCGCGTCACCTGCGCGCCGACCTTCACGATGGCACCCGCGCGCTCGGCGAGCGCAAGATAGTTGAGATCAAGCGTGTTCTTGGCGTGGACGTTGCAGCCAACAAAGCACTCGCCACAGTGCGTGCAGCCCTGCTGATCGACACCAAACTTGTTCTTGTGCGTCACACCGGGTGCGGAAAAGTCGACCGCTAGGTTCGGCAGAAAATACTGATCCTGCCGACCCAAGGCAGCAGCGGCTTTCGCCATGGCGCGCGTGCGTGGCGGCAGGCCCTGCGGATGCGCCGCTGAGATCGGACGCACATCCAGCATGTAGCCGACGAGGTCGTAGTAGGGATCGAGCGCGTCGCGATCCCAGCCCGCTGGCCAGCCGCTTGCAAACGCAGAGTGCGGCGCCCGCATCTGCACGTTGTTGTAGAGCAGCGAGCCGCCGCCATAGCCAGAGGCCTGCAGCGCGATCATCTCGGTGCGCAGCGGCTTTGCATCGATCAGCCCGGAGGTGTGTTCGCTGCACAGCCAGCGTTCGCGGTCTGCGAGATTGCGGGGAAACGATCCCATGGGATAGCGCTGTCCCCGTTCAAGGATGCAGACCCGCAGGCCAGCTTGCGCGAGGCGACAGGCGGCCACGGCACCGCCAAAGCCCGAGCCGATGACGATTGCGTCAAATAGAGCAGTGGTCACGTTTCCTCCTCGGGTTCCAGCAGCGCGCCGGGCAGCGATCCCGGCAGCAAACGATCGAGGCTGCGCAAGTAATGGCGGCCGCGGAAGTCGATGTAGGCCGTTCCCAGGTCGACCGCTTCGCCCACCACGGGTTGAAAGCGCGCCTGCACGATGCCGGTGCAGGTCGGCTGGCCTAAGAAGTCATGCACGAATGGACGCAGCCCCTGGATCTCGATCCGTCCGCTGATCCCCAGCGAAAGCCCGCGATCGAGCTCGCCGATGTGCAGCGAAAACGGCGGCAGTCCCGAGCGAGCATGGGCATACATCAGGCTGCGCGATCCCAAGAGCGTGCCAAAGACGCGCAGCGCGTCATGGCGCACGGCCCCCAAAAGGATCTGCGGTGCTTGGGAATTCTCGCTTTCGGGCGTTTCCGGCAGCGAAAGCAGATACGCGTACTGCGGCAGCGCGTCCCCAGCGTGCAAAGACAGCGTCCCCAGCGAGTCAATGTCGACTCGCTCGTCGTCAAGCTCGACAAAGCCGCGGTACGCTACGCGCAGAAAATCAGTGGCCACCAAGTGAGCAATACCCAGCCCAAGCTGACCAGTTCCCCGGCCCGGCTCGACGATGGACAGGCTGAGCTGAAAGCGCACGCTGTGCAGCTCGCCTTCGCGATCGCGGCGTTCAGTGCGACACGTTCCGGCGATCTGCACGGACGATCGCGACAAATACGCTCGTGTCGGATCGACGTCGCGCGGGGGCAAGCTGCCATCGCAGGCAAATGGCAGCCACTGTGCTTTGGGGGCGATGTGTACCAACGCCTGTAGCCTGCCGTCCTCGGTCTCGCGCATGACGCGCAGTCCCAGGTTGCCGCTGTCATCGCTGCGAATCAGATCCAGCGAGATGGCGCGTCCGTTTGGCGCGCGAAACCAGTGATAGCTGCAGGCGTACGGCGTGTAGGCCACGCCTTCGTCGGGGGGATGAAACCCTGCGCTGATCGGGGTCAGCGCTTGAAACCGCTCGCGCAGCGAAGCGATCGTTGCATCCAGCGAATCAAAGGAATCCAGAATGTGCAGCTCATGCAACTCGTGCAGGTCGCGCATGCTCGCGCCTCCTGCCTTGGAAGCGTAACGAACGGGACGGCCGACACGCTGTCGCTTTAGCCAACGGCAGCTTTGCTTGCGACCAAAAGCCCGTGTCTAGTTCGTGAAGCGATAGTCGTCAGGGTTTGCCTGCTGGGTGCGGGCGCGAAATTCGCGCGTGGTGCCGGGCCACAGCGTGTAGTTGTGGCCGTTTTCAGCGAGATACCAGCTTCGACAACCACCGCTGTTCCACACCGTGCGCGACAAGCGGCTCTGCAGCTCTTCGTTGTATCGCCGCTGGACCTCGGCGATTACCTCGATGCTGCGAGCGCCGCGTGCGGAAAGCTGACGCAGACAGTCGACGATCAGCGCCACCTGCGCTTCGATGATCACGACGACGGAGTTTGTGCCAAGGCCGGTGTTGGGGCCGGTCAGGAAGAACAGGTTGGGGAAGCCGCTGGTCAGCGTACCCAGGTAGGCTTCGGGTTTGTGCTGCCACTCGTGCGAAAGCTCGCGTCCGCCCAGCCCCGTCACATGCAGGCCGTGCAAGTACTCGCTGACCGCAAAGCCCGTGGCATAGACGATGACGTCGACGTCGTACGTTTCGCCGCTCGCCGTGACCGGACCGCTTGGCGTGATGCGCGTGATGGCATCGCTGACCAGCGTCACGTTGTCGCGTGCCAAGGCCGGGTAGTAGTCGTTCGATAGCAGCAGACGCTTGCAGCCCGGCGCATAGCGCGGCGTCACGCGCTCGCGCAGCGCGGGGTCTTTGATCGAGCGCTCGATGTTATGGCGCGCCATGCGTTCGATGAAGCGCTGCCCACGCGGATGATCGCGAAACTGCGTCAGCCAGGGCGTGACCCCTTCTTGCATGCGATAAAAGAACCCTCGCAAGAGGCGCATCGTCGCTGGATAGTGCGCAAACAGCCACTTTCGCCCTTCGCTGTAGCGGCGCTCAATTCGCGGCAGGACCCAGGGCGGCGTGCGCTGGAACAGCAGCAACTTTTTCACGATCGGCGCAATCGCTGGCACGACTTGGATGGCGCTGGCCCCGGTGCCGATCACCGCCACGCGCTTGTCGGCAAGCGACACGCTGTGATTCCACTCGGCGGTGTGAAACTGCACGCCAGAAAACGTCGATACGCCGTCGATCTTGGGCCAGCTTGCGTTGCTTAGTCCGCCGATGCCGACGATGACAAACTGCGCTTCGTACGTCGCGCCTTCTTTGGTCTCGACTCGCCACCTACACGCGTCTGCATCGAACTTCGCCGCGGTCACCGTCTGCTGGAACACGATGTGGCGGCGCAGAGCGTATGTGTCGGCGCAGTGTTCAAGATAGGCCCAGATCTCGGAACCCGGAGCATAGGTGTGGCTCCACGCCGGGTTGAGCTGAAACGAATACGAGTACAGGTGCGCGGGCACATCGCAGGCGCAGCCGGGATAGGTGTTGTCGCGCCACGTGCCGCCCAGCGCGGCTGCGCGCTCTACGATCACGAAGTCGTGCTCGCCGCTTTCTTTGAGCTTGATGGCCGCACACAGCCCGGAAAATCCGCTGCCAATGATCACGATGCGCACGCGTCGCGTTGCTTGCGTCGATGCCTGCGCAGATGCCGTATCCATCGCCGTTTGCATGCACAGAAGCAGGCGTCGAATCGCAGACAAAGTCAACGCCGCTGCGCAGCCGTTGTGTCTGTGCCATGGCTCTACACGCCGGCTGCGGTGTGCGGCGCGCAGCGCTCGTCGCAGAAACGAGAGCATTGTGCCCGCGGGCAGCGGTCGCATATAAGCAGCCCGCGCCATGGACAAAACACGAACGCTTGGATCGGTCTTTCGACACGGGCTGTGTGGGCTTTGGCTGCTGAGCTTCATCGGCAGCAGCGGCTGCGACACGCCCCGCGGCGTCGAGTACTTGGGCAAGCGCCTGCCCGTTGTCGACATGCACCTGCACCCCGGCGAATGGGAGGGCATTCCCGACGACACCAAGAAGGTCATCGGCAGTCGCTTTCCGTTTCCGTTTGGCTTGACCGCCAAGCAGACCGCCGGAGGCATCTTGTCCGCCGAAGGCATCCTGGCCGAGATGGACAAAGGCGGCGTCACGCAGTCGGTTCTGTACGCGGTGTATGCGCCGCGTACCGTCGGAATTACCACGAATGAATGGGTGCTTGCCGACACGCAAAAAGCGCCCGAGCGGCTGTTTGGGCTGGCTAGCTTGCGCGTCGACATGTTCCAGATCGATCGCGATGCCGAGCTGGCGCGGCTGCGCAGCGCGCTGTCCCATCCGTCGATGATCGGCATCAAGCTGGCGCATGCGCATCAGCACTTCCGCATGGATGACCCGCTTTACTTCGGCATCTATCAGCTTGCGGCCGAGCTAAAAAAGCCGGTCTATCTGCACACCGGATCCAGCCCCTTTCCCGGCACGTCCAGCGAGCCGCCGTACACCGACCCGACGTATCTGGAAGAGGCGATCAAGCGCTATCCCGGCGCGAGCTTCATCCTGGGCCACCTGGGGTACGACTTCATCGACAAAAAGCTCGGCGCACTCGATGCGTGCATTCGCTTGGCCAAGGCCTATCCCAACGTCTACTTGGAACCGAGCGCGCTCGGCTCGCGAGGCTCGGATCCGACGGGCGAAAACCTAAGGCAGGCCATGGCCCGCATGCGCGAGGCCGGCTTGGTCGATCGCATCATCTATGGCAGCGACGGGCCGCAGAGCCCCGGCTTTGTCCGCGACTACCTGTATCGCACCGTTTCGGCGCTGCTCGCCACCGGCTATACCGTCGACGAAGCCCAGGCTGTTTTGGCCGGCAACTTCGCCCGCGTGTTCAACGTCCCCGCGCTCAAGTGAGCCTCGCCATGACCTTTCGTATGCCCGTGCTTCGTTTCTTGGCTGCCGTCTGTGTCAGCGGCTGGCTGCTGCCTGCGGCCTGGGGGCTGCCGTCGAGCCAGGCCGCGACCGGGGCACAGACCGAGCCGCCTGCGCCTGCGTCTTTCCCGGTGTCTGCGCCGCCGCCTGCGCCCGCGCTGGGGGATGTCGCTGCGCCCTTGCCACCCCCGCCAGTTGTCGATGAGCCGGCCGTGCAAGCGCCTGGGCCCGCGAGCCCGCCGCCCCCGCTCAAGGCCGACCTGCTGCTCGTGCGTCCCGTCGAGCGCGTGCTGGTCGATCAGCTGGCCGGCGGTCCGACGCGTGGTGCCTGGGGCATCTCGCTGCAGGGTGGCTATCCCTTCTTTTCGCTGCGGGCGCTGGTCGGCGTCAGGCATGGCTTGGCGCCGCTGGTCGAGGTCGAGACCGCGCTCGCCCGCCGCTTTACGACGTCGCTGGGTCTGTCTTTGGCCTGGGTGCGTCGGCCGCATCTGCGCTTGTCGGGCGAGGTCCTTTTGGGCTGGCTGCTGCAAGAGAGCGAGCTGCCCCGTCGCGGTCCCAGCGGCGAGCTACGCCTGCGCCTCGGCATCCCGACGCGCTGGGTGATGCCGTATCTGGTCTTGGGGACGCGCCACGCGCTTTTGCCCAGCCGCACGCGCATCGAGCGCGCCTCGGGCATCGAGACCACATGGTCGGTGCAGCACGAATGGACACCGACGGCCAGCTTGGGTCTGGGCATCCACATCCATCGCCGTGTTGGCCTGGATCTGGGCGCCGACTATGGCTGGGTCGATGCCCCGCAGAGCATCGCCATACCCGGCTTTCACATCGGGCTTCACGTCGGAGGTGGTCGGTGATTGAGTATATATACTCGTCGCGGAGAGCATCCCCGCGATCAATACGTATTGCTGGGCTTGTGGCGGCCGCAGCCTCGGCCACCGGCTGCATCAACGACGACATCGAGCTGTACGAAGCTCGCGTCCGCGGTCGCGTTGCGGCTGCTTCTCCGACGGCGATCACCGGCACGCTGCACCTGCAGTTCCATCACCAAATGAGCGCGGGCCGCGGCGCGCTCGCCCATCCCTTGGGTGAGATCGACCGGCGCCAGGTCGCAGCGGTGACGCTGCCCGTCGACATCGACGAGACGCTGCTGTATCCGACGCAGGCGGGGCAGGGGCTTATCGTCTATGGCTGGCTCGATCGCGACGGTGACGGCATCCTGTGCGCGCCAGGCCAAGTCGATGAGCCAGCCGGCGCTGGGCGCGCCGCCGACTTTCCCAGTCACAGCCTGACCGTCGATCTGGCGCTGACGCAGCCCTGCGCCGGAGCCGAGAGGCTGTATCCGTAGAGCGGCAGGGCGCGTGGTGTGGGGCGAGGCGGGCTATAGGCTGCTGATGCAGCGGAAGCTAGCGGTCTGACCCGCCGGCAGATCGGCGTTGCCGACGCGCCACAGACCGGCGACCGCGGTGCCGATGCACTGCACAGCGCTGCTGGGAGCGCAGAAGCAGTCGGCGGTTTCCGCTGCACACGCCGCTTGAATGCTGGCATCACCGCGGTTCGGCGTCGCCGACGTGGCCCAGGCCTGGCAGCAGCGATTGCCGCACTGCGCGAGCGCGCTGGCCGGCACGTCCATCGGCCGACTGGCATCGACGAAGCCGACCTGGCACAGCGGCGTGCCGTTTTCGACCAGGGGCTTGTCGCTCAAGCAGTCGGCCCCCAGCGCCGTCGCCACCTTGCTGGCCACGGTGTCCAAGATCGAGGCGTAGTTCGGCGGGTCGCAGATGCTCTTTTCGACGCGGGACGAAGCATCGAAGCTGCGAAAGAACGACGACAAGCGATGCTGCGCTTGGCCAAAGAAGCCTCGCGGATCGGTCGTCAGCGTCGGATCCGGGTTGAAACAAGCGGCCTTGGTACGGCTACCGCGGTTTAGGACCTGGGTCGAGACGTCGCCAGAGAACCCCTCGACCTCCAGGCGCCCATCGCCCGTGTTGCCGCGCGCTTGGAAGTCCTGCAGCGACGGGCTGATGATCCCGGCGATGACCATGCGACCGGGCGGGCGCAGGGTCTGCAGAAACTTGGCATAGGTCGTGACAGGCTCCAGAAAGGTGCCGGGGCGCTCGCGGCAGTTGGTCTTTAGGCCCGGTGTCGCCATCGACTGATCACACTGCGTCGACTTGGCGATGGCGCGATAGTCGAGGTTGAAGCACGGGTAGTCGGGATCGGGATTGGCGGTGCTGCAGCTCATCGCGGCAGGGTTCAGGTATTGCCGCTGCGAGAGCTGCACCGAGGCGTCGTCTTCATCGGTGATGATGTTGATCGACAGCACGGAATTGGGCCGCAGGAAGCCCTGGTGTTCCGGCAAGTGGCCATCCAGAGCCCGCTTCATCGATTCCAAGGGCGCTTCCACGCCGCAGCCGTAATCGCCCACCAGACCGATGCACTGAAACGCCCGCTGCGCGATCTGGGACGCGGTCAGCGCGCCGGGATTGGTTGGCGTGACGTTGACCGAGCTGCCGCTCTTGCTGATCCACAGATCGTTCGGGACAAAGGATGCATCGGGGCACAGCGGCGTCGCGCCATTCCTGCAGGCCATCGCGAACTCGGTGGCCATGTCCGGGGGCAGGACGCGCGACGTACACGCCTTGTTCTGCAGCCGGCCATCGTCGCCCTTTTGCGTTGCGCAGCGGACCTCGGTGCTTCCGGGCCAGCCTGTCTGACCGGGCGGCAGCGTGCCGACATCCGACGTGACGACGCCGATGTGATAGCTGGCGCCCGTCCCATCGATCTTCTGCAGGAACTGCGGGATGGCCTGGGCCAAGACGCGCTGCTTGGGCGACATCGAGACCGAGTTGTCGATGACGAACAGCAGATCGATTTCCTTGTTCTTGGTGACGTCGACAAACGCGTGCGGCGCTGGGTTTTTGTTCTGCACGCACTGCGAAAGCTGCGCCAAGCACTGGGCGGGGCTCAGCGTGGCCAGATCCGGTGCGAGGGCCAGGTCAGGGATGTCTGCCGTCGGTGGATCGTTCGGGCACGACGCCACCCCGGAAAACAGCGTCAGGGAAAACAGACCCCAAGACCAGCCAAGGCGAGCATCGCTCGGGAACGACATGACGACCCTCCTTTGCGCAAGGGCGCTGCGACGATCGTATCGAACGATCCCTTGCGAAACGGACCCTATGTTCGTTTGTCTCTCGACGGAGGGCTATGGTCTGGGAATCACACTGCGATCCGCCCCCTGGCACGGGGCGACGCAGCGAGCGAGCGATTTTCGTCAGGACCCAGGAATCCTGCGATGGCAGGAATCATGGGCAAGGATGAAACCGAGATAGATAATTAATTAATTAATTAATTTATCTATCTATGATTCGTTGACCGATGACGCGGATAGGCTCTTAGGGCCAGCTAATGCGCAGCGCTTCGGCAGTCTGGGGGCCGCAGATGCCGTCGTTGCCGCCGCGGCCGAAGACGTCTTCTTGAAACTGCAGCAGGGCGCGCAGGCTGCGGGGGCCGAACTGTCCGTCGAGCTCGCCTTCGTAATAGCCGCGCTCTTTGAGCGCCTGTTGCACGCGCTGTGTGCGCGGTCCCGCCGAGCCAAAGCGGACGCGCTCGCTGCCTGCTTCCAGCCCGACCAGCGCGACGCGCTCGACTTCCGAGCCGCTGAGCAGTACATAGCCATAGCGCGTCTGCGGCAGCGCCCAGGCGCCCTCGTGAAACGCTTTCCACGGCCCGGTCGCCGGCTGATCGCCTCGCTGCTTGCACGCTGGAAAGCCGACGACGACCTGACAGCCCGCCGAGGAATAGTCGCTGTCGAGCCCCGCGCACCACGCCGCGTGCAGGTTGTCCGACGGGTTGCTGAGCTCGACGCGATCCAGCGGGTCATAGTCCAGGTCGTCGGCGGTGCGGCGCAGCGGGCGGCTGGCCGTCTGCTGCCAGGCCTCGTGCCCCGTCGCAGAAAAGCCGCGATGGCGTCCGCGCCGATAGTCGTCCCAGAACCCAGACAAAAGCTGATTGCAGCCAACGCCCCCGTGGCGGCGGGCTTGCTCGACGTACTTGGTGTGCGGCACCGTCGAGCCAGGAAACGTCGCGAACACGCCGCGGGCGGGCCACCACTGCAAGAGCGTGCAGCGCGGATGCTGGTAATCGACGCGGTTTTCGTTCAAGCGCTGGGTCTCGCGCCGCGCATGATCGAACGGCGACAGCGGCAAGCAGCCGCGCAGCCCGACGAAGACCAGGGCATCGCGGTCGATGGGAAACTCGTTGGCGCTGCACAGCGCAAGCAGGTGCTCGGCCTTTAGCTCAAACATCGAGGACTCCTGTGCCGACGGGGCATGGGCCGTCAGCGGCTGGGGGCAGGGTCGGAAAAGCGATGCACATCGCGGCGAAAAAACGGTCGCCACTCGGGCGTGGCCAAGCCCGCGGCAGAATCGAGCGCCGCTTCGTCGAACCACGGGGACAGCGCCGCGTCAGAAAGGTTGCGTACCACATGAAACTGCTGCGCCGGCATATAGCTTTGGCCGATCAAAAGCAGGCGCTGCCGCGTCGCACCGACGAGTCGCTCGGCGACATCGAGCACCAGCACCGCGTGGCCGGGATGGCCGCCTTGAATCAGCACATCGCCAGGCTCGACCGGGCCGCTGCGCGCCTGCAGTTCGGCCTGAAGCGATGCGCTGCCCGCCTCAGCAAACACCCGCGTCAAAAAGCGCATGAAGTCCGCGCGCGACGTTCCGCGGTAGGCCAGCGTGCGGGGCATGCCGATGTCGGGATGAAACGCGATACGCTCAGGCGTTCCGACGGCCAAAAGGTACTCGGCGCGCAGGCGCATGATGGCGTCGGCGCACTGCTGCAGATCGCGGCGCGGCACATCCAGCGCGACCACCGCGGCATGCACGTCTTGGCGGCCCTTCATGCGGCCGTCGAAAAGCTGCACGCCTGTGCCGGCAGGCAGAAGCGGCAGGTGGCGCAGCCAGAAGCCAAAGCTGCGCTGCGCAAGCGGCACACGCGTCGCATGTGGCGGGGGGGCAAAGCGCTCGGCCAAGCGGTCCGCAGCGACGGATGGCGTCGGCAGAAAGAGGTACGGGACCGCAGGCGAAGCCTCGGGTGCTGCGGGCGAGCGCGCGGGATCAGCCAGTGCCGCAAAAGACAGCGCGGCACACAGCGCGGTACACAGCCAGGCGACTCGATTCGGCGCAGCCATGGGCAGGCCTGATCTTATAAGAGCCGGACGAACCCCGGCATCGCCAGGTTGATGCCGACGGTAAACAGGATCTCGTGCCGCAGGACGTCGCGCAGGCTAATCATCTGGTGTTCCAGGTTCAGGCTGAAAAGCGATCCCAAGAACAGGCCGCTTAGACCATGGCGAAAGCCGACGGCCGGGTTGAATGCGATCTCGCCTTCGGCTTTGGTGTTTTGGATGGCTCCGACGACTAGACGCGCTGAATACAAGCCCATCAAGAACATCACGTTGCCGTATCCCGCCCCCATGCCCAGCGAGACCAAGTGGCCCTGTCGGTGGTCGTATTCGCCCGCGGGGGGTGGCGTGCCAGCCGGGGGATCGACGCGGCGGTACTCATAGCTCAGCTCGGGTCGCAGCCAGTACGTCGCGACGAACAGGCGGTCGAGCGTGTTGCGACCGGGCCAGCCGATCAGCGCGCCGCCTTGGATGTGCAAGGCCAGAGCCGGCGGGTCTTCCTTGGGGGACACCGGCATCAGCGGTCCCAGCACAAGCTGAGCAAGAGGCAGGATCAAGCGCGGGCTCGCGGCGGGCCGGACATACGGCGCGGGCTCGGCGGCGTGCGCTTTTTGCGGTGCAAAGCAGCCCACGGCGACGAAAAAAAGGACGAAGCGAAGAATAAGCCGATACACGGTCGGCCATTTAAGCGAAAGCCACTCGGCCTTGCAATGTGAAGGAACGCGCTCAAACGCGATGCGAACGTCGCTTCCCAACGAATGGCCGGGCATCGGATCGCCTGCGCTCGCGTTGTCGTCGCTCGTCTGGGACGCGCGCTCGCGTCGGCCTAATTACCAGCTGATCTCGACGGAGCCGTGGCCGCTGCGCGAGGCGGGTGAGAACATCGGATCGCGGACATCGGGCGCGATGTAGCTGGTGCCGCCCGTCGTGTCGTTGCCGTTGCCTGCTTTGCCCCCGTCATAGCCGCCGCCGCCACCCGACGCAAAGGTGCCCGACTGCGACGAGCCGCCGCCCCCGCCAAAGCCGCCGCGCGATGAGCTGGCGTTGCCGACGGGGAACTCGGTTCCGCCCATTGACCCCAGCAGGAAGCTGCGGCCCCCGCTGTCGTTTGCGCCCCCACTGCCGGCACCGCTTGCGCTGAAGCCGCCGCCGCCGCCACCGTTGGCATAGGACGCGCCGCCGATGCCCGGTGCGCCCATGGCGCGGTCCTTGGCGGCTCCGCCGGGGGCCCAGGTGTTGTAGCCACCGCCGCCGCCGCCTGCGATGAATAGCGGCGTCATGCCGTCGACGACATAGCTGCCGCCGCCGCCGCCGCAAGCGTACGGGGTGCCAGGCGGCTGCTCACCGACGACCACGCTCAGCACGCTGCCCGGCTTGACGCAGGCGAAGCCTTCGACGGTGGCTCCCGGCCCTCCGGCGCTGCCAGAGGTCGATGTGCCGCCCTGCGCGCCCGACGCCCGCACCCGGATCTCGTTGACACAGCTGGGCAAGGCGACGCTTTCGACCTTGCCGGTGTAGCTGAGGCGCATCGAGCTCGACGGACAGCCAAGCACGCAGCGCCCGGCAGCACACTGCATCTGGGCCGGGCTGGGGCAGCGACTGCCGCTGGGGATCTGTTGACACTGCGTGCCGGAGTTTGTGCCCTGACAGTCGTCGCGGGCGCCGCAGTAACGCGCATCGGTCTCGGGATCGATGCAGCTGCCGTTGCAGCGGATCCGTCCGGCAAGACAGGGCTCGACGCAGCTGCCGTTTTGGCAGACCAAGCCCGTGCCACAGGCCGAGCCGGCGTGCTCGCCGCGACAGTCCAAGCTGGCCCCGCAGTGCTCGCGGCTGCTCTTGGGATCCAGGCAGATGCCGTCGCAAACGACCAGCGGCGCTTGGCAGATCAGTCCTCGTTTGTCCTGGGGATCGTCATAGTCCGGTCGACCGCCTTGGCTGCCACAGCCTGCCCCCACGAAGAGCACGCTGACAGCAACAAGCGCTTCCAGCGTCGCCAGCCGAGCGCAATGAGATCGCATCCGCACCATCTGAAGCCTCCGTGCGCGCACTTTTGCACAAACTCTGCGTCGCGAACAGCGGCTCACCGCGGCGAGTGCGGGGCTGCCTGGCGAGGTTTTTCTCGTCCGCCGGGCCGTGTGACCTATGCTAGGGTCCGCGGCTATGGCGACGCCGCAGGTCCTTCTTATCGACGACAATCAGACCTTTGGACAGCAGGTGGTGGCGGCATTTTCCGAGGTGGGCCTGCCCGCCGTCTGGGCCGCTCGCGCCGGGGATGCCATCGCCTTGCTTGAGCGCATGCTGACCGAAGCCAGCGGTCCGCCGGCCTCGCTCTTGTGCGTGGTCGATCTGGTGCGTCCCGCATCGGGAGGTCGCGTCTTTTTGGGCCACCTGCACGGCTCGCTGCAGGCGCTTCTGGTGGCGCGCGGCTGTCAGCCCACGTGTCTTGCGCTGGTGCCGGTGATCGGCAGCTTTCACGATCTGCCCGAAGGCGTTGAAGTCCAAGTGAAGCCGATCTTTCCCAGCCAAGTGGTCGCGACGGGGCGGCGCTTGCTGGGACTTTCGCCCGCAGTCTCGGGTCGGCCGCTTTCGGGGGCCGCCATGGGGCCGGCTTCGGGGGCCGCAGCCGCGTCTTCTCCGCGTGTCCCGACAAGCTCGTCCCCCGGCCTGCGCCTAGGCGGGGACGCTGGGCGCAGCAGCCCTGTGATCTCGGACTCGACGATACAGCTCGATACCGTCGAGGAGCTTTCTGACTTTGGCCCATCTGACACGGTGCTGACGCCGCTTGTGAATCCAGCCAGCTTGGGTCTGCCCGGTGTGCCGCCGCCGACGTCGAATATGGAGGAGCTGGCTCGCTCGCTCTCGCTTGGTGGCTCGGATCCGGCGCTGGTGTCGGTGGCTGCGGCGATGGTTGGCACGGCTGATTCCGTCGTGACACCGGATGCTGAGTCGGCCCCCACGAAAAGCTCGGCCCGGCCGCGCACCAAGCCGCAGTTCACCGCGCTGTCGCCGCTTCCAGCGCCGGGCGCAGGTGATCCCAGCGACATGCACACGATTCCCTTTTCGCGCACCATGCCGCTGCCCTTGGCCATGCCGGCTGCTGCGGCTTCGGGGCCCTATGCCGCGTTCTCGGTTGAGCCGGCTGCGCAGGACCGCGCCGCGCTGCGCTCGGCACCGATGACAAGCCCGCAGGAAACCGCCACTGCAGAGGCGCTGCGCGGTGACCTGGGGGTGATTCCGCTGGTGGATATCGTGTCGCTGCTGGCGCGGCAGCGTCAGACCGGGCGTCTGCGCATCGTGGCCCCGGCGAGCGACGCGGCGCCGAGCGGCGATGTGCGCGCGGCTCTACCCAAAGCAGACGAAGTGGACATCGAGATCTTTTTGCGCGCTGGTCGCGTCGACTTTGCCCAGGTGGTGGGTCTGCCCGCGCTGCGCTTGGGTTCCAGCATTCTTGCTGTCGCCGCGCTGCAGGGACGTGACCTCGACGAGGCGAGCAGCCCGCGCGCTGCTGCCACCGAGCCCGACGACAACCTGCTGGGTCAGCGCCTGGTGCGCAGCGGACTTCTGCGCCCCGACGAGCTACGGCAGGCTCTGGGCCGACAGTGCAGCGAAATCCTGCGCTTCGCGATGGGCCTTGTGGCCGGGCGCTTTGCCTTTCTGCCCTGCCGTGATGTCGAGTTTCCCCGTCGGGCTCGCGACTCTGCATTGGGAGGCGCGCTGGCTCTGGATGCCGAAGCCCTGGCGCTTGCCGGGTATCGCACGCTGCGCGATCGCCTGCATGCCCTGCGCGAGCACGAAGAAGGCGCGGTCTATCTGTCGACCGTCACCGGCAGTGGCCCACTGTCTCGGCTGGGCCTGTCCGACGCAGAGGTAGCGGTTCTGATGCTGTGCAATGGTCGCCTGACCGCCGCCGATCTGGCCCGCGAAAGCCACCTGCCGCTTTCCGATGTGCTCTTGGCGCTGGGGCGTCTGCAGTCGCTACGCCTGTGTCGTCGTCGCTTGCCCGCGCTGCTCGCTTCGTAACCCAGCGGGCTCTGCGCCGTTCCCGCACGCCGCAAGAAAGTAGAATCCGTTTATGCTCACGCCCTCTTCACCCCTCCTGCGATCGGCTCTGTTGTGCGCTGCGCTGGGTGGCTTGCCTGTCCTTTTGAACCTGGGTTCTGCGACGGTCTGCCGGGCTCAGACAGAGACCCCGCAGAGCGTGCTCGAAAGCGGGCAGGCCAAGTTCCAAGCCGGCGATTTTGCCGGCGCACTCGCCGCGTTTTCAGCCGTCCTCAAGCAGTCGCCGCGCGATGTGACGGCGCTGGTCTTGCGCGGCAGCACCTATCAAAAGCTTGGCAAGCTCGCCGAGGCCGAGGCCGATCTGCGAGCGGCGCTGCGTGTGGATCCCAAGCTGCCCAATGCCTTCTTGGTCCGGGCCGAGCTAGCTGCCATCCTCACCGACGGAAAGCGCCCCAAAGAAGCCGCCGAGATCTTGGAACAGCTTGTGCGCGAGCGGCCGGATCACTTTGACTCGCTGTACAACCTGGGCCTGGCGCGTGAGGCGCAAAATGACATGGCCGCCGCGGCTGCCGTGTATGCCCGCGCGGTGCGCAGCAAGCCCGCTGATGTCGATGCCCGCCTGCGCCTGACCGAGACCCTGCGCAAGGCGGGCCGCTTCGCCGATGCGCTGGCCGCCGGCAAAGAGGCCCTGACCCTGGCGCAAAAGCTGTCGGCCCCTGCCGCGCTTCAGGCCCAGATTTTCGACGAGCTAGGTCTGTGTCAGCGCCGCCTGGGCGATCTCAAAGCAGCCGAGGCGAGCTTTCGCAGCGCACTTGCGCAGGCCCCCGCGCTGCCTGCGGTCCGCTTGCACCTGGCGACCACGCTGGCCGCCGCCGGCCGCTGCCCCGAGGCGCTGCGCCAAGCCGACAGCCTGCCCAAGACGGCTCCGTTTGCCGAGCAGGTCGCCAAGCTGCGCGCCGGCTGCAGCCAGAAATAACCCGCCTGCCGTTTCTGGCTTCGCACCCGCAGTTCCCGTCGAGATTCGGGCACCGTGGCTGTGATAGAGTCGCCGCCATGAGTGACCTTGTGAGCTTGCGCATCGATGACAACGGGGTGGCCACGATCACGCTGGACGACGGCAAGGCGAACGCGCTGTCGCCCGCCATGCTCGGCGGCATTCAGGCCGCGCTCGACGGCGCAGAAAAAGCCGGGGCGACGGTGCTGCTCGCCGGTCGCAGCGGGCGCTTTTCTGGTGGCTTCGATCTGAGCGTGCTCAGCGGCGGCGGCCTGGCTTCGCTGGACCTTTTGCGCAGCGGCTTTGAGCTAGCGCACCGCCTGCTGTCGTTTCCGACCGGCGTCGTCGTGGCCTGCACCGGACACGCCATCGCCATGGGCGCCTTTCTGGTGTGCGCGGGCGATCATCGCATCGGCATCCAGGGCGGCGGTCATCGCATCTGTGCCAACGAGGTCGCTCTTGGCATGACCATGCCGCACGCTGCGATCGAGATCTGCAAGCTGCGCTTGACGCCCTCGGCCCTGCAGCAGGCGGTCGTCCTTGCGGCGCCGTATGATCACGAGCGCGCCGTCGCCGCTGGCTTCTTGGATGAGGTGGTGCCCGGCGATCAGCTTCTTCCGGCTGCCCACGCTGCGGCCCTGCGCATCAAAGGCCTTTCTCCGACGGCGCTTTCCGCCACCAAGCTGCGCCTGCGAGACGCCGCGCTGGCTGCTCTTTCTGCCGCCATCGAGCGCGACAACCGCGAGCTTCGTCACACCTTTGGCGTCTAGGCCGCTATCCACGGGATAGGCACGGAAGGCGGCAATTGAAAAAGCCGCACTTGCGAAACGATAAAGTAAATTATCAAAATACGATAAACATTTAGCTATTAATGTTTGAATAATAAGGCGGTATTGTCACAGACGCGCGGCGTGCCCCGTGTGTGCGCGCGGGCTGCGCACACTGCTCGCCTTGGTGCGCACAGCGCGACGCAGCGGCTGCTGAGCCAGCATCCCGTCGAGCCGTGCAGCGGCGTTCCCTGAACATGGGGCAGCCCGCGCTGTCCAGCGCACGGCCCGGCCTTTGCTCGAACTGCAGAGATGCTGCACTGGCGCAGCGTTACAGAAAAAAGGGGACAAATATGCCGATAAATATCGCTGATTTGCAAAAAGGTGATATCATGCTAAAGCTTAGCGATGGTTCCGCGGTAAATAGAATTATTACTGCCGGTCAGAGACTTACGAACGCAGAAGAATATAAGGATATTACGCACGCGGCTGTCTATCACGGCAATAATATTATTGTTGAATCGATTGGCGAGGGCGTCGCACGCGGCGATCTGCGGCAGGCGCCCAGAAATGGCAACACCTACTTGGTTTTTCGCTGTAAGAACCAGGCTTTGCGTCAGGCCGCAGCCGATCGGGCCAACGATCTGTGGAACGCGCATCGGCAGCATCGGAATATCAAATACGGCAAAGCAATTGCCGGGCGATCTGTGGTGAAGGTACCGAAGCGAGCCCCCGCTGCCGCGGATATCACGAATAAAGCAGATAGCATATTAGGAGGAGAGCAGCACACGATCTTCTGTTCATCCTTTGTAACGTTTGCGTATCAATGGGCAGCCGTGCAGGCGAATATCCCCGTAGCGAACTTCTTTCCATTCGATGACAACAGCGTGGCGCCCTCGACACTGGCGGCCCTTCTGGAACGAAACCAGGGCTACTTTGACTTCGTCGGCGTGCTGGGCTAGCCGCGCCGTGCAAGAGCCGCTGCGGGGCCACATCGCTGCGTCGTCGCTGCTCATGTCCCGACGGGCGCTGTCCCCGGCCTCCCGGCTAGGCCCCCCTCCTCCGCCTTGCGCTGTGGTCTCTTCGCTGGCTTGTGCAGCGCGCTGCGCACTCGGCCCGCTTAGTGGCCTTGCCGCAGGCGTTCGCCCAGGCGCGCTTTGAAGAACTTCGACGGCAGCTCGTGACCGACCCAGGCGGCGACCCGCTGGCTGATGTCGACCAGCGCATCCAAGTTGAGCCCGGTGTCGATGCCCATGCCGTGCAGCATGTACACGACGTCTTCCGTCGCGGCGTTGCCGCTGGCCCCCGGCGCATACGGACAGCCGCCCAGTCCGCCCAGCGCGCTGTCGACGGTGGTGATGCCCAGCGCCACGCCGACCAGAATGTTCGCCAGCGCCGTGCCGCGCGTGTCGTGGAAGTGCAGGGCAAGCTCTTCCTGCGGGCAAAACGCCAGCAAGCGCCGCAGCACGTGATCAACCTGGGCCGGCGTCGCCACGCCGATCGTGTCGCCCAGCGAGATCTGATACACGCCCAGCGCACGCAGCTTGTGGACCAAGTCTTCGACGCGCGCAACATCCACCGCGCCTTCGTACGGACAGCCATACACCGTCGAGACATAGGCCCGCACGCGCACACCTTGCTCGCGCGCTGGGCCCACCACCTCGGCAAATGCGGCCAGCGTCTCGTCGATGGTCTTGTTGACGTTCTTTTTGTTGTGCGTCTCGGACGCGGACAGAAAGACCGCCACATCGCGCATGCCGGCCTGCACCGCGGCATCCATGCCGCGACGGTTCGGCACCAAGCAGGAATAGTGAACACCCTCGCGCCGCTCGATGCCGCGCGCCACGTCGCTGGCATCCGAAAGCTGCGGGATCCACTTGGGGTTGACGAAGCTGGTGATCTCGATGTGCGTAAGCCCGGTGCGCGAAAGCCCGTTGATCATCGCGATCTTGTCTGCTGTCGGCACCATGCGCTGCTCGTTCTGCAGGCCATCGCGCGGACCCACTTCATAGATCGTCACGCGCGCAGGCAGCGTACGGAACAGGCTCTCGGGCAGGACGGGGCTCGACATCTCGCTTCCAGTGCATCCAAGGTAGTGCGGCTTTCGGCTGCGCGTCTACTGCGCAGGCGCTGAAAACAGCGACCGCGGCGCGGGCCTTACTTGCCGGCGATCATCATCTTTGACACGCGCACGGTGGGGGCCATGGTGGACGAGCGACGATCGATGTCGCTGCCCACGCCGTCGATGTTTTTTAGCAGGTCGTCAAAGTTGGCCGAGATGGTGACTTCGGACACGGGCTGCGTCAGCTTGCCATCGACGATTAGGAAGCCGCCCGCGCCGCGCGAAAAATCGCCGGTCACGGCGTTGAAGCCAAAGCCCATCATCTCGGTGACGTACAGGCCTCGGCTGACCTCGGACACCAAGGCTTCGCCGGATATCTCGCCGGGTTCCATGATGAAGTTGCTGGTCGTGACGTGGGGCGATCCAGCCCCGCTGCGTCCGGCGCAGCCGTTGCTCTTGCGGCCCAGCTTGCGCGCCGAGTACGTGTCGAGCAGATAGGTCTGCAGCACGCCCTTTTGCACCACCACATTGCGACGCGAAGGCAGGCCCTCGCCATCGAAGCCGCGCGAGCCGGGCGCACGATCGATCAGCGGATCGTCGACGATGTTGACCAGTGGCGAGGCGATGACCGTGCCTTCGCGGCCACACAGATAGCTCGCCTTGCGATAGATCGCTCCACCCGCGATCACGCCCGCCAGCGTGCGCAAGAGCGCGCGTGCGGTCTCGGGATCAAAGACGATGGGCAGCTCGCAGGTGGCGATTTTTTCAGCGCCCAAGCGGCGCAGCGCGCGTCGACCCGCCTCGGTGCCGATGGCTTCCGGCGACAAAAGCTGGCTCACAAAGCGGCCGCCGCTCCAGTACGATCCGCTGCGCTTTTTGCCGCCTGTGTCGTCGCACAAGACCTCGACCGACTGCGACTGGTACGTGCCGCGGTTGCTGCCGCAAAACAGCACGCCGCTTTCGTCGGCGCAGGCAAAGGCCCCGACGCCGACCGAGCGCCCATAGCTGCTGCCATGACCGGCGCGCAGCGCGCTCGACACCGAAAGCGCCGCCGCTTCGCAGGCCTTGGCCAAGCGGATGGCGGCTGCCGCGTCGATGGTGAGCGCGTTGTCGTCCCACAGGTGCAGATCCGGCAGCACCGCGTCTTTGGGCAAAAGCTCATCGCGCCCTGGCAGCTCATTTAGCGGATCCGGTTCGGCCAGGCGGCACAGCGAGACCGCGTTTTCGATGAACTGCACAAGCCCCGCTTCGCTGAAGTCCGATGTATAGGTCAGCGATGAGCGGTGATCGCGAAAGACGCGCAGACCCAGGTGCTTGCTCTGGGCCTCATGGACAAGCTCGGGCTCGCCGGCCCGCACGCGCACCGACATCTCGCTGGTGCGACTGACCACGACCTCGGCCGACTGCCCACCCGCTTTCACCGCCTGCTCGACGACGCGCGCCGCGATCTCGCGCACGCTGCGTTCGTCGCTGCTGCCCGGCAGTCCCGCCACATCCCCTGCTGCCTTCATGCCTTGGTTCCTCCGACCGTGATTGCCGCGATCTTGACTGTCGGTGTGCCGATGCCGACGGGCACTGACTGCCCTTCTTTGCCGCAGGTCCAGCTGCCATCGGACAGCACAAAGTCATTGCCCAGCATCGAGACCTTGGTCAACACGTCGGGTCCGTTGCCGATAAGCTGCACGCCTTTGAGCGGCGCCGTGACCCGTCCGTCCTCGATCAAATACCCCTCGGTCAGCGAAAAGACGAAGTCGCCGCTTTGAATGTCGACCTGCCCGCCGGAAAAGCGCCGCGCATACACCCCGCGCTTGACCGAGGCCAGGATCTCTTGCGGATCGTGCGGACCGGGCAGCAGATACGTGTTCGTCATGCGCGGCATGGGCGCCACGCGGAAGCTCTCTCGCCGGCCATTTCCCGTCGGATTTGTGCCCATCAAGCGCGCCGATAGCGCGTCTTGCATGTACGCCCGCAGTACGCCGTTTTCGATCAAGACGTTGCGCTGACCTGGCTCGCCTTCGTCATCGACGTTGATCGATCCCCGGCTGCCCGACAGTGTGCCGTCGTCGACCACCGTACACAGCGAAGACGCCACCGGCTGCCCGACCCGATCGGCGTAATTCGAAGCCTTCTTGCGGTTGAAGTCGGCTTCCAGCCCATGCCCAACCGCTTCGTGCAGCAAGATGCCCGAGTCGCCTGCGGCCAGCACTACTTCCATCTCGCCAGCCGGAGCCTCTTTCGCATCGAGCATGGCCAGCGCCACGCGCACCGCTTCCTGCGCATGCGACTCTGGCGAGTGCGCATCGAAGTACTCCATTCCATAGCGCCCGCCGCCGCTGCTCGATCCGCCTTGGCGCTTGTTGCCGTCGCCGCTCTGCTCGGCTACCACCGACACGACGAAGCGCACGAGCGGCTGCACATCGCGATACGCGCGACCGTCTGCCGTGAACAGGCGAATCTCGCGCCACTCTTCCGACAGGCCGGCGTTGACCTTGACGATGCGCGAATCGCAGGCGCGGGCCGTGCGATCAGCGCGGCGCAACAGTGCCAGCTTGTCCTCGGGCGGGGCCGCCATGCTGGGGACCGGCACGCTGTAGAACGTCGGAAGCGGCGGCCACTTGATATCAACCGGCGGTGCCTTGCCCCCCGAGGCGGCGATCTGTGCCGCAGTGCGCGCCGCATGCTGCATCGCTTCGTCGGTGAGCTCTTCGGTATAGGCATAGCCGGTCGCTTCACCTTGCAGCACCCGCACGCCCAAGCCCAGCGTCACGCCGCGGCTGGTCGTCTTGACCTTTTCTTCTTCGTACGAATAGCTGGCGTTGTCGCTGTACTCGAAGAACAAGTCCGCTGCATCGCCCCCGCGGGACAGCGCGGTCAAAAGCAAGCGGCGCGCGATCTCATCGGTGATGGCGGAAAGCGGCGTCTTGCGCTGCGCCGACCAATCGCTGCTGGGCTCTGCCTGCGATCTCGCAACGTCGACATGGGCAACATCGTGCATGAGCGACAGTGTTACGTAACCGCCTGGCTCGACACAAGAACTACCCAGCCGCACCCCTGCGGGCGGCTGCGGGCCCGCCCCTCGGAACCGCGCTGCGGGCAAAAAAGTGTAAAGTGTCACTAGACACTTTTCATCGGCGCCACTAGACTGAATGACATGAGCACCTCCCAAACTCCCGCGGTCCTGTCCCCGGTGGCTTCTTCTTCCTCGCTGTCCTTGGCCATGCCGCTTTCCCAAGCGGGCGAGCGCTTGCTCGATCGCTGGGCCGGGCTGCAGCGCGACCTGCGGATGGTCCTTGACGGCTTCCGCGGCGTGCAGCAGCCGACGTTCAGCCCGCGTCAGCCGCGACGAGCCGATCAGCAGCGCAGCGCGCCGACCTCTGCACCGTCCATCGCGCAAGCGGCACCGGGTGTGCTCAAGCCGCGGCCGATGGTGGTTCGCCAAGTCATTCGCGAGACCGAAAGCGCCGTCACGCTGGTGCTGGCCGATCCCAGCGGAGCGCCCATCGCGTTTGCCGCTGGACAGTTCTTCACGTTGCTTGTGCCCTGCGATCCGGCGGGTGGGCCGCCGCTGCGTCGCGCGTATTCGGCATGCACCAGTCCTCTTGATGCCGAGGGCCGGCCTGCAACCACGGTGGCCATCACCTGCAAGCGCGTAGCTGGCGGCATCGTGTCGAACTTCCTGAACGATCGCAGCGCGGTCGGCGATGTGCTTTCGCTGCTGGGCCCGTCGGGTCACTTCACGCCACTGCCCCGCGCGGACCAGCATCGCCACCTGGTGCTGATCGGCGGCGGCAGCGGCATCACACCGCTGCTTTCGATCGTGCGCGCAACACTGCAGAGCGAGCCCGCTTCGCGCATCACGCTGATCTATGGCAACCGATCGGCAGCGGACATCTTGTTCCGCGGCGCGCTCGATGAGCTAGCCAGTCAGCACCGCGATCGTCTGTGCATTCGCTTGCTGCTCGATGAGCCACCGGCAGACTGGACGGGCGGCCAGGGCTTGCTGGACGAAAAGAACCTGCAGGCCGAGCTTCGCACGCTGTCGCTTATGCCGGGGTCGACGGCGTTTCAGTCGGATCTGCGGCATGAGTATTTCGTGTGCGGACCCGCGCCGATGATGGCCGCGGCTCGCCACGTGCTGCAGGATGCGGGCGTCCCCGCGACGCAGATCTGGGAAGAGCGCTTCGCATCGCTGCATGATCCCGTGACCGTTGGTGGAGCAGCGACGCAGCCCGTGCCCATGCAGCTACGCCTGGGGCGGCTCGGTGCCGATGGCCAGGTGACAAAGAGCGAGCATGCGATCGTCGTCAAGCCGGGCGAGACGCTGCTGGAAGCCGGCCTGGCCGCGGGCGCCCAGCTGCCGTTTTCGTGCGCCATGGGTGGCTGCGGTGCCTGCAAAGGGCGCCTGAGAGAAGGCGATGTTGTGATGTCCGAGCCGAACTGCCTGTCGTCGAGCGAGCGGGCTTCTGGCTATGTCTTACCGTGCATCGCCAAGCCCACCGGCCCCGTGCAGCTTGACGTCGAGTCGTAACGATCCATGGCCATGCCTGAGCGCCACTACCGAATGAAAGATCTGTGCGATGCCAGCGGCCTCGGTCGCCAGGCCATCCACTTTTATATTCGCGAAGGGCTTCTGCCTGAAGGCCACAAGACGGGCCGCAACATGGCGTATTACACCGAGGCGCACCTCGATCGCCTGCGCCTGATTCGCCGCTTGCAAGACGAGCAGTTCTTGCCGCTAAAAGCCATTCGCGCCGTGCTTTCGGCGTATGAAGATGACGAAGAGGCGAGCGACGAAGGGCCCGCACACGAGGGCGCATTTAGCCCGGCGCAGAAACAGCTGATCGCGGCCGTGCAAACACGACTCAAGACCACGCTCGGCAGCGCGCATCCCGAGCAGACGACGCCGGTTCTGCCCTTGCTGCAGCGCTTGGCCATCGATCCGCAGGACTTCACCGAGCTTGTCGAGCTGGGCCTGATCGCCCTCACAAACAACAAAGCCGCGCATCACAGCGCAGGTCCGAACCACCAGACCAGCGCGGGCCGCACAAGCGACAAAGGCAAGCGCGGTCGCAGTCCGTTGGCGCAGCTTGCCGATGCCCACATGCGACAAGACGATGTGTGGCTGATCGAGCTATTGGCTTCGCTGCGCAAGCTGGGTCTGTCGCGCGAGCTCGGCTTTCTGCCGTCGGATCTGACGATCATCGATGACGCGGTGTCGGCCCTGTTTCGCAAAGAGACCAAGCTCCTGCGTATGCGCCTAACCCACGTCGATGCCGAGACCGCAGCGACGTTGGTCGAGCACGCGCTGCCGATCATGAATCAGCTGCTCGTGCGGCTGCACGAAGCGAAGATCCGCAACTTCATCGCTGCGCTCTAGCAGCACCGGAGGATGTCATGGACGCCACCCCGCATCGCGAAAAGACGGCTGCTAAAAACCGCGTCGCCAAGCTGACTTCGCTTCTGCCTGCGCGCATGCGTGAGCGCTTGGATCCCTACCTTGAGACGCTAGAGCTTTTGTCCGAGATTCGCAGTCCGCAGGTGCTGCTTTCGCTGGGCCCACCCGGTGTGCGCGGCCTGCTTTTCAAGCGCGGCAAGCAAGGCGTCCCGACGCAGATCACCGCGCATCACAAGGCTCACTTCGACTGGGGATATCCCGAGGATCACCCCGAGATGCACGACCTGTTCGTGCGCGCCAAGCAAGGCCAGTGGGATGGCGACAGCTTGCCGTGGCACATCTCGGTCGATCCCGAAAACCCAGAAGTGCCGCTCTTGCCACGCGACTTTTTGGCCATGGATCTGCTGAAGGAATGGGGCTATGCGCTGTCGCGCAAAGAAGAGCAGCTCATGATCCACAGCGTCGTTTCGTGGATGCTGTCGCAGTTCCTGCATGGTGAACAGGGCGCGCTGTTCGCCGCGGCGCAAGTCACCGAAGCGGTGCAGTTCTTCGATGGCAAGCTCTATGGCTCGACGCAGGTGATGGACGAAGGCCGACACGTCGAGGTGTTCTCGCGCTATCTCGACGGCAAGCTGGGCAAGCTCTATCACATCAATGACAACCTGTTCGTCATCATTGATGCGCTGATGTCCGATGGCCGCTGGGACATGAAGTTCCTGGGCATGCAGATCATGGTCGAAGGTCTGGCGCTGGGCGCGTTCGGCACGCTGTATCGCCTGACCAAAGAGCCGCTCTTGCGTGAGCTCTTGCGCATGGTGATTCTCGACGAGGCGCGCCATGTTCACTACGGCGTGCTGGCCCTGCGCGAGCACATCACCACGCAGCTCTCGGAACGCGAGCGGCAAGAGCGCGAAGACTGGGCGTTTGAAGTCGCGCTGCTGATGCGCAACCGCTTCATGGCGTACGAGGTCTATGACGAGTGGTTTGCGGGCCGCATGCCGCGTGCGGTGTGGCGAACATTCATCAACCAGTCGCCGAGCATGCGCGAGTTCCGCCACGTGATGTTCAATCGCCTGATGCCCAACCTGCGCGAGATCGGACTTCTGTCCGCGCGCATCCGACCGCGCTATGAGCAGGCTGGCCTCTTGCGTTATTCCGAGGGAGTCGCCGCGCCCGAGCTTACGGCGCAGCAGATGCTGCGCGATCTCGACACGCCGCTTGTGGTTCGCCCAAAATCCGCCTGAACGTCCGGCCCGCCCTCGCTGAATCTGCGCTCTGGTTCGCCTGTGCGTTCTGATATGCTGCCGCCCCATTACCGCTTCAACGCATCACGCGCGATAGCAGACGGCAGGTCCAAACATGAGCCAGTCTTCGTCCTTCGTTCGCCCGAAAGTCCCAGGTCCCCTCACCATCATCGGCCTCGATGCCGTTCACTTCTTCGTCGGCAACTTGAGCCGAGCGCGCCGCTTCTATCAGAACCGGCTCGACTTTGATGAAGTGGCGCAGTCGACCGTCGACACGTCGCATCGCGATCAAATGGAATCGGTGGTGTTTCAAGCCGGCGATGCGCGCTTGATGTTCTCGGCGCCGCTCGCAGGCAGCTCGCGTGCAGCCCGCTATCTGCGCCGTCATCCCGACAGCGCTGCCGAGCTGATCGTGCGGGTTCGCGATCTCGACCGTGCGTATGACGTGCTGCAAGCGCGCGATGCCACGCTGATCACCGAGCGCCTGGAAACCCAGACCGAGTCGGGACCGGCCCGCTTCTTCGTGATTGCTACGCCGCTCGGCGATACCAACATCACGTTTCTTGAGCGCTCCGATGGGCCGTTTGTGCCGCCAGGCTTCCGCGTCACAGGCACGGCGCGGGCCAAGAACCCGCTTGGCATCAGCGGCATCGATCACATCACATCGAACATGCGCGTGCTGCGCCCTTGGATCGACTTTCTGCGCGACATGCTCGACTTCCAGCCGTACTGGAACGTGGCCTTTCACACCAACGACCTGCGCCCCGACATGAAGACAGGCACAGGCCTGCGATCCAAGGTCATGTGGGAACCGTACTCGGGCTTGAAGTTCGCGAACAACGAGCCGCTGCGCCCGCACTTCGAGAAATCACAGATCGCCATCTTCTGCGCCGATAACCAAGGCCCAGGGATGCAGCACGTGGCGCTTTCGTTGCCCAATATCTGCGAAGCGGTGGCTGAGCTTCGCCGCCGCAGCATCGAATTCCTCAGCACGCCGGGCACGTACTACGACGCGCTGCCCGAGCGCCTGGCGCGACAGGGCGTGCCGGCGGTGCGCGAGCCCATGGCTGAGCTTCGCCGCTTGGGCATTCAGGCCGACGGCAACCAGGATGGCTATCTGCTGCAGATCTTCATGAAGGACGCCGCGCTTTACTATCAAGATCCCAGCGCGGGTCCGTTCTTCTTGGAGCTGATTCAGCGCGAAGGGGCGCGCTCGTTTGGCGAAGGCAACTTCCGGGCCCTGTTTGAAGCCATCGAGCGCGAGCAGACTGGCGAGAACAAGTACCCGGCGCAGTAAGCGAACAAGGCAGAGGCTCTTCATGCTCGACCGCATCTGTTTGGGCAAGGTTCCGCGCAAGCATCACACCGTGCTGCGCGATGAAAAAGGCACGCTGCTCTATGAGCACTGCATCACGCGCCGCGGCTTTGATGGGGCGTACAGCATCGTCTATGAACGAGCGCTGCCGCCTCGTGATGCGGCGCTGCGCAGTCCCAGCCTGGCCCCCGATGGCGATCTGCATCCCGACGCAGCGGGTGAGCGAGCACCGCTCTTGGCGCGTCGCCACTTTCTTGGCGGTCGCGTGCTTTCTGACGTGCCCGGCGGCGATCACATCGCGACGCGACGCCTGCTGTTCGTCAACGAAGACGTCGCAGTCGGAATCTGTCGCCCGCTTTCGGCGCAAGGGCGCTATTTCGCAAACGGCGATGCCGACGATCTGTTCTTTGTTCATGCCGGCACGGGCACGCTGCAGACGATGTTCGGACCGCTGCGCTATCAGCCGGGTGACTATCTGTTGATTCCACGCGGCACGATCTATCGCGTGGTGCCCGATGTCGCCGCCGCGGCGGCGCCGCCTTTGTGGCTGGTGATCGAAGGTCGCAGCTACCTGGAGATTCCTGCCAACTTCCGAAACCCCGTTGGTCAGCTGCGCATGGATGCGCCGTACTGCCACCGTGACTTCCGCCGGCCCGAGCGCCTGCCCGAGCCCAGCGGAAGCGACTTTGAAAAAGGGCAGTATCCGATCGTCATCAAGCGCGGCGGCACCTATCACGAAGTCGTCCGCAGCACCGATCCCATGGACATCGTCGGGTGGGATGGCGCGGTGTATCCGATCGCGCTTTCGATCCACGACTATCAGCCCAAGACCGGTCGTGTTCACTTGCCCCCGACGACATTTTCGACGTTTGTCGGCGGCGGATTCATCGTCTGCAGCTTCGTGCCGCGCGTCGTTGACTACGACGAAAACGCCATTCCGTGCCCGTATCCGCACTCTAGCGTCGACTGTGACGAGGTGTTGTTTTATGTCAGCGGCAACTTCACCAGCCGTCGCGGCGTCGGGCCAGCTAGCCTCAGCTTTCACCCGGCGGGCATCCCGCATGGCCCGCAGCCTGGCGCCTATGAAGCCAGCATCGGGGCGCGTCGCACCGACGAGCTAGCGGTGATGGTCGACACATTCAAGCCGCTTCTGGCCACGCCGCACGCACTTGCCGTGGAAGATCGCAACTACCACGCCACGTGGCGCGCTTAGATCTCGCGCATGCTGCGACCGCTGCTGTTGCTGCCGGGCATCGGGCTCGCCGCGCTGCTGGGCGGGCTGTCGCTGGGCCTGCACGCGCTGCAAGGCCGCTTCCTGGCCCACCCTCCGCTTGAGAGCTTGGTCCTGGCGCTGCTTCTTGGCGTGGTGTTCCGACAGGTATTTGGTGTGATTCCGCGCTGCCTGCCGGGGCAAAGCTTCTGCGCCAAGCAGCTCTTGGAAGTCGCGGTCCTGCTTCTGGGCGCAACCATGGATGTGCGTCAGGTCGTGGCCGGCGGGCCGCGGCTTCTGATCGCGGTCGCGCTGGTCGTGGGCATCTCTCTGCCTGGAGGCGTGCTGCTGTCGCGCTGGCTGTTTCGGCTCGAACGCAAGCCCGCGGTGCTCATTGCGGTGGGCAATGCCATCTGCGGCAACTCGGCCATCGCAACGGTGGCGCCGCTCATCGCCGCCAGCACGACCGAGGTCGCAGGTGCGATCGCGTTTACGGCGCTACTCGGCGTGGGCTTGGTCTTGCTTCTGCCGTTTGCCATCCCGCTGTTCGGTCTCAGTCACTCTCAGTACGGGGTCTTGGTGGGGCTGAGCGTCTATGCCGTGCCGCAGGTCTTGGCTGCGAGCTATCCAGTCAGCGAAGTGGCCGGGCAGAGCGCGACCCTAGTTAAGCTGATCCGCGTCCTGTTCTTGGCGCCTGTGGCGGTGTTTTTCTCGCTGCGTGAAGGCGTGCGGGCCGCCGCCGATTCCAACCAGGCAGCCTCGGGCAACCGGAAACCGCGCCTGTCTTTTAGGCAGCTTGTGCCGTGGTTCATCGCCGGCTTCCTTGTGCTGTCGGCGCTGCGCTCGGTCGGATTGATCTCGGTCAGCGTCGCATCGGGGATCAAAGAAGCAAGCCGCCTGCTTACGATCATGGGCATGGCGGCCTTGGGTCTCTCCGTCGATGTACACGCGCTGCGGATGGCCGGACGACGAACCGCAGGAGCGGTCTTGACCTCGCTGCTCTTGCTCTTGGGGGTCAGCTTGCTGCTCATTTCTGGCCTGCGGCTCGGTCTGTAAGCAGGCGCGTTGCCGTCGCTGCAACACGCATAAGCCTCCAGAACCTGAGACAAAGAACGCAAAGACGCCACCCGACTTTGCGTGTTACGATGCCGCAGAATGTCTATGTCTGCTGCGACGCACAGTCGGGGAGGGGGCTGATGCCTGCTCTAGACGTCAAAGAGGCCGAGAATCTGTTTGAGGAAGTCGCCGAGGATCCCAAGCAGGCTCAGCTTCCGTCAACGACCGGACCCGAGGTCGCGCCGTCGCTGCTGTCTGGCCAGGCAACCAGCTGGTCGCCGACGCAGGATACGCAGAATCAGCTTCTGAACCTCTGGTTTACGTCGCGCACAGAAGAGTTAAAGGCACACAATGCCGCCGCGCTTGACGACGATGACGAGCGCACGGCAGCCGAGGGCATGGCTATGGACTTTGTGCCGGATACGCAGATCTCTGCGGCAGATTACCTGGCTCCTGACGACACTGGGGCGGCTCGCAGCGACGGTGGTGGTGCGAGCGGTGGTGCGGGTGGTGCGGGTGGCGGAGGAACAACGCAGTCATGAGTGCAGAGCAGACGAGCAACGATGAGGAGCAGCAGCCCGCGCGCAAGTGGCTGCAGACCGAAGTCAATCGCGTGTGGCTCATGGCCGAGCTGTGCTTGCGCCATTTTCAGCGCGGCCAGCTGCGCCCACAGCCCGAGCATCCGTCGATCGCCGAGATCGAGAACATCTTTACGGTGCGTCGCCAGGCGCGGAAGAACGGCAGCACCGGACCGCTCGATATCGCCGAGCTGCAGCGCTCGCTGGAGGCCGTCGAGCAGAAGCTGCCCGAGCTGCGCAAGAATGCCCCCATCGGTCGGCTGGTCGCGACGCTTGGCCTGCGCCCGATGGAGCTGGAAGCGCTGGTTGTGGCCATGGCGCCCCATGTCGATGCGCCGCTGGCTGAAGTGTTCCAGCTCTTGCGTGGTCAGAGCAACCGCCGCGGCGTGGACTTGGCCATGGTCTCGCTTCTGCATCGCATGAAGCGCGACGAGCGCATTTATCTGCTGGATGCCCTGGATCCAGATCGTCCGCTGCTGTCGTGGCGCCTGGTGCAGGCCATGCCGGTCGAGACACCCGAGGGCTATGGATCGGTGTACTACCGCGCCATTCAGCCGACGTTTGATCTGCTGTCGGTGCTGTTTGGCCGGACCGAGCTGTCGTCGACGCTCAGCAACTATTCAGAGCTGCGAGTGGGCGAGGCGCGACTGGACAACCTGCTTTTGGACACACCGCTTCGCGAACAGGTGGAACAGCTCTGCTCTTCCTTCGCCATTGCCAATCAGCAAGGCCCTGCTGCGAAGCTGCCGTGGGTCTTGCTGTGGGGCGGACGCGGCGTCGGCAAGCGCGAGATCGCGACACGAGCCGCCGCCTATGCTGGCAAGCCCCTCCTCTCGTTCAATATCAGCTCGGTCGAGCCCAATGCGCTCGACGAGACGCTGCGTCGCGTGCAGCGGGAAGCGCTTCTGCGCGGGGCGGTGCTGTACCTGGGCCCGCTGAGCGGAGTGGTGGTGGCCGATCAAGGTCGGGCGCTGCTGCGACGCTTCGAGAGCTATCCATCGGTGGTGATCTTTGGCATCGAGTCGCTGCAGCTACCGCGGATCAAGATCCACCGCTCGCTGCAAGAGATCGAGATCAGCCTGCCGGGCGAGGCCATTCGCCAAGAGCTGTGGGAGCGCTTGATTCCACCCGCGGCGCGCGGCCCCGATGTCATGCTTCCTTCGCTGGCCCGCGCATTTAAGCTGACGCCCGGCGAGATCTCTGAGACCGCGCAAGAAGGCCTGGCCATCGCTCGCCTGCGCCCGACGGGACAGATCGGCCATGCCGAGCTGCGTGCCGGAATCGGTCGCCGCTTGCGCAACGAGCTTGCCGACCTCGCGCGGCGCATCACGGTGGTGGCCAAGTGGAAAGACTTGGTGTTGCCGCCGGAAGACATGTTCCGCGTGCGCGAATTCATCAACCGCGCGCTGTATGCGCGTCAGGTCTATACCGAGTGGGGTTTCGACGAGCGCATCGGGTACGGCAAGGGAATGATCGCGCTGTTTTCAGGACCGCCGGGCACCGGCAAGACGATGCTCGCCGGCCTGATCGCCGCGGCGCTGGATCTCGACATCTATCAAGTCGATCTGGCGCAGGTCGTGTCGAAGTGGGTGGGCGAGACGGAAAAGCAGCTAGCCAAGGTCTTCGATCAGGCCGAGCGCGCCCACGCCGTGCTGCTGTTCGACGAAGCCGACTCGCTGTTTGCCAAGCGCACCGAGGTCAAGAGCAGCAACGATCGCTACGGCAACCTCGCCGTGAACTATCTGCTGCAGCGCCTGGAACAGTACTCGGGCGTGGCCGTGCTGACGACCAACAAGGAAGCAGCGCTCGATGAAGCGCTGCAGCGCCGCTTGACGCTGCACCTGCACCTTGAGATCCCCGAAGAGGCCGAAAGAGAGCGGCTGTGGAAGTCGTTCATGCCGGCCAAGCTGCGACGCTCAAAGGACATCGACTTCAAGGCGCTGGCGCACGAGTACGAGCTGTCCGGTGGCTACATCAAGAACGTGGCCGTGCGCGCGGCCTTCTTGGCCGCTGCCGAAAAGTCCGCGGTCAACATGAGCATCCTGCGTCGCGCCGCGGCGCTAGAGCTGGAAGATCAAGGCAAGCTGGTCAGCAACACGCAGTTCCGCGCCACGCTATCCGGCGACTAGCGACTCGCAGCCGCGCCTCTGCGACGACTCGGCGGGGCTCCCGTTTGGGCTGCCTTAGCGACTGTGCCTGCTCGGCGGGCATTCCGCCTGCATCGAAGCCGCCCTGCACTGCGTCTGCGTCATCGCGCACGAATCGATCGGAAATGGTGGCGTTGTGTTTACAATGCCGCGCATGCGTACCGTCTGTATAGGTGGTGGTCCCGCGGGCTTGTATCTGGCGCTGCTGTTGAAAAAAGAAGATCCAGCGCAGCGCGTCACGGTCTATGAGCGCAACCGACCCGATGACACGTTCGGGTTCGGTGTGGTCTTTTCCGATCAGACCTTGCAGGTCCTGCGCAGTGGCGATGCCGCAACCTACGACGAGATCGTCGACAGCTTCGCGCACTGGGACGACATCGAGATCCATGATCAGAATCAGGTGCTGCGCTCGACGGGCCATGGCTTTTCCGGCCTGTCGCGACAGAGGCTGCTCGACATCCTGCAGCGCCGCTGCCGCGAGCACGGCGTCGAGCTGATCTTTCAGCACGATCTAGACGCCGCGCAGATCTCCGCGCAGCTCGAAGCGGATCTGGTGATTGGCTGCGATGGCGTGAACAGCTTGGTGCGCAGCCAGTACGCGGCTTCGTTCCGCCCACACATCGACCTGCGCCCGAACCGCTTTGTGTGGCTGGGCACCAGCTTCCCGTTTTCGGCGTTTACGTTCTATTTCAAGCAGAGCCAGCACGGTCTGTTTCGCGTACACGCGTATCGCTATACGCAGACCAACCCGCGCGATCCAGAGGCGCCGCAGTCAACGTTCATCGTCGAATGCACCGAAGAGACCTTCCGCCGAACGGGCCTGCATCCGCAAGATGAAGCCGGCACGCTTGCGTACTGCGAAGCGCTGTTTTCCGACGAGCTCGCCGGTCATCGCTTGATTGGCAACCGCAGCTTCTGGCGCAACTTTCCGACCATCCGCTGCGAAAGCTGGGTGCATGAAAACCTGGTGCTGCTCGGCGATGCCGCGCACACCGCGCACTTTTCGATCGGCTCGGGCACCAAGCTGGCGATGGAAGATGCCATCGTGCTGCGCGACGCGCTGCGCCAGATGCCGGGCACGGACCGGCAGAACATCGCCACCGCGCTGCGGGCGTACGATGCCGCACGAAGGCCCATGGTCGAAAGCCTGCAGCGCGCCGCGCAGACGAGCCTTGAGTGGTTCGAGCAGACCGAGCGCTATATGTCGCTGCCGCCGTGGCAGTTTGCGTTCAGCCTGCTGACGCGCAGCCTGCGTGTTACGCACGAAAACCTGACGCTGCGCGATCCAGCGCTGATGTCGACGGTGGATGCCGCGGTGATGGCCCAGGCCCGCGCCCAAGTTGCCAAGGCGAAAGCCCCCATTCAAGCCGACCCAATGCACGCGATCGGTCCTGGCGGCAGCAAGCCAACGCCGCCGATGTTCACGCCGTTTCGACTGCGCGATCTGGTCCTTTCGAATCGCGTGGTGGTCTCGCCCATGTGTCAGTACTCGGCCCAAGACGGAACCGTCGATGACTGGCACTTGGTTCACTTGGGCAGCCGCGCGATCGGTGGTGCGGGCTTGGTCATCGCCGAGATGACCGACGTAAGCGCCGAAGGCCGCATCTCTCCTGGCTGCGCGGGCCTGTATCGCCCCGAGCACGTGCCAGCGTGGCGACGGATCGTCGAGTTTGTTCATCGCCACAGCCAAGCCAAGATCGGCGTGCAGCTTGGCCACGCCGGTCGCAAAGGAGCCACGCGACTTCTGTGGGAAGGCGACAGCGAGCCGCTGCCCGATGGACAGACCTGGCCCATCGTTGCGCCGTCTGCCCTGCCGTATTTTCCGCACAGCCAAGTGCCGCACGTGCTCGATCGCGCGGACATGGATCGCATCCGCGCTGACTATGTCCGCAGTGCCGAGATGGCCCACGAGGCTGGTTTCGATCTGCTCGAAGTACACATGGCGCACGGGTACCTGTTGGCCAGCTTTATTTCGCCGCTTTGCAACCATCGCAGCGACGAATACGGCGGTTCGATCGAAAACCGCATGCGCTTTCCGCTGGAGGTCCTTTCCGCCGTGCGCGCGGTGTGGCCGGCAGAAAAACCGATCTCGGTGCGCATCTCAGCCACCGACTGGCACCCCGGTGGGATCTCGCCCAACGAGACCCTTTCTGTGGCGCGTCTTTTGAAAGCAGCGGGCGTCGATCTGCTGGATGTCTCGACGGGACAGACGGCGCCGGACTGCAAGCCCGTGTACGGTCGCTTGTATCAGACCCCCTTTGCCGAGCGCCTGCGTCTTGAGGTCGGGCTGGCCACGCTCGCCGTCGGCAACATCTCGTCGTATTCCGACGTGAACAGCATCATCGCCGCGGGACGCGCCGATCTTGCGGCCTTGGCTCGCGCGCACCTGTTCGATCCGTACTGGACCCAGCACGCGGCCGCCGAGCAGGACTATCCAACCTATTGGCCACCGCAGTACGCCTCGGTCCATCGCTATCGAGCGCGCTTCAAGTAACACAACCCCACGCGCGCACCCGATCTTCACCTGGCATTGTCGGGTCTGCGTGATACTGTCGCGCCCACTCACAGAGAGGAGCCCCCTTCCCCATGACCAAGAATCGACTTCACACAAGCACGGTGCGGCACGGTGCGTGGCTGCGCGGCTCTGCCGTTCCTTTCATCGGCGTCACCCTGCTGGGCCTGTCCATCGGCTGCGGCAGCGAGCGCAGCGGCCAGCCTGCTGCATCTCCCGTCGTCGATCCCGATGCGGCGGCGATCCTCGCGCAGCCCGCCGATGCCAGCGACAAGACCCTGGGTCAGCTTGGCTTTGACAGTGCCGCGCTGGGATCTTATGGCACGCCGATGTATCTCAGCGGGCATGTACCCCTGGGCATTCGCAGCGCCGACGAAGCCGCCCAGGTGCTGCTGACCACGCTGCGCAGCGCGCTGCGCCTGTCGCCCAAGGACTCGCTGAGCGTACGTCAGGCCTCGCGCGATGCGCAGGGCCGTCTGTTTGTCCGCGTGCAGCAGCGCCACCAGGGCTTGCTGGTCCTGCACAAAGAAGCGGCCGTGCAGATCGATGCGGACGGCGCGCTGAATACCGTCCTGGGCGAGCTGGTTCCCGATCTGCGCCTTACTGAGACGGCGTCGACGCTGCCCGCCGATGTGGCGCTGTCCCGCGCGCTGTCGGGACTTTTCGCCGCTGGACAAGAAGCCAGCCTGCAGGTTCACGAAGCGCCAACCCAGGTCGTGTTCGTCGCAGGCCCCGGTCGCGAGCCGGTCCTGGCGTATCGCGCGCTGGTCGAGTTTGAAGCCAGCGATGGCCACGCCCTAGAAGAGCTCGTGGTGCAAGCCAGCGATGCGCGCGTCCTCGGTCGCTTCACGCAGCGACACGAAGCGATCAATCGCCAGATGTTTGATTACGGCAAAAAGTGCCTGAACCCAGCGACGCTGCCCGGAACCGCCAGCCGCAAGGAAGGCGACATGCCGGTGACCGACGTCACGGTCAACAAGGTCTACGAGGGCGTTGGGAACACCTATTACTTCTACAAGTTCCAAAACGAGCGCGACTCGTTCGACGACAAGGGGGCGGCGCTGAAGTCGAGCGTCCACGTCACGTTCGGTGGCGGCATCAGCTGCTCGCCCAACAACGCCGCCTGGCTCGGCAGCCCATACTTCCAGATGGTGTACGGCGACGGAGACGGCACGCTGTTCGTCAATCTGGCGCACGCCTTTGATGTTAGCGCGCACGAGCTGACGCATGCGGTGACCAGCTCGACCTCGGCCCTGGTCTATCAGAACGAGTCGGGCGCGATGAACGAAGGCATGTCGGACATCGAAGCGGCGGCCGCGGAAGCCTGGGTCGAATCAGGCGGCAGCTCGATGGGCAATCCGGCGAGTATCACTCCGTCGATGAAGACGTGGCTGATCGGCGAAGCGGCGGCAGGCCCGATGCTGCCCGGTGGCGCGCTGCGCTTCATGTCCGATCCGACCAAGGATATGTCCAGCAAAGACAACTATGCCGAGCGCATCATGCCCGGTGGACCGGACCGCGGGGGCGTTCACTACAACAGCGGCATTCCCAATCTGGCGTTCTATCTGCTGTCAGAAGGGGGCGTGCATCCGCGCATGAAGACCAAGACCACGGTAAGTGGCATCGGCATCGCGAAAGCGCAGCGGATCTTCTATGTGGCCAACACCAAGCTGTTCACGGCCGGCACGAACTTCCAGCAAGCGCGCTTGGCGACGGCCAAGGCGGCGGAAAACCTGTACGGCCGCTGCTCGCCCGAGTGGGCCGCCACGCACATGGCCTGGGATGCCGTCGGAGTCCCCGGAACCTGGGCGCTGTGCGTGACGCCTCCGGGCGGCTTTTAGGACGCAGTCATACAGCGAGTGGGGGGCTCGCTGTCCAGGGCTGGCGCGACGGGAACGGGGGGCCGATGCCGTACAAGCGGTGCGCGGGCGAGTGCCCAAAGCAGCCGCTTCATCGCATCCGCTAGGTGCCGTGTCGCGGCTGGCGCAGGCGCTGATAGATATGCTCTAGTCCCATGCCGGCCAGCATCGCCGCGACGAAGATCAGGGCTGCCGACGAGCCGCTGAGCAGTCCGACGAGGGCTGGGCCCGGACAGAAGCCTCCCAGCCCCCAGCCGATTCCGAACAAGGCCGCGCCCACGACCAGCTTGGTATCGATGGCCTTGGCGGATGGCAGGTGGAACTTGCTGCCCAAGACCGGGCTGTCTCGTCGCAGAATGCGCGGGAAGGCAAAGAAGGTCACGCCCACGGCGCCGCCGAGCACAAACAGCAAGCTGGCATCGAAGCGGCCGGTGAAGTCGAGGAAGTCCTGCACTTTCTGGGGGTAGATCATCCCGGACAGGTACAGCCCGACCCCGAACAGCGCGCCCGCGAAGAACGCAGCGAGGTGTTTTGTCGCCTTCATCGCAGCCCTCCACCCAGGTGACGCATGAAATAGACGGTCAGCGCGCCGGTCGCGATAAACGTCGCAACCGCCACCAGCGAGCGCGGCGAGCGCCGGGCCAGCCCGCAGACGCCGTGACCGCTGGTGCAGCCGCTGCCCAGTCGCGTGCCAAAGCCCACAAGCAAGCCGGCGAGCACCAGCATGCTCGGAGACACCGTCGCGTGTACCTGGGCCCGCTGCCCGGTGAACAGCATCAGCAGCAGCGGGCTTGCGATCAGCCCCAGCAAGAACGCGATGCGCCACGTGGCATCGCCCTGCGTGCGCTGCAAAAGCCCTCCGACGATGCCGCTGATTCCTGCGATGCGGCCTTCCAGCCACAGCATCAGCGCGGCCGCCGTGCCAATCATCAGACCGCCCGCCAGCGCGGGCAGATAGCTCAGGACATCCATGGCTCACCTCGTCGCCTGGGTTGTTTCACGAGTTGTTTCACACGTTGTTTCATCATCTGTTTCATTTTGTGGTTCACGCGCTGTTTCATGGCCCGCTGCATTTGTTTCACGTCAGGTCGCGTTTGTTTCACTGCATCACGCTGCGGATCAGCATGAAACAGGCGACTGCGAGCAGCAGCCCGGCAAACAGCGTGCGCAGCTTGCCGGCGGATACGCGGCTTGCAAGAAAGCCTCCCAGGATGCTGCTTGTGGCCATGCTGGCCGAGAGCTCGGCCACCAGGCGCAGATCGACGGTGGCGTGTCCCAGATAGCCCGCAGCCCCGGCCAGCGACTGCATGGCGATCACCAGAAGCGACGTGCCCACGGCCTGTTCGATGGGCAAGCCCGCGAACAAGACCAAGGCGGGAACGATCAGGAAGCCGCCGCCGGCCCCGAGCATGCCGGCGATAAAGCCGGTGGGCAGCCCCGCCGCCATGGCGCGAAGCGGCAGACCGGGTGTGACCTTTGGCGTTGTTTCAGGCTTGTTTCGCGAGCGCAACATCTTGAGGGCGCTCAGCAACATCAGTGAAACAAAGCCCAGCATCAGCAGGCGCGCGGGGACATGCGCCGCCACGCGTCCGCCCAGATACGCGCCGGCCATCGCGGACAGGCCAAACAGCCCGCCCGTCGAAAACACGACGCGACCGCGGCGGGCATGCACGGCCATGGCCACCAGGCTCGTCGTCACCATCACAAGCTGCGACGTGGCCAGCGCCGACTTGGGCTCAAGCTTGAGCACATAGAGCAGCACCGGCACGAGCAGGATCGAGCCACCGCCCCCCAGCAGCCCAAGGAGGACACCGATGAACAGGCTCAGCGCAAGCGTGATTCCCAGCATGATGCTGGAGATAGACAGCAAGCGCGATGCCAGCGAGCGGCGCGATGCCAGCGAGCGGCGCGATGCCAGCGAGGCGCGGTCGCGCTTACGCCTTGGGGCTTAGCCCTGGCTCATGGCCGCGACGAGCGTGTGATTGGGCTGGCGCACCGACGTGTCGGCCGCTGTGACCTGCGCGGCGATCCGCAGGCGGGTGGCTGGGTCGTGCGGGGTGAGCAGGCCGGGCGGCATGAGACGGCGAGGCCGCACTCGGTTTGGCCGCACGGGGCGCACGGGGCGTATCGTCCCCCTCGAACGCCGACCCGCGTGAGACGCGCGGTCCGGCATCGCGCTGGGTGGCCTGGGGCGCTGGGTGTCGACCCGATCGCTCTGGGCGCGACTGCCCCGAGCGCGGCGTACTGCGCGGACCGCTGCGTGTATTCGATCGCTGCCCTGGCCGCTGGCTCGCACCCGAGCTGGACTGCGATGACATGCGGAAGGGCTCGGTTTCGAAGCCGGGCAGGTTGAGGGTCTCAAGCGGGGCCGAAAGCAGGCGCTGGATGTCGCGCAGCAGCACCGCTTCGCCTTCACTGACTAGCGAGATCGCGCGTCCCGGTGCGCCCGCCCGTCCGGTGCGGCCGATGCGATGCACATAGTCCTCGGCAACCAGCGGCAGATCGAAGTTGATGACCAGAGGAAGCTGCTGAATGTCGAGTCCGCGCGCCGCGACATCGGTCGCCACCAAGACCGACACGCGACCGCTCTTAAAGTCGGTCAGCGCTTTGACACGGGCGTTCTGGCTTTTGTTGCCGTGGATGATGCCGACCGGGATGCCAGCGACTTCAAGCTGATGCCCGACGCGGTTCGAGCCATGCTTGGTGCGGCAAAAGACCAGCGTCTGCCCGCGGTCCGGCTGGCTCAAGATGTGCGTCAAAAGAGCGCGCTTGCGATCTTGCGTGACGTAATGGATGTGGTGCGTGACCGTAACCGCCACCGTCTGCGTCGGCGTGACATCGACATAGGCTGGGCTCTTGGTGAACGAGGCGGCCAGCTCTTGCACTTCTTTGTCGAGCGTCGCGGACAGAAGCAGCGTCTGTCGCTCGGTCGGCAAGCTGGAAAGGATGCGGCGCAGGGGCGGCAGAAAGCCCATGTCCAGCATGCGATCGGCTTCATCCAGCACCAGGATCTCGATGCCCGCGAGATCGACCGTGCGCTGCTGCATGTGATCGATCAGACGGCCGGGTGTGGCAACGACGATGTCGACGCCGCGATGCAGCGCCGTGATCTGCGGCTGTATGCTGACGCCACCGAAGATCGCCGCCACGCGCAGGCGCATGGGCTCGCCGTACGAAAGCAGCGACTCATAGACCTGCAGCGCTAGCTCTCGCGTCGGCACCAGGACCAGGCCACGCGGGGCGCGCTTGTGGGTGCTGCGCGGCGGGCTGGCAAACAAGCGCTGGATCATCGGCAGACCAAACGCGGCCGTCTTGCCGGTGCCGGTCTGCGCGCGGGCCAGCACGTCGCGGCCTTGCAAGACCAGCGGGATGGCGGCGGCCTGAACCGGCGTCGGCTGCTGATAGCCCAGGCGAGACAGAGGAAGAGCGAGGCTGGGCACCAGCCCAAGAGACACGAACGGCATAGAGAACACTCCTTTGAGACCCAGAGCGTTTCCCGATACCGCGCTGCAGGGTGACGTGAACGAACAGGACGTACGCCAAATAAAGGGGGCGATTACGTGGATGCGAAGGAAGCCAAGTGGTTAGGACGGTAGATCCACCGGGAAAGCAAGGAAGCACAACGCAAACGCCGCCACTTTATCGCGGCGTTCACGATTGGCCAACGATTACTTTTGTGGTGTGCGCGTCTTTGCGTCGCTAGATGGCGCTGCTCCGGGGCAGCGCGGTCTGCGTAGCGCGGCAGCGCAGCGCGACCTTGCGGCAGGCACCAGGCCTGCGGGTGATGCGCTGGCAGATAAGACGCGGCGGGGCGATGCCGGGACGCGTTGCTCAGGTCCTGCGGGCGCGGATTTGCATTATCCTGGGTCCGCTCCACAGCGAACACGCGTGCCATTCGGGGCCGAGGCCTTGCTAGAAGCGACCCCGGCGACCGCTGCGCACGCAGACATCTCATCGCATCCCAGGCAAGGAGAGCCGGACATGAGCACGAGCCCCACATTCGAGGTGCTGTACTTCCCCATCCACGGTCGCGCCGAGCAGATTCGTCTGCTTCTGCACTACACCGGCACGACGTTTACCGATACGGCGGTCACCGACTGGCCGGCGCTCAAGGGCAAGACGCCGCTTGGGCAGCTTCCGATCCTGATCGATCGCAGCGGGGGCAGCGAGTTTGTCATCCCGCAGAGCGCGGCGATCATGCGCCACTTGGCGCGGACGCTTGGCGCCTATGGCGAAAGCGAGCGCGAGCACGTGCTGGCCGATATCGTCGCCGAGACGGTGCAAGATGCCCGCGCCAAGTTCGTGCCGGTGGCGTTTGCCGCTCGCTTCAACCCGCCGGCCGACACCATCGAAAAGTACTGGTCTGAGGTTCTGCCGCACAACCTGCAGCTCTTGGAAAAGCTCTTGAGCCGCAGCACCAAGCCCGACGCTGGGTACTTCGCGGGGGCCAAGCCGACGTATGCCGACATCATGGTGTTCGATCTATTGGATGGTCACCTGGCGATGAAGCCGGCCAGCTTGGATGGGCATCCAGCGCTGAAGGCCTTCCACGCGCGCATCGCGGCGCTGCCGACGCTGGCCAGCTATCTTGCGACGCGCCGCCCGTCCGAGCTGAAGTCCAACTAGCCTTCCGCTTCCGCTTCCGCTTCCGCTTCCGCTTCCGCTTCCGCGCGCTTCTGCCCATCGCCGCGCTCGGCCATCTGCAGACCACAGCCCCGCTTGTTCGGGCCGCGCTTCGTGGTATGGCAAGGCCCGCGCATGCCGTCGTCGTCGTTGGACTCGTGTGAGCAGACCGCCTCGGCGGTGCTGATGGTCCGTCCGTGTCGCTTTGGCTGGAACGCCGAGACCGCGGTCAGCAACGCCTATCAAGCGCCCTCGCTGGCATCGGACGCGCAGGTGCAAGAGCGGGCCCTGCGCGAGTTTGAAGGTCTGCATCGGCTGCTGGTGCAGGCCGGCATCACGGTTCATGTCTTTGACGATGTACCGACGCCGCATACGCCGGATGCGCTGTTTCCCAACAACTGGTTTTCCACGCACGCAGATGGGACGCTGGTGCTGTACCCGATGGCGACGAAAAGCCGCCGTGCCGAGCGCCGCCCGCACCTGCTTTGTGCGCTGCGCGAGCTGGGCTTTGCGCGCGTGATCGATCTGCGCCTTCACGAAGACCACGGCCGGTTCTTAGAAGGCACGGGCAGCCTGGTTCTCGATCGGCGCAAGCGGGTGGCGTATGCCGCGCGTTCCGTGCGCACGCATCCCGATGTCGTCGCGGAGTTCGCGCGGGCGCAGGGCTATCGGCCGGTCGTCTTTTCGACGCAGACGCCGCAGGGGCAGCCGGTCTACCACACCAACGTGGTGATGGCGGTGGGCCGCACGCACGCCGTGGTCTGCCTGGATGCCATGTTCGACCCGGATGAGCGAGCGCAGGTGACGGCAGCGCTTCAGGAAAGCGGGCGCGAAGTCGTGGCCATCTCGATCGCGCAGATGAATAACTTTGCCGGCAACCTGCTTGAGCTGCGCGGGCCGGACGGCGCAGCGATCTGGGTGATGTCGAGCCGCGCTCACGCTGCGCTCTTGCCCGAGCAAAGGGCGAGCTTGGCCCGCTCGGCCACGCTTCTGCACACACCCCTTGCCACCATCGAAGCGGTCGGTGGTGGCAGCGCTCGCTGCATGCTGGCCGAGCTCTTTCTGCGCAGTCCCAGCGTGCCCAGCGTGCCTAGTCGTCCGACGAGTCGCTGATCGCGCCGAGTGCTGCACCGGCCACGATGGCGCCGATGGCCAAGCCGGTCTCAAGCTTGCTCGGTGGCTCGTCCTCGAAGTCGTCGTCGTCGGATTCTGGCTCGGATGGCACCTCGCCTTTGTGCACCGCGTGCAGAGCCCAGTCCTGCTTGCCGCCGCTGAGCTTGGTGCCGCAGTACGTGCAGGTGACGGCATCGGACGTCGTCAGCTGTCCACCACACTGCGGGCAGTCCAGCGAGCACAGACCGCGCTTGAACTTGGCGTGCTGCGGCGCATCAGCAGCGCGCGACAGCTCAAACTCGTGGACATCGAACGCCGGCTCGGCTCCGTCAACCGAGGCGCTCCAGCGGATCTCGACGATGGCGCGGTCGTGCTTGCGCTTTTCGTGATCTTCGACGGGATCCAGCGACTTGAGCTCGGCGCTGCCCACCGCGACATCGCGCAGCTTGGCGGGCTGCAGCATGAGCGCCGCGGCGACCGTGGCATCCGCGGGATCTTTCATGCAGAAGCGCGCGAGCTTCTCGGGCTTGCCGCTGCTGCGCGCCTCGATCCACTTCCAGAAAATGACCGATGCCCGATCTTCGAGCTCTTGCCGGCTGATCGTCGCGTCGCGCCCGCGAAGCTCGGCCAAGCCGGGTAGCTCGTCGAGCGCGGCGCCGGGACGCCACTCTTCGGGCTGCGTGATCTCGGCCAGCACCCAGTCGTGCTCGCCCGAGTTGACCAGCGCCTGGCAGTAGTCGCACTTGACGACGTCGCCGGTCGGAAGCTGCGCGCCGCAGCTTGGACACTGACCTTCCAAGGCCGGCACGCCCTTTTTGGACTTCTTGCCGCGGCGACGAATGAACGACCAGACTTCGTGATACTGCTCTTTTTTCTGGCTGCGCAGCGTGCGCTGCACCTTGTCGTCAGGTGTGCCGAGCTGCACGTTGGTGTCGCGGGCCTCGCCGACGATGCGCACGTGGATGGTGTCCCAAAGCTCGTCGGCTTCGGCGGCCAGGATGTCGGCCGAGACGACGCGCCAGTCGCTCATCACGTTGCGCAGACCGTCGGCCTTAAGCAGGCCGAGCTGGGTGTTAAAGCGCGTGAACACGCCGTCCGAGATCATGCGCCGCGTCGGTCCCATGTGACCGCCCAGCCAGGCCTCGTTGACCTTGGCGACGACGGTCTTGGTGCGCTCGACAAAGGCCTGCGGGTCGAAGGCTTCGTCGCGGCCTTTCAGCGCGGAAATGCCGTCCTGAGCCAGCTTGGAATCGACGTCGATCGTGGCGCGCTCGACGGGGCCTGAGCTCTTTCTGCCGCGCAAGTACAGCCAGAGCAGCACGCCGACGATCAGGATCAGCACCACCCAGGTAAAGCCGTTACAGCCCGCTCGCGGCGACGAGGGGCCTGATGAAGGCACGTACACCGTCGTCGAGCTGCCACCATAGCCCGACGAGCCCGAATATGAGGATGACGACGAGCGGGACGACGACGATCCCGACGACGATCCCGACGAATACGATCGCGAGCTACCCGATGAGCTAGACCCTGAATAGCTGCGCGACGATCCCGAAGAAGACGAGCTGCGCGACGATCCCGAAGAAGACGAGCGATACGACTGCCCGCCGCCCGGCCGGGCCTCGACGTGTGTGCCGAGCGCCCAGGCAATCAAGGCCACCAGAACCGGAATCAGAAGGACTCGCCGCCCTCGCTGCGACAGCGCCGATTTCACCATGGACCCATCCTATCGCATCGCGGCGGGTCGCGATCAGGTGCCGCCGGCAAAGCGCAGGGCGTGGGCCCAACGCGGCAAGACCGCCAACAGCCTCCTAGATCGTCTACGTGCGCTCGTGGCCGGGTCCTTGCGGCTCTTCCGCACTGCCCTCTTGACACGGTGGGGGTGTCTGGGGAGACTGCTGCATCCTGCTAGCGTTCCTGGATATTCGGAGACACAGATGGCTTCCAACACCGCAGTTACCTCGCGAAGGCGCGTCCGCAACCACAAGAAGGCCGGTCGCGACCGCAAGCGCCAAGAATCCCGTCGCTCGACCCTCACGGCTGCAGAGCTCTTCGCGGCGCTGGGCGAGCCCGGCAAGCCCGCCCCCAAGACCAGCCAGAAGTAACCCCGCTGCCGCTCTCCTCGCGTTTCTAAGCCTCGCTTTCGCCCTCACTTCTAGCCTCCCTGCGCATGCCCAAAGCACGGGCATCGCGGTGGATCGCTTTGCCCCCGCCGCGGGGCCGCTGTCGTTTGCCCAGGTGGAAGGCGCGCCGGTTCCGGCGGCTGGCCAGCTTTGGTTTGCCGGCGGCGCTTCGTTTATCGGTCGCGCGCTGGTGCTGCGTCATCAGGCGACGCAGCAAGAGGTCGCGGTCCCGGTGCGCTATCGCCTGACCGTCGATGTCGGAGCCGAGCTGGGCATTTATCGTCAGCGTCTGTCCGTGGGCTTCGCGGCGCCAATCTCGATCTGGCAGGCCGGCGATCGGCTGCGCATCACGGGCACCAACATGCAAGACGCCCAAGGTGTGTCCGAGCCCCTGGGCTCGACCGGCATCGGCGATCTGCGCTTTCGCGCCAAGGCGCTGCTGACCCCGGTCGATCGCAAGGCGGGCCTGGCCCTGGTGCTGGAGTTCACGGCGCCAGGCGGCGGCCAGCGCGACTTCATCGCCACCTCGTCGTTCACCGTAAACCCGCGGCTGATCGGCTCATTCCGGCATCGCTTCTTGGCCCTGGGGGGTCAGCTGGGCGTGCGTTTCGCATCGCAGCGAGCGCTGTACCAAGACCTTCTGCACAACCAGCTTGAGTGGGGGGCGGCGCTGGCCGGCAAGCTGCCGGTGCGACGGATCGGTCTTGCGCTGGTGGCCGAAGCCGCCGGACAGCTGAACATGGTCAGCGAGAGCCCCGTACAAGGCACCGAGCTTCGCGGCATCGTGCGCCTGGGCTTTTTGCGCAGCGCCATCGATCTGGGTGGCAGCGCTGGCTTTGGCGAGCTGGCCCCGGCTTTCCGCGGCTTCGTCGTGGTACGCGGTCACCTGCCCGATCCCAAGGCCACGTCCTGTCCCGCCGAAGCGCTGACGTTCTAGCGATTCTGCCTCGGTGCGACGACGCGCGCGGGGCCGCGATGCTGGTTACTTCTTGCGCGTGCGATAGGCATAGCTTGCGCCCAGGTACACGGTGTGGCGCTGATAGCTTCCCATCGCATCCAGGCTGGACCGCTCGCCGGGCAGGCTGAAATAGCCGGTGTAGCGCAGCACCAGACCAAAGCCGCGCGGCAGCGGGCGCTCGATGTCGATCAGGCCCAGGCTGCGGTTGTCGTCATCGATGTTGCTGACGGGGACATACAGGCCGGGGGCGCCCTGCAAAAGGTTCAGCTGCGCTTTGCCCGTGACATACAAGTCGCCCGGCAGGCGGACGCCCAGCTTGGCCAAGACAAGGTGGCGCTGGTAGCTCTCTCCGTTGGTGTTGGACAGCGCAAGCTGGACCATATAGCCGGCCTGCAAGAGCGCCGGTCCCTGCCAGGTCAAGCTGCCGCCGGTCTGAATGAACAGATCGGTGCGGCCGAACATATAGCCGCGGTAATCGGCGCGCAGGTGCAACGACAGATCGAAGTCGTGGCCTAGCTCGGGATCTCCGGCGTGCAAAAGGGCGCTGAGTCGCGCGGCGGCCGATGGCGCGACAAACGTAAACGCCGCATCGGGCTTAAACGCGAAGTACTGCATGCCAAGATCCAGCCCGCCATCGATGCGATGCTGCGGCGCCGACGGCATTTCGCGCACACCCGCCAAGCGGACGCTCACCGAAAGCGAGCGAAAGTCGCGACTTTCGATCAGGCTGGCCGGGGCTTGAAAGGCATCGTAGTAATCGGCAACGCCTGACAGCCGCAGCCGCCCGTCGGACACAAGCTGCACGCCGTGCTCATAGCTGCCCAAGATCACGCCGACGTTTTGGTCTTGCAGCGTCGGCAGCAGAAACACCTTGCCGCCAATTTGAAGCTGGGCGCGCAGTCGCTGTCGTCCGCCGGCATAGCCAAGCTGTGTTCCCATGGTGCCGCGCAGAAGCGGTCCGCCGCGCACGCTGGTGTCGGTGCCAGGGCTGACGCGGTTGGCGTTGCTGTCGTATTCGACCCCGGCGTCGGCGTTGACCCCAGCGACAAGCGACGAGGGCACCGCCGCAGCGACCAGCCAGGCCAGCGATGCAGACAGCAGCGACATGAGCTGCGCCAAGATAGCGCAAGCCTCGGGAGAGATGTGCTAGGGATGAGGCGTTATGGTCCGAATGTCGGTGGTGACGCGTGCGGCGCTGCGACGACTTGAAACAGAGCGTATCGAGCGCGTGCGCTGTGTGCTGCTTGGGGTGTGCCTGGTGCTCGCCGCCTGCGCTTCGCCTGCCGCGGGCCCGCAAGTCCCCGACGAGCGCTGCCTGTTGCGCGTGTGGTTTCGTCCCGAGCGGGCGCTGCTGCGGCCCGATCTGACGGATCGCAAGCGCCTGCCGCGTCCGCTCACGCGCGAGCAGGTCGAACAGGCGCAGGTGATCGGCAGCTGGAATGGTTTTGCTCGTCCCGGCCTGCCGCTGCTGGACGAGCGCATCGGCAAAGAGGGCGAGCGCTGGCAGACCGTCTCGCTGCCTCTGCCGCCGGGGACGTATGACTATGGCATCGTGATCGGCGACTTCATCGTGCCAGACGACGTAGCTCCGCAGGGGGCGTTTGGTCCCGACCCACGCTATCGCGACAGCGGACCGTTTGAGGTCGAGTGGACGCGCACGACGATCCCGGACTGCGGCGCCGCGACGCTGCGCTTTGTTGATGTGCAGAGCGCACGCGATGGCCGGCTGCGCGGCGAGGCGCTGTTTCAGCCCGGCCGCGACGGAAAAGACGGGCTGCTATCGCCAACACAGCTTGCGGCCAGCCTAAGCCAGGCGGGTGTTCCGCTTTCGCCGCCGACGCTGCAGCTTGCCCCCGATTCCCAGGGCGGTCAGCGCATCACGCTGGAAGGAAGCGGCCTTGCCCCTGGCAAGTACACGCTGACGCTGCGCGTGCTGCGCGAAGGCGGCGATTCGCGCCCGCCGCTTTCGGCCAGTGCGTCGGCCTTTATCGAGCCGCCGCAGCCGGGCCGACCGACCGAGCTTGCCGCGGCGCCGCCGCTTGGCGATGGCGTCGTCTATCACGTCGTTCTCGACCGCTTCTTGGGCGACGATGGGGCGCTTCTGCCTCCGCCGACCCCTGGTCGGCGAGCGGGAGGCACCCTGCGTGGGCTGCTGCGCGCCGTCGAGGCCGGGTATTTCGCGCGACTAGGCATTACTACGCTATGGCTGTCGCCGCTTTACGAAAATCCACCTGGCCTGTTCACCGGACGCGACGGCAAGCAGTACGAGGCCTATCACGGGTACTGGCCGATGGGACCGCGCTCGGTCGAGCCGCGCCTGGGGGGGACGCAGGCCCTGCGCGAGCTTTTGGCGGCGTCACACGCCCGCGGGCTGCGCGTGATCTTCGACGCGGTGCCCAACCACGTGTTTTCAGAGCATCCGGCGTATCAGCTGCACTCGCGTCGCCGCCTGCACATCGCCAGCCTGCCGCCGCAACAGGCCGAGGCCGCAAGCTGGTTTTCCGACGGCAATACCGCCTGCATCTGCGGCAGTCCGGGCTGCGGCTGGGGCGAGCGCATCGAAGACTGCTGGTTCGATCGCTATCTGCCCGACGTGAACTGGCGACATCCCGAGGCGCAGCAGGCGGGCGTCGACGATCTTTTATGGTGGCTGGATGCCTTCGACCTCGACGGTATGCGCATCGATGCGGTGCCGATGATGCCCCGGCCAGCGACCCGTCGCATGGTGCGGGCCGCGCGTGAGCAGCGCCTGCGCAAGGGGCTGGATCTGCTGCTGCTTGGCGAGAACTACACCGGTCCGGGCTCCGATGGACGGCGCAGCATCCGCAGCTTCCTGGGGCGCTCGTATGACGGCTTGGACAGCGCCTTTGATTTTCCGCTGATGTGGGCGATGCGGGCGGCGCTGGCGCAAGAAAAGCTGGGCCTGCACGAGCTAGAGACCGAGATCGCGGCGAGCCAAGCGGCCTGGCACGGCTCGGGTGCGGCGATGGGGCTGATCCTCGACAACCACGACACGCCACGCTTTTTGTCGGAAGCCGCGGGAAATGCCGGCAACGATCCGTGGAACGATCCACCACCGCAGCCCACCGATGCGGCGCCGTATCGCAAGCTGGGGCTGGGTCTGACGCTGCTTTACACGCTGCCCGGCCTGCCGGTGATCTATTACGGCGACGAGATTGGTCTGGCCGGGGCCAACGATCCCGACTCGCGGCGCGTCCTGCCGAAGGTGCCGGTTGATGTCTCACCGACGGGGCCCGCGGGTCCTTTGGACAGTGCTCTTTTGCCGCCGCAGGTCGCGCTGCTTTCGCTGGTGGAACGTCTGGCGGCGCTGCGGCGCTGCTTGCCGCAGCTTCGCTCGGGCCCGCGGACCTCGCTGTTTGCCGAGGCCGAGATCAGCGTCGCGGTTCACCAGTCAGCCGCGAATTCAGACGACGCAGCCGCGGTGCTGGCGGTGCTGTCGCGGGCCGCCCACGACAAGCGCATCTTTGTGCCGCAGGGCGCGACGATACGCCTGCCGAAAGGCCGCTATCGCGACGCGCTATCTGGCGACGAGCTTGTCGTGTCCGATACCGCGGGCGAGTCCGCGACGTTTTCGCTGACCGCGCGGGCTCTGCGCTCTGCGCTGTATCTGCCCCAGGGGCATCGCTGCCTGCCGTGAACAGATGCACGGCTCTGACTGCGACAACGGATTGACGGAGCCCGCGAAAAAGCGCCAGATCGCGACGAGGAGGTCACGATGAAGCGAACGGCATACTCGAAGCATCTGCGAACCTGGGTGATCGCGCTGGGCATCTGCATCGGCGGCTCGCCCGTGCTTGGCCAGGCCCATGAGCAAGAAGAGGTGATCGCGGAGTCGGCGGTACCCAAGCCCGTGCTGGCCGCGGTCAAAAAGAAGTATCCGGGCGGCAGCGTGCTCAAGTACGAGCGCGAGGTCGAAGCCGGAAAGACCGTGTACGAAGCCAAGCTGAAGTGGGGCGAGCGCCAGATCGACGCCAAGTACACGCCCGAGGGCGTCCTCGTCGAAGAAGAGGAGATCCTGCGCGAAGCCGATCTGCCGCCTGCGGTGCGCGCGGCCTTCGCCAAGTCTGCGCACGGCAAGGCCGCGATTGAGCAGATCGAGCGAGTCACCAAAGCTGGCCAAAACACGCCGCCGATCTATGAGATCGAAGTGCGGATCGATGGAAAAAAGATCGAGCTTCTGTACGACGCGAGCGGCGCGTTTTTGGGGCAGGAATAGCCGGCTGTTCATGTGCTGCGGACCGGCGTCAGCGATGACACGGTCGAACATCGCGAGGGCCAGCAAAAGGACCCGGTCCGCGGCTTATTTCTGACGCAAGAGCAGCGCTTCGCCGAGCAAGAAGAACAGGATGGCGAGCGCGATGTAATGCCAAAGCTCCAGGCGGCGCTGCGGTGGGCCCGAGGTCTCGATGGCGTCGTGGGCCGTGGGCGGCGGACGTTCGAGCGCTTGAGTCTGCTCGGGCGGGGCGTGGCGCAGATCCGACGCGCTGGGGTCGATGTTGACGACAAAAAACTCGGCAGGGCGCGGATGCCAAGGGCCTGACTCGCTGGCAGCGGCAACGCGATAGAAACCGGCTTCGTGGGTGTCAGAAAACGTCAGGATCTGCCGCCCACCCAGCCGTTCGAACAGGCGCTTGTTGATCGAGGGCAGCGTCACTTCGACGCGGGTATCACCGGACTGCAGACGGACCTCGCGCGGCTGGCCGACCAGCGTCGGGGCTTCCGATTCGCGCAGGGGGGCGCGGGCCAGATAGCGCACGATCTGCTGCAAAAGCGGCAGGAAGGCGGGCTGAATCGGCAGATCGTTCCAGTCGCGATCGAGCGTCGATGTAAACAGCATCACGCGGCCCCGGCCCAGGCTGCGTTCAAGCAGGGCCGGCGCACCGCTTTCAAACGACAGAACGACGCCGCTGCCCGTCGCGGTCTTGGGCGTTGGGCGCAGAAGGACATAGCGATTGAAGCGCGCCGCGAGCAGCGAGTCATCGGCGCGACCGTGCAGAAACGGCTGCACCAGCGCGTGCCGGCGATCAAAGCGGCCCAGGTGTTCGCCGTTGCCTAGCGGGGCCTCTTCGCGGCTCTTGCCTTCGTCTTCGTTGGTGCGCTCGCGTTCCAGCGTGCCGGCGGTCTTGGTAACGGCCAGAGGCTGCGGCAAGACATCGGCCAGCGCGGCGTTGTAGGCATCGACATCGACATTGTCCCCAAGGGCGATGAACAGGCCGCCGCCTTCTGCGACATAGCCGCGCAGTGCGCGATCGAGCTGTCTTCGCGAGAGCTCTTGCGCCTTGGCGTTGCACAAAAGCACGACATCGAAGTCGCTCAATACCGGTAGGTGATCGTCGATGGGCACGGTGGTCACGACAAACGGAGTCTCTTCGCCGCCCAGGCGATCGCCAGGATGCAGCGCCATCTCGACGTAATAGACCTCGTCATCGCGGCGCAGGGCCCGCGGCTCGCCGTCCAAGAGCAGCACGCGGATGTGTCGCTGCACTTCGACGCGCAGGTGACGCACGTCGTCTTCGGCCAGCGCATCGGGTTCTAGCGCCACGCGGATGTGGTGCAGGCCGCCTTGGGCGGGTTCGCTGCTGGGCTCGGTGCTGGCTCGCCGTTCGCCGCTTGCATCGGGGATTACCGATGGTGCGGACGGCGGTGCCGCTTGGTTGCCGGGACGAAAGCTGTGCAGGAAGCGCTTGACCACGCGGCCATTGGCCGGCACATCCAGCAGGCCGCTGGCGATGGCATTGCCGTCGACAGACAGGGTTGCGGTGAGCTCTTTGATCGGCACTTCGCTGAAGTTGGCGACTTCGACCGAGATGCGCAGGCTTTGACCGCTGCCGCCGGGCGCTGGCTCGCTGCGGATGTCGACGATGCCGCGGTTGGGCAGAGGCTGTCCGTCGCTGACGTCGACTATGGATAATTCTGTATCTGACAGCGGGCGAACCCCTTGTAGGGCCTGCGTCGAGCCATCGGTGATCAGATAGATGCGTCGGGCGCTGTGTCGCACCGTGGTCAGAATCTGTGCCGCTCGTCGGACGCCACCGGGCAGATCGCTGGCGCGCAGGCTGGGGGACAGACCCGAAAGCACGCTGAACAGGCGGGCGCGATCGTGGGTCAGATCGGCCTGTGGCGCGGCATTCCCGCGCGAGCCCAAGACCAGCGCCACGTCGGCACTGGGCGGCAGCGCTTCGATCAGGCGCGTGGCGCGCTTTTTGGCGCGGGCAAACAGGCTCTCGCCGCGGCGGCTGCCCGTCGATAGGGGGCCAGCGCCACTTGCGGTGACATAGCGCATCGACACGCTGTCATCGAGCACCAGCACAGCGCTTTGCTGCAGGCTGGTCCGCGCCGGCAGATCCGATGTGGTCTCGATAAACGGCTTGGCCAAGACCAGCGGGGCTGCGATGCACACCAGCATGCGTAAAAGCAGAAGCGCGATATGCCGCACCTGGGTCCGCTGCGCCACGCGACGATGGCTGGCATACAGCAAGAGCAGCGTCGGCAGCGGCTGCACGCGAGCTCGCCTGCGGCCCATCAGGTGAATGATCACCGGCAGGGCTCCCAGAACGACCAGCGCGGCATACCACGGAGACAGAAAGTGCATCGTCGCTGCTCTGCTTATTTGCGAATGTGGCGGCGCAGAGGGCCGCGCAGGATGTCTAAGAGCACGCTCTCGATCGAGCGCGAGGTCTGCACCAAGTGATACTCGACGTCGGCTTCGCGCAGGCCTCGACGCATCGCGGCCAAGAAGTGGTCCAGCTCGGCCTTGTAGGCGGCGCGCACATCGCCCGGATCGACGAACAAGCGAGCCGGTCCGTCGGGGCCGGGCTCGATGTCTTCAAACCACGTCAGGCCAGAAAACGGCAGCTCAAGCTCGTCCGCATCGAGGATCTGCACGACGATAACATCGTGCTTCTGGGCGCGCAGGCCGGCCAAGCGGGCACGCAGCCGCGACGCATAGCGCTCGACAAGCTCACCGGCTGGCACATCGCTGGCCTGCTCGCTCGACGGCAACAGATCCGAAAACACGATGCACAGGCTGCGGCGCCGCGCGACCTCAGATAGATAGGCGATGCCGTCGGGAAGATTGGTGAGACCTTCGCCCGGCACGCGCTCTAGCGCGCTGCACAGATCGGACAGGTGAGCCCCGCCGCTGTGGGGCGGGATGTACTGCCGCAGCGCTTCGCCGAACAAGAGCAGCCCCGTCGGATCGTTCTGGCGCAAGCGCAGGTACGAGATCGCCGCCGCCAACAGCTTGGCGAAGTGCAGCTTCGAAAGCTGTCCCGCGCGGCCATAGCTCATCGAGCCCGAGACGTCGAGCAAGATGTACCCGCGTAGCTCGGTCTCTTCCTCGAAGCGCTTGACGTAGTACTTGTCGATGCGGCCGTACGCGCGCCAGTCGATGTGACGCAGGTCGTCGCCGGGAGCGTACTCTTTGTGCTCGGCGAACTCGACCGACGATCCGTGATGCGCCGAGCGATGCAAGCCCGACAGAGCCCCTTCGGCGATGACGCGCGACAAGAGCTGCAGGTTCTGCAGCCGCAAGAGCGTCGGCAAATCAAGAAGGATGCTCATCGGGACAGGAAGGGGCGGTTCGCTGGGCGGGCACCGTGCCAAGCACGCGACGCGTCCGCATCAGAAGACGCTATTTTCTGCGCAATTTCCCCGCAAGTCGCCAACAAAAACAGAGACAAACAGCGACCGCAAGCGCTGTGCTGGCCACGCGGTCTTGCCACCTGCCGCGGACGTACAGTCGGGTCAACTGCGGCGTGTCTGCGCGATTGACGAGGCCGACCGACAGTGCGAGCCTGATTGGGAATGTTGCGATGCATCAGTTTGGGGCAATGGCGGGCGCGACGTGCCGCGTGGGCCTGGGCCGTGGTGGCTCTGCTGTGCGGATCGGCGCAGAACTTCGACGGTGGGCCGCGGTGTGCGCAGGCCCAAGGCGCAGGGGACGCGGTGGCCGATCGCGGTCCGTGGCAGTGGGTGCGTGGCGACAACGGCGTCGCGGTCCATAGGCGCACCGTGGCGGGCTCGCCGCTGCACGAGTTTCGTGGCGTGGGGACGATCTATGCGCCGATTGCCGCGGTGCTTGGCGTGCTCAACGACACCGAGCACCGGCTGGAGTGGATGAAAGAAGCCGCGGCGCAGATCCTGGTCCAGCAGGTCGATGACTCGACGGTGATTTTTTATAGCCGGACCAAGGCGCCATGGCCGGTGTCGGATCGCGATGCCGTGCTGCGCGCCACGACGACCTTTGACACGCAAAAGAACGTCGTGCGCATCGAGATCGATGCCATCGAGCACCCGGCGTGGCCGCCGCAAAAGGGCGTTGTGCGCATGCCCGCGCTGCGTGGGCACTGGTACTTCTGGCCGGAAAAAGGCGGCGAATACACCAAGGCCGAGTATCAAGTCCACGCCAACCCCGGCGGCAGCCTACCCGACTGGATCATCAACATGGTGTCGAAGTCGATTCCGCACTCGACGATCGTCCACCTACGCGAGCAAGTGAAGAAGCGCCGCTATGAAGCCTTCGAGAAGAAGATCGAAGTGCTGCCGACGTACCAAGCGATCCTCGCGTCGGCCCGATCGTCGACGTCAGCGAAACCTTCGCCGGCAGCGACCAGTGCCCCGATGGGAACACCGGCTACGTCCCCGCTTGCTGCGCAGCCGGCGGTACCTGCGGCAGGTGGTCCTTCTGCGATGGCCCCGGCCGCTTCGCGCTGATGCGCGTCGTTGGTTCAAAGCGGCGCTTCAAGTACAGTCCACGGCATGCCGATCTATGAATACGAGTGCGAGTGTGGGGCTCGCTTCGAGAGCCTAGAGTCCATGGGCAGCATGCGGACGCTGTGCGGCGAAGACTGCCGGCGCTCCGACGCGGCCAACGCAGCCGATGGGGCCAGGGTACAGGCCGAGCGAGCGCTGCCCGCGCGTGGCCAGGGCACGGTGCATCGCATTTTGTCGTCGGTGGGAATCCGTGGAGCCGGGCACGATGCCAAGCCCAAGGTCTTTGACCCGGTGGCGCGTGCCAACCGCCCAGGCTGCGAGGACTGCGATCCGGGTGTCGCCGCCAGCGAAGCCGACGTGTAAAGCGCGCCGGCCCCTTTCCAAGACGGCGGGTTCTTTCGCTTAGGGATCGGCTTTGGGGATGACGATCGGCGGCTCGATCAGAAAGGGCGTCGAAAGCGCGGCGGTGCGGGTTAGCTGATCGTAAAAGGGGGCGCTGCGATCGCTGCCTGCGGGATAAAACAGCGAGGTCTGGGGCAGACCCGGAGGTGGCGGCGTGCTGGGGTCGTTGGGGATGCGCAGATCCCATTTTCGCGGCACCTTGCGGATGCCAATGGGATAGACGGTCAGGCCGTCTGGCGTCACGCGGATGCGCAGGAAGTTCTTGTAGTCCTGGATGCGCAGCGACGCGAAGGCGCCGTTGGCGTGCAGCTTGAGGTGGCTCTTGTTCAAGGCCAAGAACAGATAGACACCAAACACCACGGTGCTCGCCCAGGCGCCCAGCACGCCGAAGGCCGCCGCCAGGTTGAAGCGCACCATCGAAGAAAAGTCCGCGGTGCATGAGGCCTCTTGCAGCCAGAGCCCGATCTGTCCGCTGTGCGGTCGATCCCAAAGCTCGCTGAGATCTGAAAGGATCGGTATGCAGCCGTTGGCGCACTCGCCGATCCCGAGCGAGCAGCCCTCGGGCGGGGCGAAGTGCTGGTGATAGACAAAGGCCAGCGAAAACAGGCTGCCGACAAAGACGGCGGCATGCGCGGCGCCGTGCCAAAGCCCGCGGTTGCCAGCCTTGTGCAGCACGGATCGTCGACGATAGATCTGGCGCTGACGGCCCTGCTTGCTCTCGCCGATTTCGCCGCTGGCTTCGCCTTTGGCGTAGCCCTGGCAGCCTTTTAAGAAGCCCAGCGAGATCACGAACACGAGCAGCGCGGTCCACAGGTGATGCTGGATATGAAGCAGGTACAGACCCAGGTTGAGCAGCGCTCCGTACACGACGATGAGCGAGAGCAAGAACAGCGGGTTGTAGCGAAAGAAGGCCAGGTTCTTAAGCGCCTGACGGCGTGATTCCTCGACGCTGGGGAAGGCGTGTTGGCACTGAAAGACCAGGCAGTCTTGGCGCGTCTCGTCGATGGGCTGATCGTGTTTGGACGGGTCGGTCAGCGTGTAAAAGCCAGGGGGAAACTGCGTCACTGTGCCGTCGGCCGCTTGCGCTAGCTGTCCGCCGAGCTTGCTGCGGCGATCGCGGTCGACTTCGTGCGTCGGATGCAAGAACGCGCCGCCTCCTCCGGCGGTGAGGTTCTGCACCACGCGATGCCCGTGTGGCACGAAGTCTTGGTCTTGGACGCTGCGGTCGGTGGGGTGAAAGGGCTCGATCGACTCGTGGCGGCGGTAATGATGCAGGTCGCCGGCCAGCCGCAAGACCACGCGCACATTGCGGCGCGGAATAAGCGGCGTCTTTGCGGCCATCTTGTGCGGCGCTTGCTGGGCCAGGGTCGCAGCTGGCGATGGATTTTCCGTCGCTGATCCAGGCGCGCGATCGCGCTGGGCAGCACGCTCTAGCGCTTCCGCCAAGCGGCGTTCGAAATAAAACAGGCCGTCGCGCAGGTTTTCGATGTTCGGCCGCGCCTTGACCCAGTCCGGCTCGGCGATGCACAGGATGATGCGATCCCCGTCGGCCAGATCGTTCTCGGCCAGATCTTGGAAGTACTCGACCTGACGGCGGTCTAGCTCGCCCCAAAGGCCAATGTCGATGGCGAAGATCCAAAAGCCGTGTGGCAGCTTGATCGCGAAATAGCTCGATCGCTGGCGCGTGCGGAACATGCCGATGGCGCGCTCGTCACCGAAGACCTGCATAAAGCTGGCGAGGCCGTCGTACCAGTCGTGGTTGCCAGGCAGCGCGAACAGGTGCGTGGCGTCGTCGGCCTTGGGCGGCCGATCGGCATAGGCAGCGGCTTCATAGACGCGGCAGAAGCGCTGCTCATAGCTCTCGCGCGAGGCACTGGGATAGACCTCGTCGCCGCCAAGCAGCAGGAAGCGCCCGCGCGGCAGGCCTGCCTGGGGGCTGGATGCGGTGGCGCTCGGCGACGGCTTCGCGGGCGCCGTCGTCGCTGGGTCCACTGGGTCGTGGTCCTGCGGGTACAGCGTCGGCTGCGACAGCAGGGCCGCGACATAGTACGTCGAGTTAAAGCCATCGCCGACGTCGGCGGCAAAGTCGAACCAGAACGCGCCATCGGCTGCCTGGCTGGCTGCTGTCGCACGGCTGTAATCGAAGAACTTGCTGGTTCGCGGCGCTTCGTTTCGTGCGGTCTGACAGGTCGCTTCAGACGGCGCCGTCGGCTGATCAGAAGAAGCGGGCGGAGCGGACGGTTCCGGCTGATCGGGGCGGGGCTGCGGCACCGGCTCGGGCGGCTGCAGCATGCGGCGGTCCAGGCGCGAGCGGAAGACCTCGCTGAGCGAGATGTCGACGACGGTGTGGAACAGATCGGTGATGCTGTACCAGCTCGACATCTCGGTCTCGCGAAGCTGCTCATAGCGAGTGCGCAGCCGGTCGGCGCGATTCTTGGGATCCTCGTCTCGGTAGGGATTGAAGAACATGGGCAGCCTCGTGAAGAGTCGATAAAGAGCGCACCGATAGCGGCCTTATTATCTGCCTGCGATGCGCGTCGTCACAGATCGCATCGCAAGACTGTGCCTCGGCCTGTGCCGGGGGTGCGTCGAGGTCTCGATAGCCACCAGCGTACCCCCTGGGGACTGCCGAGCGGGATGGCAAAGAGGGCTCGCGGGGCAGAGCGGCACGTCGCGCACTGGCGCTGCGTGTTTTTGGTTCCCGGCTCGGAGGGCTTTTCGTACACTCCCGCCACTTATGCCTGCGACCCGTTTGATGACCGGTTCTTCGACGAAGAGGGCCTTCCTTTCGGCCGCGTCGCTAGTCGTGTTGTGGATGGCCCTGCTGCTGTGTCCGGGGAGAGCCTGGGCCATCGGTGAGAACACCGGCAGCCTCGGTGGCTACGTCACAGCCAAGGGGACCAAAGACGGCCTGGCCGGCATTCCGCTTTCGCTGCGATCCAAGCAGCTGATCGGTGGGGCCCAGCAGAAAGTGACCAACGACGACGGCAGCTTCACCTTCGTCAACCTGCCGCCAGGCACGTATGAGCTGTCGGTGAAGATGGAAGGCTTCGTGCCGTATCGTCAGCTCGGCATCGTCATCAACGCCGGCAGCCGCTCGGAAGTCGACGTCGCGCTTGAGCTTGCGACGACGCCCGAGATGAATGAGCGGACGACGATCATCGAAAAGGTGAACCCCGTGCTCAACCCCGAGAGCGCGGCGGCGGTCACCCCACTTAACAACCAAGCGATCACGCGCTCGCCTTCGTTCCGACAGGAAAAGGGCGTCGCGCAGTTTACGCCGGGCGTGACCCGCGGTGGCGATCGCGCGGTGGTGCGCGGCGGACTGGGTCGCTTTAACCGCTATTACATCGACGGCCTGGAAGTCACCGACGTGACGCGCGGCGCGTTTGGCTCAAGCTCGGCGCTCATCAACTCGGACTCGGTCGAGCAGTTCGTGGTGTCGGCCGGCGCCATGGATGCCGAGTACAACAGTCTGGGCTTGGTGCAGAACATGGTCACCCGCTCGGGTGGCAACAAGTTCATCGTCGACAGCACCGTCATCCTGCAGCCGCCGCAGTTCTCGGCGACGACGCGCTATCCGACGAACACGCCGATCCAGAACAGCAACCTGCTTTACGACAACCGGCCGCTTCCCGATCGGTCGTTTTATTCGGCGGCGATCAACTTCGGCGGCCCCATCGTCAAGGACCGGCTGTGGTTCTGGAGCAACTTCCAGTTCAACTTCAATCGCCTGACGTTCAACATCTCGGAACAGCCGTGGTACGGCATCAACGCGGCGTACGACCGCTACCAAGATCAGGTGCTGTACCTCGGGCGCTTGAAGCTGACCTGGCAGGCGACAGCGTCGACGCGCGTGACGCTTTCGTACAGCCTGGACTTCAACGACATCGTAAACGGCGCGAACTCAAGCGCTGTGCAGGGCAGCGCACCGAACGTCAACAACCTGGCGCCCGAAGCCGAGCTTCGCTTCAAGCGCGGCGGGCACTGGGTCGGCTTGCTCGTCGACAGCTTGCTGACCGACAAGCTGCTTCTGCAGATCCAAAGCGGTGTCTTTTACAAAGACTTCCTGGAAGACTCGCTGCGCACGATCGACGGGCGACCGGATCGCCTGACGCCGTCACACCAGCTGTTGACCAGCGATGCGGCGACCAACAACTTCGTGTACGGCAACCGCAGCCGCCCATGGGAAGAAGAAAACAAGTGGAGCGTGCAGCTTGCTCCGACGCTGCTTTACACGGTGCGCGGACTTGGAGGGCAGCACCAGATCAAAGGCGGCGTGCAGTTTACGTATATGCACTATCGCCACAACCTGGGCATCGCGGGGGGCCAGCGCTTCGTCGACACGGTGCCGGGGCTGCCCTGCGATCCGAACAACGCGGCGACCTATGCAAGCTGCAGCCAGCTTGAGGTGTTCCCGGACAGCCAGCCTTCGGGCGCACAGCCGGGCCAGGGCTACACGACGACGGCTTCGGCGCTCAACGTCGGTTTTTTTATCCAAGACAAGTTCACGCTGCTGCGCTGGCTGACCATCGTGCCGGGCATGCGCTTTGACGTTGGCGTCTTGTACAACACCGATGGCCAGCGACTGCAGACGCTGTTTGGCTTTGGGCCACGCTTGTCGTTTATCTATGACCTGTTCCACGACCGCACGACGCTGGTCGTCGCGCACTATGGTCGCCACAACGACGTGGGCAACGCGGGCATCGCGGATCGCGGCAACCCGACCATGACATCCAGCCTGCAGCGCTGGGACGCGGCCTCGGCGCGCTTCATCGAGCAGCGCAAGACCGGCGGCGCGGGCACGCAGAGCTTTGCCACCGACACCAACTTCAGCCCGCCGCGCGTCGACGAGGTCTCGGTCGGCCTGCACCGCGAGATCGTCTCGCAGCTTGTCCTTGGCGCCGACTACACCTATCGCCAGTACGCGAACTTCTGGGTGAACGAAGAGGTAAACCAGATCTGGGATCCGGCGGGCAACCGCGTCATCGGCTACGTCAACGGCATGCGCCAGAGGCTGTATTCGGCGTCGACGCCGACCGATGCCGCGCGCACGTATCACGGCCTGGATTTGTGGGTGCGCGGCACGCCGGGGAACTGGGACCTGGTGGCCTCGTACACGCTGGCCTTCCTAAACGGCACGGTGACGGATCTGTTCGATCCCGGCTACAAGCAGAACCCGCGCCTGGATCCGCTGTACTACGGCGCGCTCGACGGCGCACCCAAGCATTTCTTAAAGGGCATCGTCAGCTATGCCTTTGACTTCGGACTGTCGTTGGGCACGACGCTGAACTATTTCAGCGGCGCGCCGCTTTGGAAGTCGTTCCGCAGCCCGGAAGACAACTCGTTCACCTATTACCGCTCGCCGCGCGGCACCAGCACCGGCACCCGCAACAACGATCCGACGACGTGGTCCGAATTCAACCTGCCGCAGACGTTCAACATCGACCTGCAGGTCGGCTTCAACCTCAAGAAGTGGACGACGCAGAACATCGATGTGATCGGCATGTTCTTCAACCTGCTGAACATGGCGAATCCGACGGGGCTCGACACGCGCGATGGCCCCGCGTTTGGTACCGCCACGCGCCGCCCCGACAACCTTTTCTGCGAAGTCGTGCTGCGCTATCGCTATTAAGCGCAGCGGCTTTCTGCGACGCAGCGATCGGCTAGATCGAGCTGCTTTCATCGCATAAGATCCGCGCATATGAACGACCCGCGCCAGCCCATGGTTCCCGAAAAAATCGTCTATTTCCGTCGAGAGCTGCCGCCGCTTTCCGAGACCATCGAAGGCGAGCACGTCATCGAAGCCGACAGTCCGCACGTGCCGCTGTCCGCGCATCCCGACGAGGTGTGGACGCAGTGCAGCGATTCGCTGACCGCTGAAGTGGTCCGCCGCATCGAGCAAGAAGTGCGGCGCCAGGGCGGAAGCTGTGCCCATGTCGTCGACGAAGAAGTCGAGCCGCATCACGACTACACAACGTCGACGATGTGGCTGCGCGGTCGCTATACCTACGTCCTGTATCGCCACTAGCCCATGGATTTGGGCGTCCTACCGCGCGAGCAGGATGTTGTCGATCAGGCGGGTGCGGCCGATAAAGCCAGCGACCAGCAGCACCGCTGGATCGGTCAGAGTCGACGGTGGCAGCGTCAGATCCGACGCGTCGCGAAGCTCTAGATAGTCCAAGCGCAGGGCGGGCTGTGCCGCAAGGATCGAGTGCGCCCGATCGAGCAGCGCATCGCGTCGCCGCTCGCCGTGAGCAAAGGCCTGTCGGGCCGCGAACAGAGCCTGCGACAGCGTGCGCGCCTGCTCACGCTCGTGCGGGCTTAGGTACGCATTGCGCGACGACAGCGCCACGCCGTCGTCATCGCGGATCAGCGGGCAGCCCAGGACCTCGACGGGCAGGGCCAGGTCGCGGACCATGCGACGAATGACCTGAAGCTGCTGATAGTCCTTTTCGCCCAGCAAAAGCACGTGCGGCTGCACCAAGTTGATCAGCTTCAGCACGACGGTGGCGACGCCAGCAAAGTGGCCTGGGCGATGATCGCCGCACAGACCCTTTTGCACTTCTGTCACTTCGACCCGGGTCTGAAAGCCGACGGGATACATCGACTCGGGCGTGGGGCAGAACGCAAGGTCGGTGCCGGCGCTCGCCGCTTTGCGCAGGTCACCGTCGAGATCGCGGGGATAGCGCGACAGATCTTCGCTGGCGCCAAACTGCATGGGGTTTACGAAGATCGACAGCACCAACAGATCGCCGCGCTCGCGCCCGGCCTTCAGCAAGGACACATGGCCTTCGTGCAGGAAGCCCATCGTCGGCACAAACGCGATGCGCTTGCCGTCGGCGCGGGCCTGGATCATGCGCTGTTGCATACGGGCTGGGCTGTCGATGACTTCGATGCCATGAAGTCGCGTCGTCGGGGTTGCAGTGCTCATGCTCGGGATCCTGTGGGCTGTGCCTAGCGCTTGCCGCCGGGCAGAGGATGCAGCGGCACACAGGACAGACCCGCTGTCGGATCGATCTCGGACACCACGCCACCTGCGGCCGCGACGCGCGGCGAGGCAGCGCTTTGCGCGGCAGCGCGCGGCTCTTTGTCGCGACCAAAGCTGTGCTCGGAGGCGGGGAATTCACCGTCGCGCACTTCCGAAATGTAGCTGTCGATCGCGGTGCGCACGCGCAGGGCCAAGTTGTCATAGCGCTTGACGAAGCGCGGCCGGAATTCCTCGTTCATCCCGAGGAGGTCGTACAGCACCAAGACCTGCCCGTCGCACTCGGGGCCGGCACCGATGCCGATGGTGGGAATGGGCAGGCTGGCCGTGATCTCGGCGGCAAGCTCTTTGGGTACGCACTCAAGGACGATGGCAAAGCAGCCCGCCTCGGCGAGCGCCTGCGCGTCGCTGCGCAGCTTGTCGGCTTGCGCCTGCTCGCGGCCTTGAACGCGATACCCACCCAGCGAGTGGATCGACTGCGGCGTCAGGCCAATATGGCCCATCACCGGGATGCCGATGCGCGCCATTCTCTCGACGAGCGGGACGTACTCGGCGCCTCCTTCCAGCTTGACCGCTTCGGCTTCGCCTTCTTTGATCAGGCGGCCGGCGTTGCGCAGCGCTTCGTCGAGGCCGGTCTGATACGACATAAACGGCAGATCGCCCACGACCATCGAGCGTCCCGTGGCCGCGCTCACCCCGCGTGCGACGGCGCGACAGTGATAGATCATGTGCTCCATGGTCACGCCCAGGGTGTTGTCGCCCCCCTGGATGACCATGCCCAGCGAATCTCCGACGAGAAGCACATCGGTTCCCGCCTGATCGCACAGGCGAGCAAAGCTGGCATCATACGCGGTCAGCATGGCGATGCGCTCGCCTTGCTCTTTCATTTGCCGCAGCACAAGGTGCGTCACCTTGCTTGTGCGGCCACCCTTCGTCGTCGACATGTTGTGCGCTCCTTCCGTCTCGGTCTGGAATTCCAGATCCAAGCAGTGGTCTGCGTGGGACGTGTTGGACGTTTTCGTGTGGACAGCGACGGGGCCTCGTCGCTCGCAATGTGGCCGCACTATACGCACAAGTGGCGGCGCGACCCAAGCCCCAAACTGCCTCGCCGTGACGCACTGCGTTGTGAAACGCGCTGCTCTTTTCGCCCTCCTGTCCGACCTATGCACCGACGGAAAATCTACGCGACCTGCGGCCCGGCGAGCGGCCCCTTCCTTGCAAGAGTACATCGCAGCGGCCCGCGCGTGCGGCCCGCCAACGCCCCAAGCGGAGACACTCGATGAGCCAACCTACGTCGTATCGCATGAACGGTCTTGCAGAGAGCGGATCGCATGTGCGCGACGTGGTACCGGATGTTCAGCGCCTGGATGTCGGACTGCGGCGCGACGTAGTCTCTGAGCGCCACCGCCGCAGCGCTCGCCCATCCGGCTCGCGCTCTTCGCAGACTCCGCTGTCGCCCAGCTTGGCCCTTCGTCAGACCCCCGCGCTATCCCAGCCAGTCTCCGAACCAGCGTCACCTGTGTTTCGCGGGGGGAGCGTCGCGCCCTTCGCAGTGCGCAATGAATTACGCACTGGGCCCTTCAATAGTTCGCTGGCCACGCTGCAAAAAATGCTGGGAGTGACGGTGACATCGATGGCGTGGCTGGTGTTCCTATGGGGTATGGCGCACCTCGTCATTGCCGCAGCGCACAATACGCAGGGCGAGCTAGGCGCAGGCATTGATGCAACGGTCCGTGGCGGCAAGTGCTGCCTGGGCGCCTTTCTGCTTTCGCTGATCGGCGTGCCGCAGTGGCTGTTTGGTCAGCGCAAGCTCGACCGCAGCCGCCTGCTTTTGAATTAGCTGTACCGCGCGCCGGGTCGGTCCATCGTGGCTGGTTCCCAAGGGCGGGCGCGTTCTGCTAGGGTGCGCGCATGCTGGTGGCCAGTGTGCGTCCGCTTTATGCCGACACCGACCAAATGGGCGTGGTGAATCACGCCGTGGCCCTGCGCTGGTTCGAACTGGCGCGGGCCGAGTGGCTTCGTCGACTTAGCTACACCTATCGCGAGTTTGAAGAGACCGGGCACATGCTGCCTGTCTACGAAGTGGGCATCCGCTACTACAAGCCTGCCTATTACGATCAGCTGCTGTCGCTTGAGGCCGAGCTGCAGATCTCAAGTCCGGTGCGCGTGATCTTCGAGTATCGCGTGCGCGATCAGAAGACCGGCACGCTGCTTTTGGAAGGCACGACCAAGCACGCGGTGACGACCAAGCACGGGCGACCCAAGGCGCTGTCCGACGAGCTGCGCGCCATCATGCAGCGTGGTCTTGCCGAACAGCAGACGCAGCACGCCGCGCGGGCGCAGACCGGCTAAAGATCGTCGGTCGCGTGCCGTCGTTCGGTTCTCTTCCCGTCTTTCCCTTGGCTTGAAGGAGTCCTTTTCATGGATCGCAACTTAGCGCTTGAGATGGTTCGTATCACCGAGGCGGCGGCGATCACGTCGGCCCGCTTGATGGGTCGCGGCGATCGCAAAGCGGCGGATCAGGCGGCCGTCGATGCCATGCGGCGGGCGTTTGACTCGGTGCCGATTCGCGGCACAGTGGTCATCGGTGAAGGCGAACGCGACGAGGCGCCGATGCTGTATATCGGCGAAAAAGTGGGTGCCGGCTGGACCGCAGTGGCCGGGGTCGAGCTGATGCCGCGCGTCGACATCGCTGTCGATCCGCTAGAGGGCACCAACCTGTGTGCCACCGGCCAGCCTGACTCGATTGCGGTCATCGCCTTGGCCGAAGACGGCAAGTTCCTCAACGCGCCCGACACCTATATGAACAAGCTGGTCGTCGGTCCCGAGGCGCGCGGTGCCATCGACATTGCGCGTCCACCGACGTGGAACCTGCACGCCGTCGCCGAGGCCAAGCGCTGCCGCGTCGAGGATCTCACCGTCGTCATCCTCGAACGCGATCGCCATGCCTCGCTGATTGGCGAGGTGCGACGGGCAGGGGCGCGCATTCGCCTGATCTCAGATGGCGATGTCGCTCCCGCGGTTGCCTGTACGCAGCCCGACAGCGGCGTCGATCTGGTGATGGGCATCGGGGGCGCTCCCGAAGGCGTTCTGGCTGCGGCCGCGGTGCGCTGCATGGGCGGCGACATGCAAGGTCAGCTGGCCTTCCGCTCGACCGAGGAACAAGAGCGTGCCTACAAGATGGGCATCAAAGATCCCGAGCGCATTTATCGCTTGGAAGATCTAGCGCAGGGCCAGGTGATGTTTGCGGCCAGCGGTGTCACCGACGGCAGCTTGCTGCGCGGCGTGCGCTTTTATGGCGGCGGCGCGACGACGCACTCGGTGGTCATGCGCTCAAAGTCGGGCACCGTCCGCTTCATCGAGGCCCGCCACGACTTCCAGCGCAAGCCCGCTTCGTCGGGGCTGCGCTCAGCACACTGACCGCGGAGCGCGCACGTCGCTGGCTCTGTTCAGCGCGCGGCGGTCGGCTTAGCGCGCGTGGACGCGCTGCACCCACTGCGAAAACGCCACCAGGAACGCGCGCAGCTTTTGGCGCGTCTCGGCGTCGGTCAGCTTGCCTTCGCTGTCGAACTTTTCGTGCGCTTTGGCGACGAAAAGCTCGGGCTTGTTCATGGCGATCATGTTGGTAAAGATGCACACCTGCCGCATCGCAAGCTGACCGCGCACCGTGCCCAAAAGGCCGGGGCTTGCACCCATCAGCGCCAACGGTTTTCCGTCGAGCGGCGGGCTCGGAGGACGCGAGGCCCAGTCGATGGCGTTCTTCATCACGCCCGAGATCGAAAAGTTGTACTCGGGCGAGCAAATGATCAGCGCATCGGCCGCTGCGATCGCCGCGCGAAATGCGCGAACACCCTCGGGTGGCGTCGGCAGGTACAGGTCGTCGTTGTAAAGCGGGATCTCGTGCAGGTCGCACAGCGTGATGGCCATGCCTTCCGGCTGTTCTTCTTGCGCGGCCCGCAAGAGAGCGCGATTCAGCGAGCCCTTGCGCAGGCTGCCGCAGATCCCAAGGACGTTGAGCGTGTTGGCAGTGGTCATGTCAGGCATCGTATCAGCTCAGCCGGGATCAGACGAAGGTCTGTGCTGCGTCGTGGTCACGGCTCGGCAGGCAGGGGCGGGCTGTCAGCGGTGACAAGCCTGGGTGGAAGATGCAAGCAACTTGCATCGCTCCACGCAGAAAACGACAGCGCGATGGCCCGCAGCGCGATGCCTGGCTGCGTCGGATCGGCCGCGGCGCCATACAGTATATCGCCGACAATCGGACAACCACGACGCGCTAGCTCGACCCTCAGCTGGTGACTGCGACCGGTGCGGGGGCGCAGAAAGAAATGCAAACCACTTGCATCTTCTGCGTGGCACCAGACGTCGGTCACCGTCGGCTTGCCCGCGTCGTGGACATAGGCACGCTTCTTGCCGCGCAACAGCGTCGTCGTCCAGCGCACCCAGCCACCCAGGCGTGCGTCCGATGGCGTGCGTCCTTGGCAGCGGGCGTGATAGGTCTTTTCGATAAGGTGGCCTTCGAACGCCGTACACAGCAGGCGATGCGCCTCGGGGGTGCGCGCAAACAGCAGCAAGCCGCTGACCTCTTCATCCAGGCGATGCACGGGCCACAGCCGACAGGAAAGCTGCTCTTGCAGGGCGATGCCGACGACAGGGCGCGGATCGTCGGGGCCCTGCCGACTGGGAACCGACAGCCACAAAGCGGGCTTGTCGACGACGACGACGTCACGGTTGGAAAAGACCAGCGGCAGCGGGGACACAGCTCGTGGCTTGTACCACGACCCAGCCCGGCAAAATTTCTGGTTGACATATCAAGCGCCGTGCGTAGAGTGCTCTTGCTGTCTGCGACGAAACCCTTCGCCGGACAGCCCTTTAAAACCAAATTGATGCGGGGTGGAGCAGCCTGGTAGCTCGTCGGGCTCATAACCCGAAGGTCGGAGGTTCAAATCCTCCCCCCGCTACCACACGCGGAGTCACCCAATCGGATGGCTCCGCGTTTTTTTTTCGCAGCGCCGCAGGTCCCAGCCAGGTCGTAGTTCCCGTCGGAAAATCCGCGGACGTGCGTTGTGCAGACCCCTGCCCAACCCCGCCGCCGCCTGGCGATGTCAGAGCCACGAAGTATAAGGGAGTCCTCAGCCCCTCACGGAGGTGTGAAGATGCGATCCCGTTCTTCCTCAGTGGTGTCCTGGTTTGCGATTCCGGTCGCGGTGTTGATGGCGGTGTTGAACGGAGCGCGGCGTGTCGTCGCGGCCATCGTGCGTTGGGCGCTCATGGCGGGCAGCTATCCGTCGCTGGGGCGCGATGTCGGCGTCGATGTTTGGCGGGTGCTGCACACGCCCCGATACGATGGTCCGCGGCCCAGCGCACGTCGGCCGCTGCGTACGCCGGCTCATGGGGTGTGCGTTCACGGGGCCAAGTCCGCCGCGCCGCGCCCTCGACTGGTCGCCTAGCTTCGCGCTAGGGCGAGACCATGGCGTCGCTGTCTTTTGGCAGCGGACCCAGGGCGCGGTCGATGCGCTTCAGAAAGCTGTACCAAGGCTGACTGAGCCCTGGGATCTGCACGCTGACGAAGTGATAGCCACGGGCTCGCCAGAACGCAGCCTCGGATGGGTCCGGCTGATAGGGCGCGGCGGCGATCCGATACACGTTGTACGTAAGGATCGTCGGCGGTGGCTGGCGCGACAGCACATAGCTCAGCGGCGCAAACTTCTGATGTCCAGGTCGCGTCGATAGCGGCGGCGTCTTCTTGGCGACATAGGCGTCACACAGCCCAAAGCTGTCGAGGGCGCGGATGCCAGCGTAGTAGACCTGGGCGCCGGCTCCACCGACGACTTGGTAGTCGTCGGGCTGCACGTGCTGACCAAGCCACTTGCCAATCGCAGTGCGATCGGCGGCGTAGTGACGCAGAAAGCCCGGCGTGTCGATGCCGCGATCGGCGCCGATAAACGACACGGCAAAGCGGTCGACGACCCATGTATTGGCTAGGTGCAGCGCGCTCAGTCCGGCGAGAACCAGGCTTGTCACCGTCGTTGAGCGTCCGACGAGCAGGTGGTACAGACCCAGAGCGCCACAGACCACGTGCAAGGGCACGATCGGCAGCACGAAGCGATACAGGCCCATAAAGTCGCCGCCCACCGACGCGACGTACAGCAGAAACACCAGGCTCAGCAGATACGTCACCTGACCCAGCCGCACGTACCCGTTTCGCGCCGCTTGGCTCGACGGCAGGCGCAGAAAGCCCAGGCCATAAAAGAGCGGCAGCACGATCAGCTTGAGATCGCGGACGAACGCGAACAGGTAGTAGCCACCTTGACGCCAGGTCTGGGCTCCGGCGCCCCCCGATGACTTGACGTAAAACGTATTGGGCACCCAGTCGCCGTAGTACGCGCGACGGAACAGCACGTGCGGCACCGTCAGGGAAAGAAAGATCAGCAGCGCCTGCCACTCGGGACCATCGAACAGCAGGGCAGGGCGGGGCGCCCAAGCGGCCTGTGGGTCTTTTCGCAGGCGATCGAGCAAGCGGCTACCCAAAAGGTGCAGCGCGAGCAGCGCAAAGAACAGATACCCCTCGGGTCGAGTCAGCGCGGCCAGCCCCAGGCACAGCCCAGCGAGCGGCAGCCAGCGTCGACGCGCGGCGCGCTCGGAAGGGGCTGCAGTGGCTGCGGTCGCGAGCCGGGCACAGACATACAGGCCGACTCCGGCGGTCAATAGCGCCGTGAAAAGCTGTGTTTCAAGCCCGCCAGACGACCAGCAGGCATAGCCAGGGATCGCGGCCAGAAACAGCGCCGGCATCGCCGCCCAGGCTTGGCTGGCGCGAGCGGGCCCGACGTTCGCTGAGTCCGCCGCTGTGGATCGCGCATCGCCGCGCAGGTGCAGAAACAGCCAGGCCGAGATCCCCAAGCCTGCCAGGCCACAGGCCGTGCCGAGCACGCGCGAAGAAAGCTCGGCCGCGATGCCCACGCGCAGACCCAGCGCGAGGATCAGCGTCCACAGGAAGTTGGTGTAGCCCTCGACGCGCTCACCCAGGTTAAAGACCAACTGTCCGTGCCGCGCCAGGTTGCGCGAGTACACAAACGAGATAAAGGCATCGTCGGTGACGAAGTTGAACAGCAGGCTGTGCCCGATCAGTGCAATCGCCGACAGCGCAAGCAGACCGTACAGCCCGGCCTGCCCACGCGGCGGCTCGGCGGCGGCCGTGGCAGGGGCGGCAGCGTCTGAGGCAGCGGTCGACATCGAGCGCACACGCTATCAGAACGCTGCCTTTTTGTGATATCCCCAGGCCGGTCTTTTGTCGTCTTTCGCTTCCATGCCTGAGCCTTCGTCTTCGTCGGCAGAGTCGCCTAGTCCGCCCAGCGTGGCAGACCCTGCGGCGGCCGCGTTTGTGATCGTGGCCAGCGATGTGCGGCGCAGCTTTGGTCGCGATGCCGTGCTATGCGGCGCCTCGCTGCAGGTCAAGCAAGGAGAGCTTCTGGCCCTTGTTGGACGCTCGGGCTCGGGCAAGTCGACGCTGCTTTCGGTCTTAGGCGGTCTCGATCGCGACTATCAAGGCCAGGTGACGCTGTTCGGCAAAGACCTGGCGGCGCTCTCGGATGCTGCGCTCAGTCAGCTTCGCAACGAACACATCGGCTTTGTCTTTCAGTCGTTTCACTTGCTCGATCACTTGAGCGCGCTGGAAAACGTGCTTCTGCCCAATGCCTTTGCTGCGTCGCCCCTTGCGCATGCGGCCGCACACGAGCGAGCGCGCGAAGCCTTGGCGCGGGTCGATCTGGCCGATCGGGCGACGGCTCGTCCGCCAGAGCTTTCCGGCGGCCAGAAGCAGCGCGTGGCCTTGGCGCGGGCGCTGTTTTTTCGTCCGCAGCTGCTTCTGTGCGACGAGCCAACCGGCAACCTCGATGTCACGACGGGCCAGCGCATCATCGAGCTGTTCGCGACGCTCAACCAGCGCGAGGGCCTGACGCTGCTTCTGGTCACGCACGAGCCGCGCGTTGCCGCCGTCGCCCGCCGCGTGCTGCGCATCGACGCGGGCCAGGTTGTTTCCGGCAGCGCTACCGATCTGGTCACGGACCAAAGCACCGAGCTGGCCCCCGATTCGGCCCGCCCTGCGCATCGCCAAGAGGACCCGCCATGAGCGCGTCGAATGCCGCGTTTTTTCGTCGCCGACTGGGCCTTGTGCGCTTGATTCGGCAGAACATCGCCCGTGCTCCGCGACCGTTTGCGCTGTCGGTGTTCGGCATCACTTTGGGCATCGCCGCGCTCAGCTTTTTTCTTTCGCTATCGCTGGGCATGCAAGAGCGCGTGCTGCGCCGCATCTTTCCCGCCGACCGCCTGGAAGTGGTGCCGCAAAAGACATCCTTCGACAGCGGCGCCGCCGGAGCGCTCGACGCGCTGGGCTCGCTTTTGGGGGCGGGCCCCAAGCCGCTGGATGCGCAGGTCCTTGCGACGCTGCGCGCCCACCCCGACGTGCAGACGGTGTTTCCGCGCATGAAGGTGGCATTTCCCGTGCGCGGCTGGGGCGGCGAGTCGCTGATTGGCCGCACCGCGTATCTGGACCTGCCGATCGATGGCATCGATCCCGAAGCCGTCGCGCCCGAGCTTCGCCAGACCGGCCAGCCGCTTGCATTCGTCGATCATGAGCCGACCAGCAACACCTTTTGCACCGATGACAAAGGCTGCCCTAGCGGGCAGTTCTGCGACTGGGATGTCAACAAGTGCCGGCCGCCCGTGCCCGTGCTGATCTCGCCATTTTTGATCGAGGTCTACAACAGCTCGATCGCCAAGATGAACGGCCTGCCGCGCATCAACGGCTTTGTGCTCGGGCGCTTGCGTGGCTTTGTCTTCGTCGCTGATCTTGGTCGCTCATTCTTGGCGCGCAAGACGGTGACCGACAAGGTTCGCTATCGCCACATGGTCCTTGCCGGGGTCAGCGATCGCGCGACGCCCATCGGCATCACGGTGCCGCTTGCGTATGTGAAGCGCTGGAATGCCGAGATCGCGGGCGAGCGCGCGGCCCAGGAATATTCCAGCCTGTCGGTGCAGATGAAGCCGGGGAGGCCGGTCACGCGCGTCCTCGAACAGGTGCGTAAGCTGGGCTTTACCGTCGAAGACAACGGCGCCGAGCAGGCGGGCTTGGCTGTGCTGCTGCTGACGGCGCTGTTTGTCTTGGTCTCGCTGTCGACGCTGGCCGTAGCGGCAGGCAGCGTCACGCACACATTTTTTCGCGCCATCGCCGAGCGAAGGCACGAGCTCGGTGTGCTGCGCGCCGTCGGAGCCAGCCGCGCAGATCTGTTGTTCATCCTGCTTGGCGAAGCCGCAGTCATCGGCCTGTTCGGCGGTGTCTTTGGGCTGGCCTTGGCTTGGCTTTCTGCGACGGGGATCGACCTTCTTTCGCGCAGCGCGCTGCCTGATTTTCCGTTCAAGCCGGACAGCTATTTCTTGTTTACTCCGTCGCTGTGTGCGTTGGCCTTGGGCTTTTCGGTGGGCACGTGTCTTTTGGGGGCCGCATGGCCGGCTCGCACCGCCGCGCGCTTGTCACCAGCGGCAGCACTCAGCGGTCAGCGCTAGCAGCCCGACGGGAACGCTGGGTGGGGCGCAGGCGGGCCGCGGGATGGGTCTGCCGGTGCGATGACTTCGCGTGAAAAATGGATCGAGGGATGGCCTGAAGTACCATGGCCGCGTGTCTTGCCTGCACCCGCGTTGGTTTGTCATGAAGTTGTCGTCTGGGCTGATGCTATTTTTGTATTCTGCGCTGGCAGTAACGGCCTCGGCGCAGCCAAGCCCACCGTCCCCGACGGGAAAAGCCGCTTCTCCGACGGGCGCCGCAGCCAAAGCCGCCCCCCCGAAGGGCACCACCGCCAAAGCCGCCGCGCCGTCGCCTGGAAAGCAAGCCGTCAAGCCGCCTGCCAAGAAGCCGCCGCCACCCGAGCCGGCCGCGTACGAGGTGCTGTTCACATTCGACGACGGACCGCGTTACGAGACGACGCCCAAGGTGCTGGATACGCTGGATCAGTACGGCGTAAAGTCGGTGTTCTTCGTGAACGGCGTCCGCTTCATGGGCAAGGGCAAAGGTCCCGAGCGCGCTCGCGAGCTTCTGCGCGAGACGGTGCGTCGCGGCCACCTCATCGGCAACCACACGGTCCACCACTTCTTTCTGTGCGGCAAGCGCGGCCCGACGATCGCCGAGCGCGAGATCACGGAAAACGCCAGCCTGATCCAAGAGGCGATTGGCAAGCCGCCCGATCTATTCCGCACGCCCTTTGGATCGCGCTGTGCCAGCTTGTCCGAGACGCTGAAGCGGCTGAACATTCACCCTATCGGCTGGGATGTCGATCCGCAGGACTGGAAGCTGCAGGACGCCGACCGCATCTATGAGTTCATGACCAACGCCCTGCGGAACCTGCGCCGTCCGCGCTCGATTCTTTTGTTTCACGACATCCACCAGTCGACAGTCGACATGCTGCCGCGGCTGCTCAAGTGGATCGCCGAAGAGAACGCGCAGCGCAAAGCGGCCAAGCGTCCGCCGATACAGATCATCGACTACAACTACCTGTTGGCGACGAACCCACCTGGGGCTGCTGCTCCGTCGGGACCTGGCTAACATGTCGCTTCGTGCAGCGCTCTCGGCAGGCCGCATCGAAGTCTTTTGCGACAACCAGTCGCTGTGCGGCGGGCTGCGCGTCCTTTTGGAGCTTGCGATCGACGGCCGATCCGAGGTGCGCGAGCTGGTGTCCTTGGCGCCGCTCGCGACGCCGCCGAACACGTTTGTCAGCGACGAGATCCCAGGCCTGCGCGTCCGCGTTTCGCTGCGCCTTCTGCCGGCGACGCCTGTCTTGCCGGGGACGATTGAAGTCGCGTGTAGCCTGCATAACCAGACGCGAAGTGGGCTTGCGCTGCAGGCGATCGTGCTGGCGGCAGAGGTGCCGAGCCATGCCTTTCTGCGCGGGGTCGGCAGCGACCCAAGCTGGCGCGTGTTCTTGGCGGGCTACAACTCGTTTTCGCCGGCCGTCTGTCGCGACAGTCGCGAGCGCTTTCGCTGGCCGCGCTTCGAGGCCGCGGGGACGTTCAACCAGTACGCCGAGTCGACGTATTTCGGCCGCGATGAGTACCTTTCTTCCCCGTGGTACGCGACCTTTACGCGCTTGGGGGATGATTCCTCGACGCTGCTGATTGGCTGGCTGGGCGCAAGCTGCGGCCTGGGTGAGATCGCGCTGCGTCGGCCGCAAGCCAGCGGCAGCGGTGGCGAGCCCGCCCGCTTGGAAGCCCGTCTGTCTTTCGGTGGCAAGCTGCTTCCGAGCGGAACGACTCTTTCCTGCGAGTCGCTGCTGCTCGGCAAGAGCGAGCCAGGGCAAGGCGATGCGCTGTTGTCGCGGTACGTCGACGAGGTGGCTGAGCGTATGCACGCGCGCCCCTGCGGGGGAGAGGCGCCGAGCGGCTGGTGTTCTTGGTACTTCTATTACACGCGCGTCTCGGCAGAACACCTGCGCACAAACCTGTCGGTGCTGCAGTCCGAGCGCGCCAGCTTGCCGGTTCGCTATGTCCAGCTTGACGACGGGTATCAGAGCCGCGTCGGAGACTGGCTCTTGCCCAACGCCAAGTTTGGCAGCTCGCTTTCCGGCTTGGGACGGCTGGCGCAAGACATTCGACGCGCCGGCTTTCTGCCCGGAATCTGGGTGGCGCCGTTTATTGCGCAGCGCTCCTCGCAGCTGTTTGCGCAGCATCCAGACTGGATCTTGCCTTCGCGGGACGGGGTCAGGCGGCGGATTGCCCACCACTTGCCGTGGGGCATCACCGACGGGCAGATCTATCCGCTGGATCTCAGTCATCCGCAGGTGCAGAAGCACCTGGAAACCGTCTTCCGCACGCTGCGCGAGCTGGGCTTTGCCTATTTCAAGATCGACTTTCTGTCGGCAGGTCTGCGCGATGGGCGGCGTCAAGATCCCAGCCTGTCACCGGTCGAGGCGTTTCGCGCGGCGCTGTCGCGCATTCGTTCGGCGGTCGGGGACGACTTTCTTTTGGGCTGTGGAGCGCCGCTTTTGCCATCGGTGGGTCTATGCGATGGCCTGCGCGTTTCGTCCGATGTCAAGGAAGACTGGCGCGATCCCAAGGTCGCGTTCTTTGCCGCCGACTGTGGGCACCCTGCGGCCGAGCTTGCGCTGTGGAACGATCTGACGCGGGCCCACGTGCATCGTCGCTGGTTCATCAACGATCCCGACTGCCTGCTGGTGCGCGAACGCGACAGTCGACTGACCCGCGCCGAGACCGAGTCGCTGGTCAGCGTGCTTGCGGTGACGGGCGGATCGCTGTTCCTCAGCGACGATATGAGCCGCCTGTCTAGCGATCGCCGCGCCTTGGCCGAGCGGGCGCTGCCGGTGCGTGAAGGGGGCCCCGACTGTCGCGCCTATGTGCCGGGTCTTTTGACGGAAAAGCGGCCCAGTCGGTTTCTGCGTCGCCGTCAGCATTCCGACGGACCCGAGGTCCTGGCCGCTCTCGTCAACTGGAGCGATAGCGAGACGACACGCCGCCTGCAGCTATCGGATCTGGATCTGCGCAGCAAGAGCGGGCAGCCCGACCGCCCTCGTTCGGGATACTGGCACTGTTACGAGCTTTGGCAGGCGCGCTATCAGCTGCTTTCGGCCGAAGATGTGCTGCTGCTGACGTTGGCACCGCATGGAACGGCGCTTTTGTGCATTCAGCCGCAGCGGCTGTGCCCGCGCACGGGACGGCCGCGGCCGCAGATCGTTTCGCTGTCGCACCACGCGACGCAGACCTTGGGCGTGCTGTCGCGGGAAAGCTGGGATGCCGAGCGCATGGAGCTTCACGCCGCCTTCGACCTGGGGGCACGACGCAGCGGTGAGCTGCAGCTGTATCTGCCCCAGGGCTATACCCTGTCTGATGCCAGCAGCGACGGTCCAACGCGCATCAAGATCGAGTCGCCGGGCAGCCCAAGCTCGCTGCGCCGCCTGACTTTGAGCATCGACGAGCGCACCCACGTCCGCCTGCGCTTTTCGCTGTAGACGCGAGCCCAGTTACGTCCTGGGCTTGCCTTCGTGCGGAGTGTTGACACTGCGCGGCGCGCACCTTCACAATCGGCGCCCATGATCGACCCGAAAATCCTGCGAGAGCGTCCAGAAGAAGTGCTCACAATCTATCGGGAGCGCCTGTTTGATGAGGCGGCCGTCACCACCGCACAAGAAGTGCTCAAGGTGGACACCGAGCGACGCAGATTGCTCAATGCCGCGGACGAGCTCAAGGCGAAGCGCAACGCCGCCTCGCAGGGAATCGGGCGCGAAAAAGACGAAGCCAAGCGCGCCGCCGCCATCAAAGAAATGGAAGGCGTCAAGGCTGAGATCGCCGCGCTCGACGAGAAGCTGGCCACCGTCGAGGTGGAATTCGAACGGCTGATGCTGCAGCTTCCGAACCTGCCGGCAGAAAATGTCCCGACGGGCAAGTCCGATGCCCAGAACATCGTGACGCGCGAGCACGGCGAAAAGCGTCGCTTCGACTTTCAGCCCAAGCCGCACTGGGAGATCGGCGAAGGGCTCGGCATCATCGATTTTGAGCGAGGCGTGAAGATCTCGGGCACGCGCTTTTATGTCCTAAAAGGCGCCGGAGCCCGTCTGCAGCGGGCGCTGATCGCCTGGATGATCGACGTACATGTCGAGCAGGGCTACACCGAGATCTATCCCCCGTATATGGTCAAGCAAGCTTGTCTATTTGGGACGGGCAACTTGCCGAAGTTTGGCGACAACCTGTATCGCGATGCCGAAGAGGACTTCTATTTCATCCCGACGGCTGAAGTCCCGGTCACCAACCTGTATCGCGACGAGATCTTGGACGCCGAGAGTCTGCCTGTGAAGCACGTTGCGTTTTCCGCGTGTTTCCGACGGGAAAAGATGGCGGCTGGGCGCGACACGCGCGGCATGAAGCGCGGCCATCAGTTCGACAAAGTCGAGATGGTCAAGTTCGTACACCCCAGCGAATCGGCAGCGGCGCTGCAGCAGCTTTTGGCCGATGCCGAAGCGATCTTAAAGGGCCTTGAGCTGCCCTATCGCGTCGTCAAGATGTGTACCGGCGATCTGTCGTTCGCGGCCTGTGAAAAGTACGACTTGGAAGTCTTTGCACCGGGCTGCGACGAGTGGCTGGAGGTGTCGTCGTGCAGCAACTTCGGCGACTTCCAAGCGCGGCGGGCGCAGATTCGCTTCAAGAGCAGCAAAGACAAAAAGGACAAGCCGCGGCATGTCCACACGCTGAATGGCTCGGGTCTGGCGCTGCCACGAACGGTCATCGCGGTGCTTGAGAACTATCAGCAGCCCGACGGGACGGTGCGCGTGCCCAGCGTCCTTCGCCCGTATATGGGGGGCGCCGAAGTGATCCGCAAAGACGGAAGCCCGCGGTAGTTGAGCCGGCGATTTGGGGGCTGGGCGGCGGGCAGGTCCAGCCAATCTTGACGGGTGGGATGCGGCGACATCGCCGCAGACAGGGCCTCGGGCAGAGTGATAAGATGCTTGGGTCCACCCATGTCGACACCTACGCAGACCCACTCTCTGATCCCTCTTTCTGTCTGTTGGTCGGGGCCTCGCCAGCGCTGGCTCTTGCGCGGGCTGTGGGCTTCGAGCTTCGTCCTGCTGCTTGGCGATGGCGGCGCTGTGGCGGAGGCGCGCACGCATCGAGCGAACAAGAAGGGCGCCGGGGATGCTGCCGTCACGGCACCGGCTGCGCCCGGCCATGATGCAGCAGGGCCCGAGGTGACCAAGGCCGCCGCCGCCGACAGCGGCAGCAAGGCATCGGCTGCGAATCCGGCCAGCCCGCCCGCTGCGACATCGCCCAAGCCCACTACGGTGGCTGCCTCGACGCCGACCGGAAGGCCGGCGGCCGGTCAGCCGGCGCAACCCGGCAGCAAAGCCGGTGCGTCTGCGAATGGGGCGACCAAGCCGACGGGGACAGCGGAAGGCTCCGACGGAAAAGCTGCCGTTGCCAGCGCTCCGCCGAAAGAGCTTCAGGTCTCGGAGCCGCGGCAACAGGCTGCGCGCGAGCACTTCATGCGCGGCGTCGATCTGTATACACAGGGCAACTATCCGAACGCCTGGCTGGAGTTTTCTGCCGCGTACCAGATCGTCCCGCTCGTCGATCTTTTGAACAACATGGCGCGCTGCGAAGTGCGCATGGGGCGGCCTCGCGATGCGCTCGATCACTTCAAGCGCTTCATCGCAGCGCGGCCCAACGATCAAGATGCCGAGTACATCAATCAAGAGATCGCGCGCTTGGAAGGGGAGCTAGGCCGCAAGACGAACACCACTCAAGTGGCCGAGGCCGCAGAAGCGCCCGCGTCCAAGCCGCCTCCACGCGTGCCGGTGGCGTCGATCTTTGCCGGCGCTGCGACGATCGCGGCCGCTGTCGCTGGCGGCGTGACCTTGGGGCTTGTGAACGGCCGCTACAACGATCTCAGAGCGATCTGTGCCACCACTGGCTGCCCGGCCGAAGACGTCGGCGTGCTCGAACGGCAGTCGTATGCGGGATATGGCTTGCTCGCGGTGGCAGGCGTCGGTGCGGTTGTGACCGGTGTGCTGCTTTCGTTTGAACTCCGCCGAAACAAAGAGGCCGGGCTGCGCCAGTTTTCCAGCCTGCGGATCGGCGCTCCTCTGGCTTCGTTTGCCTTGCCAGGGAGGTTCTAATGCGTCTCGTTCGCTTAGCTTCGATCGTTCCTCTGATTGCTCCTTTGTTTGCGCTTTCCAGCTGCTGGGACTTCGCCGCGCTGAACGCCACAGCCAGCAGCTCAGATGGCGGCGTGGACATGTATTTCTGCGACAAGTCGCCGCTGCCGGTCGTCGAGGACTGCACCGACGGCGTCGACAACAACGATGACTGTCGCACCGACTGCGACGATCCGCAGTGCGCGACCACGCACCTTGGCTGCGTGGATCCGATGAGGCAGATCATTGGCTATGGCAGCAAGATTGGTATGGCGGCGATGTGTCCCGGCACGCAGACCGCCACGGCCATCAACCGGAACCTCAGCCTCAATGGCAACTGCTCGATGGGATGCGCTTGTCAGGCCACCGGCAACTGGCGCTGCAGCAGCAACCTGCATGTCTCGAACACGCAGGCGGACTGCATGGCCGACGTTCGGCGCGGCAGCGTTGCTCTGCTAAGTGGCGCGGGTGGTACGCCGCTCAATGACTGCGATGCCGTTCCAGCGACCGCAGCGGTGACCGATTACTTCAAGATCGATAACATCATGTCCGTCTGTCCCGTCGACGCCGCGTCGCGTGGAACGCTGGCAGCAAGCTGGGGCAGCCAGCAGCAGTTCTGCTCGACCACGCCATCTGCGACCACGTGTGACACGGTCGAGTGCATGGCGAAGAACGGCCAGTGCATCGCGTTCAATGGCACCAGCGCCACCTGCCCCACGCCCTTCGTGTTCAAAGAGATCTGGTACCGCAGCTACACCGACAATCGCACCTGCGTGTGTAGCTGTGGCACCGGAGCCAACTCCTGCTCGATTGCTGGCACGCAGGCGCAGTTTACGGACTCGGTGATGTGCATGACGGGAGGTGGTGTGAAGACCAGCCCGGCCACCATGACCAACACCTGCGTTCAAGCCAATCTGGCCATGATGACGCCCGCTGCCGCCTTTAGCTTCCAAGCGCGTCCGGTCTGCGTCGCAGCGGGCATCGCGGCCAACGATCTCGCGACCGAAGTCACAGCCGGCCGCGTCACGCTGAACGGCCCCATCACGCTCTGCTGTCAGCAGTAGCCGCGCTGCCGCATCGGGCTTACTCTCCGGCCACAGGTGGAATCGCTGGCCCGCGCTCGGGAAAGAACACGCCGTCGTAGTCCTCGGCAGAAAACGGCAGATCGAGTCGGCTCTGCCGCACAAATGTCTCGCCATACAAGATCGCGGCAGTGGTCCCTGCCACAAAGCGAGATGGGTAATACGAAAGGTGCATCAGCGCCGCGCCGGCTCGCTCGGTCTGCGTGGTCGCACCGAGGATCTCGGCCCGCGAGTCGGCATGCCGACAGCACGACGCGATGAATTCGATCGCCGCTTGCTCAAAGCGCGTCGGCGAAAACGCCAGATCGTCAGGGTCGCGGCCCGGCTGTCCGCGATAGGGCGCTGGATCGTTGCCACTGCGCCACAGCGATGCCTCGCCCGGTCGCGCGAACGGATCGACGTAGCAGCCGTTTAGCCACACGTTCATGTGGACGTGCGGCGGCGTCCACGGAAACGTCGTTAGCGCATCGATGCCGCTATACCCCGAAAGCGCGATCACCTCGCCACGCGCCACCTGCTGCCCTGGCTGCACCAGCGGACGACTCAGGTGGTTGTAGCTGGTGGCCAAGCCGCGGCCGTGATCCAAAAAGATCTTGCGGCCTCCGCGATTGAACTCGCTCGACACGCGCAAGACCACGCCAGGAGCCGCCGCCACCACCTGCGTCCCCGGCGGGACGGCCAGATCCGTGCCGTTGTGGCTGTCGTATGTGTTGCCGCCGCCTCGGAAGTCCAGCACCTGCGTTACGCGCACCGACCAGCCATGCTCAGGTGGGGGCTGTCGGTGGTTAAACAGGTTGGTGATCGGCACGCGTCGACCACAGGGCGAGCCTCCCAGCCACAGCGGCAGCGCATAGCGTGGGCGAAGCTGTCTGAGGCTGCTGAGATCAAAGCGCGAAGGCGGCGTGTGTTCATCGCCCGCAAACGTCAGCAGCGCCGCTCGCAGCGTCGGTCCCAAGGGACGCAAGCCCAAGGCTTCGATCAGTCCTACGCGCTGTCGCATCAGCGATCCTTTCGACGGGCGAAATGGCAGAAGTGGGCGCGCCTAGCGCGGCCAGTGATACAGCATGGCGTACACGATGACGCCCGTGACCGAAACGTACAGCCAGATGGGATAGGCGTAGCGCACGATTCGGCGGTGGGCCTCGATGCGGCTCTGCCAGGCAAGCTGCACGGCGCGCAGCGCAAGCACCGGCACCGCCATGGCGAGCAGCATGTGCGAGGACAAGATCGCAAGATACACGCCGCGCCACAGCCCATCACCGGGGAAGCGGTGCGTGCCGGTCAAGACGAAGCGAATCGCGTAGCACACCAGAAACAGCGCCGACACCACGCAAGCGGTCAGCATGGCTCGACGGTGCGCGGTGATCTGTTTGTGGGAAATGAAGTATCGACCGGCCAAAAGGCAGATCGCGCTCAAGCTGTTTAGGCCGGCGTTGACCGACGGCAGGATCTCGCCAAGTTGTTCATGCAGGGATGTCATGTGCAGCAGGGCCTCGAACCAGGGTCTGGAATCAAGCAGGATGGCTTGCTGACGCAGCGGCCATGGACTCAGGGACAGGGCGCAGGCGAACCGGCTCGTCGTATAGCGCAGCGCCTTCGCCGGCATCGGTAAGCTGGGCCGCGACCAGCGCGTTGGCGCAGCATCCATCGCGCAAGTGGCCGCCCTTGGGAATCAGCGCCACATCGCGACGCTGTCGGCGGTCGAGGTGCAAGCGCACCAGCATATGAGCGATGCGCGATTCAAGCTGCGCAAGATCTCCTTCGCCGCGTCCGATCGCCGCCGCCACATCGGGATGCACCGTTAGAATCGCCGGGCCCGTGGGCAAGACCGGCCACTGCGACGACTGCGACTTTTCCGTCGAAAGCGACAGCAGAAGCAGCGGGTATTCCGGGCCCAGATGCGGCGGAGCCGCGGCGGTGGCAAGCGCCGGATCGTGGATCAACTGGACGCACCCCGATGCGGTGGCAAAGCCGCTTGGAATCGACGAGCCGGGCTTGGCAGCAAAGAGTACCGGCGACGCGAGCGGGCTACGCACCGGACCTGCTTCAAGCTGCTCGATCGTCACGCCATGCTCCGTCAGGCGAGGCGAGAGCATCTTCATTTGCCAGTCTCGCGCGCTGCCGGCCACGACCTGAGAAAGTCCCACGCGCTCGGCCAGTGCTTGAATGATCTCTAGATCGCTCTTTACCCCCGGCGGTGGCGGCACCACGGGCCGCGCCACGCCCAGGTAATGATGGCCATACGCACCCAGCACATCGTCCGCTTCAAGCAGCGTGTTGCAGGGCAAGACCAGCGTCGCAAGCTCGGCGGTGTCGGACAGCCAGCTATCAACGACCACCACAAGCTCGCGCGAGCGGAGCGCCTGGACCGTCGTATGCGACTCGGGCAGCATGGCCACGGGATTTCCGGCAGTGATCCACACCGCGCGAATCGGTGGATCCTGGGCCGCCAAGATGTCGCGACCAAACAGCGGCTCGCACACCGTCCGCGGCGCAGAGCCCTGACAGAACGACGTGTCAAAGGCGGCCCGCCGCTTGAAATAAAACGACACGCCACCGCCTGGAATCCCCAGGTTTCCGCTGACCGCGCCCAGGGCATCCAGCGCCCGCACGATGGCCACGCCGTTTCGTCGTCGCCCCATTCCCCAGCCGACCAAGATCGTCGCCGGGGCTGCGTTGCAGAGCGCGTCGCAGATGTGCTCGACCTCGGCCCGCGTGACATCGGCTTGGGTCGTCCATGCGTCCACGCTGTGCGCATGACACAGGGCCAGAAACTCGGGCAGGTGATCGCAGAACTCGGCGGCGTTTGCGGTCCACTTGCCTTGCTCGTACAGGCGCCGCGCGACCGCCATGGCCAGCGCGAAGTCTCCGCCCGGCCGCACCGCGATCGTGCGCTCGCACAGCGTGGCGGTGCGATGCCACACCGGATCGATCAGCGTAAGCCGCGCTCCACGGCGCTTTGCTTCGCGCAGGATGGGGATCATGTGCGGGCTCGATGCCCAGACGTTTTTGCCCCAAAGCAGGATCGACTTGGCGTTGTACAGGTCGAAGACATCGCTTGAGTCCTCGACGCCAAAGTCGACCTCTTGCGCGTAGTCGCCCGCCCCCGAGCAGATGTCACCGCGCTTGACGGTGACCGGTCCGAAGCGCTCGAAGAACAGGTCGACGACCTTGGGCACCATGCCCAGCGTCCCGCCTGAGCGGTAATGAAAGATCGCCGCCGGTCCCGACTCGGCACGGATGCGCACCAGGGCTTCCGCGGCAAACGACAGCGCGCGGTCCCACGACACCGGCTCTAGCTGTCCCGTTTGGGCGTTGCGCAGAAGCGGCGTCGTGATGCGAGCGGGCGCGTACTGCTGGTTCAGAAAGTGGCTTGTGCGATAGCACAGGAAGCCCTGCGTGATCGGGTGCTCGGGGTCACCGCTCAGGTGTGTGACGCGCCCGTCTTGCACCGTCGCCACGATCGAGCACGCATCGGGGCAGTCGCGGTTGCATGTCGTCTTGCGCTGCACCGTCTCGCTGGTCCGGGTCATGCTCGCTCCTTTGTGCGGCGGCCTTCGTTACTTGATCTGCACCAGGCCCGCCGGACGGCGCGGTCCCGACATCACCAGCTTCATCACCGCTTCAGCGACGCGCTGACCCGCCGCCATAAACAGCTTGGCGTGTTCGCTTTCCGGGGCACCGATCACAATCGGGCGTCCGATATCGCCGCCATAGCGCACGCGCGTATCCAGCGGGATCTCGCCCAAGAAGTCGACCTTCAACGTCTCGGCAAGCTGCCTGCCGCCGCCGCGCGAAAAGATCTCGTCGTGGTGGCCGCAGTTCGGGCAGACGTAATACGACATGTTTTCGATGATTCCCAAGATCGGCACTTCGACCTTTTTGAACATCGAGATCGCTTTTTCGACGTCGATCAGCGCCACTTCCTGCGGGGTCGATACCACCACCGCGCCCGTGATCGGAATCAGCTGCGATAGCGAAAGCTGCGCATCGCCCGTGCCCGGCGGCAGATCGACCACCAGATAATCCAGGTCGCCCCAATCGACATCTTCCAGGAACTGCTGCAAGAGCTTGTGGATCATCGGGCCGCGCCACACCACGGCGTTATCGCGCTCGGTGAAGAAGCCCACCGAGATCACCGGCATGCCGAAGTACACCGCCGGGCCGATGCGGCTCTTGCTGCCCGTGCTGGGGGGTGACTCGGGCTCGCCAAGCATCGTCGGCACCGAGGGGCCATAGATATCGGCATCGAGCAGGCCGACGCGCGCCCCTTGCTGCCGCATGGCCAGTGCCAGGTTGGTTGCCACTGTCGACTTGCCCACGCCACCTTTGCCCGCCGCGACGGCGATGACGTTCTTGACGCCGGGCAGACGCGTCGCTGCACCGCGCGTTCCCAGCGGCACCACGACCGTCGACAGCACCCGCACGTCTTTGGTGCCAGGGGCTCGCTTCGCCGCATTCTCCACGGCCCGCTCTAGGCCGGCGCGGTCGCGGTACAAAGGCGTCGGCAGCTCGATCGTGATGTAAACCACGCCGCCGTCGATATCGATCTTCTTGGTCATCCCCAGCGACACGACGTCGCGGCCCAGCACAGGCTCGATCACCTCTTTGAGCGCTGCGCGCACGCCTTCCACCGTCGGAGTCTGACTCGCCATGAGGAACCTCTCTGCCTTCTTACCGGGCGTGGCCGAGCTTTTCGCGCTTGACCGCCAGGTAGTCTTGATTGTGTTGGTTTTCGCTGACCCAGTGCGGAACCCGCTTGGTCACTTGGATGCCGGCCGCCGCAAGCTCGCGCAGCTTATCGGGGTTGTTGGTGAGCAGAGCCACCGAGCGCACCCCCAGATCCGCCAGCATCGCCGCGGCCAGGTCATAGCTGCGCAGATCCGGGGCAAAGCCCAGCGCCTCGTTTGCTTCGACGGTGTCGACGCCGACATTCTGCAGCGCGTACGCGCGTAGCTTGTTGCCCAGGCCAATGCCGCGGCCCTCTTGCCGCAGATAGATGACGACCCCGCGTCCCGCCGCCGTGATCGCCGCAAGCGCCGCATCAAGCTGCTGTCGGCAGTCGCACTTCAGCGAGCCCAGCGTCTCGCCCGTCCAGCACTCGGAATGAACGCGGCACAGCACGTCTTCTGCGCCCGATAGCTCACCCGTCACGATGGCCAGGTGTTCGTCTTGGGCTGGCACGATGCTCGGCGACGCTCCCGGCCCCGCTTGGCGCGCGTCGTCCTTGTGGCGATAGACAATCGCCCGCAGCGGCCCATGCACCGTCGGCATGGTGGCATCCGCATATCGATAGATCGCAACAGACTTCGGAAGCATGAACGCCGCCACATAGCACACTCGCCCCCTGCTTGACCATGCCGCAGCGAATGCCCGATCGAGCAGCCTCGCGAGCACGCGTGCATTCCCCTCTTCCGCGCCCGGAAGAGGGGGTTCCTTTTTCGCAACTTCTCGCCCCATGGCATGCGCCCCAGAGTCCCGCAGCCCGTCTCGCTTATCCCCATCTCATCGCCCATATCCGCGTCTTGCCCCCATGCTTCAAATGCCCCCCTTCGCTTGCGAAGGGGGGGTAGGGGGGTAGCCCATTGCCTCAGGCCACCTGCGCACTTCGCAGCCTTCGCCGCAAGGAAAGGTGAGCGCGAGAGGAAAACCTTTCGCGGTTTTCCTCTCGCATCCCCCGGCGCTGTCAAGCGCCCCTCCGCGCGAGGCCGCGCCCCCACAAAAGCAGCCCTTGTTCCCCGCCTTCAAGCTCGATATCTTCCCCCCCTCTTCCTCCTTCTCTGTCAGTTCCCTTTTCTGTCCGCCGGAGCCTCCCATGTCCTCTTCTGCTGATTCCCGTCTTCCCTTTGCCCTCTACATCCTCGCCATCCTGCTGGGCCTAGCTCCCTGGCCGCCATCAGCTACAGCGCAGTCCATTCCCTCGGTCGCAAACCACCCCCTGCAACCCGGCGCCCCCTGCGGCTTCATCGCCCCTTGCACCCGCATCGGCGAAATCGGTCTGCACCTCACTGCCCTCTCTTCCCTGCGCACCGACCCAGAACGTTCCTTTGTTCCTGTGCAGGGCGACGGACGGTGCTTGTTCCTTTTTCTTGCGGGCAGCCTCCCGCTGCCGGGGGATGCGAGAGAGAAACCGTCCGGTTTCCCTCTCGCGCTCTCCCATCCCTAGTTCCTTCCTTTTTACGAAACTTCCCGCCCATCTCTCCCCAGCCCCCTCTTCCGCGCCCGGAAGAGGGGGTTCCTTTTTCGCAACTTCTCGCCCCATGGCATGCGCCCCAGAGTCCCGCAGCCCGTCTCGCTTATCCCCATCTCATCGCCCATATCCGCGTCTTGCCCCCATGCTTCAAATGC
>JAEUJZ010000132.1 GCA_016794505.1 Myxococcales bacterium
CTCCATCGATACCGGAGCCTTGGGCGTAGGCAGTTGCGAACGTGCCGACGCCGCTTGTGGGGAAGCACTCATCCGCTGATTCGTGTCGCGGGCCAGTGGGCTCTGCGTGCTCTCGGCACCACGCGCGCGATACATGCAGCATTGCTTGTAGCGACGACCGCTGCCGCACGGACAGCTCTGATGACGCCTGGCCCAGCGTGCGGCCAGGGAGGACTGTCGGGACGGAGCGTGCGGCGAAGAATGCGGGTCGCTCTGCGGACTGCCCTGCCGTTCACGCGCCTGCGAGCGTTCTCCTGCGACTTCCTGCTGAGCGGGCTGCGCATTCCGGCCCAAGCTGGAGGTCGAGGCACTTGCCGCAGACGGTACTTGGCGGGGCGATGCGGGGCCTTGCACGGAGTGCGCAGCGACATCCAACCGAGCGGGTTTCGCATGCCCACCCAATCGAAGCGTCGAGGCACTCGCTGCAAGCTGCTCCCTCGACCCGGCCTGCAGGGTCCGGGCGGAGGGCATGGACTGCGCAGGGTGCGAAACCTGGGCAGCGTCGCTCGCGCCGGCCTGCACGTTTCGCGACGTGGACCGGGACGGGGACGGGGGCCGCGCGGAGCCGGAGCTGCGCGCAGAAGAATCCCGCGGACCAGAGTGCGAGGTCTGGCCAGGCGGGTGGGGCTGCGCGGGGTGCGAATCCCGGGCAGTGTCGCTCGCGCTGGGCTGCACGTTTCGCGGCGTGGGCCGGGGCGAGGACGGGGGCTGCGCGGAGCTGGATCTGCGCGCAGAGGGCTCTCGCGGATTCACCGGCACGTTTCGCGACGTGGGGTGGGGCGAGAGCTGCGCGGAGCCGTAGCTGCGCGCAGGGGGCTCTCTCAAGTTCACGGGTACGTTTCGCGACGTGCGGTGATTCGAGAGAGTCTTTCGCGCGGGCTGCGATTCCCGCGCGGAGCTTGGGCGCGTCGATTCAGGACGCGCGGAAATTTCATCGAGCACTCGCTGGCGGTTCCGCTCGGTCGCTAGCTCGGCCTGGAGGCGATCGGTCTTCTCTTGCATCCGCTCGACCTTCGCCAACAGGTCGCGGATGACCGAACTGTTCAGCGGCGGCTTGTCCGCAGGGGAGGACGGTGCAGACGACGCGGAGGATGCACTCGCAGCATCCTTCGCCGCATCGCTGGGAAGTGTCTTGTATGAATCCTTCGACGACTCTTTCGCTGCGGGAACTGCCGCATCGGCACTCGTTCCTTTTTCGCTGAGCGCCGCCTTGACCGGCGCGGGCTCGTCCCCCGCGGTCAGCTTCTTTCGCTCGTCGCGTTGCAGCGCCGACACACCGATGTCGCGAATCGCGCTGACCACGCTGCCCAGAACCGGCGAGTAGTCCACGGGCGGCGGCGGCGATGCGGTGCGTTGCGCTGCCGACTTTTCCATCTCGGCGAAGCGCCCGAACGACTCCTGCATCTTCTCCATCAGGACGAAGTTGCGCTCCAGCATCTCGACGGACTGGTGCTGCAGCTTGTACATCGACTCCGACTGCGCCCGCACTTCCTGCCGGTGCGAGCGATTGAGCAGATAGCCCTCGACGATCTCTTTGTTCTTCGCCGAGCGCAGCAGCAGCTTCTGTTCCTTGCCCGCGATCTCCAGCGCCAGCTCGCGCTTCTTCGCATCGATCCGCGCCGACTTCAGGCTGCCTTCGGCGTCGTCTTCGATCTCCGGCTCGCCCTTCGCTTGCGCCAGCGCCGCCGCGATCTCCGCATCCAGGCTCTGCTCCGACTTGTCGCAGACCTCGCTGGGGTAGCGAAGCTGCGCGACCACCTGGGTCTTGCCCGCGACATGCGGCACCACATCGCGTCCCTGGCTGTCCTTGCAATAGTGAATCATCCAGGACGCCGCACGAGCACCGACCGGCATTTCAAACGGCTGAATTCGCAGGGCTCTGTCGATTGGAAACCGAAGCGGTTCCCCAGTCTCGAGCATCCGCACGCAGAAATAATAGCGAGCATCTGACGGGCAATGCCGCGCTACCACTGCGTCAAATGGCTCTGTGCTGCCGACCATGTGAATCAGC
>JAEUJZ010000146.1 GCA_016794505.1 Myxococcales bacterium
CCGCTTTCACAACAATCGCGTGACGCACGACAAGGTCTCCGTCCCCGCCTGGAAGCGACAAGTCAAAGCCAAGCTGCGGCCACTGCGCGCGGAGATCGAACGGGCGAAGGCGGAGGCGGAAGCAGCGGCAGCGGCGGTGGCGCGGGCGAAGGCGGAGGAGGCGAAGAAGAAATAGGTGGAGCAGTCACCTGGCCTCGATGAGGAGCGTTGCTTGGTCAGCCATCGCGGCTCTTTGGCCCGCTCTCGGGAGCATGGCGCAGGGTCGCCTCCGGCGCTGCTCGGAGATCTAGGGCGCCAGTTCGCGAGTCGGCAGTCGCCCAAGTAGCCACTGGCATAACTTCGCGATCTGCGCCTCGTCGTACAGATACTCGCCGCCGCCAGGTCGATAGGACGCCAGCGCCAACACCACATCAGCGACTTCCTCATCGTCTGGAAATAGCCTATCGAGCGCTACTTCCAGACGACCTGCGGCCTCCAGCGAGCGGTCCTTGCCATCTATGAAGTTGTGAAGCTCCTGCCTGAGCTGTTCGTGGGTCATCATGGGTGTCTGCCGATAGGGCGGCTAGTCGTTCTTGATCACGGTGATCACGCGCCTGCCTGTAGCTGCGTCTACCACGACTTGCGGCTTTCCGGGCATTCCTGGGTGTTGCACCGTGACGGTTGCGCCTTGGGGATGAGGAGAGACCTTCCGAATCCGCGTGCCTCGATCAAGCACTTCATCAACCTCATGAACACTCATGGGACTTCTTCCTGACGGTGGCTTTGCCATGCGTTCCGCCGCGTGCGGAGTGAGCACGCGGCCGCCGGGAGTCACAGGCGGATGGCCAAGAATCTGCTGCGCAGCAAACGCCGGGTCATAGGGAGCCAGCTGGGCCGCACCGACCTGACCGGCTGCGCTCTGGCCGGCTCGTTCAGCCGCCTCCTTGGCAGCTCGGTCCTCTGCCTCTCTGAGCAGCCTCTTGGCCACGGCTTCGTCGGTGTGCTCGGCGATTTCTTCGATGGCCTCTTTCCCGGCTTTCTTCGCCAAAGCTTTGCCGACCGCCTTTTCGCCAGTTCGCACGACTCCGCCGAAGACTGCGCCAGCGCCAGGAACGACAGCCGAGGCGGCGGCGCTGGCGGCAGCGTCGAAGCCCCAGCCACCGACGGTGTACAGCTTGTCGTCGGGAGACTTCTTGCGGAACTCGTTTAGCTCATCGGCGGCTTCGTGGGCCTTCTTCTCCAGGCAGTCCTTCATGTGATCCAGGCACTGGTGTTTGAGATCACTGGCCCAGGTCTTGATGTCCTGTTTGCTGGGCACGACAGCGCCGAGGCCGTGGTCACGCACCACTCGGGCAAGCTGCCCGACATGCTCCGCGGCTTTCTTGCCCCGATCGACGAAGCCCGACGCCATCGGCGAGCCTGGCACCGACGCTGTCTGTGGATCGTAGTGATCGCCCGCGTGTCCAGCTGGCGGAGCTGCGTGAGCTGGGCCGGCTGCGGACGCATGCGCGGGTGATGTCGCCTGCACTGGTGGTGTGGGGACGTTTGGCTGACTCGCCACGGGTTGCGGAACCGACGTGGCTGGGCGCGGGCTTGGTCGTGCATGTCCGACGCTGGGTGCCGGTCCCGAGGCGAACGGAGGCGAGGCCGGTCCGCCGGTTTGTTGAGGCGCATTCGGCGGTGGGGACGCGGTGTTCGCACGGCTTGGCTGCGGTGGGGCGATGATTGCGCCGAGCGGCAGGCGCAGACCGTCCCACTCGCAGTATTCGCCGCTGCGATCGATTCGGCCGACGCGCAGATGGGGACTGCCATCGAACGGCACAAACTCGCAGGGATGGCCCCACAGGGGACTCGGCGGCGCCAGTCGCGGCATCACGCATTCGCGGCTGGGCGGCGGAGCGGGGACGAGACCCGGTGGACATTGGCGGGGCTGCGGCGGAATGGGCACGCACTGCACGGCATCCGTCGGCTGTGGCGCACCAGGAATGGCGATGGCTGGTGGCGCAGGCTGCATGCCCGGTGGACACAACGCGCTGGCCCCCTGCGCATGAAGCGCGACATCAAGCTTCGGGGCAGGCTCCGGCTTTGGTCTCGGCGGGAATAGCGGCTTGATGTGCGGGCCGACCTCGAAGCTCAGCAGGCGGAACAGCAGATCGATGCGAGTTTCCAGATCCGACTTGGTGAGCATCAGCGTCAGGCCGACGCCGAAGCCAAAGTCGGCGCGCTGCTGCGCTCCGATCGCCAGCGTGCCCGCGACAGGAGGAGATAGGTCAACCTTATTGACCAATTCCGCATCAAACAGCACCGGCCCCCACGACGGCATCTGCAAGATCGCCTGACCAAAGATCCACAGGTGCTCACCAAACGGCACGCGATACCCCGCGTGCGCGCCAATCTGAAGTGTCCCGGCTCGGCTGAAGTGATCCAAAAGAACCGTCGCTGCACCGGACAGTTCCAGATCGCCGAGCGGGTGGCGGTACATCACGCTGATCTTGGACAGCGGCCCCGGCAAGCCGAGCTGATTCAGTCCGGTAAACGGACCTGCTTGATACTCGACGAGGTACTCGGCGGCGAGGGCAGGATGGCGATGGGGATCGCGGAAGAACGGAAACAGCACTCCCTTAGCCGCAACCCACATCGGGCACAATCCCGTCGGTGTCGGAACTGCGGGCGATGGCGGTGGCGACGACTTGTCTGAAGCTGCCCAGGCCATCGCGAAGCACGAGCCCACGCCGACTTCGGCTCGACCCAAGATCGGCACGGACAGCGCAAACGGCAGCAGCGGCGACGTGCTGCCGTCGGGGGCTTTGGGTCGAATGAACAGCTCCAGCTTCGCGTTCAGCGCGAAGGGACGATCGATGAGAGCGCAGGCGAGTGGTGCCAGCGAACATAGGCTGCCGAAAGCGGATCGATGCTGAAAGGTCGCCCGCTGAATGGGAGGCAGAACCTGCGCGATGTAGCCAGGCGGCAGTGCTGGCTGCGCTGATGCTGGCTGCATCGACTGCGCAAGGCCAGGTCGCGGCAAAGTCAGCGCGAGGCCAAGCGCGCACAGAGCGATCGCTCGACGGAAAAACGAAACGTGGAAAGGCATCACGAACTCCGGGGCTGAAACAATGGCGATAGGGCCGCCGGTCACCGCAGCGGCAAGGGGCAGAGGAAAGTGGGCGGAAGCTACCACACAGATGAGCTCGGCTGGCGGACGATAGCTGGCGGTAGCGACAATCGACTTGGCCCCCGGCGCTGCTCTTTCGAGTGTCTGGCAGCGACAGCACCGGGTCTGCGATCGGGCAACGAAGGCCCCTTGAACACGCGGGCCGCGGCGCCGGGTCTGGATGCTGCAGATCGTGGTGTGCTCAACGGCAGCGAGGGCGAGCGGCTTGCCGTTGCGCCCAGATGTTCACAACGCCGCAGAGCCCGACCGAAGCGCTGACTCTGGGCGCGCTCGTCAGCCTATCTTCAGACAGCGCCCCAGCCAGCCATGCTCATGCGGCGGGCGGCGGCGGCGGCGGCGGCGGGCGGCAGCGGGCGGCAGCGGGCGGCAGCGGGCGGCAGCGTGGGCGGAGATTGGGAACTTCCCACGTCCCCGTGAGGTACCCAGCGCCATCAAACGGCGAGCGATGTTGTTCAGGTGGGCTGCTATCGCAGGAGTGGCCGCTGCACAGTGTTGCCCGGAAGGGGCGGATGGTTGGCAGCACTGCCTTCAGTGCCTCGCATCGCAGGCAATGTGGGTAGAGCGTTCGGAGCAGGTCCTCTGCACAGGGGAACCTTTGTTTTTCCTACGCTTCATCGTGCTGTCGTTCGATAGCTGCTTCAGCGGCACGATGACGCGCGGCGACTTCATCGAGCGCGGGCGCGGCTGGGATGTGGATCTGGAGGGTCCGCCGCCGACCCCACCGTCACCGAACTCGCCGCCAAGCGATGCGAGCAGCCGCAGCGCGGAAGGCAAGGCAGCGGCGACGCTGGATCTGGACCCCGCCGACTATGTGCTGCTGACGGCGGCGCGCAGTGACCAGACGGCGAAAGAGGACGGCGGCATGGGGGTCTATTCGCGGGCACTGGTGGCGGCGCTGACTCGGCTGCCGCGCGACGTGAGCTATCGCGCGCTGCTGCACGAGATCGCGGTCGAGGTGCGCAAGGCGGCCAGCAACCAGAGCCCGGAGCTGGAAGGCGACGCTGACCGGGTGTTGTTTGGCGCGATGCCGGGGAAAAAAGCTCCGTCGTTCTTGACGGTGTCGCGGGTGCAAGGCGAGCGCGTTGAGCTGCCTGTGGGAAGTCTGCACTTGGTGACCGAAGGCTCTGTCTATTCGCTGCACCGCAGCGGGATGGAGCCGCCATCGCCCGCGACGCTTCTGGCCGAGGCAGAGGTGGCTGACGTGCAGCCGACCACGAGCTGGCTGCGGCTACGAAGTGCCGGGAAGAAGCCACCCGAAGCGGAGCTGGCGGCGGCCCGCGTCGTCGAAAAAGAGCACGTCTATGCTGGCCAGCCGCTGCGCGTGCTGTGGGAGGAGGCAAGCGGGAAGCCCTGCGCGGCGCCGGCTCTGCGCGCGGTGCTGAAGGGGCTGGGAGAGGCGAAGCTGATCGTGCCGATAGCACAGGGCGCGGCTGCGGGGACGGCGAGCTATGACGTGAAGATCGTCGCCAAGGCGACGCAGATCGAGCTGTACCGGCCCGAGAGCGGCAAGCCGTTTGTCGAGATCTCGGCCCACGTGAAAGGCGATACGCTGACGCAAACGCTGACCGATCGGCTGCGCGCCGAGTGGCGCTGGCGGCGACTGTTCGCGCTGCATGGGCAGAGCGACTTTGCCAAGGTGGCGGTGCGCCTGATGCCGGTGCACGCGAAACGCAGCGCGGCGGGCCTGATCCAAGAGACACCGACGCCGCAGCTCGCGCGCGGTGTGACATCCCTGCGGCTCCGCGAGCGCGAGCTGTATCAAGTCGAGGTCACCAACGAGTCACCGGGCCCGGTGTACTTGACGCTGCTGGAGCTAGGGCCGGATGGGCGCATTGGCATCCTGTTCCCACGCGCGGATCGACCGGGCGATGCCCGCATTGCCGCGGATGCGAAGCCGCGCCTGATCGGCCTGCCGTATGTCTTTGAGTCCGAGGCGCCGCTCGGCGGCTGGACGCTGAAGGCGATTGCGACGCTGGATCCGACGGACTTCAGCTCGCTGGTGCAAGACGCGAGCACGCTTCGTGCGGATGAGCTGGCATCGCGCGGCGACTCGCTCCGGCAGCGCGCGAACCAACATCCGTTGGGTGATCTCTTGCTGGAGGCACTGAGCGGCGGCCTGCTGCGCAGCCAGGTCGTACCGGTGGCGATCGGCACTTGGTCGACCGATACAGCCCTGCTGGATGTGGTGGCAGAACCGGCTGCGAAGCCTGCTGGTAAGCCGACCCCAGCCCCTGCCACGTCGAGCAAGTGAGGGCGCTGCACCTGCGCTGGTCTTGCGAGGAAGACACGATGCCAAGGACGTACTTGATGCCGCAGGCAGCAGCCGCGATCGGCGTGTGGCTCGCTTGTCTGGTCTTGATCGGGATGCAGTGGCATTCGGCGATAAATCGCTGCACGCGCCTGTGGAGGACTTTGCAGTCACCCCAGAGACAAGCCGTCGCGCATGGAGCTACGCCGGGTCTGCAGATTCAGATGCGAACCCTCACCCATCCCGAGCATCAGCAGATCGTGGCCGTGGCCGTCGATGCCGCCGGTTGCATCCGCTATGCCGGGACCCAGGCGCGCCTTTTTGCGTCTGCAGCAGAGTCTCGTGCTGACTCAGCCCGTAAGCGGCCGCAAGCTCGACGAGTCTGGCAACATGATCCCGGTCCGATTGAACGTTGGGCCCAGATGGAAATCCTGCAGCGCCGCCGGGCGCCCCAGCCTGTTAGCAGGCTCAAGCCAGGCCACGAACGAAGCAGACCACGCTCTGCCCCGTTCTCCGAGGCGGGCGACAGAGATGGGTATGGTCATGCGGGCGGTCGCGCGGGCTGGGGGCGGTCGCGCTCCGACGGACTTCGCTGCGATTTGGCGACGCTCCGGACCAAGTGGGCTAGCTGAGCGGCGCTCTGCGACCACGTATGTGCCTGCACGAATGCGAGGCCGCGGGCGGCCTGGGAGTCAAAGCGATGCGGTGCATCCAAGCTGGCGGCGATGCTCTCGGCGAGTTCGGCGATGCTCTCGGCGAGGATGTAGTGGGTACCCGGTTCCAAGGACCAGCCACGGGTGGCAAAGCGGGTCGCGACGAGGGGCACACCGCAGAGCAGAGGTTCCAGAATCTTGAGGCTGGTTCCCGCCCCTAGCTCCAGCGGAAAGCACGCGACTTGGGCCCGTCGATAAAGCGGGCGAATGTCCTCGGGGTTAGCGAGGACTTGGACGACGGGGCTGGCGAGCGCCTGGACCTCGCGATTGGGGCAGCGCCCCGCAACGGTCAGCGTGGCGTGTGGGTGACGCTGTCGGAGCCGAGGCATCACGTCGAGCGCGAGGCGTTTGGCCGCTAAGACATTCGGCTCATACGCAAGGTGGCCAAGGAATAGCACCTCGCCGCTACGCCGAGTCGAAGGGGGATGAAACTCGAAGCCATCGGACGCGATGGCATTTTCGACCACGCGGACTTCGTGGCGACCGGCTCTCTGAATCATGGCGGCATCCGCAGCCGACACCGCGGTGACCGCCGTCATGCGGGACCATGTACGCCGCTCGAAACGACTCCACGCCAAGTACTCGATGCCAAGGCGAAGCGACCGAGCCCGCAGCGCCCGCAGGCGATGGTATTCCGACTCGATGTTGTGTTCGTTCAGGATCAGCGGCACCCCAGGTGGCGGTCGCAGGCCACCTGCGGTGTAGCTGTGTTCGATGATCACGGCGTCGAACGGACGCTGCGCGTGACTGCTCTGCAGCGCTTCGTTGAGGGCCGACGGCGTTCGCGTGGCGGACGAGGGCAGCCCCGGCTCATCGTAGCGGCGCCAGTCATCGGGCTGGAAACACTGACGCTGCGACCAAGGGAATGGGGCAGGCGCGGCAAGCTGGTCGGCATCAGGAAATACGTCGTCTGGCGAGGGATATGCGAACAACAGCAGCTCATGGTCCGCCAAGCCAGAGGCCAGGTGATGAATGCGCAGCCGACCCCCGCTATTCAGTGGCCAGGGAAAATAGGGGCAAATCCAAGCGAGCCGCAGCAACTTGATTGCGGTTTCCGTCCGCAGCATGGTAGGGATTACAGATGTTTACTCGTTTGAGTCAAGTCTCGCGTCGGGCATTCCTGAAGTTCGCAGGTACCGCGTCGGCGCTGTTGGCTGCCGCGACCACATCGGGTTCGTTGTCTGGATGCGGCACTGCGGACTGCCCTGGTGGCTATGGGTATGGGTATGGGTATGGCTATGGGTATTTCGGTGGCCGCTATGGGTATGGCTATGGGTATGGCTGTTTGATGGATGGCCGACTGGCGCAGGCGCTTGAACAAGACTCGGACTTGGTTGTGGATCGCATCCTGGCTCGCGTGCTCCCAGAACGTCGCTGGCGGGCTCACGACGGCGCCCGTTATCGCCTGCCCCGGCAGAGCTAGCTCGACCGCCAGCGTTCCCTCTTTCTCGTTGGACCCCGCAGGGCATGCTGCAATTTCTGACGCGAGTTGACGCGCAGCTGGTTCGACGACACCGACTGCAGCAGCTTGACGAAGTGAGGGCCGGGCAGCTCTGCCTTTCGCTTGGACGACTGGGCGTGGCGTCTGCAGTCTGGGCTCTGCCGGTCTTGGATGCCGTGCTGCGGCGATTTCGTCACAGCAGTGTCGAGATCCTGGCATCGCCGACCGTGACAGCCCTTCTGCGCATGCACTGTGAGGACCTGGGGCATCCCTGTTTGCCGACGGAAAACCATTCCCAAAGCTTGCACATCCGGCTTCTGCCTGGGGCGGGCCTTCCTCGCTATCGGCAAAAAGGCTCGGTGCATCAGCTTTCGCTGCGGATGCGCGGTGGACGCGCCCTCGGCTTTGCGCCGCTGGATCAGCCGGCGGCCGCTGCACTGCAAGACTGTGCGTTCATGGCGGGCTTCGACCCGGATGGCAGCCCGCCCCGCTTGCGATTGCCGAAGCAGCTTCAGGCTGTGGCTCGCCATCGCTACCGCACGCTGTGTGCTGCAGCCGGAGGGCCACTGATTGCGCTGTTGCCGGCGCACAATCCGCGGCATAGCTATGGTGCGGAGCGGCTGTGGGACGTGGGGCAGCGCCTGGCCGCGCGGATTGGCGGCACGGTGATCCAGCTTGGGGGACCCCCCTCGCGCGGGCCCGCCGTTGCGCGCGCAGCCCAAGACGCCGGTCTCGCTGCTGCGCTGCTTCACCTGTGCGCGGTGGCAATTAGTGACGATATCGGATGGGCCCATGTCGCGGCCGCCGTTGGGGCTCCCGTCGCCACGGTATTCACTCGCAACAACCCCTTGCGGCATGGACCCGTGTCTCGACACTCCGCTGTGCTTTGGGCTTCATCCAGTCGCTGTCCTCATGCGGTGAACAAAGTGGGTCCCCTGTGCAGGGACTGTGTCAGCGTCGAGGAAGTCTTCGTAGCGGCTGAACGAGTCGCAGCGGAGTCCTGGCCGCGCGATCGTCTGCGCGCTTGGGGATTGCCGCTGTGATTGGTGTTCGCTACGTTGGCTTCTTGGCCGAAAACTCAGGCTTTGGTCAGGCGACTCGGCTGCACCTGCACTCGCTGGTGCGGGCTGGCGTTCCGGTATGCGGTCGCAGTGTTCTGATGGGGCCGCAGGCACCTGGGGACGTCGCGGTCCCTGCAGCACGCTATCCCACGACGGCGCGGATCTGCGCGCAGCATCAAGCCTATGACCATGTGCTCTTGCATGTCGTGCCTCCGGCCTTCCCGCTTTTTCGCGAACCGGGCTGCCGCAACATTGGCATCACGGTCTGGGACAGCACCGTGCTGCCGCCAGGGTGGGCGGAGCCGTTGGCCTTCGTTGATGAGATCTGGGTTCCTTCGCGTTACGCCGCGATCTCCTACCAGCGAGCCGGGCATCAGCGACCCAAGGGGCCGCCGGTTCGCGTCATTCCGCACCCAGTGCGAGTCCGCGCTGTGGGCCACCAGGACCTGAGCGCAGCCCCCAGGACTCGGCAGGCCGAGCGCTCGTTCCTCGGCATTCCCGACGATCAGTTTGTATTTCTGGCCATCCAAGAGTGGTCTGATCGCAAGAATCCGCTTGGCGTGCTTGCTGCCTTTGTGGATGCGTTCAATGGACGGAACGATGTCGCCCTGCTGATGAAGATCGGCCTGCGCTACGTGCGTGATTTCCGCGCGGTACGGCAGGCACTGGACGCGGTCCTGCGTCGACACTCGCGACGGGGAGCGCATCCGCCCGTCTACGTGATCGCGGAAGAGCTGACGCAGCGCTCGCTGAATCGCTTGTATCAGTGGGCCGATGCCTATGTGTCGCTGCATCGCAGCGAAGGCTTCGGACTCTGCTTGGCGGAAGCGATGGCGCACGGCCTTCCAGTCGTCGCAACGGGATACTCCGGCAACCTCGACTTCATGGATGACCAGAGTGCATTCCTCGTCGAACACCGCGTCGTTCCAGTGCGCGTTCAGCTCGGCCCGCACGACCTGTGGACAGACAACATGGAGTGGGCGGAGCCCAGCCATGACCACGCCGTCCGCACCTTGCGCGCGGTGCTGGCAGACAAGGCTCACCGCGGTGAGATTGCACGCCGTGGACAGCGTCGCATCCGGCAGGAACTGGCCCCGCAGCGAATCGGCAACCTGATGAGGCAAGCGCTCGCCCAGGGGCCGACTGCACGAGTTGAATGCGAAGATGCCAGGGGTCCCGCTGACCTGTAAGGCGCGCAGTGGGTCTGCGCTGTGTCACGAACACAGCGTCGTAGGCCCAGCGATTGGGCAGCAGTCCATCCACCCGTGCCGTTGGGCTGCTGCCCCTACGACCGCTACCCAACCCGCCCCTTCCGTTTTGCGGATTACGCGGTGCGACTGTGCGCGGACGTGATCGTGCGCGACCTGACGCTGTCGGAAGTAACGGAAGTGCTGCGGAGCTTGGTGTGACGTGGCTGGGACCGACGACGCGTGTGTATGCGCTGTGCGCGGCGGTTACATAAAGGATCCTCTATCTTGACGCTTGATCTGGTTGATCGTTGATGTCGTGTAGCAGCCCGCCCACGCAAGACACAGCCAGGGTTACGTCTAGCCAGCGCCGTCGCGGCAGCCGGGACCAAAGACCACGGCTGATGCGTCATTCAGCTTGCGGCTCACAAACAGATCGCGCATGAAGCGCTGCCACTCTTCCTGGCTGATGTGGCCGTTGTGATCGCGATCGATCAAGCGAAAGCCCGCGCTGGCCGCTCCGTCGGCTAGGCCGTGTGCGCGCGTGAAGTACAGAAACTCGCGTTCAGACAGCGTGCTGGACTGGTTGTGATCGTAGGCGGCAAAGATCGCGCTAGCCAGCGCCCGCACCGCGTCGCCGGCCGGGCCGCTCAGATCGTCGGACAGACTGCCGCAGAATGCCAAGAACTCTTCCCGTGAGATGCGACCGTCTTCGTTTCGATCGAGCGTCTTGGCGATCTCGCGCCAGTAGGTGTTCAAGCTGTCTTCGAGGCGCGCCACGCTCGCTTTCGCAGATGCTTGTTCCGGGCTCGCAACCAAACGATGGGCCAGCGCCTTGACATCGGCTTGCTCCAGCCAGCCGTTATTGTCCACGTCCAGCGCCAAGTACAGGTTGTAGGCTTTTAGCTTCTGAATATCCGCTCTCAATGCGGGGATCCGGCTGCTGCGGGCCTCGCTGGACGGGGTCGCAAGCTCCGCTGCGGGAGCAGGCAGCAGCATGTGGCGCGCGAACGGCGCAGCCACCCGCGCCGCTGCCAAGGCTTCCCAGATCGCCAGACGCACGATGTTCGTCAGATCCTCTGCCGCCTCGGGCTGCACCATCGTCACGCTACGCAGCAAGATGGACGTGTCGCGTAGCTCTTCAATGGCTAGCTCGGTGGGGCTCATGATTGCGGGGTGTGCATCGCGCAGGCTGGCCATCTTTTCGCCAACCCGATCAAAGACGCGGTGCAGATCCTCCCCATAAGGAATGGGCACGTCGACAATGACATTTTTGTACCCGCGCGAGTGGCTGGCGATCTTGCGCACCTCGCTGTTGGGCAGGATATGCAGGATGCCTTCTTCATCCCGAAGCTTGGTGGTACGAATACCGATTTCTTCGACTTTGCCTTTGACCTCGCCAATCTGCACAAGGTCGCCGACGAGAAAGAGGTTTTCGAACAGGATGAAAAAGCCGGCAACGATGTCGCCGACAAAGGACTGTGCGCCCAGTCCGACGGCAATGCCTGCGACGCCTGCCCCAGCCAGAAGTGGGGTCGGGTCCAACCCAGCTTCGCGTAGGCTCATCACCACAGCCATGAAATAGATCAGATAGCGCAGGATGCTGGCTGCGACGGGAACCAGGGTCTGACGCTGTTGTAGCTCGGCTGGGCTCTGCCCCTCGCGTTGCAGGAAAAACTCGTTTAGGAACAGCAGGCACAGCTCCACAAACACGCGACTCAAGTAGAAGATCGCGATGATCCGCAGGACGACCGGACCCGCTTGTGCTGCCCACGTCCCTGGAGTCAGCCGGTCGACCGTCCAAGAGCCGATGCCGACATACAGAAAATAGTCTGAGGCTCGCTGGGTTATCGGCAGCAGGTGACGCACTTGACCCAGATAGCGCAGCGGGCTTGCTGACTGCGCCAGCAGCGACGAGAGCTCAAAGACGCTCTCGATGGCTAGGCGTGCCGCGCTCACCGAGCAGCGGGCAAAGGGAAGGCAGCCGCCCAGATAGGCGACCACGCGCAGCGCTTGGCGAGCACCATCGGGTAGGCCCGAGATCTGCACATACAGCAGAAGCGACCCAAATACGGCCACGGCGCTACTGCCACTCTTAAGCTCGGCGGCGGTGGCTTGCATTCGATCGTGCAGCCGAGTCAACGATTGGGTCTGCTGTAGCTGCTGACTGACGAAGTCCAAGAGGCGCCGCAGCATGTGCGAGACAACAAGCGCCAGAGCCAGCAGCGCAACTGGCTTGAGTATGGTGAGGCTGAGTGTGCGCCATGATGTCTGGGTCAGCTGCTGCAAGGCCGTGCTGACCAGCTGACTCAAGCTGTGGCCACGCAGCGTGGCCCAGCCGCCGATTGCGACCAGCGCTATCACACACAGCCAAAGGAGACGGCGGCTCCAACGTTGCACGCTCTGCTCGATAAGGTCACGCAACGAGGTCGCTTCGGCGCCAGACCCTCCGGGCAGCAGCAGGCGCACAAGCTGTCGCACCAGAGCAGCGCCAAGCAGCGTCAGGATGGCAAGGATCGTGAAGGTTGCGCCAACCGTCAGCGCATTGGGCAGAATCAGATCTGTACGCAAGCTCATGGCGGGCTCCGATGCCTAGCTAGTTCGCATCCACAAACCCAAACCTGCGCCATTTTCCCGTCGGTGTAGGCTTCACTGATCGTCATTTGATGGAGATCCAATCGGCGCGCGGTCGCTGTTATGGCTGAGGTCGTTGATCCGTTTTTCTCTGTCGAGCGCACTTACTCGGAAAGGTGACTTCATGCGCTCGGCACATCGCGTTCAGCCCTCGCTTCCCATCGGTCGGATTCCCCACAAACACGCGCTGCAGCTCCATCGCATTGCCCAGATCCTCGACGGCCTGCCTCAGCTGGAAGCGCAAGTCCTCGACGATTTGACGCCGCGTTCGGTTCGGCGAGATGTCGGTCGCGAGGGGCTTTCCGCGCAGCAGGTCCTGCGCACCTTCGTGCTCTATCTGATCCTCAAGGTCGACTTCGAGCAGCTCGAATTTCACCTCGCCGACTCGCCCACCTACCGCACGTTCTGTCTGCTGGGCGTCGGAGATTCCGCCCCCAAACACTCTTGCCTGCAAGAAAACATCAGCCGTATTCGCCCCGAAACGTTGCAAGCGCTGCATCGCATTGTCGTCGAGCACGCCGTCGCCATCGGGGTCGAATCGGGACACACCGTGCGCACCGATACCACCCCGGTGGCCGCGCCGATGCGAGCCCCATTGGATTCCGCGCTCCTCGGCGATGCCGTCCGCGTTCTGATTCGCCTGCTGCGTCGCGCGCAGACGCTCGTGCCCATGTCGATTCCCAGTCACCATCGCCGCGTCCGTCGTCGCACCGCCGCTCTGCGCGCCGAAAAGCTCGACGAAGAAGAGCGTGCAGCGCTCTATTTCGATCTGTTGCAAGACACCAAGCGCTACGTCGAAGCCGCGCTGCTCGCTGCCGATTTTCTCGACGGAGTAGACGACCCCAAAGCCTTTCTGCTGGCCGCCAATCTGCGCGCGCAGGCGGAAAGCGCGCTGTGCATCATCGATCAGACGGAGCGCCGCGTCCTCGACGACAGACCCTGCCATCGACCGCCAAGCGCCTGTCGATGTTTGAAACGCACACCGACACGTTGCGCAAGCGCGACCAGGTCGTCTTCGGCCACAAAGTCTGTCTGTCCTTCGGAAAAACCGGCGTCGTACTCGCCGCCGACATCCTGCGAGGAAATCCCGCCGACGCCACGCTCGCCGTCGCTGCCATCGCACAAGTCGAGAGCAACACCGGTCGCACACCCCACGACGCCGCGATGGATCTCGGCTTCGCATCGCATGACAACGTTGCTGCTCTCAAAGACCTCGGCGTGCAGCGCGTCGCCTTTCCAAACGGTCGCCGCATCGACGGACAGAAGGCCTGTGGCAGCCGCCGCGTACAGCGAAAACTGTACCGCTTTCGCGCCGGTGTCGAAGGCCTGATCTCCTGGCTCAAGCGCAGCCTGGCGATGGGGCGCAGCCGCTGGAAAGGCGAGCAAGGCTTCTGCGCCTACGTCTGGGGCGTCCTCGTGACCGGCAGCCTGCAGGCGCTCGCCGCCGCATCCTAAACCGTCGAGTTGAGCCGTTTCGCAGCCTTCACAACCGGACTCCTCAGTCCGGGCTGGGCAACCTCTGCCCGCAGCTCGCCCCAACTCCCAAGCTCAGTCCGCCACGACTCCGTTTTCCTCGTCGAGCCCGCTTCCTCCCCCCGCCTCAGCCCGATCCCCCCACTTCACATAGCAGCCTCAACAGAGGGTTTGTGGATGGGAACTAGCTAGCGAGACAGCGTTGCCTGCGGCGCTCGCGCTCGCAGCGGAATCATGACCTCGTGATGCCGAAAAGGCGGCAGCGTCCAGGGCGGATCGTAGCCGGCATAGCGCACGATTCCCGTCGCTTCGTACTCGGGGTGGGCCTGCGCCAGCCACTGCTGCAGCTCGGTGGTCTTCTGCGCGATACGCTCGGGTGAACTGCCCCACGAGAAGCGCAGCGTGGCCAGCGTCTCGGCCGGCACCTCGACGATCTGTACCAGCGGGTCGGTGGGGATAGGTAGGCTGGCTCGGCTGTACTGGCTGGGCAGCGAGAACGTCATGCGGTAGCCCGCAGGTCCTAGCTCGCTCTGCACCGGCTGGGTCGCGGCGATCGTTGTCCCGGAGTCCGGCTGCCACGTGACCGGGGCGGTCATGGCGATGGCGGTGTTTGACTGATTGCCGCCGAAGATAAAGCCCGCAAGGCGCGAAAAGGCGACCCGCTGGGCAGCGCGTCCGTCACCCGCCACGTGGGTGGTGGCGGCAAGGTGCGGTGCGTAGAGGCGGATCTCTTTGTCGCCCTCACGCGAAAGCGATGAAAAGCGTGGCTGCTCCTCTTTGTGCACGCCGACTACCGAACAACCCGAGAGCAGCAGCCAGAGCGCGGCAGCAGATTTTTTTCGCATGGCCATTGGATGCTCGTGAGCGAGCAGGCGAGCCAACCCACGGCCCACCGTTGTTCCCTGCGTAGGGATGCCCGAACTCACGACGTTGCGCGGCCCTGTCATGAACATTCGTTTCTGTGCTCCCCTTATCTGCAGGGGAATGGGCCGTGCAGATGGGGAACGGCGTTGCTGCGCCGCTCCTGTGTGAAGGCAGGCGCTCCTCGTGTCGCGTGCACAGCGTCAGACCTCTGCTGCGATGTCTGGAAGTTGTTAGGCGCTAGGCGCGGGGGCGCGGGCTACTTACCAGACGAGCTTGGGGCCGAGGCGGCGGAGTTTTTCGCGGCGGGCTTCGTAGTCGGGCATGACGTGGCCGAGGGTGGACCAGAACGCGGGCGTGTGATCGGGGTGCAGAAGATGGGCAAGCTCATGCGCGACGACGTAGTCGAAAAGCGCGGTTGGGGCCTGCACGATGCGCCAGTTGAAGCGCAGGTTGCCGTCGCGGTCGGCGGATCCCCAGCGACTTTTGGGATCGCGGATCCAGATCTGTCGCGGCGTCACGCCAAGCTTTGCGGCCCACGTAGGAACGCGCGCCTGCACGCGCTCGGCAGCGCGGGCTTTGTACCAGCGCACAAGCGTTTCGCGGCTGGCTGCTGCGATCTGCGCGGTCGTGCCGCGCTCCGTCGGCAGCAGCAGATACCGACCCAGCAAGCGGACTTCTCCGTCGCTGCGCGTGCGTTTTAAGCGGTACTGGCGGCCGGCGTACAGCAACGTCTCGCCGCTCTCAAAGCGACGCGGCGAGGGCGGCGGCGGCAGGTCTTCCATGCGGCGCAGCCTGCCCACGATCCACGCCGCCTTGCGCAAGACGATGGCATCCAGCGTCGCGATCGGCGTGTCGATCGGGGCGCGCACTTGCACCGGCAAGCAGCCCGCATCGCGGTTTATCTGCGCCGCTGAATCGACGGCAATCGCCACCGTTTTTTTGCGGGCCGAGCGCCCAATCGCGTACTCGATCGGCGTCGTGCCGAACATCACGCGCGAGGTCGTCGCGCCATCCCGCGTCGACTTCATGCGCGCTGCGCTTTGAGCAAGCTGACGATGGCTTCGGCGATGCGTTCATGGCTGTCTTTGGCGAAGATCTCCGTCGGCAGCAGGCGCTTGATGGTGCGTCGCATCTCGCGCTGGACTTCGCCTTTATCGCGCCAGTCCAGAAGCTCCGTGTGCGGCTGCAACGCCAGCGAGATCGCCTGCGCCACATCGCGCACGCGGTCGCCGCCATGCGCATCGACCGGCGCGTTTCCATCGGCCAGCCCCACGCCGTTTAGCAGGCCATAGATCGCAAAGCCGACATCCGACAGCCCGTGCTCGCTCGCGATCTTCGCGCGTCCGCGCAGTGTATCGGTCAGCTTTTGCAAAAGGGAAAGCTGCTGCACCGCATCGATGCGCCGCTGCTTTCCGTCTTCGATGATCTGCTCTAGCTGCTCGCGCAGCGACTGATAGAACGCCGGATCTTCGTCGAGCTTGACGTGGATCTCGTGTCGGATCGCGTGCTCGATCTCGCTCGCCCGCGCTTCGTCGGTCCGAAGTGCGCCCAGCTTCTTTTCAAAGTCGGCGGAAAACAGGCTGACCCGCTCGATCAGAATCTGCACGCCGTCCGCGACGATCGCTTCGTCGATCAGCTTGCGCACTTTGTCGCTGGCGTCGCGCACATCGGGGCCGGCGTGGTCATCGCGATAGCGTGCCGCCGCGATCTGGCGAATCTTGCCCAGCCAGCGCAGATCGGCGACGTAGTCGAGCGCGCGGACATCGGGCAAAAGAATGTCCATCGAATCGGCAAAGCGCCGGAACGCCGTGCGGAACTCGGCGCGCACATCTTCGGCAGAGAGCGCGGCGACGCAGGCCTCAACCTCGTCGCGGTCGCGGATTGGGATTCGCGCAAAGAACCGCATCGCTGCCGCGTGCCGCGCCTGCAAGCGGGGAAGCTCATCGTGCTTGGGCAAAAGCGCCCCCACCACATCGCCCGGAGCAAAGATCGACAGCGCCTCTTGCAAGTTTTCGCTGACGCCGCA
>JAEUJZ010000032.1 GCA_016794505.1 Myxococcales bacterium
TACCGCCCACGCCGACGGCGATCTGACCTAACGCCTACCCGACATCCCCCCGCCCGTCTCACCGTGTACGCGCATCCCCGGCAGATGCCCCCTTGACCCACGTATACCGGCGGGATAGCCTCCTCGTCGTCAGGAACCGAGACGATCCTCAGCAACGCAGTCCTGGATCGCCGCCAAAGGCCCCAGCATCCTGGCCCGGAGTTCCGCTAAGCGGCAACGCCATGCTTCTATGGGCCCCAGAAACGCCGGACAGTAGCACTCTCAGCGCGGCCAAAATATCTCAACACTAGAAAATTAATATTACCGTCTATCAGTGCCGTTTTTGAATCAGATTATTAATATAAACAAAGTAATTATGAGGATGGGGAATAAGAGCATCCCAAACACTGTGCGAAGATCGCCGAGCATCAGCTTGCGCCGGTACTCTGATTCAATCTGAGCCAGTTCATCGGGTGTAAAGCCGGGCCCTGGCAGCTCGAGTTCCCGCGATGCGGGCCTTCGAACCAGGAGGGCCAGCTCCTTGAGCTTCCGCATGCTGACGGCAGCGAAAGACGCGGTGTTCGGGCCCGCCGGCACGCGGGTGAGAGGCTTCGTCGGCCCCTGTGGAAGCGTCTTGGCGAAGACGTCGACTTCCGACGCGGTCGGCACGTGATCGCCAAGCGGGAACGCGCGCTGTGGGAGTTCCTCGCTTCCATGGAGGCCAGGAGGCCAGACGTGGGCCAGTGCCTCGGGCGACTCCGATACGACACGCAACAGGGTCGCCGCGACCGTTTTCATCGTCGGACGATCCTCCCGCTGTTTCTCCAAAAGCGCGTGTACCAGTTCGACCAGCGGTAATGGCAGCCCCGGTGCCCAGTCTCGAATCGATCGCGGCTTATCCTGCAGATGTCGTTCGAGCAGACCCGCTGCATCCCCTGCGACGAACGGCAGACGACCACTGATCACTTCGTAGAGCATGATGCCGAACGAGTAGGCATCCGACTTATCGTCGGCGCGCTTGGCATCCAGCCACTGCTCCGGCGGCATGAACAGTGGAGTGCCCATCGGAACCCCTGTGTGTGTCGGATCTGCCGTTCGCTGCTGCGGCCCAAGCTTGGCCAAGCCGAAGTCGACCACCTTCGCTCGTTCTCCGTCGAGAAAGCTGGGCTCTTCCACGATGAAGACGTTTTCAGGCTTGATGTCGCGGTGGATCACGCCGACCTGATGGGCCCATGCCAGCGCTTCGGCGACCTGCTGCAGACAGCGCAGGAGCTTGGGCAGGTCTCGCTGCCGGTCCACATGCGCAAGCCGCTCGGCCAGGCTCTCGCCCTTGAGGAATTCCATCACCAAGTAGGGAAGGCCGGGCGGATCTTCCCCGAATTCGTAGACCTGCACGATGCCGGGGTGCTCGACCTGGCTCGATGCCCGCGCTTCATCCAGAAAGCGCCGCGCGACATCCGGATCCAGCGCGTACTCAGCGCGCAAGACTTTGATCGCCGCACGGCGGCCTAGCGTTTCATGCACCCCTTCATAGACGGTGCCCATTCCGCCCGACCCAAGGACACGCTGAATCCGATAACGACCGATGTGTGCCGGCTGCATGGCCCGCTCGTTGCCCCCTTGCGGTCAGTATACTCGGCTGCTTGCCTGGCTTCTGAGTCACATTTGGGTGCAGCGCAGCGTCACACGGGCCTTGGCTTGACGCACAGTCGAACGGTCACTTTTGCTCGCCCCGAGACCGCTTCACATCGCTCGCCCAGAAAGAAGGCTGCGGGCCTGCCCAGGCGCGCTACGATCTGCGCAGCGCACTCTGCGCGTAGCGCTGTTCACGGCAGCGAGGAGCCCTATGTGTCTGTTTAGCAGCCCGGTGGAATACGTCGCGAACACGCGAATCTTCGCTCGCGCCGACGGAGATCATCAGCTTTTGGCGTACCAGATGGCGGTGCGCAATGGGTACGACGCGGCGATGATCCTGCCGCTGCCTGTTCCCCGCGGAAGCGGCGAGGATGGCGTGCAGTTCATCGGGTTGCAGGACTCGTACGCGTTCTTTCACGACCTGGCCGCGTTGTTCATCGACCCTACGCGGTCCCAGCCCGATCCGAACAGCATCCTGCTTGGTTTGGAAAAGCCCCCGCTTCTGGCCGTTCAGAATGTCGGCGAGTACGAAGCCTCGTTCGTTCCAACCGTGGCCGATTTCGAGCGTCTTGATCCGCGCTTTCGCTTGCCGCCTTCCGTCTGGTCACAGCTTTCGATGTATGCCGACTGGGGCTTCGCGGTGTTCAAGCTGAGCCTGAACCCAGCGCCGACCAAACTCTCAGCTCTGGATCTGCGCATCATCGCCGAGCGCAAACGCGATGGGAAGCCGCCGTTTCCTCCGCGCCGTCGCGAGATTCATCCCATGGCCTTCCGCTTCCCACGCCGCGATCCCAGCAGTCTGTTCTTTCCCACCATGCACGTCCACGATGGCGCCTGGCATCCCGAAGCGGACTTTGATCATCTGATCTACGCGCAGCGTCGCGATGCCGTGGGGTCGATTGAACCATCCGCCGCTGGTCCGGCGTGGCGGGTCTCTCGCTACGGACCTGAGCCGGATCCCAAGACTGCCGCGGCACAGCTCTTGCGCGCCCATCAGCCCGTCGATCGCCTGGAGCTGCGCGGTCGTTTCCCAAACGCAGACACCTTCCTGCCCGATCCATAACACCGACGATGAAGCGAGTGGGTCAGCTACTGCGCAGACAAGGCTTTTATGAGGTCTAGGCAGGCCGATTCCCGAGCTGCTTCGACGAAGCCCGACGCATCTTCGGATCCTTCTCGGGCTAGCACGGCCTGCATGGCCTTCAGCGCATGGAGGAGGACCGCCCGGCGGCGCTCGACGGTCTCGCGGGAACGGGTAAGTGCCTGGACCGCCGCAAGCTGCAACGAAACATCCTCATCAAACAGGCACTGCTCAAAGACCGCAGTGATCCGCTCATCGGTGGACGCCAACGGTGCTAGCTGCTTCACGACGTAGGCTCGAATCGAGACGCTGCCGAAAGGACAAGACATGCGATCGTCGGCCTGTACCGTGGGGTGATCAAAGACCGCGAGCAGACGCGGAAGGAAGGGCGCTGCAGCTTCGCCGATTGAGCAGAGGGCAGCCGTCGTCGCGCACAGTAAGTCGCGGTCCCTTGATGTGTAGGCACCAATCGGAAACTCATCTAGCAGGCTACACAACGTGGGAGCGACGAACGCGGCTGCGGGGCCGAGTCGCGACAGATCCATCACGGCACCGGCTCGCCACCGCGGATCCACCTGCCTGTCAACCGCGATCTCGGCCAGCCGGTACAGCGAGATCCCGGACGGGGGGCTAGTACGACTTGATCACATCCTGGAAACCCCACGAATCGGAGCGCCGTGGGCGACGGGGTTGCAGCAGAGGGGGCAGACGCCGATCCAGCGGATGAGGAGGGCTTGTAGGCGGCGGCAGACTTCGGCGAGAGTCCAGTGTGGGGATTTTGCGGCCGCGGGGGGTTGGTCAGCGCGTTTGCGGGGTGGCGGTCTCTTCTGGAGGTTCCGTTTTTTTTAGCGGGGCCCGGCGTTGCAGCGACGCGTGGCGGGCCTGCTGGCGCTGCCACCGCGCTTTGCTAAGGACCAGAAATCCGTGCGCCACCGAGCACAGCGCGAGGTGATGGTGCAGTCCGTTCCACGTCCGGCCTTCGTAGTGGTCCAAGCCCACCTCCGATTTCATCTCTTGGTAGTCGCGCTCGACGCGCCAGCGCAGCTTGGCCAGGTACACCAAGCGCTCAAGCGGCGTGTCTTTTGGCAGCGTGCTGAGCCAGTAGTGCTCGGGCCGCTCGGCGTCTTCCGGCCATTCCCAAATCAGCCACTGCTCCGGCTCGGGAGCCATGCCCTGACAGTGCCCGCTGGCCGGCTGCAGGCGCAGCGCTCCGAAGTAGCCCCGTCGCTGCGGGCCGTCTCCGTTTTGCCAGGTGACCTCCGACAGCGCAGCCCGCGTTTGGCACAGCGCAAGCTCGGCGACCGAGACCGGCGCGTGCTCTCCGTCGCGATACGCGGTCCGAGGACGGCCCATCTTGCCCATCCTGCCTTCGGGAACTTCGGGACCCGTGCCCGGCGCCCAGACCGCGGTGGTCAGCATCACTTCCAGAAGGTACGGACGCTTCCGACGAGTCAGCTCGCGACGGAACTCCGCCACATCGCCGTATCCGGCATCGCCGATAAACGGCAGCCCCTCCCATCCCAAGCTCGCCGTATCCGGCGGGCTCTGCGTCGCTTGATCCAGCAGACCCAGCATCAGCTCCCACTTCGTCGCAAACGTCACGCCTTCGGGAACTCCTGCTTTCTTCCGTCGCTGCGGATCATTGTTCCAGCTCTCCGGCAGATACAGTCGAGCGCCCAGGCAGAACGAGCCGCTCGGCCCCGCCGCATGCAGACTGGGAATCACTTGGCAGCGATCCACGCGCCCCAGCGTCCCGGAATACTGACGCGCCGTGCCGACGCAGTGATTGCCGTGCCGAGCAATTCCCGTGTCATCGCCGATCAACGCCTCGATGTCGCCAAGCTCTCGATTCAGATAGCGCGCAAGACGCGCAAACAGCACGCCCGCTTCCCACTTGGCGACGACCACCGCCTGCTGCAGCCGCTGCCGAATCGCCTCCGCCTCCTCCGGCTTCGCACTGAGCCGCGCCGCGATCGGCGCGACGCTCTTGCGCTCTCCGCACAGCAACAGCCCCGCCGCATACCACCCCAGCGCCCGCAGCCGCTCGGGACGCCCCATCCCCGAAAGCAGCGAACTCAAGTACACCTCTAACTCCCGGTCCAACTCCGCATCCCGTTTTGCCGTCATTGTCCCCGTAGATCACAGACGGAGATCCCTGTCAATTCCGGGATGTGACCAAGTCGTACTAGAAAGCCCGGCGGGATACATGCAGATGTGCGCGAAGTGAAGACGCAGCACTTCCGGGTCACTCAGACGCTCAACCCCAGCCAGCAGCTCGGTGACCGCTTCGCCAAGTCGCCCCGACGGCAGGACCCGCTGCTCGCTCGGCAGAGCCCGCAACCGCCGGACTTCGCTTACGACCTCCCGAACATCGGGATTCTCCTGCGCCAAAGCCGCGGACTGCGACGGATCAGTGCTCCCAACGAAGAGGGAAGAGACTTGCTGCCAGATTCCCATCGGCTGATTGTAGCGGATGCATCTTCGCTCGTGTGCGTCTCTGCCCGACCGGTCTGTGAGACTTGCCTGGATCATCAGAGGTCAAGATCTTCAGTCAGAGTGCCGCACAACGACTGAGGGGAGAGCTGATAGCAGAAACAATGAAGGGCTTATCGTTCGAACAAACGTTGATTCTAAGGAGGCAGTCACTCCATCAACCGTCTCCAGCCCGAACCTATCCGCAACGCCCTCACCACAGTTCCATTCAGAGCCCGACCGTGGTTCTGGTTGAGCGCTGCTGCGAGCGTCGCCCCACGCCCCAATCGGGCGCTGCCCGCCGCTGATGTCTGCCGCCGCCCCACCTGAACGCGGTGTTGTGAAGGCTGGGTACCTTTCTGCGTCTCGAAAATCACCCATTCCCAGCGCATCCGCGACCCGATGACTGCAGCCTAGAACCGCGCGCGATCGCGGGCCGGGGGCGAGCGGCTGCGTAGGCCCAGGCGGGCCGAGCGGCGCAGTGCTGCGGCAGGCGTAGCGCGTAGCGGGCTCCAGGCGGGCCGAGCGGATGCCGCGAACCCACGCGGCGCAGAGCGTTCGCGCAGCGCGGTCGCGCGGGTGAGGAGCGCGGCGAGCGTGGCCAGCAACACAGCGAAGGCGGCCAGCGCGGTGTCGGCCATTTATGCCGCTCCCGCGGCCGCGGCGAGCGTTTGTGTTTGCGATGCTGCGAGGAGCTGGCCCTGCTCTGCGGCCTTCAAACGCGCGGCCGCGATCTGCGCATAGTGCGCGTCCTGTTCGATGCCGACGAACTGCCGGCCTTCGAGCAGGGCGGCGACTCCCGTCGTGCCGGAGCCGGCGCATGGGTCGAGGATGCGGCCGCCGGGCGTGACGAACTTCGCCAGCCAGCGCATGACCTCGGTGGGCTTGCCGGTGATGTGGTGCTTGTCGCTCGCGCGGACGACGGCGCGCAGAACGCCGGGCAGGACGGGGACGGCACGGTCGGCGGGAAGCTCGCCTTTGCTGCCCCACAAGATGTATTCGCACTGGTTGCGGAAGCGTCCCGGCGACGGGCGCGCAGCCTCGGTCTTGTCCCAGGTGGCGATGCCGCGCAGCGTGAAGCCGGCGCACTGCACGGCGAGGATCATCGGGGCAATCTGTCGCCAGTCGATGAACGCGGCGAACACGGCCGAGCGCTTGAGCACGCGATAGCCGGCGCGAAAAACATCGGTGGCCCACTCGCGAAACGACAGTTGGTCGCGCTGGTCTCCGTCGAAGTCG
>JAEUJZ010000033.1 GCA_016794505.1 Myxococcales bacterium
GGCACAGCGTCGAGGCGGACGTTTAGCGAGCCGTCGCGGTTTACGAACCCCCATTCTGTTTAATAAGCCCGGCATGCGAGCACATGCCCATACACAGACCACTAAAACCGCCATCGGCTACGTTCGGGTCAGCACGGAGGAACAAGCCACCGATGGGGTGAGCTTGGACGTACAGCGCGATAAGCTGCGTGCATATTGTCGGCTGCATGCGATTAAACTTATCGACATAAAAGCAGACGAAGGGATCTCGGGTAGCACGTTAGAGCGGCCGGGTTTGCAAGCTGCGCTACAGATGCTGCGCCGGGGACGGGCGAACACGCTGCTCGTCGCCAAGCTGGACCGGCTGTCGCGGTCGCTGCGCGATGTCTGCACGCTCGTCGATGAGCTTTTCAGCGACGAGCGGTATCACCTGCTGTCACTGTGCGGGATGGTCAACACGCACTCGGCGGCGGGGCGCATGGTGCTGATGAACCTCGCCAACTACAACCAGTTCGAGCGGGAGATGATCTCCGAGCGGACGCGCGACGCGCTACAGCACATGAAGGCGCAGGGGATTCGCCTCGGGCCAGCGCCTTATGGGTATCGCTTCAGCCACGACACCGACGCGAACGGGCGGCGCTTGCTGGTACCGCTGGCGGAAGAACAGGACGCGCTGCGGCAGATTCGGGATATGCGCAGCGACGGGCTGAAGCTGCACCAGATCGCGCGGCGCCTGAACGACTTGGGCATCCGGGCTCGACGCAACGGAGTTTGGCGCGTGCAGAGCCTGAGCCGCCTGCTGCGACGGAAGGGCACCGAACAAGTCCGCCCCACGCGCACGCACGGGCCGCTGATTCCGCTGCACCACGATCCCGAAACCGCGACGGAGCGAGCGAAAGAACTACGGGCGCAGGGGCTGAGCCTGAACCAGATTGGCCGGCGCCTGCGGAAAGAGAAGCTGACGCCTCTGCGCGGCGGCATCTGGCACCCGGCGCAGGTGGCGAAGCTGCTTCAGGACGCGACGCACGGCAACACCGCAGCCGCGACGCGGCGGGCGCTGGAGCTTCGTGCCGAGGGGATGTCGCTGCGCGAGATCGGGATTCGGTTGGCGGGAGAGGGAATGCGCCCCAAGGCGGGCGGGCTGTGGCATCCGGCGCAGGTGGCGAAGTTGCTGTTGGGCGATGAGCTAGCGAGCGTCGGCGGGTGACTGGGCAGGGGGACGGCCCCGACGGGGCGATGGCAAGACCTGCGGGCCTTCGCCGAACGCCAGCCAAGCGGGGTTGATACGCAGCACCAGCGCCAAGCCTGCGATGACCTCGACGCCTGTCTGTGCGCCTTTTTCGATGTCGGCCACCGTGCTCGGGCTCAGCCCGACCATGCGGGCCAGCGCGGCCTTGGTCAGCGCTCGCTCCTCTCGGGCGCTTGCCAGGCGCTTGCCCATGCTCTCGGTCATCGTAGGCCGAACCGCAGTGGCCATTTCGCCGATCCCAAACGCCAACCAAGCCGGTGACACCGCCAGCGCCGCAGCAAGGCGGACGACCGTGGCGACCGTCGGTAGTCGCTTCCCAGTTTCGATGTAGAGGATCGCCCCCTTCGTCCCTCCCACCTTCTGCTCAAGCCCCGTCCTGGTCATTTCGGCCAGCCGCCTGGCCTTGCTCAGACGAGACGCGATGCCGACGTGCCGGGGGTTTGGTGAGCCGCGAACCATCGGCCCCGCGTAGCACGTAGTGCCTTGGCAAAAAATTTCCATCGTTCCCCAACGAAAACACCCCCTTAACCCTATTGCAAAAGGCCCTGACTCCACGTATCTCTGCCACTTGAGCCCGCTAGATCAGGGCTCGAAAACCAAAAAGGCCCCCGGCACAAACCGGGAGCCCATCGCCCGCGTCAGGTCGCCACCGTGGAAAGTTCCGGCCCGACGCGAACAGGAGGAGTCTATGTGCTTTCGCCCGAACCGTGCAACTGCGTCTCGTCGTCGCTCATTACCCCGTCGCCAGACCCCGACCTCGCCGCCACTCGCCATGTTGGATCTGAGCAAGCCTGGCGAGAGGCAGGCGCATGACTTCTTGGTACGGGCGACGACTGGGCGCGATCGGATGTGGCAGTTGATTGCGCTGCATCGGCATGGGCACCTGCTGTTGTGTGTGGTTCGGTGGGTGCAACTCGAGACGATCACCAAGCCATTTTCACTAGCGGAGGTAAGCCTGACGGAAGCCGCTGTATGCTGGCGCGACTACGTGACTGCGGGGGCAGCACGTTCAGACATGGGGGGGCGGGCCGACAATTCTGGGTAGCAACGCAAGGCAAACTGCTAGCTAGCCGCTGCTACTGCGTCCCAACGGGGAATCCTGTTCCGAGCTAAACGATCTTTCTTTTGTTACACCGTCACCGGTAATTTCTTCGAAGATCAGCTGTGCGACTCCTAGTCCTGGGTCAGCTAAGCTACGCCCAGGCTTCAGACGGATCGCAATTGGCGAGTGGTTGTAGATCTCAAATGTAATATGACCATCCCATCCTGATTGGATAGTTGGTGCCGTATTGTGGATAGATATTCCTAGACGGGCAAGCTTGCTCTTCCCTTCTACTCTGGCGAAATACTTGGCAGGTAACTTGACATACTCAAGTGCCGTGCAGATCACGAAGTGCTGACTCTTTAGCAGGAAACATCCGTCAGTTTCGAGTGCGCCTAGCTCTGTATACCTATCTCCATAAGCCTTTAGGTCGAACCCATCAGCCGACGGATCGACAGACATACGATCACCAGGCAAAGGTGTCTTCCACACCTTGAAGTCGTTTCTCATATGAAGTTCTAGGGATACGGTATCGAAACGTAGTTCCTCAGAACGAGCCCTCGTTTGTGCATTGGGCCCAACGATAATCATGCCAGCGTTAATCTCATCAATGATCTTGGTCTTCGACAATGCCACGGTAGGCCCTCCCCAACGGATGTATCTGTTGGTAGAAATCAAGGCTCTGGTACCTGCATCAGCGCACCTACGCGATGAGCTACCGCTCGCCCCGAAACGGAACATAGTGACGATTCTGTAGTCTGTCAAACCAAAATTTTCATGGCTAAACTTCGCCGAGTGAGTCTAGTTGAGACGTCACTGGGGTCTCGTAGAGCGCCAGATGAGCGCCTAGCCGTAGAAGCAGCGGTATTGGGCACCATCTGAAGCGGTTCGAGCGGCCTGGTCGCAGAGCCGACATTGACTTGTGATCGGGGCGGCGTCACTGCGCGTGGTCGCCGAACGACGGCAGGCACGCTCTCATGGAGCACAGGCGCCAGATGCGCCGATGACCAGTGAGCGCCTACCTACATCTACGCCCGAATTCCGGTCGCGCTCAGTTAGGAGTCTCCGCCATCCCGTTTTGTGAGCCGATGATGGTGGACCGACACGCACACCGCGATCGCGGCGTTCAGGTCGATGCCCAGGATCTCGGCCACTGTGCGGAGCTTCTGTTCGACCTTCGGCTCTAGCCGGATGGTGTGGCGGAAGCGACCGCGGTCCTGATCCATGTCTGCTTTCTTGCGCTGCTTGGATCTGCGCGGCTGCTTGGTAGTACGTGCGCCGTGCGCCACAGTGATCGCGGTTTGCGTGGGCGGATTTTGGACGTCCATCTGACGTCCAGAGAGGGCAGAAATGGCCAGAGCTGTGCCGTCGCTGTTGCGATTGGCTTGCAGAGCCAGCGACGGGGCAAGCGCGGACGTCTGTTGGACGTCACCGTTGACGTCCAATGGACGTCCAGATGTGGACGTCCAAGATGGGCTCTGCGCGGGTGTCTGAGCAGTGTTCTGCGGGTTGTGGCCGCTGTCTGCTGCGGGCGGGGCCACAGGTAGGGGCATGACGGCAGGACGCACAGCAGGGAGCACAATCACGCCAGGTCGCGGGGCCGGCTGTCCGGTTCCGCTGGGCTGCCGCTCGCTGGGTAGGACAAGAGGCGCAGAAGGTGTGAATGGGGGCTTGCGTGAATCGCTCATGGCCCGAAGGCTCCGTATCGCGGATGGGAGGCGCGGCGGGTTATCGCTTGCGCGGCTTGCGCGGGGGATGAGGCGGCTCGTCGTCGTCGTCATGATGCGCTGGCAGCAACAGGGGCCGTCCCATGGGTGGCAAGCGCAGCACAGGCCCTTGTGCTCGGCCGCCGAGCCCGTGCGCAACCAGAGCGAGGAACATCGTGCCGGAGATATTGGCGGTGACCGGCGACGTCGCCGCAGTGCTTAGTGCGACGGACGCCAGGCCCGTGCCTGCGCCCGCGAAGGCTCCAGCCAGCGCGCCGCGCGGTCCACCGATCAGGTAACCAAACGCAGCACCGATGACGGTGGTCGCCAACAGCGTCTCGCCCGGCCTCTCGGCGATGTAACTGGCAATCGGGTGTTCATGCCGTGTCTGCAACACAAGCTCGGTGCGTGATTCGACTCGAACTGGGGCTATCGCCTGCGAGGCTGCCTGCTGTGGAGCCATCGCCTTCTGCTGGGCGACTACAGGACTCACGACGGGACGAACAACCGGCGCTGTGACGACAGGCGGAGCGGTGGTCTGCTGCTGTTGCGGCAGTCGGAACAGATTCACCTCGTAGAGTTCTCCGATGGCACGAACGACGACGCCCAACTCCTCGTTCATGGCGCCCCCGAAGACCGGATGCCCGTCAGCCCCCACCGGAAGCACTTGGAATCCGACGCTCACCGGATCGGGAAGCGCAGAGATCGGAATCTGCGCCACCGTGTTCGCCGGCTGCTGCCGAAGGTGTTCAAGAAGGCTATCCCACGTCCAAGCTTCAGACTCTGCGCCCATCTAGATACTCCTGCTATGGAACCACCGCATACCCCCATGCGGCCCATCGAACACGATAGCAGTAGTTTACCGAGGAGAAATGGCGATTTTCCGTCACTGTGCAACCATGCAGAACCGTTGCAGATCCGCTGACAGTCGCCAGTCGCGACACCGCGAGCCCGCTTCGCAGCCCAGGGCAGTGAAGCCCTTGCCCCCGCGTGCTTCCAAGTCCTCTGGCCGGTGCCCCGAACTGCCGAACTGCCGCACTGCAAGGCGATATGCAGCGCCGGCATTATCCGCTAACACTGCGCAGGCAATGCGCATAGGCCAATTTCCTCGCTGCCAAGTCACCGCACATCGACGATCGGGGCCAGTCTGCGAGGGTGCGAAGCCGGTCCTAACAGGGGCACATTTGCAGCCAGCGAGGAGCCCGCACAGGCGCCCGAAACAGGCCCCAACTCACAGACTCCTGTGCGTCCGCCTACAGGCTTCGGAGGCGATCTTACGCCCCGAAGATTAAGGTTTCTCGACGGAGAAAAGGAATCTCTTGATCTGAACCTGTCCAGCGTTTTTTTCGCTGCGACGGGGCCCCTGTTAATTCACTGGGCTTGGGGTGGGTGGGGTGGCAGGTGAATCCTGTTGGGGGGCGTACATTGGGGTGCGGTGGTGGTGGGTTGTGGCAGGGGGACTGCGGCGCTGGTGTGGGGGCGATGAGACAGTACGGGGCGACGGGGGCGGACAGTACGCAGGCGATGGATTGCGGCGGGGACGCGTTGATGGTGACCGGTTTCGTTGGTTCAACCGCTTCCGGCGCGCTTGCTTCCAAAAAATGAGCGAGGCACTGTAGGTGCGCGATGGCGCGAAAAACCGGCGACTTCAACACGCGAATTCACGAGATCTTCGTCAAGATCGGTCGCGGTGAAACTTCGCCGGATCGTGTTGATCGATCGGTGCTCGCTGAGGCCGTCCGCGCAGCGGACCAGGAGCGCGCGAAAGCCGCTCCAAAAGAGCCACCGCAGCGCTAGGTTTTGCCCCTGCGCTGCTGAGCCGCTTCCTCTTCCAAGCGAGCGACCAAAACCTGCACTCCGGCAAGCAGCACTTCGGACTTGGAAGCAGGCGCGCCCCAGGCTTGGCTGAGCAGCTCGGTCGCGCGTTCTAGCAGCTCGACGTCCTCCGCGCGGAAGCGAGCGCCGACGTGTTGCGTTCGCGTCGGCTCCTTGATTCTGCGCGCAGGAATGTCCACGCGACGCATCTTGCGATCGCGGTGCCATCATCTCAATTGTTTTCGCGTCGGTGGTGTTTGTTTAACAATCGCGTTTAATGATCGTGTTATACAGCGCGCATGGATGACCTCGCAAGGAGAAAGTTCATGCGCGCGACACAGAACGCACTAGGCGATCAAGCCGATCGCATCCTACGAGCGCACCGAAGGATGCACGGCGGACGCTGGCCACGCTTGCGCACCTACACCAGCAAGCGAATGAGCGATCGCATCGTTGAGATCGTGCGCTGGATTCGTCCGCCTCAGCCGCGCGGCTTCTGCGTTGCTGAGTGGCGCATGGACGAGCTGTCCGTGCGCTTCTTCTACTTCGCGACCTACGCGGACGCCGAACTATTCATGAGCGTTCGCGTAGCTGCATCCGTAGACGCGCAAGATTCTTAAAACGTAGACGCGCGTTCAGTATTGCAAAGCCAAACCGAGTCAGTCATACTTGCGGTCTGCGACCGGACCATCCAAATCCGGCATTGACTTCGTTTTCCGAATTCACCTAGGCTCCTCCTGCAATGACGACCAGGCAGGAGGCGCACCGCCAAACGAAAAAGCCCGCTGAGGGGGACTCAGCGGGCTCGACGAACCTTCCACGTTTCCACCGTTAGTCGCCTTAGTGGCCGGAACTCCTCAGAACCGCCACACAACTTAATAGGAGCGAAAACGCTTGAGGTCACTCGTAGCGAACCGGCGAGGTGTTGTCAACGGTTTTTCGCTCCACCTTCGATGGTCAGGAGCCGAAGCATGTTGTTGTGCAGCATCGTCATTACGCTGTACGTCCTAAAGAACAACGATAAACAGCTTAACACGCTGCTTATCCGCCTATGGTTGATCGCAGTGAGTACGCTCACCGGTAAGCCGTAGCCAAACCGGCCAGCGTCGGTAAAGCGCTGGCCGGTTTTTGTTGATCTACTGCTCAATGTTGGCTAAGGTCTGCGCGTGAATCGGCTACCGACGAGAGAGCGAGCGATGATCCTCGCTGTGCTCGCAGAAGGCAACTCAATCGCTTCGACTGCGCGGATTACTGGCGCGGACGATGAAGCGATTATGCGCCTACTGAAAGACGTTGCAGCCGTATGCCGAGCTACGCACGATACGCGCATTCGCAAGCTCACCTGTCGAGTAATCGAAGCTGATGAGCTATGGTCCTTTGTGTATAAGAAGGAAAAGCGCACTACGCCAGCCGATAAAGCGCACAGCCGTGGCGATGCTTGGCTCTGGCTAGCGACGGACATTGACACGAAACTCATCGTCTCTTACCTCGTGGCAGATCGGACGCTGGCCTCGGCTACGTCGTTTATGCGGGACCTCGCAAGCAGGCTAACGCATCGCGTGCAACTCAACTCCGACGGATTGCTTGCCTACGTCGATTCTGTGGAGTCTGCTTTCGGCTCAGATGTCGATTTTGTGCAGGCTGGCGCAATCATGAACGGCTCACCGGACATGGATTGCGCAGTAACGAGCCACGTTGAGCGGCTTAACCTGACTATCCGCATGCACGATCGCAGGTTCACGCGCAAGACGAATGCGTTTTCCAAGCGCATTGAAAACCACGCTGCCTCTGTAGACTTCCACGTATTGTATTACAACTTCATCCGTGTTCATATGTCGCTATCAGTGACGCCTGCGATGGAAGCAGGTATCGCAGGCCACGTATGGACGTACGAAGAACTCGTGGAGCTGTTAGAACAACGCGAACGCGACGCGCTAGACTCGCCGCTCGCTAAGTTCCGCAGGCTGCGAGAGCGCGCCGGAAGCGGTTGAACCAGCGAAACCGGTCACCATCGACGCGTTTGTTCTTACGGTCTGCGCCTGGACTGCGGTATCTCCTTCGCAGGAGCGCAGGATGGCACCGGCAGGCGGCGCGAACACGCCCGAAAACAGAGCCCGCGAAAAGATCGATGCACTGCTTTTGCAGAGCGGCTGGACGGTGCAGGACCGCAGCGAGATGAACCTGACGCTGCCGGCGGTGGCTGTGCGGGAGTTCAAGCTGCAGCGCGGGCATGGCTTCGCTGATTACCTGCTGTTCGTCGATGGCCAAGCGGTCGGCGTGTGCGAGGCGAAGCGGGTCGGGGTGGCGGTTCGCAACGTCGAGATCCAGACGCAGAAGTATGTCGAGGGCCTGCCGAGCGATCTGGATGCGCCGCATCAGCCGCTGCCGTTTGCGTACATCTCGACGGGGGAAGAGACGGCGTTCATCAACTTCCTGGATCCGTATCCGCGCACGCGCGAGGTGTTCACCTTCCATCGGCCCGACACGATTCGCGACTGGCTGTCTGCCGACACGCTGAATACTTGGGTCGGGCGCAATGGCGCCTATGTCATCGCCGACGATCGCAAGCCGTCGACGCTGCGGGCGCGGCTGCGGGCGATGCCGCCGGTCATTCTGCCGGGCATGTGGCCGAACAAGGTCGAAGCGGTCACGAACATCGAAAAGAGCCTGTTTGAAGACCGCCCACGCTCGCTGATCCAGATGGCCACCGGCAGCGGCAAGACGCTTCTGGCCGTCACGACGCTGTATCGGCTGATCAAGTTCGGCGGCGCGCGGCGTGTGCTGTTTCTGGTCGATCGCGCCAACCTGGGCGAGCAGGCCGAAAAGGAATTTCAGAGCTTCCGCACCCCCGACGACCAGCGCAAGTTCACCGAGCTTTACGGCGTCCAGCGGCTGACCGGCAACACCATCGGCGCATCCAGCAAGGTGGTGATCTCGACCATCCAGCGCATGTATTCGATCCTCAAGGGCGAAGCAGCGCTAGACCCTGAGGCCGAAGAGCGCACGAGCTTTGACAGCGACGACATCAGCATCAAAGAGCCGCTGCCCGTCGTGTACAACCCGGCGGTTCCGCCCGAGTACTTCGACGTCATCTTTATCGACGAATGCCACCGCAGCATCTATTCGCTGTGGCGCCAAGTGCTCGAATACTTCGACGCGCACCTCCTGGGCCTGACCGCCACGCCGGCCAAGCACACCTACGGCTTCTTTCAGCAGAACGTCGTCATGGAATACCCGCACGAGCGCGCGGTGGCCGAAGGCGCCAACGTCAACTTCGACGTCTACAAGATCCGCACGCAGATCACGACGCAGGGCAGCACCGTCGAGGCCAGCCCCGGCGTGATGCTGGGGTATCGCGATCGCTCGACGCGCAAGACGCGCTGGCAGGCCCCCGATGAAGATGTCAGCTACACCGCCGCCGACCTGGATCGCAACGTCGTCGCCATCGATCAGATTCGACTCATCGTCCGCACCTTCCGCGACCGCGTACTGCGTGAGACCTTCCCCGAGCGCACCGAAGTTCCCAAGACGCTGATCTTCGCCAAAGACGACAGCCACGCCGAAGACATCGTGCGCATCGTTCGCGAGGAGTTCGGCAAGGGCAACGAGTTCGCATCCAAGATCACGTACAAGGTCACCGGCACCAAGCCCGCCGATCTGATCCAAAGCTTCCGCAACAGCTATCACCCGCGCATCGCCGTCACCGTCGATCTGATCGCCACCGGCACCGATATCAAGCCGGTCGAGATCGTGATGTTCATGCGGACGGTGCGATCGCGCGTGCTGTTTGAACAGATGAAGGGGCGCGGGGTGCGCGTCATCCACCCCGATGAATTGCGCGCCGTCACGCCCGATGCTCGCGCCAAGACGCGCTTTCTGATCGTCGATTGCGTTGGTGTCTGCGAAGCCAAGCTGGCCGACACCAAGCCGCTGGATAAAAACCCCACCGTAACGCTAAAGGCGCTGCTTGAACACGTCGCATCGGGCGGCACCAATGACGACTATCTGTCGTCGCTGGCCGGGCGCATCGCGCGCATCGATCAGCAGTGTGGTCCCGATGAACGCAAGCGCATCGCGGACGTGACCGGCGGCGTTCCTCTGTCAGCGATTGCGGGAGCGCTCGTCCAAGCCGTCGATGCCGATGCGCAAGAGGACGCCGCGCGTCAGAAGTTTCAGCTTCGCGCCGACGAAGAACCGACCGAGGCGCAGATCAAAGAAGCCGCCAAGCCGCTAAAGCTGGCCGCGACCAAGCCGCTGATGGCGATGCCCGGCCTGCGCAAGCTTCTGCAAGATCTGCGGCAGCAGTTCGAGCAGATCGTCGACGAGGTCAGTCGGGACACGCTGCTACACGACCAGACCGGCTACAGCGCCGAAGCGAAGGAGCGCGCGGCGTCGCTGGTGAAGTCGTTTGAAGAGTTTCTGAGCACGCACCGGGACGAGGTCGAGGCGCTGCAGTTCTTTTATGCCCAGCCGCACAAGGGGCGCCTGCGGTATCGCGACATCAAGGCGCTGGCCGATGCGATCCAGTCGCCGCCCCGCTCGTGGACGCCCGAGGCGCTGTGGCGCGCCTACGAGACGCTGGAAAAGTCCAAGGTGCGCGGTGCATCCGCGGGCCGACTGCTGACCGACATGGTCAGCCTGGTCCGCTTTGCGCTGCACAAAGATAGTGAGCTTGTCCCCCACGCCGAGCGCCTGCAGGCCCGCTATCAGAACTGGCTGGCGCAGCAGGCCAACAACGGCCGCCGCTTCACCGACGAGCAGCGCCGCTGGCTGGACATGATGCGCGACCACATCGCCACCAGCCTAGAGATCGACGTCGACGACTTCGACCTAACCCCGTTCACCGACCAAGGCGGCCTGGCCCGAGCCAGCAAAGTCTTCGGCAAGGAGCTACGCGAAGTGGTGAGAGAGCTAAATGAGGTATTGGCGGCATGAGTGCGATTGGCAAGCTTCCTCTGGGGTGGCAATGGACAGACTTCCCCTCTGTTGCAACGATCGCTTCAAATCTCGTAGACCCGTCGGATCACGGTTCGAAACCGCATATCGCGCCAGACCATATCGAACGAAATACGGGACGACTTCTAGCGTATCGAACAATCCGCGAAGACAAGGTTACAAGTCCAAAGCACCACTTTCGTCCAGGACAACTTCTCTACTCGAAGATTCGCCCCTATTTGAATAAGTGTGTCCGCATCACTTTCACGGGCCTGTGCAGCGCAGACATCTACCCGCTCGATAGCCATATCAACCCTGACTATTTGCTGGCCTACATCCTGTCGGACGACTTTGTCACTTCGGTGGTGAGCGCGGCTGGTTCTCGCACGGTGCTGCCGAAGGTGAACCAAGAACAACTTGCCGAAGTGCAAGTGCCGGTTGCTCCCGAGCGCGAACAACAGCGCATCGTCGAAGCCCTCGACAGCTACCTCTCCCGCCTCGATTCCGCCGTTGCCAGTCTTCAGAAGGTTCAGACCAAGCTGAAGGCGTATCGGGCGTCGGTGTTGAAAGCGGCGGTCGAGGGGCGCTTGGTCCCGACCGAGGCCGAGATCGCCCGGCGGGAGGGGCGCGACTATGAGCCCGCGTCCGTGCTGCTGGCCCGCATCCTGAAAGAGCGCCGCCGCCGCTGGGAAGAAGCCGAGCTTGCCCGCATGAAAAAGGCCGGCAAGCCCCCCAAAGACGACGCATGGAAGACCAAGTATCAGGAACCCGAAGCCCCCGACACCAGCAAACTCCCGTTGCTGCCGGAGGGGTGGTGTTGGGCGAGTGTGGATCAGTTGACTGACGGGGGCAGGAGGCTCGCGTACGGAGTGCTGGTCCCCGGTGAAGACCTTGCGGGTGGCGTGCCCTTCATCCGCGTCGGTGATTTGCGCGACGGAACCGTTGACACAACTGAGCTGAAGTACATTGCCCGCTCCGTAGCAGACCAGTTCCCGCGTACGTACGTCATGGGCGGAGAGGTTCTCATTTCGCTTGTAGGAACAATCGGGCGGACTGCGATTGTTCCTCGGTCTCTCGCAGGGGCGAATGTCGCGCGAGCCGTGGGTATGTTCCCATCGACTTCTATGGCATCGGAGCGCTGGATCGAAATCTGGTTTCGCTCGCCGAGCACTCGAGCTGAGCTTGACGGGAAGGCTCATGAAGTCGCCCGAAAGACCCTCAATCTTGAAGACGTTCGCATCGCAGCAGTGGCAATACCGCCACGAACCGAACAAGAACGCATCGTCAGCGAGGTCGAAGACCTCGACTCGGTGGCGCTCGCGCAGGAATCCTCCGTGGTATCGAACCTGCAGCGGCTTGCCCGCCTCCGCCAATCCATCCTCAAGTGGGCGTTTGAAGGGAAGCTCGTCGATCAAGATCCGAACGATGAGCCGGCGGAAGAGTTGCTGGCGCGGATTCGGGCGGAGCGGGCAGCCGCACCGATGACCAAGACCCGAGGCAGGAAAGCAAAATCCTCATGAGCGAACAGTCGGAACGCATCGTTAAGAAGCTGTGGAGCTACTGCCAGGTCCTCCGCGACGACGGGCTGAGCTATCAGGACTATCTGGAACAGCTTACGTTCCTGCTGTTCCTAAAGATGGCCGACGAGCGCAGTCAGCTAACCAACGAGGAACAGCCGATCCCGCGCGGCTATCGCTGGGAAGATCTGGCGAATCCCAAAATGGAAGGCGTGCGGCTGGAAGTTCACTACCGCGACACGCTGAAGGCACTTGCCGCACAGGGCGGCATGCTGGGGCTGATCTTTCGCAAGTCGCAGAACAAGATCCAAGACCCCGCCAAGCTGCGCCGCTTGGTCGTTGACCTGATCGGCAACGAGTCGTGGTTAGAGATGACCGCCGACGTAAAGGGCGACGCATACGAAGGCTTGCTGGAACGCAACGCGCAGGATGTGAAGGGCGGCGCCGGCCAGTACTTCACGCCGCGTCCGCTGATCGACGCCATCGTCGACTGCGTGCGTCCCAAGCCGGGCGAGGTCATCGCCGACCCTGCCTGCGGCACCGGCGGCTTTCTGCTGTCGGCGCATCACTATCTGGCGACGCAGTACACGCTGGACAAGGCACAGAAAACGCACCTGCGATATGACGCGCTGCGCGGGGCCGAACTAGTCGATAGCGTCGCGCGTCTGTGCGCAATGAACCTGTTTCTGCACGGCATCGGCCCCGACAACGACAGCCGCAGACCGCCGATCGCCGGCGGCGAAGACTCGCTGCGCAACGAACCGCACATCCCGGTGGATGTCGTGCTGACCAACCCACCGTTCGGCAAGAAGTCGAGCATCACCGTCGTCAATGACGAGGGCGATACCGACAAAGAGTCGATCACGTACAACCGCCCGGACTTCTGGACGACGACCAGCAACAAACAGCTGAACTTTGTGCAGCACATCAAGTCGATGCTGAAGATCCACGGCCGCGCCGCCGTGGTCGTGCCCGATAACGTGCTGTTCGAGGGCGGGGCCGGCGAAAAAATTCGCCGCAAGCTGCTGCAGGAATGCGAAGTCCACACCGTCCTGCGCCTGCCGACGGGGATCTTTTACGCGCAGGGCGTAAAGGCGAACGTGATCTTCTTTGATCGCAAGCCCGGCGCGAAAGAGCCCTGGACGAAGCGGGTCTGGTTCTATGACCTGCGCACGAACAAAGACTTCACGCTCAAGACGCGGCGCATGGCGCGCGCTGACCTGGACGAGTTCGTCACCTGCTACCACGCTGACAATCGCAACCAGCGCAAGCCAACCTGGGACGAGAAAACCAACCCCGAAGGCCGCTTTCGCGCGTACACCTATGACGAACTAGTCGCCCGCGACAAGTGCAGCCTGGATCTGTTCTGGCTGAAGGACGAAAGCCTGGAAGATTCCGCCAAGCTGCCCGAACCGCACATCCTGGCCGAAGAGATCGCGGACGATCTGCGGTCTGCGTTAGAGCAGATCGAAAGTGTGCTGGGGGATTTGCAGGGACGCGCGGCAGCGGTGGCGGGGCGGGGCGCGGGGGCGTAGGCGCCTCCGCGCTGGGGGAAGCGGGCGGCGTCGCGTGCGACAACGCCAAGGCTCCATGCGCAGTTCTGCAGCAATGCGATGGCTGCGCCACCCTAAATAACTACGGCGCCCATACGGGAGGTCCCGGCCCCGGCCCGAGATGAGCCGCGCCGATTCGTAGAGCACCTGCAGACGTTCCGGTGAGCCTCGCCCTTTCATCACGTCCCCGTAGAAACAAGCGGGGCCTCCTCGCAGACCATGAGCCACCTCCCAGCCGCAGCGAATCTGGCCGGCGCGCGATGCTGTGCGCGACGCCTGGAACGAAGGCGGTCGCAAAGACCTGCCTTCGTAAGCGGCCCTGGCACAAGACGGATCAGTTCCGATAGGCTGTATCCATGGAGCGTGTGTGGATGAAGCTGCGATCGCTCTTGGGGTGGATGTTGGCGGCATACTGCTTCGGACATCTAGCGAGTACGCACGCTGGGCCCGCAAAGAGACCCGCCGTACCGGTGCAGTGGCGACCGCTCCGCGTGCCGTGTCTGCCAACGCCTGGACCGGTCTACGCCAGCCAGTGGAAAGCGCTGAAGCAGCTGGCCAAAAACCGTCCGATTGAGGTGTCTTCGGAGTCTGGCTTCGGGGAGCTCTTCGGCTGCGCCTCTGGAGTCGATTGGAACAGCGAGCGCTTGGTAATCCTGATGCTCGAGATAGGGCATATGGATGCCATCCGCGTCGGTCAGCTCGTGCTTCAAGACGAGAAGCTGCGGCTCCGCATCCATGTGGACTGTGGCCCTGGCTACGATGACCATTCCCATCGGCTCAATGAAAAAGGCAGTCATGTCTTCTTCGGAATGTTGCTTCCGGCCTCGAGATCGCGCCTAGAAGTTCAATACGAAACAGGCGGTGCCTTCACCACGGGCTACCAGCAAATCAGCCACAGATGCGCCACGATTCCGCACGCGCCGCCTCTGGCTCACCCGAGTCGGTCCACGGTTCCGCAGGTAAGCGAGTAGAGCTCGTGTTGCGTCTGTGGACAGGGTTCGGTGCCGACCGAAGGCCCACCATGCACAGCCGTCGTCATCATGGCACCGCTGCATCGTGCAGACAGAATCGGACTCAGCTGGCCCATCGCCGTGACTAGCAGGTCTGTCGCATCCCCCCCGCTGAGCCCGGCTGTGGGGACGGTGCGTGGACATGAGCAACCGTCGCTGGCGCGAGCTTGCGTCTTGCGCACAGGGGGGCGAGGAGCCGCCAACGACGGGCGACGCGGCCGAGTAAGCGGCGCAGCGGGAGCCGCGAGGTGGCAACGTGGCGCTGTCGGTGCTCAGCCCTTCGCCGCAGCTTGTGTGAATTCTTCGACGTCGATTTATGCGCAGCGGACAGAGCGATTCAGACATCCGCCGCGAATCGTCGCCCGAAGCGGTCCGCCGCCAGCAGCCAAGCCGGCCAGTCACAGCCCAGCAACCCAACAAACCACCGACATCGGCACCCGCCTCAACACGGCCCAGCGCGTAGTCAGCGGGACGCGGAACACCTGGCTGAACCGGTATAAGGGGCGGGAATCTCTCTCGTCGTCAGGGGATGAGACGATCGCTTCGGCCCCTGCGAACACGGAAGCTACGTTAGCGTTCGAGGTGGGTCCGGGGGGCATCGATTCCAAGACAGAGTGCATCCTTCACGCCTGCGTACGCTCGATTGCAGCGAGGTGGGCGAAGCGTATGGATTCCTTGTCTGGTGAGCCGGCGCACGAGAGAGAGCTCACAGCCTTGGGGCCCACGACCTCCGCATCGCCCGGTGTGTTCCTGCACGCGGGACCGAGCCAACGTACACTGGTCCTATGCATCATCTGCCTGCGCCTACCCTCCCGCGGTCACGTCCTTCGATGTCAGCCGAGGCGATGCGAGCGTGGCCGCTTGCCGGGCTGTCTCCGCGCGACCAGCGCATCCTGGCTCTGACATCTGGGAAACTGCGCGGCTCTCGTGTCGACTTCTCACTGGCCCTTCAAGCACTACACGAGGCCGTCTGCGAGACGATTCCGGCCGGGCGTATTTTTCTCCTCGCCTCCGAGGCAACCAGCCCGGTGTTTGGTTCGGCGCTCTCGGGCGTTGGCCTTGTCGAAGGTTCTGACGCTGTGCAACTTGTGCGTGTGGTTGCCGGGAAACTGCAAACACTCGGCAGGCTGCTTCCGTGAAGGGGCCGCTGAACCTGGACCGCGCCCGCCACAACTTCGGGGTCGCCGCCCCCGCGGTGCTGCAAATCCTCGCGGAGTGGGAAGCCATCGACTGGTTCGTACCCCCGCAGGTGTCGGGAAGCATCGCGGAATCCCTGCTTCACGAGCACCAGAGCGTGGCCCGCCTGCACTTGCGTGAGCAATTTTCCGGACGCCTGACAATCCGGCATCGCACAGGGGGTTGGTCCGACTTCGTCGCATCCTGCGCAGAGGTTCGCCGACACACCGAATACGACTGGAAGCTCGGGCCGCTCAAGGACTTGCTTTTCAGGCACCGCGAGCGACACCAGTTCTCGCTCGCTGAGCTTGCACCCAAGCTCCTGGTTCCCGGGGCCGCGTACGATGACCGCTGTCTGTTCATTCCATTCCGAAACACGGTGGTTTGGGGCCACATCGGACCGCTATTGGACTTTCGCAGCCTGGGCAGCACCGTCGCCGAAGCCGCGGAGTTCTACTTCATGTACGCCCGCGGGGACACCATGCAGAGCATCGAGTGGCAGCTGGTCGAGCCCAGCGCCCCTGTATCGCTAAATCCGTTTTTGCCACTGCTGCGCCTCTACGCCAGCGGGTATTACCCCTTCGCGTACAGCCCTACAGAATTCACGCTCTTCCGCTTTGCAGCGTCAGATAGCTGAACCGTTCCAGCACACTAGCTGCAACTGGCCTGCATCTTGAAACCCTCAGCTATGCATGGCCCGTACCGGTCCGGAAGGAGCGGACGAGCTTCGCGGCCCATGGGATCGTCATTTGCCGCCTGCGCGTGCGGAGAGCCGATTGTTCCACGGTTGTTGGGCTAAGCACTGCCAGGCTGAAGTCTGCCAGTTCTGACAAAGGGACTTCGCTGTGTGCCATTTTGGCAAGGATAGCAAATAAGGTGACCTCGAATCCACACGCACAGGCCATCACTGGCTCGTATGGCATCTGTATTGCAAAGGCGCTTTGGGCATGGAATTCGCTATCGACGCCATCACCGCCAAGGCGGTCTTGGTCGCCCTGGTCGTGCTCTGTGCCTGCTTAACTGGGGCGGTCTTGGTCGATGCCGTGCTGTGCCGCGGCCCGCGTCCCGTACCTGGAGCAGCTGTCGCTGCGGGGCGAATGGTGGCCAGTGCTGCTGACGCATCAAGCGCCTCTGCTCCTACGGCGCAATCGTCGCCGCCGCCACGGGATATGTCATGGCGCAAAACACAGGAACGAACTCCCGAGATAGTGCAGCAGCAGTGCTCCGTCGATCCCTTGATACACTGGACGGGCGACCACTATGCGGTCTCGCGCGATCTGTACAAACGGCTCACCAAGCCGAGCCTAGAGCTAGTACCCCACGCCCAAATTGTCCCCAGCATACGTGACGGCAAGGCCCGCGGCTTCAAGTGCTGGGCTGTCCCTCGTTGCTCTCTTCTTGAACGATTGGGATTCAAGGACGGAGACCTATTCATCTCAATTAATGACACAGATATTTCCACTCCCGAGAAAGCGTTATCAGCATATAAAAATCTACGGCAGGTTGAGCATTATTCAGTTTTAATTGAACGACAAGGAATCAGAATGAAGCTAAGATATCGCATACATGGACCGTCTTCCATCGGTGCGGCTAAGCAATAATTGTCTGACGCAGAAGGCCGTCTGGGGACGAGGAGGCCGCAGCAGCATCCATTTGCTGGACCAAGCCCAGGACCACCGCTTCCCGCAACCCCGCGAGATCACTTGCTGCGCCTTCTCTTTGCACAATATGCGGCGCCCCCCCCTTGCACCCCGCCTGCCGCCATCTGAGCCCACATAGCACGTCAGTATTTCCCATCATCCGTCGTAAAGTCTTCGCAAAGACTGCCCCATGTCGGACTCATTGCCCTTCGACGGCCCCTCGCTGCGGAAGCTGCTAGCCGCTGTTTTGCCGACAGCATCAGACTTGGAAGCGTTCTGCCTGGATAGCTTCCCCGCGGTGGCTGCGAAGTTTGCCAGTGGGCAGAATCGGGTCGATCGCGACAACCTGCTGCTGCAGATTGCTGACGCGGAGGAGTTGGTCGCGGCGTTGGCGAAGCGAAATCCGCGGAGGTTTGCGCGGTACAAGCGGCTGCTGCTGTCTCCTCGGTCGTGGGGGAGCGAGGCGGCGAAGAATCCGTATCGTGGGCTGTCGGCGTTCCGAGTCGATGAGACGGACCTGTTTTTTGGTCGGGACGAGCTGACCGAGCGACTGTGGCAGCGATTCCAAGCGCAGTATGAGCAGGCTGGAGCCACGCGCCTGCTGGCAGTACTTGGCCCATCGGGCTCGGGCAAGTCGTCGGTCGCGCGAGCGGGGTTGCTAGCGGAGCTCCAGACTTCGCCGATTCCCGGGCCGGAGCCGGTGCGAGCCATCGTGCTGAAGCCTGGGGACAGTCCGCTTAGTGCGCTGGCGATTGCACTGCTGCCTCCGAGTGAAGAGTCGGCCACGGCGGCAGAACTCTCAGCTCAGACGGAGCTAGCTGATTTTCTACGCAAACCGAATGGGCGCGGTGGTTATCACGGGCTCAGCCAATGGGCGGCAAATCGGCCTGACCTGGAGCGGTCGCCCTACGTTGTGTTGGTGGACCAGTTTGAAGAGGTCTACACGCTCTGTACCGACAAGATCGAACGTGATGCGTTCGTCGGCCTGCTGCTTCATGCGGCCGCCGCACGCAGCCGCCATGTGTCGGTCGTGTTGACGCTCCGCACGGACTTCATCGGGGAGACGCACCGCCAGCACCCTGAACTAAATCGGCTTATTGGCGACCAGGGAATCATGGTCACTGCGATGAACCGCGATGAACTGCGCCAGGTTATCGCTGAGCCTGCGGCGCAAGCTGGCCAGCCAATAGACGAAGCGACGGTCGAGTTGTTGCTTGGCCAGGCTTGGGGCAACGAAGGCACGCTGCCGCTGCTTGAGTTTGCGCTGACGCGCATTTGGGAGGGGATGCGGGCGGGACGGGAACCCAGCGAGACTCTGTGCGAAATAGGCGGTGTCGGCGGTGCGTTGGCGGGCAAAGCGCAGGAGCTCTTCGACAAGCTCGACCCCACCGAGCAAGCGACGGCTCAGCGGGCACTGGTGCGTCTGGTACGCTTGGGCGAAGGGACGCGCGACACGCGACGGCGCGCTCCGATCTCTGAGCTCTGCGGTCAGGGCGAGACGGATACACGCGTCCTAGGTGTGCTGCGAAAATTTGCCACAGAGCACGCTCGGCTGGTCACGCTCAGCGGCGATGGCGCCGAGGCCCTGGCAGAAGTGACGCACGAGGCCTTGTTCGACCACTGGGCAGCGCTGCGCGGCTGGATTGAGCAGGGTCGCAAGGATCGCGGGCTGTACGACCGAGCGCTGGGGGCTGCCAAGCTGTGGCAGCAAGCAGGAAAACCTAGCGGGCGATTGTGGCGTCCGCCGGACCTCGACTTGCTACGTGACTACAAACAGCGAAAACCGGAAGACCTAGGGCCGCTGGCGACTGATTTCTTGGCGGCGGCGGAGCGCAAGCGGCAGTCTGAGCGGGCACTGCGTCTGGGAACGGTGTTGACTGTGTTGATTGCGCTACTTGGCTCCGCTAGCATCTACTTTTCGTCTGAGCAACAGATTTCCCAGCAGTTCCTCGATACCTACGTCGAACGGGGGAGGCAACTCATAATTGAAAGCGGTAGTCCCAGTGAAGGACTGCTATGGCTACATCGAGCACAGCTGGCGGGCAGCTCAAATCCGGCACTACCCGAGCTGCTCCACAGCGCGCTACACGCCGCAGGAATGCCAGCGGCCGCGCTAATTGGACATGGGAATAGTGTCTGGAGCGCGACGTATAGCCCCGATGGTCACCGCATCGTCACCGCGAGCGCAGATGGGACTGCGCGGGTGTGGGAGGCCAGCACCGGTCGGCTAGTCGCTGAACTCAGCGGCCATGGAAAGAACGTCCAAAACGCAGATTATAGCCCCGATGGCCGCCACATTGTCACCTCGAGCAATGACAAGAAGGCGCGCGTATGGGAGGCCGACACCGGCAGGCTGGTCGCTGAACTGAACGGCCATGGTGCCAAGGTTGACAGCGCGACATATAGCTCCGATGGTCGGCGCATCGTAACCGTGAGCTGGGACCAGACGGCGCGGGTGTGGGAGGCCGACACCGGCAGGCTGGTCGCCGAGCTTAAGGGACACGGAGATCGCATCAGAGGCGGGATGTATAGTCCCGACGGTCGCCGCATCGTCACGGCGAGCGAGGACAAGACGGCGCGGGTGTGGGAGGCCGACACCGGCAGGCTGGTCGCCGAGCTTAAGGGACATGAAGGTTCCATCCGAAGTGCGACGTATAGTCCGGACGGCCGCCACATCGTCACGGCGAGCGAGGACAAGACGGCGCGGGTGTGGGAGGCCGACACCGGCCGCATGGTCGCTGCGCTCATGGGCCATACGGGAAGCGTCATGAGCGCAAGGTATGGCCCTGATGGTCGCCACATCGTCACCGCGAGCGCGGACCATACAGCGCGGGTGTGGCAATCCAACACCGGGCGCATGGTCGTTAGATTCATCGGCCATGGGGACGTCGTCCTGAGCGCGACTTACAGCCCTGATGGACGGCGCATCGTCACCGCGAGCATGGACCAGACGGCGCGGGTGTGGGAGGCCGTCACCGGCCGTATGGTCGCTGCGCTGATCGGCCATATGGGAAGCGTCATAAGCGCAAGGTATGGCCCTGATGGTCGGCGCATCGTCACCGCGAGCATGGACCATACAGCGCGGGTGTGGGAGGCTGACACCGGCCCTATGGTCGCTGAGCTCATCGGTCATGGGGAGCGCATCAACAGCGCGATGTACAGCCCTGATGGTCGCCGCATTGTCACCGCGAGCTGGGACCAGACGGCGCGGGCATGGGAAGCCGACACCGGCCGGATGGTCGCTGAGTTCAAAGGACATGGAGACCTCGTCATGAGTGCGACTTACAGCCCTGATGGTCGCCGCATTGTCACCGCGAGCAAAGACAAGACGGCACGGGTGTGGGAGGCCGATACCGGCCGCTTAGCCGCAGAACTCAAGGGACATGGGGCCGCCGTCATCAGCGCGATCTTCAGCCCCGACGGCCGTCGCATTATCACGGTGAGCTGGGACAAGACGGCGCGCGTGTGGGAGGCTGAAAGCGGACGGCTGCTCGCCGAGCTGAAGGGACACGGGGCCGACGTCATCAGCGCGACTTATAGCCCCGATGGTCGCCGTATCGTCACCACGAGCAAAGACAAGACGGCGCGTGTATGGGACGCCGACAGCGGGTGGCTGCTCGCTGAGCAGAAGGGACATGGGGCCGCCGTCATCAGCGCGACCTACAGCCCCGATGGCAACCGCATCGTCACTACGAGCAAAGACTGTACAGCGCGGGTGTGGGAAGCCGACACTGGCCGCATGGTCGCTGAGCTTAGCGGTCATGGGGACAGCGTTGAGAGCGCAAGGTATAGTCCCGATGGTCGCCACATCGTCACCGCTAGTATGGACAAGACGGCGCGGGTGTGGGAGGCCGACACGGGCCACATGGTCGCTGAGCTCAAGGGACATGGGAACGGTGTCTTGAACGCGACGTATAGTCCCGATGGTCGCCGCATTCTCACTGCAAGCGAGGACCAGACGGCGCGGGTGTGGGAGGCCGATAGCGGCAGGCCAGTTGCCGATCTAAAGGGCCATAGCTCCTTCGTCCTAAGCGCGACGTATAGTCCCGACGGTCGCCGCATCGTCACCGCGAGCGACGACGGTACGGCGCGGGTGTGGGACGTCACCGCCAAGGCCCGACGGAAGGAACAGCTCACCGCCTTCATTCGCTGCCATCTCCCAGTGCTGTTCTACGGCACGAACATCATCACGAACATCATCATCCCCCACAGGCCTAACCCTGGAGACTGCCCAGACGCCGCCTACTTGCACTGAAGCTCCCACGCGATTCCGTCGCCTTTTCTCAACTCAACTTCAGTGACTCAGCACCCATCCCTGCTGGGAGTGTTGTGAAAAGAACGGTTCACCTGTGCAGACGAGCCGCTGCGAACGATCTACCTAGCTTGCCTGCGATGCGAGGTACTGTAGGCAGAACTGCCAAACATCTGCCCCGCTACGACCAACACCCCGCAATGGCCACTCCTGGGATAGCGGCGCACCTGAACAACATTCCAAGCCGTATTGAAGAGATCGGTACGCTTCGGTGCCGTGGATTCTGCTCAATCTCCGCCTGCCCGGCTCCTCAATCCCGCGCTTCATGACCGCGCGCTAGCCCGCCCCGCCAACGGTCCCGCTGGCTGGACGCGCTGACAGGCTTGCAGCCGGGCAAGGTCCTTTGGGACGGCAGCTTTGGCAGTGCCCGCACTGAGTCAGTTTTGAAACTGAATCAGTTTTGAAACTGAGTCAGTTTTCAAACTGCAGAAATTCGATCCCTGCGCTCGCCATGGTCGGGCAGCCGGCCTGCCGCGCGTTGAGCTCGCCGTGGAGCAAAGTCCCACGGTCCCGATGAGTGGACGCGGTCGCAGGCTCGCCGCCAGGTATGGCTTTCCGCAGTTTCGAAACTGAGTCCGTTTTCAAACTGAGTCAGTTTTCAAACTGCGGAAATTCGCTCGCTGTGCCTGCCGCCGCATAGGCGCTCGCATCCGCGAGATTACTAGATTGCTGCGGCTTCGAGGTTTTCGCGGGTTGGAATCTCCAAGCATCTCGCGCGCCTGACGCATGGACGCAGACTTGACGGTCCCGTTGACGGTACGCTGAACCGAACTGCCCAGGAGCGTCGATGACAGACCGTGCGCGCTCGCTCGCCTCCATCGCCGCCGTGTGTCTGAGCTGCGGCCAACCCCTGCCGGAATCCCGAGCCAAGACGCGGAGATACTGCTCGGCAAGCTGCCGCACCACGGCCTATAACCTTCGCGTCGCGGAACGCCTGGTGCCCCTGCGTGCGACGAGAACTTCCGAGCTGCCGTCCTGGGTCAGCACGCCAAGTGGCGAAGTCCCGGTGCTCAGCGACGCACGAGCGGCCTTGAAACAGGTGCGTGCGACCCTCGATGCCCTGGCGCATCGAATCGAGGCCGAGGAGTCCACACTGCGTCGCGACCTGGACCGAGTGCGCGCCCGTGTGTCAAAGCATCAGACGCTTGAACGCGAGCTGGCTCAGGCTCGGCAGCGTGCGGCGGAGCGCGACGCCGAGCAGCGCCAGCTTCGGCAGCGGCTCACCGAGCGGGAGGCGCAGGTCCCGCCCGCCGACGCCGGGGGCTCGCCTGTTGCGTTGACGGCGTTCCCGCCCCTCGACGTGCCCGACGGACTGCAGGAGGGAATCGCGCTGCTGACCCGCCAGCTGGACTTCGTGCGCCGCTTCGCGAGGGCGCAGGCGCAGCGTGGGGACAGCGAGGTTCTGACCGGCTTTGCTGAGGGGCTCGACCTGATTCACGCGCATCTATGCGTGCCGACAACGAATCTGGGCGAGCTGCAGCGCCACGCAGATGACGTGCTACCTCCGACGGTGCTGCGCTGGGCACTGCTCCATGATCTCCTGCCCGCCTTCGATGACTTGCATCGCTGCGTGCGCACTCTGCGAGGCTCGGCCCGGCCCTCGTTGCTCGATCCGCTGCGCGAGGCCGTCGAGTGGGTTTTCGCCTGCTTTGTCGGGGTGTTGGAACGACGGGGCCTCTCGTTGCGGTCCCCGCTGGGTAGCTCGTTCAACCCGCAGGAACACGAGGCCAGCGCGCTCGTGCAGACCACCGCTCTTGCTCCCGGCAGCGTCGCCGAAGTGCTCCAGGTTGGCGTCTGTCTCGACGGAACGCTCCTGCGTCCCGCGCGAGTGACCGTCGTGGCGGCGGACTCGGTCTCTCAATCCTCGTAGTCCGTCGCTGCTCTGCGTCAGCTTGCGGGACCGCAAGCCTGCCACTCGCCCGCGTTGGGCAGATGCCCGCATTCATCGTGCCCTGCGAGTTAGGGTCCAGAGTGCCCGAAAAAAACTGAGACAAAATCACGCGCCTGGCCGGGGTGACCCGCATCTCAATTTTCTCTCAATGGGTTTCCTGATAACTCGCACGGCCAAGTGTGCGGAATCCCGTGGTGGGCCTTTGTGCGATGCGGGCTTGGAAGCCCAAATCGAGAGAAAACTGAGACAAAAGAGGGGAGTGAAAATTCTGTCTCAGTTTCCTCTCAAGGCCGGTGTGAGCCGCGTTCGTCACAGGTTGTCTCAATTTTTTCGGCCCGGTCGGCCGCCTTATCCCTGACGCCGCAGGGTGCGGATGGCGCTCTTCGTGGCGCGAACTCCGCGCCATCCATCACGCTGCTGCCCCCAAGACGCCACGCGAGCCAAGTCCTGCCGTACCCACCGGCCAGCCATCGCAGCTCGGGCGAGCGCGGATCTGCTGCAGTGTAGCCGTGTCGCCCACTCGCAGCCGCTACCCGCGTGGACGACCATGACGACCGCATCGTGTCCTACTGCGCGCGGCCGGCCTGTCCGTGCTGATCCATTTGGACCCCAAATCATTCCCCGATCGCGCTGAACAAGATTGGGAAGTTTGGTAGATGCCATGAGCGCCAAAAAGACACGCTCCACCATCGGGGTCAAGTGCAAGCCAGCAGAACAAAAAGGATCTGAAAATGTCCTACGGTCCCAGGCGAATTTTCGTCCG
>JAEUJZ010000034.1 GCA_016794505.1 Myxococcales bacterium
GCTGAACCGAAGTGTTCAGGAGCGTCCATGACGGACCGTGCGCGCTCGATCGTCCCAATCGCCCCAGTCTGTGTGAGCTGCGGCCAGCCCCTGCCGGAATCCCGAGCCAAGACGCGGAGATACTGCTCGGCAAGCTGCCGCACCACGGCCTACAACCTTCGCGTCGCGGAACGCCTGGTGCCTCTGCGCGCGAGCAGAATTTCAGAATTGCCGTCGTGGGTCAGCACGCCAAGCGGCGAAGTCCCGGTGCTCAGCGATGCACGAGCAGCGTTGAAACAGGTCGCTACGACCGTCGAGACCTTGGCTCATCGCGTCGAAGCGGAAGAATCGGCACTTCGTCGCGACCTGGACCGGGTGCGCGCCCGATTGTCGAAGCATCAGGCGCTCGAACGCGAGCTGGCTCAGGCTCGGCAGCATGCGGCGGAGCGCGACGCCGAGCTGCGCCAGCTTCGGCAGCGGCTCGCCGAACGGGAGGCGCAAACCCCGCCCGCCATTGACGCAGGGCGCTCGCCCGCGGCGTTGACGGCGTTCCCGCCCCTCGACGTGCCTGACGGACTGCAGGAGGGAATCGCGCTGCTGACCCGCCAGCTGGACTTCGTGCGCCGCTTCGCGAGGGCGCAGGCGCAGCGTGGGGACAGCGAGGTTCTGACCGGCTTTGCTGAGGGGCTCGACCTGATCCGCGCGCAACTCTGCGCGGTGACACCGAATCTGGACGAGCTGCGGCGTAGCGCAGATTCCGTGCTGCCCTCAGCCGCGCTGAGCAGGGCGCTGGTCCACGACATCCTGCCCGCCTTCGACGACTTGCATCGCTGCGTGCGCACTCTGCGCGTCTCGACCCGCTCCCCGCTGCTCGATCCGCTGCGCGAAGTCGCTGAGTGGATTTTCGCCTCCTTTGTCGCGGTCTTGGAACGACAGGGCATGTCGCTGATCTACCCCTTGAGCCGTCCGTTCAACCCGCACGACCACGACGCCATCGCCGTCGTCACGAACGCCGCGCTTCCTCTCGGCAGCATAGCCGAAGTGCTCCAGGTTGGCGTCTGGCTCGACGGAGGGCTCCTGCGCCCCGCGCGCGTGACCGTCGTGGCGGCGAACTCCGGCTCTCACTCATCGTAGTCGGTCGCTGTCCTGTGTCCGCTTGCAGGACTGCAAGCCTGCCACTCGCGTGCGTTGGGCAGATGCCCGCATTCATCGTGGCATGCGAGTTAGCGACCAGAGTGCCCGAAAAAAACTGAGACAAAATCACGCGCCTGGCCGGGGTGACCCGCGTCTCAATTTTCTCTCAATGGGTTTCCTGATAACTCGCACGGCCAAGTGTGCGGAATCCCGTGGTGGGCGTTTGTGCGATGCGGGCTTGGATGCCCAGATCGAGAGAAAACTGAGACAAAAGGGGCGTCCCAGAAAGCCGTCTCAGTTTTCTCTCAAGGGCCTGTGGGGACGCGTTCGTCACAGCCGTCTCAATTTCTTTCGGCCCGGTCGGCCAGCCAATTCCTGACGCTTCACGGTGCGGATGCCGCTCTTCGTGGCGCGAACTCCGCACCATCCATCACGCCGCCGCGCTATGTCGCCACGCGAGCCAAGTCCCACCGGCCACCAGTCGCAGCTCGGGCGAGCGCGGATCTGCTGCAGTGTAGCCGTGTCGCCCACTCGCAGCCGCTACCCGCGCGGACGACCACGACGACCGCATCGTGTCCTACTGCGCGCGGCCAGCCAGTCCATGCCGATCCTTTTGGACCCCAAATCATTCCTCGATCGCGCTGAACAAGATTGGGAAGTTTGGTAGATGCCATGAGCGCCAAAAAGACACGCTCCACCATCGGGGTCAAGTGCAAGCCAGCAGAACAAAAAGGATCTGAAAATGTCCTACGGTCCCAGGCGAATTTTCGTCCG
>JAEUJZ010000080.1 GCA_016794505.1 Myxococcales bacterium
TCCCAAGACCCCGCCGAGTAGCCCCTCCTGGCCCACCCGCCCCCGCGATGGCCATCAACCCCCTGCGCCTACCCCTGCACGCCGCTGATGGCCATCCACCGCCCTGCTGCGATGGCCATCACGCAGCGTGCGCGGCAACACCTGGCTCTCGGAAGTACCCGCCTGTTCTTCGTCATCCTCGACGAGAATCCTCATCCGCGGATGGTCGGGTGCAGGAATCGCCTGCTTGCCGTAGGGCACTTTGCCGAAGTGATAGCCGCTGTCGCGAATATGTCTGATGGCTTCGCGTGTGCGCTCGCCAGTCGCTTCGCGTTCCATTTGCGCAAAGACCAGCAGGATGTTGATGAGCGCACGGCCCAGCGCCGAATCGAGCCGTATCGCTTCGCGGATCGCGACAAGCTCTCTCTCCCGATTTGAGCAAGTCGATGGTGGCCGGTGGCGGCGCAGTCACAGAGGCAGTTGGGTGCATGCGCGATCCCCGCGGGATGTGCGGGCCGTGGCGGCTGTAGTGCCCCAGGGAGATCGCCACGTGCTCTGCGTCGCTGCCGCCCACTTGCGCTCGCCGCAGTCTGCCGATGCACGTGGCCAGAGCAAGCCCTCCCGCCGTGAGAATCCACTGGGGCAGCGCAGCCGACAGGCGAACCACCAGAGCGTCCAGGCAATCCAACACCTCTCGGACCGCTCAGCGCTGAGCGTACAGAGCACGCAGTCTCGGCCAGCGGTCGCCTCTTGGCCCCTTTCGCGAGCGCGATCCTTCCCTCCATGCCGCGACGGAAGGCCTGATAGCTCGGGGTTGAGCCCCCCGGATCTCAAACGGGCACGGGCGGGACCACGAACGTCGACCCGCCGGACTCCTCTGAGCTGCCGCCCTTTTTGTCGCGGACACGCGCCTTCACGTTGTACACCCCCGTGGCGAGGCACATTTGGACGATGCCGACCACGTCGGCGGTGGACGAGCTAGGCGTCAGCCAGATGGTCGACTGCCGGACGGTGGTGTTCGGCGGCGTGGTGCGCTCAACGGTAAACTCGAACATCACGGCGTCACGGTCCGGGTTCCGGGTGGTCGCTTGGAGCACGCACCACCAGCCCTGCCGGGGGAACGGGGACGCCAGCGTGCCATTGACCTTCGACGGCGTGGCAGGTCCCGGATGAGCGGCCTCTACCCCAAGGAGCTGTAGTTCGTAACTGGGGAGCTTGCTAAATGGCAAAAAGGGGCAGCTCGACGCGACCTTGATTGTGAGGGCTTCGCCGGCAGGCAGGCTGAACGAGCAAGCGTTCCCGGTGATGTTGCTGAGGACGCTTCCGCTAAAGCGGACCCCCCATGGCTCTGGCAGCGGACACGACAAAAGGGTGACCCGCATCGTGCGACCCGCGGTGACGCGTCCCAGGTAGGGGCCGCCCTGGACCGCGTCGGTGAGCCGCAGTCGAGTGGTCATCCCGCCCCCCTGTTCAACGCACTCGACCAAAAACTCCGGCGGCCCGAGTAGCGCCCTCATCTGCCGGGTCACAGCCTCGCGGCAGACGGCACAGAACCGCTTCGCCGAGTCCCGCATCTTGCACTCTTGGGTCGGACGGTAGATTCCGCGTTGGTAGTACCTGGCACCGGGCACCGCAGAGATCGGCTGGTTGTCCCAGACGGGTCGGGCCGCAGGGACGAGCGGCCAGAGCGGCCACTTGGGAGTGCTCGGAGGCGCGGTGGGGAGAATAACGGTGCTGACGTTGGGCGCGACTGGCTCTGGCCCGCGGTACTCGCCAAACCCGCCCTCGCTGTACTCGTCCGCCAGCTTTCCCAGGCGGGTGTGACCCAGCTCGTGCAAGAGCGTGATGGCGTCCTCGGTGGCGGTGCTGGCTGAAGCGGGCAGCAGGATGACAGGGCCCACTCCGGCCGCTCGGACGCCGGGGTCTGGGAGCGATTCTTTCTTTGTGACGAAGACGATGACGTCCGCGCCGAACTGGCTGGCTTGGGATCCGATGGCGTCGAGGATTGCCAGGTTGCTCCACGAGATCTTCCACGAGCTGGTGGAAGGGTCGTGATAGCCCGTCACCGCCCTATAGAGCGGAACCAGCTCTGTGGCGGTCCCCGTCGGCACATCCAGCGGCGCCTCGATCGCCCACAGCCGAATGACGCTGCGAAAGCTGGCGTAGGGTTCATTCAACTGCGTGCTGCTCGGTTCTAGCAGCGTGCTCTGGATCGCCGTGACGACGTCGCGGAACTGCCCCATCTCGCTGAAGGAGAAACCGTCAGACACCAAGACGATGTCGATCGCGCCGCTCTTGCTGAGGTCGGCGTGACCGTGGATGAGCTGCGGCGACGGGATCGAGCGCACCCGCGATCGGTCGAAGCGCATGGTGTTGAACATCCCCAGCTGCTGCCCGATTCCCTTGGTGACCGTGTCCTGGATCTGTTTCTTCCAGTACTGCGTCAGATCGACGATGTCTGCGACCAGATCCCCGCCCACCGTGACGGTAAACGCGGGGGCGCCTTGCCTTTGATCGATAAGCATCTCGGCGAATAGTTTGACGTGGACAGCGACGGCGATGTCGATGGCACCAGAGCGCCAATGCACCCCCATCGAGAACTGATGCGCGTCGGTGGCCGGCATGCGACCACGCAGGGTGTTGCCGACGAGCTCGAAGTGCGGCGGCGCGTCCAGGCGGGTGACCACATGCTCAAGCGGAATCGAGAGGCCGCGGTCAAGCGCCACACTGCGGGCCTGGCTGATGACCTCGCAGCGAATGGTATCCACCATGTCCGGCCACGCCTCGGCCATGTAGCGATTCAGGAAGTCCGTCATCGTGTCTCCTTATGGGCCGGTACTCGTCTGGCTCACGGCTCATTTGGCAAGGATCCTACCGCGGCAACGGACTGCCAAACGCGGTTTCGCGGACCTGTTCTGGGAAGCGAACGCGCACAAGGCATCGAGCTGGGTATCCGTCGGCAGCGTGTGGCCCAGCATCTGGCGAAGCTGCGACGTCGAAACCAAAAGCGGGGGCGGCGGACGTAGACGTGGAGCCGATGTCATAGACACCTTCGGGCACGCGGAGGAGACGCATGCCTCATGCAACGGCCACCGCCCCCACCGCGCCCTGCGTCTGCTGTTCAGGCCAGGGCGAGACCACGAGGAGGCCGCCTGGCGCGTGTGTCGCGCAACTGGCAGCGCCAGCGCGCCGATGACTTCCCTACTTCCGTGTGGAGTTGCCGCCATGTCCATCGACCTTGGCAGCCTGGGTGGATTTCTCCCCCTGGCCCAATCGGAACCAAAGCAAGCGACTCCATCGCTGCCAGCGCCTGATGCAGCCGCGAGTTCCTGGTTCTCGGGCCTGCTGCCCGGCCTGACCGCGCCGCGCGATGCGCACCAGGGCGACGCGCAGCCCGGCACCCAGAACAACGAGCCTAAGCAGTCGTCGGTCGATTGGCTATTTGGCCACCTCGGCGATGCCGTCAATACGCTCGGTTTTGGCGATCTGCGCGTAGCCGACGCAAAGCGAGAAGAACGAGCGAATCAGCGCACGACATGGACGAGCGATATCAAAGCTACATCCCCAGAGTTGACTGATAAGCAAGTTGACCGCCTCATGCACTCTCAAATGATCAAGGGAGAGTACCTGCAGCCGGGCCAGGTACCAGCGGTCGACATGAAGGCCAAGATTGGGAATCTAGAATCCAAAGAAGAGCGCGAGAAGTTCTTATCAACATTCTCTCAATTCGATCCGAAGGACCCCAAGAGTGCCGCGTATTGTGCCCCCACCGCTCTGATGGCAGCGGCGATGCAAGCCGACGGAGCGAAGGGACTTGCCCCGATGGTGGCTTCGATGCAGGCCGCCGCCCACAGCGGACTGCAAGACCCAACCCATGACAAGACCCAAGATAAGAACCTCAAGAAGCAGCTAGAAGAGCTGGAGGCGATTCAAGAAAAGATTAAGACTGGCGAAATGACAAACAAGGACATTAAATATGTTCAGGAGAATCTCTATAAGCAACTAAGAGAGCAACAGAAAAAGGATGGAACGTACGATGACCCCAAAGATGCCGGTATTGGGGACGCGACAATGTACAATTACATTAAGAATAATCCGTATATGCAAGAAGCCTTCAAAAAGGGGGACACACGACTATCTATGATTGATAACGACGCCGACGGTAAACGCAATCACTGGATCCTGCAGATGGGTTCAGGGATGTTCGGCGCCAAATCAATCTATGATCCGTGGGCTCGTAAGGGCGGCCAGATTGTGCGTGAAGCCGACCAGGTAGAAGATTACGAAAAGACCAATGCCGTGGAATACAACGAAAGAGGCCGGCCACGGACCGACTTCACGCCCGAGCAGCTGGACAAGGAAGAGGCCGAGCGCAGGAAAAGAGCCCAGCAATAACGTCGGCACCCTCGACCCTTCGCCGCTCTCTCTGCCCCTTGCCGCCCGCGCGGACCAGCCTCGGGAACCGAGCCGTACGCAAGCCCTGCGCCCGTCGATGATCCGCCTGCGAAGGGCTTGGATATGACTCGGGCGCAAGCGCAGGCTGCAAAGGAGGCTCTGGGTCCACTGCGCGCCCTATGGCGGTGGAGTAGATGAGCCGGCGCGAGGAGGTTTTATGTTTATTAATAAAAAGAAATCCTGGTATACGCAAACCGGGGCGCGGCGGCTGACCCAGCCCCGTCTGTACCGGCAGCCAGGCAGGCGGGGGCTGGCGGTGATCAGGCGGATGCGATGACAGAGCCCGGCGCCGCTCCTTCGCGGGCGACGCGGTACAGGGCCGGCGCGAACTGCTCCATCGTCGAGGCAATCACGTGAAACAGAAAGCCCAGGCCCTCGTCGTTGAGCTCAACCCCGCGGGTTGGCAGCGTGATGCGGAAATAGGCCTCGCCCTTGTCGGTATTGATGGCCCAGGCGCCCATCAGGGTCTGGCTGTTGAGGATCGCGGTGGCCAGCGCGACCGCCTCGGCGCGCACGCCGGGGACGACGATCGGCAGGGCCAAGGCGAACATGTACATTCCGCGCTCGCTCCACGGCAGACACAGGATCGGAGCCGGCACGCCCAAGACCTGATGCCCAACCGCAAGCTGCGTACCGTCGGGGCTTCGGGTGTACGAGAGTCCCTGGCGGGCGCAGGAAGCGGCCACGTTTTCCGTGGACAAAACAAACGAAATCGAGGGCTGCGTCGGTACCATGAGCGTCCTTTGTGCGGGTGGAAATCAGTCGAAAGAAGCGGTTGGATGCGGGGACCTAGGCACCTCGGAACCTGCGCGGAACGTGCGTGAAACGTGCCGGGAACGGCGCATTGCGTCGTCGCTGCGAGCTACCAGAACTTCAGCTTCTTGAGCAGCTTGCCACCGCCTTCAACCGCCGAGTTAAAGCCATTTTTGATCGCCGTACCGGTGTTGCGAATGCCTTGATCGACATCGATCTTGTGGCCAAAGGCATTGATGTCGAGATTGCCCTTGCTGAGGTTGAGATCGGCGCCCACACCATTTTTGCCGCCCAGGTTGACGTTGGCCGCGCCCTGCGAGGCATCGACTCCGCCACTGGCCTGGGCCCAGCTGGGGACTTCGACCTTGCGTCCGGCGAAGTTGACGCTGCTGCCCGCCAAGCTCAGCGAGCCCTGCGCCTGACCGCGCGTTAGATCGACGTTGCCGCTGCCCGACGCGTTGACCTTGTAGCCCATGTCCGGCAGCGCAAGCTGGTTGCCGAGGACGTTGATCTTGGCGTTGTTGATCTGCGTGCCCTGCGACAGGTTCTGGAAGCTGCCCTGGGCCTTGCCGGACAACACGTCGTAGCTGCCCTGGGCCTTGTCGAGCCCAGCCCCAGACTGCAGGTCGCCCTGCACGCCGGCTAGCTGCTGACCGCGGAACGACAAAGACGCGTTGCCGCCTTGGATCTTGAGCGCATCCAAGCGCGCTTGTTCGACGCTGGCATTGCCGGTGAGCCCAAAGTTATCGCTGTGCCCCTGAATGCGGCCAACGTTGAGATCGAGCGCGTTCAGCTGCGACGCGCCGTAGTCGGCTCGCGCGTCTCCGATGCTCTGATTGCCTTTGAGATCCGTGGTGCGCAGACCGTGGGCCCCGACGTTGGTGGCGTTGATGTCCGAGGTCTTGCCCGTGTTCTGGAAGTCGAGGTGACCGACGTCGGCGCCACCGACCGAGATCTCTTTGGCGCCGATGCGGCTCTGCGTAAAGCCGCCGAACATCGACGAGCCGATCGAGACGTCTTGACCCGACAGATAGCGATAGTTGCCCTTGTCGAGCGCGCCCGACAGGCCGTTGCGATCGAGGTTTAGCGAGGCGCTCTGCGCACCGAAGTGGTTGTAGCTGCCCTGGCCGAGCCCCACATCGACATTGGCCAGGTTCCCAAGCCCAGCCTGCGCCTTTAGGTTCTGCAAAAGAACGGTGTCGTATGTGGTCTCGCCAACCCGCGCATTGATGCCGCGCTTGCTGATGTCGACGTTGGCGTCGTTGATGTTGAGTTCGGTGCCACCGATGTGTCCCAGCTCGCCCTTGAAGTTGGCGCCAAGCGGGCCGTTGATGTCGGCCTTGATCCCGTCGGCCGTCGGCCCCGAGTAGCCCAGCTTTTTGAAGCCCGCGCTGAGCCGCGGATCGGTGAGGTTGTTCAAGTCGTACTTAACGTTCGCGCCTTCGATCGAGTTGGTCATGCTGATCGAGTCGAAGCCGAGCTGGCTCTTGATGCCGAGGAGCTCGTTGTTCGAGTTGATCTGACCGTTGCGCATGACCCAGCCCATGCCTTCGGCCTTGCCGACGCTGATCTCGCCCTGCCGCAGGCCCAGGTTGGCTTTTACGTCATCGATGACGGTGTCGTTGGTGAACTCGCCGAGCCGTGCATCGACGCTGCCAAGTCCGCGCACGCCATAGTTGAGGTTCGCGTCTTTGACCTGCACGCCACCGCCGCGCCCGCCACCGCGGAACTGCAGCTGACCCGCCTCTGAGTTGTACGAGAGCTGGCCGCCGCCTTCGATGCCGCCCGCGCGCACCATGCCGAAGCCGCCACCGACGTGGGCAAGCCCATCGCCTAGCTCGCTGCTGAACTGTCCATTGCGCAGCCGCGTGGCCCCCAGATCGCCGCCGCCTTCCAGATACGGCACGCCGCGCTGACCGTCCCAGCCGCCGCGGAAGTGCAGGTTGTTGCCGGTATCCAGCGAGCCCAGCGAGGCCTGCTGGTGCAGCGCTCCGATGCGGGAATCGGTGCGCAGATCCTCGGCGCGCACGCCGCCAAAGCGAGCGCCACCAAACACCGAGTGCGATCCATCGGGAGCATTGGCATAGCCGAGGCTGAACTGGTTGTTGGTGTCGACCTTGCCGGCGTGAAGCCGCATGTCGCCGCCCGGCCCATGGATGCCCGCGTTGAGATCGTGCGCCCGCACGCCCCCCGTGCTGAGATCGCCCGAGTACGACGTGGTGCCATCCGGGTTGGTGGTGTAGTTGAAGCGGCCCTGCGTGCCCTGGTTGATCGTGCCGACGGACAGATCGGCGCCGCGATCGCCGTTCTGAATGCCAAACTTCAAGCGGTCGACGCCCGAGGTCCGCCCCAGCGTCGCTGCAAAGGTGTCGTTGCCAAACTGGTCGCGGTAGCTTTCGGCGCCGAGCTGCCACTTGTCGCGATAGACATCGCCGACCTTGCCGCTTACCGAGGTGTCACCGTTTCGGAACGTGCCACCGATGTCGCCGATCAAAGGTCCGGTGCCGCGCAGCGGCGTCATGTCGAGCTTGAAGCCCTCGCCCTCGCGGTGTGCGTTGGGCAGACCGGTGCGCGGATCGATCGCACCTTTTTCGTTGATGTCGTAGGCGTTCTTTTGCGCGTTCTGAATCAGGCCGCGCAGCCCCCACGAAGCCCAGTCTGTCGAGGGTGCATCCGGGCCAACGTTCTTCCCGCTGCTGATCTGATCCCGAATGCCCGATCGGATGCGCGAGTGGTAGTCGACGTCGCCGGGCGTGGCGGGATTGCCATCGCCAATCTGGTCACTGTGGCTGCCCGTCAGCGGGCTGGCCAGCGAGCGGTTCTGGTGATGCCAGGGGATGTTCTTGAACTGGTCGTTTTCCGGCAGCTTGTAACCGGCTTCGTTGCCCACCTCGAAGCCGCGCCCGAAGCTGCCAAAGCCTGGGTACTGACGATCGCCGCTGAGGATGTTCTTGCCGGCCAGCGTCCGCACCACGAAGTCATCGGGGTTGTAGACGTTGTAGAAGTTGTTTACGCGCGAGCGAAATTCCGGGTTTTTCTCGACGGGATCGTGCTGCTCGCGGAATGGCGTGTCCAGGTACATGACGTTGCCGAACTTGCCGTTTTCCAGCACCGCCGCTTCTTTGCCGAGCTGCTTTTTGACCGACGAGGTCAGTCCAGGATCCTGGCCAGCCAGGGCTTTTTGGTGCTTGGTAATCTCGCCCAGCTCGCCCTGCAGGTCACGCAGCAGCTCGCGCTCGCCGCCGGCCGGGCGATCGCCATAGGTGGCCTTGAACTCGGCCAGATCGGCGCGAATCATGCTCTGACGCTCGGCCAGTGCTGCCTGTGCCGCTTTGTATTCTTTGCTCTCGGGGTCCGCGCCCAGGCCGCTGGTCAAGCGCTGCAGGTAGTTGGCGCGCTCGACGAGCTCACCGCCCATCTCGTTCACGGTGTTGCCACCGTGCGAGTGCGCAGCCAGGTTCACGGTCTTGCCATCTTGCCACGCCGGCATGACCTGTTCGCGCAGCAGCTTGCGACCGCCGGCTCGACGGGCGAGCTCGTTATCCAGCCCGCCATACCAGTCGAACTCGGTGTGCTGTCGGTTGTTGAAGTGCGATCCGTTCGCGGGCTCGGCCGCGCGATCCGCGCTTCCGGGATCCAGCATGGTGTCGTAATCGGTCATCGCCTGCTGACCGAAGTACGAGTTGTGCTGCATGCGGCCCTGGTCCATCTTCCACATGCCGCCGCTGTTGGTGCCGCGGACGAAGATGTTGACGCTGTCGCCGCCCTGGTGGTTTTGCGGGTTGTATGGATTCGACGAGATGGGCACCTCGGGTCCATAGTTGCCCGCCGTCGGTGGCGGCGCGGTTCGGACACCGATTGGCTGATAGTACGAAGGCTGCGAGCTGCCCATCATGGGCGTCGAGCTCAGCCCGGCGCCCGTGCTTTCGCCTTCTGTCGTCTGACCCGCTTCGCTGTGATCCGACATGGTGCCCCCAGGTGGTCCGCCCCGCGCGTTACCAAGCGTCCCAGATCGCGTGGAGCTAACGTAAATTTTCGTCACAGCGGCGCGCGGGTTGTGCCGCCGTTCTGCCGACACGCCCGCACCCCACGCTGGCCTCGCCACGCAAGCCTTGGATTTCATTCCGGGTTTGCGTGACGGCTCGCGGGATATTCGTCTTGTCGCAGCGCGCACAGGGCTGGGACTGCGACCCACTGTGAGCGGTATGATGCGAACCAGGAGGCGTTGGATGTCGCGATCGGATAAAGGCAGCTCGCTCAATCGTGTGGTTCTCGGCGTGGGGGCGGGCCTTCTTGCGCTGTTCGTCGTGCGGGCGATGCGCGGCAAATCAGACGACTCCAGCGTCGGTGATGGGACGACACCGGCAGCCAATCAAGCAGCGTCCAGTACGTCCGCGACACCCGGCGGAGGAACGAGTGTGGACAGCATTTCAGAAGCCACTCTGGCCTCGCTGCGCGAGCTGGCCGTGACGGCCGAGGGCAGCTATCGCGGTCGCTTGGAGTATGCGGTGAAAGAAAAAGAGCTCCTCGATCCGATGATTCGCGAGCTGCTTGCGAGCTGGGGGGTCCGCGACGTACCGGCGGATGAGCCGAAGCGGGGCCAGTTCCTGCACGCGCTGCGCTCGGCCTATGCCGCGTCGCAAAAAACCCCCGCGTGGCTTTCCGCGATCGAGCAGCTCGTCGAGCGTCGCTTCGCGGCACCGAGCGTGCGCGAGCAAGGGGACGCCGTCGAAGTCGACTACGGACAGCTTCCCGGCAAGCTCACCGTGCGCGGCAAAAAGGGCATCGTCATCGAGAGCTCGCCGCATCTGCAAGCCGGCCAGTGGAAGAGCGAGGAAGTGGCCAAAGCCCTCGCCGATGCCGCCGCAAGCCATCCGCGCGCCAAGCGAATCCGCGTCCTGGTGCAGATCGAAGATCAGACCTATCCGCGCGAGTGGGTCTACGAGTACGAGCGAGCCAGCGACGTCGTGATGGTGTCGTTTCCCGCCCGCCCGAACGAGCTTTACACCAGCCCGCGTCTCGGCGGTCGCTTCGACGTGTACCTGCGCGGCGACAAGTCGCTCAACGTCGCTGCGCTGACCGCCGGCAATCGCGCCGCCTTTCAGCGCTAAGCTCGCGTCTCGCCCGCCGCGCATTCACGCCTCGCCGCCAGCCAGCGTCTGCTCGCATGGCTCTATCTATATTAAAAATCATTAAATCGACACAATTTGTCTATATATATAAATAAAACAGCCTTCACGCCCCATATAGGCCGCTCAGTGATTCGTTTTTATGTCGATATCTGAACTGTGCGCGATGTGGGAAAGCTGCCGCAGGTCGTAATTCGATCAGGCGTCCGTGTCAAGGACCTTCTTCAAGGCCGTCGGTGATGGTCTTAGCTAAGGGTAGAGTGTTGTCGGCAAGGCGCAGGCAGTTCTTGTCAGACTGCCGACGAATCTGGCGACATCGTGGGATGCTGTTCCGTCTCTGAGGATGACAGATAGGACGCACATAGCTCGGTCGGCGGCGGACGCTCACTTCGTGGACGGACACATATGAGACAGGCTCAGTGCCAGTCTCATATGTAATTTTAGAAGTCCGGCAGAACCTTTTTCCGTAGTATCTCTGGGTTTTGCACAGATTGAGCCATAAGTGAGCGGACAACTTGCTTTGTTCGCTCCGCTGAAAAGATTTCCTTGAGAGCAGCCAGCAATGTTTCTTCATCCTCTATCAGTGGGTTCATCCCTGCAGGCAGTTTGATACGCTGATCTTCAATTTCCAAACGAACTGGGTAGAGGTCAATGTCATGAGTTATTGAAAAGAGGACATATCGATAATTCAGCTTAGGGGCAAAAACAGCAAATGACCAACGCATATGCCTTGGACCTGGATCATCTACTTCACTTAGTTCGTCTGAACTGTTGTAGACGCGCCCTTCCAATAGATGTTTGGTATGGCGAGCCAATAGGTCCGCTTGCTCTTGGAGCAAACCATGCGGGAGATTCATTGTCCCTATATCTGCCAAATCAGATGGCCATAGGTCAGCCATTGCTATATCCTTTCTGCTGGACGTGAGGTGGGTGTGAACTAGAGACGTAGTGCACAAATTATTGGTAAATGGTCTGAATGAGTCGGTAGATGTTCTTTCGACAAAATGGATTCGCTGCCAGCAGAAACTACGACTCTAAGATCGTCGTTATTAAAATATTGCAATAAATCAAGCCGGACAAGAACCTAATCGAACGTATTCCATAAATACGAGACTGTTTCGCCATGCCGATAATAGTGTGTTCCTGGCGGGCGCATATGAGGGTGATTGCCCATGAGACTCCACATAGGGTTGTAAAAAAAGTGAAAGATATCGCCTTGCACAGTCCGAGGATTCTGCATTGTAATGCGCCTTGACATAGTCGCATGAAATCCAGTGGCAGCTACTACTCCAGGTTCAAAAGGATTCATATTCAAATCGCCGATAAGTAGGGTACGGCGATGGCCTACTTGCCGTTCAGCCTCTTGTATTCTCGCAACGTGTTTAGGACAGTCTAATGCTTGGCTAGTGTCGCTAGTATTGACCTTTGACAACAGATGAACGAGTATCAATAGGAAGTCTGGCTTATTTGGCAAACACATCTGATTGATAGATATTCAGTCATAGTTTGTATGTTGCTGGAAGAAAGATAAAGAAAATTTTACAAAAACGACAAACCGCGCAGCTCCTGGAACTCGTGGTTTTACGAATTCGTAGTCAGGACTCACCGTGTTTAATTCAGCAAGGAGTTGCTATGGATCTATTATACATTCTGTCAAGATGACAATATCAACATTTTGTGCTCGACATAATGACGCAAGGAGGTTGCTAGTGTCATTCTTGTTGATGTTTCAAAATAGCATTGTCAACATATTTATGCTATCGCAATATGGAGATCGCTAATGAGAGATCGTGTATTCTTTTTGCTAAAAGATTACCTTCGTCGCTGCGATACGCTGTCATGATAAACATCTTTTTCTTTGGTTCCGACGAAGCACTCTGGAGCTGCTTGCGAAGTGTTTCGATGAGCAGGGCCGCTGCGGCGGCACTGGCGGTGGCCGCTGCGATCTCGGCTGTGGTCAAGTCATCGCTTGCATCCGACGCTTGCTGAGCCGCTCCACGCAGTCGATGCGCGCGAACACGACAGCGCAGCAAGTAGTCGGCGTCTAGGCTAGCTCGCTCCGCTCTGGCGCGGTTCGACTCGCGGGCTGTGGTTCGCCTTCTGCAAAGGCCAGCCAACAGGGCGAGACGCGCAGCGCGGATGCCAGAAGCTCGATGGTCGCGACGCTGGGCATGGTTGCGCCGCTCTCGATGTAGCCGATCATTGTGCGCGCCACGCCTGCCGCCTTCGCGAGCGCGTTCTGCGACAGGCCGCTCTGCTCACGGGCAAACCGCAGGCGGGCCGGTAGCTCGCTGATGCGTCCTACGGCCCGCTCATCGAAGGGCCGCTCGACGCCAAAGGCCAGAAAGCAGGGCGAGACGCGCAGGACCGCGGCCAGCTTTTCGACGGCTTCGACCGACGGGACGCGACCCTCGACTTCGATACTGCGGACGGCAGTGCTGGCAAGCTGCGCGGCGAGCGATAGCGGCTGCCCGCCCAGATCTACAGCCAAACGGGCGCTGCGCAGACGACGAGCCAGACCGAAGTGAAGGGGACGCGCCAGCTTCGTCGGGTTCTCGACGCAGAGGGTCACACCGAAGGCAGCACCGCCCGCCGAGGCTGCGCTGGCTTCGGCCATCGACTACCTGTACGACCGCAACCCTGCTGCTGCCCTGCGCTTTGCCGACGAGGTCGAGCGCGATAGATCGCCTAGATCGATACCCGAAGCTCGGCCAAAACATCCCCGAGTACCCCGCTCGCCCCTTCAAAGAAGTCATCGTCCTGTCGCATCGGTTCTTCTATCGCGTCGTCGGACAAACCATCTGGGTCGTCGGCGTGTGGCACGGAGCGCAGCTCCCCGCCGAGCCCTGGCTGTTGCCCCGCCCCCCCACTCCCTCCGGTGGTCGATCTTTCCTGCGGGCTGGGTGATGGCAGCGCCGAGCAGTGCCATCAGCGGTGTGCAGAGCCGTCTGCAGGTTGCTTGATGTAGACCGCTTGGGAAGGGAGGCGGTG
>JAEUJZ010000091.1 GCA_016794505.1 Myxococcales bacterium
CATCACCTGGATGTAGATCGTCCGCCGACGGCACCGACGAGGTGCCACAAGCGCCGGGGACTTTGTCATCCTATGGCGCGGGATGACGTATGTGTTCCGCGTGGCATTCGGTAAGGCTGCGGGCGAGGTGCGGTTTTCTGCCGACGGACACAGGCTGCGTCCGCACCAATACGGGTGGCGCAAAGTGCATGACCTTTGCGACGCCGACAACGTCCCACGTGTCTACCCGCACCGCCTGCACGCCACGCTCGCCGTCGAAGAAGGTGCCTCCGGCGAAGCCGTCGCTCGCGCGCTGGGTCATCCTCGCTTCGACATCCCCAGAGCGCACTACGCCACCCCCGCTAGCGTGGCCAATGCTCGCCTCGAAAATGTCGGCCAGTTCCTCGCCCCCAGCGCTTCGCGATCAAAAGTACCCACGGATGCGTCGCGCTCGGCTTTTCGGTGTGGTGATTCGCGCGCTCCGTGCAGTCCACAGAAAGGTGCCCGGCACGCTCGGCGCTCCGCGTTGACCGCGCGGGACCGATGACCCAAGACGGCATCGACACGTCCCCGCAAGCGGGTTCGAGTAGGCTCAGCCTCCGCATCGTTCTTCAGTTAAGCCCCCGACGCGCACGGCCTAGGGCCTACCCGCATGCCGCAGCAGCTGGAAAAGCGGGGTGCTTCCCAGCAAACAATGTCCCCGCTGTCTCGCTTTTTTTCGTCGGGACGCCACGTCACTCTCCTGGGTCAATGGCGGTACAATTTGTAGTTTGGTGGACCGCTCTTGCCTCATAGCGCTCTGTTTCTGCATCTCTTGGTCGCAGCCGGTCGGCGCAAAGCCGGCGAAAAAGGCGTCTGCGGGCACGGAGCAAGCGAAGCAAGAGGTGTTCACCGCTCTGTCCGTAGGCAATCCCGGTCATGCCGAGGAGATCATCGACCGCGCCTTTCGCGCCGATCCTGATCCCGCTTTCCTGTATCAGCTTGGCCTCGTCGCCCAGGCCCAGGGGCGATCCGTTGCTGCGCTTGATCTGTATCGCCGCTACCAAGAGCTCGCCGGAGCCACCGTCAGCCCAGAGACCACGTCCGCAATCGAGCACTTTGCGGCGGGCATGACCGATCCCGTCACGGTTCTCAATATCACCGCCAAGCCGGGAATGCTTCTGTGTGTCGATGACAAGATCGTGGGCATGCTGCCGCTGCGCACGCCGCTCCTGCTGGCCGGCGGGACGCACCGCTTCCGCATGGAGGGCCCAGGCGAGCGCCTCGAAACGGGTGCGCTGACCATTCCCGACGGTCGCGAGGCCGAACTGCGACTGATTCCAGGCGCCAAGGGGACGGCCGTGGCGCTGCTCAGCCTGTCTCCCATCACCTTGCTTGTGCTGCAGCCAAAGAGTTTGCCCGATGCGACCACGCAGGCCGTCTACAAGGCGCTCGTCGACGCGGTTCGCAAGGACCACTTGGCACCCCTGCCCAAAGCCCGTCTGGACACCCTATTGCGCAAGCAGCCCGCCGACTGCCTGGATCAGCCCGACTGCCAATATGCCGTCGCTGAAGAGGCACAGGCTCGTTCGGTGCTCCGAGTCGCGGTGACCGCGGCGGATCCCAAGGCGGCGACTTCGCTCGCTCCGACCGACAGCTGCAGCGTGATGCTCACCTATCTGGACGTCAACGCCGGCCAAGTCACATCAACGGCTGAAGCCAAGAGCACGGTGTGCGCAGGCTCCTCTCTAACCGAGTCCCTGGCGGCGGCGCTGCAGCAGCTGTTGACCGAATCGGACAGCCGTCCCCGCGGCATGGTCGCGGTGAGCTCGGTGCCGATTGGTGCCCAGGTCCGGGTGGATGGCCTCCTGCGCGGGCGGACACCGTACTTGAAAACGAGCTTCGGTGGAGTCCACCAGATTCTCGTGGAAAAAGCAGACTTTCACGCTTTCCAGACCCGGGTCGAGGTGGTCATGGGCAAGGTCGCCACCGTGCAGGCAGAGCTTTCGGCACTGCCACCGGAAGAGCCCGAGCCCCCCCCGACTCCCCTGCAGATCATCGCGGTTCCGGCTGCGCCGCGAGCCGCGGTGGTCCGCCGCCGACCGCGCTGGCGCCTGGCGCTGGGAGGCGTTGCGGCGGGCAGTGGGATCCTCCTAACTGGCCTCGGCATTTCAGCGCTTTCTCTAGACGGTCAATGCACGCAGACGCCGGCAGAGGGCGCGTACTGCCGCGGAGCCTATGCCACCACGGCAGTGGGTGGTGGACTGCTCGGCGCGGGACTGGCCTTGACGGTCGGAGGTGTGGTGCTCCTCGCCATGCCGGGACACCTGCCAAAGGAGTGACTATGAGACGATTCCTTTTTGGACTGCTCTGCCTGCATCTTTCCTCCTGTGATGTCCTCTGGGGTGGATTTGCCCAGCTCGATGGTGAGGTATGCGAGAACGGCGGCACCCGCTGCGTCCAGGGCTATACTGTTGCCGCGCACGCTGCGTGATGGCCATCAACCGCCCTGCTGCGATGGCCATCACGCAGCGTGCGCGGCAACACTGCCCGACTCGGAGCTCGCACCACGCGATGCACTACCCAGAGCAGTGTTCGCCGGTACCCCGCCAAGAGCCTTCATTGTTGTTCTCTTTATTCTTGAATCATTTCAATCACATATACCCAGGTCTTTCGATGTCGCATTTTAAGTTATAAAATATCTTCTTTGTTGGGAAATCGGCTCTAGGGCTGGGTGGTCGTCCTCGGGGTTGTGCAGACGGTGCTTATCTTCCGTCTGCACAATGCCTGTTCTTCCCCATGCAGTGTTGCCCTGAGCTGACCCTATTTACAGGAAGGTTCACGTGGCAATTTCAGATTGATTGATTGATTGCTGCAAAATTCGCAGAACATAAAGTCTATTTCTATCACGCCGAGAATCTAAGGCACTTCCGTGCGTACTGTCGTGACAAAGCTCTCATCTGTCGAAATGAACTTATCGACGACGATCCAGATTTTCATACATCGTTTTATTCAGACAGCACTGATCGGAGGCTAGGTGCACTAGGGCGAGTCTTCGGCAATATGTATGATGTTGGCTCAGTATTTTCGAGAGCTCAGAACACAGTGCCCAATGTATATCGACCAATTATGCTTGTTTTTCGTCCAGAAGTCTTCGCTTCGATGTCTGACATTTGCATTACGAAGCAAAGTATTGCTACGCTCTGCGATAAATGGAGAAGCTTAGCAATAAACTCCGAGGCGGAGCTAGTAGCAATGCTTGGCGGCGATGGCTACGGCTCACCAATTAGTCAGGATTATCATTACTCCGAGCTGTCCTGCGCAAATTCTAAGAACTCATTGGATTTACTTGAAAGAATCATCGTGGAACCTATTGCCATCCATGGTCTCCAATTACTTTCTCTCGTGAGAGATGCCTGCAAGTCAGCCGAGATAACATGCCCAATAATTGAAAGGAGATATCCCTCCCTCAACAATCGTAACTTGTTACGTGATTTGGTTTCTATTTGCGATAGTCTACCATTTGCGGCCACTCAGCGAGGATGGTCTTTCGACGAAACTCAACTGCCATCGGGGCTTGCGAACTATCCGCCAGAGAGGAGAAATCGAGTTTGTTTATGGGTAAGGTACTTCTTCTTTTGGACTACCAATGAAGTACGTAATGATTTAACGTTTGACAACGCAGATGATGATCGAACAATCTGCAAATTATGTGATCCTGGAGAGGAGCGACCTCCTGCAATGGTAAATTATCAGCCCTGGTCTGTGGGTGAAGAATCCAAGCCGCGCATTGACCTCGGACGTTGTGATTGGTGCAACGGAATTACTATACGATGCAGGGAATGCGGCGAAATTATGGCGATTTATGAACATGAATATGATCAACCTATTTGTTGCGGAGGTGGATGTGGACTGCGCTTTCGTGTCGAAACCTATTACGATCCACGAGATGGTGGGGGGTGCGAGGAGATAGACATTTTGCCTGACGGAGATCCTGAGGCGTGGAATGGTCTAGAAGAACACTAATTCCACCGCGAGTACTTCCGTAACCATAACGGCAATTCTTTGTATGACCCGGCGTGTCATTAAACGCACATCAAAACCTCTGATAGACCCCACGCTGCGCCTCTCCTAATTAACCCTCTCCCGTCGCCACGAAAAATTCCCTGGACACGGACGTATCAAGGAAATTTTCTCGCCCGTTGAGAAAGCTTAATCGCGGAGACGTAAGATCGGCTCCAGATGATGTGGGCGGACGCACTGGAGTCTGTTGTCTGGTTCCTGATTCCGGTGCTTGTGGGGTTCACATCGCAGGCTGGGAGGGGTAGCCAACCTGCCGCGGATTCACAACCTTGCGGTGCAAGGTAGACATGGGAATCGGGAGACTGCGAGAGTCCTTTTTTCCGATTATGTGGCTATCGCATGCAGGCGCTATGAACCAAACGGAGAGGCTATTTGACCTGAGTTTGCGACAGTAGCTGCTCAGCGGCTGCGCGCTCTCGGGCCAGCTCGGCGCGCAGCTCCTCTTCTGTGGGCAGGACCATTTGATACCGCGCGGCCATCACTTGTTCGCAGTCGGGGAGGGCGATCTTCACCATCGCGTCGTTCTTGCTGGAGCACAGGACGATGCCGATGGTGGGGGCCTCGTGCTCGGCGCGCTCGAAGCGGTCGAAGTCGTTGACGTACAGGCGCATCTGGCCGAGGTCTTGCGGCGTGAGCTTGCCGAGCTTTAGCTCGAACAGAACCCAGGCGCGCAGGAGGCGGTTGTAGAAGACGAGGTCGACGTAGTAGTGGTCGCCGTCGATGGTGATGCGACGCTGGCGGGCGGCGAACAGGAAGCCGCGGCCCAGCTCCAGCAGGAAGTCTTCGAGGCGGTCGATGATGGCTTGTTCCAGGTCGCGCTCGTGCCACGACGGGCGCTCGCGCAGGTTCAGGAACTCAAGCACCAGGGGGTTCTTGAGCACATCGCCGGGGGCAGCCTCGTGGCGACCGGCGCGGGCGATGGCCAGGACTGCGGCAGGGTCGCGGTTGGTGGCGAGGCGCTCAAAAAGGAGTGCGTCGATTTGGCGTTCCAGCTCGCGCGTCCCCCAGCCCTCGCGCGCCGCCTCGACTTCGTAGAAGGCACGCGCCGTCGGGTTGCTGACGCGCAAGAGTACCAGATAGTGGGTCCAGCCAAGCTGGGGTGGGAAGAGGGCCGGCTGCGCCGCGGAAGATTCGATCAGCACTGCTGATCGAATTGGGGTGGGTGCAGATTCGATCAGCGGTGCTGATCGAATTGGCGGGTGGGACGCACCAGACGCCAGCGTCGAGCCCTGCGGATAGGTCAGGAAGAGCTGACGCATACGACGCAGCGTGGCGATGCCGAAGCCACGACCGAGGCGGGCCGTCAGCCGCTCAGAGAGCCGCGCCATGATCTGCTCACCGTAGCCTGCGCGCTCCCTGCCGGCTTGCTCGATGAGCACGATCTCGCGACCGACGTGTCAGTTGGCATGCAGCGCCGCCGTGTCGACGGTTCGATCGATGGCACCACGCGCACCTTCGACGATGGAGACGACGCGCTCAAAGAGATGATCCTCCGTCTGGGCAGGGCTCTCCTCTGGCGCGGTGTGGACGAGCGCGTGCTGGGCTGGAACAGGGTTCCGTTCTGACTTGGGTTTGGATCGCTTGGCCACGCTGCCCTCGGTCGCAGATTCGTAGCACGGGACGCCCGCGCTTGCTCGGCCTGAACAGGAAGGGGCTGCATCGGAGCTGCTGCGCGATCGTGGCATGCCCGCGATATCACGCGGGGGGGCACCAGGACGCGATATCGCCGTGATATTGCCGTGGGCGCCGGGGTGATATCGCCGCGATATCACGGGCCAGGGGCGCGGAGACGATCAAGAAGGTCGTTGCCGGGCGAGACAGTGTCTTAGCCAGCATGGCGAGCCGTCGCGCGCGACTAGGAGACCGTTGCCGTAAGCATCTGCGCCGTGCAGGGAGCGCTGAAGTTGGCGCGGAGGAGGGCGGCGAGCTGGCGCAGAGCTGAAACCAGTGTCCGCGCGGCTGCGGTAGCAGGGCCGTGCGGTGATTGCCGCCGCG
>JAEUJZ010000112.1 GCA_016794505.1 Myxococcales bacterium
CACCGCCTCCCTTCCCAGGCGGTCTACATCAAGCAACCTGCAGACGGCTCTGCACACCGCTGATGGCGCTGCTCAGCGATGGCATCACCCAGCTTGCCGGAAAAATCGACCACCGGAGGGAGTGGGGGGGCGGGGCAACACTGATGGAGCCAGGTGATCGCCTGGGTCAGGGGGCCACGGCTGCGGGGCAGGTGGACGGAATCACCAGGGCGATGGCGCTGGACGAGATGTTGGCTTTGCCGGCAGTCAGGTCCATCTGTATCCAGCAGCGAGAAGGGCTAGACGGTACGATGTGGCTCCTACTGCAGCACCTCAGCGGGAATGTATAGCCGACAGCTTATGGCTTTTATCAGAGTCTGCGAATTCGCTGGCAGCCGATTAAATACACGACGGAAGATTCGTGCGTTCTCGGGCGGAATTCGGTAATCATGGATTATAAAAAACGTCAGACGAAGCGGAAAATCACTAATTGACCTGTGAAGCCTTTCTGCCCACTCCGTCATTGTATAAGTAAGTAATCTCTAGATCTGTCAGCGCACGCCTCCAGATGGCTACTTCGTCAATTCGGCCATTAAGCGGAAAAATCCTGCCGTCCATGGGATTCGCACGCCCAATATATATAGGCTCCGTACTTGGCAGTGTCTCAGGGGGGAGCGCAGCACTTGCGATGCTCACGCCATTGAGAAAGATCTCATAGTTGATAGTACTTCGGCGAAACACATAGTGATTCCATGTTTCAAGGGGGAATGTTTTTGCGGTAGATGACAATTGGCCGCAACCATCCTTTTGGATGCAAACATGGACTCGTTGGTCATTTAGTTTTGTGAACCGCCAACCCGGGCCACCGCCGCCAGAGAATTTCTCAACATGAACCTGTTCTATATCGCTCACGTGATAGGCGACCCATGCCTGCACGGTGAAATCAGCATTACCAATATCAAACTCTACATCGTTGATATCTGACATGCCATTACGCCGAACCGCGTAGGTATTGCCATCCCCTTTTAGATCCAAAGCCTGTCCGAACAACCCCTGGGCAAAGCCCGGATTGCCTTCGAGCTTAAGGTCGCGTCCGGCGGCGACATCGCGACCGTCTCCGTCGAAGGGCCAGTAAGCCAAGGGACCGCAGCCCGGCTTTTTGGCAAGCTCACCGGTGTCGACGCAGATAGGGGTCCCGGTGGTGCAGTCGACCCGCCCGACGTGACAGGCGTTGGCCGGAGTGCATGCGCCGTCCCCCTGGCAGGCCATCGCTAGGTCGCTGGCCATGTCCTGGCTGGTGGTGGTGGCTGGCGAGGAACAGGCCAGGCAGAACAGAAATAAGACGGCGACTCGTGAACTCAGAACGGCAGAAGACAGGCTTTGCATATATGGACTCCTATCTCTATGAACCCCCCGGAACCGCAAACCAGCAGCCCGGGGAGCATAAGTCTGATGAGCTGGGCCCCGGAAATGAGCATAGCCCAGTTCGTCGGGGTGTGGCTCGGCAATGACAGCTAAGGGCGCAACCGGGCCAGGCTTAGGTCGCATGGAGTCGGGACACCAGGGAGAGCGCCCTGGCTGGTGTACTGCCATAGATCATAGCTTCCCCACTCGCGGGGCACTTTGTCGTCAGGATTGTGACGGCTGCGATCCGGCACCAGACCGTCGTTGGCGCCATAGCGTGCAACCCAGATCGCGCGCTGACTGCCATCAGGCCGATTCAGCAGCTGCGACATGCTGCTGACAAGCGGCGTGGCTTCTCGCTCCAGCCAGGCGCGGCTGGTGTATAGGCCGACGGGATATTGCTTTTCGACCTGCGCCAAAAAAGTCGACACCCAGTCGAACCCCTCGCGCTCATTCCAGCGCTCGATCGGCTTTTCCAGGTCCAGCCACACCGCCGCAGTGCGCCCCGATTGAAACACCTGTTTGTTGGGGCGAATCAGGTCGGCGATGGTGCGCAGAAAGTACTCTGCCTCCTGCCGCGCGTCGCTCGGTGGGCTCGGGGCCCCCAGGTCCGGACGTCCGAAGTGATAGTACGAAACGGGAATGCCTGCCACCGCCGCCCGCAGTGCGTTGCGTTCGACGCGGGAATCGGTCAGCGAAGCGCCCTCAGATGCCTTGATGATGGCAAACGCGATCTGGCCGTTCGCCGCAACGGCGTTCCAGTCCACCGTGCCCTGACCGCTATAGAGATCCAATACCTTGCGTTCACTCATGGGTTTGCCTTTCTTGTGGTCTACGTTGTGACGGCGAATTAATACGCTGCGCCGAAGCAGAGGCACAGCGGCAAAAGCAGCCAGGGATAGATTTGCTGCGGATGGCTTTTTGTACCGAGTAGAGCCCACACGCTCTCAAGAACCGCGCAGCCATATCCTCGAATAGGCGCCTACGGGCCAGCCATCGGGTGATTTGCCATGGTCCAGCTTTCCTGGGCTGGTACTGTCGAAAACCTACTAACGCTAAGCACCTCGCACACCAGCCTGAGGGTTCAGCGTCCAGACCTCGGCTTCCCACCATCGTTCGACTGCCTCGGTCATTCCCTCAGATGCCAAAAGAGAATGCATAGGTCCTGCAACATCAGTTCGAGGGGTAGGAACTGATGATGACCGGCCGGTATCCTAGCGGCACCAGAGTGTCAAAATGCCGCTGGTACTGTGCAGAAGATAACCCGTGGCGTGCTACCCAAGCGGTGCTGCCCAACTGCTCCATCACAATCGCATAGCTCTGCCGGCCACCGTTGGTCTGGGCGCTGATGATCGTGGGACGATATCCTAGCGGCACGTAGGTATCGAAGACTCGCTGATACTGCGCGCTGTCCAGGCCGTGTCGTGCCAGCCATGCGCCTCCCGCTTTCTGCTCCATCACGATGGCGTACCGATCTTCGCCTGCGACGGAGTAGGTGCTGACGACTGTGGGGCGATAGCCGAGCGGGACATAGGTATCAAAGACCTGCTGATACTGCGCGGCGTTCAGGCTGTGCCGCGCCAGCCACGCGCCGCCAGCCTTCTGCTCCATTACGATGGCATAGCGATCCTGCCCGCCGGCGTTGTGCGCACTTATGATCGTCGGGCGATAGCCAAGCGGAACGTAGGTATCAAAGACCTGCTGATACTGCACGGAGTTCAAACCGTGCCGTGCTAGCCACGCGCCGCCGGACTTCTGCTCCATCGCGATGGCGTAGTAGTCCTGGCCGCCCAGCGAGGTCGATGTGATGATCGTGGGACGGTAGCCAAGGGGAACATAGGTGTCGAAGACCTGCTGATACTGGGCCGGGTTTAGGCCATGGCGTGCCAGCCAAGCCGTGCCGCCGCTCTTTTCCCAGTGAGCCGCGTACCGGTCGCTACCACGCGCGCCATAGATCGATTCGATGCCTGCGATGTCGTCGAGAGTCAGCGCCCGCCGTGGCCCACCATAGCTGGCGTACATGACCGAAGCAGCATCCGAGGAGTGAGCAAGCCCCAGGGCGTGACCGAGTTCGTGCAGAGCGACGCTTTCGAGATCGATTCCCGTTGCTGGCAGGTTCGCTGACCACGTCTCGTCGTCATCAAAATGGATACGACCGTCAGAGGGATAGAAGGCGTGCGCCAGCGTCCGGCCGGGGCCGTCGAACGCGGCGCCGTCTCCGTGATCACCGCGAGACCAGCCGAACCGCAGATGCGCCCCGCCGGCAGCTTCCGTAAAGCCTAGCGGCGCGGCCCAGGCCCACTGGTTCAGCGCGTTGCGCACCGCGGCGCGACCCTGATCGATGGCGACGTCGGCCGTGTAGTTGTCGAATTGGTAACGCAACGAGGTCGTCGACCAGCGTCTCCCCGAAGGCGAGAACGTGGCCTCGCCGGCAAACGTTCCCTCTGGATGGTCTGGCAGACCGCACCGTGGCTTGGCCATGAGCGCTGCCGTGGCAGCGTCAAAAACCCCAGACTCCGTCAGTCCCTGGTTGCGTTGGAACTGCCGCAGCGCCCCCTCTAGCGTCTCGTCAAAGCGGTGGGGCGTGGCGCCTGTGGCAGACTCCCGACCGGGCTCTGTTGGAGATTCCTTTTCGGTTCCCGAGAGGTACCCGTACTTTTGTAGATACCGGTACAGCGCGTCCACGTCAGCTCCCTGGTCTCCTCGCCGCAGTTCTCGCGGCACGGGCGCTGTATCGGCAGGGGCTAGAGCGGGTACCACCTCGGTACCCCCGCAGGCCGCAGTAAAGAGGGTGGTGCAGAGGAGCCAAGCGGTCTTACTTCGCAGCATATGCGTTCTCCTGGCAGAGGGAAGGTCCGCTCTGTTGGTGGAGCGGCTACTTTGTTGGTCGCTATGGCCAGAGGACGCAGCGAATCGGAACACTATGCGCAGGAAAGACACTGCAGATGGCTGACCCGGAGTCCGCATCGGACTTCGCAGCAAAAACAGCCTCAGATGCTCGTTGTGGAAGGGGGGTCGGCGGCCCGCTGAACGCCACGGTACTCGTCGAACCGAGTTGCCGGGACTCCTGCGGAGGCGCTGACTGGGGACCTTGCGCCCGCTACACGTGGTTTAGGCGAAAGCGGATGACGCCCAGCCCGGAGTCGCGCAGTCCCCCCCAGAGCACCTTGCCTCGCCCCCCGCTGCCACGAACGGTCGAGGTTGGGGGGGGCTCTCGCTCGGTGGTCTGACCTGAGGAGGCTTCCTTGACCACGGCCTGGGCCTGTTCAACGGACAGCAGGGTACGAGAAGCCACAACCCAGAGCGATTCCCGACCTGTGCGATCGTCTAGCTGCAGACTGCCATCGGCAGGCACCGTCAGTGGCGTCCCTGGCAATGTCAAAAGCGGTGGGCTTGGCGGGGACGGATGAAGCGTGCCGGCGGTTCCACTGGCCGCGTGATGTTCCACATACAGATAGAGTGGCTCGAGCACCGTTAGGCGCAGAGCAAAGCGATCGCCGCTGCGCAGCGTTCCGCCGTTTTCCAGCAGCTCTGGCTCGCTGCTTCCCTCCTTGGACAACAGAACTTCCAGGCTGAAGCAGCCTTGCTTGGACTGATCGCGCAAGGAGCGATCAGGACAGGCTGTGGCCAGACCGACCACACTAACCAAGAACACACGTCGCTGCATCCGGGACATCAGGCCCTCCCGAAAATGAGAATACCCTAAAGGGGATGGCAGGGAGCGAATAGAACCGTGAGCCTTCACGGCGCCCGCGCACCTTTTTGTGGGAGGTCTAGCGGTCTGCACTCCGCGCACAGCGGAAGCCCACATCGGTCAGACCTTGATTCTGTGCGTAGCGCCCACGACCACTCGCTCGCGTGACAACCGCTTCGCCGCTATACGAGCCGCCGCGAAACACGCGCAGTGTTGGGCCAGACTCATCGTGTTCGACGACGATGGGATCGCGGCAGGGAGCAGGGCATGGACGATAGGCTTCTTCAAAGCGATCCGCGACCCACTCAGCCGCGTTGCCGGCCAGGTCATGGATGCCCAGCGGTGTCACGTCTTGCGAGGCCGTCCCCACATCCAAAACACCCGTCCATTGCTGGACGCAGCCGAGGTCGCGCTTCTGCAGACGGCCGCCTACACTCTCGTAGGTCCACAGAGCAAACACCAGCCCATCGCAGCGTGGCGGCTCCTCGCCCCAGGGAAAGCGCCGACCCTCTGGTCCGCGGGCTGCGTACTCCCACTCGGCTTCGGTGGGCAGGCGCTTGTCGTGATCGCGGCAGTAGTGCGAAGCCCCGATCCAGGTGACCTGCCGTGCTGGCTTACGGCTCATACCCGCGGCAACGATAAACTGTTGTCCGGCTTCGAGGTACTTGATCTCATACGGTGGCGCGAAAAAAGGATATAGATTCACGAGCGGCAGACCCCCCTCGCGTACCCAGATCTCATCTTCCTTTTTGGTATCGACAACCAGTCGTTTCTGGCCCTGCAGACGATTGAGCCAGGCGGCAAAGTCGGCCGTGGTCACCTCGGTAGTGTCTAGCCAGAACGGCGAAAGCTGCACTGCACGTAGGGGAGCCTCGCGATTGAAAAGACCAGGCTCACACTGCGGATCAGCCTGACGGCACCAGATCTCCGCCGATTCAATCTCCGGCTTGCTGCTGCCCATCGTAAAGGAGCCCGCCGCCACGTGAACCATGCTTGGCCGCAGCCAGCGCTTGATTCGGGGATAGCCGAGCCAGCCCGCCGCGCTGAGGCCAACAGCCACCCCAAGTACGGCCAGCCACGCCACGCCGGACAGCGGCCGCAAGCCCCCGGTGCCCTGGATGGCGAGCAGGGAGCGCAGCAGTGCTTCAGCCGATTTCGGCCGCTCGTTGGGATTGCGACGGATGCACTGATCGATCAGCCGCCCAAGGGCCGCTGGGACCTGGGGGTTGATGGAGGTGAGCGGCGGCGCATCTTCCTCCGTGCACTTCGCTCTCAGTTCTTCGAGGGTCTGTGCGGAAAAGGGGCTTTGGCCACTCAGAAGCTCATAGAGCAGTGACCCTAGGGAATACAGATCGCTCTGCCGGGTCGCCGCGGACCCCAGCCAGCGCTCGGGGGCCAGGTAAAGGGGAGTCCCGAGCAGCACGCCTTGCGTCGTTGTCCCGTGATGACCACTCCGTGGGTCGACGGGCCTGACATCCTGCGAGGACTTCCCCGTTTCAGCATGGAGGTCGATGAGCTTCGCCAGGCCAAAATCCAGCAGCTTGACCGTTCCGTCTTCGGCTTGGATGGCATTTGCGGGCTTGATATCCCGGTGCAGTACTCCCCGCTGGTGCGCCGCCTGCAGGCCCCGCGTCAGATCGATGGCGATCGATAGCCCAAGCTGCGATGACACCGGTCGCGGCAGCTTGTCCAGGCTCTGGCCACGAACAAACTCCGACACTAGGTAGGGCCGCCCTGCCACCTCACCAATTCGATGAATCGCGACGACATTGGGATGCGTCAGGCGAGCAATGGCGCGGGCCTCGCGCAAAAAGCGCTCACGGCTGGCTTGGTCGGGCTCCGCTTCCGAGATGAACTTGATGGCCACCTGCCGATCCAAGGATTTGTCTTCGGCCAAAAAGACCATACCCATGGCGCCATTCCCGAGTGGACGCAGCAGTCGGTACTCGTCCACTTGCTCGGGATACTGCCAGGTCGGGGAGCAATCTGCCGCCGCCTTCTGAGGGGGCTCTGCCGAAGTGGGACCCAGGCTCCGCCCGGCAGGTTCGCCGTCCACAGGTGGATTGTCTGCGAAGTAGGATCCGGCCATCGCTGCGACTAGCTCACGGCAATCGTCGCACTGCACAATATGAGACCGGACCTGGGTCTGTTTGGCGATATCCAGCTCGCCTTCGACCCAAGCCGTCAAGGTCTCATCGTCAATGTGATCGGCCATGAACCCGGTCACTATACGGCACTCTGGCATCGCTTTGTGCTGGCACTCTGCCGTCGCCATTCGTTACCCTGCCTGGGTGTTTGATGACGCTCCTTTAGCCCTTTGGTTTCTGCCCCATGTGCAGCCAGCACTGCAGGCTACGTTGTCGAGCGATGCCGCCCTCGCAAAGACGCTGCATACGCAGCTAGAAGAGGCGTGGCAGCAGGGGAAGACCGCCTGGCCAAGCCTTGCGGTGCCCATGCCGCTTTTTGTGCAACACCTCGCGGAGCGAACGCGCCAGGCGGCTAGCTGGGCCGACCTCAGCGCGGAGCTGGGCGGCTTATCGGTCACCGGTCTGTATCTGGCCTGTGCCTGTACCCATGGCATCGGCGACGCACTGCAGCGCTTTGATCAAGCAGTCATCCAGCGCATCCCGGCATTCCTATCGTCCCTGCGTGTGACGAATGCCTTCGCGGAAGACGTACAGCAAGAAGTTCGACGCAAGCTCCTTGTGGCCGTGGACGACAGCCCCCCGGGCATTGCCGCGTATTCCGGGCGCGGCGAGCTGGCCAACTGGGTGCGCGCCGTCGCGGTGCGCACCGCACTTTCGATTCGCCGAAACAAGAACGAGCAGAACGAACGCGATGACGGCAGCATCGCCGAGCGCATGGCCGAATACTCTGCCGACCCCGTGATGGAGAGTATGAAGCGGCGTTACGGGCCCGTCTTCAAGCGCGTCATGCAACAGATCATCGCGGGTCTTCCCGCCGAATCCCGCACTCTGCTGCGCATGTACTACGTCGATGGCGTGCCCACGACGCAGCTGGGAGTCCTGTTTGGCCTCAACCAGAGCAGCATGTCGCGCAAGCTCATCGGGATCCGTGGTGAGATGTTCCAAGCTGCAAAGCGCCAGCTAAAGGGAGAGCTGCGCTTGAGCGATACAGCCTTCGAAGAGATCTCGGCGCTGGTGCAGAGCCAGCTGGACCTCAGTCTGAGTCGAATCCTCAAGGACTAGCGGGCTTACAGTCCGGCGGAGCCGCTGGGGACAAGATAGCGCAGCACCGTCCCGGCCAAGCCAGAGATCCAGACCTCGTCCTTGCTGATCCCCTGAACGCTGTACAGGGGTACAGGGGTTCCTGTCGCGAAGGACTGCACCGTTGCCGACTCAGAACCGGCCGGCAGTCGCACCCTAATCAGGATTCCCTCCTTCATCGGGAGCCCTGTTTCGGGATCCATGCGTTCTATGGCACCAGCGGCCCAAGCTTCTCGCAATGTGATGCGCCCCTGCGCATCTGCTTCATGCCGAGCCCAGACGCCATGAAACGTGGCCGAAGCGAGTATTGCTGGGTCCCTAAGAACGGTGATCAGAGGAGCCAAGTCACCATTGAGCTGCAGCCAGGCCAGGGTTCCCCTGGCTCCCGCCAGCCAGATGTTGTCAGGATGTGAGCCATGGATGGCGCGCAGGTCCAGCAAGCCCGGCATAGCCACGGCAGCATCCCGCAGCGAAAAGGTTGTGACTTGGGGTGGGCTGCCGGCCGGCCACTTGAGACGACGCAGCGAGCCCAGATCGCCCACTGCGAGTACATCTCCTTGTCCCATAGCCCAGATGGACTTGAAGTTCTGAGCATCTGGCAAACTCCTTCTGTCACAGAGCACGCTGGTGCCGAACAGGTTGCTGGCCGCAATCAGCGTGCCGCTATCTCCAGCGACGTAGGCTTCCATCGTACTGCCTTGTCCGAAGCGGTCCATGGCGCGCATCGTCTGCCCGCTGGGTGATTGGCAGAGCAGGCGTGGGGCAAGTGTGTTTGCGGTGTGCAGCCACAGTCCCGTGGGCAGAACCAAGAACGACTCCCTGTCCGACAGCGGCGACAGATCGTGAACGGGTTGGCCGATCAGGTTCTCGCGGATCAGCTCGTCGCCGCTGCGGCGTAGCACGGTCTGCTCGCCCGCAATCCAGATGTCGCCGCTTGGGCTGGATCGCACGGCCTTGTAGGCCAGGTTGGCGTCTCCTGCCGATTCCCGCACAAAATAGGCCCCGTTCCAGTGTGCGCGATACCCGGAGAGGCCCACGACCCACAGGTCGTCCTCAGCCCGGCCGGCGGCGCCGAGGAGCCATGCGAGCTGGGTCTCAACGATCTGCAGCTTCTGCCAGCCCTGCTGGGTTGTTCTCAGGGCCGTGCCCTGGAGACCGAACGCCCACAGTGTCCCGCCTGGGGTACCCCACAGTGCATGCAGATCGTCGAGTACCCAAGTCGGCCCAGCGCTCGTCTCGTCGCCTTGAACAGAGACGCGGCGCAGCAGGCCAGCCGCCCCGGCTATCCAGATCTGCTGTCCCGATTCCGGCCAGACGGCATAGAGGCTGACCTTGGGCAGGCTGGTGAGGGGAATGACGGTGGCGATGTCGCCCCGACAGTGCAAGAGCGTACTCGCCGTACCCGCGACAAAGACCTCCTCCGCGGAGACGCCCCGCACGCTGTGCAGAGCGGGCTGGCCGGCCCCAGCAGGCATATCGATCGGGCGCCAAACTTCCCACTTGTCTCGATGCCACAGTTGCCCCTTCGCCCCGCTGAGCCAGAGGCCCTCCGAACCAGAGCCCCATACCGACAGCCAGGCCGTCTGACGCTCACAGTTTTGGCCTGCGTCTGCGATCGGACCAGCGTGTGAGAAGCCATGGCCATCCCAGTGCAGCACTAGGCCGCACTTCCCCACGACCCAGACATTAGACGCCCCGGTGCCCCAGACGGCAGTTAGCGTCTGGGTGGTACCACTTGCCTGGGGAAACCAGACCCCTGCGCGATAGCGCAACACCGTGCCGCCATCCCCGACGGCCCAGACTTCTCCGTCGTCCGCACTCCAGGCACCACGCAAGGTGGAGCCAGCAGGTAGCGGGTTCTCCCAGCACACATGATCGGCGTTGCACTGCCGGGACGGCACAAAGGTCGCTGTGATGCTGGTCTCGCTTGCTGCCATCGTGGCCTGGCAGGCCCCGCGCCCAGTGCAGGCCCCGCTCCAGCCAAGAAAGACCCAGCCAGGCTCTGCTTGCACCGCGATGTCGACCGCCTCTCCCAACGCGAAGGGGTGGTCACACGGCAGCCAGGCCCCCTGTTTGTCGTCGCTGCCATTAGCAGGCCGGCACTTTACAGCACCTAGCCCTTCAATTTGAACCTTCAGGCTGCAATCGGGGGCCATCCGTGGTTCGAGCGAGATCGTCATTCCGTCTCGCAGTGCTTCATCGACGGAGAGTGTCTTCTTTCCCTCGGCGATGGCGCAGTCGCCGCTGCGCAAGCCAGCAACCGATAACTGCAGCTGCCCCGTTGCGTCTGCCGGTAGGGCCACTTCAAAGGCCCCGAAGCGGCTCTCAATTGGATCGATGGCCGGTAGTCGCCGCGGCTCACTGCTGGTGAGCACATCCACCTGGCCGTCAACCCGCAGACGGCGCAGATTCTCGGTTGCCCCCTGCAGCGAAACCCGCACGATTGACGGCTGGCCACAGCTATTTAATAGTATTAATGTGCACAGTAGGATGATTATTCGCATTTGAATTGATCCGTATTCGGCAAATGTAAGATGCCACCCGCATCCGAGACCAGGTAGACCTCTTTCCCGCGAGCCGCCACCCAGCGCACCGATCTCGGCATGCCGGGAACGGCACAGAGCTTCTGACCATCCCAGTGGTAAACAGAGTCGCACAGGCGCCGCGAGCTGGTTCCAACAATCCAGACGTCGTTTGGCCCCGTGCCCCCTACGTCCAGAAACACCGTCTCTGAAGGCGGCATGTTCGGGTCCGCACGGCAAGGCGAGACATCCTCCCAGTCGATCTGATCCCCATGCAGGCGCAGCACCGCGCCACTGGTTCCTACGACCCAGAGATCCTTTTCGCTGCTACCCCAGATTCCATAATACGTCGGCAGGCGACTTCGGAATGGCTGAATTCCCGTTGTTGGAAGAATCGCACGTTGGCTTTTGTGAACCATAATCCCTCCATCGCCAACTGCCCAGAACTCACCCGCGCGATGGCTTACCACAGACTGCAGAATGACCGATTCTCGCAATTCGACTATCGGGATATCTGTATAAATCTTGGGAAAGCCGCCGTAAATCAGACTGTTAATTAAAGTGATGGCCGCCGACTGCCCTGTGTATTTCCTGGCAAATGTGCCATTGTGCCAGTATATTCCCGCATTCCAGCCGACTGCAAATAGATCATTGGCGCTGGTTCCTGATAATGCGATTGCGCTGATTGAATCTAATGACTGAAATTCCTTGAAGGTACCCATTGAATACTTCAAAAGTGAATTGCCACTGACGGCTAGCAGCTCGTTGTCCACGGACAACAGGCCAAACACTCTGCTCAGCGGCAGGGATAGGCTTTCGACGTATCCATTCGATGCATGAAGCAGAGCCGAATTTTCCAGCGAGACGTACAACTCTCCCCCGGCGGTCAGGCTGCGCCCCAAGCTAAGGCCGCGCTTGCCATCACCCGCCGGGACGAACTGGACACCGTTCCAGCGGACCATGAGGCCGCCCACTCCGACGGCCCAGACCTCGCGGTCGTTGACCCAGACGCCCAGCAGCCATTCCCGCGTGGTGGTCTCGGCTTCCTGCCAGCCCAGTGTGGTCCGGCGATAGGCGCGCCCATGGCTCGTTACTGTCCAAAGCTCGGTCTGATCGTCTGCAACTGGCGAGCTGTGACCATCGAGCGCCTGAATCTGCGCCCATGCCCCAGGGACGGCCAGCTCTTCAGCGAACGTACGCCCATCGCCTTGTAGGATGCGTCCGTCCGTAGTGCCCAGCCACAGACGGCGTTGGCCGCCTTTTACCTCGCCCCACAGGGATGTGAGACCTCCGCCAAGATGCCGGAAGACCTCGGTGATGACCTGGCCGTCCCAGTGCAGCAGAACCCCGCTCGCACTGCTGGCATCCCCCGCCGCGAAGTAAACATCATCCGAACCCAGACCAAAGACTGCAGAGAACGACAGCTGCGCCAGTTGCAAAGAGGGCTCACTTCCCAGTGCGACACAAGCCTCCTCGCTATCCTCGCGACACTGCAATACGGTGCCCTGCAGACCGACGACAAACACTGCCCCCCGGCCATCCCCCCATACCCCACGCAGTCCACGCTCTATTCCCGCCGCCCGCCGCGCGAAGCTGCGTCCGTTCCAGTGCAAGATTGTGCCCTTTTCCCCCACTAGCCAAAGGTTGTTGGGGGAAGAAGCCCAGGCGCCAAAGAGGGGGGCCGTGGAGCCGACCTCGCTAGCGGGCAGAGTGGCCCAGGCGTTGCCGTTGTAGCGCATCACGACGCCTGCATCGCCTACGGCCCAGCCGTCACGGGGTGAAAGTCCCGTAACCGCATTGAGTGTGAATCCATGCGGCTGGGGATTCAGCCAGCAGAAGCCAGAAGGACCACATTGCTTTAGCGGCACAAAGCTGGCGTGAACCTCGGTCAGACCGTCAGCCACCAGGCGCAGGCGCGTGGACTCCTCGCTGTCCAGAGCGTTGCAGGCAGCGGCCCATGGTTCGCAATCGCCGACCCCAGCACAGCTCAACGACCAGCCCACAAAATAGGAATCACTGGCGGGTGTCGCAGCCAGACGGAACCGATAAGGGCAGACACTCTCCGCGTCTCCGGAGGGCAGGCGATATTCAGTGTACTTTCCAGTCGGATTCTCGATGCGACTGGTCCAGCTCAGCTCAGACCCCGAGACCGGCTGCACTTGGCCATTGCCGCTGTGCGAAACACGCAGTAGACAGGCGGTCGCGCGGGTGTCGCTCAGGTCGATCGTCGCCGTCCTCTGACCGGGCGATAGCCGCACCTGTCCTTCGGCGATCCGGCAATGGGCGAGGTCGAGGGCTCGCACCTGCAGAATCTCGATCCCTTGCAGTCCCTTGTTGACGGTGAGCTCTATGTGCGGGCGTACCTGCGCCCCCTCCAAGCGGGCCAGGCCACGGCTGGGAAGACCCTGGGGGCGAAGCTCGAACACAAGACTCTGCGCATCGGTCGGCAGGTTGTTGAGAAAGATCTCAATTCGAGCTGTATCGCTGCTGCAAGCGCAGAGCAGCAGCCCGGCCAAGCCACAGAGAAATCGCAGGAGCAGATCCGACATCTACAACTCCAGTCGTGCAGGTCAAAACGAGACGCGCGGCAGCGGCTCACGCCAGGGCTGTACAGCCAGCACGCTGCCGACCACCAGCCCACTGACAGCCAGACCGATTGAGCCCCAGAACCACCAGCGCCGAGAAAGTGGCAGCGGAACCTGGGCAATCGGGTAGTCCACAGTTGACGTGGGCTTCATGGTCGAAGGGGTCTGCTGCTCTTCCGTTAGCTCGCGGACCCGCTTGCTGACATAGGCTTCTAGCTGACTCACAGAAACGTGGCCGCTGGCAGCCAGATCGGCGCGGCCCCGCAGTCCCTCTAGGACGGCTTTGGTAAAGACGCCATTCCCCCAGCGGGCAGACTCGCGAGCTACCTGCATCCCAGTCGATGCGGTGAACACTACGATGTTGCTCTCTGCCGTCGCCATCTGAGCGGCCAGCCGCGATACATCCCCTTCGTGCAGAGCAGCCCGCCGATCCAAGGCCCCGCCTGCATGACAGGTATCCAGCATCAGTACGACCTTGCCGGGGAGAGTCAGCATCACGTTGCGCAGATCTGCAGCAGGCAGCGTGGTGGTCGCCATGTCGGCGGGATCGGCATCGGCGGGATAGAAGTGATAGCGGCCAGTCAGGGCATCACTTACGCCATGCCCAGCCAGAAAGACCAGGACGACATCGTCCTCACTGACGCTGCGGCGGAGTCGGGCCAGCTCACTTAGGATGCGCGATCGTGTCCCTTCACGGTCGAGGAGGGTCGTAGCGTGAACTTGCCCATAGAGCTTGCCGGCCTGTTGGCGCAGCAACGCCACCAAGTCGCGGGCATCCTTGGCTGGATATTCCAATCGCAGCGCCGCCTCGCGGTATTGGCTGATCCCGATAGCCAGGATGTACAGGTTGGGCAGGGTTGCCTTGACCGTGCGGGCCGGTCCTCGCCAGTGCACACGAATAGTGGCCGGTTCGCTGATCGCGTAGAGGGTCTGGGCTTGCACCTGCACCTGCGCGTCTTCGGCAAGCAATGACACGGTTACCGCAAAGCGTCGCAGGTCGGCTGGATCGCCCACTTGCGCCGGCAGCGGAGCGCTGGGTTCCAGCGTCTGTTTGAGGACCCGCCCGGCGGCTCCCCGCACCCGTAGCTGCAGCGAGGACAGCGGAATACCAGGCGGGAGCTGTACCCGAACCTGCATTTGTAGCTGCTCGCTGATCGCGTCTACATCCGACTGGGGTGATTCGATGGCGACCTGCGGCGGGAAGGCGTGCTCGATGGCGGGGCTCGTCTGACCGCGCACCGCATCGGCTTCCGCAAGGGCCATCTCTTCGCTCTGCGTAAACAGAATGCGCTCCACCACATCAGGCCGTCGCAGCAGGTCTTGCATCCGCGTCATGCGGGCCCACGGATGCAGTCCCGAGCTGTTCACTGGAAAGACCGCTGTCAGAAGCTGCTCGCCCTCGGGTGAGCCATCAAAGTACCCAGATGGAGTCCACGCGCCCCAGGTCGAGCCATCATTAAGAACCGCGGCGCTCGTGAGCGGTGCGCCAGTCGCCGCTGTGTACCAGTGCAGCGTGCCTTCGCTGGTAGCCACGACCACTAGCCGACCATCTCCCGACACGTTGATGTCCGCCACGGGGACGCTTAGCCGTTGCCGCCAGCCCGGCTTGCCATTGGCCTCTAGCCGCCAGATTTCACGTTCTCCAGCAGCCACCAGCCACAGGCCCGATGCACTGCATGCCCAAACCTCTGGTCGTCGCAGCTCGGCCGGGGCACGCTGACCGTTTACCAGCAAGTGGCCGGAAGCCGTATCGACACGAACTAAGAGCTCCGGTCGGCTACGCAGGGCCTCGCGCAGTCGGCTATCTGGCCCCGGCGTGATCTGTGCCATATGTTCCAGCAACGACAAGCTGACACTCTGCCCACTCGCCGATCGGAACTGTACTCGACCACCCGAGACATCCACGCGTAGGCTCTGCCGCGTCGGCTGCGTCGTGCGGCGATTCTGCAAGGGCGTCGCATCCCCAGCTTTGGGCAGGATCCACAGCGCCGGTTCTGTGGTCGCAGCTAGGAATGAGTGCTGCCCAAGACGAGCCGGGACGACAATGTCGCGTAGCTTTCCTGTCGTGGGAGATTGCTGCACTGGCGCCGCCACCGATACAGATAGCAGTGCCCGGACCAGCCCTGTCCGCACGGGCGTATCATTGCGCTCACCCAGCATGGTCCCTTGCCAGCGCCGAATCACGGCTCGACCTTCCCGTTGAGCAGCAACCGCTAGGACCGTGCCATCTCCAGACCAGGCGAGCGTCTCCTCATTCAGCGAGTCGAGCTGACTCACATCTAGGCCGGACTGCAGGGTCAAGTGATCGGCCCCAAGAAGGTCGATGCGCTGTGGGCGACCGGCTAGTAGCGCCAGCTGTTGCCCATCGGGCGAAAGCTGGATGTGGGCTTGAACGGCTGGAATGGCGAGCCTGGCTTGTTGCTGCCAGCCAGCTTCAAGCAGCAGGTAAACGCGCAGCTCGCTCCGGCGACAAATCACGGCCAAGCGCTGCGGCGCACCCGCCAGCGAGGCGCCTGAAGGCTCTGGACAGTCAGCGATTGCATCAAACGGCGCGCTGCCAGACAGGGGATAGCCGCGGATGCCATTGGGTCCGGTTACCCAGACAATTCCCCCATCCGGGCTATACCCAACGCTGTGCTGGCTAGGCGCCAGTCGGCCGAGCGGCTGGAGCGTCCCCCCCTGCGCGAAATCCAGCTGCCGCAGCTCGTTGCCGGCCCGACCCTCGGTTTCGACCAGCAGTCGTCTCCCCGTGGGGTGGAACAGCAGCTGGCGCACGCGAAGTGCTTTGCCATCCTCTGCACGGGGCAGATAGAACACCTCCGCCGCGACTTGCTGTTTGAGGTTCCACAGACGAACGGTGCCGTCTTCGCCTGCGCTAGCCGCTAGCTGTCCAGACCTGTCGACCGCCAGCCTCAGGATTGCTCCAACATGTATCCGGCTGTCGAGGTGCAGTTCGAGCGCAGGGCGGGTCCGGGTACCTGCTGAGGCACTGCCCACTCCGTGCCAACACAACAACAACGTCAGCAGAACCCCTGTTGCGCTACGTAACTGTCTGAAGCAACAAGTCAAATGAGCATTTTGATTCACAGCTGCTGATCTACTCACGCAAATTCCCTATCGCAGAATACCCCATCGACATCGTAAATATACGATCAATTTTCTAGTTTCGAGCAGAGGAAGGGGCTCTGCTCATACCCCAGCGATTGAGGAGTAAAACTACATCGCCTACTTCCACTCCGACATTGTCTGCGGCGAGGGTTCAAGGCGGCAGCGGCTGACTCTGCGTCGGAGGCCACCGGGCCATGCCCCAAAAATCTTCGCCCTCCGTCGGAGTTCACGCCGCCTCGACAGCATTTGGGGCTGTGCTGCCAGGGAGCATTTTCATCGGCCACCCGGTAGGCCGTACAGGCTCAGGAGTCCTCATCTGTGGCCTTGCTGCACTGGCCCATAAGTGCCCGCGTGTGTGTATTTCTTCGCGGGTTCACTTTTTAAAGCAGAGTCGGAATGCCCCACTGTTGTCGAACCAAGTAAGTGCCGTCGGTCGAGCGCAGAGCGTGCCAGTACCCGTCTGTGCGTCGCCAGACCGTCAATTCTTGGCGACGGTCACCATCGAAGTCGGCGCGCACCGGCTGGTCGTAGGAAATCCCCCAGTTGATATCAAAGAGGAATCGACCGTCCGAGCGCATCACCTTCCAGCCGCCGCTCGCTGGTCGCCACACCCCGAGGTCGGCCTTGCCATCGCCGTCGTAATCACCAGCGACTGGGATGTCCGTCGGATCGCCCCAGCATTTGTCGAACAGGAAACGACCATCTGACCGCATCGCTTTCCAGCAGCCACTGGCACCACCCCAGACGCCGGGCCGCCACACCGCAAGGTCTGTCTTGCCATCACCGTCGTAGTCGGCCGGCACTGGGACATCTGATGGCACACCCCAGTTGATATCAAAGAGGAATCGACCGTCCGAACGCATCACTTTCCATCCTCCGCTAGACGGTCGCCATACCCCAAGGTCCGTCTTCCCATCGCCGTCGTAGTCAGCTGGCACCGGAATGTCCGAGGGATCGCCCCAGTTGATATCAAACAGGAAGCGACCATCCGAACGCATCACCTTCCACCCGCCACTCGCCCCACCCCAGACTCCGGGCCGCCACACCGCAAGGTCTGCAGTACCATCCCCGTCGTAGTCGCCGGGGACCGGAATATCCGTCGGATCGCCCCAGCATTTGTCAAACAGGAAGCGACCGTCCGCTCGCATGACCTTCCAGCAGCCGCTGGCCCCGCCCGGGACTCCGGACCGCCACACCGCCAGGTCCGTTACTCCGTCCCCATCGTAATCACTTGGCACCAAGACATCCCCTGGATGTCCGTACAGCATCTGGGCGCCCTGCCGGTCGAGATTGGAAAGGCTTAGGTCTCCTGCCCCTGTCCCACGACACTGAGGATAGTGCATGACGGAAGTGGAATCGTATGCCGTCAAGGGTCTGTGTTGATCATCCTCGAAGCAGGCGCTCGACTCGCGCCGGGTATGCTCGTGCCGGAAACCCAACGTGTGCCCTAGCGCCAACCGCCCTCCCCCCGTCTCAAGGGATCGTTGATGTGTGCTGAAAAGGGCGGGGATTTTTGGGGGCCAAATTCAGCACGAGTTTTCGATTTTGTAGCCAGGGGATGCGAACGGGGTCGCGGTTGAGGCGGGTG
>JAEUJZ010000149.1 GCA_016794505.1 Myxococcales bacterium
GTCGTGCGCAGCGCGGCGGGGCAGATCCAGCGCGACACGCTGTTTAGCTACCACAACGGCTCGCTGAGCTTTGGCGCCGGCACCACCGGCAGCGCCACCATCCCCTTACCCAACCCCCTGCACTCGTTTGATGTGGCGGACCTCAACAACGACGGACGGCTAGATGTCGTGGTCGGGTATGCGATGGGGGGCGATGTGGACCTGGTGCTGAACGATGGCGATCGCAAGCTGAGACGCGGTACCCCCCTGCTGTTCGACAACGGACCCAGCGTCGTGGTAGCGGGCGATCTGAACGGCGACAACTTGGCCGATATCGCGGTGGCGGCGGCAACCAACGCCGGACGCATCGGCGTGACGCTGGGGCGCGGCGGCGGTCAGTTCGATCCCTTTCTAAGCAACGCGTTTCCGACGCATATGACCGCTTCTGCGATCGCTCTGGCCGACTTCGATCAGGACAGCCTTAGCGACCTATTGATGGCGTTTCGCGGATCGAGCCATGTGGCGGTGTTCCCCGGCAACTTGTCGCGCATTCACAGCAGCAGCGACTCGCTGGGCCAAGACCAGCCCCGTGGCCTCGCCGTTGCGGATCTGAACAGCGACGGCTGCCCGGATCTGGCGGTGGCCAATGCCGGTGCGGCATCTTTAACGGTGCTGCGCTGCGAGGCCGCGACCAAACAGCTAAACGTGCCGCAGCTGATCGCTCTTAGTGAAGCGCCGTTGGCCGTCGTGGCAGGTCACTATAACCGCGACAGTCATCCCGATCTGGCGGCATCGCTGCCGAGCGGCAAGCTGGTGATCCTGACGAACAATGGCAGCGGCGTGCTTACGGCCCTGTCACAGACCGCGGTGGGCACGCAGCCCGTTGCCTTGGCCAGTGGCGATGTCGATGGCGATGGCTTTGCGGACCTGGTCTCGGCCAATCGTGGCGATGGCATGAATGAATCGCCCAGCTTGACCATCTTGCTATCGAGCAATCCCGCGTATTTTCAGACCGATATTCGCCATGTCCTGCCGGCCCTTCCAAGCGCCCTGCGCATCGCCGATATCGACGGAGACGGCCGCCTAGACATCGTTGTCAGCCAGCACGAAGACACCCGATCAAGCCTGCTGATTCTGTTCAACACCACGCGCTAGGTTGGCGCCTACGAACGGGATCGCAGAAGCAGGCGATAGGCAAACGTAAGCTGGGCAAAGCGTGTGCTGTGCGCACGCAGCGTCACCGCATCGGCCTGCGGATGACGGTCTGGGTGATGGGCACGTGCCAAGCGGCGATACGCCTGCTTGATCTCGTCGAGCGATGCAGTCGGCGCAAGGTGCAAAAGATCCAGCGCCTCGGCTTCTTCGCCGCTGGATCCACCGATCATCAGGCTGCCCAGTGCGTCCAACACCACCAGCAAGCGCAGCGCACGCAGTGGAGACCAGCGCTGGGTCTTGGCTCCTTCATCGAGAAGCTCAGGGACAGTGTGCGCGTCTCGCAGGAATGCGACCACGGCCTGCTCTTCCCCGTGCAGGGACGAGGCATGAGGCGGCAAAAAGACGGCGATGCGCTGGCTGCTCAAGCGCTGACGCAGCGGCTCATGTGCAAGCTGCTGCGCGTCGATGTGCTGACGAATGCTGGCATCGGGCCGAAACGACGCCACGGCAAAGCGCGCACTCAGCGTCTCACCGGGCGAAAACTCGACCTGTCCGCGCAAGCGCAAAAGAAAGCGAAGCTGTGCCGTCGGCGTCGCGGGCGCATCACGACCGGCATCAATGGCCTGCACTTCTCCGTCGCGCAGCGCGATCTTTCGCGGGGCATCCTCGGCGCTGCGGATGTGCAAGACCCCGTGTTCGCCGCGCGCCGATCGACTGTGCAACACGCGGGCAATGCGCAGCGCGACAGCGCGCGTGTGCGGCGGTATCTCGTCGGCGGTCTCGCTGGGCTCCTTCCGGCTCACGGCGCCCGAGTCTATCACCGATGGCGTCCAGCCGTAGCAGAGCCCCAACGTACACCTGCACTTCGCAGCCTTGCTCGCCGCGCCGACGCCGCGCCCGCGCCTGCCCCGCCCGCGTGATAAGGTCCGCGTCATGCGTCGCTGGCATGTGTACTTTGGAGCGGTCTTTCTTCTTTTGATCGCGCTGCGCGCAAGCCCGCGCGCCGAAGTCGAAAGCCAGCCCGTCGAGGCACTGCCCTATGCCGACGGGCACAGCCGTCCCCGCGCGCTGCTGTACAACCCCCAGGATGGTCTGCTGTACGTCGCGCTGTCGACCCGCGATCAAGTGGCAGTGATCGATCCGCTTCCGCGCCCGGCGCAGCTTGTCGCGCGCATCGCGAGCGGTCGCTTCCCACAAGCGCTGTCGCTTTTGCCCAGTGGCGATGTGCTGGTGGTGTGTCGATACGACGAGCGGCTGGGCGTGATTCGTCGCGCGCCGCACACGCGCAGTGCGCAGGATCGCTACCACACCCTGCCGCCGCTTCCTGTCCATGGCTTGCGTGATGCCGTGGTGCATCGCTCGGGGCGCATCCTGGTCTCAGTTCCGGCGCACGGCAGCGTACAGGTCCTCGATCCCGAGCAGGGTGTGGTGCAGACCGTCGCCACAGGTCTTGGACCGCGCACGCTGCGCAGCCTGCGTGATCCGCGCAGCACGCAGGGTGATGAGCTCTTGTTGATCAGCAACTTCATGGATCACACGGTCGACGTTCACGCGCTGCAAACCGATGGTCGCATCGCGGGTCGGCTGCAGCGCATCCAGACCCACGCCCCCGTGCAGGATCTGCTGTTCGTTCCGCCGCCGCTGTCCATGCTGCTGCTTCTGTCCCATGAAGATCGCGCCGTTGATCGCAGCGCGCCGCTTGTCGCGGGGCTGGACAGCGTCGTGTTGCTGCTGCCGGCTGGCAGCGATCTTGCGGGCCCCCCCTTTGTCGATGCCGGCCCTGGACTGCGCGCGTCCGTCAACCTAAGCGAGCGCCGCCAGCCGGTGGTCAAGCTTGATGGGCTGGCCCTCGATCCGAACGAACGACGGCTGGCGATCGTGGGTGCCGCGACGGACAACGTGCTCATCGCTAACCTGCCTGCGACCCGTGACCGAGAGCGCAGCGCACTTCCCGAGGACCGCAGCGACCGGGCCGCCCACCTGACGTCGCTGCTTCTGGCCGGTGCCACAGTGACCACAGGCAACAACCCAGTGGCCCTCACGTTCGTGCCAGACGGACGCGTCGCGACGGCGGATCGTCTGAGCGACAGCGTGTCCCTGATCGATGCCAAAGGCCAGCGCGAGGTGATCGTCGTAGGCACGCCCGCGCGCACGAGCGAGCGCGAGCACGGCGAGATCTTGTTCTTTAGCCGCGCCTTGGTGCCCCACAACGTCGGGACGGGCGAGCGCTCGCTGTATGCCTGTTCCGCCTGCCACGACGATGGGCATGTCGATGGTCGCTTGCATCCAGCGCGGCAGAATCGCTTTCGTTCGATGACCAAGACCTGTCGCAGCATCGGCAGCACGGCGCCGTATCTGTTCCTGGGTGAAGTGGCCAACGTGCCGGATTTCGCTGCGAACGTGGTCTCTACCCATGCGCAGGGCAGTGAAAAAGGACCTGGATTCGACCGCTACAACACGACGCTGCGCCTGCCCAGCAAGAACCCGCAAAAGACGCATGCCCTGCGGCTATCGCCTGAAAAAATTCGCACAGCCATGGCCGCTTATCTAGCCAGCTTGCCCGCAGAGCCGTCGCCGTTCGTGCCGCTAGGAACGACGGCCTTGCCCGAGCCCGCACGTCGCGGACTGTCCGTCTTTAAGTCGTCGTGCGCCCCCTGTCATCGTCTGGTGCGCGATAGCCACGATCCCGATGAGATTCCGACGGCCGAGCTTGAGCGAAGCCTGCTGCGCGGCGAGGTCGCACTGACCGACACTCGCTTGCACGACGTCGGTATCCACGTGCTGGGACCGGGGGGCAACAATGCGCCATCGCTGCGCGGAGTCTGGGACAACGCACCGTATTTTTCGGACGGCAGCGCACGCACGCTGGAAGAGGTCCTGCAGCGCACGCATCCCGATCCGAAAAGTCCGTCGGTCCATGCCGGATCCGGTCTGCCAGAAGCCGAGCAAGCGGCGCTCTTGGCATTCTTGCGCTGCCTGTAACTGCCAACTCCAGGCTCCCCCTAGAAACGGGCTAAGCGCCCATTCTAACGGCAAGCAGTGCAGCGCTTCATTCGCTCTCAGACGGTGAGCGAGTGAAAAATGGCTGCTTTTGAGTGATTTGGCAGCTCCTGCTAAAAACGGGCTAAGCGGATTTCCCGT
>JAEUJZ010000157.1 GCA_016794505.1 Myxococcales bacterium
GAAGGCCAAGGGCGTGCTGCTGGGTGCTGCGCCTTACGGCTGGAAGTATGCCGAGGCGCTGGATGTCGCCGGTCGCCGCAAGCTGGTCGAAGATCCTGTTGAGCAAGCCGGCATCAAGCGCATCTGCGAGCTGTACGAAACAGACATGTACGTCTGGCAGATCTGCGAACAGCTCGACGCCGAAAGGGTGCCCGCGCGCGGCCCGCACTGGCACCGCGCAACCGTGTATCGCGTGCTGCGCCGCGCCGGCTACGAAGATCCAGAGAACAAGCCGCGGCGATCCGATCCGTCGATGAAGCAACGCGACGCCCGCCGCAAGAAACAGATCGTGCGCGACAAAGCGCAAGCGGCTGTGCGCGCGGCTGAGCTACGCGAAGACGGAAGAAGCCTTCGCTGGATCGCTGATCGACTGGTCAAGGAAGGGTTCTTTCCGCCACGCGGCGAGGTGTGGCACGCCGCGTCGATCCTGGATCTGCTGCGCGAGCATGGGGGGAAGAAGTCGGCGGCGTGACACCGGCCTGGTGTCCGACACCACGCTGGTGCCTGTGCGGCCCCAAAGGAGAGACACCACGCTGGTGTCTCGCGGGTGGCTGCGGTGCCGGATGAGCGACGCGATAGACACCACGGTAGTGTCTAGATTGACGCCAGGCATGATGTCCATTGGACGTCCATTGGACGTCCAGGTCCGCGCGCTGAGCATGCTGCGCGCTGGCAGGCCGTACAGCTAGCCGCCTTGTATCGCGTGTTCTATCGCGACAAAGCGGATGGGTTGAGCTGGGCTTTCTAGCCGCGACATTGCGGCCTGCTGGGACTCGCAGGACTCAAACTGCATCGCCAGCAGGCCGGGTACCCAGGTGATGACGTGCCATGTGACCCCATGCTTGCCGTTGGACTTCGCGACCTCGCGGATGCAGCGCTGCAAGACATCAGGCCGGCCATCGTTGCTGACCCTACAGTCGACCGTCCGCAGGGCAATCGGTACATACAGGCCTGCCGGGTCGGTGTGGAAGCGATGGAACCAACCGAGCCAGACGGTGATATCACGCTCGTCGGTGTCCGCTGGAGTCAGGTGATATCGCGGCTGGACCGATTGAGCCCGACGCCGTCGTTTTCGACGCTGCGCATGGCCCCTGTGAGCCCGAACTACGTTTGAAGCGAGAATAGGACGCTTTTTTGGCATGATGCCTCCCGGTGCGTCTGGGTGGGCAATCGCCCAGGCGCGCTACGGGGCCGACGGGTTGCCGCCCTTCGTGCCCCGGTCTTTGCAAACCCCTCGCTGCCGAGGGTGGCAGTTCCGCCTGATGTACTGCGAGCCTCCTTGCCGCTGCTCATCTCGCGCTGTGCTGGCGCGCGGGTCGAGCGGCGAACTGCGACATACCGCGAGCTAATAAAATGATCAATAAAATCCTGACTATGTGACGTTATATTGAAATGAACTAGAGCCTTCGGTTTCTCGGTGTTATCTGCTCCTCCGTGGTCCGTGGTCGAAAAAATCCCGCCCATTACCTGCTGCCCCTGCGACTTCGTCAGGCGCGTCGGCGACTCGGCCTGACGCCTGCGGCTACATCCCTCGCGTCGGGCCTCAGCAACGAAGCCGTCACGCAAATCGAGCGTCGTCAGCGCCTGCCCCGTATCGGCACCATCGAACAGCTCGCAGCCTGCCTCCAGGTCTCAGCGGCCTGGCTGGCTTTTGGCGAAGGGAACGCAGATCGCGACCCTTCCGCGATGGGGTGCGAGCGGGTCGGCCAGCGAATCGCAGAGCTGCGGCAAGCACAGGGGATGACGCGCAAGGCCCTGGGAGCCGCATCGCAGCTAGCAGGCCAGGCCATCGCCAACATTGAACAGAAGGGCATGCTGCCGCGCGTCGATGCCCTCGAACGCATTGCCAAAGCGCTTGGCGTATCGCCGGGGTGGTTGGCGTTTGGCACCGCACACGCTGCTGCAGAGCAGCGCCCACAGCACTGCGCCTGACTTCGAAACTGCTCTGCACATACCCAGACTCCTTCGGGATATGCTGAGGGCCAGCCATGGCCATTCCCACCTTTGACCGATTTATCGAGCCACTACTGCGCTATCTCGCAGCGCACCCAGACGGAGCAACGGCCAGTGATGCCGGAGAAGCTGTCGCGGACGCCGCCGGCGTTACGGCCGAGGAAAAACAGCAACTCATTCCAAGCGGCATTCAGCCCATCTACAAGAACCGCATCGGCTGGGCCCACGATCGCCTCAAGCGCGCGGGGCTATCGTCGAGTCCTCGACGTGGGTACTGGCTGCTGACCACCGAAGGGCACAAGTTCATCGGCAAATTTCCCAAAGGAATTCCGGGTGATGAGCTGGGGCGGTTGGCCTTCCTGAATCGCAAAGCGTTAGGCGCGGGCAAAGGCAAGAAGGCGCACGACGACGATCTCGAAGAATCGACGAGCGCCTTCAAGAGTCCGGAAGAGCGCATCGAGGATGCGCTGAAGGAGCTACGCGAGAGCGTAATCCATGAGCTACTGGAGCTTCTCGCGCGGGTTCATCCGGCGTCGTTCGAATCGATGGTGCTCGAAGTGCTGCACGCCATGGGGTACGGGACCAGCCGCGAAGACCTAGAGCGCGTCGGAGGCAGCGGCGATGGCGGCATCGACGGCATCATCTCTCTGGACAAGCTGGGCTTAGAAAAGGTCTACGTGCAGGCCAAGCGATGGAAGAGCGACGTGGGTAGCGCCGTGATCCGTGAATTTGTCGGCGGCTTGCAGCTCAAAGGAGCGGACAAGGGCGTGCTGATCACGACGAGCACGTTCACCAAAGATGCGCGCGATGCTGCCGATCGCGCCCGTGGCAGCATTGTCCTGGTCGATGGGCGCCGGCTGGCCCAGCTCATGATCGACCACGAAGTCGGCGTTACCCACCAGAAGCGCCTCGCCATTCCCAAGGTGGACAGCGACTACTTCGAGAACTAGGCGATCAGTCACCCAGCGTTGGCAGACGGGAGCGGGTGGCCTTTGATCTGGCGATCAAGGATTGCCACGTCACGTCGGGGTTAACTGCGCTTCCCGTGCAGGCCCTTGGCCTCTCGTTCCTCAAGCTCGATCTTGGGCGTCGCGTCCTTGATGCGTTCAGCGACCTGCTCGATGTGTTCGGCGGGAGGCAGCTTCTCAGGCATTGTGCCGCCAATTCGCTCAATGGCGGCGCGGACTTCGCGACCAACTTGCTCGTGCGTTCGGATGGCCTGCTGCTGATCGCGGATGCGGTCGCGGGCGAGCTTGTCGCGGGCCTGGGTCATGCGGAACTGGTTGGCAGCCAGCTCGGTGGTGTCCATGCGGTCCATCAGGTTCTGATCCTTGGGGATTCGCTTGCGCGTCTTGATGGCGTCGCTGCCAAGTCCACCGTACAGGCCCTTGTAACCGGCGTCGTGAAAGACACCGAACATCTTGCTCTGCACACCGGCACGCTTCGCAGCACCCGACAGCGCTTTGAATTCCTCTGATGCCTGACGGCGTAGCTCCAGCCGCTCGCGATCCTTGGCCAACGCGTCGGACAGCTCTTGTCGCCGAGCTTGGATCGCAAAATACTTCTGCGCCAAGGCGATCGCGGGCTTTCGTGGATCCCCGTTCTGCGCGATCAAGTAGCAGGCGAAGCGCGACAGGAAGAAATCGGCGACTTCTCGACGGCTTCCGCTGCCCAAAGTGACCATTTTGCCGGCGCCGGCAAAATGGTTCTCGGGTGGGTTTCCCGACTGCTCGCACGAGGTGCGGGCGCGCTGGATCGCCTCCTCAAACCGTCGCCACTGCCCGTACCCCAGCAGTGTCTGCAAGTCGCGCGCGCTCCAGTACTCGGCACCGTGCTCATTGATGCGCTTCAGCTCTTCAAACGACCGGCTGCCCAAAGACGGCGTGGACTGTAGTTCCTCGGCCATTCGCTCCCTCCAAATCGCGCATCGTTAGTACCGCGACAGAGACGCGTCAAGTATCCGCGCCGCCGTTGGCACATAGCCGACGCATTGCGCACATTCACTCCGTCAGCATGGGTCGCCGCAGCAGCCAAGCACACGCGCTGTTTCCGACGCCCACCTGCCCCTGCTGCACAGGGGCCATTCTCTCTCGGCGCAGCATGTCTTGCGCCCTCGCCATCTGCGACGTATAGAAGCCGCCATGTCTGCCATCGACGGGGATGCTTCTGCCTTTGTCTTGATTCGTCGCGTAGACCCTCGGGGTGTCGAGTGCTGGTCCAGTCGGGAGTTTGCCGAGGCGCTGGGCTACAGCGATCAGCGGAACTTTCAGGCGGTGCTCGACAAGGCGAAGCTGGCCTGCTTGAACAGCGGGCAGCCCGTCGAGGATCATTGCGTTGATATCACCGAAATGATCCAGGTGGGCAAGGGGGCGCAGCGAGCGGTCAAGACGACGCTGCTGTCTCGCTATGCCTGTTACTTGGCGATCCAGAACGCCGACCCCGGCAAGCCTCGCGTCGCGCTCGGGCAAACATACTTTGCGATCCAGACACGGCGGCAGGAGCTGAGCGACGAAGCCGTCGAAGAACAGCGACGACTGCGACTGCGCGAAGAGATGCGAACGCACAACGTCCAGCTTGCCGACGCGGCCCGTGGTGCAGGCGTCATCGAGCCGCGTGACTACGCCATCTTCCAGAACCACGGCTATCAGGGCCTGTAGGGTGGGCTGACGGCGCAGGACATCCATCACCGCAAAGGGCTGAAGCCCAGCGAACAGATCCTGGATCACATGGGCAGCGCCGAGCTGGCTGCCAACTTGTTCCGCGCGACGCAGGCCGAGGAAAAGCTGCGACGCGAGGGCATCGTCGGCAAAGCCAACGCCAACCGCACTCACCGCGAAGTTGGTGCCAAGGTCCGCCAGACGATCAAAGAAATCGGCGGCACCATGCCCGAGGATTTGCCGACCGCCGAGAGCATCAAGAAGCTGGAGGCCCGTCGAAAGAAAGAACTCGGCTCTGCCTGATCGGTGCCAGCAGCAGGCTGCGCAGAACGATGACCGTAGTCGGTCGGCACATTGGAGATTGTCGTTACGCTGTCACGGCAATTCACTGCGGCAGAGGATGCGCCGTTCATATCAGCAGAGCCGAGCAAGCGAATGTCCCCCGCCTTCTTCTCGTCGAGGTGTGCCTGCCGCGCTTGATCTGAGCGTGCCTGCACAGCGCACCTTCATGCTCGCGAGAATGGAGTCACGCTATCCCGCCATGCTGCCCCCCAACCCAACAACCCACCGCCCCCCATTCCAACGCCCGCCCGTCGCTACGAAATGAGAAATTGACAGGTTCCCTTCAAGAACTTTCTTTTCTCCCCGTCGGTGGCGGGGTGTTGCGAGCGGGGTGTCAGTGCGCAGAAAAATGCAACCAAGGGAGAGCGCAGCCTGTTCGGATCGCCCAAACAGCTGGCTGAGGCTTGTCTTACTTTATGGGCGGGAGGCAGTACGGAGCGGATGTCCGAACGGGAGTCGGAATAGACCGCAGAGTTCAAAACCTGCGGGAACGGTAGGGCCGGTTGGGTTATCTGCGACCTGAAATTGCAGACCACCAGTATCAAGATATCGAAGCTCCGGGCCGACAATTTCCGCAGCAACTTCAGCGACACGCGTCGCAGCGCCGTAGTTGTGATTGGTTCCTCCGCCCACACCCCCGTAAGCGTTGTATAGCAAATCTCTTGTCGCCTTTGGCAGTCGATCTAGTATTTGATATGCTGTTAGGAAACCTACGTCGCCCCCACGGCCACAACTAGCATTCAACAAAACATCAACGATAGCGTCCCTGATTTCATCTGCTTGCACCTTCGCCATTGTCTCTCGCTCCTTCTTAGGGGAAATATCAATCAGAAAGCAGTTTGGTGATAGCCATCCGCGCTGGTTGCGCACGCCGTTGCCGCTCGACCCCCTCCCCAAACGCCAACCAAGACGCCCGCACCCCCAGCGCCACCGCCAGCCTCTCCGCCGTCTCTACCGTCGCAGACTGCTTGCCCTTCTCGATCGCGCTGATCGTCGACCAGGACACGCCGGCCCGTTGACCGAGTTCGCGCAGGGTCAGACCTGCCCGGTCGCGGGCTTCTGCGAGGCGGTCGCCGAGTTTGGCACAGGCGAGGGACACGGAAGACCGGATAACACGTCTGCGACGACAAGGGCATACGCGATCCCGGCTGTGCTGAATGTAGAACTTGCAAGCGGTCTCATCAGAGAGTAGTTGTGCTGTTAGCAGCACAAATCCGCTGCAGATTGCGAGGCGAAGAGATGAGAAACACAGCACAAAAGGCGTTAAGCACCGTCCGCGGACGCATCCAGGACACTCCCGCTCGACGGCGCAGTACGCGAGGCAGTCGGTTGATGGCGGAGCCGAGCGGGACGGCCGCAGCGCATTCCTCCGACGACGCGATGCGGCGTTGGCTTGGCTTGGCGGTGGGATATCACTCGGCGCGATACCTGGATCAGATCGTGGCGTTCAAGACGGTGGCGGGGCCGGGCGGCGTGGATGGCCTGCCAGCGCTGTATGTCTGGGAGGTCGCGCACTGCCGAGAGCCCGACGGTATGCGGTGGGCGTTCATCGTCTGGGATGTGTCTGGGGGTGGTGTGCGCTTTCGCGACTGCGCCGATCGCGACGAAGCCATGGCGCTGTACGCACTACCGACGGAGCGGGGCATCGCGGCAGTTCAGGGTTGCCCTGGCGTGTATCTACGCCGCTCAGCACAGACCGCGTAAGGCGCTTCCCTGCTTCAGTCTCGCAGCTTCCGTTCCCACTCTCGGCGTCGATCCGCCGAGAGCCTCTGAATCTCCAATTCGCTCTGCGTGTCCAGATGATAGCGCCCTTTCTCCCAGCGGATCGGCTTCCGCCAGCCTGGCGGCGGCCGCTCAATAAACGACCAGCGGGCCTGCAGGGCGGCGATCTCGATCTGGCGATCGCCATCATCCCCGCTTGCCAATCGCCGCGCCGTCGTCGCTTGCCCAAGCGCTGCTTGCTTCAGCGCAAAGGCAGACTCTGCCTGCAATTCCGAGCGCATGCTCCTGACGCACATATCAGAGATGGGTAGCCATCGCTGTCTCAGTGCTCCGCGTCGAAGCGCGTCCCAAGCCGCATGATCATCAGCGGGCGGGGCGCGGTCTGCAGCGGGATTGCTCAGCAACGGCTTGGCGATACTGGTCGACGCCGCGCTGGCTGGACTGCCCGAGGTCGCGCGCTGTTCTTCAGGGGATGTCTCGTCAGAGGCGGAGCGCTTGCCCTCTGCTGCCAACTGCTCTGCTTCCATTGCCTGGGCGTTGGCTGCCACTAAGCCGGCGATTACGGTGCCCACGGTCTTCAACAGAGAGCGATCCCGCCTCAGCGTCTCTTCTGCGCTCTGGGCGCGTTCGTCGGCCTGCTTGCACCGCAAGGCGTTCTGGCTGCGCTCGGTTCGGAAGGCTTCTGCTGCTTCCTGTTTCGCGCGCTGGATTGCCTGCCCGGTCTCTTCTGGTACGCGTTCCAAGGCTGCTTGGAGCGCGCTGTTTCTAGTCTTCAGCCTGTTGTTCTCGGCGCTTAGGTCATCGACCTGTTGTTCCAGCACGCGCAGCAACTGGGCGAGATCCTGACGCGGTGACGGCTCCCGCCGATTGGACGACTGGGCAAGCTTCATCAGCGCAATCGTGTCGCGATGCGACTGGATGCAATCTTGCAACTCAGCGATCAGCCGGTCCTTTTCACTGTTGCTCGCCCGTGCGATTCGAAGAGACTCCCGCAGGCGATCCTCCGTCGGCGCAGACACAGGGATCTTCGCCTCCCCGTTCTGCGGGACGCTGCTCGCTGTTGGCATGCGCGAGGCTGTGGTCGCAGCACTGCGCACACGCTCAGCCTCTGCCACCGCGGTGTCACGTTCTCGCTTCAGCCGTTCAACAGTCGCCTCTAGCAATCGCGCACGGCGGTCGTTGCGCGCTTGGCGTGTGCCGACACCACGGCGCAGATGGTGCGCCCGCACGCGACAGTTCACACCACAGTAGCGGTGATCCGCGCGCGTCCCGATCGCCAACGCATCGCCACAAACCACGCAGACTTTGGGTCGCATGATCAAGCCCCCCGGCACAGACAGCCGTTGCCATCATACCTCGGGCAATTGTTGGCGGACAGGTCGCGCACGCGCCGATCGCGGATGGCGATCGGCGTGCTTCAGAAGCGCGCTAGAAGGACTGTGGACAGGTGATTGGAAAGCGGGGTGGCGGTCAGCCGCTGGCCAGCAGATCGGCGACCGTTGCGGGGTGCCAGCGCCCCCCACGAGGTGGGAGGAGCCCTTCGCGTGTAAGACACGCGGCGATCTCGCGATAGCTCCGACCATCACCGCGCAGGGTGCGAGCCCGCAGGAGAACGCTTGTTCGGCTCGCGTCCGTGCCATGGGTCAGCAGAGCGCGCACAGTCGCCGCATGCCACTCGCCTCCGCGTGGGGGAGCGTAGCCATCGCGGCGCAGCGCAGCGCCAATCTTCCGCAGGCTCAGACCCCGCGCATGCAGCACTCGTGCATGGTCGGCGGCTTCGTCCTGGTCGCAGACGAACACGCGCTTTTCGGGACGCTTGTACGAGCGCGGCGTGTGCTGGCCAGCACGTTGTAGGATGACCCCGATCACGCGGCCATGCCACACGCCACCCCGACGGGCGGGGATGCCCTCTGCCGTCAGTTTCTCGGCGATGGCGCGGTGTCCCAATCCGTCCGCGTGCAGGGCGATAACCCGTCTGACGACGGCTTGTTCCTCGGGGACTTCGACCATCGTCCGCCGCCCTTTATCGTCCAATTGATTGGAATATCGTAGCCCATATGCTGGAGTCCCAAGCGCAATCCCCTGCGCTCGCATATGATGCATCGCTTCCCGTGTTCGCTCCGAGATAATCTCTCGCTCAAACTGTGCGTAATTCGCAAGCGTCAACATCTGCATTCTGCCGGCAGCACTATGCGTGTTCACCATGCCGCAGACAGACAGCAGGTGAAAGCGATCCCGCGCGAAATACTGTTCAACTAGGAAGCACAGATCGCGCACCGATCGCGTCAGCCGATCCAGCTTCGCCACGACGATCGTATCGGCTCGCCCGCGCTCCAGCATGCGCAGAGCCGCCTGAAGTCCGGGCCGCTCTAGCGTACTCCCCGAGATTCCCTCGTCTGCCTTGATATCAAGAAGAGTGATCCCGTGCAGCTTGCAGTATAGTTTTAGTTTATCACGTTGTGCGTCAAGACTTACCCCCTCCGACGCTTGTTCAAGTGTGCTTACCCGGATGTAACCGACCGCTATACGTATGTTGTTCTCATGCTGTGTACGTGTATGCATGAGGCACGTCGTATGCTATGTCGGTGTTCCCTTCGGTTTCCCGCGCGATGAGCTCCAGCAGCTGCGGGTTCTGCGCCACCGGACCGAGGATCGATTCACACAGGTCGGCCATGGCCTGCTGATCGAGGCGCGGCAGATGGAGGCGGCGCGTCGCGGGAAGCTCTTCGAGCGGCCTTGTCGCCTCCTCTTCGCGGTAACTTCCGACGATGAGGATCGGGTGATTCGCGACGCGCTCGCACAGCCGCGCCAGGAGCTGCAGGCTCTCCGGATCGGCCCACTGAAGATCTTCGAGGAGCACGAGCGTCGGGATCGCCATGCGCTCGAAGACATCGAGCAGCGCACGCAGCAAGCGAAAGCTTGTACCTTGCGCATCGGATTGCGCGGGCCGCGTCACGTGCCTAGCGAGCAGACCGGCGAGGTCGGGCACGACGGCGGAGAGCAGGCTCGCCTCGTGATCCTGGAGCTCGACGTACAGCGCGAGCAGGCGCAGCGCGTCGCGCCAGAGCTGGTAGGCAATGCCTCCACTCTGCACCGCCTGCCCTCGCAGCACGAGCACGCCATCGGGCAGCGCTCGGCTGCGTAGCTCTTCGAGCAGGCGTGACTTGCCGGCGCCGCTCTCGCCGTGTAGCAGAATGCCTGCGCCGCGACCTCCGCGCACGTCTTGCAGCGCCTGCGTTAGCACTTCGAGCTCAGCCTGGCGTCCTACGAAGCGCGCCGCGATGAGGAAACTATCACGCACTGCCGGTGGCTCGGGCGGACGGGAGATTCCCACCGCGGCGCAGAGTTCGGCGAGCAAGCTCGCTGCGTCGCGCGGTCGCTCCTCAGGACGCTTGCTGAGCGTTCGCCCAAGCACATCACGAAGCGTGCTCGGCAGATGCGCGAGCGGAGGTGGCTCGTGCAATACCTTCGACAAGAGCCTGCTAGTGCGCGCAATCCCCGCGAGCGGGTGGCTGCCGCCCAACACTTCGCAAGCCACCATGCCGGTGGCGTAGAGATCGGACGCTTCACTCGGCGCAACGCCCTGAAAGAGCTCCGGCGCCATATAGGCCAGGGTGCCACCCATCATGGCGCGAGAGATCCCCGCCTCAGGGCCCCACGACAGCCCGAAGTCGAGAACCTTGAGCGTCTGCCTGCCCTGTGCATCCCTGACGACCAGCAGATTCGATGGCTTGATGTCGCGATGCAGAATGCCTCGCCGATGCAGGTAGCTCAGCGCCTGAAGTAGCTGAATGAGGAGTTCTATGCGCGTGAGTTGTGGCAGCGACCAGGCGTACGGCAGGACCGCGCGCGCGCCTTCGAGAAGCTCCATCGTGAAGAAGGGCTGTAGCTCGGCATCGAAGCCATAGTCGAGAACGCTTATGATGTTGGGGTGGCGCAGGGTAGCGAGGATGCGAAACTCCTGCTCAAGGCACCCGACGAAGGTCGCGGTTTGGCCATGCAAGGTCGTGGTCGACAGCGGTAACCGTGCGCCGGTCTGACGTTGAGCAACGCGCTTCAGCGCGACCGCTTGGCCGGTCAGCCGATCGTGGGCCCGATAGACTTGCCCCATTCCGCCCTGACCGATGAGCGCCTGCACCATGTAGCGCCGCCCGACGGCGGGAAACGGCGGATCCTCGACGGTTCCAAGCTCGGCAGGACGTGCGTCGTGCGACCGGTACACCGCGGACTGACCGCGTAGCAGCGCAGCGACCACTGCGAAACAGCGCTCACAGAGATCGAGGTGCGCATCAAGGTGCGTCACGACCTCAGGCGGCAGTGAACCGTCCAGGAATTGCACGAGCTCCGTGTCGGCAAGACAACGCACGGCGCGGCTCAGATCTCCGGCTCGACGGTCCTTTGCAGCACAGCGCTCAGGCTCAAGTCGAGCTTGCTGCGAATCATCCTCAGCAGTCGCGGCATGCTGTCCGCAGCGATGGGAATCTGCGCCGAAAAGCGGGCGCGGGTCTCGTCAGCCAGATGCTGCTGCGCACGCACGATCCAACGCGCCGCGGTGGCTCGATGGACGTCGTAGATCTCAGCCAGCTGATCGATGCTCAGCCGCTCCAGGAAGTGATAGCGCAGCAGGTTGCGCTCGCGACATGACAGCGCGGCCAGACCTTGCTGGAGCGCAGCTTCGAACGCAGCGCGGCAGCTGTGCATGAGATGTTCCATCTCGGCGTCTGGAGCCGGTAGCAGCCGATCATGCACATCATGCGCGACCCGCTCATCGTGATTTGGCAGCTCGTGCAACGCTCGCTTCTTGAGGCGTTCGGCGATTCGCAGGGCGGCGATATAGAGCCAACCGCCCAGGCTGCCGCGGCCAGAGTAGACGCGGCCCGAATAGTCGGGCCGCAGCATCTCAACCATGCGACAGCGCAGCTCCTGCAGCACATCGGCGATGAGCGCCGACGGCAGCTGCATTCGTTCAAGCCGCCTCTGGATGCGGCTAAAGTGGTCTGCCTCGACCTGCAGCCGCGCGGCCTCGATGCCCAGTCCGTAGCCACAGGCCAGATACACATCCTCGATATGCAGCGAGCCGAGCACAGAAGACGACACCGCCGCTTCGCGCAGACACCGATCGAGGAACGGGAGGAATCGCTCCTCGGGCAGCGCCAGCTCGGGGTATCGGGCCTCTGCGCGTTTGATCAGCGTGGAGATGTCCGTGGACGCCTCCGCCGCCTCCTCCACCTCAGGTCGTCCACTCCGCCCGATCTGAGCCAAGGCCGTGATTGCTTCGCTCTGAGGCCGTGAGTCGAGCGAGTCAGACATGCGTAACCAACTGCATGTTACCCGATTGAACGCGAAAAGTTCACACGCATTTGTCGGTGGTCGTTTTTGGCGCGACAGTCCGCACGGTCCGGTACGAAAGGACAGGAAGGTCGGCATCGGATCCGTTCGGTGCAATGGAGCCCCGCAATGTCTTTGCAACGGTCGGCCATCGAGCAAGAAGGGCCCATAGAGAGGGACCTGCGCGACGACTCGACTTGTCGCGTCCAGCAGGTGATCCCGACGGGAACAATCTTAGTCGCGGCGCTTGAGCGCCTGAATCGAAAGTCCTCGATCGCCCTATTTCAGGCGCTTGTGCAAAAGCTCGATGACCACGAGCGCCGGTTGGTCGCTGCCGCGGAAGCGCTGGCATCCCAGGAGCGGCGTGCGCGACGAGTCTGCCTGCTGTGCCTTCTGCTTGCGCTATTACTCGGCGGCCTGTGCTTCTTGCTGGGCCTGTACACCATGCGCCGCGTGCCGCCAGTTCATTGCGTGGCGGCTTGTTCCAGCGCGAGCGTCGCAGGTGTGTCTGCTGCGGCAAAGGTGCCGGCCACGGCGTCGGCCACGACGACCGTACCCCCGCCGCACCCCGAATCGGCGCGAGCCGCGGTGGCTGGGTCCCAGATCAAAGAGCCGCAGCAGACAGCAGCGCTTGCGATCTCAGGGCACAAGCTGCAGTCAGGGACCATGGAGTCGGAGCTGCTGTCGTTTCTGCGACGACCCGGGCCTCGCACCTCGCACATATTCACCATGGATCGGCTGAAGTATCCGCCTCATTCCCACGAAGTAAACGAGGAGGGAAAGGAGCAGATCTTTCTTCTGGCCAAGATCCTGCTGGCTTATCCATCCGTGCGCATTGAAATTCGCGGCCACAAGGACGGCACGGAGAGCGAGCTATATACAGGTCCCGATCCGCTTCCCGGTTACTCTCTTTCGCAACTGAGAGCGAATTGCGTCTTGCGGCGCCTGCAGGGAATGAATGTTCCAGCGGAGCGCATGCGGATCCGCGGCCTGGGCTCGACCCAAGCGGTTGCGGAAAATCGAAGCGCCGAAGAGCGCCAACACAATCGGCGCGTCGAGATCGTTGTACTGCCCTGAAGATCTGACGATGTCGCACGGTTTTTGGATCTGGGCCTAATCTGGCTTTCGGCGGGCCCGAGGAGCGGGCGAAGATCGGCCTGCGAAGTTGCTGCCGCCTCTGGAGCTCGTCCTAGACTTCGCTCGCGCCGCACAGGTCGAGGATCTGTTCGCATTCCGATTTTCGCCGCAGGACTACCAGCTGCGCACGCCAAGCGGTGGATTCGAGTGCGCCGAGCTGCGCTGGGATGATGCACTGGCCGCGGATCTCATGGCGGCCCGGCAACCCGACGCCGATCCTGTCGTGCTGGCCTGGCTTGGCGAGCACCTGCGCCAGTTCGTGACCGCCGCCTCGGAAACAGCACCGAGAAGAGTCAGGAGCGCGATGGCCAGAGCGCAGAAAAAAGTCAGTAGGAGGCGACCAGCTCCGGATCGCAGGATGTTCGTGGGTTACGTTGCGCCGGAGCACAGAGCAGAGCCACATACGAAAGGAGCCGAGCGTGACGAAGCCTACTCGATACCTGGGATTGGATGTCCACAAAGACCTCATCGCCATCGCGGTGTGCGACGAATCAGGACCGGCGCGGTCGCTGGCGGCGATTCCGAATTCTCCCGAAGCGGTGGAGCGATTGATGCGCAAGCTCACAGTGGATGCGACGATCCTTGCAGCGTACGAGGCAGGACCTTGCGGATATGTGTTGTATCGCCAGCTCGCCGCCCTGTCGGTGCCGTGCATCGTGGCGGCACCGACGCTGATTCCGGTCAAGTCGGAAGATCGAGTCAAGACCGACCACCGCGATGCGGAGAAGCTCGCTCACTTTTTGCGTAGCGGCGATCTGACTCCGGTGTGGGTGCCTGATGAGTCGCATCAAGGGCTGCGGGATCTGCTGCGCGGTCGGCAGGATGCAAACCAGGATCAGCGTCGCGCCCGCAATACTCATAGTAAAAAGGAAATGTTCGTTTTGCCCAGGGGGGCCGCAAGCGTCTGGGGGGGCCACCAGTGTTCTATGGTGCGTTGAGGATCGGTCAGGAGGAAGGCAACAGCTTCCTTCATTGGTGTGGTGCAAAGGGATAAAAAAAGGAATCAAGCCGTCTGCAGGGTAATGAGGGAAGTTCGAGGACCTGCGGCAGGGTGGCATCTTTGAGGTGATTACCAGGTGTAGTTGCCGTAGATCGGGCTAGCTACGACGGTGAGGCGAGGGGGAGCGCAGGTATGGGGCTCGTCGCGCCGCGAGGATCCTTCCAAAGCGTGGTACTCCGTTGCGCTTGCAAGGTCGTTAGACGCGGAACAGGCCGCTGATCCAGCTGCCGACGGTGGTGGCGCCGGCCGTGAGCCCGGAGCCGACCGTAGTCACCGCGGTGTCCAGGCCGATGCCTGCGTTCTGGATGGTCTGCTCGACGCCTGTCTGGGTGATGTCATAGGTGCCCTTGATCGAGCTGGCGATCTGTTCTCCGGCGTACCCCGCGCTCTTCAGTATGTTGGCGGTCTGCTGCGCGTTCGTGTTGTATACGCTCACGATTCCCTGGACCGCTTCCGTGGCTCCATAGCCCATCGACTTCAGGCTCTTGGCCGCGGACTCCGAGGTCGCGAAGGCTGTGTTGCCGATGCCGTGCAGCATCTCGGTGACCTTGGCGGCCTCGGTGACATACATGGACTTGATCCAGTTGCTGCCGGTCGCGACTCCACTTTCAGACTGGGTATAGAGCTGGTTGACCTTGGCGATGAACTGCTGCGCATACGGGTTCGTCGCGCGGGCCAGATCCTGCCAGGTCAGCTGCTCGTCCTCCTTGACGAAGCCCGGCGGGAACGGAATAAAGATCCCAGGGGTCGACCACGGCATCAGGATCTGGCAGCCGCCGGCTCCACCCTGCGCGATGTCCGCCGCGGAAAGCTCGATCATCGCGGTCCCCGCGGTCATCAAGTACACCTTGAGCGGACCCCCGACGATGGCCTTGAACAGCTTGAGGAACTTGGTGCTCTTGGCCATCTTGGCGTTCTTGGGATCCTTGAACTCGTCGAGGAGCTTCTTCACCTTGTACGCCTTCCGCAGCATCATCAGGGTCTTGAACTGGACCCAGATCGGGTTCTCGTCCGCGTTGGCGTAGGAGCGCCAGTCGATCCCGCCGGCACACATCGAGGCCACGCGCACGGCCTCTTTGTTGAGCGAGATCAGGAGTCCGGCGACCAGGTTCGGGTTCACAGAGATCCGCATCTTCACATCTGGAATGCTCACCTCCTGATCCAGGAATGCGAGCGCCGCGTTGAGGATCTGCTGCTCCTCTGAAGGAGCCGTCGAAAGGGCGGTGACGATGCGCTGCCGGACCTCGGCTCCGTCCGGCTCCAGACCGGTGGGATCGGGGACCTTCTGCTCTACCTCCAGCGGCACCAGGGCGCTGGCGTAAGGGATCCACTCGAAGACCGCGTGCTGGTCCCAGCGATACCCGCTTCCGCTCTGCAAGACGGCCTGGGTCTCTGCTTTGACCGGCTGGAAGTCGCTGCTTGATGGCCCAAAGCTGACCAACTTGCCCGACGAGGCGCGGATGCGGAACGTGCCGCTGGGCAGGGGCTCGATCTCGAACACGCCACTGCTTAGCGTGGGGTCGGTCGTGATCTGCAGCGCCCCCGTTTCATCGCAGTAGATGTGCTTCCTGTCGTGGCACAGCAGACGCACGCCGCCGCTCGGTTCCGGCCGGACCTCGATGTGCCGCCCCGGCCAGACATCATTCGTCATGTTCTGCAGGACGCGCCCATCCTGGGCTTGCAGGATAAGGTTCATGATCGGGTTGCGGATCGTCACGAAGCGCTGCTGCATCGCCTCGGCCGGATAGGCGTAGAACGCGATGTCCCAGCGCTGAAACCCGGCCTCCGCCGCCGCCACATCGCTGCGGGTCGAAAACTGAAAGCGGTAGTTCTTCTCATCGCGGTACACCGGGATGGTCCCCGGCGCCTGCCACATGAATGCGTGGAAGGCGACTCTCTGCTGCACCCAGCCGTTAGCCGCCGATTCAGCGACGGTACGGTGCCAGATGTGAAAGCGCGAGTCGGGGTCTGCGGACGGCGTCTCCAGGTAGATCGGCACGGTTCCGGGCTGTGAAGTGGAGTACGCGGCGAACGCGACACCGCGACGCTCCCACCCGGCGGCGGCTGGGGCATCGGTCGTGTACTTAAAGAGGTTCGGTCCGTTGACGGAAGCGTCCTCGTACACCTCCGCCAGCGCTTCGGCACCGACCGCGGTCGACGGCACCGGCTGGGTCAGGAAGGGGAAAGACTGCGACGTGGGCGCGGTGGTAGAGGTGGCGACGAGAGCGCCGCCCTGGGCGCTATCGACGCTGAGCCACTTGCCGTTCGCCGCCAGCAGAGACATCCCCTGAGGCACCCTCTGATCATTCCAGTGGGCCAGCTGGGTTGCCTCATAGCAGGCGAAGGTCTCGTTGCGGGTGATGACCGCGCTGTTCGCCACCAGACCCGAACCACTGGCGGCGCTCACGTACATTCCGGTGCTGGCCTGCAGCGCCAGCCGGCCGTGGCCCAGATAGACGACCGAGAAGGGCTCTCCACCGCCGATCGCGGCGCGCCGGGCGACCAGGTTGTGGGTCGTGCTGCCATCGAGGTGGACATACCGTTCTGTGGCTGCGTCCCTGATCACGACCCGTGGGTAGGGGCGCAGGATGTCCGCAGGGTATGCGTAGAACGCGACGCCGCGCTGCGTCCAGCCGCACATCTCCGCCACCTCTTTGGGCCGGACGGAGTAGAAGTGGTTCCCGTCGCGGTCGTCTTCCCGGTAGACGGGCACGGTCCCCAGCATCTGCGAGGCGAAGGCGTGGAACGCCACCCCGACCTGCTGCCAGCCATCTGGATAGGGCTGGGTCACCGCGACGCTCGACAGGCGGCAGAGCGTACGGCCCCCGACGGTCCTGGTCTCGCGATAGATCGGGATGGTCCCGCGTTGCGGCGCGTCATAGGCGACGAAGCCGACGTACAGCTGGCGCCAGAGCTGGGCGTACGCTTCCTGGTAGGTCCGGGTCGAGTGGTTGTAATACGGGTCCGTCCAGACCCCGGTCTCCAGACGCTCTGTCCACACTTCGCGCAGGGCCGGCATGTTCGCCAGGATCGGCGGAGCCAGGGAGAGTGTCGGCGTGCGATCTTCGATGACCCAGGCCGGATAGCCAGATCCCGGCTGGCTGTTGGCGAGCACCGGCAGCCCCGCCCCGCTGCTCCAATCGAGGATGAGCTGGCCGCCGTTGCTCGCGGTGATTTCGTACACCGTGCGTCCCTCAAGGACGATCGGTTTGAGAGTGAACTTCTCGCTGGTTCCGATCTTGGTGCGGTTGGCGAACAGCGGTGCGCCTGCGGTCCCCGTGTCCACGCCTGCGTACAAGCCGGAGGGAGCCTGCAGCGCCACGACCTTCTCAGTCAGGTAGATGAGCCGGAAGCGCGTGTTGTCTCCGACGGTACTTGAGGCACAGAACAGCTGGTTGCCGCGGCTCGGATCCGCGCTCAGATAGCTTCCGGAATTCATCAGCGCCACCTGCGCGCCGAAGCCGCTCTCCAGATCCGCCTGCTGCCAGCTCATCGCGCCGCTGGTGAATCCGGTGTGCTGGTACCAGCGAAGGTTGCCTGTCGAGGTCACCACATAGAACACGCCCGCATTGCTTACGGTGAAGCGTCCGAAGCCGTTCCAGCCGGTGCCGACGTGCTTGAAATCGGCCCAGCTGTTCGCGCCGGTCTGATAGCCCAGGTGTTTATACCAATACAGCTCGTCGTATTCGTGCTTGCGACAGTACAGGACACCGTCGCTGCTGGCCTCGACCGCGTCGAACTGGCCGAAGCTGCTGTGGACCAGCGTGGGCGTCGCCCAGGCCTTCGTCCCATCCTTGAATCCGGTGTGCCGGTACCAGACAAGCTCGCCGTTTTCTCGCAGCAGATACAGGACACCGTCGTCTGCCACCGTGATCCGCGCGGGCGGCCCCCAGTCGCTGCCGACCAGCAGGCCCGTGCCGCTGTTGGCCCAGGTTCCTTCGCCTGTCTCGTGGCCCAGGTGCCTGTACCAATAGAGATCGCCGTTCGGGTGGATCGCGTAGATGACGCCGTCATTGCTCGCCATCACGCGGTGAAACTCGCCCCAGCCGCTGCCGATCTGGATGCCGGTGGTGCGCTCCCACTGGATGCTGCCATCCTGGAATCCGAGGTAGCGAAACCAGAGCAGATCTCCATGGTGGTTGATCGCGTAGATCGTCCCGTTTCTGCCGGCGATGACGTGCTTGAACATACTGGGGCCCCCTTCATCGTTTGCGCATCGAACGTGATGGTGCTCACTCGTGGCGCTGTTTGGATCGAGCTGTCTGTGGCTGTCTCTATCTGTCTCCTTGACGGCAGCGCATGAAGCTAGTCGCAGGGGAATCGGTATTTGGGTGCCAATTCATGAAACTTGCTGTGGAATCAGCGGCGACTGCCCTCGAACTGCTTCCTGTTTCGACGCTACGCATAGGACTTTTCCACGGGCGATACGCGTGTCCCGACAGGAGCTAGCACCAACCGCCCATCAGCCGTCTGAAGCCGGCGATCCAGGCGTACAGCGCCAGCGCGGCGGGACGGAAGCGGCGGCTGTGGGGCAGGCTGCGTTTGTCGTAGCCGGAGGGCGCCGCGTCGACGAAGGCGTCGTGCAACAGGATGCGGTGGCGCTGTTCGTGATGTTGGCGCTGACGGTAGCGCTGCACGAGGTCGTATGCGGGGGTGTGGTCGTCGCCGAAGACCCAGAGGGCGTGCCAGCGGTCTTTTTCGGGACGGCGGCGGCTCTGCTCGCGAATGACGAGGGTGCGGACGGTAGCCGTGAAGGGGCCGGGCTCTTCGAGACGCAGCCAGGCGTCGTCGGGGATGCGTTTCCCAGCGGCCAGATAGCTGGGACGGCGCGGGGGCGGACCAGGGAGACTTGTTTTTTCGCGTCGGCGAGGCGCAGTAGGTCGTCGCTGTTTTGGGCGGCAGCGGCGGCAAGCAGGACACATCCCTGCGCGCCTTTGAGGCGTGCTCGGAGTCGCTGGACAAGCGCGGCGGCGATGTCTGCGAGCTTGCCGTGGCCGGGCGTGACGACGAGGGAGAGCAACGAGCGCAGGCCGCAGTGGAAACTGAAAGACCGTTTCTCGACGGGCATGTGCTTGTTGCGCAGGGTGTGGTAGCCCTTTTTGACCTGGAATTTGCGGGTGAAGCGCGGGATGGCGTGCTCGTCGATGCGGACGATGTGATGCGACTTTTTCGGCAGGCGCGATTCGCTGTGGCGCAGTAGCTTGTCGACGGCAGAGGCGGGCCCTTCACAAAAAGGGGGCGGGCATCCAGCCGCTCGTCCGGCAATACTCCGAGGCTGTAGCGCGCAAAGCAGCGCCTCAGCGCGTGCCGCTTTACCGACACGCCGAGCTCTGTGCGCACGAAGTCGTGGACCTCGCGCAGCGTGGCGCGCGGATGGTCGACGAGAAACCGGCACAGCGGCCCGAGGTGCTCGGCGCGGAGCTTCGGCTTGGTGCCCCCTTGTTCCGCCCTCGTCATGGGCGGCGTCCTGTCGCTCATCGCGCAACACGCTGCCACTGCACCGCGGGCCGGCCGGGCCTCCAGGCGCCAACCAAAACATGCACCCGTCATTTCTCCACGCAAAGGGGCGGCGGGCGTTTGCTGCTAGGTACGGGGCCGGCGGGGTCGCATCCCGTCGAGCCCCGGTTCTTTGACAGCACCAACGCCCTGTGTCGCCGAGTATACTAATCGTATTGTCTGACAAATTAAACGATTTCGCGTACTTGCTCGACTATCTGTCGGAAACTAGCGTCACTCGCTTTCGCGGCGGCTCTGGGCTATGCGTGCGATGTGGTCCGCAAGCGCGTCACACCGGCAGGCAGTGCAGGGATACCCGAGCGTCTTCGGGAAGCCCGCGAGCGCCTGTATCTCAGCCAGTCAAAGCTCAGCCTCCTGGCTGGGCTGGGACGGATCACGGTCAACGACATCGAGGAGCGACGCAGCAAAGGCAACGTCGGCGTCGTTACCATCGAGAAGCTGTCCAAGGTGCTCCGCGTTTCGCCAGCCTGGCTCGCATTCGGGATAGGCTCGTCAGATATGGTCTTCACTGCTGATAGCAACCAGCCCGCGAAAGCGCATTAGTCCATCCGTGCGCATGCAGTTGGACCAAATACGGACCACGCCCCCACCTCGCAGATAACTCCCCGTCGATAACCTCGCTCCATCCGCATCTTGGCCAAATCTACTGCTGCGCTCGCTGGCGCGTAGGTTGGCTGGAGGGTCCTCGACGGGAAATGCTGAGTATTGAAATTTTTTTGTAATTTTAATTACTTTTAATGCTTACTCCGTCGGATAGAAGGACCAAGTTTGGTCCATGTCCACCTCGCTATCGCGGAGTGCGACGGGATGCAGACGAGAGTGGCCTACCTGCACGTTCCTTTTTCTCTGCCGCCCATTCCTGTCGTTCCTTCGCGCCTGGACAAGGAAACCGACTGCCCAATCCTGCTGGTCCAGATGACCGGCCGCGCGCTGCGGTACCGGCCGGGCAAGGTGGCGCGCCTGTACTGCGCGAGCGAAGCGCTGCAAGAGCAGCTCCGCGCAGCCCTGCTGCGCTGCAATGCACCGCATCTTCGCTGGGTCTGACCGCTCTCCCTGTGGAAGCACGGCTTCCAGGGATACTTCCCACGCGGTGCGCACGCTGGGCACACGGCTGTGCGGGGCTACTCGTCGTCTTCACCGAACAACACGCCGACGGGGAGCTCCACGGCCTCGAACGGTTCGACGCGGATGCGCTGGTGTCGCTCAGCTTGCTGCACTTCGACATAGCCGGCATGGGTCCAGCGCAGAACGGTCAACACCTGACGCTGCATGTCAACGAGCCAGTAATAGGGCACTCCAGCGTCAGCGTAGATCCGGCGCTTTTGTACACCGTCTCTGCGTCGAGCATCCGCTCCATTCACAATCTCGCAAACCCAGTCTGGGCGAAGCGTCAGCGGATACACGTCCGGCACTTCTGCCATCCGCGAACGACGCCAGCCCGCCAGATCCGGGCCCACGATTTGGTGTGGTGCCAGCTCGATTTCTACATCGCTGAGCACCCACCATCCACCGGGACGAGACGGCCCGTTTGGCTGTCGCGAGAAGCGCCGAGCCACCCAGCTTCCAGCGCTGGTCTGCCCCAGGCCATGCCGCGCCCCTGCCACCTCTTTGGGCACAACCTCTCCGTCGAGCACTTCATGATGGCGCTCCTCCTCGGGAATCGCGAGCAGATCGGCCATCGTGGCGAGCTGACTACGGGGCGTGCGAGCGGACGCGGACGACATGCGGGCATCCTAACGATGGGATGGTGCCTTCGCAATCGGCATGCAGGACGCGGCGCATGAGCGGAAGCAAGTCCAAGTCCGGCGAAGACATCCAGCGGCGGGTCGGCCCAGCGCTGCAATCCGCCGCATCTTCGCTGGGTCTGACCACGCCTCTCCTGATTTTCCCCCGGATTACTCGCCTATTTCAGCGAGCTGAAGAGCGGTGAGCGTTCGGCGCTCGTAGTCGAGCAGCCAATAGAAGGGGATGCCGGACTCGGCGTAATAGCGTCGCTTTTCGACGGCGTCATAGCGGCGCTTTTCGGGCGAGATGATTTCACAGCCCCAGTCCGGGCGCAGGTCTGGGATGCCCCTCGGTGGGTTCGGCATGCGTTCACGGCGCCAGCCTGTGACGTCCGGGCGAAAGCGGCGCTTGAACTGCGGAAAGTCAACCTCGCCGTCGACGATAATCCACCAGCCACCAG
>JAEUJZ010000179.1 GCA_016794505.1 Myxococcales bacterium
AGTGCCCGCACTGAGTCAGTTTAGAAACTGACTCAGTTTAGAAACTGACTCAGTTCTGAAACTGCAGAAAGTCGCTCCCTGCGCTCGCCATAGTCTCGCCGTCGGCCTGCCGCGCGTTGAGCTCGCCGTGAAGCAGGGTCCCACGCTCCCGCTGGGAGGACGCTCGTTTTGCCCTGGGGCCCGCAAGCGCCTGGGGCGCGGCAAGCGTTCGAGAGTGCGTTGAGCATCGTTGATTTGGCTACTTCAGCGAAGCACACTTTTGTCGCGCGCGGCTGAGGCGTCCATCCTGATCGAACGATGTCGCCACCTCGCTACCGCCTAGCTTCGCGTAGATGGCGCAGGCTCGCTTGCTGTAGCCATATGCGTCGTACTGTAGGGCAACTTGCAGCAGCAGGTTTTTCTTGAGCATGGGATCGCCTGGCGCCTGCTCGACCTTCCGTTCAAACATCGCCAGCCGGTCTGCATTGAATGACGCCTGGTCTACGACCTGCAACCGACCGACCGAGGGCAGCTCTTGATAGAGCTGATTGAGAACCGCGTTGTCGGGTAGCTGGATCGAGACTCTCTGGCCAGGTTGGACAGTCGCCAGCCTGGATCCTCCGACGAAGCTGATGCGATAGATCCCGGGGCCCACAGCCTGTGGCGACAGCGGCAGCGTCAGCGGCGCACCGTCGTTGATGCGGATCCGCAAGCCGCGCGGGCCCGAGACGACGAGGGCTCCTCTGGGAAGCTCGGCGCTCGCCTGCTTCGCCCCTTGCGGTTCGCCTGCGGTTGCAGCTGGGGACACCGCTGGTGTCAGGCCTGCATTCGCGGGGCTTCCCCCGGTGGCAACAGCATGCGCCGGTGTGCTTGCGGCTAGCTCTGCTTGTCGGGTTCTCCCCTCATTCTGCGGGGACTTGCTTGCCTGCCCGGCGAGGGGCGTCGCTTGCTTCAGCGCTTGCAGAATCTTGTCGCGGACGATGATTTCTGTCTCTTGGCGAAGACCCGCCTGCAGCACTTCGATCAAGGCCGCCGCCGGCTGCTTGCGCAGCAATCGCAGCGCGACATCGACTGCCTGGTAGCGCAGCCCAGGCGAGGCATCGTGCATGACCAGCCTGAGCTTTGTGGCCGCGATATCGGAGCGCAGGTTGCCCAGCACTTCGATGGCTTCCGAGCGAATACTCGGGGCCGCGGTGGTGAGGAGAGAATCGAGGTCGGGTGGCGCCGGTACGGGAACCCTAAGGCGGAGCAGGGCGACGTAGCTGCGCAAGCCGAGAATCTCTCCCGTCCCACTGACCGCGCGGAGGACGGAGACGCCGGCCTGTGAGCCAAGCTCTGCCAGGCGAAGCGCGGATGCAGTTCGGACTTCGATGTCTTTGTCGCTCAGCCCGGCCACCAGCACGGTTTGGTCGTCGAGCCACGGAATCGCACGCAGCCGCAGCCGCGTATTGGATCCGGCGGCAGTCGTCGCCAGCGCTCGTCGCTGCTGCGTATTGCCGAGTCGAACCAGCAACCCCTGGGTGGAGACCTGAATCGGACTGGATGGATCGTTCGCGTGGCGTTCAAGCGTCGGTTTGATCAGGCTCGCAATGTCGCGATCGCCGGTCTGCACAAGCCCTTGCAGCACGTCTTGGAGGGCGACCATGCTTGCGCTCTGGATGTCCTCAACCGGATCTTGAAGAGTCTGTTGCAGGGCGAGAGCTGCACCTCTTGTCGGCTTACGGGCTAGGGAGCGAATGGCCTGCAGACGTACCCTCGCCGACTTGTCGCGCAGGCCTTGCTGCAGCGAGTCGACGGCATCGCTGGAGTCACTCATCCCTAGAGCCAGCATGGCGAGCTCGCGTTGCTGTTCGCTCGCACTCTGCTTGGCTTGCAGCAGCCATTGGACCGAAGACGCGCCCTCTCGTGTGGGTTGGCTGGCGAATAGGGACAGGAAGGCCCCGGCGGCCTCAAGACGAAGCGCAGCGACGGGCTGGGAGTCGGCCATGAGATCCCGCAACAGCGCAAGGTCTTGTTCTCTTGCGCAGAGGGCGAGGCCGCTTACTGCGACCATGCGCCGGCCGACGCTCTGCGTCGCCTGGTTGGCAATCGCACTCAGCTGTGGGCAGACCGAGGTTCGACCGAGTTCAGCGAGATACCGTGTCGCCTGAACGTGCAGATCACCGCCCCCTTCTGCGGTGCGCTGCAGCAGTTCGTAGGCAAACTGCTCGCTGCCACTGCTGTATTCAATCGCCAGGCTGGCGATCCGCAGGCGCTCTGGACTGTCCGGAAGCGTCGCCAGCAGCTCGTTCAGTCGGCGCACCGCGTCCAAGTCACGGGCGGCTACCAGGCAGGTCAGCACATCAAACAACAGAGGCTGAGAGGCACTGCTGCCAAACTGTGTGAACCACGCTTTTAGCCGAGCCGTGCGCGCCTGGTCATCGGGGCGGAACAGAATCATGTCTGCCTGGATGCGCAGAGAGGCCGGTGCGCTACTCAGGGCCTGTTGCACTGGCTCGGTGACGGAGCCAGGGCGAAGTCGTTCGGCGGCACGAGCGGCGAACAGTTGCACGATGGTGGTCGGCCGCTGCGCCGCAAGCTGCTGCAGGAGCTCGAAGTGGTTGGGCGTGGCCAGCCGCTCCATGGCCTTGGCCGCGGCTTCGCGGATCCGGGGATCGCGATCGCTCAAGATCGGGATAACCAGCTGCGACAGCTCGGTGTCCTGGGCCTGTCCGAGCAGGTGCAGCGCATGCTGACGAGTATCGAGCGCGGTAGCACGCAGTCCTTGGTCGTGCACGATGGCAATCGCACGACGGCGCAACGCCGAGAGGCTACTGCGGTGAACAACCCAGCTCACCGTCCCCGTCAGAACCAGCACCAGAGCGAGACCGAACACCAGCGGGCCCCGATAGTGGAGCCAGCGCGGCTGCAGCCTCCGCTCCAGGCTCTGCACAATCGCGCGCATACTCGGCCGCCCGGAGGGCTCGGCCATCAGCATGCTGCGGACCATCGTCGCCGTTGCTGCCGAAGCGTTGCGGCTTAGCTGCTGAATCAGCTCACTTAGCTTGGCCACGATGGCTACCGCGGTTCGGCCCGCGGCCTGGCCGGTGAGCATCTCGAAAATGATGCAGCCGAGAGAAAATACGTCGGCTTTGCCCTCGACCTGCGCCGCACTGTCGTACTGCTCAGGCGCCATGTAGCCATGCGTGCCCAGGATGTCATCCTTGTCGGTACGCGCCACGCGGATGGTGTCGGCTTCGGGCTCGCCCCCGCTTGGGGCGGCGAGCAGCTTCGCGATGCCAAAGTCGAGCACCTTGACCTGCAGCTCACCCGGCCGCACAGGGTCGGGGGTCAGCATGATGTTGGATGGCTTCAGGTCGCGATGGACCACGCCGCGCTCATGCGCCGAGGCAATGGCCCTGGCGAGCTGCAGGATCAACGGCAGGGCCTGCTGCTCGGAGAACGCACCATCGCGGGCGAGTCGTGCGGCCAGAGACTCGCCGTCTACATACTCCATGATCAGGTACAGCATCCCGTCTTGGCGCTGGTCGAATTCCAGCGTTTCGACGAGCCCTGGGTGACGGACGATGTGTACCGCCCGCGCTTCGTCAAAGAAGCGGCCGGCAAACACGGGATCTAACGATAGATCGTGGCTCAGAACTTTGACGGCGGCGCGCTTCTGGATCTGCTGATGGACGCCTTCATAGACGGACCCCATTCCGCCGCGACCCAGCAGACGCGTCAGGCGATACTTCCCGCAGATGGAGCCAATGAGGGGGTCCTCATTGCTGGCCTGTCCACGCCGCAGCCCCGAGCGATCTGTCAGCGTCGGGGCGTCCGCAGCCGCTTCGAGACGAGAAATGCCGCCAAGCTTGACCGTCTGAAGCTCGGAGCCTCGTGGTCTGTCGGGGGACTTGGGCATTCACCTTTATCATCGCAGAGGCTTCTCGTCGTGGACAATAGGGAAATAAGGACATGGCCTAGGCAGCAAGGGCGCTGGGGCGGGCCGGCGCGAGGGGATCGCTGCATTCTCCGGCGGGGTTTGGCCCCACCGCCACAGCTGCCACCCAGGCTTACGCGTAGGAACAAGAAAGGTTCCGCTGAGTGGAGGCGATGGCAGGCTCGCCGCCGGGCATGGCTTTCCGCAGTTCTGAAACTGAGTCAGTTTTCAAACTGCAGAAATTCGATCCCTGCGCTCGCCATAGTCTCGCCGTCGGCCGCCAGCACGTTGAGCTCGCCGTGAAGCAAGGTCCTACGGTCCTGCTGAGTGGATGCGGTGGCAGGCTCGCTGCCGGGCATGGCTTTCCGCAGTTCTGAAACTGATTCAGTTTTCAAACTGCGGACATTCGCTCCCTGCGCCTGCCGTGGTCAGGCAGCTGGCCTGCGGCGCGTTGAGCTCGCCGTGAAGCAAGGTCCCACGGTCCTGCTGAGTGGAGGCGATGGCAGGCTCGCCGCCAGGCATGGCATTCCGCAGTTCTGAAACTGAGTCAGTTTTCAAACTGCAGAAATTCGATCCCTGCGCTCGCCATAGTCTCGCCGTCGGCCGCCAGCACGTTGAGCTCGCCGTGAAGCAAGGTCCTACGGTCCCGATGAGTGGACACGATGCCAAGCTCGCCGCCGGGCATGGCTTTCCGCAGTTCTGAAACTGAGTCAGTTTTCAAACTGCAGACATTCGCTCCCTGCGCCTGCCGTGGTCAGGCAGCTGGCCTGCATTGCGTTGAGCTCGGGTTGAAGCAAGGTCCTACGGTCCCGATGAGTGGACGCGGTCGCAGGCTCGCCGCCAGGCATGGCTTTCCGCAGTTTTGAAACTGAGTCAGTTTTGAAACTGAGTCAGTTTTCAAACTGCGGAAATTCGCTCCCTGATCCATGTGGATCCGAGGTTTTCGCGGGTGGGAATCTCCAAGGATCTCGCGCCTCTGACGCATGGACGCAGACTTGACGGTCCCGTTGACGGTAGGCTGAACCGAAGTGTTCAGGAGCGTCTATGACGGACCGTGCGCGCTCGCTCGCCTCCATCGCCGCCGTGTGTCTGAGCTGTGGCCAGCCCCTGCCGGAAGCCCGAGCCAAGACGCGGCGATACTGCTCGGCAAGCTGCCGCACCACGGCCTATAACCTTCGCGTCTCAGAACGCTTGGCGCCCCTGCGCGCGACGAGAAATGCGGAGCTGCCGTCGTGGGTCAGCACGCCAAGCGGCGAAGTCCCGATGCTCAGCGATGCACGAGCAGCGTTGAAACAGGTCGCTACGACCGTCGAGGCCTTGGCTCATCGCATCGAAGCGGAAGAGTCGGCACTGCGTCGCGACCTAGACCGAGTGCGTGCCCGTGTGTCGAAGCATCAGACCCTCGAACGCGAGCTGGCTCAGGCTCGGCAGCATGCGGCGGAGCGCGACACCGAGCTGCGCCAGCTTCGGCAGCGGCTCGCCGAGCGGGAGGCGCGGACCCCACCCGCCGATGCCGGGGGCTCGCCTGTGACGTTGACGGCGTTCCCGCCCCTCGACGTGCCCGACGGACTGCAGGAGGGCATCGCCCTGCTGACCCGCCAGCTCGACTTCGTGCGCCGCTTCGCGAGGGCGCAGGCGCAGCATGGGGAGAGCGAGGTTCTGACCGGCTTTGCCGTTGGGCTGGACCTGATCCACGCGCATCTATGCGTGCCGACAACGAATCTGGGCGAGCTCCAGAGCCACGCAGATGTCGTGCTACCCCCGGCGGTGCTGCGCTGGGCACTGCTCTATGATCTCCTGCCCGCCTTCGATGACTTGCATCGCTGCGTGCGCACTCTGCGAGGCTCGGCCCGGTCCTCGTTGCTCGATCCGCTGCGCGAGGCCGTCGAGTGGGTTTTCGCCTGCTTTGTCGGGGTGTTGGAACGACGGAGCCTGTCGTTGCGGTACCCGTTGGGGAGCTCGTTCAACCCGCACGAACACGAGGCCAGCGCGCTCGTGCAGACCACCGCACTGGCTCCCGGCAGCGTCGCCGAGGTGCTCCAGGTTGGCGTCTGGCTCGACGGGACGATGGTGCGTCCGGCGCGAGTGACCGTCGTGGCTGCTGACATGTCCGATCCGCTTTATGAACCGTCGCTGTTACGTCCCAGAGTGCAGTCCCGCCACTCCCAGGCTCGAATTGGGCAGTCGTCCGCATTCGTCACGGCTCCAGAGTTTGGGGGCACGCTGCCGGAAAAAAACGGAGACAAAATCACGTCACGGATCGGCATGAGCAACGTCTCCGTTTTCTCAAACTGGGTCGCCTGCTAACTCCGACCGGCCAAGTGTGCGGAATCCCGTGGTGGGCTTTCGTGCGCCGCCTGGTGGCTGGCCCAGATCGAGAGGAAACTGAGACAAAAGGGGGGGGTGAAAATTCTGTCTCAGTTTTCTCTCAAGTGCCCTTGGGGACGCGTTCGTCACAGGTCGTCGCAGTTTTTCGCCAGCCCAGCGGGCCCCTTCTTGGCGCTAGAAGGCGCCGTCATTCCTCTTATGCGCGGTGGATGGTGGCGGCATTCTGCCGTCTCGCATACGAGCTCTCCGCAGCTCACGCATCGCGGTCTCCCCTGGCGGATGCCCACCACGCCAAGGAGTGCAAGGACTCGCAAGCGACTGCGCCCGTACCGCTGAGCTGCAGCAGGAGCAGTCGCTGCCCGTCACAAACAGACGCCGCCGTGTGCTAGGGTGCGACTTCTTTCCCCTCGTCGTATTTCGCCGGCCCTGCGTCGGCATTGTTCCGATTTTTGCCGTCCCCGGAGTTTCAGATGTCCACCGCCGCCGACTGTTTCCGTCGAGTGATCTGGGTTTTCTTGCTCGCTGCGCTGCATGCCGTGCCTGATGCCACGGCGCAGCCGCGCGTCATGCCGCAGCCCGCGCTACTGCCGCACTACAGTCCGCTCTGCGATAGCAATCTCGTCGGCTGTCTCGACATCGACGACTTCGGCGCGCACGCCTACGCGCACCTGATGGTGCTGCCGAAGACTGAGCAGCGTGATGCTGCGGCAGTCTTTCCCTACGGCGCGACGTTGGGCTTGTTCGGTCGGTTCGCAGGTGGCGTCGCGACGGACTTCAGCTTCTGGCCAGAGGCCGGCGCTGTCGTTCATCAGCACGGTCCGCTGCGCCTGAACCTGACGGTGCTTCTGTGGCCTCTGCTTCCGCTGAGCCAAGCGCCACAGATGGCTCGTGACGACGATGGAGCGACGCACTATCGCCCCGCGCAGCACCTGCGCATCGGCCTGCACTACGAACAGCAAGTGCGCGTCGGCCCCTTCAATGG
>JAEUJZ010000184.1 GCA_016794505.1 Myxococcales bacterium
ATGGTGTTTCGCGGATCGACGATCGATATGACCAGCGCGGGCGGTGCTGAGGATCGGGAGCGCTGGCAGGAGCAGCTTGGCTCGGCGGTGTTTAGCCCACTGCTGGGCAGCGACCGAGTGACCGCTGCGTATGTCGCAGACATCAACCGCGATGGCCAGCCCGAGCTTCTGTTTGTGCAAGACGGCGCGGTGCGAGCCGTGTCGTACCGCGGTCGAGAGGCGGTCGGCCACGGTGGGGCCTTCGTCGCCTGGCCGCGGCCACTGGCGAGCGTGCCGGGGGGAGAGACTGCCCGCTCCGTTGCATTGGCCGATCTCAATGGCGATGGGTTCCCGGACCTGGTGCTCGGGACGAACCGGGCACTGCACCTGTATCGCAATACGGTGGGTGGCTTCTAGGCCGCAGTCGGCGGCGTGGCGGGAAGCGCAAGTCCGCTTGCGATCGCAAGCGGACTATGGATGACCGGGGCCACCGCGGACTGCCCACCCTGGCTGGCCAGCGACGGAGGGGTCGCAGACCGGACGAGCCCCACGAGGGACTGCTCCGCTGGCACGGTTCTGGCTTTTGGCCTAGCAGCGCGTGTCCAGCCGCAAACAGGAGCTTGCAATGTGGCGCCACGGAGTCTTTGAAGTCGGCTATGTCTTTCACGGTAACTATCGCGTCGTGCGCGTGCTGGGCCGAGGGGGCATGGGTACGGTGCTGGAGGTCGAGCATACCCGGCTGCCGCGGCGGCTGGCGCTCAAGGTCATGACCTCGCCGGTCAGCGCTGCCAGCGAGGATATGATGCGCTTCCGCCGCGAAGCCGAGACGCTGGCCTCGCTGTACCACCCCAATCTGGTGGTGGTCTTCGACTGGAATATCACCGAGGAAGAGCGCCTGCCGTATCTGGTGATGGAGCTTCTTTCCGGCGAGGATCTGGCGCAGGTCCTCAAACGCAGCGGCGCGCTGCCGCAGCACGTGGCGATTAGTATTCTGGCGCAAGTCATCAATGCTCTCGATCTTGTGCATAGTCGCAATATTGTGCATCGCGATCTGAAACCGGCGAATCTGTTTGTATGCAAAAATGGAGTGATTCCACACTTTATTAAAGTATTGGATTTCGGCATCGCCAAGAACAATCAGCCGAACTCAGCACTTGAGACTAATAATCTAGTGTTGATGGGGACGCCGGCCTATATGGCACCGGAGCAGGCGCGTGGCGATCTGGGGCCGGTGGGGCCGCGCACCGATCAGTTTGCGCTTGGACTTCTGCTGTACGAGATGCTGACCGGCTGTCCGGCGTTCTATCGCCCGCGTGAACCCGCGATGACGACGCTCTTCCGCATCATGCACGAGGAACCCAGACAGCTTGTCGATGCCGCGATGAACGCCGCGGTGATGCGTGCCCTGCGCAAGCACCCCGACGAGCGCTATCCATCGCTGTCGGACTTCCTGCGCGCCGTGCTCGCCGCGGCCTCGGTGCCGGCTGAGGCGATCGAGATCCCAGAGCGGACCGAGAAGGTCGGCGTGCGCTCGGTGGGGGCGGCGGGGCCAGCGACTGCGGTCGCTGCCAGCGAGCGCGTCGCGGAGGAGCGAAGCCAGGGCGAACACAGCGAGTCGCGAATGTGGCTTGAGCCCAGCGAGTCCGTGATGAGGCCCACGCATACCGGGCAGCCGGCGAGCTCCAGCCGGGTCGAGCGCCGGGGTCGGTCGGCGATGGAATCGCTGCCGGGGGGAGTGCCACTGCCATCGCAACCGAGTGTGCCGCCACTCGCCCCGGCTTCCAGGCTGGCCCCAGAAGCTGAAGGCGAGGGCTCAGCGTCAGGCAGCGGCACGTACGGGCCAGCCGGCGGGCGAACCGGGCCCGGCGGCAGCGCGGTGGGTCAGTCATTGCCCAGGATCTCCCCGGCGCGGACGCCGGTTCGCCTGGCTCTGGCGATGCTGCCGTTTCTGCTGTTGGTTGGGTTGGCGCTTCGCGAGCCGCGCGCCAGCCTGGCCTGGCTGGCCTCGCTGCGACGGTCAGCGTCAGCACCAGTGAGGGCGGCGTCGGTCTCAGTCGAGCCAGTGCCGCTTTTGGCCGACGGGGGTGGGCATTTCGACGGGGGAGCCGTCAGCGATCTGGCTCCCCGTGAGGAGGCCCCCCCAGATCTGACGTCCACGGCGCCGCCGCCAGCCAGCCCGCCGAGCGACGAGCGACCCGCCAAGCCAGCGGGAGAGAAGTCCCCCCGCGCCCGCCGCCCAGCGCACTATAGGCTGCGCTTTTCGGGCATTGAGCGCGGTCATCCTGAACGCGACCACGTGCTGGAATGTATCGACACAAACCTCAACATTCAGGACAGACTGTTATTGGTTAAAACAGCGGCGCTTGAGCTGTGCTGGACTGCAAAGCGCGGCTGGAACATTGTCACTTCCGTATGGATTCACAATGAGCGAATCCGCAATACGATAGAACCCTGTTTGAACTCTGGGTTTGTTCTTCCCACCACAAGGAATCCCTGCTTCGTCGTTAGTGCAGAAGAGGAACGATAAGCGATGATGGTTAATCTGGGAATCTTTCGAGCTCCTGGTCTCGCATCCATCCGCTGTGCATGCCGTCTGGCGGCGTCGCTGTTTTGGCTGCCCCGGCTGCTCTTTGTGATCTTGCTATCGGCTTGTGTGGAAGCAAATCAGTCATTGGTACAGCCGTCACCAGCCAATCTAGCGCAGCCAGGTGACTCTGCCACGGAACCCATTAGCTTAGAACAAGCCATCGGCCGGATTGAGCGTTTAGAAAAAGCGCTGACTCTGTTTGTCTGTGGTCCGCAGCTTAAAGTGTTAATGAATGAAGCGCGGGCCATGTGTACCAACGATCGGGACACGGGCCCATTATCTGGGAATCCAGGCAGCAGTGAGCCCGCTGAGCCGATGTGCAATGACAAGAAGCTGAAGGTGCCGCTGGCCGTGGCTGAGCGCGAGCTCGTCGAGGCGACGCCGAGCCCACGGGCCGGACGAGGCAACGTCAGTCGCCTGCGTGACATGGAGCTGTCCGAGCAGAACATGGGCGGCAAGCTGATGGCGCTGCGCCACGAAGTCATCTATCTGAATGCCGAAGGCACGGTGGCGAGCTCACGCATGGAACGGCTGCGCATCTTCGCGGACGAAAAGCGGCTGCCATTCACACGCTTTCTGATCATCACCGATGGTGAAGACGCCACCAATCGCGCGCTGGTCGCAAAGCAGCTGTTGGAAAAAGTGCTGTCCGAGCGCAACTCCAGCGAGCACGAGATGCGTAGCGCGCCGCTGTTCGAGCCACCCTGGATCATTCCGATGCGCGTGCGGCTGTTCGGCCCAGACCGACGGCAGCCGATGGAGCCGAAGAATCCGGCGGTCTATATCTTCAGAACCGACTGCCCCGAATAGTGGGGCTCGGACGGCGGAGGGCCCGCAAAAACAGGGATGGGGTTGCGTGGGCAGGATGTCCCTCGCGCCGGATGAGGCTAGGGGCAGGGCCAGCCGGCGGGCGCTGGCGAACCGGGGGGACGGACGCCTGAGCCATAGACATGGCTTGGGTACTGGCACAGGTACGCGGTAGGCGGCGCCGTCCACAGAACCGCGAACGCGGTGCCGTCGGAGCTGCACGCGACCTTGGTACCGATGGGGGGACGGTCAAAGTCCGGGCAGCCGGCATGCAGGGTGCCGGCCGCCTCGATGCAGTCGGGGAACGGCACGCTTGCCACGCTGGGCGGAGGCCCGACACACAGGTGGGTGGCGAGCGCGGGCTCGCCGGAGAGCTCGATGCGGACCGCCTCGCTGAGCGGGGCGAAGCGCAGCGTGTAGGCTCCGTCGGGCCAGTTGCCGCAGAACGGCTTGCCCTGCAGGCCGCAGCCAGGCGTCGGCGGGCCAGCTTGCCCAGCGGACCGCGCCACAGGTTAAAGCCAAGCTGCGCGCCGGCAAACGGGTTGTCAGATGCGGCGGTCAGCGTCGGGCGCTCGGCCTCGATGTACTCGACGACTACCTCGTCTGCGACGCCGACGACGCGATCCGCCGAGATCGTGTCCGTGTCTTTTATGAAGTCGAGCTTGCCATTGCCATTGCGATCTTCATACATAAGGATCCTTCCAGTTGCGTGTCGGACGCGGCTGGAGTTGGTCAGGTATTCCGCATACACGTCGAGTCCGGGTGAGATCAGCGGACGGATTGCCGCAGGTGGCGGCGCATGCGTGATATCCAGAGTGAAGTGCGCTGGTATCGTATCGACCTTTACTGCGATATCCTGACCGACTGACTTGAAGACATCATATTTCCATACCAGTGCAGCTCGCAGGCTCACCGGACCGACGAGGCGGTTGTCGAAGAGGTCAGGCTGGCCGTAATCGAGGTCGGCTTATCAAGCAATGGCCTATAATCACTTCCTGCCGCGCTATCACAGCCGATCAAACCACAACCGAACATCAACACACGCGTTTTATTCATCATTTATTCACATCCACCCAGGTAGACCTTTGCAGGGGGGGTATTTGTAAACTAAGTATTTAGAGTGAAAAGCCTGCTCCTGCGCTTAGGGCGATGACGGGATGGAAAACTAGCTGGGTGGTCTGGCGTCCTTGCTCGTGCCGAAACAGACCCGCGAACGACGGGGTCGAGACCAGCGAGATGCGGCGCCCCAGGCCGACCGTCAGACGCAAGCTGGCGCGCGGCCCGGCCGAGCCAAAGCCGCGCCGCTCTTCCGACGCCAGGCCCAGCGCTAGCGGCGTGGCGGGGCTGCGCCAGGCGAGCTGCTGAAACGAGTAGCGAAGCTCGACGCCGAGGCTGGAGGTCAGAGTCAGGCGGCGCCAGGGACGACGCCTGCCGAGCGAGGCATGGCCGATCAGCGAGTGCCCAGCCCCGGTCAGGTAGGCCCCGGTATAGGAGCCCAGAGCCCAGGCCGCTCCGGCGCTCAGAGACAGAGCGGCACGTTCCTGCGCGGCTGCGAGACCCGTGCGCAGCGCTGGACCCTCGGGGCTCGCGGGCGTGACCTCGCCACCGAGCTCGGCATCGAGTCGCAGCGGGTGTAGCTCAAGCCGGCCGCCACGGGCCCAGAGCTCTTCGCGGGTGATCGCGGCAAAGCCGTCGGCAGGCAGCGCGCGGCTGCCCCCCCTGAGAGATCGATCTCAGCGACGCTGGAGCGCAGGCCGGCTCGCCGCTCGATCAGATAACGACCAGCGGGCAGCGCCAGGGTGCGCGCGGTGTCGCCGCTTAGCTCGCCCATCACGGTGGCGCTTGGCAGCGCAAAGATCAGGTAGCGCTCAGCCCCCGCAGGAAGCTGTAGCGCAGCGGCTGCAGCGACGGGGCGCGAGACGACAAGCTCGCCGGCTCCCGACGGGTGGGTGGTCAGGGTTGGGTGCTGCAGCGCGCTGCCGGTGCCCGTGCGGCGCAGCGTGCGGCGATAGACATGGCGGTACAGCTCATCGATCGAGACCTGACCATCCCCGTCGCTGTCGGCCGCCCCACGCAGGCCCGCGAGCAGGAAGTGAGTGAACACCGAGCCGCCAAGCTCCTCGGACTCCTGGGCGGCTACCCCGGCGGATGACGAGCGGATCTCGACGGGTCCAGCCGGGGCATCGGGGGCCAGCGAAAGCGCAAAGCCGGGGCCGCGATGCGCCTTTGATGCGCGCTCCCGTGCGACAGGCGTCGAGCAGGGTCACCTGCACCCGCGCCGGAATTCGCGCTAGCTCGCGACGCAGATCAGAGAGCGGCAGCGTACCGTGAGCGAAGTGCAGCCCGTCTTCATCACTCGACGGCCTCCTATTCTCCCCCTGCTCGCGTCGCTCCTGTCCACGCGTCCCTGTCCAAGCCGTTCCGGCCCGCCCGGTTTTTGACGATCGCTGCGGCCGAGACTGCCCACGGCACGCAGCGGCTCGCGTCAGCCGAGCATCGCCGCGCTGACTTGCCCTTCCCGCGATGTATGAGTCTTGCCAGCCAGCCAGCCCGGCTGTACCGGGAAGACCCGCTTGCCAAGCTGGAACGGCAACCGCCCCTCAGTTGCCAGGTTATGTTGAAATTTATTCCTTCCAACCACACTGCGGAAGAAATGGTCCAGTCGCGAATCTGGCTATGCAATAGGCAGTCTTCGGTTCTTTTTATCTTCGTGCTGCCACGCGTCATTTTCTGAAATTTCGCAATCTTTTCAACAAGTTACATCATTGGCAAATAAATCTATATGAGTTGGCCTCGCGGTTGCTCTAGAAACCAGTGCCGCTCCGGCAACGGTATCAAGCAACACTCGCAACTGTGAGGATGAACGATGTGGACTACGCTCATGATGATGACGGTTTGTGCTTCCTTCTCTTCGCCGCCGCAGTCTCTTGGGCCGCTCGGCGCTGCTGCCACCGCTCCTTGCTGTCGTCCCACCGGCCCGGCCGCTTCGGATTCGGCCGTTGCTGCGGCGCCCGATTCCGAGGATCCGCCTGCGCCCGATTCCGAGGATCCGCCCGCGACCGATCAGCCGCCGCCGCCGCCGCCCAAGCGGGATCCGCCCGAGCCGATCTTTCCTCCGGTGACCCCACCCAACCGATGGATATTCGGCGGCTGCATGGACGGACGGGGACCGGCTGCCCAGTTACCAGGCATCGGCGGCGCAGCGAAAGCCAGCGTACGCGCCTTTGCTGTCGGGCGGTTCGTGGCCGCGGTGGGCGGAATCTAGATGGCTCCGGGGACTGGCCCAGCTTCCGCCGCGTAGCACCCGCTCGGCGCAGCTCTCTTGATCCTGCCGCGGATTGTCGCATACGCCATTGCATGCGGGATACGCTTCAGAATAACAATCAAATACCCACTCTTTCCGCAGACCGGCCAAATCAAAGATGCCTTCTGTACTGATATCACGTGCTAAGTGAATTGGCTCATTGGCCTGTTGGCGGCACTCAAAATAGTGTTCTTTGCCCCAGCCAAAGACGACGCGCTCGCAGAGCGGCTCTTGCGGTCCCCAGGGATAGCTGAAGCGACCGCGGCCCGAGGCGGCAAACTGCCACTCTGCCTCGGTGGGTAGACGCCGACCATGGGCTTGACAGAAGGCCTGAGCCCCGTACCAGGACACCGCGGAAATCGAGCGGTCGCGGCTTCCTTCGCGCAGCTGAGCTTGACCTGCTTTGATGGACTCGACGCAGACCAAATCGCGCAGAACCTCAAAGTTAAATAGATTGGCGATACGCCGATCCCCCAGCACTGCAAAATGTGTTCGCTGCCCCTGGCTGTCGTTCTGTTCTTCAATGCGCATCTCACCGCGCCGCACTGCTTCATTGACCCAGTCGATAAACTGCCCGCACGTGACCTCGTGCGCATCCAGAAAGAAGTCGGGCACGCGAACTTCGCGGGGGGACTCGATGGCCCGCCGCTCCACCGGGGGAAGCTGCCGCCAAGTCCCGCCCCGCACAAGGACCATGCCGGGATGGCGCAGACGCTGCAGAGCCGGCAGCCCCAGCGCCGCCGCCCCGATCAGAAGCAGGACCCCGCCGAGGGTCCCCAACGCGTGCTTCTGAGGGCCCGCGATCCAGAACCGACGACGCGGTGGCGACGCTAACGCGGCGTCCTGAAGTTTTTTCAGCGCGGCGGCCACCCCGGCCATATCGGGGCGCGCGGTTGGCAACTTGGCCAGCATCTGCAGGATCAGCGCGTCGAGCGCCGACGGCACCGCGGGCACCAGGGCCCCGGCCGGCACCGGATCGCTGTAGCGATGCAGCACAAGCAGATCCTCCGGCGGGCCGACAAACGGCGGCGAGCCGCAGAGCAGCTCGTACAGGATGCAGCCGAGCGCATAGACGTCGCTAGCACCGTCGATGACGCGGGCTCCGGCACAGCGCTCGGGCGACATGTACGCAGGCGTGCCGGCATTGCCGAGGACGCCGAACGTAACCACGCTGCTCTTGTCGCTGCCGCGGGCAATGCCGAAGTCGAGCACCTTGGCGCGATGGCCGCCCGGCACCGCCGGCTCGGGGGCCAGCTTGATGTTCTCGGGCTTGAGGTCGCAGTGGACGATCCCCGCCGCATGCACGGCCGCCATGGCCTCGGCGATCTGCCTGCCATAGGTCAGCACCGTCGCCACCTGTAGCCGGCGATCCGCGGCGTGCTGCAGCACCTCGCGCAGCCCCAGACCATCGACGTATTCCATCAGGATGTACGGGCTGCCGTCGCTGTGAACGCCGTGTCCAAACACACCGACTAAGCCGGGATCCGAGATCCGGCTGGCTGCCTTGGCCTCTCGCTCGAAGCGCTCGGCATAGCCCGTCACACTCTGCAGCGGCGGTGGCAAGAGCTTCATCGCGGCGCGCGAGCCCACGCCCTCATGGCGCACTTCGTAGACCACCCCCATGCCCCCGCGGCCGATAACCCGCACCAGGAGATAGCCCGCAATCGATTCGCCGCAGCGATCTGCCGGGTCGGACGACCCGTTCGTGCTGGCCGACGAACCATCCGCCGCTGAACCAGTGGGCGACTTGGGGACGGTCACCTGGCCGTCGGTCTGGCGGACCGGCTCGGAGCCTGGCTGGTCAGCCGCCGGGCTTGCGCTCGCCGGGGGGGGGGGCGTCGGAGTGCTCATGTAGGGGCGGTGTCTCGCTCAGCATACTCGGCCCCGTGCTCGACGAGGCACGAAAATCCTGCGAGCGCAAGCCGGCCTTGCCCAGCAGGCGATTCACCGTACGCCGCGAGACGCCCATCAAGCGCGCGAGGCCCGAGATGTTCCCGCCCTCTTCGCGCAGCATCCGCTGCAAGATCGCGGGTGAATAGGCCTCTTGGCCGGCTCCTGCCCCATCGGCATTCGTCGCATCAGCGACCGCAGCCCCGACGCGGGCCCTGCCGAGGCCCAAGGAATCGCCGCTCGCCCCACCGCGATCGAAATCGCCGTCGCTTGGGCGGGCTCCAGTGGGGGGCGTGCTTGAGGATGCGGCGACGAGCGCTGGATGGCCTTGCCGGCCAGCCGCCTGTCGCCCCGCGACACCCCGCCGCTCGGGTGTCCTCCCCGGATCGGGCCTGGGTGCGGCCAGGCGCTCAGCAAACAGCGGCAGATCGAGCTCTTCGACATCGGCCGCGAAGGCGCAGGCGTGCTCAGCCAGCGAGAACAGCTGCCGTACATTCATCGGCCAGGGAAACAGCAGCAGCGCCTCTGCTAGGCGGGCCGAAATCAGCGCCGGTCGTCCCAGGCGACGCAGGAAAAGCGGCAGAATGTCTTCGCTTCGCGTCGTGAGCCGCGGCAGCCCAATGCGCAGCACGGCCAGCCGAGCCAGAAGGTCTGCCCGGAACTGTCCGCGGGCGACTGCATCATCGAGGTCGCGATTGGTCGCGGCGACCACCCGGACATCGACCGGCACCGGCTCGCGCGAGCCGACGGGCCAGATCTGCCGTTCTTCGAGCGCCCGCAGGAACTTGGGCTGTAGCGAGAACGGCAGCTCGCCAACCTCGTCGAGAAACAGCGTCCCACCGTGCGCCTGACGGAACCAGCCGGGCTGGGCCGTCTTGGCACCAGTAAAGGCCCCTGCGACATGGCCGAACAGCTGACTTTCGGCCAGGGATTCCGAGATATTCGCGCAGTTGATGGGAAGAAACGGCTGCTCGCGACGCGCCGAGCAGGCGTGCAGCATGCGCGCCGATAGCTCTTTGCCCGTGCCGGTCTCGCCGCTCAGCAACACCGGGGAGTCCTGGTCGGCCGCGCACAGCACCAGATAGCGCAAGAGCTCCATTTCGGGCGCCGTGCCGGGGAGCAGCGCCTGCGAGCGGACCTGCGGCGCATGCCGGCTGCTCTCCCAGACTGCGGGTCGCAGTCCGCGCACCAGCAGCAGCGAATTTCCCACCCGCAGCACCGCCGGCTGCGCCAAAGACAGCCTGGCTTCCCTGCGTAGCTCGCCATTCACGAAGGTCCCATTTTTGCTGCCGACGTCTTGCACCACGACCGCCATGCCGTCAGCGGCCAGCGCAATCCGGGCATGCACCGCCGACGCGCGCTTGTCACCGGGAAGCGGAATCCCTTCCTTCGGGCCGACCGCGCGGCCAATCTGAACGCCCTGAGCCGACACCACCACCGACTGAATGGGAAACTCGGCCACACTGAACGGCGCCACTCGGCCGGACGAAAACAACAGCCGCACCACCGGAATCAGCTGGTTTGTCGACTCGATCTGGCGGTCCGTTTCAGTACTTGGAGCCATCCTAGTTCCTCAGCATACGAAAGCCCCAGGGCATTCCAAAGGGCAATCCCGTCGACTCGGTGCAGATGGCAAATCGGCTTGCAGAGCAAAGTCGACTTGCGCTCTGTCCACCACACAGCGTGTGAGCACAGCGACGGAAATCGCGTCAGCAAGAGGGCTTCCAGGGCTGGCATGAATCTGGCTTTCCCGCACTCAGCAGGCCGCCTGAGAGTGCCCCCGGCGGACGTACTGCGAGAGCGAATGAACCAGAGCCCCGCCATGCCGTCCCCCAAGCCAGGAGCCGTGCTCTCTGTGAGTCGGCCTCTCGCTGCGCTGGCAGTCGCGACCCTGTCGTGTTGGGAACCAGCGGCCGCACACGCGAACGGCCAGCCGCGCAAAGTCCTGGTGCTGAGCGTGAGCGATGAGGGCAGACAGCAGGAACCGCTGCGCCGTGCCCTCGGCAGCCAGGTCGAGAGCAGCGGTGCCATGCTGGTCAGCGACGCTGGGCTTCGCGATGAACGCCGCGGCTGTGACGAGCCCCGCTGCCTGCGCAGCCTTGCGCAGGAGTTTGGCGCCGACCTGCTGCTTGCGGCGCGCATGGAGCGCCACGGCCGCTTCGAGCGACTGCTCGATGTCTGGATCTACGACGTCCTGGCCCATCGCGACGTGACGGGTCGCGCCCTCTGCGACAGCCGCTTGCCTGAGCCCTGCGTCACCGAGCTTGGGGGGCGCTTGCTGCGGCAGCATCTTGGCGGTCGGTCCGTCGAACCCGCTGCCCTGGCCACACTGGCAAGGGCGCCGAGCAAAACCCCAGCACAGCCAGCGTCGTCCTGGCCCAGGTGGCGCATCGCGCTGGGGGTCGGCTTCGGCGTAGCGGCCTTGACGAGCCTGGGAATTGCCATCGGGTACAGCCTCTGGCGCGGCCAGCCCACCGACGGCATGTGCCCATCCCCAGGGCTAAGCACGGCCTGCGCGGTCGACGGCAGCCCGCAGCTCACCGCGGGCTATGTCCTGGGCGGCCTCGCCAGCGCCGCCGCCACCGCCACCTTCGCTTGGCCGCGTTCCCCCCGTCGCAACAAGGAGACGCCACGATGAACTCCGACCGTCTACGTTGCCTTCGTTCCACCCTCCAGCCGCTGTGCTTCCCCCTGTGGCTGGTCCCCGTGCTTTTCGCCGCGTGTGGGCCGGGGAGGGTCTCGACCTGTACCTTCGCCGAGCAGCCCGAGTGCCACGCGACCGAGCCACCCCGTGACCAGGGCAGCAGCGAGAACCTCGATGCCGCGACTCCGCCCGCCCCGCCCGCCTGGCCCATCCGGCGAACATTCCGCGAGGTGACGCGCGTCTTCTTGGATCCCAAACGACAATTCGCTGGAATTTATCAAAACGAGGCCATTGTCAGACAAGAGAATAATAGCTTGCTTCGATATGCTCGCCGACCCGATGTGTCAGGCGTGGTCTATAATCCCGCTTATATTAATCTGGGAATTTCAATATCATACGACTTCGACAGCCCATATGACAAAATCTATGTTACCAAATCGTCGGCATACTCAGTTCAGTATGATCCTGACATGACCCGCGCTTACTCTTCTAAGGGTGATGTGTTATGGCGCGCCCAGACCAGCGAACGAGGGCCGGCCGTAAGGGCATTTTTTGATTCTCAGACAAATTCTATTGCCATTTCTGCGCATAATGCTGGAACGACAAATTTTCACATAATACTGCCGAATGTAAAATTTTCACGCAAAGTCGAAAGGCGTATTATTTCTTCGCACGTGATTGGTGATCTAGATAAATACGATAATACAAATAATGGCTTAGAATATATTTCCCTTGCAGCAGACGGCGTAGACGTCGTACGGCACGAATTACCTGATAGCGCAAGTCAAGTGCTCGACCCAGAGCTGGCGAAGGCGCTTGAAAAGGCTCTGACTCGCCCCGCTGCTGGCCTGTCCATTCAATCAGCCTGTATCTTGGACTTTAACAACGATAATCACATGGATTTTCTATATACAATTGGCGGAATGCTGCACTCAGTCACATATCTTGGACGCAAGAACGCGTCAAATTCCCCGAGATTCTTTGCGTGGCCACAGGACTCATTTCCACGATTAATGGCTAGCGAAGCCTTATCCATTCATCCCATCAATATAGACGGTGATCAATTTCCAGATCTTCTGATCGAAACAAAGGATCATCTCATCTATCTCATCAATGAATCTGCGCAATAGACAGAGTTTTCAAGAATTCATGATGCCGATCATCACAGCGACGGACAAGGCCGTCTGATCTGGAGCAAAGCGACTGGCGCGCAGGGCCTTGCAGGCGATGGCCTTGCGCGTCTTGTCTGCGGGGTTACAGCAGGTCCAGCGTGTAGCCAGCGAGCTTCAGGCCATTGTCGCTGGGCACCAACGTCCAGCGAGTGAAGTTGCTTAGAAACATCGGCGGCTGTGTGCCAATGGCACCCTCAAAGTGCAGAACGAACGTGACCTGAAAACTGCCGTTTTCACCACGGGCAACCTGGACTGCCATGGGCTGATGAGACGAATACGACTGCATATCGCGCTGCATGATTAAAAATGCTTTGAGCGCGGCTGCATTGTCAATGGAAGTGCCCAATATATTGATGTTCAATGGTCCTTCGGAGACCATGGACATCAAGGCATCTGCATCTCCTAAATCAATGAATTTAAACCATTCGTGAACAAAGGCTTTGGCTTCGTTGATCAAGAATTTTCCATGCCGTTCATGATCGATTCGATCGGCACTGCTTGGCGTCGGAGGTTGTGTCATAAGCACTTTGTATCCGTGAATTTTGGGCAGCCGGCCTGATGGATCGTGGGAATTGCCTTCCCCCAACCGCACATGCATGCGGCCAATGAACTGCATGGTCACGTAGTCGCCGTTTTCAAGCTGGGCCTGGTATTCGTGTGGGCATAAGAGTTCGTACGTGCCAGGTTGGCCGATGGGGAAAACGAAGAGTTCATGCAGACAGTGCGCCGAGCGCTGGATCGCGCGAAACGACGCGCGAGCATAGGTCAGCAGCTCGGGCAGCGTCTTGAGTGTCGCCTGTGGATAGACGAATTCCAGCTCGCCTTCCGGCAGGTAGGGCAGCAGCGCATCCACGTCGGTGCCGCGGTCGAATTTGCAGTACCACTGATACGCAAACTGCTTCAGGGAATTGGCGATACGCGTCGCGTCTTGCAAAGGGTGATTCACGGCGTCTCCTATGGCGAAATGGAACGAGGGGGGCCGGACGGCGAATCCGACATCGGCCGCTGGGCATGACCGCGCTGTGCAGCCGGCCACCGGACCACGCGCTTGACCACCAAGCGAGGAACCGTGCCCAAGGAATAGCGTACTGCGCGGGGCCTCGCAGATTCAATCGCATCGTCACCGTCACCGGGGGCTCGGCGACGCTGCGCGGCTCGCCCGCCCGGTATCTATTGGGCGATAGACAATTTTATGCGGATATGGCCACCCAAGGTCTGTCCAGGGGCCAGGACCTGCAGACCGGTGCCGGGGACGCCGCGCTCGGCCAGGTTGCAGGCGTCGGTGGCATGACTGACCGGCTCTAGGGCCAGGGTGCCGTCGGGATCGCCGTTATAGACGACGAAGTGGCTGAACACGGGATCGGCGGCAAGCTGCAGGGACAGCCCGGTGTCTGGCCAGCTCAGGTCGGCACGGCCATCCCAGCCGGCAAAGGCGCAGTCGATGGACTGGGCATAGACATCGCGCGGTGTCGAGAAGTCGTGCTGCGGCAAGAGCGACTGCGCGGGCCCGCGCGGAATGATTTGCTCGTCGACGGCATAGAAGCCGGTGGCCGAAAAGCGCAGCCGCGGGCTCGCTGCACCGGGCCACAGCGTGCGCACGAAGTACGGGTGGATTCCCAGGCCGGCTGGCTGCTCGCGATCGTCGGTGTTGGTCAGCGCAAACGCGATCTGCAGCGTCGTATCCTGCAGGCGATATTCCGTCGACAGCTGATAGTGAAAGGGAAAGTTGCGATCCCGACTGTGCCGCGAGTCGTACCGGCAGAGCAGGCTGCAGGCATCCGTCTGCTCGACCTCAAAGGGACGCATGCGCACGTCGCCATGAATCGTCTGCCCGTCGGGCCAGTTGGCAGCCAGGCTGTACGTCTGTCCGCGGAAGCGCAGCTTGCCATCGCGGATGCGGTTGGAATAAGGCGCCAGCGTATAGCTTGAAAACCCGGCAGAGTCGCCGCGCGCAAGTGCGTGCTCAGACGTGGGGCGAAAGATCGGCAGCCACGTCGGTGCGGTCGTGGGCGCACGCGGCAGACGCTCACGGCGCAGCGAAAACTCGATCGGGCTGGCACCAACGTCGGGCGCGATGCACAAGCGCAGGGCTTCGTTCTGGATGGCTCGGGTCTTCATGCGGAAGACGGCTGCGTATCACGGCCCGTGGCGGGTGGGTTGCTGGATCGCCGCGAGCGCAGGCGCTCAAGCAGGCTTGGGAACAGCAGCAGACCAACGACGACAAGCTGCGCAATCAGCCCCTGCCACGTCGGGTAGATGCCCAGGAACGAGAGCCCCGACCACGGCTGACCCCCGAACGCCAGCATCGACATGCGCAGATAGCCGCCCTCTTGCAGCGCGTGGATGCCGTGTCCTGTCAGCGAGACGGACAGCAGGGCAAGCAGGATGCTGGACGCCAACATCACGGGCCGCGGGTTGAGCTTGCGGCCGATGCGTCCGACGACCAGAACCAAGCCAACGAGCAACACCGTGGCGATGGCGATGCCAAGCAGCACTGGTTTCCAGCCGCCGGGCCCCGCGTCTAGAAGCAGCGCGCGATAGAACAGCACGGTCTCTAGCGCCTCGCGATAGGCGGCGAAAAAGGCGATGCCGAACAGGGCCAGCGACTGGCGGCTCTGCTGATCGGCGGCGGCCTCGACGCGCTTGCGCAGAAAGCCCAGCCAGTGCTTGGCCTCGCGGGCGCCCAGCACCCAGTGCGTTACGGTGATCAGCACGACGGCAGCCAGCAGCGAAATCAGGCCTTCGGCGAGCTCTCGTCGCGCGCCATCGATCAACTGACCGAGCAAGGCAAAGGTCAAAAGGCCGGCGGGCACCGACGCCAACCAGCCCAAGTGAACGCTGCGCGACAGTTGACCCTGCCCCGACTTGCGCAGGAAGGCGAGCAGCGCGGCAATCAGAAGCGCCACTTCCAGCCCTTCGCGCAGCGCGATGACCAGCGATGCCAGCAGCGACTTCACAGAAGATCGTGATCCGCTGGCGCGCTCACCATCGGCAGTGGCCAGCAAACCAAGGATTCGATCGCGCGCTTGCTGCGCAGCGGTGGCAGCGGGGGCTCTTTCGGGATCGGTGGCCTGACGAAGCGCGGCAAAGGCTGCTTCCAGCGACACGACCAGCTCGGGCTTTTCGATGCGCAGCGCGGCTTCGTGTGGCTCGATGCCGTCGAGGTATGCGGCAATCGCGAAGCGGTGGGCTTCCGTGAACTGCCCCTTTTCCGCGGCGTCAACGCTCTTTTGCAGAAGAGTGCGCGTGAGCTCAAAGCGCGAGCCGGCAGCGTGCGCATACGGCGCCTGCGTTCGCAGCAGGGACAGCGCCGCTTGGCGCGCCGCTGTGGCGGTCGCATCGCTTCCGTCGAGACCGGCGCGACGCAGCTCGGCATCCAACTCTTCATCGGAAAGCTCGGCGAGCACGGCTGGCTCGCGCAGACGGTCATAGCCGGCCTGGGACAGTGCGACCGGACGCTGGGCGACAGAGCCAGCGCTTCCCGGTGTGCCATGTCGCAGCGCGACGACGTAAAAGGCCAGGTGCCAGCGATCTTGGGCGGGCAGCGTGTCAAAGGCCGCCATGCCGGTTCCGGGGATGCCAAAAGTCAGCGCATGGAAGGCGAGAGCCGGTGCCACCTTGGCCATCCGTTCGGCGTCATGAAACGAAACGGGAGGAGGCTTTAAGGCGGCCGCTGTCGGGGTATCGGCGCGACCGCTTTCGCCGTGGCAGCTGGCGCAGAGCTGGCGATACAGCGCGGCGCCACGCTCGGCCTGCAGCGATGCGGTCGGTACCATGCGCAGCGCAAAGGCTGACTTCAGCGTCTCACGCACGGCTCGACACAGCGTTTGCACCGTCTTTGGACTGGCCTTGTCGGCCACGGCTTTTTCAACGGCGGCAAGCTGCGTGGTCAGCGTCGGCAGGCTCGCCGAATCGACGGCCGCGGCCGCAAGCTCAGGCAAGAGCTTGCGCGCCGCTGCGAGAAGATCCGCTTGCTCTGCGTACTCGCTGGCCTCGATGACCTGGCCGTCGCGGACTGCACCGGCATAGTCGGCGGCCACATAATCGACGACCTGGGCGACGCGCTGCGTGGCTCGCTCGGCCGCTTGCTTCGAGCCTTCATTCGCCGCGGCTGTGCCCAGCCAAAGCAGCACCGCCAAGCTGCAGAGCAGCGAGGAGCGCCACGGCTTCGGGGGTATTTTGCAAATGAAAATCGTTTTCAACACGGAGCCATTTTCCGCCCCTTCACGCCTGGCTGTCAAGGGACCGGCCCCGCTGCAACTGGCTGCCCGAGAAACCTGGGCGATGGCGAGCGCAGAAGGCGCTAGAAGTTGGTGACTTGGCCCGCCGGCCGGAGAAAATAGAACGATCGACTTTGCCTTGTGACTCGCGTGCTTGCGCGTCACCTAGCCGGAACGTGAGGAGACTGTTCATGAACTCCCTTGGGAAACAGCCACTGTCTGCCCGAGCCATGCGCTTGGGGCTGCTCGGCACTAGCGTGCTGGCTGTGCTCGCCGCTGTGCCGGGACTTTTCGTGCGCCCGGCCCAGGCGGCCCCGACGCTGCGCTACTCGACGGACCTACGCGGCGACTTGGTGCTTCTGGGCAATAGCGGCGGCTTTGACTGCCGGGCCATGCCGGCCTCGCCAGAGCCGGTGCGAGGGACCGTGGACCGCGCGGCGTGTGGTCGATCGATCGAGGACAGCTCTCCTGATGTGTTTTGGAGTTCCGACCTGCCCAGCGAGGGGCGCGCGGTGGCCGATGCCGCAACGCTGCCCGGCGATGCGCGCACCACGGCGCTGCTGCAGATTCCCAGCACCGCCAAGATCACCTATGCCCGCATCTATTGGAGTTCGTCGCTGAACGAGGGCTATACGCCCAGCCCGACGATCTTCATCGATCGCCCCGGCGCGGCGGGCTTCAAAGAAATCGCAGTCAGCGCCGACCCGAAAGACATCGTGCGTGATGCCGGGGGCAGCTCGCTGGTGTTCCAGGCCTCGGCCGATATCAGTCGCATCGTGCAGACGTACGGACCGGGGGCCTATCGCGTACGCGGCTATGCCACCTCGCCGCTCGTCGACTTGGGACAGGACGTCGCTTGGGTGAGCTGGAGCATCTTGGCGGCCTATCGCGATGACAGCGCGCCGGTTCGCAACATCACGATCTTCGACGGTCTAACCCGCGTCGGCCCCGATGCCGAGGTGCCGCAGCCGATCACGGGCTTTGCGGTGCCGCCGACTGGAACGCCGGAGGGGCGCCTGGCGATCATCGCGTACGAAGGTGACTCGGAAAAGCCGGGCGACAGCTTGATCTGGAACGGCACGCCGCTCGCCGATGCGCAGAACCCTTCGGACAACTTCTTCAACAGCACGCGCAGTCGGCTGGGGCAGGCGGTAACGGTCCCAGGCGATCTGCCGCAGCTAAGCGGCGCGCCGAACAGCATGGCCAGCGTCGACATGGATATCGTCGATATCTCGGGCCTTTTGACGCCCAGGGCGACGTCGGCCAATGTCGCGCTGCGTGTCACGTCCGATGTCGTGTACTTGGGCGTACTGGCCACGGCCATCGTCAGCAAAAAGCCCATCCTTGAGACGACGCTGACCTATCCACCGCGGTCGAGCATGCGGCCTGGCGATGTCTTGGAGTTCACGTCTTCGACGCGCAACATCGGCGACGACACGGCGCAGAACGCGATCATCACCCATACGCTGCCCGCTGGTTTGAGCTATGTCCCCGGATCGGTGCAGGTGATTGCAGGCCCCAACCAGGGCCCCAAGACCGACGCACTGGGCGACGATCAGGTCGAATACGACGCAGCAACGCGCAGCTTGATCATTCGCTTGGGCAGCGGCGCCAACGCCAGCCAGGGCGGCAGCATCAGCCCGCAGGATGCAGCCAGCGTCGTTAAGTATCAGCTTCGCATCGATGACACCGCGGCTCCCGGCGATCTGCCGACGCAGTCATCGGCTAGCGCAACACCCAGCGCAACGCCCATGGCTACGCCGGTCAGCTATCCATCGGGCAACGGCGTACAGCCTGGAGCTCCGACGGTGATCGTGGTTCCGCCCTGCGGCAGCAATGCGGACTGCGCCGCGGGAGCCCCGGTCTGTGATCTGTCTGCGATGCCGGCGCGCTGCGGCAACTTCTGCAAGACCGACGGGGACTGCCAAGGTGCAAGCGGCGGCAATACTGTCTGCGATCAGGACACGCGCACCTGCGTCGAGTGTACGACGATGAGCAGCGGTGCCTGCAGCGCTCGCGATACCGGCGCTCAGTGTCTTGTCGGCGCTGGGCGCTGCGGCTGTGCCAGTAACACCGACTGCGGTGGACGCAGCTGCGATCTGGCGACCGGTCGCTGTCCCAAGTCTGATGCGGATCTCTCGGTTCAGGTCGCGGTCAGCCCCGATCCCGCCACCGTCGATACTCCGGTGCGTTACAGCATTCGCATCCACAACAAGGGCCCGGCCATGGCGCCGCCTGGCGCCAAGTTCGTCTACACCGTTCCCGACGGAGCCAGCATCGAATCGGTCACGCCGGGACCTGGCTTTCGTTGCACGCTGAGCGATCGCACCGTCACGTGTCGATATCTGAACAAGATCGCGCCTGGTGCGGCTTCCGCAACCGTCGACATTGTCGTCAAGCCGCGCCCGCTGAGCCCGAACGGCAGCGAAGAGGTTGGCACCCCGATGCTGGTCTCGCAGGTCGTGGTCAGCTCGGACAGCTCGACGGATCCCAACCCCGGCGACAACACGGTACACATCCGCACCGAGCTGGGCCTGTACCGCTCGGCGGGCGGCGGCATCAGCTGCGCCCTGGCCAGTGACCGCACGCAGGCCAGTCGCTACAGCAGCGCCGCTCTGTTGCTTTCGCTCGGTCTGCTTTTGCGCTCGCTGCGACGCCGTTCGCGCGGTGCCCTGTCTGAAAAAACGGAGACCGTCTAATGCAGCGACAAGCCGGGAGAGACGCTGTGGCACGCGAGTCGAATCAGGGGGCGGGACGAGGGCTTTTCGGCTGTTTCGGCGCCGTCCTGTGTGGTCTTTTCTTGACGCTCACCAGCGTCGGTCAGGCGCAGGCACAGAACGAGGGATTTCAGCTCAATCGCTACGAGCCGACCGCTGCAGGTGAGTGGTCATTCGCCGTCGATCACCCCTGGTACAACGAGGGCGCAGGGCGCATCTATGCCGCGGGCATGACGCTGAACTATGCCCACAAGCCGTTCGTCCTAGGCCTGCTCAAGGGCGATGGCTTCACCGAGCAGCGCGACATCATCACGCACCAGATGATCACGCACCTGGATGTCGCGGCGTCGTTTCTGGACCGCGTGCTGGTGACGGCTTCGCTGCCGGTGATCTGGGTGACGCGCTCGGACAGCATCGATCAAGGCATCGCCGTCGGCGATCCCCGCCTGGGCATTACCGGCCGCGGCCTGGGGCAGCCGTACAAAGACAAGATCTCGATGAGCTTCGGCATCCAGTTCTGGCTGCCGATGCGCGGCATGATCGCGAGCGTCCCCGACACGGCCAGCGATCAGTCCGCGCGCTTCTTGCCGCGCCTGATCTTGGGAGGCGTGTGGCAAAAGCTGCTGTGGTCGGCGACGCTGGGCCTCTTGATTCGCCCGGAGTCGCGCGCGGTCGTCAGCATCCCTGGCATCTCGACGGGGCAAGCCGGTCGGGCCGGGACCGAGCTACAGCTGGGCCTGGCTGCGTCCTACTTCAATCAAGAAAAGCGCTTTGCTGTTGGGCCCGAGCTCTTGCTGGCTACGACCGCGGTGGGGCGCGATGCCTTTTCGCGCTTTGGCACCAGCCTCGAAATTCTGCTCGCGGGTCATTACAACATCGCGCGCATGCTGCAGGCCGGCTTGGCTCTGGGCATGGGCTTTGTCCGTCAGCCCGGCACGCCAGATTTCCGCTTGCTGGCCCGTCTGGCGTATGCCCCTGGCCCCAGTGGACCGGCAGACAGCGACGGCGATGGCATCCCAGACAAGGAAGATGCCTGCCCGCAAGAAAAGGGCATTCGCACCGCAGAGCGCGGCACGCATGGCTGCCCGCCACTTCCCGATCGCGACCGCGACGGTGTGCCCGACAAAGCCGACGTCTGCCCGGACACGCACCAAGGCAGCGCGCCGGATCCTGCGCGCCGCGGCTGTCCGCTGCCACCGCCCGATGCCGACCGCGACCGCGACGGCGTCCCCGATCGCAGCGATGTCTGCCCCGATAACCACCAGGGTCAGATCCCCGACACCACGCGTCCTGGCTGCCCTGCGGTCGACACCGATCGCGACGGCTTCTTTGATCACGAGGACGCGTGTCCGTCTGAGACGGCCGGCATGAATCCCGACCCAAGTCGCAAGGGCTGCCCGCTTTCGGATCGCGACCGCGACACCGTGCCCGACGTCAAGGACGCCTGCCCAGACCAGCCGGGAGCGCCGCATCCCGATGCCAAGAAGAACGGCTGCCCATCGCTGGTCGAGGTGAGAGACGGCAAGCTCGTGATCTTAAAGCCGGTGTTCTTTGCCACCGACAAGGACATCATCCTGGCCGAGAGCATCCCGGTTCTGCAGGCGGTGGCCAATGCGCTCAAGGCGACGCCCGCCATTCAGAAGCTGCGCGTCGAGGGGCACACCGACAATCAAGGCAATGCCCAGTACAACCTGGAGCTGTCAAATCGCCGCGCCAAGAGCGTCATGCGCTGGCTGTCGACGCAGGGCGGCGTCGCGATCCATCGGCTCGACTCACAGGGCTATGGACTGACGCGCCCCATCGACAGCAATGACACGCCAGAGGGGCGCGCCAAGAACCGCCGCGTCGAGTTCACGATCCTCGCCCAGACGGGGGGCTAGCTGCCGCCCGGCTCGGGGCTGTCGCGTCCCGCGTTCCTTCCCGTGTTCTCTGGATTTTGCACGGTTTGCCCCCATAGCTTCGGTTGTAGCGGCCGCGCTCCTCAGCCGGCTGCTCTTGTCGTTCACATCGTGTGCGCTCGGCTGCCCGCAACGTCGTCGCACGTGATAGAACTTCGACATGCGACAGGTTGTCATCACCAAGGCAGGTGGTCCCCAGGTGCTGCAGGTGCGCGAGTCGTCGGATCCGACGGCCGGCGCTGGCGAGGTTCGCGTTCGCGTGCGTGCAGCCGGCATCAACTTCGCGGACCTGATGGCCCGTATGGGCCTATACCCCGATGCTCCCAAGATTCCCTGTGTTGTCGGCTATGAGGCGTCCGGGGTCATCGATCAAGTCGGCGCAGGGGTCAGCGAGTACCAGGTCGGCGATCGCGTGATCGCGGTGCCCAAGTTCGGTGGCTATTCCGACACGCTGGTCGTCGCTGCGACGCAAGTGCTGAAGATGCCGGCGCACATGAGCTTTGAAGAAGGCGCTGGCTTTCCCGTTGTGTACCTAACCGCGCATCACATGCTGCTGTACGTCGGCAACCTGCGTCCAGGAGCCAAGGTGCTGGTCCACTCAGCCGCAGGCGGTGTCGGCCTGGCCGCGATTCAGATCGCGCGAGCGCATGAGTGCGAGCTATTCGGCACAGCCTCGGCGTCAAAGCACGACTTCTTGCGGCAGCACGGCTGCCATCATCCGCTCTCGTATGAAAACTACGCCGAAGAGGTGCGCAGTCTGGTCGGCGAGCGCGGGCTTGATGTGGTGCTGGATCCAGTCGGTGGTCCGTCGTGGCGGGTCGGGTACAACCTGCTCGGTCCGGCGGGGCGCTTGGTCTGCTATGGCTTTTCCGCCAACAACTCGGGCACCAGCCGCAACCTGCTGAACGTCGCGTGGCAAGTGGCGCGCATGCCGTTTTTCAACCCCATCTCGCTGATGAACGAAAACCGCACGGTGACCGGCGTAAACATGGGCCACCTGTTTCAGCACATCGACATCGTGCGGCCACAGTTGATTGCGCTTCTGCGCATGTACGAAGCGGGCCAAGTGAAGCCGTTTATTGACCGCACCTTCCCGTTTGCCGAGGCTCCCGCCGCCCACCAGTACCTGCACGATCGTCAGGCGCGCGGCAAGGTACTTCTGGTGCCCTAGGGCAGAGCAACTTTGCGATAATGACCCATCTCGTCGGGGTTCGATGTTGCCTGGGGTGGCGTTTGCGGCACGACGAGCAGCCGCAGTGGAGGCAGAGCGCATGACCACGGACGTGCAAGGCCGGTCGGTGGACGGCCAGAACCTCAGCGAGCTTTTGATGAATCGCGTCGCTGCGACGCCGTCTTTGCCGGCGTTTATGTACAAGCAGGGCGGCGCGTGGCAGACGCTTTCGTGGCAGCAAGTGGGCGATCGAGCGATGGACGTCGCGCACGGCCTGTTGGCGCTGGGCGTTCAGCTGGGCGACCGCGTCGCGATCATCGGCAACACGCGGCCCGAGTGGTCGTTCTGCGACTTCGGCTTGGTGCTTGCCGGCGGCATCACAGTGCCGATCTATCCGTCGAGTCCGGCCGAGACCTGCGTCTATATCCTCAACGACAGCGAGTCGGCCTGGGTGTTCGTCGAGAACGACAAGCAGCTTGGCAAGCTGCTCGCCAATCGCCAAGCCTTGCCCAACGTGCGGCGCGTGATCCTGTGGGATGGCGAGGTGCCGGCCAACGCCAGCGACTGGGTGATGAGCTATGCCCAGCTGATCGAGCGCGGCATCGCCCATAAAACGAGCCAAGTGGGCGCGCTTTCGGTCGTGCAGGCCCAGCAGAACGGCAACACCACCGCGACGATTATTTACACATCGGGAACGACGGGGAATCCCAAGGGCGTGGTGGTCGCGCACGACGCGTATACCGTCGGCTGCCGCTATGTGCGGCACGCGCTGCCGGTGACCGAGCAAGACGTGCACGTCCTGTTTCTGCCGCTTTCGCACAGCTTCGCCAAAGCCATCGAGATCGCGGGTGTGACCGTCGGATTTTGCACGGCCTTCGCCGAGAGCATCGACAAGCTCGCCGACAACTGCGGCGAGGTGCGGCCGACGTTTGTCTGCGCCGTGCCGCGTGTCTTTGAGAAGGCCTATGCCCGTATCTTGAACAACGCCAAAGAAGGCGGTCCGCTGAAGTGGGCGATCTTCCAGCGTGCGCTTTCCGTCGGCCTGCGCTGCAGTCGCATGGTGCAGCATGGCGACACGCCGTCCGGCTGGCTGGCGATGGAATATGCCCTGGCCAACAAGCTTGTGTTCAGCAAGCTGCGACAGCGCTTTGGTGGACGGCTGAAATTTTTCATCTCGGGCAGCGCGCCCCTTTCGAAAGAGCTCGCCGAGTTCTTTCACGCCGCAGGCCTTCTGATCTTGGAAGGCTATGGCTTGACCGAGACCAACAGCATGACCTCGGTGAATCGCCTGGACCGCTACAAGTTCGGGACGGTGGGGCAGATGCTGCACTCGGATTTAGAGATCCGCTTGGCCTCGGACGGCGAGATCCTGACGCGCGGTATCACCAACCTGCGCAGCTATTACAAACAGCCCGAAGCGACGGCCGAGGCGCTGGACCGCGACGGCTGGCTGCACACCGGGGACATCGGCGAGATCGACAGCGAAGGCTTCATCACCATCACCGATCGAAAAAAAGATCTGATCAAAACGTCGGGCGGCAAGTACGTCGCGCCGCAGATGATCGAAGGGCACTTGAAGCTAGAGCCGCTGATCTCGCAGGCGGTGGTGATCGGCGATCAGCGCAAGTATGTGACGGCGCTTTTTTCGCTGAACGTGGATGTGGCGCGCAAGCTGATCAGCGATACCGGCAGCACACCTCCTGACGACATGGCGGTCTTGCTCGCGCATTCGACGGTGATGGCACGCCTGGATGATCAGCTGCGCCAGGTCAACAGCCACTTGGGTAGCTGGGAACAGGTGAAGTACTACCGCGTGCTGCCGCGCGAGCTAACCGAGGCCGATGGCGAGCTGACACCGACGCTTAAGGTCAAGCGCAAGGTGGTGAGCGAGCGCTACAAGGATCTGATCGACTCGATGTACAGCGAGCGCGCGAGCGCCGCAGACTAGCGACGGGGGAAGACGATGTTCAGGCTGCTTCTGCTGTCGCCCGACAACAACACCATCACCGAGCTGACCGGCGACGTGGCCAAGGCGGCTCTGCGCGATCCGCAGCGCACGGGGCAGCTATGGCTCGACATCACGGGGCAGAAGCAAGCCGACATCGATCTTCTGGCGCAGGTCTTTCGCTTTCACCCGCTGGCGCTCGAAGACTGTCTGCACTTCGATCAGCGCGCCAAGCTCGAAGAGTATCCAGGGGCCAAGCCCTATCTGTTTATCGTCACCCACAACTTTGTCGCAGTGCCGTCTCTGCCGCAGCACTACAGCGAGCCTTCGGCGGATGAGAGCTCGATCTATCTGCCGCGCCACATGCTGGCCCGTGGGCGCACTGGACGCCTGGCCATGCAGGTGCTTGAGATGCACGCGTTCCTTGGGCAGGGCCTGCTGGTGACGATTCATGCCGAGCCCAGCTCAGCCATCGACAGTGTGTTTCATCGCGTGCGCTTAGAGCCGCAGCTTATGGCGCGTGGCTCGGACTTTGTTTACTACCTGATCGCGGATGTGCTGTGCGACAGCAACTTTCCCGTGCTGGAACAGCTATCCGATCTGCTCGACGAGCTAGAGAGCTCGATCCTGCGGCACGCTAGCTCCGACGATCAGAAGAACATCTATTCGCTGCGTAAGACGCTGGTGCGCATGCGGCGCGCCATCTCGCCGCAGCGCGATGTCATGGGCGCTCTGTTTCGCCACGGTGGAAGCTCGTGCATCAGCGAGCGCACGGCGCCGTACTTCCGCGACATCTATGACCACCTGACGCGGGTCTATGAGTCGATCGAAGCGGGCCGCGATCTCGTCGGCAACTGCATGGACTCGTACCAGTCGACGGTCAGTCAGCGCACAAACGACATCATGAAGTCGTTGACCATGCTGTCGGCGTTCATGCTGCCGATGACGTTTCTAACCGGCTTTTTCGGCATGAACTTCGAGTCCTTGCCCTTTAAGTCGAGCCTGTGGTTGTGGGGCAGTCTGTTTCTCATCTTCGTCGGTGTGCCCGTCGGCATGCTGGCATTTTTTCGGCGACAAGGCTGGCTGGGCGGCAAGGGCGGCAGCAAGAAGTCTGGCCCGTAGCACCCGGCGCGCCCCGCGAAACAGCCAGGCTTCCTTCGAGGAAACAGAAGGCAGCTTTCGCCGCGGCGGCCCGATGTCGCAGGCGAGTGCGTGGCAGAGTGGTCCTGCGCTCGCGTAGGTCCAGCGCGGGAGTCAAGCCATCGCATCCGCTGCCCCTCACGTCGTCACTCACTCGCTGATCTGGGAGTTCGCGCGTGCCGAGCGAGCCGGAGATCCCTTCGCGTTTTCTTTCGTGCCGCAGGAATATCTGCTGCGCACCGCAGGTGGTGGCTTCGAGAGCGCGCAGCTTGCGTGGAGCGAAGCGCTGCTCGCAGAGCTTGCGGCGCTGCGTCGACCCGATCGCGATCCGGCGATCTTGTCGCGGCTCGGTGAGTTTCTGCGCAGCTTCCTTGCGCCGCTTGGCTTTGCACAGCACGAGCAGCAGATCCTGCACGCCTGCAGTCGCGGCGAGCGCGTTGTCCTGACCCTGCGATCGGCAGCGGCTGAGCTATATGCGCTGCCCTGGGAGCTTGTGACTCTCAAGGCCACGGGACAGCATCTGGGCGAGCTGCCGTCGCTGATTTTGCGCTATGAGTGGCCCGAGACGACCACCGTACCCGAGAATCCCAGCCCGCGGCCCAGCGGTTCGCGCATCGTGTTTGCTTGGTCGGCCGCAGGCGGAGCGGTCCCGGCCGCCGAGCAGTTGGAGGCGATTCACGAGGCCTGCGCCGCGGGAACTTATCCGTTCGATGTCGCTCGCGATGTGGTGGCGAATGCGTCATTCCAGCGCATCAGCGAGGCCTTGGCGCAGGCCCAGCGCGACAGCACACCGATCGCGGTGCTGCACCTTCTGTGTCATGGCGCGACGGCGGGCAGTACCTTTGGCCTTGCGCTCAACGACGACAGCGGCAACGGCGGCGCTGCAGTCGTCGACGCCGGGCGGCTGCGAGCCTTGCTTGCGCCGTATGCCGGCATGGTCCGGCTCGTCGTGCTGCAGGCCTGTGACAGCAGCAACAGTGGAGCGCTGGGCAATCAGCTCGGCAGCGTGGCGCAGGCGCTGCACCGCGCCGGCATCGCCACCGTGCTGGCTTCGCGCTATCCGCTCTCGATCGCGGGCTCGATTCGCCTGACGCAGGCCTTGTACCGCCGCATGCTGGTCGACCTCGACTCGCTAGAGTCCGCTGTGCTGTTCGCCCGTCGCGATCTAGCCAAAGATCCCTCGCGCCTCGACTGGGCCGGCGTGCAGATCTATGGCCGCGCTTCGGATGGCGACGATGCGCGGCCGGTGGTGTTTCGACCCTATCGCGGGCTGTCGGCGTTTCAGCCGGGCGATCGCCGCTTTTACTTTGGTCGCGAGCGCGACATCGATCGCATCGTCAAGCTGCTCTCGTCCGGTTCGCGCTTGGTGACCTTGGTCGGTGCTTCGGGGGCTGGCAAGTCGTCGCTGATCTTGGCGGGCGTGGTGCCGGTTCTTGCGCGGCAACTTGGGGATCGCTCGCTGCGCGTGCGTGTCGTGCGACCGGGGGCCACGCCATGCTTGGCGCTCGCGCTTGCGCTGTGCTCGATCGATGGACAGGCCAAAAGCGCGGTGTCGCCCAGCGAGCGCCCCGTGGCCGAGCTGCGAAGGGGGCTTTTGAAACGACGGCAGACGCTGGCTGAGCTGGCCGCCGCCACACCGGACACCCGTCTGCTGATCGTCGTCGACCAAGCAGAAGAGCTGTTCTCGCAGTCGGATCGCGCCGAGGCCACCGCATTTATTGAGGGGCTGTTGCACGCGATCGCGATCGCCGATGGACCGGTCGCGGTGGTGCTGACGCTGCGAGCGGACTTTCTGGGCGTTTGTTTGGATCAGCCCACGCTTGCCGAGCCAGTGCGCGAAAGCATGGAGCTGATCTTGCCGCTAGGGCGCGACGATCTGCAGCAGGCCATCTTGCGCCCGGCTGCCCTCGTCGGGCTGGGCTTTGAAGAGGGCCTGGTGGATGCGCTGCTCGACGCCATCTGCGATGCCGGAGCAGTCAGCAGCGAACCGCAGGCCGAGCGCGATCTCGCCCCAGAGCGTCGGCTGGGCACGCTCGGCGTCGGCAGCTTGCCGCTCTTGCAGTTCACGCTGGAACAGCTTTGGGAACGTCGCAGCGGCAACACCATCACCTGGCACACGTGGCGCGCCATCGGCGGCGTGCGCGGTGCCATCACGCGACGGGCGGACGACATCCTTGCAGCGTCCCGCAAGAGCGATGAGACAAGCCTTGTGCAGAAGCTGTTCGGGCGCTTGGTGCAGCTGGGCGAAGGCACGCTCGATACACGGCGACGCGCACAGCGCAGCGAGCTTGAGTCCATCGCTCCCGGCCACATGGCTCGTGTCGTCGCTCGCTGGGTCGACGCGCGCCTTTTGACCGCCGACGAGTCGGAAGTGACCATCGCACACGAAGCTCTGCTGTACGAGTGGGAGACGCTGCGCCGCTGGATCGACGACAGTCGCGAGTCGCTGCGCGTGCTGCAGCGCTTGAGTCGCGACAGCCGGCACTACTTCGGAAATGGCGAGATTGCCGACGATCTATGGCACGGCTCTCCTCTGCGGCGCGCCTTGGCTTTGCAGCACGAGGGCAAGCTGCAGCTCTCAGACGAAGAAGCGACGTTTCTGCAGCGCTCGGCGCAGGCGGCGGCAGCGCACCAAGCGCTGCTGGAGCAGCAAGCCAAGCGGGCGCGCGATCTCGACGCTGGGCTTGGCGGCAAAGCGCGGACGGTGGCCATCCTGGCCCTGGTTGCAGCGGGCGGGGCCCTACACTTCATCGCCCGCATGCGGCTGCGCGAGATTGGGCATGAGCTGTACATGCTGATGACCGTGCTGGTTGCGGCCCTGGGCGCGGTCATGCTGCTGATGCTGAAGCACAGCTCGATCAACAACGAATTCAACCGCCGCACACTATCGCTGTGCATGACCGCAACCGGCCCGATCTTTGTCAACCACTGGATCGGTCTGGTCTTTGGGTTCCCCTCCGATCAGTCGAGCGTCATCGATCTGAACATCATCCTGATGCTGTGTATCGTCGGCGCGATCACTCTCGATGCGCGACTTTCTGCCCTGGTTGGGCTCAACGTGATCGGCATCCTGATTGCGACGCAGAAGCCGCAGTGGATCGGCCCGATCATGGCCATCTTCCCGACGCTGGACATCCTCTTTATGTCCTGGCTCTATGGTCGTCACGCAGGCCGTGAGAGCCAGCCAGCCGAGCCGCCCGCCACCTAGGTTGATTCGCTTCGGCGGACGCGGCTGGCGCGACCATTGGTCCGCGATGTCGCTGCGGATGCGCGGTGGCGCGTGTCTTGGGTCGTCCGTGTAACTGTGCCGTTGCCGTGACCGAAGGCGTGCTTATGGTGTGTTTCAGGCCCGAGGCAAGCAAGACAAGTGCCATAACCTGGGCATGAGGAGATTCGCATGCGCGCCGACAAGTTCACCGTCAAGACCCGCGAAGCCCTGGTGGAAGCACAGCAGCTAGCCAGTCGCAAAGGTCAGTCCGAGCTTCATCCAGAGCACATCCTTTTGGCTCTGTTGCAGCAAGAAGGAGGCGTGGTGAGCGCCATCCTGACCAAGCTCGGCGCCAAGGGCGGAGCGGACGCCTACACGGCGGCTCCCGAGCGTCTGCGCGAGCAGCTTGAGCGCCACATCGATCAGCAGCCGCGTGCATCCGGCGATCTCGACGTCGGTCTGTCTCGCAAGGCCCGCGATCTGATCGAGACAGCGGAAAAAGAAGCCGAGAAGCTCAAGGACGAGTACACGTCGACGGAGCACTTCCTGCTGGCGCTTTCTGGCAAGGACTTTGGCTTTGCCTCGAAGCTCTTGCGCGACGGCGGCGTAACGCAAGACAAGGTGCTGCAGGCGCTGTCGGAAGTGCGCGGATCGCAGCGCGTCGTTGACCAAGATCCCGAGGGCAAGTATCAGGCGCTGGAGCGCTACACGCGCGACATCACCGACCTAGCGCGCAAGGGCAAGCTGGATCCGGTCATCGGTCGCGATGAAGAGATCCGTCGCGCCATTCAAGTGCTGTCGCGGCGCACCAAGAACAACCCCGTGCTGATCGGTGAACCGGGCGTTGGCAAGACCGCGGTCGTCGAAGGCATCGCCCAGCGCATCGTCGCTGGTGACGTACCCGAGAGCTTGAAGAACAAGCGCATCATGTCGCTGGACTTGGGCAGCATGGTGGCTGGCAGCAAGTATCGCGGCGAGTTTGAAGATCGCCTGAAAGCGCTTCTCAAAGAGATCGTGGCGGCCAACGGCCAGATCATCCTGTTCATCGACGAGCTGCACACGCTCGTCGGGGCGGGCGCAGCCGAGGGGGCGCAAGACGCAGCCAATATGCTGAAGCCTGCACTGGCTCGCGGTGAGCTGCGCTGCCTGGGCGCGACGACGCTGGACGAGTACCGCAAGCACATCGAAAAAGACAAAGCGCTGGAGCGTCGCTTCCAGCCTGTGTTTATCGGCGAGCCGTCGGTGGCCGACACGCTGTCTATCCTGCGCGGCATCAAAGAAAAATACGAAGTTCACCACGGCATTCGCATTCGCGACAACGCGCTCGTCGCGGCAGCGCGGCTTTCGGATCGCTACATTTCCGATCGCTTCCTGCCCGACAAGGCCATCGACCTGATCGACGAGTCGGCTGCCCGTCTGAAGATGGAGATCGATTCGATGCCGGCGCCGATCGAAAAGATCGAGCGTCGCATCATCAGCCTGCAGATCGAGCAGCAGGCCATGGCCAAAGAGCGCGACGAGGGAAGCAAGGCGCGATTGCAGGAAGTCGAGCGCGAGATCGCGGAGCTACGCGAAGAGAGCTCCGAGATGAAAGCGCGCTGGCAGACCGAGCGGGATGTCATCACCAAGCTGCGCGATCTGGCGGCCGAGATCGACAAGACCAAGACTGAGAGCGAGCTCGCGCAGCGACGCGGTGATTTGAATCGTGCGGCCGAGCTTCGCTACGGCAAGTTGCCAGAGCTCGACAAGAAGCTCGCCGAGCAGAACAAGAAGCTGGGCGAGCTGCAAAAGAACGGCTCGTACCTGCGCGAAGAGGTCACGGAAGAAGACATCGCCGCCATCGTGTCGAAGTGGACCGGCATCCCCGTCGAAAAGATGCTGGAAGGCGAGGTCGAGCGCCTGACGCAGATGGAAGATCGTCTGGCCAAGCGCGTCATCGGACAGAGCCAGGCCATCGAGGCGGTGTCGAACGCCGTGCGTCGCTCGCGGGCGGGTCTGCAAGATCCCAACCGGCCGATTGGATCGTTCATCTTTCTGGGACCAACCGGCGTCGGCAAGACCGAGCTAGCGCGAGCGCTCGCCGAGTTCCTGTTCGATGACGAGACCAACATGGTTCGCATCGACATGAGCGAGTACATGGAAAAGCACGCGGTCGCTCGCTTGATCGGCGCGCCTCCTGGCTATGTCGGCTACGACGAAGGCGGTCAGCTAACCGAGGCAGTGCGTCGACGGCCGTATAGCGTGGTGCTGTTCGATGAGATCGAAAAAGCCCATCCCGATGTCTTCCACATCCTTTTGCAGGTGTTGGACGATGGCCGCTTGACCGACGGGCATGGGCGCAGCGTGAACTTCCGCAATACGGTCGTGTTGATGACCAGCAACATCGGGTCGCAGTTCATCCAGCACGCCGAGGATATCGAGGATCCGACGGTGCGGGCCAACATCGACACTGCGCTGCGATCGCAGTTCAAGCCCGAGTTCCTAAACCGCGTCGACGACATCATCGTGTTCCACCGCCTGGGCCGCGAGCACTTGGGCGATATCGTCAACATCCAGCTTGGGCGCTTGCGCAAGCTGCTCGTGGACCAGAAGCTGCAGCTTGAACTAACGCCGCGGGCCGTCGATCTGCTGTGCGAAGAGGGCTATGACCCGGCCTTCGGCGCTCGTCCGCTGAAGCGAGCCATTCAGCGCCTGCTTCAGGATGCGCTGTCGAAAGAACTCTTGGCGGGTCGCTTCAAGCCGGGTGATACCATCTTTGTCGACCGGGACGAAGACCACCTGACCTTTGGCCAGGTGCAGTTCGCACAGGCGAACGCGGCAGGCTCAGCCCGACCCAGCAGTCGATCGGGCGGCAGCAAGGCCGACCTGCTGCAGTAGTCCCCAGCCAACCCTCTTTTCCCATCGACGGACACGGACGCAGAAGGAACGCACATGGCGCTACCGGATTACTACAAAGTCCTCGGCGTCTCTGAGACCGCGACGGCGGACGAGATCAAAAAGGCCTATCGCAAGCTGGCCAAGAAGTTTCACCCCGACGTCACGGGAGGCGACAAGGCCAAGGAAGCTCGCTTCAAAGACATCTCGCAGGCCTATGACGTCCTCGGCGACGAAAAGAAGCGCGAGGAATACGACACGCAGCGCAAGAACCCGTTTGCCGGCTCTGGGCCGTCCGGGGGCGGCTTTCCCGGCGGCTTTCCCGGCGGCTTTCCCGGCGGCTTTTCGGACTTCGCAGGCTTTTCCGGCGGTGGACGTTCTCGACGAGCAGCCGGGGGCAGCCAGCGCGTCAACATGAACGTCGACCTGGAAGACATGCTGCGTCAGTTTGGCTTGAACATGGGCCGCGACGGAGCACCAGGGGGCTTTCCGGGGGGGGGCCGCGCCGAGGCGCGCGAAGCAGAAGGACGTGGCGGCGACGTTCAGACCTCGCTTGAGATCGGCTTTGTGGAAGCGGCGCTGGGGATCGAAAAGTCCGTCGTGCTAGAGCCCGGATCGCCCAGCGAGCGTCGCCTGACCATGCGCATTCCGGCCGGCGTCGAAGACGGCGAGACGCTGCGTCTGGCTGGGCAAGGGCGACCTGGCATCGGCGGCGCACCCGCCGGCAACTTGCTCGTCAAGATCGTCGTCAAGCCACATGCGGCCACCAAGTTCCGTCGCAAGGGGGCCGATGTCGAGATCGACGTGCCCGTCCACTTCGATGTCGCCGTCCTGGGCGGTGTCGCCGAAGTTCCGACGCTGGAAGGCACCAAGGCCACGCTGAAGATCCCGGCCGGCACACCCGACGGCACGCTGCTGCGCCTGCGCGGCAAAGGGGCTGGCGATCGCAAAGGCGGGCGCGGTGACCTGTACGGCGTCATTCAGATCATCGTCCCCAAAGACATCTCGCCCGAGGCTCGTGAGCTTCTGCGCAAGTTCGCTGAGCTGACGCGACCTTAGAGCCAGGCGCCCGCCGCGGGCGCGGATGCCTCTTCATTCCTGCGCTGGGTGCGACGCGAGCGACGCTTTAAGCGAAGGCTGCCTCCTCTTTTCCCGACGAATCATCCGACGAAAAAGCCTGGATCCTAAGGGCTCCAAGAAGGGCTCGGCCCGTGGGGAGCAGCATGGCGTCCAGAATTCAGGTCCAAGAAGCGAAAACCCGTCCTTCCACCCAGCCCCGTCGCCGACCCGCGGCGGCGTCGCGGACCGTCAGCCAGGCCGGGGATCGAGACGAGCACGAAGCAGACCGCATGGCGGATCAGGCACTCGATCGCCTGCACAAGCGATCCTCGTCGCCGCTGAGCCCGCAGGTCGAGCCGAGTGCGCACGCCGATATTCTGCGGCGCAGCACCGCGCCGGCTTCGTCGCAATCGCTGGGCAAAGGGGGCGAAGTGTCCGAGGAGCTTGCATCGGACATCGCGCAAAAAAAGGGCGGCGGCCAGGCGCTCGACGACACGACGCGCAGCACCATGGAGCAGGCGTTCGGGACCCGCTTCGACCAGGTGCGGGTCCACACCGACTACCAGGCGCATCGGCTGAGCCGCTCGCTGTCGGCGAAGGCGTTTACAACGGGCCAGGACATCTTCTTTAAGCGCGGCGCGTACAACCCCAGGCAGAGCGAAGGTCAAGCGCTGTTGGCCCACGAGCTGGCGCACGTCAAGCAGCAACAGTCGACCCCCGGCGGCTCGGCGCGCATCCAGCGAATGGAAGAAAACCAATACCAAGACGCTTTGAAAGAAATCGCTGGTGACCTAGCCAAGCTGATGCTGGACGAAGATCTCAATATCTTGTCAGGGTTGGTTAAGAAGAAATGGTACAAAGATATCACGGCGGAGGATCTTAAAAATTTTCTACAGAGCCAGAGTAGAGACGCTGAATATTTTCATAACCGGGATGATGTTCAAGAATTTATCATTGACTATGTCAAAGATAGAAAAGAGAAAATTAATAAAGAAAATGCTCAAAAGGAAGAACAAAAACAGAAAAACTCGCAGCGGTCTCAGAAAAATCTAATCAAACGCGCACAATCTAAAGCTAATATTAACAAAAATCAGCAATCTAGGGCTAGGTTATTGCCTGATGTAAATGAAAAAGATATCTGCGTGTCTCAGGGGTTTTTTAATGTGGAAATATTGAAAAATATGGCTGACTTTGGCTTGCAGACCGATGGAGTGGGTACTTGCACGGCGATTGGGATCGCCAATGCAGATTCAACGGCGTATGCGTATTCACACTTTGATGGCGAGGTCGATTTTGCGGCGGCTATTGATGCCATGATTGCCGCGATCAAAGATGCCGATGGCTCAGACCTCGTGGATGAGGAAGAGGATCAGCAGCTTGTCAAGCGAGAGCACACGTACAATGCGTGGATTGCTGCGATGGATCATGGTGGCACGCTGAAAGATGTCGAGGCCGAGCTACGGAAGAGGAAGAACATTACCGTTCATAAACTTCCACAAACTGCTGATTCTCAGTTTCGCCTGGATCCGCACGAAGAAAAGATTGAAAATAAGCTGCAGGCGACGCAGCAAATGGGCGCTTCTGCGCTGCGTTATCGCAAGGCGCTAGAAAACGCCCAGCCACTTCCGTTTAAGCAAGAAAAATATGAAAAAATGGATGAATATACGAAATCAGCGAGTGCAGCGCTATCCGCTAAATTTCAAAATTTCATTGAGTTTTGCGCACCTGATCTGGACCTTGCCAAGGGAATCAATGAACTATTCCCGAAATCAAAAAACATCGAAACATTGATAAAAGCTGTTAAGCCGGCAAATAACAAAAACCTAATCGCGGCTGAAATAAGTGTGGTTATTGATGAGGTAATTGCATTTATGAAAAGTGATGCATTCATAGGTAATGTGAACTACAAAAATCCACAAGAAGCCCTAAACTGGCTTGAAAATGCTCAAATCTGTCTGACAATGGCGAACGGTAATAATAAAAATGGCGTTGTCTATATGTCGGCTGTGGCCAATGCTCTCACGCAGGTGAACCTGGCGAGGAAACAGCAATAGCCTGTGCGCGAGGCAGGTGATCGCGCCCTGTCGTTCGGCGCCCGGCGGCAGGGCAGGCCGCGTTAGCTGGCTTCGGGGCGAAGTCGCGTGGGCCAGGTATCGCTCATCGAAAGCAGCGCGATCTCTACGAGCCGAGCGTAGATCGCGTCGCCTTCCTGCACCGTCGCGGCCGCGGGGGATCCGAAATAGGCGAGGGGGCCTCCGGCGCTGGCGAAGTCGGCGATGCCGGCCCGCATCGCGCCCACCAGATCGGCGGGGTTTTCTGGCAGCGTGGCGCGTCGTTCTTCGTCGACAAGCTGCGGCTGACAGGCCAGCAGCAAGGCGGTCTCGTAGCGCCCGGCGTGGCAGTTGCCGCGCTTGTACTCGTCCGTGAGCATGCGCGCGAAGCGCTTTTCGGTCTGATCGGGAAAGGCGACGCAGCCGGCGTGCTCTTGCTGCAGCCGGGCCACCGCCGAGCGAAGCGCTGCGATATGCGCCGGTTCGAGGTGACTGTTCAGCACGCACAGCGACGAAAAACCCGTGCGCAAAAGGCCCTTTAGCACTGCGGCGTACAGGCGCTCTGCGGTCTCGGCATCCAGCGAGACGGTGCCCGAAAAGTCGGCGCCATACTCGGTGACGGCGTAGGGCAAGGCCGGGGCGATGAGGCTCTCGATGCCGCGCTGCCACAGCGCCTGCTGCGTGCGGCGCGCCCAGGCATCCGACAGATACACGTCGGTCAGAAGCGGCAGGTGCGGGCCGTGGGCTTCGGTGGCGCCGATGGGCAGAAGCACGATCGGCTGCTGCGCCTGCAGGCGCGCGACGGCAGGGTAACTTAGCTCGGCGAGATAGACGGGGCGTCGGGTGCTGCTGGGCATGGGCGGGTCTGTCTGGGGCTTGGGCTAGATCACGGCGCAGAGCAGCACTTTCAGATAGTGCCCGTCGGCAAAGCCGGCTGGGATGGGGAAATCTGGGGGCAGACCGACTTGTTCGACAACCCGCACCGCGCGCCGCGCCCGGCCTGCGGCTTCGCCGATCGCCATCATCATCTCGTCCATGCTGAACTTGGCGGCGTTGGCCACGCAGCACAGAAGCGCGCCGCTTTCGCAGACGGACAGCGACGCATGCACAAGCTCGCGATAGTCGCGCTGCACCGAAAAGCTGCGCTCGCGGCTCTGGGCAAAGGCCGGCGGATCGACGATGACCAAGTCAAAGCGCCGCCGCCTTTCGCTCATGCGGGCGAGGATGGCCAGCGCGTCCCCCGCGATGAATTCATGTCCGCGCTCACTGAGACCGCTTAACACCAGATTGCGACGGGCGCGGGCGTGGGCTCGGGCGGCCAGATCCACCGAGACGACTTCGCGAGCGCCTCCTGATGCGGCATAGACCGAAAGCGCCCCGGTGTAGCTGAACAGGTTCAGCACCCGTCGGTCCTTGGCGTGGGCCAGGACCAGCTCGCGACCGCGTCGCAGATCCAGAAACAGACCGGTGCTGAGCGGCGCGGTCACATCGACAGCAAAGCGCAGCGTGCCCTCTTGCACCTCGATCTCGACGGGAGCGACGCTGCCACGCACCAGCTCGGCTGGCTCGCGAGGGCCTTCGCCGGCCAAGGGGCGGAAGCGGCGCTGCAGATAGATGCCGCGCGGGCGATGCACCTGCTCTAGCGCCGACAGCAGGGCTTCGGCATGGGTTTCCAGCGACTGCGAAAACAGATGCACGACCAAGAAGTCGCCATAGCGATCGACGGTGACACCGGGAAAGAAGTCGCCTTCGCCGTGCAGCACGCGATAGGCGGAAAGGCGGCGCGGGCTGGGGCTGCCGGAGTCCGCTGCGTTCGCCGTCTGAGAGGCCTCGCCGATCGGCAGCATGCGGGAGCGCAGATCGGCTGCCCAGCGAACGCGGCGCAGGATGGCTGCATCGTCGAAGGTCTCGTGTGGATCGCGGCTGACGATGCGCACCGCGAGCGGTCCCTCGGGATCGTACAGGCCACGGGCGACGAAGTTGCCTTCGGCGTCCAAGAGATCGATGGCTTCCCCTGGTGCGGCCGACACCGGACGATCGCCGATCGTGTCGCGAAACACCCAAGGGTGGCCGGTGCGCAGGCGAAATGCCGCGTCACTTGGAATACGCAAGGCCCCCCGACGAATGCGCGGCGCGAAACCGCGGTCGTCAGGCCGAGGACGATCGCGCCGCGGCGCACGTTCCTGGCGAGGCTCGTCTCGGTCGGTGTGATCAAGGCTCGACATGGCGCGCAGCATATGAGCCCATCGCCCGAAACTGCAAGCCCCGTTCCTTGGCTCGGGCTGTTCAGTGCGTCGATTCCGTCTCGCGTGCGGGGCGGCGATGCGCTACTGCGCGTTGGGGCACATGGCGCGCGGCTGCAGGCACACGTCCGTCTGATCGCGCACGACGACGGTCCAGAACAGCGTCTTGCCCGAGCGGCTGACGCTGTTCTGCAACATGCCGGTGATCGTGACCTCTTGCCCGGCGTGAATCGCGGGGTCAAAGCCACCGACGCCTTTGCCGGGGAACTGAACGTTGAAGCGAGTGGGTGGAATGTACATGCTGCTGTTGACGCCGCCGCAGCCGTTGGTGCTGTCGGCTTTGCCATCGCCGGTCTGGTTGATGGCGATGGTGTTATAGCGGCTCCAGTTGTCGGCGCGACTGTCGTCAAGAGCGGTCTCGCAGACGATGCCGGTGATGCGCACCGGAGTCGCGATGTAGCGCGTCAGCCAGCGATTGGCGCTGGCCGTTGGATCCTGGGCTGGGCGGCGGTTTTCGGAAAGCTCGATGGGGGCCGGGACGCGCGACAGGTCGACGGTATCGGTGGGCACCATGCTGGGATTTCCGACCTGCGTCATGCCGTTGAACTTGGCGACGGCTCCCGACAGACGGCTGAGCACGCGGCCCTTGACGATCGAGGTCGGCGGGCGGCCGAAGGTAAAGACATAGATGCTGCTGTAGTCGCTGGCGCTGGTGTCGCTGACGGCGAGTCCGCTTTGGAACACCGACGACACCACCAACGAGCCGGATGAATCAGCGGGGTGATCGAACACGATCTGGCGGTTCAGAAACGGCTGACAGTAGGACGCGTTCTGCGCGCTGGGATCAAGCGGCCGCATGATCTGCGAGATGGTTGGATTGGGGAAATAGATGGGCGGTGTGGCGCCGGTTGCCTGGCTCACGGGCTCTTCGAGGTTCAGGGTGACGCGGCCAAAGATGGCGGGCGTGTTCATGGGCAGCGTCACGATGGGCGCGCGACCACCCACAAGCGAAAACTGCGCCAAAAGCCAGTCCGGCGTGCTGGTGGTGTTCCCGACGAGCGCACAGGGATTCTGCAGCGGTAAGCGGCTGCCCCCAGCGACGAGGAAAGCCTGCACCGTGCTATCGACCGGCAGGATCTGTCCCTGCTCGTTGAGCGCATCCACCGAAAAGCGCATCACCTGCGGGCTGACTTTCTGCGTCGGAGATCCAAGCTCGCTTTCTTGCGGACCGAGCAAGTGAATGCGCAGGCTGGTCAGGCGGTGCTCGTTCTCGACGGTATAGCCGCAGCCGAGCAGCAAAGAAAACAGGCCAAAGCGCACAGCCCATCGCGACGCAGAAGTAGCGAAGCTCATGCGCCGCATTCTACCCGAGCACGCGGCTTGTCATCCTGGATTTGCCGCGATCGCACAGAGCGCTGGACGGCTGGCGAAGCGCTGTTCTCGATGCCCAGCGAACGCTTCCGGGGGAAGAGCGAGAAGGGAAGTGGCGAGAAGGGAAGTGGCGAGAGAGGAAGAAGCGACGCTAGACGTTGAACGAAGACCCGCAGCCGCAGGTCGACTTGACGTTGGGGTTGTTGAACTTGAAGCCCGCGCCCTGCAGACCCTCGACGTAGTCGACCTCGGTGCCGCGCAGGTACTGCAGGCTCATCTGATCGACGACAAGCTGCACGCCGAACGAGTCATATTCCTTGTCGAGCTGCGTCTTTTGGTCGAAGTACAGGTCGTACGTGAAGCCCGAGCAGCCGCCACCGACGACGCGCAGGCGCAGGCCGTAGGTGTCTTCGATGTTCTCGGACGCGCGGATCTCTTTGACCTTCTCTGCCGCGCGCTCGGTCAGGTTGAGGGGGTTGGGCATCGTCGGCCGCGGCGCCGTGGGGGCATCGGGCTTGCGGATGTTGGCAGTGATGGTCGACATCAGATCCTCCATAACGTGCTTGGTAAGAAACTCATGGGGACGGTACTTGTCAAGCGCAAGCTTTCCGTCGGAAATGGGCTCGTAAGACCCTACTCTCGGGTCTCCTCGGTCTCTTGGTACGAATAGCGCTCCTCTAAGAACGGCTCGCCCCGGTTGTGATAGCCGCGCTCTTCCCAGAAGCCGCGCTTGTTTTCGTTCATGAATTCGATGCCGCCGACCCACTTGGCGCTCTTCCAGGCGTACAGCTTGGGCACCACCAATCGCAGCGGGCCGCCGTGTTCCTCCGAGAGCGGCTTTTCATCGTGGCTCCACGCGAACAGCACATCGTCTGCCATCAGCCACGAAAGCGGCACGTTCGTGTAATAGCCATCGAAGCTGTGCAGCATGGCATAGCGAGCCTGCGGCCGTGCCTTCGCCCGCTCGGCCAGCGTCGCGAACAGCACGCCTTCCCAGCGGTTGTCCAGGCGGCTCCAGGTGGTGACGCAGTGAAAGTCGCTGGTCCGACGCACCGACGGCAGACTGCGGAATTCATCCCAGCTCAACGAGAAGGGATGGTCCACCTCACCAAAGACACGGAACTGCCACTTGCTCATGTCCATGAACATCGGGATGCCGCTGTAGTGCAGCACCGGCCACTTCTGGGTCAGCGTCTGACCGGGCGGGACGCGATGGCGAAGCTCAGGCGGGATGCGCTCTGCGTCGAGTTTGGACATGAGGACTTGCTGCCTTGGCTGAAAAACTGACGATTGGTAAGATTTTTATACACGCCGTCGAGACGCGAAGCAAGGCGTGCGCTGTCTGCATCGCGGGGACAGTCGCGCATCCTAGGGTCTGTCCTGGGGGCCGCGGCGCCCTGGGACCGTGGGGCAGACCTGGAATCGTCCTGCATCGTGCAACGTCTTGTCCCATATCGGCAACGTATCGCAGTAGGCTTTCGCAGCGAAGCCGAACCTGCTTTGCCCTTCCATGCGGTCGCGCGTCCGTCGCTAGGCGTGTGTCGTCGCGGCCAGAGTAAGATGAACGTCACGGACAACGGCTGGAAACATGGCGAACTTTCAAAGCTACCTACGAGAGATCAAGTCCCGCATTGCAGAGACCACGGTCGATGAGATTCGACAGAAGCCACCGCAGGTGCTCATTGATGTGCGCGAAGGCGAGGAGAACCAAGAGGGCTACATCCCCGGCTCGGACTGGATTCCGCGCGGCAAGCTAGAGCAGCGCATCGAAGACGCGGTACCCGATCGCGCGGCGGATATCGTGCTGTACTGCGCCGGGGGCAACCGCAGCGCGCTGGCGGCACGCACCCTTGGAGAGCTGGGTTATACCCAGGTGCGCTCGCTGGCCGGTGGCTTTGGCGCGTGGAAGAAAGCCGGACTGCCGATCGACAAGCCGTTTGTTTTCACCGACGCGCAGAAGGCTCGCTATGCCCGCCACACCATGCTGCCCGAGGTTGGCGAGGTCGGGCAGGCTAGGCTGTTGCGCTCGCGCGTGCTGCTCGTCGGGGCAGGCGGCCTGGGATCGCCCTCGGGCCTGTACCTGGGAGCCGCGGGCATTGGCACCATCGGCATTGTCGATGACGACGTCGTCGATGCGTCGAACCTGCAGCGGCAGGTGCTGCACAACATGACGCGCATCGGTGTACCCAAAGTCGACTCGGCAAAACAGACGCTGTCGGATCTAAATCCCGACGTCCAGGTCATCCCGCACCGGGTGCGACTGAACTCGGAAAATGTGCTCGACATCTTGAACGGCTACGACCTGGTGGTCGATGGCGCCGACAACTTTCAGACGCGATACCTGCTAAACGACGCAGCGCTGATGCTCAAAAAGCCGGTGGTGCATGCGTCGATCTTCCGCTTTGAAGGGCAGATCACGACGTTCCTGCCATTCGACGGTCCCTGCTATCGCTGCTTGTATCCCGAGCCGCCGCCGGCTGGTATGGCGCCCTCGTGCAACGAAGCCGGGGTACTGGGTGTGTTGCCCGGCGTCATCGGCGTCCTGCAAGCCACCGAAGCGGTGAAGATCCTGCTCGGCATCGGTCAGACGCTGTCGGGTCGGCTGCTGATCTACGACGCGCTGGCCGCCAAGTTCCGCGAGCTAAAGCTGCGCCGCGATCCCGGCTGCGTGGTCTGTTCCGATCCCAAAAAGCCGATCCAGCTCATCGACTACGAAGCCTTCTGCAACATCTGATTGCATCGCTGCGCTTCGCGATCGGTCCGTCTCGCCGACAGAGCCGATCCGAATCAAACAGAGCGCCGTGCTGCGTCGAGGTCTACGAAAACTCGCGCAGGATCTTGGGGTCTTTGGTGGCTCCTAGAACCTGTGAACAGCGACTGCACACGTACAGAGCATGGGTGGGGCTGGGCGTAGCGCCAAGCAAGAGCAAGAGCCAGCCGCCCGTTGTGTATCTCGGCTCGGGATGCACCAGGGGATGTTGGATGTCGTGCCCGCAGCGGCAGGTCTTGGGATAGTTCGGGGAAGCCACGCGTGCATTCTGCCAGCGTGCAGCATCGACGGCAATCGTGCAGCCTGTGGTCGCGCGGTGCGCCCGCGAGCTTTGTTCAACTGGGGGCTGCGATGCTCGGCGTATAGTGGCCGCATGCAGCTGCAACACAAGGTCGCGCTGATCACCGGAGGCTCGTCGGGCATCGGCTTTTCGTTGGCCAAGCGCATGGTCCAAGGGGGGGCCAGCGTGGCCCTGGTGGCTCGCAATGTCGATGCTCTGGAAGCTGCCGCGAGTCGTCTGCGTGGCGAGTCGAGCGTGCAGAACGGCACAAGTCGCGTGCTCACGATCGCTGCGGATGTCGCGGATCGCACAGCACTCGATCGTCTGCCGCAGACCGTCGTCGAAGCGCTGGGGGGCCTGGATCTCTTGGTCAACAACGCGGGCGTCAACCACCGCGGGCTGGCCTTGGGCAACACGCCCGATCAGCTGGCGCAGATCATCGACGTGAACCTGGCCGCCCCGGTGTACCTCAGCCGCCGCGCGCTGGACTTCTTGCGACCCGGCGGCGCCATCATTCAGATCTCTAGCTTGGCGGGGAAGGTTCCGTTTATCGAGCAGGCGACGTATTCGGCGAGCAAGGCGGGTCTGCGCTTTTTTTCCATCGCTCTTGGGGAAGAGCTGGAGTCGCGCAACATCCATGTGCTGTGCGTAAACCCTGGCCCTGTCGATACCGGCTTCTTTGGCGATGTGAAAAAAGCGTCGGACATCACGTTTTCGCAGCCGATGTCGACGCCCGACGAGATCGCCGATGTGACGCTGCGGGCGCTGGCTCTGCGGCAGGTCGAGGTGGATCAGCCGCAGGTCTCGGGCTGGCTGGCCACGCTCGGCTACGTGTCTCCTGCGCTGAAGCGGCTGCTGCGGCCAATCTTGATGCGGCGTGGGGCGCGCAACAAAGAGGAGTACATGCGCAGAAAAGGCCTGCTATAGACCGCTTTTTGCTGCGCGCAGTGCCGACTCAAACGCGGCGCGATTGTTGAACACTTGAAGCGCTCCGCCCAGCGCCAGGTTCGCCACCGAGACCCCCATCGCCACGATCTTGGTCGTCACCAACAGGGACAGCTTTGCGCGCTCTTGATGCGACGCCGCCCAGCTCGTAAACGTGACACGCACGTCCGAGTCATATCCCGTCGCATCCGACCAGTCGCAGAAGATCTGCATGCGCTTGTGTTGGGCCAAGCCTTGCGTCGCCGCATCGAGCATGAACGCGCCGAGCTTCCGGTCGAAGTGGCCGGTCAGACGAACCAGCAGCACATCCGGTCGCGGCCACGAGAGCTGGATATCGCCCTTAGATGACGCCAGCTGCTGAGGCGGTTCAGAAGGTTTGGCCATGAGCTGCGCCGCTCGTCGTTGCGAAGCGGCCAAGCCATCTTAGCACTCTGTGTTTCCTCGCCTCGCGTGATTCTGGAGTCCTCACCCAAGATATGCTCAGCGAGCAGGGTTTCATCGTTCATGGCTGCCACACCAACCGTGCTACTTCGCACGGACTATGTCGTGCTGACGCAAGAACACGACGGAAAGATCATTCGCTATCGCCGCACGGCGGTGCCCTTTCCTATGCTGCAGGTCGCCCAGCAGGTGTACGAGCACGTGCTTGCCGTTTATGAGCGCATTGGGCGACGGGGCCGGGGCCTGCTGGTGGACTCTCGCGATGCGGTGGGTCGCAATGACCCAGAGTTCGAGAAGCTGCTGCTGAGCTTTCGCGATCGCGCCATTCCAGGGTTCGCTGCGCACGTCATCCTGATGCGCACCGCTGTCGGGATTCTGCAAGCGCAGCGCATCGATCGCAGCCTGCGTAGCGATCGTAAAGCGTACTTGACGACCGACAACGAAGACGATGCGATTCGCTTCCTGCTGCAGCAGCTCGACGCGCGGTCATCGGCTTGAGCCGATCCAAGAAGCAATGTCCTTGCGGGCTGCATCAAAATGCACGTCATGACCTCGTTCAATCCCCCTACGCGCACCGAACCTCGCGATGACTTGATCCAGACACTAAGCCGAGAAAGCGCGCTTTCCCCGACGCAGATCGCGGATCTGCTGCAGCAGCAGCCGACGCGATCCACCCCGGATGGAGCAGAGGTGTTTTTGCGTCGACAGAAGGTGCCGCGTCCGCTGCCCGAGGTCTTTTCCTTCTTTGCGCAGGCCGAAAACCTGCAGCAACTGACGCCAGCGTTTCTCGACTTTCGCATCCTGACGCCGCTGCCGATTGCCATGCAGGTCGGGACGCTGATCGACTATCGCATTCGCTTGCGCGGCCTGCCGATGCGCTGGCGCACGCGGATCAGCGCGTGGCAGCCACCGCATCGCTTCGCCGATGAGCAGCTTCGCGGTCCATACAGCGTGTGGTGGCACGAACACCTGTTTGCAGAAGTCGACGGTGGCACATTGATTACCGACCGCGTCCTTTTCAAATCACCGCTGAGCATTCTTGCGCATCCATTGCTGGTGCGTCGTGAGCTGGCCCGTATCTTTGAGTACCGCAGGCAGCGCGTCGCTGAGCGCTTCGGCTACGCGGTGTTGCCGACCTTTGAGCCATACGGCGCGTGAAGCGAGTCGGCGTGATCTATCGCGGTGTCAGCAAGGTCTTGATCTTGGTGAGCAGGCGAGCCATTTCGACCGGCTTGGTGTCGAAGTCGCTGCAGCCCGCAGCGAGCGCACTTTCGCGATCGCTGGTCAGAGCGTGTGCCGTCAAGGCCACAATGGGAATGTGACGGCAGGCTGGATCGGCCTTGATTCGCCGCGTGGCTTCCCATCCATCGATCTCGGGCAGGCTGAGATCCATCAAGACTAAATCAGGCTGTTCACGTCGCGCTGCTTCGACTCCCAGCAGGCCGTTTTCTGCGCTGACGATCTGATAGCCAGCCCGCAGCAAGCGTCGCGACAGCATGTCTAGATTCATCGGGTTGTCTTCGACGATCAGGATCCTGGCCATGGCCTATGCCTTTCCTGGCCGTCGGTTGACATCGCTGTTTGATGCTCCGCCTGTGCTGCGTTTGCTCGACAGGCGTCGCAGAGCCATCAGCAGCTCGCCCCGTCCCAGCGCGCCCTTGGGCAAGAGCTGCTCGGTGTCTTGACTTAAGCGTCGCCGCTCGTCTTCGCTGAGATCGCGAGCGGTGACGACGATCACCGGGATGCTGCGCCAGCGCGGGTCGGCCTTCAACGCGTCCAGCAGGCTGAATCCGTCGAGCTCGGGCATCATCAGGTCCAAAAGAATCAGATCCGGTATCTGCTGCGCGAGAAGACTCAGCGCTTCGCGTCCATTTTTGGCGCAGCGCGAAGGATGGCCGTGCTCTTCCAGCATGCGCCGCAGAAGCTGCTGGCAGTCGGGGTCGTCTTCCACCACCAAGACGTGGTGTATCGACGGCGTTCGCTGTGTAAGCAAGGCGCCGAGGAGCTGTTCGCGCTGCACTGGTTTCTGCAAGTACGCGGTAGCGCCCAGCGCTGCACCCTTCTTTCGCTCGGACAAGATGCTGACCACGACCACGGGGATGTCGCGCAGATCGCGATCGGCTTGCAGCTGCGCAAGAACCGCCCAGCCGTCGAGCTTGGGCATCAGCACATCCAGCGTGATGGCCAGCGGGCGCCGATCCCGCGCGAGGCGCAGCGCTTCCTCGCCATCGTCGGCGGTGATCACCTCGTACCCTTCGCTGCTCAGCATGCGTGAAAGCATGTCGCGCGCCATGGGATCATCGTCGATGACCAGAACGGCTTCGCGATCCCTGCTGCGTCCATCCAACGCTGAGCTCTTCGTCGTGCCTACTTGAGCGGCGTCCTTTTCACCGTCCTGCGCGACCGCAAGGCTGGGATGTGCCGACTCAGGATCGCGATCGGTGGGCTGCGCTGGCAAGCGCAGCGTGAATGTCGAGCCCACCCCGATCTGACTGTCGACCGAGATATCGCCGCCAAGCATGCGGCAGAAGCGCGCGGTCAGCGCCAAGCCAAGACCCGTTCCGCCATACTTGCGCGAGGTCGATGCGTCGGCCTGCTTGAACGGCACAAACAGCTCTCGCATGTGTTCGGGCTTGATGCCGATGCCGCTGTCTTGCACGGCAAACGAGATCGTATCGACCGGCTGGCCCACAGCGCGCTGCGCCGTAACGGTGATGCGGCCATTTTCAGTGAACTTTGCAGCGTTCGAAAGCAGGTTGAAGATCGACTGCCGCAGCTTGGTGATATCGACGCGCATGCTGCCCAGCGATGGCGCTGCCTGCACGTCGATGCGGTTTCTGTTCTTTTCGATCACCGGCCGCAGCGTCTCGACCACTTCGTGAACCATCATCGAGATGTCGATGTCCTCATAGAACACCGCCATCTGACCTGCTTCGATTTTCGACAGATCCAAGATGTCGCTGATCAGCATCAGCAAGTGGCGCCCGCTGGCCACGATGCGCTGCAGATCCGCGTGATACTGCGGGTGCCCAGCGTCGGATGTCTCTTCCAGAAGAATCTCGCTATAGCCAATGATGGCGTTGAGCGGCGTGCGCAGCTCGTGGCTCATATTGGCCAGAAACTGGCTCTTAGCTTGGCTGGCCGAGATGGCTTGATCGCGTGCGACCTCCATCTCGTGCGTTCGCTCCGCGACCAGTTGTTCCAGCCGATTGCTCCACGCGCGCAGCTCGCTGTTCGCGATGTACAGCTCTTGGCTTTTTTTCTCTAGCAGATCTTCTGCGGCACGCCGCGCCTTGCGTTCGCGCTCTAGCGCCCGCTGCAGAACGTCCAGATCCCCATCGCTCATGCCGAGGCTTCCATGCCAGTCGATGGCGCCTGTGTCTCGACGGTGATGGTGAAGCGCACCTGCGTTCCGCTGCCGGCGGACTCATCGTCTCGCTCGATGCGCACGTTCTCGCGATAGTGCTCGGCGCAGCCCCTGATCAGCCCTTCGGCCAAGTCTGCGAGTCCACGCGGCGAGCGATAGAGCATCGTCAGGGTCTGGTCACTTACGCGCTCGCAGAAAAAGCGCGGCAGCTCGGCATCGGCGTACAGCTTGCGAACCTCGACATGGATGTGTTCTTCGACTGCGGAAAGGAAGTCGAGCGTCGATGCATGCGCGGCAAAAAAGCCAGGATAGCCGCGGACAAAGCGGCCGAGCAGATAGTGACCAAACGCCTTCAGCAGATCGGGAATCGCAACACCTGCGCGGGCGGATAACTGTTGCAGCAGCTTGACCATTTCCTCGACGGGATAGGTGCCCACGGAGGTATAGACGCCCTGCGAGGGCAAGTGAGCCGCTTCGATGATGTGTTCGACCGTGGCGAGCGAGAAGCGCTCCTCGACCATGGTCAGAAACTCTGTGAACACGATGCCCTTCATCAGACCCCCCCGCGCAGTCGGCTGATCTGGCTGCACGAAGATTGTATCGCGATCGCAGACGGACTGGCGCCTGCTCGATGCCTCACAAAGCGAGGCCGAGGTCTCGCCTGTGAATCCGAGCGCGGGCCGTGTTCAGTGACGCTTACGCGGCAGGTCTTCTTCGAGCGCCTTGAGATAGTCAATGGGGGGCGCATCACGGCCAGAGAGACGCGGCGGAACTGCGCCGGCCGTCGGACCGAGATCACGCAGGCTGCGCGCCAAGGATCGCAAAAGGTCGCGCGTTCCAGGCAGCGATCCCAGGGCAGGCAGCAGATCGGCTTCGCCTTGTCCTTCGGCGATCGCGGCCCCCAGGCTGCGCACGGTCTCAACGGACAGCCGACCCCGCCGCAGCAGATCTTGCAGCGAGTTGCGCAGCGACTCTAGCGAGTAGGCATGGCGATCGACCATCTCGACCGCGACGCGGACCACGGCATCGGCGGCCAAGCGCCCGTCTTCGTGCAGCACCAGCGCCGCCTGGAAATAGTTGTAAATCGGCACCAAGCGCACGCCGTAGCGATCAAAGCGGCGAGGCGGCGAGCGACGATCCAGGTGGATAAAAATGCGGCCCACGATCTCGTCGCGGAACGGGCTGTCTTCGGCGAACGCGATGGACGCCTTGGCCGCGTCGTCCTGCGTGCGGGAATAGACCGACTCAAACAGTGCCACTGTGCGGGCTGCGTCGTCGGGATAGGTGCCGACGCGCTGCAGGATCTCTTCAAGCAAGGTCCGCGGCACGCGCCCGCGCAGCAGGTCGCCGTACAGCGAATAGATGAACGCGTCGGACTCGGCGTCGTCGCCAAAGCAGATCTCGCGGGCGCTGTGGGCGACACCGGCCCGGCCGGCTAGAAGCGCGGGAAGCTTGTACCCCACCTGTTCGCGCAGGGCGCGAAAGCGACCCGTCAGCAAGTTGCGCAGGTTTGGCTTCAGGATGAACTCGTCGAACTCGATGCCGTCGAGGCGTAGCTTTTCGGTCAGCACGCGTCGCATCTGCCGCGGACTGCCCGAGACAAAGCAGACACGCGTCGTCTCGCCGGGGCGGGTCGATTGTCGAAGCTCGCGCAGCAGCGTCGCTGCGCCGGGGACATTGCGCTTGTCGATGGCGCGCTCGATGGCTGTGCGCAGAAGCGCTCGCACGCTGTCGAAGTCGGTCTGCAAGTACGTCTTGTCGAGATCCCAGCGATAGATGTACGTCACGGTTGGCCGATCGCCCGACGGAAACGAGGGGTCGCTCGACGAATGCGCAGAGGGGGGAGTGCTGGGCGTAGACATGACTCCCTGGCTCTACGCCGACACCGGGGGATCGACGCGCGGGATCTCGCGCAGGGCCCGTTCGATCTCTTGCACCATGCCGGTTGCGACGGTCTTGGCGGCCACTTTGACGGCGTTTTGGATGGCGTGCGACTGGCTGCGTCCGTGCGCTTTGATCATCACGCGATCAAAGCCCAGAAGCGGCGCGCCGCCGTACTGCTTCCAGTCCGTTAGCTCTTTCAATCGCCCGATGCCGCCCGAGAGCATGGCCAGGCCCGCTCGCCACATCAGCTTTTCTTTGTAGGCATAGCTGGCCAAGCGCACAACCGTCTCCGAGACGCCTTCGAGCATCTTGAGGACGACGTTGCCGACGAAGCCACTGCACACGATGACGTCCGCGCTGCCGCGTGGAATATCGACGCCTTCGACGTTGCCGATGAAGTTGATGCCGGACATCTGCGACAGTCGCGCGTACGCTTCGGCGACCTCTTTGGGGCCCTTGCCAGCCTCGGCACCGTTCGACAGCAGCGCCACCTTGGGGCGGGCATTTTTTGACACGCGCGAGGCATAGCCAGCGCCCATCACGGCAAACGTACACAGATCATCGGCCGTCACGTCCAGCGTCGCTCCTACGTCGAGCAGCAGCGAGAACGGATCGTCTTTTTCCCCGCGGCGCATCTCGGTCGGATAGACCGCAGCCAGCGCGCAGCGCCGCACTCCTTCGAGGCGGCGGAAATAGCGCTGGCAGGCCAAGACGGAAGCGCCCGTGTTGCCCGCCGAGACCAGCGCATCGGCACGGCCCTCGGCACAGAGGCGAGCGGCAACCGCGATGCTGGCATCGGGCTTCGCATCCAAGGCCACCCTCGGCGACTCATCCATGGCCACGGCATCTTTGGCATGGTGAATGGCAATTCGCTCGGCATCGTGGCGAATCTCATACAGCAGCGCCGACAGCCGTGGCGCATCGCCGACGAGCAGCAAGTGCAACGGACGCTCACCGCTGCGCCGCTCGATCGACAGCGCCGCTGCGGCTTTGACCACTTCCTCGGGACCAAGATCACCGCCCATGGCATCCATGGCGATGGTCAGCGGCGCAGCAGCCGGGACAGAAGCAGAGCCAGAAGCTGGAACCGACATACTTCGCCGACGATATCACGCCGCGGCGAGCGGGCCCTAACGCAATTTCCCAGTCGGGTCCATGGCTCGCGCACAGCCGGAATGCCCCAGGCGAACGGCAGCCTCACCCGCTGAGTGTGCTAGCGTGCCTGCGTGCCTGTTTATCGTCTGACGATTGCCTATCGGGGCGGCGAGTTCTGCGGCTGGCAGAGCCAGCACAACGGGACCAGCGTGCAGTCTGTCCTGGAAGACGCGCTCGGCCGGCTATTCGGCCAGCCCATTCGCTGCCGCGCCGCTGGGCGCACCGACGCGGGCGTCCACGCGATGGGTCAGGTGGTCAGCTTTTTTTGCGAACGCATCCTGCCCGAGCGGGCGCTAATCCACGGCACCAACCACTTCCTGCCGTCTGCGGTGGGGGTCTTGGCTGCGACCGTCGCTGCAGACGACTTTGATGCGCGCTTCTCGGCGTCGGGAAAGCTGTATCGCTATCAGATCTGGAACGCGCCCGTACGCTCGCCGCTGCACCAGGACACGCACTGGCACATCATGCAGCCCTTGCAGCATGAGGCGATGCAGAAGGCGGCGGCGCTGCTCGTCGGTCGCCATGACTTCCGGGCCTTTCGCGCAGCCGATTGCGAGCGCAAGACCACCACGCGGCTGGTGCGGCGGCTCGATGTCCTGGTGCCAGCACAGCCCGACGCGCTGCCGTTTGCCACGACCGGCTCGCCCGTGATTCACATCGAGGTCAGCGCCACGGCCTTTCTGAAGAACATGGTACGCATCCTCGTCGGGACGCTGGCGCAGGTCGGACGCGGCCGAATGTCCGTCGAGCATGTGGCCATGCTGCTGCAGTCCGGTGATCGAACGCAGGCGGGGCCCACGGCGCCTGCGCATGGCCTGACCTTGGTCTCTGTCGAGTACGGGCCGCGCACAGGCGTGTAGGTCTGGGTACGCACCGCCGTTTGGCGTCGGCAGATGCGACGAGGCTCAGCCCGCCCGGTGCGAGCCGGGCGCGAGACGTCGGGACTGTTTGCCGGGTCGCTATCGCGGAATCGCTATCGCGGAATCGCAAGGCGGCCGAAGCCCAGCGAGGGCAGAGGAGGGGAGGGGCGCTACGCGAGGAAGGATCGCCGACGGCGCAGGGCCGCGAGCGACAACATCAGGCCCAGAGCGAAGAAGATCGGCGTGCGCGCATCCTGTCCGGCTCGCGTCGCGCTCCCTGTCGTCGAGCAGGCGAAGCCACCGCCGGTCAAGCGGAAGGCCTGCGAGGTGGCGATGTTGTTCTTCGCCACGGGGTCTTCGTTGTTGCTGGCACCGATGGTGGCGCGCGTCACCGGGACGGCGTTGCCTTCGGTCTTGGGCAGCTTCACGCGCAGCGTCAGATCCGGCGCCGTCATGCCCGAGCCCACCGATTCACGGGTACACAGGAACACGTTGGCGTCGCGAGCGCAGGTCCAGCCCGCACCGCTCGGTCCATCGATCAGCTCAGATCCAGGAGGCGTGACGACGGTGACCACGGGGTTGCGTACGGCATCGGGTCCGTTGTTGCGTGCTTCGACGGTGTACGTCACCTCGCTGCCCGGATTCGGGGCCGACGGATCGGCGCTGATACGCACCTGCAGATCCGATGCGGTCTTCGGGTTGATGCCGACATCCACCGCGGCGCTGTTGTTGCTGAGGTCGGTGTCCTCAGTCGACGGCGAGCTTACGACGCCCGCGACCACGCCGGGATCTTTGCCCATCTCGCTTGGCACGGGCGTGTTGACCTTGATGGTGATCGGCGGCGCATCACCCGGCTGCAGCGCCGAGTTGTAATAGCAGGTAAAGCTGAAGCTGCTCTGCATGCAGGTCCAGCCCATGCCCTTGGCCGGCTGCGTGATCGTGCTACCCGCTGGCACCGTGAACGTGACGCTGGGGAACTGCGAGGCGGCCGGGCCCTTGTTGCTGGCCTGCAGCGTGTACGTGATCTCGGTGCCGGCACCTGCAATCGTCGGCGACTTGGCGATGGTCAGGGCCAGATCCGTCTTCGACGAAGGCGAAAGCGGTCGCTTGTCGACCACGGCCGTGTTGTTGCCCATGTTGGGATCTTGGTTGTTTGGTGCGTCGACCACCACCGATACATCCGGCGTTCCCGACGTCAGATCGACCGTCGGATAGCGCACCTTCACCGTGATCGGCGGCGCATCCCCCTTGGCCAGCGGTCCGCGCGTGCAGATCGCTGTGGTGTTGTTTTGCGCGCAGATCCAGCCGTCTCCCGTCGCGGGTTGCGTGATGACGACGCCTGGTGGCAGGTTGAAGATCACCGCCGGATCTTGCACCGTGTCGGGTCCACGATTGCTGGCGATGCCGGTATAGGTCACCGTGTCGCCCGGCTTGGGGTTCAGGTTGTCGGCGGTGATGCGCACGCTCAGGTCCGACCCAGTCTTGGGCTGGCCCGCGGCGATGGGCTGGCTGTCTGTGTTGTTGCCCAGGTTGGGATCGCGGGTACCCGGCGAAGCCACGACTCCGATCACCGAGCCGGGGTTTGTCGCCATCGGCGCGATGATCTTGACGACGATGGCCGGGGCCATGCCCGTCGGCAGCGGTCCGGTAATGCAGGTGTACGCACCCACGGACAGCGCGCAAGCCCAGCCATTTCCCGTCGCGGGTTGCGTGACTAGCGAGCTTCCTGGCAGCGTGAAGCTGACCGTTGCGGGCGCCGATGTGTCCGGTCCTTGGTTCTGTACTTGGAACGTAAAGGTTGCTTCGCTGCCGGGCCCTGCCGTCGTCGGAGTCTTGCTGACAGTCAGCGAAAGATCCGCGGTCGGCATCGGCTTTACCGCGCCGACATCGATCATCGCTGAGTTGTTGCTCGGGCTGGGATCGATGCTGCCCATCGAGGTCACCATGCCCGCGACCTGCGGTGTCGGGGCTCCCGGTGTATCGCTGGGCGTCTTGAACTTGATCGAAAGCGGTGGCGCCGTCTGCCCGGCTGGAAGATCGACCTTCATGCTGCAGGTGTACGTCGTGCCTTCGTTGGTGCAGCCCCACTGCGACATCGTGTCAGACGGCGGCGGCGGCGGCTGGGTCACTGCACTTCCCGGCGGAATGGTAAAGGTCACCATCGGCCGCTGCGCTGCATCCGGGCCGTTGTTCTTGGTCGTCGCGGTCACCGTCGTCTCGGTCCCTGGAGTCGGCGACTCGGGCGTCTTGCTCAGCGTGAGCTCAAGGTCCGACTTGGGAATCGTGATCACTGCGCCCTGAATCGGCACCATCGCCGTGCCCGTGTTGTTCGCCGTCATCAGATCGACATAACCAGGCGGTGGCTGCGCCGTGACCGTCAGGTTCAGCGTCGGCGATGGGCTCATCGTCGGCACCTTGCTGCGGATGTTGAATGTCAGCGTGCCACCGACGGGAAGATCGACAAGCTGGGGCAGTGCGCCGGTTCCAGACACGGTGCCGTTGGGGCAGACCGCGCCCCCAGCGCCGCTGCACATCCAGCTAACCTCGTTCGGCATGACGCCCGCGGGCAGCGTCGTCGCGATCTCTGCGGCGTTGGCGATGTTTTCGCCCTTGTTCGTCACCGTCGCGGTGAAGTCGGCATTGCTGCCCGGCTGCACCTGCGAAGGCGGAGCCGTCAGCTTGACCTCGATGTCCGACGGAACGCAGATTGGGTAATAGCTCGGCAGTCCCGCGACCGTCGGCTGACGCGGCAGCATGACCACGCGACCGTCGTTGCCGTTGGTCGCTCCGTTCACGGGGAACTTGGCCATGGTCATCGCCGCTGAGGTACCTGCAGGTCCGCCCCTGGCCGACGTCGTCGGGATACCGCCCGTGACATACGCAATCAAGCCGCCGCTGCCACCGCCGCCTGTGCCATCGGCCTCGTTTAGGTCAGCAGGCTGGCGCTTCTGGTTGCCGCCGTATCCACCGTTGGCCTCGATGCGCAGATCCTTGGGCAGCGGAGCCGCCGTCAACATGAACACCGTGCCACCACCGCCGCCACCGCCTGCGGCATCGTTGTGGGCGTTTGCCGTGTCCGCGCCGTCGCCGCCATTGGCGCTGATGATGCCCGTGCTCGGGCCAGGCACTGCGATGCTGCCGCTGACCACGAACACCAGGCCACCGCCGTTGCCGCCGTTGCCACCTGAGTTGTTGTCTTGATCGCCGGCACCGCCGCCGCCACCCAAGAACACCTGGAAGCCCAGGTTGGGGTTGAGCGGTCGACCGCCCAGTCCGCCGACGTCTTGCCGATAGTCGCCGCCCCACTTCATCAGCGTGGGGCCATCCATCGTCGGGTCGGTAAACACCCCGGCCAGCGGTCGCGAGAACGAGTGTCCGCCGCGGCCTCCCCCAGTCGAGGTGCTGGGCTTGTTGCCGTTGTCTTTGTACGCGGGCTCTAGCTGCCAGGCCATCATCCCGCCGACAGCCGTCAGGTCCATGATGCCCAGGCCGTTCCACAGGGCAGGATCACCGCCGCCGCCGCCGCCACCGCCGCCAGCATTGTGGGCGTTGCCGCCGCCGCCGCCGTTCGCGACCGCGCCGCGGCCGAACTTGCCCATGATGTTCATCTGGTAGTCGTCTTGCGACCCCGCGATGCTCTCGCCTTTTTCGGCGCCTTGCATCGGGTCGGTCGTCCGCATGGTCACGACCTTGGGGCTGCCTGCAGCATTCGATGCAGGATCCACCTTGCCACCGCGGAAGCCCTGGGCCGTCGCGTCGATGGCGCCGGCAATGGTCAGCTTGTTGAGTACGTGCAGCGCGATGACGCCGCCCACCTTGCCATCCCATGCCCTCGCCACGACCGAGGCGCCTGGCTGCACGGTCAGGTTGGCAAACTGCGGGATGCGGATGACCTGCGCGCCTGCTGGAATGCGGTAGTCGTTTTTGACGCCGCCGCAGCCACCCAGCGTGATGACATTGCCCGCCAAGCTATCGACGGTAACGACTTCGTAATAGCCGGCGCCGTTTACAGCCGTGACGTTGCCATACAGCTTGGGATCGTCGGTGCTGTCAACCGCTGCGCCCTGCGGTTGATACAGCATCAGCAGGTCGCCTTTTTTCAGCGGCATGCCGTTCGTTGGGTTGTTGAGCTCGGCGATGTTCATCACCGTGATCGCGTTGGCGCCCGGCGCGACCGAGATGCCTAGCTGGCTGTAGCTATTGAGCACGGTGTTGGCCATCGTGACGGTGTAGTCGCCGTCTTGCCCGGCCAACGACTGCACGACTTGGCCGATAGGCGGCGCCTGCGGACTGGCCATCGAGGGCGCTTGTCCCGACGGCACATCGGCCGATTCTTGCAGCGCGCAGCCAGCCAACGTCACCAGGCCGACCAGCGTGCGCAGACGGACGGCCCGTCGCACGCGAGACTTCGCAGAAGGCATATCACGTAAGGTCTGCATAGTTGCTCCTGCCTAATTGCCCTTCTTTGGGGTCTTCGCACCACCCTGCTTGCCGCCGACGGGACGCTTGGCGGGACGCGGGGCAGCGGGTGAGTTGTCGCTTTGATCCGGCGAGACCGGCACCTCGACCTGGCTGGCGTCGATGGACTTGACGCTGCTCGACTGCGGCGGGTCGATGATCACGAACTCGACGCGGCGATTCCGTTCACGTCCTTGCGGCGTGTCGTTGGTCGCTATGGGGTTCCACGGACCATAGCCCAGCGACTGCAGGCGCGACTCTTCGACACCGTGCTCGATCAGCCAGCGCTTGACGCTGCGGGCGCGGCGCTCGGACAGATCGCGGTTCCACTCGGGCTTGCCGCGGTTGTCGGTGTGGCCCTCGATGGACACCTTCTTGATCTCGGGCGAGGCCTTGAGGACGTCGGCCACCGACTGCAGGACCGGATAGCTCTCTTGCAGGATGATGTCCTTGTTGGTGGCGAAGAACACCGGCTTGACGATGGCGATCTTGCCTTCCTTGAACTCGACCAAGCTCGGGCAGCCATGCTTCGCCGGGTCGACGTTGGGCACACCCGCCTTGTCAGGGCAGGCATCCTGCGAGTCGGGGATCTTGTCGCTGTCGCGGTCCTTGTCGACCCATGGGCAGCCGAGGCGGCTGGGGTCGGGACGCGCGCCCTTGGGCTCATCCGGGCACTGATCCTGCGGGTCGACAACGCCGTCGTTATCGCGGTCTGGCGTCGGGCAGCCTGGCTTGTCAGCGTCGGGGAAGTTGCCCTTGTGAACGTCGGGGCACTGGTCTTCGCTGTCCAGGAAACCATCGCCGTCGCGGTCTTTGTCAATCTGCGGGCAGCCTGGCTTTTCGGGATCGGGACGCAGGCCCTGCGGCGTCTCGGGGCAGCGGTCGTCGATGTCAAAGATGCCGTCGCCGTCGCGATCGCGCAGCGGGCAGCCGAGCTTGCTGGGATCAGGACGTACACCCTGCGGCTCGTCGGGGCACAGATCCAGCTTGTCGACGACACGGTCGCGATCGCGATCCGGGCAGCCCGTCGTCGCTGGATCCGTCGTGCGGATGCCCGGCGTGTCGGGGCAGGCATCGCCCTTGTCGGGAATGCCATCGTTGTCGCGGTCGCTCGGCGGCTCGGGTTTGACCTCGCGAATCGGCGCATAGGCCAAGCGCAAGAGCGCGCGTCCGTCGGGGGTACCCGGCGTGCGCAGCGTACCCAAGCCACCCGCAAGCCCAATCTGGAACACGCTCGCGATGTTGTAGTGCAGGCCCAGCAGAAGCTCCAAGCTGGTGTAGTCGCGCGAGAACGGCTTGACCTGCACGGTGTCGTTGCCCAGCACGGCCGTCGACAGCACCGCTTCCGGCACGATGGCAAAGCGCTTGTTCACACTGGCATAGCCAAGCGCCACGCCGATCTGCACTTCGGATCCGACAGTGCTGCCCACTGGGTCGGCGTCGCCAAGCTGCGCGGGCGAGCGATACAGGAAGCCGCCCGTCAACGACCAAAAGATCGAGCTTGCGATGCCACCCAAGACCAGCTTGGGCATGATGCGGAAGGCAGAGTCGCTGGATGTCGGCGACACTCCGACGCTGGTGAACTGACGCAGCGGGATCCAGCCCAAGGCGCCGATGGAGAGCGACGCGCCGCTGCGATATGGCTGACCCGCGATGCGCAGCATCAGCCCGACGCGCGGGTCCCCCACGACGACGCCACTTGTCGGCTTGACGCCTGCTGTCTCGGTGCCGCGCTCAAGCAGCGTGATGGGCAGCGACGCCGTGATCAGCACGCGGTCGAGGAAAGAAAACGCCAGGTCGGCATGCCCCAAGAGCTGGTGGGCGATGACCGCCTGCGACGGCTCGACCTTGTCGCCGATGACGGGGCCGTACTGCAAGGGGTTGTGGCCGTAGTTCAGCGTGATCCCGCCCGCGAAGTACCGCGTCGACGAGTACCACGGGTGATCGACCCAGAACGACCACTCGCCGGCTGCTGTCGGTTCGTAGCGGTTCAGCGTAAAGCCCTGCAGCGTCGTGGCTGGGGCGGTCTGCGCCGCGACGGGTGTGCTGTGGAACAGGCCAAGGCCTCCACAGACGGCCACGGTCGCGAGCAGCCTCTGCACGGTTCTTCTCTGTCGCACGAGATTCCTCCACGAGGGATCAGCAAACACTCTCGACCCATTGAGAGTCATGCTTGGTAGCGTACTCCGCTTAGTTCGCGAAGAGAATGGGCTTTTGCACGAAACGTTTTCGCAAGTCCTTGCCGCGACTCGGTTTCTGGCTGCAAGCGAACCCATCACAGATGAGGGTTGACCTGCACAAAGCGAGGTCACTACTATCCGCGCCTCTAGCCGTGTCCTCGTCGACGGGGCTAGGGGTAGCGAACACAACAACAAACGGAGGAAGGATCATGAACAAGCAACAGTCTGAAGGTGTTGTGCTGCAGGGCAGCCCACGTTACGCGCCGCGCTATGCTCCGCGGTACGCGCCCCGATACGCGCCCCGGTACGCGCCCCGATACGCACCGCGCTATGCGCCGCGTCTGGGCGTCGTGGGCTTGGTGGGCCTGTTTGGGCTCTCGCTGTTTGCCGGCGCTTGCGGTCCCAAGGCGGGTGGCACGGGGGACAAGCCGACGACGACGCAGAGCGCTCCGCCGGCTGGCGGTGGGGCTGGTGGGACGGGCGGTGACACAGGCGGCGGCGCCACCCCGACCTCGCCCGGCACGGCGCCATCGAGCACGCCGTAGTGCATCGACCCAGCGAGCCTGCGCTGGCGCCTTCGTCTGTCGACGACGTCGCTGGTTGCAGCGCTCCTGGGCCGACGGGCCGCTGGCAAGCAGGTGGCCGCCGGGCCGCCGACGTCTGCGCGCTGCCTGTCGAACGGCCTAGCTAAGGCGCGCGTGGATAGGCCAGAAAGGTCGGCTGCAGCAGGCGATAGCTATCGACCCCGACTGCGTCGCCGCGAGCAATGACCGGATCGATCTCGGTCTGGTATTCCGGCCGCTTGAGGAAGATGTGATCCGTCGCCACGCCGATCTGCTTGTACGCCTGCGCATCGCTGGCCCGATTGCCATTTCCGACGGCAATCGTCACACCTGAGGCCTGTATCGCCTGCATCGTGCTCGCCTTGTACTCGACCGTGGTCTCGCCCGGCAAGGTGATGAGGTTCGGTGCCAAGCGCAGCGGTCCGACGGGAAAGGCGCGGTCCTTAAGCCACGTCCGCGTCGATTCGGTGAAGACCGAGCCGCGCGCTGTCAAGTACACCGGCTGATAGCAGCGCTCGGCCAGGGCTGAAAACGCCTCGGCCGCGCCGTCTTGCGCTTTGACCGCCGACCCTGTCACCAGCGACTCGGGGTATTCATTTTCATAGCTGGTCAGCGTGCCGTCGATGTCGCTGACCGCTACCTTGCCGCCGCTCGGCAGCACGACGGCCAGAAAGTGAAGCGAGCTACGGTCGCCACGCACCGACGCAAACACCTGCCTGCGCCCCACGGGCAGGCGGTCGCTGCCGCGCAGGCGAAGCTCAAATCTGCCGTCGCTGGGGTTGCTGCTGCCGGTCACAACGGTACCCAGAAGCTGCCAGCTTCCCGCACGACAGACGAAGACGTCGACCTCTTCGTCTTCGAGCGCCTTGTCGACAACGCCATAGCTGATCTCGCCGGCTAGCACCTGTTCGTTGGCATCGGCCGTCGCGATCAAGTCGATGCCGCGGTGTCGCGGCGAGCCACTTGCCACCACCAGCGGACTGGTCAGGCTGTGCTTCCACGATCCCTTGCTGAGCCCGGAAGGCGTCCCGCTGCAGCTCACCTCGGGCAGACAGGCTCCCTCTTTCGTCATCGTCTGCTCGACGGGATCGGCCGGGACGGTGCCGTTTGGATCGCTGGCCATGCCGGTGCCACCACAGGCCGCAAGGCCCAGCAGGCCCAGGCGCCCCAACCACCCTGCCGCGTGCCCCGCTCGACGACAGGTCCGCGCCGCGCTTCCCCCAAGAGACGCTTGCTTCGAGTCGCTCATCTTTCCAGGATACTGCGTTACGAGCCCGGCGAGATCTGACGGAACGCGCCCTCTTGTCCGGCGCAGTCGTTGTTCACAAAGACCCACTCCACACCCGCACCGCCGGCAAAGGAAAGCGGTCCCAGCGTGCCGTAGCCGCTCCACGGTCCGCCGTGCTCATCGTGTAGCTGGCACTGCCACAAGCCGACATCCTGCGTCGTTCCTGGCTGCCAGCGCGGCGGCGGTCCATCGCCCTTGCACGCGTCGCCTGAAAGCAGGCTGGCTCCCGCGGGCAGCACGCCGACCACCGTGCGCAGGCAGGTCAGCGTCATCTCAGATGGGAAACCCTCGACGGTCGCCTGAGTCGAAAGCCACAGCTCCACGCCATAGGGATGCGGCCTAAGCGAGCCTTCATACGACACCACTGGCTTGCCGAAGGACTCTTTGCACGCCGCTGCCGCGCCGCCTTTCAGGCTGGGGCCGGGGCAGCTTCGCACGCGCACCGCGAGCCGCGGCTTGTTGCCGACGAAGCTCAGCGTATAGCGCTGCTCTTTCGTCTTGCCCGGCAGCATCCCGGTCAGAGTCTGTTGAAACGCAAGCGGCGTACTCGACGGCAGCGCTGGAAAGCGCAGGCTCGGTTCGGCCGCGGAGCTTGGCCCGCTGAGCGCAAGTCCCAGCAGCCCTCCCAAGGTCGCGCGCCAGATCGTGCGGTACATGCCGTTATTGTGCGGGCAGGACCCGCCGCGGCGTATCCCCTCGTGCTTGGGAAGTTCAATTGCCTCGGTATATAGGTTACTAACCGAATACTTTGATGAAATTCATACGCACGTTCCTATTCATAGAACATGGCAAAGCGGACAAGCTGGGTTGACCTGGCCTCTTTGAACTTGCTACACGGTGCCCTGATCGCTTCACCGTCCCAGCGATCGCCAACAAAGGACCCCATGGCCAGCACAGTCGAAGGCGCGCAGGTACAGGAATTCACCCATCTCCATCTTCACAGCCAGTACAGCCTGCTCGACGGTGCCATCCGCCTAAAGGATCTGTTTCCGCGGCTTGCTGATCTGGGCATGGACGCGGCGGCGCTGACCGATCACGGCAACATGTTCGGCGCCATCGACTTCTATAAAAAGGCCAAGGCCGCCGGCAAGAAAGCCATCTTCGGCATCGAGACCTATGTCTGCGCCGACCGTCACGACCGCCAGAACCGCCGCAACTATCACCTGATCCTTTTGGCCAAGGACATCACCGGGTACAAGAACCTGCAGTACCTGTCGTCGATGGCCTTCTTGCAGGGCTTCTATTACCACCCGCGCATCGACAAGCAGATTCTCAAGGAGCACAGCGAAGGCGTCATTGGGCTGTCGGCGTGCTTGGGCGGCGAGATCGCGCAGACGCTTTTGACCCATGGCTATGAGCAGGCCAAGGACATGGCCAAGGGCTATGCCTCGCTGTTTGCACCGGGGGATTTCTATCTGGAAATCCAGCCCAATGGCTTGGCCGACCAGGACAAGATCAACGACGAGTGGCGCCGCATGTCGCGCGAGACTGGCATTCCGCTCGTCGCCACGGGTGACTGCCACTACATCCATGAGCGCGACGCCAAGGCGCAAGAAGTCCTGATGGCGATTCAGCAGGGACGCACGCTGTCTGACGAAAAGCGGCTGCGTCACGAGGTCTCTTCCTACTATCTAAAGAGCGCCGCTGAGTTCAATTCCCATTTCCACGACATTCCCGAGGCCCTGGAAAACACCGTCCGCATCGCGCGTAGCTGCAACGTCGAGCTGAAGCTCGGCAAGCCCATGCTGCCGCGCTATCGCGTGCCCGAGGGCTATGACATTCCCAGTTACTTTCGCAAGGTGTCGCAGGATGGTCTTGAGCGCCGCTTCGCCGAGTTCGCTGAGCTGGGAAAAAAGGTCGATCAAGACCTGTACCGTCAGCGCCTGCAGCGCGAGCTAGACGTCATCGTCCAGATGGACTTTCCCGGCTACTTCTTGATCGTCTGGGACTTCATCGACTATGCCAAGCGGACGGGAATTCCCGTCGGACCGGGGCGCGGATCGGGCGCGGGCTCGCTGGTTGCGTATTCCTTGCGCATCACCGATCTCGATCCCATTCCGTACAACCTCCTTTTTGAGCGCTTCCTGAATCCCGAGCGCATCTCGATGCCCGACTTTGACGTCGACTTCTGCATGAATCGGCGGGACGGGGTCATCAAGTACGTCAGCGAAAAGTACGGCAAGGATCAGGTCGGTCAGATCATCACGTTCGGATCACTGTCTGCGAAGTCGGCGATCAAAGACGTCGGCCGCGTCTTGGGTATGCCGTTTTCCGAGCTAAACGATCTGACCAAGAACCTGCCAGCGCTCGTCGATGGGCACCCGGTGACGATGGACTGGGCGCTGGAAAACGAGCCGCGCTTCAAGCAGATTGCGGCCGAGAAAAAGGAATTTCAGGAGCTCATCGATATCGCCACCGCGCTCGAAGGCCTGCATCGCAACGCCGGCATGCATGCCGCGGGCATCGTCATCGCCGATAGCTCGCTGTGGAATCACGTGCCGTGTTACCGCGGCCAAGATGGCGAGATCGTCACGCAGTTCGCCAAGGACGAAGTCGAAGAGGCCGGCCTGGTCAAGTTCGACTTCTTGGGACTCAAGACGCTAACGGTCATCGACATCGCCGTGGCGATGATCAAAAAGGACAAGCCCGACTTCGATCTGCGGCGCATCCCGCTCGACGACCAGGGCGTGTACCGCATGATCAGCGAAGGCGATACCACGGGTGTGTTTCAGCTTGAATCGAGCGGCTTCAAAGAGCTGCTAAAGAAGCTCAAGCCCGACTGCTTTGAAGACATCATCGCGGCCGGCGCACTGTATCGGCCCGGCCCCTTGGAAGGCGGCATGGTCGATGACTTCATCAACCGCAAGCACGGCCGCACCAAGATCACGTATCACCACCCCGCGATGGAACCCATCCTGCGCGAGACGTATGGCGTCATCGTGTATCAGGAACAGGTCATGCAGATCGCACGGGCCTTGGCGGGATACTCACTGGGTGGCGCTGACCTTCTGCGCCGCGCCATGGGCAAAAAGAAAAAGGAGGTCATGGAAAAAGAGAAGGCCAAGTTCCTCGAAGGCGCCAACAAGACCGGGGTCGATCCCAAGATCGCCGACGAGGTCTTTGATCTGATGGCGGCGTTTGCCGGCTATGGCTTCAATAAGTCGCACTCGGCGGCATATGGTCTGGTGACGTACCAGACTGCGTACCTCAAGCGGCACTTTCCTGATGAGTTCTGGGCCGCGATCCTGACCTGCGATAAAGACGACACCGACAAGGTCGCGCGCTATGTCGCGGAAGTACGCAGCGGCGGCGGCGTGGTCTTGCCCCCAGACATCAATCAGTCCGACATCGACTTTACGGTGGTCAAGCTGCAAGAAGCGGCGCCAGCCAGTTCGGAATCTGCTGGCAAAACGGCAGAAAAAGGAAAGACCGCCAAGTCGTCACCCAAGGCGACAAAGACAGCAAAAGGGAATCGAGCCAGCGACGGAATTATCCGAAAAGGAATCCGATTCGGTCTGTCCGCGATCAAGGGTGTGGGTGAGTCCGCTGTGCAGGCCATATTAGAGGCTCGCGCAGAAAAAGGAGCCTTCGCTTCCCTGTATGCGCTGTGCGAACAGGTCGATGTCCGCCGCATCAACAAGAAAGTCTTGGAAGCCCTCATCAAGGGCGGTGCCATGGATGGCATCGTGCCGGTACGCGCCGCGGCGATGGCTGCGCTGGATGTTGCCGTCGAGCGAGCACAGAAGCTGCAGCGCGAAAAAGAGAGCGGGCAGACCTCGCTCTTTAGCCTGTTTGGCGGCGGTGGTGGCAGCGGTGGCGGCGACAGTGCAGCCGGGCCTCCTCCTGCGTATCCGAATGTCTCGGAGTGGACGCCGCGTGAAAAGCTGGCCTTTGAAAAGGAATCGCTGGGCTTTTACATCAGCGGCCACCCCATCGAGCGCTATGCCCCCGATCTCAACAAGGCGAGGGCGCTGCGCGTCGAGCAGCTCTTGGATTCCGGCCAGGGTCTAAGCCCGCGCGAACGGCCCGAGATCGTCGTCGGGGGCGTCGTTTCAGACTTTCGCGAACGACCGCTGAAAAGTGGCAACGGCCGCATGGCCATCTTCCGCTTGGAAGACCAGTCGGGCAGCATCGAAGTGGTCTGCTTCAGCAAGGCCTACGGCGACTATGAAGAAGCGCTCAAGAGCGGCGAGCCGCTTCTGGTGACGGCGACGCTGGTCAGCGAGAGTGATCGCGGGGATGGAGGAGATGGGGGCGAGCAGGCCGAGCAGCGCAAGCTACACATGCGGGCCGCGCAGCCTTTGTCCCAACTGCGCCGAGAAAAGACGCAGCGCATCGTCATCGATCTGCCTGCCGACAGCCTGACCAAGCCGCAAGTCGAAGGCCTGCAGCGCGTGTTCAAGCAGCACCATGGCCACGTGCCCGTGTCGCTGCGCATCGTGCAACCCAGTCGCTGGCGCGTCGAGGCTCGCTTGCCGCAACACCTGGCCATCTTGCCCAGCGACGAGTGCTTGCAGGCCATCGAGACCCTGTGCGGGCGCAGCGCCATTCAGCTTCGCTAGGAGGCGCGTAGCTGCGCGCTATCGCGGATCGCAGACCAAGTAGGCTGCTCCGCGCAGACCAGCGAGTGGGTCGAGAAGCACATAGATGGGCATGCGCTGGCAGAGCGCGGCGAAGCGCCCCTTGCGCAGGAAATGGGTACGGAACAGCCCATCCTGCAGCGTCGGCAAGATCTTGCGCGCCACACCGCCGCCGATCACCACGCCTCCCGTCGCCATGCTCTTGAGCGCAAGGTTGCTGGCTTCGGCTCCGTACAGCATCACGAAGCGCTGCAGCGCCAGTTGACACAGGGCATCTCGACCCGAGAGCCCATGGCCCGAGATCACGGCTGGCGCCGCAGCACCGGCTTGCTCTAGCTCGTGGGCAACCTGCGGCGAGACGCGCTGTGGTTCGCGGGCCGCGAAGAACTCGTACAGCATGTGCAGGCCTGCGCCACAGATCACGCGCTCGACGCTGACATGCTCGGGATAGCGCGCCGACAGAAACCGCAAGAGATCCTGTTCTACCTCATCGCGCGGGGCGAAGTCCGTGTGACCTCCCTCGGTGGCGACGATCACGGGGGCTGGTCCAAGCGAAACCCCTGCCGCACGCAGCGCTCGCTCGCGCACGACGATGGCTTGGCCCATGCCTGTGCCCGCCCCCAGCACACACAAGTTACCCTGCGGGTCCAGCCGCGCTTGCACGGGGTCGGCGATCAGTGCGACCTGCTGGGCCAGCGCATCGGGCAAGCGCAGCGGGCCGTCGCGATGGGCCTGTGACTCGACGTGCTGGACGACGCGCGCGGCATAAAGCGACAGGGCATAGAAGTCATTGGCCAGTCGCACCGTTTGCAGCTGGAAGCGCTGCTGCAAGCTCTGCGCATCGATCTGATATCCCAGGTTGGTGATGGTGGCCCGCTGGGTGAAGCCAGCTCCGTCGGTCCGTGCGACTTCGTGGATGGGCCCAGCCACACCCAGGCCCGCCGCCTGCGGACTCGGATGGCTTCGGACGTCGGAATCGGCCAGAAAACTGGCCACCATGTCTTCCAGGCTGTCGTGCGCGCGACTGTCAAACTCGCGCGTACACAGTGGCTCGCCAGCGCGGTCGCAGAGCGCGAGCAGCGTCTTGGTCCCTCCGAGATCTCCAGCCAGAAACGTCATGGCGAGAGCTTATCAAAAGCCGGATGCCAGCCCCGGCTCATCCTGGCCTTCCCCCGGTACGTAGTGCGGGCGCTGCCTGTCGCGCGGAGGGGGCTGTGTGACATCGCTGTCCATGGTCCTGCTTGGAAGCGTCGCCGTCAGCGTAGTATGCTCACTTTGCGACCGTCAGCAGCCTACCTCGCCGCCGCCTCTCCATAGACCTGCGGCGGTTCCGCGCGGGGCGCTTGCCCAGACCTTGTTGCCGCCGGAACGCGAGGTGCTGGAACCGCTGGCTGATGCGCATCGTCCAACCGTCGATCGAGATAGGAGCCCATGCCCGCTGAGCCCACACCCGCCAAGCCAGATCCGCTGATTGGGCGCAAGGTTGGTGGCTACGCCATCACGCGCAAGATCGGCCAAGGCGGCATGGGCGTCGTATACGAGGCCAAGCACGAGCGCATGTCCCAGCAGCGCGCGGCCATCAAGGTGCTGCACAAAGAGCTGTCTTCCGACGAAAAAGTGCTGCAGCGCTTCTTCATGGAAGCCAAAGCGATCAGCATGGCGCAGCACTCCAGCATCGTGAAGATCTTTGACTTCGGCCAGATCGACGACGGCACCGCCTATATCATGATGGAGTTTCTCGAAGGTGAACCGCTGCAGAGCCGCATGGAACGAGCGCAGCAGCGCAGCGAGTCGCTGCCACTTTCGCAAGTCATCGAGCTGGGCCGACAGAGCGCCACGGCCCTCTCAGTCATCCATGAAAAGAACATTGTTCACCGCGACCTGAAACCGGAAAACATCTTTGTCGTGCCGGATCCGGTGGCGCCGCTCGGCGAGCGGGTGAAGCTTCTAGACTTTGGCATTGCCAAATTTCTCGACGGACCGGTGCGCAAGACCACCGTCGGCATGATCCTCGGCACGCCGCTTTACATGTCCCCCGAGCAGTGCGAAGGCAGCGAGGACCTAGACGCCAAGGTCGATGTCTATGCGCTGGGCGTGATGTTGTACGAGATGATCGCCGGGCACTTGCCGTTTTCCGCTGACACCGCGGCGGCTCTGATGCGACAGCACATGTTCAAAGAGCCACCCCAGCTTGCGGAACAAGTGGCTGGGCTGCCCACGTCGCTTACGTCGCTCATCCACTTGATGCTGGCTAAGAAGCCCAGCGATCGTCCCCGCATGGTCGAGGTCGCGGACCGTCTGGAACAGATCCTCGCCGAGTGTCCTGAGCTGCAGGGGGGCGTTCACGCGCTGTCCGGGGTCAACATCACCGGTCGACGGCGCGCCCTGAGCCAAAGCGGGCAGGGACCGCTTGATCCCTTTGCCAAGACGATGGGCAGCAGTGGCGAGCTGGATCCCTTCGCATCGACGCTCTCGGAGCCGCGCCTGCTGGGCAAGAGTCGCAGCGACAGCGGCGTCGGCGCGGTTCCTGCCGCAGCGAGCCAGGGTTCACTCGATCAAGCCAAGCCTGCCGCGACACCGCGCCCCGTCTCGCTGACCTTGGGACAGGGCCGTGGACGTGCGGCGCTATACCTTTCGCTCGTCGGTGTGGCCGTGCTGTGTGTGGGCATCGTCCTGTTGCTACGCCCGGCGCACCGCACGACGGCGGGCCCCAAGGTGCTGTCCGCGGTGCCGCCCGTGGCCACAGGCCAGCCCAGGGTCCCTTCGGCATCCGGCGCACACCCGACCGGGACCGCTTCGTCAGCAAAAGAGCCAGGCACGATCGTCGCGAGCGACGTCGCTGCTGCGAGTCAGACAAGCGAACCAGACCCCAAAGCGAGCCGAGTAAAGAAGCGGAAGGGCGGCTCAAAGAAAGCGCTCTCCGACGGGGAAGACAAGAAGCCAAAGACGCGTGCCACTTCGTCTGAAAAGCCCAGCGGCGAACAAGAGGTGTGGCGCTGAGCGCCGTGCTTAACCCCGCCCTCGCCGCGCTTGACCCTAGCCCACGAGCCCGAACATGGCCCTCTCTGTTCGCATCAGTGTATCGCTCGCTTGCATGGTTGCGGCCATGGTCGTTTGCTCGGCCGCTCCGGCGCTGGCCGGCACAGAGGGCAGTGAGCCGCCTCCTGCGCCCCTGATCCCCGCGCCGAGCGCGTCGTCGGATGCTGGCGCGCCGCGCTTGGTCAACGCCAACGACGAAGTGGCCAAGGCGCGTCAGCTTTTCCAGGCACGCAAGTTCGCCGAGGCGGCACAGGCCCTGCAACGCGCGTATGCCTTCGAGCCGAATCCCCTGTTTCTTTTCAATGCCGGTCAGGCCTATCGCAAAGCGGAGCAGCGCAAAGAAGCGCTGGAAATGTATCAGCGTTATCTGGAAGTCGACGAAAAGGGACCTTTAGCGGCAGAAGCGCGGGGATATGTCACAGATCTGCAAGCAATTCTGAAAGCACAAGAGCGACTGCAAGAAACCCAAGTCGAGCTAGTTAGCAAAGAAAGCACGGCTAAGAAAACCCAAGAAGCTTTGGAAGCTGAGCAGCAGCGGTCAAAATTCATCGAAGCCGCGCTGAAAAAAGAAAAAGAGAAACCGTTTTACAAAAAAACTTGGTTCATTGTTGGGGTATCAGCGATTGGTGCTAGCTTATTGATTGGGGTGGGTGTGTTAGGTATTATGGAGTCTCTGCGAGAGACGAATACCGGAACAATTAAACCAACATTTTAAGGTGCAGAGCCATGGGAAACATGCATGTTGGATGTTCTCGTAGGATGGTCAGAGACTTGATTTGCAAGGCTGGGCTGGTCACAATTTCTGTATTTTCCCAAGGCTGCGAGAGATATCCACATAGTAAAATTGATATCACGAAAATATCGCCGACGGTTGAATATGTTGCTGTGAAGCTTTGGAGATTGGGAGAAGATGTCTCCTGCGCAAAAGGATGTGTGGAAGATAGCAATTTGTCGGCTTTCAAGATCAATGTCTCACCGCCGCCGTCAAACTATCGCGTTGGGCTTCATTTTGGTGAAACGGGAAAGATATATCGCGCAAATATCACAACATTTTCACCTGGTACGGGGATAAATGTAGGAAAATACTGTATCACGGACCGCGCCGATTCGCTCTTGCTTGGTCCGTTTCGGCCAAATGAATACTTCGGCGAAGTCAGTGTTGCGCTTCGTCCGGCATTGTCAAGTCCAGAACAAGCTGTTCCTAGCATTTCATGTGTTGATAAATCACTGTTGCAAGATAATGCGCAAAATCAACCACCTTTGATCTCGGTGGCTAATAACATTTCAGAGCTAAAAATATTGGAAAGTAGCGCTACGCGAACCATGGCACCCCCGGCCAGTGCATTGTCAATAACCGGCTGGTTCCTGCGCCCCGAGAGCCATGTTTATATTCATTATGTAACCAAGACGAATATGGATGGGGTTACGACAGCGGAAGGGGATCTGTCGACCGATCCAAATCTGCCCAATAGCGAAACGCTGATGGTGCAGAGCCGAGCCGCAGATCAAATCACGGTAGGCCTGTCGCCGAGCCAGAATGGCAAGCTGCGCGGCTTGCTTTGCCCGCCGGTTGGGCCTTGCACGATGGCGGGGAGCGGCGTCTTGGGCGGAGCGCGAACGACGGTCCGCGTGCGCGTGACCGGGGGCGGCGGCGAGACGGTGTTTGAGACCACCCCGTAGCGGAAACCGGGGGGAAGGCTGCGCTTTATAGCCCGCGCTGTGCGGTGGCGCGGGCGACGCGGTCGATGGCGACGACAAAGGCAGCGGTGCGCAGATCGATGTGGTGCTTGGCCGCGGTCTGGTTCAGGTGGCGGAAGGCGTTGCGCATGACGCGCTCTAGCTCGACGCGAACCTTGTTTTCGTCCCACGCGAACTGCTGCAGGTTCTGTACCCACTCGAAGTAGCTGACGGTGACGCCCCCGGCGTTGGCGAAGATGTCGGGCAGGACGGTGATGCTGCGGTGGCGCAAGATCTCATCGGCCTCGGGCGTCGTCGGGCCGTTGGCGCCCTCGGCGATGATGCGGCACTGCAGCTTGTCGGCGTTGTCCTTGGTGATGACGCCGCCGAGCGCGGCCGGGATCAGCACGTCGCAGGGCTTGAGCAAGATCTCGCTGTTCTGGATCTGCGGCGCTCCGGTCCAGCCGGCGAGCACGCGCTTTTCTTTGACGTGAGCAAGAGCGCTTGGGATGTCGAGGCCCGAGGTGTCGTAGAACGACGCGGTGTGATCGCCGATGCCGATGACGCGCCCACCGCGCTCGTGCAGGATGCGCGCGGTGTGACTGCCGACGTTGCCAAACCCCTGCACCACATAGGTCGCATCCGAGAGCTGCTGCGCCTGCGTGCGCAGAAGCTCTTCGAGTGCGATCACGACGCCGCGTCCGGTGGCCTCATCGCGCCCCACCGAGCCAAAGAGATCGACGGGCTTGCCCGTGACGACGCCCGGATGAAAGCCATGGAACTTCGAGTATTCGTCCATGATCCAGGCCATGACCTGGGCGTTGGTGTTGACGTCAGGGGCGGGAATATCGACGGAATCGCCGATCAGATCGTGGATGCCGGCAACGAACTTGCGCGTCAGGCGCTCTAGCTCGAAGACCGAGAGCTGCGATGGATCGACGCTGATGCCGCCTTTGGCGCCGCCGAACGGGATGCCGACGACCGCCGTCTTCCAGGTCATCAGCGACGCGAGGGCTCGCACTTCGTCGATGTCGACATCGGGGTGATAGCGCAGCCCGCCCTTGAACGGCCCGCGCGAGTTGTCGTGCTGCACGCGATAGCCGGTGAACGTGCGAATGCTGCCGTTGTCCATGCGGATCGTGCATTCCACCCGCAGCTCGCGATACGGAGTCACAAGCTGTTCCACCACCTCGCGCGACAGGTTCAGCACCGCCGCCGCGCGCTCAAAGTATCGGTTCACATCAGCAAACGCATTCGACATATAGTCCTCCGTGCCCCGCGCAGAGTCTGCGCAACTTAGGACGATAGTTTACTCGCTTTGCCCGCCTCTCAGGGACGAGACAAGCAGTGGCAGGTTGAGGCCGCTCAGCGAAAACAAAGGCAAGACGATCCGGTGTCTTTCGTCGCACAGAATCCCCCACATGCACCTTCTCGCGCCGTGCCGTCTGGTCCGCGGCGGCAAAGGCCATGGCTGCTAGGCCTGATCATCGGATATGCCCTTTTCTATACGGCGCTGAGCTGGCTGCGCTATGCCACGTTTCATGCGCAGATCGACTTCAGCTACTACCTGCGCTTGGTCTGGGGTGTGGCACATGGTGCCTTCGATCTGCCCTTGGTTCAGGCCAAGCATGTGTTGGGTCTGCACGCCGAGCCCATCCTGCTGCCGTTCGCGCTGCTCGCGCGGCTGGGGCTGCCGCTGCCTGCGCTGTTGTTGTCGGGTCAAGCGATCGCCGTCGCGCTGCTGGCTTGGCCCGCGTATCGCCTGGGTCGACGTCACCTGGGGCCGGCGCTATCGCGGCACGGCGGAGCCGAGGCCGGTGGGCTGATTGCCGCGCTGCTCTCCCTTTTGTATCCGACGGTAACAGTGGCCACGCTGCACGATGTTCACCCCGTGACGATGGCCTTGGCGCCGCTGCTGGCTGTGGTCGATGCGCTCGACGATCGGGCGCTGCGGCGAGCGCTTGGGCTGGGGCTGCTGGCGCTTTCCTGCCGTGAAGACATCGCGCTGCAGCTTGCGTGTCTGTTCGTCGCCTGGGCGCTGCTTCCGACGAGGAAGAGCGGCTTTCCTCCTCTGGCGCGCGGGATCTTGCTGGCGGTGTCTGCAGCGCTCGTCGCGTACTGTTTCGCGTATCTTCTGTGGCTGCAGCCGGCATACGTGCCCAAGCAGGGCTCGTATCAACTGCACTTCGAGCGCATCGCTCAGGCGCTGGGGACGCCCATCGCATCCAGTCGCGATCTTGTGCTTGCGGCTCTGCGTCATCCGGTCCGCGTGCTGCTGTTCTTTGCCGATCGCGAGCGGCTGATGTATCCGCTCTTGTTGCTCTGGCCCGTCGCTGGGCTGGCGCTGCTGGCGCCGCTTTCGCTGGCGGGTGCGCTGCCGATCGTCGCCCTCAACTTTCTGTCCGGTTTTCCCAATGTGCTGCGCTTGGAATCGCACTACACGACGGCGATCGTGCCCTTTGTGCTGGCGGCCGCGATCCTTGGATGCGCGCGACTGCTCGGCTGGCTTTCGCCTTCCTTGCGACCATCGCTCGCGGTGCCGCTGGTGGTGGCGAGCTTGCTTGCTGCGTCGCTGAGTGCCCACATTTGGCACGGCGGTTCGCCGCTTGCGCTGCGCGGTACACGCTTTCGCTGGTCGCTGTTTCGTGACGGAGACAACGCCGCGCTGCTGCGGGCTCAGATCGCCGCCGTGCCTGCGCGGGCCAGTGTCGCCGCTCGGCCTGGCCCGTTGGCCCACGTGGCCCAACGCCCCCGCGCCATGAGCCCGCCTGAATACGACGACGGGCAGCCAGTCGATGTCGTGATATTGGGAGAATAGACCCGCGTTTCACCCTATTTTCCGACGGGAACGAGGGTTTGACTTTGCCTGCTGACTCCGCCAACATGAGGACCGATGCCTCATTTTCCGTACCGAGCTGGGAACTATGTCCTCTTTGCTGAGCTGGGGACTGGCACTCTCGGAACCACGTTTATCGGACGCGAGGCAGCACAGGCCAAAGGCAACTTCAAGCCGCTGGCGGTGCGCATCTTGGACGCCAACCTGTCACAGCGTCCTGACGTGGTGCGTATCTTTTTGGACGATCAGCGGGCGGCGGCACTGCTGCAGCACCCGCGCATTGCCGGCGTCCATGAAGTAGGCGCGCTGTCCGACGGCAGTTACTTCGTCGCTAGCGAGTACGTGCATGGCATTGCCCTGCGCGAAGTGATGCGCAATCCGCAGATCCAGCTCACGCAAGGGCAGGCCGCGCAGATCGCCATGCAAATGTGCGATGCGCTGCACTACGCGCACGAGCGCGTGGACTTGAGCGGCAAGTCGCTTGAGATCGTGCATGGTCAGATCTCGTGTGACTCGGTGCTGGTGGGCTTTGACGGCAACATCAAGATCATCGAGTTTGGCTGCCTGCGAACGCGCAATGCCAGCGTCGCCAATGTCTCGGTGCCAGCCCGGCTGCAGCGACGCACGGTGTACATGGCTCCCGAGCTGCGAGCGCAGCTGCAGAGCCAGTCGCAGCCGACCTTGGATCGTCGCGCCGATGTCTTCAGCGTGGGCGTGCTTTTGTGGGAGATGCTGACTGGCGAGACCCTTGCGCTCGACGAGAATGACGAGCCGCCACCGCCGCCTTCGAGCAAGCGAGAAGTTCCGCCGGAGCTGGACGCCATCGTGCAGAAGGCGCTTTCCAAGAACAAAGACGATCGCTTTCCGACAGCATTGGCGCTGCGGTTGGCGTTGTCGCAGCTTTCCTCAAAGCTGTTCGGCGAGGCCTCGGTAACGACGATCATGGCGCGCAACATGACCATCGGCTTTCGTCAGCGCATGGTCGCGTTCCAAGAACAGGTCGATGTCTGGAAGAAGTTCGAGACCGATACGCTGCCCGTGGAATCCACGCCAGCCCCGGTGGTTGCGCCCGTCTGGAAATCGAGCGGTGGCCCAGCTGGCACAGGATCTGCGTTTCAAAGTCAGCGCATCGGCGTCGGCCCTGGGGGCAGTCAGCGGCTTAACGTCGGCTCGGTCAAGATGCAGGTTGGCACGACGAGCAGCGTCCACGACACCGGGAACCGACGCAGCGAGACGGATGCAGAGGTCCCGATCTGGAAGAAGCCGCTGTTTGTCGCGCTGCTCGGCGTTGGTGTCTTGACCGTCATCGTCGCGCTGGTGCTGGTGCTGATGCGTGGCAACGGCTCACCTTGGGCCATCTACGTCGACTCACAGCCGCGCGGCGCCGAGATCAAGATCGACGGCAAAGTGGTCGGCAACACGCCCAAGCGCATCGCCAACTCGACCCCGCCCGCCTCGCAGCGCGTCGAGATCTCAAAGCGGGGCTTCCGCAGCGAAGTGCGCGATGTCTTGCCGCAGTCCGGCGAGACCGTACACATCGAAGTCGAGCTGAAGCCCGACGAGAACCAGCCTTAGTTGCGCAGGCCGCGCTGTCATCGGTTGAGCATGTCGTATTACGGCAGCGGCAGGATCTGACGCAGGCGGGTGAAGACCTCGGGGCGATGCCGCCACTGCCGCGGGTATCCCAGCGAGACCTCGAAAAAGCGGACATCGTCGAGGACTCGCTGCTTGGGAATGTGCAAGTGGCCATAGATCACGGCGGCCGCACGGAAGCGTCGGTGCCAGTCTTGCGTGCGACGTGTGCCACACCAGATTGTAAAGCGCGGAATCAAGGGCAGCACCGCGTGTTCTTGCACCAGCGGGAAGTGATTGATCAGGACCGTCGGCAGATCGTGCTGGGCAAGAGCGCTGCGCAAGCGGATCGCAGTGGCTTCGCAGCGCGCTTGGCACCACGCTTGTCGCGATGGATACGGATCGGGGTGCAGCATGAATTCGTCGGCGCAGTACAGACCTTCTTCATAGGCCCAGTCGAGTGCTGCTTCGACGTTCATACCGTCGGGCGCAAACGAGTAATCGTACAGCAGAAACAGCGGCGCGATCAGAAAGCGGGCCTGTCCACTGTCCCAGATCGCATAGGGATCTTCAGGCGTCAGTACGCCGCGAGCGCGACAGACCTCGACCATGCGCAGGTACTTGGCCTCGCCGCGCAGCGGGCTGTCTTTGGGATACGTCCACAGCTCGTGATTTCCCGGCACCCAGATCAGCTGGGCAAAGCGCGGTGCCAGTGTATCGAGCACAAACGCGAGCTCTTCCTCGGTCTCACCGAGGTCGCCAACCAACGCCAGCCAGTCGCCGGGATGGGCGGGAAGCTGCTCAATCACGCGGCGGTTGTCGGCGTGTCCGGCGTGCAGATCACTCATCGCCCACAGCTTGCTAGACATCGTGATGGGGCTCCGTGGGGGCGGCTGGGGACTGGGCTGCGGACGCCGGGCCAAAGGGAGCGCGGCCGTGCAGCGGAACCACGTGCGTCGCACGCAACGACAGCCGAGCGCCTGCCGTAGCGACGCCGACGGCAACGAAGTGGCGCGGCCCCGCCCAAAGAAGAGCGAAGCGCCACGCTGTCGCGTCGTCCTGCATGCGTGGATCAAAGGCGATGCCGATGTCGCTGCGGCCATCGAGCAGGAACGAAAACTGATCGAGCGGTAGCGCCAGCCCCAGGCCGCGCGCTTTGATGTAGCTTTCTTTCAGCGTCCAGTACGCAAAGAAGCGCTCGCTATGTCGCGATGGTGGCAACGCGCGCAGCGCCTGCACTTCCAAGGGCGAAAAGTAGTGATCGGCAATGCTGACCGTCTCGGTCTTGCGCCCGATGTCTTCGGTGTCGCAGCCCACAAGCGGGTATTGCGTACTGACGGCGCAGACGATCAAGCCGCGCGTGTTCGACAAGTTGAAGTAGAGCGGCACAGGCGAAGCCGGCGCGACGATGTATGGCTTGCCGCGTTCCAAGGTCGCAAAGCGCCACGCGGTCGGCGCGACCTCGACATACTGCGAAAGCACGGTACGCACCAGCGCGCGGGTCGCAAGGAACTGCAGCCGATCCTTGGCGAACAGGAAGCGGTCGTGGCGAGCGCGCTCGTCGGGCAGCATGAGCATTAAGTAGGCATCGCGCAGCGGATGCGCCTGCTCAAGGTCTCCACACAGCGCCGAGCCCAGCGCCGCTTCGTAGTCGAAGTACCACAGGTCGACGCCACCACTTCGCGATAGATCCGTGAGTCGATCCGTGGCCGATGAGGTGGCGATGTCCGGCAACGCGGCGATGTCCGCGAGGGCTGCGTAGTCCATGGTTCGTCGCAGTATAATCCGATGGCCTAGCTCTGGAGACGGCCGCCATGTCGAGCGCATCCCGCAGCCGCGCGGTCCCGCCTACGTGCGGGACACAGCCCTTGGTGCGCCAGTCAACCTGGAGCCTGGATGCGCTGCGCGCGAGCGAGGAGCAACCGCCTGGGCCGCGTGCGCTCAGCGCGGCGCTGCGGGCGGCACTGCATGACTCGCTGTGGCACAGCTTGAGCAGCGAGTACGACGCGCGTCACCTGTCGGCCTTCTTGCGCGACTCGGGGCTTGCGCTCAGCGCGGCGTTCTGGGCCATGGAGCGCGCCTGGGCTCTCGATGAAAACAAGCACTATTGCGCGCTGCGCTGGCTGTACAGCCGCGTGTATGGCGTTTCAGAGTGCGATGTGGCGGCGCAGCTTGAGCAGCGGCAACCCGACTTCACTGCGCTGCGGCCGCTTCTTGCCGATGAGTTTTCGCTGTGTGTCGTCTTGGCCTTCGACGAGCTGGCCAGTGCTCGATCCTACGCACGCGATCGACGGCGCTTTCGCGGCTTTGGGCCGGCGGCCGTGCGGCTGTTTCAGTGCGCGGCGCGCGACGAGTTTCTGCACTGTCGCAATGCCCTCGATCTGGTGCGGACCTTTCACGCCGATCGCCGGCATGATGTGGCGTCTGTTTTGGCGGCCGTGATCGCGCATGACGTGTCGCCGCAGTTTCGTTACGGTGCGACGTTCTTGTTGGATCAGATCATCGCCCCGCGAGAAAACGAGATCGACGAAGCCTGGCTGCGCGATTGTGCTAACAAAGTACAAATGTACTTAAATTTGAAAGACGGAGCATCGTGCTGCTAGTCAAAACATATATCGATAAAAGTCCAGTACACGGCCTGGGATTATTTGCGGCAGAGCCGATTGCAAAAGGACAGGAAGTATCGCGCTTTGTACCCGGATATGACAGCATTTGCTTTCCTGAACAATACGCACAGCTACCACCATTAGCGCAGAGATTTCTGCGCTGTTATGGCTTTCCGTTGGAGACCCTGGCCGGTCAGTTGGGGCGCCCCGTCGAGGATCTGCGCGGGGGCTGGGCGCTGGAAGTGGACAATATGCGCTTCTGCAATCACTCAGATACGCCAAACCTATCAACCGATGGCCCAGTCCGGGCACTTTGCGATATTCAGCCAGGTGATGAAATGTTTCAATGTTATTTTGAATGCAATCCGCAGTATGATTTTTTAGATCCGGTAAGCCAGGAAAAGACCAGAAAATAGAGAGAAAAATGGGAGAAAAGGCGGAGCGGCGAGTTGCATGTATACGCGCACAAGAACACGCGGCAGCGGTGCCAGAAGCGACGGCGCGAGACTCGCTGAGCTATGAAGTGTGGGGCGGCGATCTGTCGCGTGAGCAGTTCCTTTCGCGCGAAGCCATGCTGTGGCGGCATCCGTTTAGCCAGCGTGGGATGCGCGTGTGGCTGCTGCGCGCTGGGGACGAGGTGCTGGCTGGCTGCGAGAGCTTTGTCGTCCCCTGCACGAGCCGAGGCGTGCGCGGCCTGGCGCACGGCATCGCCAGCGTCTTCGTTGAGGAACGCCTGCGCGGTCGCGGCCATGCCAGCGAGCTTGTGCGCGGAGTGAATGCGCAGCTTGCCGACGAGGGCGCACTGTGTACGTACCTGATGTCCGAAGTGGCGCCGACGATCTATGCCCGCCTGGGGTTCGTCGCGCGGCCGGTGCGGGTGCGGCGACTGGCTGCGCTGCAGGCACCGATTGCTTCCACCGTGGACTGGATCGCGGTCACGCAGCTTGACGACGCGCTATTGCCTGCGCTGGGCGACGCGCTGTCGCTGCAGATCGATCGCGACTTCGTATCGTGGCACATTGCACGCGGCTGGTTTCACGCCGATGTCTGTGGTCGACCGCGGCAAACGATCTTGGGGCCACGCGTCGGAAACACTTGGACGATCTGCGCCGATGAGCCGAGCGAGAGCCTGCTGCGTGTGCTGGCGCTGCGCTGCGATGGCGACCCGCAGGCGCTGGCGCAGGTGCTGTCTGCGACATGCCAGTTGGCCGCGCAGCAGGGGCTTTCCAGCGTCGAGATCTGGGAAAATGAGCAGAACCGGGCACTGCCGTTTGCGGCGGATCTGCGCGCCGAAGATCTGGCAGCGATCCCGATGCTCTGTCCGCTGCAGCCGGGCATCGATGCGCGGGACTGGCAGAGCTGCGAGCGTGGTCACTGGCTGTGACGATCAGTCGGGCGTTTTTTTCGCCCGTGGATCGAAGTGCAGCGCGTCATGCAGCGCGTCGTGCCGTGCTGCAACGCGTGCGGCTATAGGCAGGTGTTGATCGCGCGAATGCGCGGAACTAGGCCGCTCTGCAGGACGGGCTCTGACGAGATGGCGAAGCGCTGCGGGAACAGCAGGCTGCGCGTTCGGTACTGCACATCGACGTAGTACGCCGAGGCCGCAGGCAGCGACAGTGGCACGAGCTTTTCGTAGCGGCCGGCGGATGTGGCGGGCACGTTCAGGCTGCCGAACAGGAAGGCGCCATCGCTGCTCCACCACAGGCGGACTTCGTCGATGTCGTAGCCGGCCGGGCGATCGACCTGCACCACGACATAGGTCGCCGCGCCAAGAGGGGTCGCTGTGACCTGCGGCGGTCGCGGGATCGTTGGATAGGCGGGATCGCCGAGCAGGTGATGGCGGAAAAACGCGCGCTGGCCTCCTTCGACATGCAGGACGGCGCGGGCTTCGATGGTGCTGGCGCTCTCGCCGCCTGTGAGCTTGTAGCAGCCGTGATCGAAGTTGCCGATCAGGCTGTGGCGGACGCCGCTACCGGGGGGAAGACCTGCGGCGGTGGCGCGCTGCGACGTGAGCGGAAAGAATTCATCGCTGCTGCCGTTTACCAGCAGCAGAGCCGCGCGGCTTGTGGCCAAGGCGAGGCGCGGATCGATGAGCTCGCTCATCAGCGTCATCCATTCGGGCGATGCCGTCGACAGACCGGCGTTGGCCAGCAGCGTATGCTGCCACGCAGTCGGTGAGCGCACGGCTTCATCCCAGGCCAGAAGTCCCGACAGCGGCACGGCCGCTTTGATGCGATCGTCGACGCCACTGGCCAGCAGAGTCGCCACGCCGCCTGCCGACATGCCGGTCATGCCCAGCTTGCTGGAATCGACATCGCTACGCGCGGAAAGACAGGTCAGGCCACGCATCGCAGCGGCGGTATGCGCCCAGAACCACGATCCCCGCACGTCGGGTCGGGTGTCGAACATGCGGCGACCGCTGCCATCGCTGGCGGGCTTGCCTTCGGAGGTGTTTTCCGGCGTGGTGCCGCCGCCGGGCCCGGTGTACGCAAGCACGAACAAGCCCAGCCGAGCGGCGCTGCTGGTCGCGGCGTTTTCATCGGAAAAGCCACCAAGCCCATGGGCTTGCACCAGCGCTGGCAAGCGAGCGCCAGCTTGTGGTCGAGCGGCAAAGGCGCGAATAGCAATGGGGCGCAGACCGGCGGGCAGCGAGCCCTCTTTGTCCCGCCATTCCCACGACAGGTAGCGAACATTCCACACGCGCAGGGCGACGCCGTTTTTCACCAGCGAGCGCTCGTTTTCAAAGCGACAGTCGGCGCTGCGCGCGTCGCGGATCTGCGGCAGATCAAACACCGGCCCGCTGAGCGCGCTTTGGCGGCTTGTCTGCTGGGTGTCTGGGGAAAGCTCGTCCGTGCTCGACGGAACGGATCCTCCGCAAGCAAGCAGCAGCAGGCTGCAAAGAAGCGGCGCAGCTGGGCGCAGCAAACGCGACCAAGGCGGCACGAAGCGGTGTGCGATCGAGAAGCAGGGCAGGGCAGCGTGGTTCATTGCGCCATCAAACGACAAGAGCGCGGCGGCTGACAACGACCATCGCAGCCCGGCTGCGGCGAGCGTCGGCTGTATATATCCGCCCAAGGCTATTCCAGCGTCGAGATCAGGAACCAGGTGTGCTTTTCCGTTTGGCGCAGGATGCCGGTCAACAGATCTTCGCTGTCGCTGTCTTCGCCTTCTTTCGCGACGCTGCGCGCGGCTCGCAGGCCGGCGAGATAGCTGCCAAAGCGCTCGGCAAGCAGGCGGACGTGATCGAGATCGCGCGTCACATCCGATGGATACTCGGCCAGGCGCGAGGTCTTCGCGACATGCCGCGTTGTGCCCAGCGCGCGTCCACCCAGCGTCACGATGCGCTCGGCTAGCTCGTCGTTTTGCCCAGACAGACTGTCGGCGAACGAGTCGAACAGCGCATGCAGCGCCGCGAAGTGCGGCCCCTTGATATTCCAGTGCGCGACCTTGACGTGGCTGTGCAAATCCAGACCATCGGCCAGCGCGTCGCTTAAGGCCTGACAGATCGTTGCGCGCGTCGGTTCCGAGGGAGAACTTGGACTCTTGAACATGGCCGTGCTCCTTTGATGGGGATGCGGGGTCGCTGCATCGCTGGCTGTGCCCTGGCCGATGCGCGACGGTGTTTCTGGGAACGATAGAGGCGCGGGCGGACGGCCCGTGGCTGCCTGAGAAACAGGATGCCCATCGCCGATTGATAGCTCAATAACATCGTTTGAATGATTCTGATAGCTAGTTCCTATCAGCGGTCAGCGCCCCATTGCGGGGGGGAGCGTGATAAAAGCCCGTCGATGGCTCTTGGCATCGCCCTCGTTTTGGCCTATCTGCTCGGCTCGATTCCGTTCGGCTTGGTGGTCGCGCACGCAAAGCGCGTCGATCTGCGCAGCGTTGGATCGGGCAACATCGGTGCCACCAACACGGCTCGCGCGCTGGGCAAGGGCTGGGGCTTGTTCGTGCTGGTCTTGGACGCGGGCAAGGCGGCGCTGCCCGTCGTCGTGGGCCGGGCTTATTTCGCAGGTCAGCCAGACTATGCGGCGCAGCTGGACTGGATTCTGGCGGCGCTGGCCGCAGCGGCGTTTGTCGGGCACTTGGCTCCGGTGTTTGCGCGCTTTCGCGGCGGCAAAGGCGTGGCCTCGGCGCTGGGGGCCTTCCTGGTACTCGAACCCAAGGCAGCCCTGATCGCGGGTGCGATCTATGTGCTGGCCTATGCTCTTACGCGCATCTCGTCCGTTGGTTCGCTTTCGGCCGTACTCAGCTTTCCGCTGTGGCTGTACCTGACGGGAGGCAAGACGCCGAGCTATGCCCTGGCGGGCGTGCTGTTGCTGCTGATCGTGGTGCGCCATCGCGACAACCTGCGACGCTTGCTGGCCCGCAAAGAGAGCCGCGTGTGAGTGCCGATCCGGATCTTGGTCGCGTGGGCGCGCGGCACCCGGATGAAGATGCACGTGTGCTGTTGGCATTCAGCGATTGGTTCAGCAGCAACACGGCCGCACGCTTGGTGGGCAGCCGCTTGTATCCGTGGGCCGACGTGCTGTGGCTGGCTGTGGAAGAAGCCGTGGTGCTGTCTTGCGCTGAGCACCTGTTTCCAGCGCTGATCGCGCAGCGCAAAGCCGCGGGTGTGGCGGCTGTGATCAGCGGAACGCTGTGGCTCGTGTGGCGTCGGCGGACGCAGGTCGTGGCCCCGCTTTCTGCAGAACAGCATACGGCTGCCATGCGCGGCGCGTTGTCTTCGGTGCTGGTGCGCAGCCTATTGGTCGTCTTGACCAGCGTCTGCTTGGGCAGCATTGCATGCGCTGGCGGCGATGGCAGAGCGCCCCTGTCGGCGGTCGCCTTCCTGCTGTGGTGTGCCGCTGCGGCCACGCCGCTTTTTGATGCCGGTCGCGCTCTGCTTGAATATCACGCTGCCGAGCACGCGCTCGACGAGACTCGGCGTGTTGCTGCGGCTGCCTCGGCGCGCAAGAGCGAGCTACATGCGTTGCGCGGGCAGCTTCGCAAAGACACGCTGCCAACGCGAGCCTTCCTGCTTTGCCTGTCCGCACTCGGCCTGACCATCAGCGCGGGCTTGGCGCTTTGGGCGGTGGCCGCGCCGGCTTTGGAAGGAAGCGATCGCCTGGCTTCGATTTGGTTCACAGCACCTGTGGCGCTTCTGGTTGGGCTGTCGACGAGCGCGCTGTACATTCAGCTGCGCTTGCAGGCTCTGTCGGCACGCGCCAGCGAGCCCAGTCCGACGCGCGCCGAAAATGAAGCGAGCTTGGCTGCGCTCTTGTGGCTGCCGCGTGGGCTCGCGGGCTGCACGCTTGTCATCGGCACGCTGCTGTTTTTGCTGGCTGCGGTCTTGGCGGTTCGCCGCTTGCACGTCCCTTCGGACTGTCTGGTCGTGTTCCTGGGCATCGCCAGCTCGTGCCTTTCTGCGGCGGCGATTTTGCAGTGGGCCATCGTTCGCTGGCTGTGCGATCGCACGCGTGACCACTTGACGCGAACCGGGCTGGTCCCTGTGCCGCTGCCGCACTCGGCGCTGGTGCGTCGACTGAGTCCGGCCTTGGCGCAGCGCAAGGCGCGTCGCGCGGTGTCGTTGGCCACGCTGGCCGTGCTAAGCCCGACGCTGGTCAGCTTGTTTGCGCTATGGCTGCTGCACCAGCCGATACGCTGGCCGCTGGGCATGTTGGTCTTGCTTGTGCCGCTGGGAATCTTGACGCTGGCCGTCATCACGACGCTGCGTCGTCTGCGTGGCGCTTTGCGACCGCTCACCGAAGCCACACGCCAAGCGGCGGCGCTGGCTGCGTCTCCCGACGATCCTGGATCGGCCTCGCGCGTGCCGCAGCTGCACACCAAGCAGCGCACACGCCTCGCGACCACGCTTTTGGCCATGCAGGAAGCGCTGCGGCAGCGCTTGGTTTACTCAAGCCAGGCTCAAGCCCGCTTGGAGTCCGATGTCGCAGCGCGCACGCGAGAGCTTCTGCAGCGCAATCAGGACATCGAACGAAACATCCAGCTCTTGTCGCAGGCCCAGCAAGCGTTGAGCGAGGCCGAGAAGCTGGCGACGATCGGTCAGTTTGTGGCCGGCATCGCGCACGAGATCAACAACCCGATCAACGCAACGCTCAACGCGGCAAGGCCGCTGCGCGAGGCGCTGGCGGAGCTGAAAGCCACAGGCCCTTCTTTGGCAGCGCTGCAGGCGGCGCTCGCCGATGGCGAGCTCGCGGCGATGGTGCGCGTCGTGCAACGCGGGGCGCAGCGCGCGGCCGAGATCGTCCGTGCGCTGTACAGCTATGCCGAGCGCGATGTACAGCCCCTTGAGTCCGTCGATCTGCAGCGAACGCTGGAAGACGCCTGGGAGCTTGTGCAGCATCCCGAAAAGTCGCGCGTACACATCGTGCGCAAGCTGGAAGCGACGCGCCCGGTGCAGGGACATGCCGGACCGCTGCAGCAAGTGTTCGTCAACTTGCTCGGCAATGCGGTACATGCGCTTTCCGAACCGTCGCTGACGGCACCCGACTTTGTGCCGACGATCGAGCTTGGCACGCAGGATGTCGAAGATGCGGTACAGGTCGCGATCCGCGACAATGGGCCAGGCATTCCCAGGGCGCTGCACACGCGCATCTTCGAGCCATTCTTTACAACGAAAGATGTGACGCAGGGCAGCGGCTTGGGACTGGCCATCGCGCACAGCATCGTCATGCGCCATCATGGCCGCATGGAACTCACCAGCGCCCCTGGCCAGGGCGCTCGCTTTGTGATCACGCTTCCGCTGCTGCAGCCTGCTGCGAACAGCCCCAAGACGCCGTGATCAGCGCGCGAAGTTGATCAGATAGGCCTTGATTAGATCGTCGAGATCACCGTCGAGAACGGCATCGACATTGCCGATCTTCACTTCCGTGCGGTGGTCGGTCACCAAGCGATACGGCGCCAAGACATACGAGCGGATCTGGCTGCCCCACTCGATGGATTTCTTGGTGCTGTTGGCGGCATCGAGCTTGGCTTCCTGTTCGCGTTGCTTCTGCGCGTACATCATGGCGCGCAGCATCTTCATCGCGGCCGACTTGTTCTTGTGCTGCGAGCGCTCGGACTGGCACTTGGCCACCAAGCCCGTCGGCTTGTGGATGATGCGCACCGCCGACTCCGTCTTGTTGACGTGCTGACCCCCGGCTCCACCCGAGCGCATGGTCTGTACTTCCAGATCTTCTTCGCGGATGTCGATCTGGATCGAGTCGTCGATATCGGGATAGACAAACACCGCCGAAAACGCCGTGTGCCGTCGCGCGTTCGAGTCAAACGGCGAGATGCGCACCAAGCGATGCACGCCCGACTCGGCCCGCAGGTAGCCATAGGCAAAGCGCCCGCGCACCGCAAAGCTGACGCTCTTGATGCCGGCTTCTTCGCCGTCTTGGACATCGAGCTCCTCGACGGTGAAACCGCGGCGCTCGGCCCAGCGGTAGTACATGCGGCGCAGCATGTCGGCCCAGTCCTGCGCGTCGACTCCACCGGCTCCGGCGTTGATGCTGACCAGCGCGTCGGTGTGATCCTGATCGCCGGACAGCATGCGCGCTAGCTCGGCATCGTCGACCTGCTGCGCCAGCTTGCGCGTCGCATCGACCGCTTCCTTGAACGTCGCGTCGTCCGAGGCCTCAATCGCGAGCTCTAGCAGCACGCGCGCGTCGTCCAAGCTGCGCGACAAGCCGTGCCAGGACTCAGCGGTGCCCTTCAGCAGCGACTGTTCTTTCAGAAGGGCTTGTGCTCTTCCCGGATCGTTCCAGAAGTCCGCCGCGCCAGTGAGCTCGTCGAGTTCACGGATGCGCAGTTGGCTCTTGTCGATGTCAAAGATGCCCACGGAGAGCGCTGACGCGCTGCCCGAGGGACTCCAGGAGCTCTTTGGTTTCGCGAGTCTCTAACGCCATTGGCCCTGACGAACTATCACAAACCCTGCGGGCAGGCCAAGCACGAATCCGCGGATTCACTCGGTGTCTAGAACCAGGCCGGCTGCATGCGCGCGTACGAGTCCTCGCCGGAACGACACAGATCGATCAAGTGCGAGACGCGCGGCAGCTCGGTCGCCAGCCAGTACTGCGCAGCACACAGCTTGCCTTGATAAGAGTCGGCGTCGCCCTGGTCTTGCCCAAGCTGCTGCGTCGCCACGGTGGCTTGCTGCAGCCACAGCCAGCTGACCACAACGATCGAAAGCAGCTCTAGATAGTCGGCGCTGTGCAGCAGCATGCCTTCGACGTCGCCGGCCAGGCCCTTTTGTGCAAGCTGCATGGTCAGCTCGGCAATGCGCGCCATGGCTTCGCGCAGGCGAGTACAGGCCGCGGGAAAAACACCTGCCGCGCTCGCCTTCTGCACGGCCTGTTCGATCTCTTCGGTCAAGATCGAAAGGGCCGCACCACCGTCGGCCACGGCCTTGCGACCCAACAGATCGAGACCTTGAATTCCCGTTGTGCCTTCGTGGATCGAGTTGAGCTTTTGGTCGCGCAGCCACGCTTCCGGCAGGAACTCGCTGCTGTAGCCGTAGCCGCCGTGAACCTGCAGAGAAAGCGCGTTGGCCTCGAAACCTCTTTCCGCCGGGAAGGTCTTGGTGATCGGCGTCAGAAGATCGAGCAGCAGGCCCGCGCGATGGCGCTCGTGCTGCGTCGTGGAATGCCCGGCGAGATCGCGCTGCAGTGCGGTGACGGCCAGAAGGGCCAGGCCTCCGTCGACGATGGCTTTCTGTCGCAGCAGCATGCGGCGCACGTCGGCGTGCTCGATGATGGGCACGGGCGGTCGGCTGGCATCGGCTTTGACCGACGGGGGACGCCCCTGTAGGCGCTCGCGCGCATACAGCACGGCTTGGTGATACGCCACCGAGGCCGTCGACACGCCATTGGCACCGACCATGATCCGCGCCTCGTTCATCATCTGAAACATGCACGACAGGCCGCGGCCCGGTTCGCCGACCAGCCAGCCGTGACAGTCATCGCGCTCGCCGAACTCCAAGGCCAGGCTGGGTCCGCCGCGCCAGCCGATCTTGTGGATCATGCCGGCCACCGCGACGTCGTTGTCGACCAGCGTGCTGCCCTGCCAGCGTCGCGTCGGCACCGCAAAGAGCGAGATGCCCTTGATGCCGGCGGGCGCTCCGTCGATGCGGGCCAGCGTCATATGGACGATGTTGTCGGTCAGGTTGTGATCGCCGGCCGAGATGAAGATCTTCGAACCCTTGATGCGATAGTGGCCTTCGCCCGTCGGTGTGGCGCGCGTCTTTAGATCGGCCAGGCTGCTGCCAGCCTGCGGCTCGGTCAGGGCCATGGTGCCGGTCCACTCACCGCGGTACATGCGCGCCATGAAGTCTTGCTTCAGCGCATCGCTGCCAAACTCTTCGATCAGGTGTGCGGCGCCCGCGGTCAGCCCAACCAGTCCGGCGGCATTCAAGTTGCCCGCCATCAGATACGTCGAGGCGAGCGTCGTCACCAGAAGCGGAAGCTGCTGTCCGCCTGCTGCATACGGACGACTGGCTGCGATGACATCTAAGGCGACAAGCTGCGGATAGATCTTGTGCCACAGCGGATGCAGGACGATGCGGCCGTTTTCCAGCCGCGGCGGCTCGGCATCCATCGCTTTGTACGTCGGGAACAACACCTCGCGTGCGAAGCGGCGGCTGTTCTGCAGCACCAGGTCAAAGGTCGGCCGACCGTGATCGGCGAACGCTGGCAGGGAACACAGCGCAGGCGCATCAAACACTTCGTACAGCAGGAAGTCGACGTCGCGATCCGAGATGAGTGGGTTGACCATGCTGCATCATACTCGGCGCGGCGGTCGCGGGTGAACGGCTCGCCGCAGTTCGTGTCTAGCTGGGGTTTGTGACGGTGATGGTCAAGCTGCCGATGGCGGCTCCTGCGGACAAGCCGGCAGCGACCCCGAGCATGTACACCTCGTGATATGCGGGCTCGCTGTCGCCGACCCCTTTTTTGGTCAGCTTGGTCAGGCTGATGCTCTCCTCGGCCGCGGTGGCGCCGCGGTTGTTGCCGCTGTATTCCCCGCCGAAGCTGGCGGCGTTGCGCAACCCCAGCACCAAGCCAAAGCCCCACTCGGATCCACCGCCGATCTGCGCGCCAAAGGTGACGCTCTTGAGAGCAATCGCCAGATCCTGCTTCTGCCCGAGGATGTGTACCAGACCCTTGCCCTTGCGGACCTTGACCAGAAAGCCGCCCTCGCCGGTTTGGTAGGCGAAGATGCCGTTGATCGGTGCGTCTTTGGCGAAGGCCGCCACGTTGCCGTTGGCCAGCGCTTTCTTCAGTCGCGACAGGGCCAGGTCACGGCGATCCGCGGGCATATCCAGGGCCGCAGCCAAGCGCTTGGCGTCGCTGGCCAGATCGTCGTACGTGCGGTCGGCCTTGCTGCTTGCGGCCTTCTTGCCGCTGTCTTCCGCTTCGGCTCGCGCTGGTACCGCGGCGATCCCCAGCCAGCCCACAACCATCAGTACCGAGCCCAGTGCCGAGCCCGCACCACCCAGAATCGTTCGCTGCATGCCGCATGCGTTAGCGCAGCCTTCGTCCCCTGACAAGCGAGTTTTGCCCGTGAGTTCTGCCCATGAACTGGGAGCCCGGCAGCACCCAGGGACTAAAACGGCGCGGCGCCTTTGACATACGGTATGATTTGCTTTTCATGTACGTTCCTAGACGTAATTTGCAGCGGAGAGAGATGCGTGCCATCGAAGCGCAGCCAGCAGATCGAGCCGCCGCTATGCGGAACCGATAGTTCCAGTCTCAGCGACGAGACGCCGCGGGGGCTGACCTCTTCAACATGGATCTCGCCCAGGCCGATCGGCACGCGCTGTCCCGGCTGAAGGGGCAGGTGCGGCGGACGCGTTAGCTCATAGACAAAGCCACCCAGAAGCAGTCCGGGGGGCTGGCTGCGCAGGCGCAGGGTCTTTTCGCTCAGCGCTTCGATGGTGATGTCGGAAGAGGCCAGCGTGATCTGACGCCACTCTTTCCGACGCAGCTGTTCATGCAGCAAAAAGGGCGCGAACATCGCGACGGTAAAGTCATCGCTGCCGAGCAAATAGTAGTGATCGGCGGTGTCGCAGGGGGCCAGGAACGAATTGGGAATGCGCAGCTCGGCCGCGGCGATCTGGCGCAAGCTCAGGCTCTGCGCCACGCGAAACACGGGATTGGCGACGAACAGCAAGCCGGCGAGCAAGACGAGCAGGCCGCGCAAGAGCCGCGGTGCCGGACGTGGCGACGCGGGCTCACTGGCTTGTGGTGGATGCAAAAGCAGCGCAAACAGCAGCGAAAGGCCCAGCCCCGGTATCAACAACAAGCGCCCGCCTAGCACGGCCGCCGTCATCGGAATCGCGGCCAGAAGCGCTCCCAGGGCACAGAAGCGCAGCCGTCGAGCCACCTCGGGATCGCGGCCGACGCGAGACAAAAACCCAATTGCGACGAGCAGGGCCAGGCCGAGTCCGCCGAGAAGCCAGTACAGCGGTCGATAGGTCGGTGCGTGCCACAGCGTGCTAGGAAGGCCGAACAGCGCCTCGCTGAACAGCGCCAAAAGACGCGAAGGAAGCTCGCGCAGAAACGGTCCAGGCTGCCGCAGCGGATCGAGATACGGACCGACGTTTTTCATCCCGTACCCGGCGCGTCCGTACCAGATCACATAGGCAAGAGCACCGCTTGCGGCCAGCCCAAGCCACGCTGCCCGTCGCTGTGGCGCGTCTTTGGCCAGAAAAAACTCATACGCGGCGATGAAGGCAAAGGCGGAAAGCGCGCTCTCGCCAGCCAAAAGTGACAAGGCCAGCCCCAGCAGGCCCAGCGTCGTGCGCAGCGGGCGCAAATCTGCTCGCCCAGCGACGTACAAAAGCACGCTGAAGGTGGCCAGCGTCGCCGAGATCAGGGAATGCCGCGCGGCCAGCCACGCCACGCCGCTGATGCCAAAGCTGCTCATGCCATAGATCAAAAGGGCCAGCCTGGCCTGCACCGGGGGCAGCAGTCGCCGCGCCAACGCGTACACGGCGGCGCACAGCAGCAGGAACCAAAGCAGAGCATGCCCATGCGCCAGCATCGGGGGGCGCATCAACAGGGTGTGATCGATGGCCAAAGACAGGCTCGACAGCGGACGAAAGAAGCAGACGCTGTGATCCGCGGCTTGCCACCACGGGGGCGCGACGGCGGCCGGACGGGAATGCGGCCCGCCTACGAAGCAGTACAGCTCGTCGGGACTGCGACGCTGTGCCGACGGCAGTTCATGAAGCAGCGTCTGATGGATGAAGTCGTCATGCTGAACGCCGGTAGACAGCGCCGGCAGCGACAGAAAGACGATCAGCAAAAAGGCAGCCCACGTCGCGCGACGGCTGCCAAGCCAAGCGAGGAGGCGTGCGGGAATCATCGCAGTCTCGCAGTGTACGCCGGTCCGCCGCCTTGGCGGATTCTGGCTTGGACGCGCGCTGCGTCCTGCCCCCGGCTGCTAGTAATAGTCGTCGTCGGTGCGGCCGTGGCGCGGGCGGGGCGGGGTGCTCAGGGTGGGTTCGCTCTGCAGCCCTTGCTCGGCATCGCCTTCCGACAGCGCATAGAGCTTGATCTCGCCCTCGTCGCGTCGGCCGGGACAGACCCGCTGCAGGATCGACCAGATGTTGCGGCGCACATCTTCCATGGCATTGGCCGGGTGCGCCGCATCCAGGATCTTGCCGATATACGTCTCGTCTCCGCCACGGGAGGCCGTGCGCAGGATGGTCAGATAACGCCCGTCCGTCGACTCGAAAAACACGCGGTCGCGCTGCGGGCACTTTTCCAGCTGTTCCCGCATTCGGCCGTCGATTCGGACCCCCGCAAACAGCTTTCGCGAACTATCAACTCGCATCTTGGCACGAGGCAAGCTATCACCTGCGCTGTAACCAGGTCAACGTCGTCGGTCTGCGACGTCGGCCACGGTCTTTTGCCCCATGCCCCGCGCCCCGCAAAAAAACGTCCCTGCGCTTCGCTGGCTCGATCGCGACGGTCCCTCCGGTTGGGTCGTGTACATGCTGCGCTGCGCAGACGACACCCTGTACAGCGGCTGCAGCAACCACCTGGCGCGACGGCTGCGACAACACGCGGCCGGACGCGTCAAATACACCCGCAGCCGTCGGCCCATTGCGCTTGCGTACTGCGAGCCCGCCTTGGACCGCAGCGCAGCCCTGCGTCGCGAAGCCGCCTTAAAGCGCTTAACGCGCCAACAAAAACTGCAGCTTGTGACACAGACGCCATGGCCCGGAAACCCGCAGAAGCCAGTTGATGATTGAGTAATAAATTTATTTTCATATAAATGTGTAGATTATTTTATGGAAATAAATTCGTTATGCTGAATAAAAACTCACCAAAACCTAGCAGCGGTCGACAGGGGGGCGAGAGCGCATTCGGACAACTTCCCCTGCGCGACCGCGTGCATGAACGCAAGGGGCGGGCGGGCTGGTCGAGTCTGAGGCGCAGGCGAGGCGTGGCCGTCTGCCGCAGCGCAACAGTCGTCAGGTCGCCGCGGCCGTTTGGGCCAGCCCGCTGCGTCGGCTTAGGGCGTGACGTTCAGCCACAGGCCAAGGGTCCCGCTGGTCTCGTGGCCCAGCAGCAGATCGGGCTTGCCGTCCTTGTCTTGGTCGCTGATGGCAAGCGGTCCACTGCCGGCGCGGCTTAGCGTCAGCTTCGCGGGAAAGAACGAGCCATCGCCAAAGCCCATGTACATCTGAACCCGACTGATGCCATCGGCGGCGACCACCAGATCGAGCTTGCCGTCGCTGTCTAGATCTGCGATCTGCACGTCGCTGGGGAAGTTACCGACGGGCAGCACCTGCTGGCCGGCAAAGCGACCACTGCCCTGGCCCAAAAGAATCGACAGGTTGTGGCTGTCGCTGTTGGCGCTGATCAGATCTGGCTTGCCATCGGCATTCACGTCCCCGTCAACAAGAAAGTGTACACCGTCGCTGGGCAGCTTAATTACTCGGGCTAGGGGAAGCCAGGGGCACGTCGATTATGTGTGCGATTAAGTACGCTTAATCGGGCAGCGATCGGCTGGCTGCCAAGAAACGATCCGCGCGGACGGCTTCACCGCGCGTTGTCGGCGACAGCGACGGGGGAGCACTGTGCGACATCAAAATACAAACGCGCGGAGGCCCGAGTAACTGTCTGACGCTGTCTTCGCCTTGACCGAGACCAATCCTACGGGGTAGGACTTCCCAATCACGGAGCCAGTGAAACCAAGCGGCACGCCAACAGCACACCATGCCTGCTAAGGCAAGGCATCAGCGTGTCAAAGTAACTGCGCTTACAATGAGGCTAAGAAACATGATTCTTCATAGAAGAGCAATCCAGCAACAGCTCATCATCTGTCTTGCCGCGCTGTTGGCCGTTTTCCTTATTGGGGGAGGCGCTCTCACTGCCGCAGCTCAGCAAATCGACAGCAGGGGCACCGAGGAAGCACGGCTGGCGCTGGTTGTTGGTAATTCTGATTATGCCACTGGGCCACTAAAAAACCCAGTCAATGACGCACAGGAGATGGCGTCGGCCCTGAAGGACGCACATTTCCAGGTGATATTACTAAACAATGCGACAAAACGAGAAATGGACCAGGCGTTGCGTCAATTTGGCGATCTTCTTGCAATCAGGAAAGGTGTAGGTCTGTTCTATTTTTCTGGACATGGTATGCAAATAGACGGAGAAAATTACCTTATCCCTATCGATGCAACCCTCGAACGCCGGGATGAAGTAAAGTACCAGACGATCTATGCTGATCAAGTTTTAGCCAAGATGACTGATGCTGGCAGTTCCGTAAATATCATCATCTTGGATGCTTGCAGAACAAACCCATACCGCTCGTTCAGTCGCTCTCCGGCATTAGGGCTGGCTCAAATTGCCGCAGCTAAAGGTACGTTGATCGCCTATGCCACAGCTCCCAACACAGTTGCCAGGGACGGGAATGGCCAGAATAGCCCATACACGAAACATCTTGTCCAAGCGATACGTAAGCCAGGCATGCCCGTGGAATTCATCTTCAAGGCCGTTATCCAACGAGTCGAGCAAGAAACGGCAGGGCATCAAATTCCTTGGTATCAATCCTCACTCGCTGGCTATTTCACCTTTATACCTCGCAACCCGGCCTTTTCGCAGGCGCCGGTTGCATCAGCGTCATCTCCTGCAATCCCACCATTGCAACCGCAACCCTCCATTCCACCGAACAGCAACCTTGGCAGTCCCATTACTGGAAATACATCCAGCGGCGTGCGATATACTGACCTGCGGATAGGCTCTGGCGAACAGCCCCAGATCGGACACAGGGTTTGGGTTCACTACACCGGAAAACTCTTGGATAAAAGAGTCTTTCATAGCACTTACGAGGATGGACGACCATTCCAGTTTGTGCTTGGGACCAGAGAAGCGATTATTGGAGCACAAGAGGGAATCCGTTCAATGCGTGTTGGCGGAAAACGGGTCATATACATTCCCGCAAACTTGGCTTACGGTCCATATGGAAAACCAGAATACGGAATAGAGCCGAACAGTGACCTCATTTACGTCGTTGAGTTATTGGCTACTCAACGCAGCGCTTACTAAAACGCATGCAAACACAGTTTCAGACAGCCTGAATGACCGATCACGTATATGGAGTAGCCACCAGCCTGGAGTCCAAGGTGCCAGTCCCGGGCTACATCTCAACAGCATCGGAATTTACCGCAGCGCTTGCGGCCGGTGACATCGAGACCAAGTTCCGTGGCTTCAAACAGACAGGCAATTTCGGTCAGGCTCAGCTCAGCCAACGACAATGGCTTTGCCCTGCTGCTTAGATGCGCCCATCGAAAGACGCCGAGCAGCATGTCACCGAGCCGGCTCCGTGATTTTTTCGTTGCTGGGGTCGGGACGGGTATGCGGCCAAGAGTGCGCTGTTGGGCAGATCCCTTCGCGACTGAATTGGCGTCGAGCCGCCGCAACGCTACGTGGTAGGTTGCCGCTCACCAGGGAGGTCTCATGAAGTTCGATTCGACGATCATCGAGAGCTTTGCTCGGCGGCTGTATGCGCGTGCGTCGTGGGTGGTGCTGCGCTACTGGTTCCTG